>CAXTTK010000001.1:0-277213 GCA_964247245.1 uncultured Aestuariivirga sp.
CAGGGTAAGTTTCGGTGAGCAGGCGGCCCGCATTATCGTAACTGCGATTGGTCACCACGCCACGGCCATCCGTCTCTTGCGTCACCAGACCACGCAGATCGCGCACATAAGTCGTGGTGCCCGCATCAGGTGCAGCCTCCCTGATCACCTCGCCAAAACCATTGCGCACGTAAGAGGTGGTGATTGAACGCGGGTCTTGGTAGGCCACCACATTATCCTGACCATCGCGCGTCACATTCACCACAGCCCCATCCTGATTGGTGGTTTGTACCAGACGATTGACCGCGTCATAGGCATAACCATAGAGATTGCTGCGGGGGTCAGTGACTTGTTTGAGATTATCCGTGCGGTCGTAAGCGAAGGTGCTGGTTTGCGCGGCCGCACCAATCGATCTGAGCAACCGCCCAATCTCGTCATAGGTCATGGTCATTTGTTTGGTGATGACAGCCGATGATGACTTGATGGTTGACGAAGTGATATGCCCAGCACCATCATAACCATAGGTGACGCTTTCGCCCGTGTTGTTGGTGACGGTGGTGATATTGGAAACACTGTCACGGGTATAACTCAAAAAGCTGCTATCCGGCCTCGTGATCTTACTAATGCTCTCAGCTGCGTCATAGGTGAGAGTCGTCACCGCTTGGGCGGCACCTGGATTGACTGTGATTGATGTCAGTTTTCCGCGTGGGTCATAGGCCAAATTGGTGATCACATTATTGGGATCAAGCAATGCTGTCGGTCTGCCCGCGGCATCAACCGCAGTGATCTTGGTGATCAAGCCCACTTCATTGGTCACCTGCGAAAGATTGCCCTTGGTGTCGTAAGCGTAAATCACTTTATCGCCAACGCCAGCCAGCGGGCCATCTACCGAAGTGAGAAGCTGCAATGTACCAGCAGGGAAATTCCGCTCGCGGAGTTGTGCTGTAATGCCCGTTATGTATCCTGCTGTGCTGATGTTGGGTGATAGGCGATTAAACCCAAATGTGAGGCGGATTTTGCGGGCGAGTGCCGGAACATCTGCATATTGCAAACGTTCAACCCAAAGACTGTTCGAATTCAGCAACGGAGAAGTCACAGATGCGCCGGAAATAATCACATTGGTGGTGTCCAGAAAGTCAATTTGCAGGGAGATCGCATTAGAAGAGTCGGTGATTGTTTGCTCGGTCCAGTTCACATCTACGCCGCGCTTGCTCGCGTCGATTTCTGCATTGAGCGCTGTTGGCAAAGCGATGTCTTGGGTCATGGTATCAGTGCCGAGCGCGGTCAATCCCGGACCGTTTGGCAGTCCGTTTGAATAGAAGCAATCAACAGCATCGCAAGGTGCATAACCTACGGCTCCCGCATTGTTCGTAGCCAAAATGCGCGGGGTACTGACTGTCCATCCGGTTGTAATCCCGCCCGTAGCGGCGGGGTTTACAACGGCCAGAAGCGGTTTTGCGGTTGCTGATCCATTGCCGACAAGTTTAATAGATACCGAGTCAATCGAGACTGTTGGAAAATAGCCATTGTTGAAAGCCATCCGCACGCGGATCGTGCGCGTGAGCGGAGGCACTGCTGTTGTCCGAGACCTTGGCTCCCAAGATTTAGCAATACGGACACTCGAAAAATTACTGCCAATAATCTGACCTGACGCATTGAGATATTGAAGGGTCACAGCGCCAGGAGCGTAACCTAAGGCCGTGCCATCTTGCAGCCATGAGACATTAGCGGATCTCAGTCCACCATCAACCTCAGTATAATTTGCACTGGGAACTGGAACGTCCTGATACGCGATGACCAAAGTATTTCCAGTTGCGCCATAAAAACACCGATTGGTTGTCGTACAAGGCCCATCGGTTGCAATGGCAAGCGGAATGCTGCTGGTCAGATTAGTCCATCCTGTAATTGCCCCCGTGACTGGGCCAATCTCAGCATTGGGGTTGACCATTGTTAAAGGCACATCCGTCAGAACCGTTCCCGAGGCGGCAATGGCTGGTGCAACAGGCGCCGTAAATGTCGTATAACCGAACGCGGTTGTTCGCGTCTGGCCATTGGTGGAATAGGGCACGGTCGTTGTTGTTGTATCGACTTGCGATTGCTGAGTCAGGTTGCCCACACCATCATATGTTAGTGAGGTGTTGAGTCCCGGCGCAGTCATCGTCGTAACTTGGGGACGCGATGCATTCCATGTATAGCCTATCGTTCTAGCAACTGACGTTCCCGAGCCGTCAACAGCGGACAAAACATTCCCTGCTGCATCATTTGCATAGGTTTTCACGCGCCCTTCTGCGTCAACCAGCTGAGACTTAAATCCATTCGCATCGTAAGAATAGGTACTGTTTGCGGCGACGCAATTTGTTGTTGGCACACCATCCACTTGTGCTATTCGCCGCGACCCGCCGGGCAGGGCTGTAAATGTATAGACAGTCGTTCGACCCAGAGCATTGGTAACAGACACTTTGTTGTTCACGTCATCATAGGTCAAACTCATGGTGCCCGAACCATCATGCTCGCGCACAGTGGCAGCTCGTCCCGACGAATCATATGTCCAAGCGGCTTTGACAATGTTCCTCTCATCTGTGATTTTGATTAATTGATAACGATAACTGGCATCTGTGGAATAGTCATATTTGATACGGGGGTTATCGGTCAAAATTGCCGGGGTTCCATCAGTATAAATAGCTTCACTCATTGTCCATTCATTGGAAGTGTAGTTCGCGTGCATTCCCCGATCTGTGTAGTTGTAATTGATGACAGAACCGTCAGGCGTCGTTGCGGACTTTACATAAGTCGTTTGACCTATAGATGTGTTATATTCAAACTTGAGCGTCTGGCCCAAGCTGTCGGTCACGCTTGTGTTCAAACTTCCACCATAGTTCAGATATTGTTTGTAACCGCCAAGTTTTTCGATTTGTATTAGACGCCCTTGGTTATCGTATGTATTTTTTGTTCCATCACGGAGCTGAACCACAATATTTGGGGACGTTGATACAATAGAGTAAGACAGAGAAGTGTCGTTAATAGGCAACCAGCTTGTGCCATTAAATTTGAAGTCCGCCTGTGTTGCATCGGCGAGAAAGACGCTAACCATTGCATTAATGGCTGGAGGATTGACAACGCCGACATATCCGGCATGGGAATCAAAAGGACTAAACCAATGCGAGCCAAAGCGGAAATTCGGGAATACGCCCATTGATGCTGCTATGCTTGCGTATGTCCGTTCCAAGGTCAAGCGGGTTGACGGGCCACCTGACCAATCTATTGTGCGAACCAATACTCTGCCAGTTGCAACTTCAACAGGATCGCCAACCAAAATCCCTGAGCTGTACACCGCCCCGCTGCCGCTGCCACCACCCGCATTACTTGAGCCACTGCCGTTTCCAGAGCCGCTTGTACTACAACATCCGCCAGCACAACCGCCACCGCCAGCCCTCGCAACTTTTTCGCAAGTTGAATTATCCGCTATTGCACCACCGGGGCACATTAGAAACGAATGTGCGGCACAAAGAGAATTTCCTACACCTTCTGTTGTACAGCCAAGAGACCAAGTTTTTTCTGAACACGTGTATGTGCCAGGGGAGCTCTTTTCAATTGCACAAATCGGATGTGTTTGTGCGGGAAAAATCTGGCTGAAACGGAGTGCGGCTATTTCGCGATCACCCTCAACATAAGGAAGGTCCAAGATCGGCGTTGTGAACCAAGTATCGGATAATGCGGGAGTGCCTCCCGACACCGCGAGAACCCAAAAGAACGCTGCCAAGCATAAAAATTTTCTAAGGGTCAGGACCATGATGAATTCCTCAAATCTTCCAAATTAAACTCAATACGACCGTCAGCAAAAAATTTGTCAGATCCAAGAAAACTATAAACAAGCGCAACAGCTAAGACCAAAACTAGATTGCAAAATTTTTGAAACATATTGTCTTCATTTGCTGTTAAAGCGAAAAATCGACCGTCACCATTTTTGGTCTCTGGAGATCGAATAGTCATCCAAAGAAATTTTCACAGATTACTTTTTTCTAATTAAACTCGTCCACAATTGAAAACCAATTTAAAGTTGTACTTTTAGATTGTGAACATTTTTTGTGTAATCTGAATGACGCTGATATGACCAGAACAACTGATGCGAAAGAACTGCACTTCGAAGTACGATACATCGAGGAACGGGTGACAGAAATCACCACATCTGATTTGTTCGGCATAATTAGGAATTGGAAAAGCACTGACCCAAAACTGCGCAAGATGAATTTGTTCAACTTCGGCTTTGGGACAAGGGCAAATTAATTGGGCATAGCCCACGCTGCGTGCCAAACATGTCTGGTCGATCAGGACGATATTGCAGATCGAAGGCTGCAAACCTGATCTGGCTTTGTTCAATCTAGCAATTGATAGCAAGCTGGACTTGTAACGGATTGGTTCCGGTCACTCGAGCTAAAAACGCTCACTCAAGGAGATGGACTATGGCGATTAAACATACAAAAGATTTCAAGCTGGAAGCATTTCGGATTGCGTTGACGTGCGGGTTGTGGCGTCGTCGGGTTGCATCGGATTTAGGAGTTGGCCTTTCAACTTTGAGCAAATGGGAATCGCAGTTTCGACCAGCGGATATTTCGGTTGCCCCGCAGGCGGATTTGGCCAAGCAGAACGAACGCCTTCGCCAAGAGAACCGCGTGCTTTGGGAGCAGAGGGAGATATTAAAAAAGGCTACCCAGTTCTTCGCGAGTCAAAAACCCTGATGGTGCTTGCGCGGCAGGGGTTTGCAAAGCAAACCACGAGAGGGTTCGGGTTTGTGAAGGATTGGCAACATGTCTGGTCGGTGAGCAAGATGTGCCGGATGACGCAGGTTACAACCGTTGGCCTTCGCAAATGACTGACCCGGCTAATTAGCGGCAGAAGCAAACGTTATGACAATACTTCATTCGAAACCTACTTCAAAACCATCAAAGCCGAATTGATCTTGCGGTAAAACTGGCCAACACGCCGTCAGGCTGAAGCTGCAATCTTCGGATACATCAACGGGTTCTATAACGCACGAAGACGCCACTCATATCTGGGCGGCATAAGCTCCTTGGCTTTCGAAGCGAAGGTAGCTTAAGGCAGCATTGTGATAGGCAAGTAACCGGAAACAAGCCGTTACAAGTCCACAATGCTTCCACAGTTTGGTTGGGACTAGTAGCGAAAGAGCTTTTCATTCTCTATCCGAACATGCCCCGGCCAAGCTTTGACGATCAAGTGCTAAAGTTTTTTAGCAGACATAAGCTGAAGCCGGAGGTCACTATCGAAGCAACCGAAATTCAAACAGCGCTTGGCCTTGTGGCTGCAGACATTGGCGTGACACTGGTTCCACAATCGGTCTCGCGCTTTCGGCTTGGAGACTTGGTGTTTCTATCGCCTGCCGATTCCGAAATTCCATTTCCCTTAATCATAGGCTTCAGGCGGGATAATCATACTGAATTGCTGGCAGCAACCATAAACTACGCCGAAGTCTAATTGCACCAAGCGACTGAAGAGCGACAACCACGTGCAAAAAAATAACGATGGCGCGAACTAAAAAATAAGATACTTACATTAAAATTGTTTTAAAGCGGCAATGCGCAAAAGATTGTAAATTACATCTAGTCTTTTGGTCGCGACCGCCACAAACGGTGCTTGGTGTCTTTTTCGTAACCCAGCTTATCAAAACTGGCAATCTCCAGTACCTGGCCCCAAGGAGCGCGCAAATAGATCCAATTGAAACCCGCGAGCGGGCCGTCTTCAACTTTGTTTGGCCCCTGCAACATTTCCACACCCTGGGCCCTTAGGCGTTCTGCCGAGGCAAATACATCTTGGACTTCAAAGCAAATATGAGTGCCTCCAACTTCGGACGGTCGCTTTTGAGGAGCATTTTTATCTTCGCCATCATATTCAAAAAGCTCAACACTGGTTCCATTACCACATCGCAGAAAAACCAAATCACGAATGCGGCTATTGGGGGCTGCGCCAAGCTTGCCGCTCATGAAATTGTTATCTACATCGAAGGGACCGGTGTTGAACACTTCTATGGCACCAAAAACAGCCTCAAAGAAAGCAACGCCTTCTTTTATATCCGGCACCGTGATGCCGATGTGATGCATCCCTAAAACGTGCTCCGCCATATTATTCTCCCATATTTTCTATTGAAGCCTATGCTGCCATGAAGAAACTGTCTAGTCTAACTCCATGACTGAATATGAACTCTTGCGCATTATCACGTTTCTAGAACGCATGCGCACGCCCTACGACAAGCTGCTCAAGGCAGCAGAGCCTGATCCGAACTGGAACATAATTCTCTATTTGATGAAAAAGCATTTGCGCGGTGAAAACGTCACCATGTCTTCGCTCGCTTTCGCAGCCGATGTGCCTTTTGCCAGCGCCATGCGCCGCATTCATAAACTGATTGAGAAGGGCGACATTCAGCTGCGCCAGCGCGGCACCACAGGCAAATCGCATTACTTAGAACCTAGTCGCAAACTTGCCATTGGCTTTACTGACTATGCCGCCAAGGTGAAAGGCTTGCTAGCGGATACATTTGGTTTGAAAACTGGTAGTGGCAATTCCGAAGATTATTATTTTGGCGGATCATACCTCGCCGGCCAAATTATTCCGCCACTCGAGATTATGGAGAAGACCAAAGAGTCCGGCCCAGAGCTACGCTTTCTTCTGCATGATGATAATTATTTCGCTTCAATGCGCGATATGTGGTCGGATTTTCGCAGTAAACTTTCGGCGCGCAAGAATTTCAATTTGTTGAGCTTGCCAGAACTGCGCGAAGAGGTGTTTACTAACGCCCTCCGTGCAAAGAGCGACTATGACGTGATCGCTATTAACATGCCTTGGCTTGGCGAGAGCGTGGGCCATAATGTGGCGCAACCGCTGACTGATTTTTTGAAAAGCAGCAGCATTAATCCGCTGGATTTTCATCCCAATATTTGGGCTACGGGCACTTGGGATCAAACGCAATTTGGCATTCCGATCTATTGCACTATTGAAGCACTCTCCGTGCGCAAAGACTTGTTTGAAGAGCATGGCCTCAGTCAGCCCACCAGTTTTGAAAAAGTCATTGAGGCCGCCAAAGCTTTGCAAAACCCGAAACGCGGGATGTATGGCGTGGTATGGAATGCAGCGCGGGGCATGCCCATCGCACATTCATTTATGTTCTTCATGGGCTGTTGTGGAAGCCCGGTAATTGATATTCCGGCACCTCGCCTGCATGTAGATTATAGCAAGCTCAAAGGCGAGGCCATGCGCCCGCAAATTTTGAACCATTCTGGCCGCCACACGCTGAAATATATGCATGAGCTGCTGGCCCTCTCGCCACCTGATATTTTATTAATCGATTGGAACAAGGCGCTGGAATATTTCATGACCGGCCATGCCGCAATGACCTATTGCTGGACCATGCGGGCCGCCCGATTTGAATATGACATTCATTCGGTAGTCAAACGCAAAGTGTCTTACTATCCGCACCCAGCAGGTCCCGGCGGCACAAGCGTTTCGCCCATAGGTGGATTTTTGCTAGCGGTTCCCGCATCGCTGCCGCCCGAGCGGGCGAGACTTGCTTTTGAAGCCATCTCATGGATGGCGTCCCCCGCTGCCATGAAAGAATACGTGAAAAACGGCTTCCCTGTTGCGCCGCGCTTCAGCGTAAGCGCCGACCCGGAGGCCGCTGCATCAACGCCAATTGTGAGCTTCGTTGATAAGTTAGCCAAACAAAACAGAATCCAAAACTGGCAAAGACCACCCGTGCCGGAATATCATGTGATCGAAGAAATCTTAGGTGAAGAGATTTTTGCAGCGCTGAATGGAGAGCGTTCCGATGAAGAGGCACTGACGCGAAGCCAGAACCGAATTGATGCCGCGATGAGATCGGCCGGGTATTATTGAGGTGAGATACTCGATTTGTGGATGGGCCAGCCTAACCGGCCGCTCGCCGCCTCACAATCGAATAAATCAGCGCCGAAATCACAATCAACCCACCTTGGAACAAATACTGATAAGTCTGCGACAATCCCAAAAAGGTTACCGCATTCAACACTTCCGTGGCCAACACCGCGCCTAGCACTGTGCCGATAAATGTGCCGCGCCCGCCGCTGAGGCTCGTGCCACCTAACACCACAGCAGTAATGCTGGAAAGCGTGTAATTGACGCCCTGTCTAGGATCGCCCACACCGATTTGTGTCATCAACATTATAGCTCCCATGGCAGTGAGTATTGAGGATGCAATATAGCCAGTGATGGATGTGCGGTCGATGCGCACGCCCACACGCCTTGCGGCTTCTTCATTGGAGCCAACAGCACGAATACGCCAGCCTTGTTTCCAATTGCGAAGGCCGTGTTCAAGACCAAGGGCTGTAAAAACCAACACGATGAAAGCCACGGGGATAGGCCCCCACTGCCAGTTGATCCATTCGGTAACGGGGAAACTGATGTATCCATCCGGATGATCACGCAACGAGAAGCTAAGGCCTTGAATGCCGATATACATGGCCAGTGTTGCGGCGATAGGTGTGAAATTGGCGTATCTGATGAGTAGCCCATTTATAGAGCCCACAACAAATGCGCCAGCAAACATGAGTATAAATCCGGTTAAAATCAATACTGCTGATTTATCATCGTTTATGAAGAAAGACGCGACGACCACAAGGAAACCCGCCAGCGGCCCAACTGTGAGATCAATCCCACCCATGAGCATTGCAACAGTTTGGCCGAGCGCAATGAAGCCTAAGGCGGTGGCCAAAAGAAGGATGTTATAGATATTGAAGAAGGAGAGGAAGTTGGTGTTTTGACTAAATATAAAAAGTCCCAGTAGAGCCGTGATGATGGCAAGTGGCACTGCAGGTGCATTGTCGGATTGGACGAAATGCCGCCAACCGCTTTTGTTGGCTGTAACGCTTTGGATACTTTCACCTCCATGGCTGCCGGCGCTGACGGCTGCGGCTACAATGAATTCTTCCGAAACATCTTTGCCTACCAAAGTTTCAACGACGTGGCCGCGCGACATGACAATAACTTTATCGCAAAGGCCTTCGAGTTCTGCAGCATCAGATGAGTTCACGACCACCGGCGTTCCAGAACTCGAAACTTCGCGCAGGATGCGGTAAATTTCAGAACGCGCTCCAACGTCGACCCCTTGGGTCGGTTCATCGGCCACGATCAAGCCAGGGTCAGACAATAGAGCTCTGGCCATCACAACTTTTTGCTGGTTGCCACCAGAGAGTGAAAGGATGGGAGCTTCAATGCTTGGCGTTTTCACAACGAGAGACGTGAAGGTTGCACCGACAAGCTTTAGCTCTTTCTTGCGGCTCACAATTCCTCTCGATGCAAATTTTTCGAGTGCTGCAAAAGACGCGTTTTCGCGCACGGTTAGTCCAGAGGCCAAGCCTTCGATGTGCCGATCAGACGGCATGAAGGCAACTTTGTTAAGCAAGTCTCTGGTATTCATCGAACTGCCACTGAGCGCGATTGTGCCTTTGGATGGAATGAGCCCGGCAAGGGCGCGCATCAGTTCTGGTTGACCGTTGCCGGCAACACCAGCCACGCCAATAATCTGGCCGCGTGCCATATTAAAGCTGACATCTTTGAACCCCTTGCCCGTAAGCGCAGCTACGGAGAAGTTGATATCAGTATCCATAGTTTTGGCTTTGGGCGGGAATGTGGAGCCTAAAGTACGACCAACAATCATGGCAAGCAAAGCAACATCGCTCGTTTCAGACACCAATCCCGTTCCTGCAAAGCGACCGTCACGCAGTACAGTAACGCGGTGGGCAATTTGGCGAAGCTCGGCCAAGCGGTGAGTGATATAAATGACTGAGGTTCCAGTTTTCACCACGCCGCGGATGCGTTCAAACAACATCTCAGTGGCATCTTGATCGAGCGAAGCTGTAGGCTCATCGAGAATCAGAACCTTTGGCTTCAATGCAAGAGCTTTAGCGATTTCGAGCAAATGCTTTTGCGCCACAGTCAATTCATCGGCGCGGGCACGCAACGGCACTTGCAGGCCCACAGCATCCAACAGGTCTCGTGCAACAATTTTCGCGTCCTTGCCAGTAAATAATATTGCGGGCAATGCAACGCGCAAATTTTCGAAAACGGAAAGATCGTCCAGAATGGCGGGATGTTGAAATGAAATGGCAATGCCTAAAGAAGCTGCGGTTTTCGGTGTCATTTCCAATATGCGATTGCCTGCAAAATGGATTTCACCCAAAGTTGGGTATGTGGCACCAGAAATGATATTCATCATCGTGGATTTGCCAGCGCCGTTCTCACCCAGGATGGCATGAACTTCACCCTTATAGAACTCAACGTTCACATCGCGCAGAGCGGCAACGCCAGAATAAACTTTTGAAATATTGGACAGCCGAATGACAACGTCGTCCTGTGGAGACGCGATGCGTTTTTCTGCTTTTTTCGCTATCACGATTTTAATTCCGAGCTGGATAAAATGTACCCCGGAGAGAATATCGCTCCGGGGTACGCTATTACTATTTGCCGCCTACAGCTTTTGCTTGATCATCATCTGGCAATTCAGATGACAGATAAATCGCACCTGGCAGATCCTTACGGCAGGTCACAGGGTTTGGTTTGCCAGAAACGGAATCTTCATAGACTGGAGCTTTGAAGATGTTTTCAGCTGGCGGTGTGCCACCTGTAGCAGCGGCCACAGCATGCATCACAGCAAGGCGGACGTTGTCGTTACCGGTTGCAACGGTGAAGAGTTTGAAGTCTGGGTTTGTACCCTTCATTTCTTCATAGAAGCAGGCCAGCGAGTTGCCGTCTGATGTGGCAAGCGCTGGAATAGACTTTCCTTGCTTGTTGAACAGTGGCAGTGCGCCCACGAGCGATGGACCGAAATCTGATACGATCACATCAATCTTCGCGTTCTTGGCAATTTCAGCAGTGAGCACTTGTTGTGTCAATGCCGGATCCCAGTTAGTCACTGCGAAAGGTTCTGGATTGATGAACACATATTCAGCACCCAGAACATTCTTCAGGCCCTTGAGTTCATCAAGACCCTGGCTGTTGCCAGCTGGACCTGAGAGGAACAGAACATTGCCGCCTTTTGGCAGAACGCCTTTGATCCAGTTGCCCCAGTTTTCGCCGTCATTTACGAAAGACGAGCCGATGAACTTGGTGTAGTTCTCGCCCTCCTTGCCGCCAACATCAACACGGTAAGGCACAATGACTTTGCCAGCTTTGAACACCGAAGTGATCGCTGGAAGCATCGCAGGTCCAGCATCGCCGAACACTACAAGAGCATCAACGCCTTTTGCTGCAAGACCCTTAATGTCCGAAATGGATTTTTGGGTATCACCGTTGCCGTCAGCATATTCATAAGATGTAATGCTTGGGCACAAAGATGCTGTTTGTTTGCCGGATGCTGTTGTCACCTGACGCCAGCTATTGCCGCCGTAACCATCGAGTAGAGCGATAGTTGCTTTCTTTGGGCCGCACCATGATGGTGTTTCTGCCAAAGCAGCGTTTGCGCAGGTCATAGCCAATACGGCTGTTGCTGCGGCGAGTTTTAGAGTCTTGAAGCTCATAATAATTCCTCCGATTTTTCTGGTTTTGTGGTTTGTTTAGTTAAGTTCAATGTCCACCTGATTGAGTAGACACCGATTCCAAAACCCAAGGCCAAAGCCTGGATGATGGTTTGCGCCGAGTACGGCACGCCGACGGCGAGGGCGAACTGGCTCAATTGATTAAGGAAAAACGCCGCTATGACAGTAGAAATGGGAAATCCACGGCCACCGAGCAAAGAAGTTCCTCCTAAGACGACAACAGCAACTGAAGGCAGCAGCAACGTGTCACCCTGGAATGCTGTAGGTTCACGGGTGATGCCCGCGATAAGAATGCCTGCCATGCAATAGAGAAGCTGCGCATAAACATAGGCCATGAACTGATGCAGTTGCACTTTGAGACCAACAGCACGCGCTGCCAATGGATTGGCGCCAATTGCTTCAAAACGACGGCCCGACACGGTTTCCTTTAAAACAAATGAGACAACGGCCAAGGCAGCCAACGCAAAATAGACAGAGTTAGGGAGACCGAATGTTTCTCCACCCGCTATCTCTGCAAGACTTGCCGTGGTGATCGACGGCACACCGCCAGATACAGCAAATACGCCGCCATAGAGCAGCGCATTTACGCCAATGGTTGCAATGATGGCATTGAGTTTGAAGAAGCTGACGAGCAAACCGTTGATCATACCGCTAGCAAGCGCAAAGCTGATGCAAAGTAATACCGCTTGGTAGAGCACAGCATTGTTTTGGTGAGGATAATGAGTCGCAGTAACCACAGCGAGTGACACTGCCCCAGGCAGTGAAAGATCAAACCCACCCTGCTGCACCACTAACAATTGCCCTAATCCAACGATAGCAATTATTGCAGCAAAGGGCAGGCTTCCTGATAGACCCGCAGCTGACATGCTTGACGGCGCAAACAAGAGGCATACGATGATTAGTGCAAGTGTGGACACAACCACGGTCACAAAACTCCGGGCCAGCGGCAAAGCAGAAATGCTTTGTAGTAATGGTATGTTTGAAGTTGCTGGAATGGTGGAGTTCATATTTCTAGCCTAAGGTAAAATCTTGGCTTTGCGGAACTTGTCCCACGCGTCGGTGAATGAATGGATTGAGTTCTGGTATGACGTAAAGCCCATGTCGCGGCTCTTGGTCATGTCATTGAAGTTTTCAATCACGCGACCGAGATCAGCATCGCTGTGCCACCAGGAGGCCACGGTGCTTAGCGCATTTTTCCTCAGGCCATGTTCAGCAACAATCTTGTCCCACACAGGCTCCATGCCCACCATCAGCTTTTCCAAAGGTTGTTCATGGCCAGGATATTCACCCGCAGCCACACCCCAATAGGTGGCCAACTTTGGCCATAGCCAGCTCCAACGAAACACTTCACCATTGGCAATGTTGAAAGCTTGGTTGCGCGCAGCTTTAGTTGTTGCGGCCCAGAGCAATTGCTTGGAAATAATGCGACCATCGGTAATATCAACAGCGGCTTCATATTGTTGTGGCGAACCAGGGAACACGAATGGCTTGCCCGTTTCTTTGCAAATCGCGGCATAAGCACCGAGGGTTGCCGCCATGTTCATTTGATTGCCAACAGTATAGCCAATCAATGTGTGCGGGCGATGCACGGACCAGGTGAAGCCTTGCTTTTCAGCAGCGGCAAAAACTTCATCTTCCTGATCATAATAAAAATTCTGATATGGAAGACGCGGCATCTCTTCGCGAAATGGTGTGACCATTTTGGTTTTGGCATAGGCCTCGAACGGGCCCATATAATGTTTTGCACCCGTCACCAATGCGGCATGCTTAATCTTCTTGCCATCCATCGCATTTAAAAGATTGCGTACCATGCCGGCATTCACGCGGCAATTTTCAGCTTCGTTTGCTTGGCGCAACCACGTGGTGATAAACACGTCCGTTGGTTTCACGCGCTTCAAAGCAACTTTCACCGCTTCATCGTCTGTGAGATCAACCGCGATGTGTTTTACGCCCTTGGGCAGATCATGCTTGTGGCGTGATATTCCAGTCACCGTCCAGCCTTTGGTGCCGATAAGATGTTCGGCCAAATGGCGGCCAATTATTCCTGATACACCTGCTATCAGCGCGTGCCGTTCCATTAATTGAGTCCTTTGGTTGAAAGTGTAACTTTGATGCAAGCTTGCGGATCTTGGCCTAGTTCGAATGCTTTCTTGGCATCAAGCAAGCTGAAGTGATGAGTCTGAATTGGCGAGAGATCGATGCCTGTGCGTTCCAAGAATTTGATCGCTGCGGGCCACACACCGGGCGAGCCAATGCAGCCGCGTACTGTTAAGTTTTTGAGTTGGAGCAATCCAAGTGTCGATGTGACCTTGCGTCCAATGTTAAGGCCCACCATGGAAACGCGGCCATTCTCCTGTGCATATTCAAACACGTTGGCGACTGAGGCATCATGGCCTGAGGCTTCAATCACAAGCTCTGCACCCTTGCCGCCCGTCAAATCTTTAATGCGCTCTGCTGGGTTGTCCATAGCATCCACAACTTCAGCAGCACCGAGTTTCAATGCGATGTCACGACGCGTCTTGATTGGGTCGACCACGATGACGCGCGCACCCATGCCAATGGCTGCTGCGGCAGTAACAAGCCCAATCGTGCCGCCGCCGGAAACCACAACAGTCTCAGAAGCATTGGTACCGCCGGAACGCAGCACAGCATAAAAGCCGCAGGTAAAAGGTTCAATCAAAGCGCCGCGATTGTCATCGACACCATCAGGCAGCTTATGCAACCAGTCGGGGTTAACATTGAAATATTCGCGATCTGCACCGTTCATTGAGAACCCGAAATGATGCAAGCGTTCCGGCGTGCGCACAACGCATTCACCGACAACACGATCACCGCGTTTGAAGTTCTTGACGTTCTTTCCTACTTCGACAATCTCACCACACCATTCATGACCCGGAGTGACGGGATAAGAAATTGGGATGATATAACGCCCCGCCAGCAACTCATAATCGGAATGACAAATGCCAATCGTGCTGGTTTTGATCAGCACTTCGCTGTCGTTGATCGACGGCACAGGCATATCCATGATGATGGGATTATCCGGAGTTTCAAAAACGAGAGCTTTCATGCGGACCTCCTAAACTTTTACAACTGCGCCGTTTTTGGCGGCAGACTTGATAATGGCTTCGAGAATGGAGATGTTGTTCACAAGATCTTTTCCGGTGATCGGGTAAGGCGCTTTCTTGCGAATGGCATGAGCAAAGGCCACAAGATTATCTTTCACAGGTTCAGCCGCTGGCAACTCAACAACTGTAATTGGCCCGCCTCCCATGGCTGATGTAACAACCCAACCATCAGGCGCTTCAACATGCGCCTTATCACGAATTTCAATCCAGCCCTTTGAGCCAAACACCGCAAAGCGCGAGATAAATGGCATGGCCAGCGAGGCTGACACATAAGATGTGCCGCCGCCTTTGAAACGAATGTGCACGCTCATCGTATCGCCTTGCGGAATTTTGGATGAGAGCTTTTCGCAAGACACGCGCAAATCTTTTGCGGGGCCCAAAAGTGCTGCTGATAAATCAGTCAGGTGAATTCCCGTTGCCGTCATACCGCCAACAGGCGCTTCTTTTTTGTTCAAACGCCAATTGGATTTATCCAACGTGGTAAATTTGTCATGGCTGAAATTACCTTCGATTTGTTGTATGCGGCCAAGCTCGCCACTGCGTGCCATTGCCAACATTTTTGCAACGGGCGGATCCCAACGCCGCTCATGGCCCATGCCCAGAACCAGTTTGCTTTTCTTGCAGGCGTTGACGGCAGATTCAGCGCCTTTCTTGGTGAGAGCCAAAGGCTTTTCACAGAAGATATGTTTTTTGGCTTTAACAGCAGCCTTGATTTGGGCCGCATGGAGCGAATGTGGTGTTGCCAAAATCACGGCTTCAACGCCCGGATGTTTTAATGCGTCTTTAAAATCGGCATAATGCTTGAAGCCATTGGCCACGGCAAATTCTGCGCCCTCCGGATTGGGCTCTGCGGCGCAAACAATCTCAATATCATTGGTGGCCTTCTTCAATACGGCCGTCATCTTCTTGCCCCACCAACCAAGGCCGATCATGGCAACTTTTACAGGCGTGCTCATTAGACTGTCACCAGAATTTTCATGTGGTTGACGGATTTGTCGAGCAATGCATCAAAGCCTTGCTTTACGACATGATCAGAACTGATGTTGGCAGTGACGATTTTTTCAATCGGGAATGCGCCTGATTCCACCATGCGAATAATGCGTGACCAGCATTGCACTGGATAGCACCACGTGGCTTCGATGGAGATGTCTTTCAGTGCCCAAGTCATGGGGTCAACACTGGCTGGCTTCATATGCAAACCGGTTTGCACCACTTTGCCTTGGTTGCGCACGGCATTCACGCAGGTGTTCAAACTTGCCTCTAAGCCAACGCATTCGATGGCTACATCTACGCCCACACCTTCTTCGGTCATGTCTTTGATCATCTGCACAACATTCTGTGTCATCGGATCAATGACGATGGCAGAAGGCACCAAATCTTTCGCCATTTTTCGGCGGAAGGCATTGGGTTCGCTTACAAAAATTTGCCCCGCACCTGCGGCCTTGGCGGCCAGCAATGTGAGAGCACCGATGGGGCCGACGCCTGAAACCAAAACCGTATCGCCAGAACGCACGTTGCCACGATCAACCGCGTAAACTGCAACTGCAGCAGGCTCAATCATGGCCCCTTGAACATCGCTCACACCCTTGGGCAACACTGCAACATTGTAATCATTCACCACGGCCATTTCGCCCATGCCGCCCCATGCCCAGCTTAGGCCTACACAGCCCATGCTCGGGCTGAGATGATAAAGCCCCCGACGGCCATAATAATCATCGCGTGGCGAAATCAGTGGCTGAATGGAAACGCGATCACCAACATTTACATTTGATACAGCAGAGCCTTTATCGGCAACAATCGCGCTGAATTCGTGACCTAAAATTTGAGGATTGGTAACCCCTGTGTAAACATGCGGCGTGACAGGCGTAACAATAGGCCCCGCAATATATTCATGTAAATCTGTCCCGCAAATGCCTGTGACTAATGGCTTTATCAAAACATCATTGGAACTAAGTTTATTGGACGGTGCGGGCACATCCTCAACACGGATATCCTTTGCTGCGTGAAACCTCACAGCTTTCATTGTCAATCCTCCCGATTTCATAGAATTTTATTTTGAGAGTATCCTATCCAAACGCCGCGACTTGCAATTATCAAAAATTCTCAATTTGATAATTTTTATGAATCGCAATCGAAAAATATTTGGCACAGTGTGAAAAAGCATAATAAAATATGGGAGATGAAGTTTGCAATTCATCGATAAATTACATTTTTGCCCAGCGATCGCTGTAAGAGCCTGACTATGGCAAAATCCATAGCAATTGAGAATGACGATATCGGCAACGACAAGCGGCTTGAGCTGTGGCGCAAGCAGGTAGAAATTCGCGACTGCGAAAAGCGTGCCTATGATTTATTTCTGCAAAACCTGATCAAAGGCACCAGTCATTTATCGCTGGGCCAAGAAGCCATCGCAGCGGCATTCGGTGTGGCCATGCAAAAAGGCGATAAAAGCTTCTGCACCTATCGCGGCCATGCCCACACTTTGGCGCGCGGTGTTCCCATGGAGGCCATGCTGGGTGAGTTAATGTTGCGCGATATCGGGTTGATGCGCGGCAAGGGCGGTTCCATGCATCTCACTTCGGTTGAGCACGGTGTTATGGGTTCCTATGCTATTATCGGCGCGCATTTGCCGATTGCCTGCGGCTCAGCTTGGCGCGCGCAATATCTGGGCGAGAAGGACGTGTCTGTTTGCTTCTTTGGCGATGGCACAACCAATATCGGCGCATTCCATGAAGCCCTGAATTTCGCGGTGATATGGAAACTGCCGGTGGTGTTTGTCTGCGAGAACAATCTCTATATGGAATATACATTGAACGCGGATGTGACTGCTGTGGCAAGCCCCGCTGGTGACCGAGCATCGGCCTACGGACTTGAAAAAATTGTGATCGATGGCAATGATGCTGATGTGGTTTACCGCAGCGCCAATGCGGCCATTGAAAAGGCGCGCAATGGTGGTGGCCCCACGCTGATTGAATGCCTCACCTATCGCCATTCCGGCCATTCTCGTGCGGATCCTGGCAAATATCGCCCCGAAGGCGAATTGGAAAAATGGAAAGAGCGTGACCCCCTGATCATTTACAAACAGCGCATGAAGGATTTCGGCTTCACCGATGCGCAAATCAAAACCATCGAAGAAGAAAGCATGGTCAAAGTTGAACGTGCAACAGAGTTGTGCAAGGCCTCGCCTTCCGCACCTGTCGAGCTTCTCACAACGGATGTTTATGCTGATGGAGGCTGGGCATGGCGGAACTAAGCTATCGCGATGCCGTGATCCGCGGCATTTCACAGGAAATGGAACGCGACAAAAATGTTGTGTTTCTGGGTGAAGATATTGGCAAAGCGGGCGGTGTGTTTAAAGCCACTGTGGGCCTCTACGAAAAATTTGGCCCCTTGCGGGTGCGCGATACGCCGATCTCAGAACAGGCCATTCTTGGTGCTGCCATGGGTGCAGCCATGACGGGTCTTCGCCCCATTGCTGAAATCATGTTTTCAGATTTCATCGCAGTGTGTTTTGATTACATCGCCAACGAAATGCCCAAGATTTCTTATATGACCAATGGTCAAGTGAGATGCCCCTTGGTTATCCGCACGGGTAATGGTGCAGGTGTGCGCTTTGGCGCGCAGCACTCCCAGTCGGTCGAAAACTGGACGATGATGATCCCGGGCCTCAAAGTTGTGGCCCCCTCTTCACCCGTGGATGTGATTGGCCTGATGGCGGCAGCAATTCGCGATAATAATCCCGTTATTTTCCATGAACACAAAGCGCTTTATGCCACCAAGGGTGAAGTGCCCGACGGCGAGATTGTCGATACGCTGGGCACGGCCAAGATTTTGCGCAAAGGCAAAGACTGCACGATTCTAGCACTGGCCTTGATGGTGCATCGCGCCATGGACGCTGCTGAGATTTTGGCGCGCGACCATGGCATTGATGCCGAGGTAATTGACGTGCGTTCGCTGGTGCCGCTGGATACGCAGACCATGTTGGCTTCAGTTGCCAAAACAGGCCGTTTGTTCACCGTTGAAGAAAACCCACGTCTGCTGGGTTGGGGTGCCGAGATTGCGTCCATCGTTGCTGAAGAAGGCTTCTGGGATCTGGATGGCCCGATTGTACGCATCACAACGCCGCATATCCCTCTGCCTGCTGCTGATCATCTGGAAGATTTGGCTTTGCCAAATGCAGCGCGGATCGTTGAAAAAATCGTTCGCGTGATGAACGGTTGATCATGGCCAGTACAATCATCATGCCGCAATTGGGTGAGACAGTGGCTGAGGGCAAGATCCTCACATGGTTCAAAGCCGTTGGCGATGACGTCAAAATTGGCGACCGTCTGTTCGAAGTCGAAACTGATAAGGTGACGGTTGAAGTTGAAGCCATTGTTGCTGGCACGCTGACGGCGATCAACACTGGCAATGGCGAAACAGCAAAAATTGGGATGACGGTGGCCGAACTTGACGGCGAAGCCAGTGCAACTAGGCTGGCACCTCCCGCCGCGGTAGCGGTAACACCGACACCTTCAAGGCCAAGCGCTCCCAAGAACTTTTCGGCTTTTGACGAAGTGCACACCCCCATTGCCAATTATGGCAGCGCCAAAGGGCCATACGATTTTCGCATCACACCGCTCGCAAGGCGGTTGATTGCCCAGCGGGGTATTGATGTAAACGCATTGGCACACGAGGCATCAGCCAAAGGCTTGCGCAAGATTGAAGAAAAGGATGTGCTGAGTTTTTCGCCTTCACCACAAATCGCCGCAATGCCTGTTCCCGCAGCCAAGGCTGACTTCAGCGGTGATGTGATCACACTCAACACTATTCGCTTGCGCACCGGGGAAAAGCTGGCGGAGAACTGGCGTAATATCCCACATGTGTTCCAAGCCATCGATGTTGATTTTACTGAAATCGAAGTTGTGCGCAACCGTCACAAAGATCGCTTTAAAGCTCAGACAGGCTACTCGCTCACCTATTTGCCCTTCATCGCTCGGGCCTGCTGTATTGCCTTGCAAGCTTTCCCGCAAGTGAATGCGCGATTTGATGGCAAATCATTGTTGCTGTCGAAAGATATCAACCTTGGCATCGCCGTTGATCTCAACCACAAGGGCCTCGTGGTGCCTGTGGTGCATGCGGTGCAGGACTTTACCTTGCAGGGGTTGGCCAAAGCGCTTGGCCGCCAGATTGAAAGGGCCCGTACCAACAAATTGACGCCTTCCGATTTAGCGGGCGGCACTTATTCGATCACTAACAATGGGGCATTCGGTACCAGCTTTACGTCTCCAATCATAAACGCACCGCAAGTGGCCATCCTCTCCAGTGATGCGATCCGCAAGAAGCCTGCTGTGATCACCACAGCAGAAGGTGACTTCATCGCCGCACGCCTGATGGGCACATTGGGCCAAAGCTTTGACCACCGAGCTTTTGATGGCGCTTATGCGGCGGCATTTTTATCAAAATTAAAAGAAACTCTCGAAACAAAAAAATGGGCCGGAGAGTTGGGAGAAACATCATGAAATACAACAGCCCTTATGCGACCGCTTCATGGGGCCAGATGGCCAAGGATTGGGAAGAGGGTGTTGATTACAGCCGCATGTCGAAAGAACGTCTGGCCAAAGCGCAAACTGCGGTTCGCAATGCAGGCCTTGGCGGCGTGCTCTGTTTTAACTTTGACAATATCCGCTATGTGACAGCAACCCATATTGGCGAATGGGCGCGCGACAAGTTCTTCCGCTACTGCCTCTGTCCTGCTGAAGGTTCACCTTTTTTGTGGGACCCTGCCCCTCCCGCCAAGCGCATCTCATCGCCTTGGATCAAGGATAACGTGGCAGCGCCCATCACCACCATGCAGGGCGCCATTCCGCCCAGCCTTGGCGTGAGCCAAGATTTTGCCAAGCAGATTAAGAAAGCTCTCGTGCATTACGGAATTGCCAACATGCCTTTGGGTGTTGACTTGATGGAGCTTGGCATGTTGCGCGCGCTTGAAGCCGAAGGCATTGAGGTGGTTGATGGCCAACAGGCCATGCTTGATGCGCGCGAAGTGAAAACCGGCGATGAAATTGAGCTTTTAAAAATGGCTGCCGGCATGGTGGATGCAACTTATGTTGATATCGCCCGCGCCATTCGCCCTGGCACCAAGGAGAACGAGCTGGTAGCCATTGCAAATGACCGTTTGTTCCGCATGGGCTCGGAGCGCGTTGAATGTGTGAACTCGGTTTCTGGCCGCCGTGGCCGCCCGCATTCGCACACGTTTTCTGATCGCATGATCCAGCCCGGCGATATGATCTTCCTCGACATCATGCACAGCTATAATGGTTATCGCACTTGCTATTACCGCACCTTTATTTGTGGCCAGCCCAACAACAACCAGATTGATGCTTATGAAACAGCATCCAAATGGTTGAGCGCTTCAATGGATATGATCAGACCCGGTGTCACACCCGATGAAGTGGCCGCCGTGTGGCCTGATGCGCATGAGTTTGGCTATAAGGATGAGGAAGAAGCTTTTCTACTGCAATATGGCCACGGCGTTGGCATGTCGCTGTGGGAGCGTCCAATTTTCTCGAAGCGGTTCAAAGGCCAGACCCGCCCTCTCAAAGAAGGTATGGTATTTGCGCTTGAGACTTGGAAAGGTTCGAATGATGGTTCAGGTGCTGCGCGCATTGAAGAAGAAGTTGTGGTCACCAAGGATGGCTGTGAGATCATCACAAACTATCCTTCCGATCATTTGATCTCCTGTGGCCTGCCCGGTTGCGAGGTTGTGGGATAACCCATATGTCACTCAATCATGCCAGCCGCATTCCAGTCACACTTGTCACGGGCTTTTTGGGTAGCGGTAAAACCACACTCATCAATGCAGGGCTGAAATCGCCTGACCTCGCCAAGACGGTTGTTGTGGTCAATGAATTTGGTGAAGTGGGGCTGGATCATCAGCTTTATACCAGCAGCAATGACGCCGTTGTGGTTCTCGAAAATGGCTGCCTGTGCTGCACCGTGAAGAGCGATTTGATTGCCACGTTGAACAGCTTGTATCATGACCGCGCAAGGGGCGATCTGCCGGATTTCAACAATGTGGTAATTGAGACAACCGGGTTGGCTGAACCGGGCCCGGTGCTCCAAGCCTTCTTGTCTGAACCCACATTAGATGGACTTTACCGTGTGGTGAATGTGGTCACAGTGGTTGATGCCGTTAATTGGGAGGCAACGGCGCAAAATCATAATGAGGCGCTGCGGCAAGTGGCGCTGGCTGATGATCTTCTGATTTCAAAACTCGATATGAAAGATGCTGATATATACGAGGAACTGAGCGCCCAGCTACAAACCATCAATCCCGCCGCAAAAATCTCGAAGGTAGATTTTAGAACTGAAGCCGTTGCACCCTTGTTGATGCATAAAGGTTTTGATGCCGCAGATTCAATGGCCGATCCAACAGAATGGCTGTCAATCGCCACTTATGAAGCTTATGTCCAGAAAAGTGCCGAAGCCGACGGCGTGAAAGATCAAGACGTGCCGCAGCATCTTAGCGCCAAAGGTATCGAGAGCTTTGTTCTCACGCGCTCAAACCCACTGGCACGCGAAGAGTTGCAGTTCCTGCTTGATGGCATCACTCAAAATCTGGGGCCCAGTCTGCTGCGCGTCAAAGGCTTGATCAACATTTTTGAAGAACCTGGAAAACCCGCTGTGGTGCAGGGTGTACAACACCTGCTACACAATCTGACCTGGCTGGAAAAATGGCCAAGTGCCGATACCCGCACACGGATCGTCTTCATTACCCAAGGCATTGCGCGGGACACTCTCAAAGAAATGATCGAGCTCCTCGACCGCATGTGCAAACGCACATTTGAGGCGCGTGAGCGCGGTCGATTAGCCCGTGAAAAAGCAGAACAAGATAAGGTAGCTTAGGATGAGCGACTTGAAACGGATTGGCTGGATTGGTGCTGGCAAAATGGGATTTCCCATTTGTGTATGCTATAAACAAGCAGGACATGAAGTCACCGCCCTCGCGCGAAATAGTACTAAGCTGGAAAAGTTAAAAACTGCAGGCATCAATGCGGTCGCCACTGTCAAAGCGGTGGTGCAAAATTCCGACATTGTGTTCTCATCGCTGTCTGACGATGCCGCTTTGGACCAAATTGCAGCAGAGCTATCCAACATCATGAGGGATGGCTCCACGTTCATTGATGTCAGCACGGTGTCGCCAAAAATTTCTGCCGAGATTGCAGCTAAGTTTAAAAAGAAGAATATCACCTACCTGCGTTCACCGGTGTCCGGTTCGACCGCAATGGCCGAGACAGGCACTCTCACAGCCGTTGTCTCTGGATCCAAGCGCGCATTTGATGATCTCACATCGATCTTCGCCGTCTTCGCTCGTAAAACCTTTCATGTGGGCGAAGGCGAAGAAGCCCGCGTGATGAAGCTTGTGCTGAACAGCTTGGTCGCAGCTACTTCGGCATTGCTCGGAGAAGCTTTGGCCTTTGGACAAAGCGGTGGCCTCGACAATACCGCCATGCTCTCGGTCATCAATCAAAGTGCGGTTGCCTCGCCACTTATCGGCTACAAGACTGATATGATTGTGCAGGGCAATTATAAAGCTGCGGCAAGCCTAATGATGCTGAACAAAGATTTAGAACTTCTGCTCTCCGCATCAGAATATCCTCTGCCGCTTAACGCGCATATTCATAAAATCTATCAGAACAGCATTGCTCATGGCCTTGGCGAAGACGACTTTTTTGTTTTGGTGCGCGAGGCCCAAGCGGCAGGAGCAACGTTATGAGTTGGAATACAGAAAAAGGTCCGCGCATCGCGTTTCTGGGTACGGGCGCACAAGGCGCTTCTATTGCCGCTGATTTTGCATTGGCAGGATTGGATGTTACCTTCATTGACCAGTGGCCAGATCACATTGAAGCCATTCGCAGAAATGGGATCACGGTTCATCTTCCCGAACGCACGATTAATGCCAAAGTGAATGCACTTCATCTCTGCCAGATTGCTGAAGTGAAGGGGCAATTCGATCTCGTTTTCCTCGTCGTAAAAGCCTACGACACCAAATGGGCTTGTGAGATGATCAAGCCCGTTCTTGCAGCAGATGGTTTGATTGTCGGATTGCAAAACGGCATGACCCACGAAGACATTGCTAACATTTTGGGTCGTGAGCGCACCATTGGCGCGGTCATTGAGATTGCTTCTAATATGTGGGTGCCCGGCGTCACCAACCGTCAGAATGATCACGAAGAATCTTGGTTCGCACTTGGCGCGCTTGATCCTAAAACCCAAACGCGTGTGGAAGCTGTTGCCAAAATTCTCCGCCTTTCAGGTCGGGTTGAAGTAATGGATGATATCCGCTCGGCCAAATGGATGAAGCTCGTTGTCAACGCCGCAGAACTCATTCCCTCAGCAATTGTCAACTTGCCGCTCAATGATGCGGCACGCTTCCCTGGCATGCTGGAAGTTATGCGACTTGCGGGATATGAGGCCATGCAAGCAGCGCTCGCAGATGGTGCGAAGATCATACCAATTATCGGCATGCCTGCCGTTATGACCAATCATCCGGAACGCTATGTCGATCAGATTTTTGATGAGGTTTTGAAAACCTTTTCGCGGCCAGATACGCTGGTCACATCTCTTCAAGATTGGAAAAAGGGCCGTCGAGCGGAAGTGCAGGAAGTGAATGGCTGGGTTGTCGATATGCTTCGCAAGCACGGACGTGAGGCGCCGATGAATCGACGTGTTGTCGAGCTTGGATTTGAAATCGAAAGCGGAGAGCGCGAACCAGATATCGAAAACGCTAAGGACTTAATTAAACTCTACGGGGAAATCACAAATCTTGCATAGCGCTTTATTAGGCAACAGAAGAGTGTGGTCGGTCTGGGTGGTTTGTTATTAAAGTGTTGATTTGCGTTAACACAGGTTCTTACGTGCAAAAAGTTTTAAGCAAAAAAATGTTTGCACGAGCTGTTATGTACGCCGATCAACGCGTTGAACTTCAATTAATCTTTCGCTAGCACCGTCCGGCTGAGTTCGAGCTGTGATCACGTCACCATAATAACGTGGCAATGTTTGCATCTATCTGTTTTAGAGTTGTCGCTTTTGGCGTTTTATAAACCAAATTGAGCTTCGCACAATTTACAGAAGCGATTCCGTTTTCCAAATTGCCTGCATAGCTTCGCCCACCACTATTGTGAACTCGCTTATTCGGCAGCATGAGAAAATACCTGAGATTCGTTGATCATCCTTTGTACTTCCATGCGGCATGAACCGCAGCCTGTTCCAGCTCCTGTTGCCTCACATATAACCTGCAACGATACAGTTGGGTTTTCAGCGACAAAGTGCGAGATTTGATTACGACCGACATTCATGCAGGCGCAGAGTATGGGGCCTCTATCTTCTCCTGCTATGAGCGGTCGGCCCGCTAGAATTTCTGAAGGATTTACAGATTTACCAAGCTGTTGTTGCAGCCATTCACGTGATGCCGCAATAGGCTTATCACTTACAAACAATGCAAAGGCCAATTGTCCGTCATTTAGGGCAAGGCAACGAAATTGCGTTGGATTTGATCCATGTACGAAACTCGATAATATGATTTTCGGAAACAATTCTTGAATGAACACCAACCAGCTTGTTGGTAAGGACTTGTCGGCGCATTCAAATGCAAACCCTCTGCTGAGTGGGTGCGTCGCAAAATAATCGAGCTTGCAAGTTACAATTTCAAGCGAAACGCCAAACCCATACCACGTTGCTTGATAAGGGCGCAGTGACACTTGAGAGGATTTCAGAGCGGGTTGGCCGCTCACTGGATCAACAGTCAACGATGATGCCGAATTTGCCAAAGCATTAATGGCGTAGCTTGAGCTCCAATGGATCGACTGAAAAATCTGACCGGGCGGCATAGCATCCGACACCAGTGCGCGCGCGAGACTTGTGCCATTCGTGCTTGACACCTCTACGATACTGGCTGGAACGATGCTGAGGCGGATTGCATCTTGCGGAGAAATTTCAACATGTGGTTCGGCACGGTGGCCAAAGAGTTTTGGCACCAATCCCGTGCGCGTCATCGTATGCCACTGATCGCGGATGCGGCCTGTATTCAGTGTTAAGCCAGTTTGTTCTATTGCAATATATTGCGTTGGAACAAAACGCGCCTTGCCGTTGGGGGTTTGAAATTTTCCATTGTCAAATGGCTTTTCTCCACCCCACTGTTGCGGACTCAGAGTCTCATAATCTTGGATTGACCAATCGGTAAGATCGAGCCTTCTTTTGCCACCATTTGCAATGGCAGTGAGCTGCGCATGTTCTGCAAATACATCAGCGGGAGATGTATAATCAAAACCAGCATGCCCCATAACTTTAGCGACATCAGCCATCATGCGCCAATCAGCACGGGCTTCGCCTTCAGGCTCAATAAATCGACGTTGGCGCGAAATGCGTCGTTCGGAGTTAGTCACCGTGCCATCTTTTTCGCCCCAGCCTTGGGCGGGCAACAGCACATGAGCGTATTGCGCTGTCTCAGTGTTAGCAGTGACGTCGGACACCACCACAAAGGGGCAAGCCTTTAATGCCTCAGCAATGAAATTTGAATCGGGCATCGATACGGCAGGGTTGGTCGCCATGATCCACAGGGCTTTGATGCGACCATCATGCACAGCTTGAAAAAGATCGACGGCCTTTAATCCGGGCTTATGAGCTATACGAGGTGACGCCCAGAACGCTTGTACAGCGTCGCGGTGTCCAGCATTTTCGATTTCCATGTGGGCCGCCAACATATTGGCAAGGCCGCCAACTTCGCGCCCACCCATCGCATTGGGCTGGCCCGTGATTGAAAATGGTCCGGTGCCGGGCTTGCCAATGCGGCCTGTGAGCAAATGACAATTGATGATAGCGTTTACCTTGTCGGTGCCTGATGTTGACTGGTTGACACCCATCGAAAACGCGGTGACGGTTTTGGGGGTCTTAGCGAAGAGTTGATAGAAGTTCTCAATTACTTCCGCAGTGAGCCCGCAAGCCTCGGCCACTTTCGCAATCGTCCACTCGCCCGTAACTAGCAGGGCTTGTGTTAGTCCTCCAGTATTGGCATGAACGAAAACACTATCAATTTCGCCTTGGGCATAAAGATATTTGAGCAAGCCGTTGAACAACGCCACGTCACTCTGCGGCGCAATAGCCAAATGCAAATCGGCTGCTTCTGCCGTAACTGTGCGGCGCGGATCGATCACGACGATTTTTGTGCCTCGCGTTTCGCGCGCGGCTTGAAGGCGCTGGAACAACACAGGATGGCACCAAGCGAAATTAGACCCTGTAATCACCACAAGATCGGCTTCTTCCAAATCTGAATAATTGCACGGCACCACATCAGCACCGAAGGCGCGTTTATATCCGGCCACTGCAGAGGCCATGCACAGGCGTGAGTTTGTGTCGATATTGGCCGAGCCGATAAACCCTTTCATCAACTTGTTGGCAACATAATAGTCTTCGGTGAGAAACTGGCCCGACACATAGAAAGCGACTGAATCCGGCCCGTGCTCCGTGATAGCATCGCTGAATTTTTGCCCGACTAAAGCCGTGGCCTCCTCCCAACCGACACGTGCGCCATTGACGTGCGGATGCAGCAACCTCTGCTCATCGCCCATGGTTTCACCCAGTGCCAAACCTTTTGAACAGAGCTTGCCAAAATTGGCGGGGTGATCAGGGTCGCCCGTTATCGCAACGCTGCCATCTTCTTTGGGGGTAGCCATTACGCCGCACCCTACGCCGCAATAAGGGCAAGTTGTGCGGATGGTTGTCATGCGACGCGCTGTAAAACAGAGGCTGTTTCGATCAAGACAATTCCATCCTCAACCCGACATTTCACTTTGCGGGCACAGCCTTGATCGGGGCCTTTGACTTCGCCTGTCTCAAGACCGATCACCCAATTGTGCAGGGGACATGTGACGGAATGGCCATGCACAATACCCTGTGACAGAGGCCCGCCCTTGTGTGGGCATCTATCCCAGAGCGCAAAAATCCGACCGTCGGCTGCTTTAAAAATGGCGATGTCGCCCTGCGGGGTTGTAACGACGCGAGAGCCGCGCATTGGCACGTCTTCAATCGCGCCAATTTCAGTCCATTCATCCATGATTATTCTGCCGCCATCAATTTCGGAAATGAGCGCATTGCTTCAAACTCATGTGCTTCTTTGCCATTTACGCGCTCTTCCCATGGATCAACTTGCAAGAATGTTTGTGCAAATTTGAAACGTTCGAAATAGGCGCGGCGTTTTTCTTTGTCGGCCATTATTTTTTCTTTGATCGAGTCAATTCCAACCCGCTTGGCCCATTTGTAGATGCGCTCAAGATAATGGCCCTGCTCGCGGTAGAGCTGTGTTAAAGCTGCGATCACCTCAACGGCTTCATCTTCTGAATCCACATGGCCCAGAACTTCTGTGCCTTTAATATCGAGGCCAGCAGCGCCTGCAAAATGAATATCGAAACCTGAATCAACACAGATCACACCAATGTCTTTGCAGGTTGCCTCAGCACAATTGCGCGGGCAACCGGAGACCGCGAGTTTCACCTTTGCCGGCGTCCAAGATCCCCACATGAATTTTTCAAGGCGTATGCCGAGTCCGGTTGAATCTTGTGTGCCAAACCTGCACCAATCAGACCCGACACAGGTTTTCACGGTGCGCAATCCCTTGGCATAAGCCGCACCCGACACCATGCCAGCTGCATTGAGATCGGCCCAGACGGCGAGCAAGTCTTCTTTCTTCACGCCGAGCAAATCAATGCGCTGGCCACCTGTGACTTTAACGGCCGGGATTTGGAACTTGTCGGTCACATCGGCAATGGCGCGAAGCTCTTTC
This sequence comes from uncultured Aestuariivirga sp., assembly GCA_964247245.1. GTDB lineage: Bacteria > Pseudomonadota > Alphaproteobacteria > Rhizobiales > Aestuariivirgaceae > Aestuariivirga. Next base: position 28,500 of record CAXTTK010000001.1, read on the forward strand.
GACGATGTCATGCCGCCCCACATGCGTGGCACCACAGAGTAAGTGCCGTCTTTCTGAATGTTGGCATGCACACGTTCGTTAATGAAACGCGATTGACTGTCATCAACATATTCGCCCGGCCACTCGGCGATCAAATAATAGTTGAGCGCTGGCCTGCATTTGGCGCAGCCGCAAGACGTTTTCCATTCCAATTCTTGCATGAGTTGCGGGATGGACTTCAAAGGCTTGGCGACAATTAATCGCCGCACATCGGCATGGCCCAGATCTGTACAGTCACACATGGGTTGAACGGCCTTCGGTTTGTAACCATCACCCAACGATAGCACGAGCAGTTTTTCAACCAGCCCTGTGCATGAACCGCACGAGGCTGAAGCTTTTGTATGAGCGCGCACCTCATCAAGCGTGGTCAAATTTTTTGCTGCGATGGCATCGACAATCTTACCCTTACATACGCCGTTGCACCCGCAAATTTCTGCGTCAGGGGTTAAGGCTGCAACGGCCGCCATAGGGTCCAGCGGAACACCTCCGGCATAGCTTTGTCCGAAGATCAACATCTCGCGATCAGCGGAAATATCTTCAGCTTTTCTGAGTTTGTCAAAGAACCATGGCCCATCGCCTGTGTCGCCATACATGACGACTCCAATGATGCGGTTTTCTTTGATGACGAGGCGTTTGTAAATGCCGCGCGACGCATCGCGCAAAACAATCTCTTCACGGTCTGCGGCTTCGGCAAAATCGCCAGCCGAATAGAGATTGATACCCGTGACTTTCAGTTTCGTGGCTGTGACCGAACCTTTATAGGCCGCGGTTTCGCTTGCGAAAGTTTTGGCCAGAACTCCTGCCATCTCATAAAGCGGAGCGACCAACCCGTAGACCATTCCATTGTGTTCAGCGCATTCGCCGAGGGCATAAATATCTGGGTCGGATGTGCGCATCTGATCATCAACTGCAATACCGCGCTTGATTTCAAGTCCACTCTCTTTGGCCAAAGCGGTGTTAGGACGAATGCCCACGGCCATCACAACAACATTCGCAGGGATGACCGTGCCGTCGGCCAGTTCAACGCCTTCGACAAATTTCTCACCGACAATCGATTTGGTATTGGCACCATTGAGAACTGTAATGCCGCGTTCCTCGACGGCCTTCTTGAGTAAATGACCTGCGGCGGGGTCAAGCTGGCGTTCCATCAGTGTTGGCATGATGTGGATGACCGTTACTTTCATCCCTTGCTCGGAAAGACCCGCCGCAGCTTCGAGGCCCAATAGGCCGCCCCCAATTACAACGGCATTGCCACGCGATTTCGCGGCTAGCATCATCGCAGTCACATCATCAAGATCGCGGTAAGCCAGCACGCCAGCAAGATTGTGACCAGGTACGGGAATAATGAAAGGGACAGAACCCGTGGCAATCACCAGCTTGTCGTAGCTCTCAACAATGCCAGTTTCGGATGTCACGGTTTTTGCAACGCGATCAATGGTCTTGATCTTGCAGCCCTTATACAAGGTGATGCCATGCTTAATGTACCAGCCATCTCCATGAATGACGATTTGCTCGAAAGTCTTTTCGCCGGAAAGAACGGGCGACAACATGATCCGATCATAATTGACGCGCGGTTCTGCGTTAAAAATTGTGACCTCATATTGATCAGGGGCAAGTTCGAGCAAGTGCTCCAACATACGTCCGGGCGCCATGCCGTTGCCAATGATTACCAGTTTCTGTTTCATTATGCGGCTTCCACAAATTTGTTTCGTTCATACAAGAATTTTAAAACCGCTTCGCGCGCGTGCGTGTAAACCGGGTCTGTCACCAGTTCGAGCCTGCGCCGTGGGCGAGGTAGCTTTACTTCGAGAATTTCGCCGATAGTGGCCGCTGGGCCGTTGGTCAGCATGACAATTCTATCAGAGAGAAGCACAGCTTCATCAACATCATGAGTGATCATGATCACCGTATTTTTTTGCTCTTGTTGAATTTGCATAACTTGGTCTTGCAGATGGGCACGGGTTAAGGCGTCGAGCGCACCGAAGGGTTCGTCGAGCAGCAATACCTTGGGTTCCATTGCCAATGCCCGTGCAATGCCCACGCGCTGCTTCATCCCGCCCGAAATTTCAGAAGGTCGCTTATCTTTCGCAGGAGTCATGTGAACAAGATTAAGCGCTGAAAGAATACGGGCTTGACGCTTGGCCTTGCTTTCGGCCCGCCAAACTTTATCTACGGCAAGCTGCACGTTTTCGTAGACAGTAAGCCATGGCAGCAGCGAGTGGTTTTGAAACACCACAGCGCGATCTGGCCCCGGTACATTCACATATTTGTCCTCAAGCAACACACCACCGGAAGATGCAAGCGTGAGGCCCGCGATAATGTTCAGCAATGTTGATTTGCCACAACCCGAATGACCGATGAGCGAAACATATTCACCCTTTGCGACATCAAGACTAACGCCACGCAAAACTTCAGATGTGGCATTGCCACGCTTGAAGCTTTTGTTGACAAGTGTAAGTGAGAGATAGGGTTTTAGTGTCATGATGATCCTTAGTTCGCCGATGTGCCACGGGTCACGATATGACCTGCAAATGTAACCAAGCGATCCAACACAAAACCCACGAGGCCCACGTAAACCAGCGCCACAATGATGTCGCTGATGTGAGATGAATTCCAAGCATCCCAGATGAAGAAGCCAATGCCCACGCCACCAATCAACATTTCAGCCGCTACGATTGCCAACCACGAAAGGCCAATGCCGATGCGAAGGCCTGTGAAAATATAGGGGGCAGCGGCCGGCACCATGATGTGGATAAAGTATTGGAGCGGGTTGAGATTGATGACGCGCGCCACATTGCGATAGTCATCGGGAATATTGCGAATACCCGCTGCGGTGTTAATGATGATAGGCCAGACCGACGTGATAAAAATAACAAAAATTGCCGATGGCTGGCTGTCATGAAAAGCGGCCAGTGAAATTGGCAACCATGCAAGTGGTGGAACTGTGCGTAGGATTTGAAAAATAGGATCAAAGCCGCGCGAAAAAAACTGTGATGCGCCGATCAATGTGCCCACGGCCACACCTACTACAGCAGCAATCGCATAGCCTAAGGCTACGCGACTAAGCGATGCCAGAATGTGCCAGCCAAGGCCTTTGTCAGTTCCACCATTATCGAAGAAGGGATGCAAGATCAGGTCATGGCTATCGGCAAAAATTTGCAAAGGTGACGGCAAGCGCGCACCGGGATGCCCCGCTGCCAATTGCCAAGCGAGCAGCAAGAACATAACAACGAGCACTGGCGGCAAAATCACCGCCGCCAGTTTTTCAAAGTTGATCGTCAACTTTCTACTCTTCACAGATTTTGCTTTTGGAAAAGGCACAATGCTTGCCTCTGCCTTCGGTTCAATGCCAGGCGTTTCAGTAATCACTTTACGGACCGGCATAATCATTCAGCTTAGGCCCCCGCTTTAATCGTAAGCCCGTCGAGATAGGCTTTTGGGTTAGCGGGATCAAAACTCTTGCCGTCGAAGAATTTTTCCACGCCGCGCGAGTCGCTCGTTGGAATATCTGCAACGCCCAAGGCCTTGGCTGCAACGCGCCACAAGTCAGCACCGTTTACCTTGGCTACGAGTGCCGCTACATCCGCGTCCAACTTTACGCGGCCCCAGCGCTGGTTCTCGGTGAGAAACCACGTGTCGTGGCTCTTGAACGGGAAGCTTGATTGATCACGCCAGAATTTCATCAGATGTGGCGAGGCCGAAACTGTTTTACCGTTGCCATAGTCAATATCGCCCTTCAGGCGGCCCAAGATATCTTCCTTCTTGATGTTGAACCAGGCGCGCTTTGAAACAATGTCAGCTAGCTCATCCTTGTTGGCATCTGAATCAGCCCATTGTTGGGCTTCCATCACGGCCATTAACAAAGCTTGGGTGGCCTTTGGATATTTCTCGGTGAAGTCAGCTCGCAAGGCGAGTGATTTTTCGGGATGATTGGCCCAGAGTTCGCCGGTGGTCAGCGCTGTATAGCCAATGTCTTGCGAAACAAGTTGTGCATTCCATGGCTCGCCCACGCAGAATGCATCCATGGTACCCACTTTCATGTTGGCCACCATTTGCGGCGGTGGCACCACAATCATTTCAACATCCTTGTTGGGATCAATGCCGCCTGCGGCCAACCAATAGCGCATCCACAAATCATGTGTCCCACCAGGAAAGGTGACGGCGATTTTGGCCATGACGCCTTCGGCCTTCTTCTTGGCAAAGGCGGCTTTCAATGGCGAGGCATCAAGACCCACCTTCAAATCTGCGAAAGCTTTGGAAACTGATATCGCTTGGCCATCTAAATTCAAGCGTGCCAGAATTTTCATCGGCACAGGTTGTTTGTCCTGCGTGATTGCGCCAGTTGTCAGACCATATGCAATCGGAGTGAGGACGTGCGCGCCATCAATTCCATTGCCGGCGGAACCCAAAACAAGATTATCGCGCGTGGCACCCCATGAGGCCTGCTTCATCACCTCGACGCCGCTGAGGCCATATTTATCAAATAAGCCCATTTCTTTGGCTATGATGAGGGGCGAGGAATCTGTCAGCGCAATAAAGCCCAACTTTACAGCATTCACTTCTGGGGCGTCCGAAGCAGAAGCTGCACCAAAGGGCAGCAGAGCGTTCGCGGCGGCTAAGGTTGCTGCTGATGTTTTGAGAAAAGAACGACGCGAAATGGAATGGGGCATAAACTTCTCCTGTGACCAAAATAACAAAGCGCCGACAGGTGAAACATCTTTCGATGCCCTCCTGCCGGCGCCATTGCCGGAATCTAACTTCGCAGACCACGCTGCACGGCGCGTGCCAGTTTTACAAAAATATTTAACTCATATTTTTCAATGCTTTACTGTGATTTATGGAATTGATCAAAAATCTATGCTGTCAAAACAGGCAGCAACCAGATCAATTTTTGTGCAACGCAACATTCACAAGAAACTGGCGATGTAGCTTTTGATTTGATCAGGGTCGAAGGTTTTTCCATCAAAAAATCCATCTGGCCCCAGCAGCAATTCGCCGCCGAGAGCGGGCATCAGTGTTGCTATTTTCAAAGTGCCCTCCACTTTTGAACTGCCGCCGGGCATGCTAACCCCTGCTTTGGCCAAGGCACGACGATAGATATCTGGCCTGTATGTCGAACGGGCCGCATCCTCCGCCGTGTCGCTGAATGCGATTTCATTCCAGCGTACCATCTGACTGAAGAACCACAGAGCATGGCTCTGCCACGGGAAGTTCGCAGCACGATTTGAAAAGCCGATGAAGTCATCAACCGGGCCGAGCCCCGGCAAGTTACAAGCGAGCGTCGATTCCAGAATAGAAGCGGGCACACCTACATAACTTTCACTGCTCAGAATCGAAGCGAGTTCCTCATAGTTTTGCAAATCTTGGCACCAAAAGGCCGAATGATGCAGCGCCACTATCAATGCATCAACTGTTTCGGGATTAGCAATCGCCCATTTTTCTGTAATGCCCAAAACTTTCTCAGGGCTCGAGCGCCAGATGGCGGATTTGGTTGTAAGAATGGTGCCCGATCCAGCAGCGACAGCAACGCTGTTCCAAGGTTCGCCCACACAGAAGCCGTCAATCTCGCCGCTCGCCAATGCATCGGCCATCATGCTGGGCGGAACGATGGTGATGTTCACATCTCGCGTCGGATCAATTCCGCAAGCAGCCATCCAGTAGCGCAACTCATAAGCATGCGATGAAAAAGCGTGGACAACGGAGAAGGTAAGCTTTGGCTGTAGTGGATTTGAAATCACAGCTTTCAAAGCTGCACCCGCGCGCGCTGGACTTGTCCGGCACCTGTGATCAATACCATCCAGCTTTTGAAACAAATCATTTGAAACTGTAATCGCATTACCACCTAAGCCCAGCGCAAAAGGTACAATGATGCGGTTCTTCAACGGCGAGAGGCCAAGGTTTTGCGCTACTGGCAGAGGGGCAAGCATATGGGCCACATCCAACTGGCCAACTGAAATTCGATCTCTGATATTGGCCCAAGAGGTTTCACGTAAAAGTTGAAGTTCAATACCTTTATCGAATGCAAACCCTTTTTCGCGCGCGACAATGAGGATTGCGGAATCAAGAAGTGGCAAAAAGCCCGCGCGAATTATGGTCATATTTGCTCCTTTTTCAATTCTGCAGCTTTGAGAACGGCGCGCGCAATATCGGCCAATGAGCGGCTCTGCTGCATGGCAGCGCTGCGCATCATCTCGAATGCAGCCGTTTCAGATATTTTTTGCTGATACATCAAAATACCTTTGGCGCGGTCAATCACTTTACGGTCATTCAAAGCTTGAATGGCGTCATCACGTTCACCGCGCAGTTTTTCAAAAGCTTTGAAACGTGCAATGGCTAAGTCCAAGATTGGTTTCACTCGTTCGCGCTTGAGGCCGTCCACCACATAGGCCGACACGCCCGCCTCGACTGCGTTCAACATTGCTTCATCGCTGGATTGATCTACAAACATAGCAATGGGTTTGCGCAGTGATTTGGACAAGCGAAACATGTGCTCTAAAAAATCACGTTCAGGATTGCCTAAATCCATGACAATAACATCGGGTGCTTGAAGTTCAATCTCGCGGGCAACACCTCTGAGTTGGTAAATGGTCTTGACTGACCTGTGCCCGGCTTCGCGCAAGGCCTGTTCAATCAACAGCGCGCGATCAGCACTTTCATCCACGATAAGAATGACCAACTCAGGCATCACCATCAGACTATGATGCAACGCACAATTAAATTTTGCAATGCGAAGAGCAAGGACTGCGACATATCCGCTTATCGGTTGGGCCGCGACCACATTGTCCTATTAAATTCAGTTCCGTAATTTTCTGGCGCAGGACAGATTACAATCGACATAGCATTGAATTTCTGGGCACTATTACCAACCCGCTCAATCTGGATGCGGCGCACCGCGCCAAGCAAGAAGTGCTGTGCCTACAGCCGGATGTTCGCTGAGGGCGGGAAGAGCCGGAACGCCAAGTTTCTTCAAACGAATTTGTGTCCACGCCGTATTGCCGGCTCCGCCGCCTAGGCTACGCATGCTGATTAGAGGTGATGCGCCAAGCTCACAGAGGCGCTGGTAGCCCAATGCTTCAACGCTTGCGATGCCTTCGATAATGGCCTGATAGAAAATCGCATCATTTGCCGGACGGGGCGCAAGGCGGGGTGTCAAGAAAGCATCTGCAACCGGGAAACGCTCGCCGACTTCGGTCAGAGGGTAGTAATCGAGGCCTGTTGGCGAGTCTGGACTGAGCTGCGGGGTGAGTACGGCAAGTTGATCTCTGCTGAAAAACTTATGCAACACGCCACCGCCGGAATTCGACGCGCCACCGGCCAACCATTGATCGCCAATGCGGTGGCTGTAGATACCATAGCGCGGCGCAAAGATCGGTTTGGTTGACAGTAGTTTGAGCGTGAGCGTGGTGCCCAAAGACGTGACACCATCGCCAACACTGTTGGCTCCGCTGGCCAGAAAAGCGGCACAGCCGTCTGTTGTGCCACTGATAATTGCAAGGTCATTGGGTAAATTAAAAAGCGCCGCTGCCTCGGTGGTGATGGTGCCGATGCGCGTGCCGACGGGCACCACGCGCGGCAACAGTCTCAAGTCCAGCCCCGTCGCTGCGATCCATGAAGGCCAGCGACGCACCACTGGGTCATAGCCTGTTTTCAATGCATTGTTTTCATCACTGATATTAAAATGCCCGCAGAACTTCCCCATCAACCAATCGGCCTGATGCAAAATATGTGCTGCGCCCTTTTGCAATGGCAAAGCGCGCGCGAGGGGTGAAGTGCCACCGCGTGCAGCTGATTCAAGCGGAGCGACAGCGGCAATTTTTTCTACATCACTGGTTTCAGCAATGTCGTTATACATGGAGGCAAGGCCGATTGGATTACCTGTTGCGTCTACCGGTAAAATCGTTCCAGAAGTTCCGTCAATGGCGAGTGCCACGGGTTGATAGTCTTTGATATCCAGATTTGCAAAAGCCTCGTGCAAAGCTTTCCACCATAAGGCAGGGTCTTGCTGGTGGCGCATCCCAGAAGTGATCGGTGCCAGTATGCTAGCGCTTGCCAGAGATACTAACATACCACCACGAGTGACCGCTGCTATACGTATGCCCGATGTACCGCAATCTATGCCAAGCGCTACTTGGGCCATGGCGGTTCAGGCCTTGCCTGCATCCAGCTTGTTAATGGCTTCCACATTGGCAGCGGATGATCCCTTGGGGTCAAACTCTGATGCCAGCCAAGTGTCCACAATTGCCTTTGCGAGTTCCGGTCCAATCACGCGTGCGCCCATTGTGATGATCTGAGCATTGTTGGACTTGGCTGCACGCTCGGCGGAATAAGTATCATGGGTGAGTGCGGCACGTATGCCCGGCACCTTATTGGCCGAAATACAAACGCCAATGCCTGTGCCGCAGCAGAGGATGGCGCGATCCACCTTACCCGCCATTACAGCGCCCGCCACTTCGGCCGAGAGGTCGGCATATAAACCAGCTTTGCTCATGTTGCTGACTTCATGTTTGCCCACTGCTTTGAGATGCGCCTCGATCACATCGATCAGAGGTTTTCCGGCGCTATCGCCGCCCAACGCAATTTTCATTTCAAAGACTCCATAACTGAATTGATGATTCCGGTATAACCCATCACATCCCAGGCCGCACGCCCAATAAACAAGCCGTCAATGTGAGATTGGTTAGCCAAGGCCACACAATTTTGAGCGTTGACACTGCCGCCATAAAGTATTGGTAGGCTTTCCCCTGTAATGGACTTGACCAGCGCCGTAATTTTGATGTGCTGCTCGTTGGCAAATTCCGGAGAGGCAGGAATGCCACCCTCACCGATGGACCAGACTGGTTCGTAGGCGATGATAATCCGACCTAGTGCATTGCCGGAAACATATTTCAGCAGCCCGCGCACCTGTCGTTCCAGCGCTAAGGCTGTCTGACCAGCATCGAACTCCGCTTTGGTGTCACCGATGCAAACGAGCGCTGTGAGTCCATGTTTTATGGCTGTCTGTACTTTCAGCGCCACTGTTTCGTCCGTCTCGCCGAAATGTGTGCGCCGCTCACTGTGACCGAGCTCAACAAGAGATGCGCCGCAATCTTTCACCATCAGCGGTGAAATCTCGCCGGTCCATGCACCTGCATCATGCCAATGCATATTTTGAGCACCGACTTTAACTTTTGTCTGCGTCAAAATCTGCGCAACTTCGACGATGTAAGGAAATGGTGGAATGACAAATGGCTGACAAGCTTTTGTCTGAGCCACTGGCGATGCCGCCAGTGCTTCAGCAAACTGTACAGCCTCAGCGCGCGTTTTATTCATCTTCCACGATGTACCGATCCACGGAAATTTGCGAGCCATTAGTTGAATCCCGTTTTTGCGAAGGGTGCCCAATAGGCCACAGATTCCTTCAACGCCACAATTACGTTTCGGTCAGTGGGCTCGCGCTCACGAAAAGCGAGTTCAAGGCAAAGCTCGTTATCAGTTCCACCTCCCGCACGAATGGCACCAAGCAATTTCTCCGGCGTGATGCGGCCATCGCTGTTATATTGCGCGGTGAAAGGCCAATGCCCGCCCTTGTTCATGCTGCTTTGCTTGATGTGGATGATCGGTGATTGCGTCGCAAAATCTTTGGCCCAAGCAAATGGATCCACATCACGCGGGTTGGCGGAGGTCACATCGCCGTGGTCAATATCGACCATCGGCACCAAGGGCACGGGCAATTGCGCGGCGTTAATCCAATTTTGTAGCTCTTGCGTGGCCTGCAAGGTGTGTCCTAACTCGCGCGCCACTGACATTGGCTCCCAGAAGAGATATTTGAGTCCGCGTTTTTGGGCGTGTGCGGCCACGTCGCGCCAACAGGATAGTGCTGTTTCCATTGCCAAGCGGTAGCGCGCCGGATCATCCATTTCGTGATAGGTGAGAATGGCATATTGCGTGCCAATTGCGGGGCAACCCAAGTCAGCAGCAATGTCAACAAAGGTTCTGAACCAGCGCACATAATAGGCTCGTACCTCAGCATCCGGATGGCCGAAGTGGTTGAGGCGACCGTAAGGTCCCGTCATCGCCGAAGTGATTTTGGCCTTCTTCGCCGACAAGGCTTTGGCCATCCGTGTTGTCAGCCTTGTGATCGTCGAAATATCCCATGACGGATTAATGAATTCATGCACCAGTTGGATATGTCCAATACCAACCTCATCTGCAAGCACATTAACAAATTCCTCAGGCTCGGCGAAGCGGTTCACCAAAGGGTTTGTATTCACTGAAACTGTGAAGCCCATCCTCTCCTCTTACTGCCAATGCTGCTTTGCAGCGACGATTTCATTTGACTTCAACCCTAATATGAAAAATATTGCACAACAAGAAAAATAATTCAATTCCATAAATCTAGGGGATAGCGTTGAGCTACATGTCGCCAGCCATAGCCGCCGATGAGGAAGCAGCACTTGCCGCGCGTGCTGCATGGTTGCATTTCGCCGGGGGTAAGACCCAAGGTGAAGTGGCCGAGATCTTGGGCGTGCAGAGCACCAAGGCGCACCGCCTCATTGCAAAAGCCCGGGCCGAAGGTTTGATCCGAGTTTTCGTCGAAGGACCTATTGCTGGCTGTATTACGCTCGAAGAAGAACTGAAAGCGCAATTCAGTCTCGGCATTTGCGAAGTGGTTCCAAATATTGACGAAGGCAGTTTGCCCCTGCGCACCTTAGGTGCGGCTGGCGCGCGCTATCTGCGCAACTTGATTGAAAGTGGGCGTCATAAGCTTGTCGGCGTCGGACATGGCCGCACTTTGGCGGCAGCGGTCGACGCGATGCCAAGTTTAGATGCGGGAAAAATGAAGTTTGTTTCATTGCTGGGCGGTTTGACGCGCCGATACGCCGCCAGCCCGTTTGATGTGATACATCGTTTGGCAGAACGCACCTCAGCTGAAGCTTATGTTTTGCCCGTTCCCTTTTTTGCCAACACCAAACAAGATAAGAAAGTTTTGCGTGCGCAATACGGTGTGTCTGAAGCCATTGCGCTTGCACATAATGCGGATATTTACATCGCGGGCATTGGCGAAGTGGACCGCAAAAGTTTTATCGCTACAGGTGGCATGGCCGGTGAAGATGATGTTGATGCGGTAATTAACTCTGGGGCTGTCGCCGAAATTTTGGGCCACTTCTTTCGCGCCGATGGCAAGCATATGCCCAGCGCTCTTTCCGACCGTGCCATGGCCCCTAGCCTAGAAGATTTAAAAAATCACAAAATTGTCGCCTTGGCAGGCGGCACATCCAAGACTCAGGCCATCCGCGCCATACTTGAGAGCGGTCTTCTTCATGGGCTGATCATTGACGAAGCAACAGCAAAACGCCTCGTCAGCACCAAACCGGCGCGTGAGCCCGGCAACAAGAGCGGGAAAACCGACTGACGACCAGAAAGATTGATGCATCAAATGGAGGAAAAGCGAAATGTTCGATAAGGAAAGAGGATTGTTTGAGGCTTTCGTTGCGGGAAAAATGAACCGCCGCGAATTGCTCCAAGCCACTGGTAAGCTGGGTCTTTCGGCAAGTGCCGCAGGCTTTCTGATTGGTGAGGCTCAGACACAAGCACTGGCAGCAGACTTTGATTGGATGAAATACAAAGGCACCAAGCTCAAGCTCTTACTCAACAAGCACCCCTATGCCGACGCGATGATCGCCGACATTGAAAACTTCAAGAAGATGACTGGCATGGACATCACTTGGGACATTTTCCCTGAAGATGTCTATTTCGACAAAGTGACCGCCGCGCTTTCTTCTGGCTCTGGCGAATATGATGCCTTCATGACTGGCGCTTATATGACTTGGACTTATGGCCCCGCTGGTTGGATTGAAGACCTCAACACCTACATCAAAGACCCAGCCAAAACCAACCCGAACTTCAATTGGGAAGACGTTTTGCCAGGCCTGCGCGCTTCCACATCTTGGAATGGTGTTCCCGGCGGCGCGCTTGGATCAGCTGATGCGAAGCAGTGGTGCATGCCTTGGGGTTATGAACTCAACAACTTGTCTTACAACAAAAAAATGTTCGACAAGGTTGGTGTTCAGCCGCCGAAGAATTTGGGCGAGATGGTCGAAACCTCGGCCAAGCTTAAAAAGGACTTAGGCGGGCCCTATGGTATCGGCGTGCGTGGTTCGCGGTCTTGGGCCTCGATTCATCCGGGCTTCTTGTCCGGCTATGCGAACTTTGGCGAGAAGGACTTCAACGTCGATGGTGGCAAGTTAAAAGCCGCCATGAACTCGGCAGGTTCTAAGGCCTATCACAAGGATTGGGTTAAGATGATCCAAGACTCAGGACCAAAGGATTGGGCCAACTACACTTGGTATCAAGTTGGCACCGATTTGGGCGCTGGCGCATCTGCCATGATCTTTGACGCTGACATTCTGGGTTACTTCATGAATGGCGGCGACAACAAAGAGAAGGGCAACCTTGGCTATGCACCTTTCGCAGCAAACCCCGCTGCCAAAGCGCCGACGCCAAATGTGTGGATCTGGTCTCTCGCCATGGCTTCGGCTGGCAAACAGAAGGACGCCGCATGGTACTTCATGCAGTGGGCAACTTCTGTCGAACATGATTTGTTCGGTGCCCGCAAGATGGACTTTGTAAACCCGGTTCGTGCTTCCGTATGGAAGGATGAAGAGTTCCGTGGCCGTATCGACAAGTCATATCCTGGATATCTGAACCAGCATGACACGTCGGCCCCGGGTGCTAAAATCTATTTTACCGCCCAACCACTATTCTTTGACCTCACCACTTTGTGGTCGGAAAATTTACAGAAAATGGTTGCCAAGCAAATCCCTGTTGATGAAGGCTTGGATGCGATGGCAGCTGAAATGGACAAGAAATTGGCAGATGCTGGTCTCGGCTAAAGCCGTTTGCCGATAAGTGTGGGAACCCCATTGCTCCCTTCTGGGGCTCCCACTTTTTCTATTGAAAATCTGAATTGGGGAACGGGTCCATGACCGGAACCGACGTAACATCATCACCGCAAAAACGCAGCCGCATTTCACGCAAAGCACTGCCTTATTTGCTTAGCCTGCCAGCACTTTTGATGTGCATTGGCATCCTGATCCCGTTTTTTACAGCGGTCTATTATTCGTTGTTGAGATACCGCCTCAATTTACCTGCTCTCAAAGGTTTTATTTGGTTTCAGAATTACATTTCGTTTTTTACAGATCCAAAGTTCTGGAACACCTTGGAAATTTCGCTGATTTATGCCGCGCTCACTGTGGTCGTCGAATTGCTTCTGGGCCTCGGCATTGCAATGCTGTTGCAAAAACGTTCGCGCCTCAATAATTTCATATCCATTATTCTATTGTTGCCATTGATGACAGCACCCGCCCTCGCCGCCTTGATGTGGAAGCTGATGACCAATCCAAATTTCGGCATCCTCAGCTATCTCGTCGGCCTGATTGGTTTTCCCGACATGAAATGGGGATCTGATCCCGCAACAGCGCTTTTTACGGTTACGCTTGTGGATGTTTGGGTTTACACACCCTTCATGATGATCCTGCTGCTGGCAGGCCTGCGCTCTTTACCGCCAGCACCTTTTGAAGCCGCAGCGCTTGATGGTGTGCCGCGCAGCTTTGTGTTTTTCCGCATCACTCTGCCGATGTTGATGCCCTATATTTTAACGGCAACGCTGTTCCGGCTGCTCGACTCCATTCAACAATTCGACATCATTTATGCGATGACGCAGGGTGGGCCAGGCGATAGCCTTCTGGTGTTTCAAGTTCAGGCTTATCTGGATTTCTTTCAGGCCACCAATGTTGGCCGCTCTTCCGCCTTAATGATCATCCTCTGGGCGATCACCTATTTCCTTTCTAATATTTTCATCAAGCAGTGGCTGAAGCTGCGCGAAAAAGCGCACGGAGTTTCCTGAGATGGATCACACTTCAAGTACTGAGAAAATCATACGTGGCGTTCTACTCGGCCTTGTAGTGCTATTCTTCATGTTCCCGATTTTCTGGATTTTACTTATGTCGTTTCAGACGAATGAGTCGATCCTGCGCATGCCACCATCAATGTTCTTCACGCCGACTTTTGATAATTATGTGGCGCTGGTCACAGGCCAGATGCGGACTGCGGCAGGTAGCCTTGAAATTAATTTCATGCGCAATTTATGGAATTCACTATTACTCTCATCGCTTTCGGTGATCTTATCGCTCATTCTCGGTGTGCCTGCAGCCTATGCCTTTGCCCGATTCAAATTCCGCTTGGGCGAAGATATCGCCTTTACGCTTTTGTCTTTCCGCTTCGCGCCACCCTTACTGGTGCTCTTGCCATTGTCGCTCTATTTCAAAACACTCGGCCTCACTAATACCTATATTGGGCTGATTTGGGTTTACCAGTTGATCTGCTTGCCGTTGATCCTTTGGATCGTGCGCGGCTATTTCGAAGATTTGAGCCCCGACATCGAGCATGCCCACCGCATTGCGGGCTATGGTTGGTTCGCGACGTTCCGCAAAATTGCCGTGCCCTTGGCGTTGCCCGGAATTGCTGCTGCTGGTCTGCTGGCTTTCATTTTTTCATGGAATAATTTTGTCTTTGCATTGGTTTTGGCGTCGGCTGACAAACAGCCTGTTACCGTTGGAGCTTTGGCCTTTGTTACTGCCTCGGGCATTCAATATGGTCAGATTGCTTCGGCTATTGTGCTTTCAGTGATCCCCACTTTCGTATTGGCACTTTTTGCCCAACGCTATCTCGTCGAGGGTCTGTCTCTTGGGGCGGTGAAGGGATGAGTCAACTTGCGCTCAAATCACTGTCCAAAACCTATGGTGCCTTCACGGTATTTGATAATCTCAACCTTGAAGCAGTTCCCGGCGAAATCGTGGTCGTCTTTGGTGGCTCCGGCACCGGAAAAACCATTTTGCTGCGTTTGATTGCCGGAGTTGAGGATCCAACGTCCGGTACCATCGAACTGGAGGGCCGGGATGTAATGGATGTACCGCCTGAACATCGTAATGTCGGCATGGCATTCCAGAATTTCGCTTTGTTTCCGCATATGTCAGCGCGCGATAATATCGCTTCACCCTTGAGGGCCCGATCAGCGAGCGTGGCCGATACCACTTCCTCAGTTGATGCCATCGCTAGGCTGTTGAAGATCGAGCATGTGATGGGTCATGCCCCGCGCGAACTTTCCAACGGACAAAAGCAGCGCACGTCGCTGGGCCGTGCCTTAGCGGGAAAGCCAAAAATATTGCTGCTTGATGACCCGCTGCGCAACGTGGACGCAAAGCTCCGTTATGAAATGCGACTTGAGCTGCCGCGCCTGTTGCGTCAATCCGGCGCGACGGTGCTTTATGTAACACAAGATTATAAAGAAGCGATGGCGCTGGGTGATAGGATTGCTGTGTTACAAGGTGGGATGTTCGTGCAACTGGCTAGCCCAACTGAAATTTATGAGAAGCCTGCGACCTTGCAAGTGGCCAGATTATTCGGAGACCCCGTCATCAACTCTGTTGAAGGTGTGATCCAGGTGGAAGGCAAGAAGTTATATGTTGATATTGCGGGCCTTTCCGTGCCGCTAAGCTCAGAGTTTAAACACCTGCAAGGGAAGACAGTTATTGCCTGCTTCAGGCCAGAAGCGGCGCAACTCACCAAATCGAAATCTGGCATCGAAGTGCAACTCCTGGCCGTAACGCCCTTGAATGAACGTACGGTTCTGTTGCTCAAAGCGCGCAACGGCCAGGAATTTCTGGCCTCGTTGCCGTCAACAGCCGCTGTGCCGAAAGCTGATCGTCCTTTAACAGTTTCAATTTCTGCCGCCGATTTGCATCTCTTTGACAAAGATACCGGAGCACGGATCGATGGCTGAACTCGTTCTAAATGCGGTCAGCAAGATCTATCGCTCGCGCCGCAAAGCTGAAGTTCACGCAGTGAAAGATTTGACTCTCACCGTTAAGGCGGGCGAAATTGTAGCCCTGCTCGGTTCCTCGGGTTGTGGTAAAACATCAACGCTGCGCATGATCGCAGGCTTTGAAGATGTGACCATGGGCTCGATCACGCTGGGCGGCCTCCCGATTCACACGTTGCCTCCATCGCGGCGTAATGTTGCCATGGCTTTTGAGACCTATTCACTTTATCCGCCGCTCACCATTGGCGACAATATGGAATTTGCTCTTAAAGCCTCTAAACTTCCTGCTGCCGAGGCCACGTCTAAAGTAAAAGCCATGGCTGAGATGCTAGAAATTTCCAATATTCTTCAAAAATATCCATCAAGTATTTCTGGTGGCCAACAGCAGCGCGCGAGTTTAGGTCGTGCACTTGTCCGAACTGCCGATCTCTATTTGCTTGATGAGCCGATGGGGCAGCTTGAGCCGCAGTTGCGTGCTGTACTGCGTGGGCGAATCAAACATTATCTGCGCGAACATCATTGTACATCGATCCTTGTCACCCACGACCAGACAGAGGCCAATGCACTGGCTGACCGGATTGCTGTGATGGAAGCTGGCCTTTTGCAACAATATGCATCACCGCATGAATTGAAATCCAAGCCCAATAACCTGTTCACTGGAACATTTATCGGTGAGCCACCAATGAATGTTTTTGATGCCACAATGTCGGCAACGAAATCCAACGTGACATTCGATCTGGGCGATAGCGGTGTCTTGCATTATTCGCTCAAGGATTTTGGCGCGGGAATTTTAAATTCTTCCGGCGGTGGCAAGAGAGTTGTTTTGGGTGTGCGCCCTCATGCCGTGCAAATTGACCAAGGCGTAATCAAGGGCACAATTTCATCATGCCAATGGTTAGGTGACCAAACCCATATCGCTATCGAAGTTGCAGGACGGACAATTGTCGCGGTATCGCAAGCGCGCGTGTCGGCTAAACCCGGTCAGTCTGCTAAACTCGGTTTTGATGCGGGTGCGTTGCATATCTTTGATCCAGAAACCGGGGCAGCAATTTCGCACGGCGGTGCGACATGAAGGACGGCGTGTTGATTGGTATTGATGCTGGAACTTCGGTGATCAAATCCGTGGCCTTCGCAGTTGATGGGCAACAACTTGCTGTGGCCGCAATTCCTAACACTTATACGACGCGCACCGACGGTGGTGTTGAACAAGACATGGCCAAAACCTGGGCCGACACGGCCCAGACTATCAAGCTGTTGGCCGACAAAGTGCCAAACCTAAAAACACGAGCTGTGGCGTTGGCTGTCACCGGCCAAGGTGACGGAACTTGGCTCATCGATAAAGCGGGAGAACCCGTGGCACCAGCTTGGCTGTGGCTCGATGCACGCGCTGCTGATATTGTGGAAAACTATTGCGTAACTGACGCCTATGCTGCTCACTATCAGCGCACAGGTACCGGCATGAATGCATGCCAGCAGAACGGGCAATTGGCTTTTTTACAACACGTCAATCCGGCGTTAATCGAAAAATCCGTCAGCGCACATCATTGCAAGGATTGGCTCTATTTCAAATTGACCGGCACGCGCGCAACCGATCCATCGGAAGCCAATTTCACTTTTGGGAATTATCAAACCCGCCGCTATGCGCCGAAAGTATTGGAAGATCTTGGAGTTGGTAAAACAGCACGGCTTTTGCCTGAAATTATTGATGGCACGATGGTGGCGCATGGCCTTTCAGTTGCGGCTGCATCGGCCACGGGCTTACTCGCTGGTCTGCCTGTGTGTTTAGGCTATGTCGATGTGATTTGCAGTGGCATTGGCGGTGGGTTGTTTGACCTTTCAGGTCAATCAGGTTGCACGATTGTCGGCTCTACGGGCATGCATATGCGCATGCGGCACCAGAAGGATGTGAAACTGAACGCTGAAAAAACGGGTTACACGATGTGTATGCCGCATCCCGAACAAGTTGCACAAATCCAATCCAATATGGCTTCAACTTTGAATATCGACTGGTTGTTAGATCTCGCTTTGGGAATTTTGCGCGACCAGGGGGTCTTCAAAAAACGAAGCGATCTTCTTGCTGGACTTGATGAGAAACTTTTGGCCGAAGCGCCGGGGCGTTTGATTTATCATCCTTATATTTCGCAAGCCGGAGAGCGGGGCCCTTTTCTGGACGTTAATGCCCGCGCTTCGCTTATCGGACTTGAAACCGGGATCGGATTTCACGGCATGATGCGTAGCGTGTTTGAGGGCCTGTGCATGGCGGCACGGGATTGTTATGACGCGATGGGTGGTGCGCCAAGCGAAGTGCGCGTGACAGGTGGAGCCGTCAAATCCAAGGCGTTGCGCCTGATGTTGGCCAGCGCGCTCAACGCCAATGTTCGCACCGTTTCGCGCGATGAAGCGGGCGCTTCGGGTGCTGTCATGATGGCAGCAGTTCAACAACAACTCTATCCGGATATGTCCACAGTTGTCCGCGCCTGGATTGATCCGAGTCTTGATGTGGCTACGAAGCCAGATGCCAGTCTGGCCAAAACCTATAATGAACTCTATCCTCTCTATAAAAATGCGCGACTTGCGTTGCGTGAAACCTGGCGTGGCCAAGCGGCCCTAAGAAGGGCCACGATATGAAAAGCCGCAATATTTCGATCATTGGCGATCGCTTTATGCTTTCCGACATTTTTGAGCGCGCACTGCAAGAGCGATGCGGGGATTTCACTCTGCAAATTCGTAAGCATGATCTCGCCTGGCCGGATCAACACATGGAACATGGCTATGCCGTCGCCGGGATGGACGGGTTGAAAGAATATGTAGGTTCATTGGAGGAAACCATTGCGCTGGCAACGGGTTCGGAAATCGTCGTCACCCAACTTGCACCATTCTCAAAAGCTATTATGCAGCAGCTGCCGGATCTCAAGTTGATCGCAGTGTCGCGCGGCGGGCCAGTGAATATTGATATCTCAGCGGCGCGCGAACGCGGTATCAAAGTGGTGAATACGCCGGGCCGCAATGCCAGTGCTGTGGCGGAGTTCACCATTGGTATGATTTTGGCGGAGAACCGCAATATTACCAAAGGCCACGATGCCTTGCGCAAAGGCGAATATCGTGGCGATCTCTACCGGGCTGATGTCACGGGCCGTGAACTCAGCGAAATGACTGTTGGCATTATCGGTTATGGGCAAGTGGGAACACGCGTTGTGAAACTGCTGAAAGCATTCGGTTGTCGCATTTTAATGTGCGATCCCTACGTTCAACTTTCAGTGCACGATTTAAATGATGGTGTTGTGCAATGTTCATTGGATACGCTCTTGGCTCAATCAGATGTAGTCTCTCTGCATCCAAGAGTAACAACGGAAACTACCAACATGATGAACGCCCAAAGCCTGCGCCAGATGAAGAAGGACGCAATCCTAGTCAATACCGCTCGCGGGCCACTGATGGATTATGATGCCCTCTATGAGGTTATGAAGTCGGGTCATTTGCGGGGGGCTGCACTTGAAACTTTTGCAATAGAGCCGGTGCCGCCTGATTTATCGTTGCTCCAACTTCCAAACGTCACGCTTACTCCACATATTGCCGGCGCTTCGGTGAGAACGGTTACTTATGCTGCAAGTATGGCCGCAGATGCAGTTTATCGTTATCTCAGCGGAGCACCATTGCTCAATCTCTGTTAGGTGTCGGCCATGCCCGATCTTGGCAAAGTTGACTGTATTATTATCGGTGGCGGCATCAATGGTGCGGGTATTGCACGCGATGCGGCAGGGCGTGGCCTTTCAGTCATACTCTGTGAGAAAGACGATCTAGCGCAAGGTACTTCATCGCGTTCGGGAAAGCTCATTCATGGTGGTTTGCGCTATCTTGAATATTACGAATTCCGTTTGGTGCGCGAAGCTTTGATTGAACGTGAAGTTCTTTTGAATATCGCGCCGCATATCGTTTGGCCAATGCGTTTTGTTCTGCCACATTCGCCAGAGCAACGCCCAGCTTGGCTGGTACGACTCGGTTTGCTGCTTTATGATCATCTTGGTGGGCGCAAGAAATTACCCGCATCGCGCAAGTTAGATTTGCGAACGGCGCCCGAAGGTGCTGCAATCAAGGATGTGTACACCAAAGCCTTCGAATATTCCGATTGCTGGGTCGACGACTCGCGGCTCGTAGTTTTGAATGCAATAGACGCAAAGGAGAGAGGTGCCAAGATTCTCACGCGCACCGCCGTTGTTTCCGCAAAGCGGGTTGAAGGTGAGTGGCATGTTGTATTGCAGAACCGCAATGGCATGAAGTCAACAGCACAAGCAAAGGTGCTCGTAAACGCTGCAGGGCCTTGGGTTGAGAGTGTGATCAACCGTGTTGTCGGCAGCAATTCAGCGCGGCGCGTGCGATTGGTTAAAGGATCGCACATCATTGTCCGAAAATTTTGGCAGGGACCGCAAGCCTATCTGTTTCAGAATACCGACAAACGCGTGATTTTTGTCAATCCGTATGAGGATGATTTATGCTTGATCGGCACAACGGATATTCCTTATGATGGCAGGGCGGAAGACGTTGCCATCACTCCGGACGAAATTAACTATCTTCTCCGCGCGGTCAATCGCTATACGAGAAAGCAATTGACGCCACATGATGTTGTGAGCAGTTTTTCAGGAGTGCGGCCACTCTATGACGATAAATCAGAAAATCCATCGGCGGTTACACGCGACTATGTTTTTGACATGGATGGAAACCCGCCTTTGCTTTCTATTTTTGGCGGTAAAATCACCACTTATCGTAAGCTTGCGGAACAGGCTTTGGAAAAGTTGGAGTTCTGTTTTCCGAAACTCGGCCCAGCGTGGACGGCCACAGCCGCCCTGCCCGGTGGCAATATGCAACACGCCAATTTTGAGAAATTCTTTGACGACTTCACGGCGCGGTTTCCTTGGCTGCCAAGCGAACTTGCCTTGCACTATGTTCGGCTTTACGGCACTCGCGCGGAACGCCTCTTGAAAAATGCCTCAAGCATGAAGGACCTCGGAAGTAGTTACGGCAAGCTGCTATTCGGAGCGGAGGTCGATTATCTTATTCGTGAAGAGTTTGCCGCGGAAGCTAAAGACATTTTGTATCGACGCACCAAACACGGTTTACATATGTCACAAACCGAGCGTGATGGCCTCAAGAAGGAATTCGAATTACGAGCCAACTCTTTATGATTAAACAGCCTAGAACTCAAACCGATAACCCGCTGTAGCAAGTACATCCAATGATTGAGAAGCCCCTGATGGCGCTACAACGTCTTTCCAATTTGCGCTGATCTCGGCCTCAAGACTCCACTGCTTATTGATGCGGTAGCTCGACTTGAAGCTTGGGACGATTGAATACACATATTGCTCGCCGCTCGTTAATTGCTGATCAAGCAAGCTCACACGAATACGCGGCCCAAGGCGAAGTTTATCGTTGAATGGATAGCGATATGATGCATCGGCCATGTACATCTGGTTGGTTTTTGAATGCGAATAGCGCAATCCGAACGACAGCGAATCATTCTCCTTAAACAAGCTCATTCCTGAAGCTTGAGCGGAAAGATAATATTCAATGCCTGGCGCTGCAAAGCCCTGCTGCATTCCCAAAATTGGCGTGCCTGATGCCGGCGTGCCCGAATAATCTGCGATTGTTGCATCAATTGACAGTTGCCAATCTTTGAGAATTTGTTGGCTCGCTCCAATCGTCAATGTCTTCGAGGATGAGGTTCGGGCTGATGCCAGCTGGCTAGTGGTGTCTTGACCAATCAAATCAACGAGCGTTGAAAGCTTATCGATATTTTCACCCGTAAGTGCATTGGAAGTTAGCAAGAATGGAACTTTGCGGTAATCGGCTGTTGCATAAATGGATGTGCCTTCGCGGGGATTCCAAGTTCCTGACACATAAGCATTGTTCAGCTCATTATAGAAAATATCATAATCGGCAGCTGAATAGACACTGAGTTTTTTACCGACATAGCGCAGCTCGCCACCCACAGCACGGCGATCGACTATGCTCTGAACATCTTGTTCAACTGCGTATAGTGTTCCGGCCCATTCTTTATTTGGTAAAGTGTACTCAACACTTGCACCATAAAAATATCGCCCGTCGGCAAAGGGCTGAGCATTGCTTGAATAGACAGGCGAGCCCACAACAGCTTGGGCTTTCAAATTGGTAATTGGTTCCCAACTGAAATTGCCACCGTCAAAACGGCCAAACACCCCGCCTGTGCTCCGGCTCTGGCGACCGAGGCGCGCGCCAATTCTTGGGCCCTTTAATTTTCCATCTACATAAACTGTGCCGAGATTAGAACTGAATGTCTCGTATTGGTCACCAAAACCTTTTTCATTGTAAGCCGAGATGCTGGCTTCCAGCGCATAGTCCTGATTTTCGCCACGAATATAGAAGTCACCGCTCGACAAAACTTCATTTTGGTAAACTTTATGTACGCTCAGATCGTTTGCACCTGGGGCCGAGGGCACAAAATTATCGTCGCGGTAATAATACTGCGCCAAACTGCCATGCTTTTCCCACGTCCAAGCTTTGGGATCAGGCGGGGTTTGTTGTAAATTGGTTTTCATACCTTGCCCCGTCACCATAAGGTTCGCACCCGAGTTAGGTGTTCCGGGCACAGATAGTCCTGCAAGCTGATTGCCCTTGGCCATTTGATTTGTCGTGGGAGCTGCCGGTGCTGCCGCCAGTCGCACAGCCTGACGTTTGGCGAACTCGTCATTCGCCTTATTTTCCATCGCCGCCAACACACCCTTCAAGCGGTCCTTGACGCGTGCAGCGCCTGCACCAGTAGGGTAGAGCTTGAGATAGGTTTCATATTCCGCGCGCGCAAAGGCCATCTGCTCGGCCCGCTCCCGCGAGAGGCCCAGCATTTCCTGGGCTTCTTGTTTTTCTGGCCCTGCACCAATCGAAACGGCTTTGGTGAAATAAGCCGTGGCGCGGGCAAAGTCGCCTCCCGTTAAAGCTTTTTTGCCTTCCTTCAACGCACCTGCGGCATCATTGGTTGAGGCTGAAGCTTCCGGCTTTGCCGCTTCATCAACCTTGGTACCTTGATCAGTCTTCAGCGTAAAACCCTTTGTTGCATCAGTTTTTGGAGCCGTTTCATCTAGCGTCGTTGGCTTGCCGAGACACTTTAGCGCTTCATCGGGTGTTGCAATGGCAATGCGCAAATGGCGATTATCATTATCGAGAAGAACGTGAAACGCCATGGCCTTTGAAAATGCTAAACGAATAACCGGGCCGACTGTGGCAGACGGATCAAAAACGACAGCGCTCAAGTTTGCAACATTGCCGGGCGCAACGCTGGCTGCTTCCTTCAAATTTGTTGTGCCGTCACTTGGCAATGTTGTAGCCAAGGGCTCCAATTGCATCACCAAATCTGTTCCTACAGATTGCGGAAAATTGCTGGTGAAATTGACAGGCCTGTTCAGCCGGATGTCGACGGTGCTGCACGTTAACGATCCATTAACGTTAACGGTTGACAGCAAATGATCTAAAGTGGCTTCAGACCATGCAGCACTGCTCATCGCCGCACTTGCTGCGAGAATGCTTATACCCAAAAGATTTTTTACATACATATTAATAGGCTCAATTCCACGCGTTGCGAGTTAGTCGATGCTTGGTATTTGTCGCCCTGTTTGTTTGTCGTATTGCGAGAACTTGATTTCTGGAAACTTGACTTTCGCCGGGATTTACAAAAAATATTTTCCTCGTCTTTTTTTGTGTCGTATAATTATCCGTTCCTCGTTCATGGTTTTTTGCGACGAGGTTTTTGTTTGTTATGTCTAAATTGATCTCCGTTTTCATGGCGGCTTGCTCAATTCCACGAGCTGCGGGTTGGCC
The DNA here is from genome assembly GCA_964247245.1 of uncultured Aestuariivirga sp. Classification (GTDB taxonomy): domain Bacteria; phylum Pseudomonadota; class Alphaproteobacteria; order Rhizobiales; family Aestuariivirgaceae; genus Aestuariivirga. Next base: position 52,240 of record CAXTTK010000001.1, read on the forward strand.
GGTGCTTGGTATTTGTCGTCCTGGTCGTTAGTATTGTTGTCATCGTTGCGTCTTTGTAAATGTGACATGCACCTGTGCAATCACGCAACTCCGTGAACGTGTATCTCACGTTTCCATACTTGTTATGTGGATCTGGCTTGTACTTGTCTGAGTGGCAAGAAGCGCAATCAGGGAACAAGCCGGGTTGTAGATAGGTAATTTTTTCATTGTTCTGTTTGTGGCAGCTCAAGCAAGTCGTCACACCACTTGAAACGCTATGAGCAACATAAGCTGGCGATGTGTGCGAGTAAGTTGCCAACGTCGTCCAATTCACTGTGTTGTGGCAAACTTGGCAAGGTTGCGTTGTGATAAAGTGGGTTGGTGACTTCACATCAGCGGCGGCTGGCGTGGCTGTTGCTGTATGGCAAGTGGCGCATGCAGAAGCCATGACAACGGGATCTGTATGATCGAATGCAGTTTTAACAACCATCCAATTTGCGGCGGCTGGGATTTTAGTATCTTTGCTGCTGTGACAGAGCTCGCATGTATTGGATGTGTTGAAATGTTTGCCGAATGTGGTCTTGCCCGTTGCGATCGTAGCATTGTGACATGTGAAGCATGTACCGACGGTCTGAGTGTGATCAATGGTGATTGAAACCCAAGTTACGGTGTTGTGGCAGGCATCGCAGGTCGTCGAAGTCTTGATATGTGTAAGACCTTTGCCCTGTGCAATCGTGCCGTTGTGGCAAGTAAAGCAGGTGCCGATCACTTGCGTATGATCAACCTTATTGGCAGCCACTGGCTTCCAGGTGATTGTTGTGTGGCACGCATCGCAGAGAACTGTTGATTTAATGTGCGTTGGGGTTTTGCCAACGGCTGGCGCATGGGTGCCATCATGGCAGGAGTTGCATGTTCCCGTGGCTTGCGTGTGGTCGAATGCTGTTGGAGCGACAGGCTTCCAAGCTGCAGTCGTGTGACATGCGTCGCAGGTGTTGGTTGTTGTGAAGTGCTTTGGCGACTTTGGAGTGATTGTGCGCGATGGCGTAGCAAAGGTCCCGTTGTGGCATGAGAAGCAAGCGCCAATCACTTGTGCATGATCCACACCATTGAGTGCAACAGTCCAGCTCGATGTGACGTGACAGGTCTCGCAAGCCGTGGTCGAAGCAATGTGCTTATTGCTCTTAGTCACTGCTGGTGGCTTGGCACCGCTATGGCAAGAGTAACACTTGGCACCCGCGACAACGGTGTCCGCGTGGTTGAATGGTGACAGGGCTGGAACCCACTTCACGGTGTTATGGCAATTGTCACATGTATTACTGGTGACAAAGTGAGTATTCGATTTGCCAGTGGCGCGAGTGCCGTTGTGACAGGTGAAGCACGTGCCGGGCACAACATTGACATGGTCAAACTTCGCAGGCTTCCATGCAAGTGTAGAGTGGCAATCGCCGCAGAGATTGCTGGAGGCCACGTGACCTTGGATTTTGCCAACGGCTGGAAGCTTTGTTCCATTATGACATGTGAAGCAGGGCACACCCGCTGATACTGGATCAGCGTGGTTGAATTTGCCAACGCCCACAGTCCATGCCGTTGTCACATGGCAAGAGCCGCAATCAGTTGAGGTCTGGAAGTGGGTCGGCAGTCTGCCAACGGCTGGCGCGTGGTTGCCATCATGGCAGGTTGAGCATACCGTTTGCATAACAGTTGTGTCATCATGTGGGAACTTGATCGCTATGTTCCATACCCAATTGGTGAAGCCTTTATGGCAGTTTTCGCAAGAGTTCGACGTGGGCAAATGGCCACCAGGTGCGCTAGATTTGCCCATGGCTGGAGCATGATTTGGCGCACCATCATGGCAGGTAAAGCAGGCCACGCCAGCAACAGCCGTATCATTGTGATCAAATGTTGCTGGCTTGAACAGTGTTGTGCTGTGGCAGAGGTCGCAAGTGTTGCTGGTTACAAAATGAGTTGGAGTCTTTCCTTTGGCCCTAACGTTGTTGTGACAGGTGGAGCAAGGATCAACTAATTTGGTATGATCAGGCTTCGCATTTGTGACGAATGTCTGAGTTGAATGGCAGTCTTTGCAATCCGATGGAGGCGGCGTTGGTATATGGCCGGGAATTTTACCAGTTGCAGTCACCCCGTTGTGGCAAGCTGAGCAAGCTTGTGCTACCACCGTTGGATCAGTGTGATCAACATGCGCAGGTTTGAACGCAACTGTCGTATGGCAATTGCTACAATCGTCGCTTGACAAAATATGTGGAGGCGCGGCGCTGGCTTTACTGAATGCCGATGGGATCGAACCATTATGGCAGCTCACACAGCTTGCACCCGCGACATCTGGGTCTGTATGATCAAACTTCACATTGCCGCCAGTCCAGGCAATTGTATCGTGGCAGAGTACGCAATCGGTTGAGGCTGTCACGTGAGTGCCGATCGTACGACCAGTGGCTTTCACACCATCATGGCAGCTAAAGCAGGTGCCGAGGACTTGACTGTGATCAACCTTATTGGCAGCTACTGGGTTCCACAGCGTTGTTTCGTGGCAGCTGGCGCAGAGGTTGCTGGTTAAAAGATGTGTACCGGGTTTGTAAGATATCGGAGCAAAACTCGGCGTGCTGTGGGACTTGTCGTGACATGAGAAACAAGTTCCGATGACCGCTAAGTGTTCAACCTTGTTGACAGCCACTAACCAGTTTGTTGGCACGGGATGACAACTTGCGCAGGTGTTAAGCGTTAAAATATGTGCCTTGGATTTCCCTATCGCCGTTATGCCATTATGGCAGGTTTCGCATGCGACTCCTTGCACCAATGGATCACTGTGATCAAATTTGCCAGCTGCCACTGTCCATGCGATTGTCACATGGCATGCCCCGCAATTGTCGGAAGTGGTTGGATGCTTGCCAGAAATACTGAGTTTGCCGGTTGCCACTACGCCATTATGGCACTGGAAGCAGGCTTGGCCGGGTGTAACCATTGGATCATTATGATCAAACTTGGCAGAAGCTACCACCCAAGTGGTGTTCACGTGGCAATTCTCACAAGTATCGGATGTCAAAATATGCTTGCCGGATGGCCCGGTAAGTTTGCCTGTGGCTGTCGTGCCATTGTGGCAAGAGAAGCACGTGCCGTTGGCACCAACATGGTTGAAAGTGGTTTTCCAAGTCGTGAAAGACGTATGGCAGTCGCCACAAACTTGGCCATTTGTCGGAATGTGATTGGGGAATGAATTTTGTCCCACCATTGCTTTTGGATTGCTTATTTTACGAACGCCGTCATGGCAGGTGACGCAGTTTGTACTGGCAAATGTGTGATCGAATTTTGACGGCTTGAACGAAATGAAATTCGTATGGCAGGAACCGCAGTCTGTCGCTGTGAAGGTCAGATGGCCAGGTGCTGGTGCGTCCTTTGTGCCCAATGCAGAAACGCCATCATGGCAAGTTGCACATGGCGTTGCACCGATTACCGAGTGATCAAAGGTGCTGGTTTTCCAAGTCGTAAACGAGGCATGGCACAATTCACAATTGTTTCCGGCCGCCACATGACCCTGAATTTTACCAATCATTTTGCCAGCAGTCGAAACTGTTTGGATGCCATCGTGACAGCTGAAGCAAGTTGATACAGTGACTTCGCCGTGATTGAATGCGCTGTTTGGAACAAAACTTTTTTGGGTTTTGTCGTGGCAAACATCGCAAGTATTCGTCGTTGGCATGTGCTTGTTGGATTTACCAACAATTGGGCCAGTGGATATAGTGTGGGCACCGTCATGGCAAGACAAACAAGGTGCAAATATGAGAGTGTGATCGAAGTCCTTCGACGCAGTAAGCTTCCAAGTATTGTATGATTTATGGCAATCTCCGCAACTATTCGCGGTCGTTAAGTGGTTCTGGTTTTTGCCAATTGCCGTGCCTTTTGAAGTGAGATGTTTGTTATCGTGGCAGGCAATACATTTATCGACAAAGAGAGCCGACGCGTGATCAAATCCCGCAGGCGCCCAGGACACAGTCGTATGGCAACTGGCGCAATCCGTTGAGGTGCGATAGTGAGTTATAGCTTTGCCAGCGGCAATATTTCCGTCATGGCAGGTTAGGCAGACAACGCCAGCGACAGCGGGATCCGTGTGATCGAACTTAACACTCGTCCAGTTAAATGTGTTGTGACAGTTTTGGCAATCATTGCTGGTGGTCAAATGATTTTTCGATTTGCCAGTCGCCGTAACACCATCATGGCAAGTAAAGCAGCCATCAACAATACCCGTGTGATCAAACACGCCAATCTTCCATGACGTCGAAATGTGGCAGGTGGCGCATTCATTGGATGAACGGATATGAACAAAGGGCTTGCCTGTGGCATGCAAACGATCATGGCAGGATTCGCAAGGTTCCACGGTGAGTGTGTGATCGAACTTTGCAATGCGCCACGTCGTGACGATATGGCAGTCTTCGCATGTCTTGGAAGATTTTACATGGGTCTTGCTCTTACCTGTCGCGATTTTTCCATCATGGCAGGTAAAGCAGCCAGTATTAATTTTTGAATGGTCGACATGCACTTCAGCCCACTTCGTATTATTGTGGCAATTGGCGCATTCATTGCTGGTCTTAGGGTGATTATTACCTTTACCCTTCGAAAAGTCGTCATTGTGGCAATTGGCGCAGGCCGTTGGCACACCTTTAAAAATAGCGCCCTCATGGCATTTTTCGCAGGTGACGGTCTTGTGTGCGCCTTCAAGCGGAAACTTTGTGCGGCTGTGGTCGAAATTCTGATCAACCTTAATGCCCGCCGATTGGGTTTGTGCGTTAGTCGGCATAGCGACGAGCAAAAGGCTCGCGATAAAAATCACGATGATTTGCAGCATCATATGAAGCCGGCAAATTTTCAAATTTTTCCCCCAGCAGCCCACACTGCTGGTCCCTCAAACGCGTTTCACCGACCGATTTTACCCCGCAGCCTAAAACGCGCAGAAACAAGTCCTGCGTGATGTGCAACCACGAATCGGGAAAAACTCAACTTACTAGAAGATGATAAAGTCAGATTTTGACTTACAGAAACCTGACAATTACGCATGCGATTTGAAATATATAATCGCCTTGAACGCATTGTTAGTAGGACACTATTAACGAATCATTGCCTGATCACTGCGGATTTAAAAGTTTCCGTCGTGTGGCATTTGGCACAATCTGCTCCAAATGAACCATGATGGACGTCTTGCGCCTTGTGACATGCAATGCACGTGGTTGGTAGTTTCGCGCTCTTGACGTTCTTTGCAACGTGACAGGCGTAGCACCCGGTCGAGGCGTGTGCACCAGTTAGCGGATAATGCGCATCACGACCGTGATCAAAGGCCACTTTTTTCCAACCCAGTGTTGAGTGGCAACTTGCGCAATCCGTCGCAAAGCGACCTTCATGTGAATCATCTTTGGCATGACAACTGATGCAAGCTGTGGGCGCACCTTTGAAGGCTTTGGTGGCATGGCAAAGTTCGCATGCCACTGCGATGTGGAGTCCCGTCAACGGATAATTCGTTAGACCATGGTCAAACTTCACGTCTTGCTTCCACGTCGTAACGCCATGGCATTCGCCGCAGGCTTGGCCCAACTGTGCTTTGTGAACATCTTGTGCCTTGTGGCAACTGATGCATTCCATCGATATTTTCTCGCGGACATTATTGCCATGACAGTCGCTGCAGATGGCTTTCGCATGTGCACCCAACAAAGCAAAGCGGGTTTGTTTGCCATGATCAAACTTTGCATCTTTCCATGATTGAACACTGTGGCAATCAGCACAATTCACACCAAATTTTGTCGCGTGAACATCTTGGATGGCATGGCAATCATTGCATGCCGTTGAGAGGTTTTTGTAAATTTCGCCAACATGGCATGCAAAACATGTTGCTTTGGCGTGGCCGCCGATCAGTGGAAATTTAGTTTTGCTGTGGTCGAAAGCCGCAACTTTTTTCCATGATTCAACGTTATGGCAAGTTTCGCACTTCTCGCCGAGACTGCCCTTGTGTGGCTGATCTTTGTTATGGCAAGCAAAGCAGGTCTGAGCGGCTTCGCGGAACTTCTTTCCCGCTACGTGGCATGAAGAACATTCAGCTTTCTTATGCCCACCTTCAAGCGGGAAATTGGTTTCAGCGTGGTTAAACAAAAGCCTTTCGAGTTGGATGAGCTGGTGATCTCGGCCCATATGCTCAGTGTGGCAGGCGTAACATTCAGATTTCGCGACTAGCTCATTGCGTCCATGAAAGCCCTTCTTAGCATCAAGATCAGCTTTGATTGGCTTGTGGCAGCTGATGCAGAGGCTAGATTGCGCTTTCTTAGCTAAAACTTTGTGGCAATTAGCGCAATCTTCTTCAAGTTTTTGATGTGCCGTGGTGAGCAAACCCGGCATCATCAACTTCTCAACTGGATTTGCTGCAAAACAACTGTTGGCTATGAAAGCAAACAACAGAATAACCGCGAGTCTAATGACCGCCATTCGCCCAATCATGTCCCATCCCCTAGTAGAGGTGTACAGCTATTACATGAATTACGCCACTTACAAGGAGGAGAAAAAAAAGTGGGACATGGAAAAGATGCCAGAGTGAGAACATTCGCTCCCACAATGTAAGTTGAGCCGCACGTGATACCGCACCGAGAAACTCAGAAACATGCTGACGCGCCATCTCCAAATGTGTTTTCTCTTCGACTCGTGTCCATTGCTGCTTGATCGCGTTGGACCGAATGGCACCACGCACTTCGCTCATAATGTGGCCTCTCGCAAACTGCACACGAACAGGAAGTATCATCGCATTCACAAAATTTCTGAGAAGGCCGGAGGTCTTTGGTAGAGCCGATTCGCTGAAATCAGAAAGCGCTTTGGCTACCGCACCGCTGGCACCTCCAACGTCGGCTTCCATACCCTGCATCAAGCGAGTCGCCTTGGCGAGCAAGCTGCCAACATCTAACCGTGCGCCATGAACGCCATTATGAACCTTCGCATAAATGTAGCGCCCAATCACGCCACTGCCTGCCACCAAAATCATGCAGCCAAGTGCGATGTTGCTATTTGTCGCGCCTGTGGAAAAGTTTGAGTGATAAAATATCATAACCGGGCCTGCGACACCCAGCACCATATGCCATTTAAACCAAAAAGCTGCCTTGGTTACTCCGCCAAACAAACGCGTGCGCTTGACCATTGGATAAAGCAGCAGTAGCAGCATTGTGCAGCCTCCTGCTATTCCCAACTTGTAGCCAACGCCCTCTGCAGGCACAAAAATTTCATATTTCTTCAAGTAAAATCCCGCAACCAACGCTGCGACTACAGCAAAACCAATCAAGCGCGCTGCAAAACTCGGGCGAACAAGCACCAGAGTCTCAGCAACTTTACGTGCCGCAACCTCATCAGATTTCGTGAAATCAAATTTGCGTTCTTCACGCAACCGCGTTTGTGGTTGAACTAAACTCATTACGCTAAAAAGCCCTCAATTACGCCACGAACCAACCCTAGTATTTTATTTTACCTGACAGTTTTCTGACAGGATTTCATTCCAAACCTTGCCAGAAAACGATTACAATTTAATGTAGAGACATAGTTAAGACCCGAGTCGGGTTGCAACCTTTTAGATTTTTGGAAACCAAATTTATGATTGCTGAGTTAGGCCATTTTGCATTGTTGCTGGCGTTGATGACGAGTCTCGTACAATCGTCGGTGCCACTTTTTGGGGCGCATCGCCAAGACCGTGGCCTCATGTCTTTAGCAAGTTATTGCGGTGTTGTTTCTTTTCTTCTGGTCGCAATCGCATTTGCTTCACTGGCAGCATCATTCGTTAACGATGATTTCTCCGTGAAGCTTGTGGCAACTGGTTCGCAAATTGCCAAACCGCTGATTTACAAAATCACTGGTGTTTGGGCTAATCACGAAGGCTCGATGTTGCTTTGGGTTTTGATCCTTGTTGTTTTCGCGGCGATGATTGCGATCTTCGGCAGAAATATCCCGTCCCCACTCAAAGCTCGTGTGCTCGCTATCCAAGGCATGATCGCAACTGCATTTTTAAGTTTCTTGGTTTTCACGTCAAATCCATTCGAGCGTTTGCTCAATCCGCCACTTGATGGCACTGGCATGAATCCAATTTTGCAAGACCCAGGTCTCGCGGTGCATCCGCCTTGTTTGTATGTGGGCTATGTTGGTTTTTCAGTAGCCTTTGCATTTGCTGTTGCAGCTTTAATCGAAGGCAGAGTTGATGCTGCGTGGGCGCGTTGGGTGAGGCCTTGGGTTTTGATTGCGTGGTGCTTTCTCACCATGGGAATCACGCTCGGCAGTTTTTGGGCTTACTATATTTTAGGCTGGGGTGGCTGGTGGTTCTGGGATCCGGTAGAAAACGTATCCTTCATGCCGTGGCTTGCTGGCACTGCTCTGCTGCACTCCGCATTGGTGGTCGAACGCCGTCATGCTTTGGTGTCGTGGACAATCTTGCTTTCGATCCTCACATTCTCGCTTAGCTTGATTGGCACATTTGTTGTGCGCTCTGGCGTTTTGACCAGCGTGCATTCCTTTGCGACAGATCCAGCGCGCGGCACATTTATTTTGCTCATCATACTGCTCTCCACTGGCGGAGCTTTGTTACTCTATGCCTTCCGTATTCCTGCGGTACGTCAGGGTGCACCCTTTGCTACTGTCAGCCGTGAAAGCAGCTTGCTGTTGAACAATGCGCTGCTGGTTGTCGCGGCAGGTACGGTTTTTATAGGAACATTCTACCCACTGGTGATTGATCTCATTGGTCGCGACAAAATATCAATCGGGCCTCCTTATTATAATCGCACATTCTTGCCGCTGTTTATTCCGCTCCTCATCACAATGGTCATTGGACCGTTCTTGAAATGGAAGCGTGATGATCTGTCGGGTGCAATGAAAAAGCTTAACATGCCGTTGGCCGCTGCTCTCGTGGCCGTTATTGCAGTCATCGTATTTTCGCTTGGAAAATATATTTTAACTGCGTTCGGAATAGGCCTTGCAACATGGGTCGTTGCCGGATCATTTTGGGTGCTGGCAAAACGTGCCAAGATTGGAACTGTATCGCTTGATCAATCCGTAGCAATTCTAAAAGCAACTCCGCGCGCTTATTTCGGTTTGCTGCTTGCCCATGTCGGCCTTGGGTTGGTTGTTGCGGCAATTACGACCGTTACAACATGGCAAAAGGAAAACATTATCAGCTTGAAGCCCGGCGATTCAACTATGATTGGATCTTATGGTGTGAAGTTGATCACCGTCGATCAAGTGCCTGGACCAAATTATGATGCCGAGCGCGGAACATTCGAATTGTCTTATGGGGGCAAGGCTTTCAAAGTGATGACAGCCGAACGTCGCTTCTATCCGGTGCAACAATCACAAACCAACCAGACCGGTATTCGCACCAACTTCTTCTCTAATGTATATATCGCCATGGGCGAGGCCGACAATTCTGGTGGCTGGACTGTGCGGCTTTATTATCATCCTATGGCACCTTGGCTTTGGATTGGTGGCTTCACTATGGCGTTTGGCGGTTTTGTTTCATTATCAGATCGGCGCTTGCGCGTGGGCGTGGCCAAAGCAAAGAACCCTGTTCCAAGTCAGCCCTTGGTGCCTTCCGAAGATATTGCCTGATGATCCAGATCAATCTTTCACGCGCGCTGCCTGTTCTTTTATTCGCCGGAGTTGCGGTGGCACTTGGCATGGGCTTGAAGCGCGATCCCAAAGTCATTCCATCTATGCTTTTGGATCGACCGATTCCGCAATTTGAATTGCCCGCACTCAGCGAACAGCAACCCGGCTTAAACAGCGCCAAGTTCGCCGGGCGTGGATTGGTATTGGTTAATGTCTTTGCGTCATGGTGTGGCAGTTGTCGTTTTGAACATCCCTTTCTAATGCGCGCTGCCGAAGACAAGCGCTTCACGCTTGTAGGCATGGACTGGAAAGACGACGCTGCCAATGCCAATCAATATATAAAAACTTACGGTAATCCCTATTCTCAAATCGGCATTGATGCCTCAGGCCGTACAGGAATAAACTTAGGGGTGAGCGGCGTTCCAGAAACCTTCGTAATTGACAACCAAGGCCGTGTGCGGCTGCGCGTGCCTGGCCCAATGACACCCGAAATTTGGAAAGCAGAAATTGAACCCTTGATTCAAACTGCGGAAAAATCACCATGAAATTGAAACAGTTTTTTATTTTCATATTCGCAGTCTGCATTTCATTGACCAACGCATTCGCAGTGCTACCTGACGAAGTTTTAAAAGATCCGGCACTTGAATCTCGCGCCCGCGTCATCAGTCAAGATCTGCGTTGTCTCGTTTGTCAAAATCAATCCATCGATGATTCCAATGCGCCTTTAGCAAAAGATTTGCGCGTGATTGTACGCGAGCGCTTAACAGCGGGCGATAGCAACGAACAAGTCTTTGGTTATGTTGTCGCGCGGTACGGCAACTATGTTTTGCTCAAACCTCCTTTACAGCAAGACACTTTAATTCTTTGGCTTGCGCCATTTCTACTCATGATTATCGCATTGGGAGTTGCAATTACATATCTTCGCAAACGCCCCGAGATCGATGACGAAACCTATATTGATGTGAAAGAAGACTAGTATGAATCTTTGGCTTTTGATGACCATGTTATGCAGCGCTGTCGCGGTGATTGTTTCGATTCCCTTGATCCGCCGCTTAGACGCGCCTCGGCTTGGCGAAGCCCAAGACACGGCGATTTATCAAGACCAGCTCAAGGAAGTTGATCGCGATTTGCAAGTTGGTTCGATTAACGCGCCTGAAGCCCTGTCTGCGAAGGTTGAAATTCAGCGCCGCCTTGCCACCGCGACTAAAAATGTAACTGAAGCGCGGCCCATTTCGCCTGCATGGCGCGGTTTGGCTTTGGCAGCAACAGCAGGACTCGTGATCCTCGGCAGTGTAAATTTGTATAATGTTTTAGGCACACCCGATCTGCCATCCGTCGTCGCTTCGCCATCTCCAGCCCTCGCTCAAACGACAACTGAAAACGCGACGCCAGCAGCGCCGGTTGCTGCTACCGCAGCACCGTCAACACCAGGTCAAGTTGACGCTATGGTGGCTAAGCTCACAGCGCGTTTGCAAGCCAATCCTAAAGATGCTGAAGGCTGGCGGATGTTGGGTTGGTCGCAATTCAATTTGCAACACTACCCTGAATCGATGGATGCCTATGCCAAGGCTGTGGAGATAGATCCCGCCAACATTGAATATAAATCTGCCTATGCTGAAGCCATCACCCAAGGCTCGCAAGGTATTGTAACTCCAAAGGCCATTGCGCTCATTGCCGAAGTTCTCGCGAAAGATCCAAAGGATTACCGCGCCCGCTTCTATGATGCACTCTCACACGAGCAGTCAGGCGATCAGAAAACTGCCTTGGCGAAATGGCTTGCCCTTTATGCCGACGCACCTGCCGATGCTGGCTGGCGTGACGACGTCAAGCAGCGCATTACCGATCTTGGCAAGGCAACAGGCACTGATGTGACAGCAGCATTAGCGTTGCCTAAACTTGACACAGCTCCAGCAGCTCAACAAAAGCCAATGGGCCAAGGCGAGAAAGATGCTATGGTTGCAGGCATGATTGCCAAGCTTTCTGCTAAGCTTGAGGCCAATCCGAAGGACCGCGATGGCTGGGCTATGATGATCCGTTCACTCGCCGTTACAGGTGATAAAAAGGGTTCAGATGAAGCGCTCGCCAAGGCCCTCGAAATATTCAAAGATGACAAGGATACAGTCGCTGGCCTAAAATCTATTGCTGCTACGGCTGGTCAAACTCCGCCGCCCGCTCCAGCCGCTGGTGCAACAGTTTCAGCCATTCCACCTTCCGCATCTGCTCCCGCCATTACAGACGAGCAGAAAGCACAAGTGCAAGCCCTGCCTGCTGGTGATCAACAAGCGATGATCAAAAGCATGGTCGAACGCCTCGCCACCAAGATGGAGGCGAACCCGAATGACCTTGATGGCTGGATGCGTTTGATGCGCGCTTACAAAGTTCTGAACGAGCCAGATAAGGCCAAAGACGCATTGACCAAAGCACTGGCTGCATTTTCAACAGATCCAACCGGTGCAGATAAACTGAAAGCTGCCGCAAATGAACTTGGTATCAACTAAGAGGCAAGAAACATAAGTGTGGGATTATTGGCCATATCTGCTTCTATTGCTCGGTGTATTTTATTTTTATTTCAACAAATCGCGCCGCATGGAACAACGCAGCGTCGCAATAAAAACGGCTGCCATTGAAGCAGGCCTCACGGAACCGAGCTCACTGCATCCTGAAATCAATCCTTCAATTTGTCTGGGCTGCGGCACCTGTGTGGCCGCTTGTCCAGAAGGTAATGTGCTGGGGATTATCGGCGGTAAAGCCGAATTAGTGGAACCCACCCATTGCATTGGTCATGGTGCGTGCAAAACCGCTTGCCCGACTGATGCCATCACGCTGGTGTTTGGCACAGCAGAACGCGGCGTTGATTTGCCGCGTGTGGGTTCTGATTTTCAATCAAACGTACTTGGTGTCTTTATCGCGGGCGAATTGGGCGGCATGGGCCTTATCCGCAATGCCGTTGAACAGGGCCGTCAAGCTGTTGAAAGCATCAAGAAGCTTGACGGCCTTGGAAAAAAGGACCGCTATGATGTGATTATCGTTGGTGCTGGACCAGCAGGATTTGCTGGTGCACTGGCAGCTAAACAAGCCGGACTTACATACCTTGTCATCGAGCAAGATGATTTGGGCGGCACGGTGTTTAAGTATCCCCGCGGCAAAGTGGTAATGACCGCACCCGCAAAATTGCCAATTGTCGGGCAAGTTAACTTTCGTGAAGTCTCCAAAGAAAAACTTTTGGAGTTTTGGCGCAACATTGAAACTGAACAGCAACTCAAGGTAAGTTACCGCGACCGGGTTGATAAAATCGTGCAATCGAATTCAAGTTTCGAAGTCCACTCGCAATCAGGCATCAATAAGAGCCGCGCGATTCTTTTGGCCATTGGTCGGCGCGGCACGCCGCGTCGGCTTGGCGTTGCTGGTGAAGACGCCAAAAAAGTGGTTTATCAATTGATCGACCCTGAGCAATATAAAGGCAAGCATGTGCTTGTGGTGGGTGGGGGTGATTCCGCCTTGGAAGCCGCCACGAGTATCGCCGATCAACCTGGTACCACGGTTACACTTTCATACCGCAGCGATGCCTTCGGCCGCGCCAAATCAAAGAATCGGGAAAAAGTTGCAACACAAACTGCATCCGGGGTTCTAAAAGTTTTAATGAAGTCACAGATTAAAACTATAAGCGAATCGTCAGTTGAAATTTCTTATGAGGGACAGAATCAAACGATCCCAAATGAGGCCATTATTGTGTGTGCAGGCGGTATTTTGCCAACAGAATTTCTGAAATCTATCGGCATCAACATGGAAACAAAATATGGTACGGCTTAATAAAGCAGTACTAGCGCTGGCGGTTTTCACTTTGCTCTGCGCATCTGCGACCAATTTGGAAGCAAAATCCAAAGTTAAGCCGAAGCCTGTGGCAATAATTGGTGTCAACGAACTCATTATTAAACGCAACTACAAAGCCGCTTTCGCTTTGCTGCAGGCACAGGCCAATGGTGGTAGTGCGGATGCGGCTGTTCGATTAGCCGAAATGTACCGTATCGGACTTGGAACTGCCAAGAATGATCTCGCCGCGCGCGATTGGCTTGAAAGAGCTGCGAGTGCGGGCAGCAGCAAAGCACTTGCATTGTTGCAAAGCCTAGATCAAAACCAAGTTGCCGCGACTGTGAAGAAAACTGCGGGTGAAAAAACAAGCACTGTTGCATTTGCGGGTGGCAGTCCAGATTTTTCAAAGCTGCCGAAGCGCCCTGAAGGTCAACCCGATTGGTTGACACTTGCTGCCGTGCGCAAGAGTCCAAATGTAATTACAGCTCTCGCAAAATCGAATGATCTCGATAAGTCAAATCAAGCGATTTTGGCGGCAATCAAGAACGGAGATATTAACACTTCGCAACAACTGCTGGCACGGAAAGCTGCGAGCGGTACGGACTCGCTTGGCCAGACAGGATTGATGCTGGCGGTAAAGTCTGGAAACGTCGAACTCATAAATATCGTCATGCAAAGTAAGTTGGATGTTGGCGCAAAAAACTTAATAGGAAAAACGGCTGTCGATATCGCTGCACAAAACTGTCAGCCGAGAATTCTGGCGAAACTCGTTGAGAACGGCGCATCTGTCGACGAAAGGGAAGCTGCATTTCAACCTCTCATCTTGATCATGCAGAATTGCACAAACTGGGCAGAGTTTAAGCCTTTTTTCAAAGCCGCTAATTTCAATGTCAGTGACGCGCTTGGTCGCACTGCGGCTTGGTATGCAGCGGCAAAAGGAGATGCGCCGCTCTTGGCGTGGCTGGCGGATTCTGGCGCCGATCTCGGAACAGCTGATAAAGAAGGTTTCAGCCCTTTGCACGCAGCGGCTGCCAACAAACAGCCATTTGCAATACGTTTTATTTTGTCTAAATCTGGTAGCGCAGATAAAGTTTCGGCACGCGGGACTTCGCCATTGATGTTGGCAGCAGCAGTGGGATGCGGGGAATGCATTTCGCCTCTCATCGAAAAATCATCGGATATCAATCTGAAAAATAATGACGGCGACAATGCTTTGATCTATGCGGTTCGCGCACGACAAGGCGCTATTGCCGCGCAGCTAATTGAAAAAGGTGTCAATGCCGAAGCGCGTAATGGCAGCGGCGATAATGCAAATAAATTGGCCGAGCTGATTGGCCTCACTATATTGAAAGGCAGTGCCCAATGAATTTTGAACAATTTTTTTCAGAACGTCTGGCTGGCCTCAAGAAAGAAGGTCGGTACCGGGTATTTATGGATCTGGAGCGTAAGGCCGGTTCGTTTCCGAAAGCTTTGCTACATGGTAAAAATGGCGCGCGAGAGATCACCATTTGGTGCTCGAATGACTATCTGGGCATGGGTCAACATCCGGCTGTGATGAAGGCCATGCATGAGGCAATTGATAAGTCTGGTGCAGGGGCTGGCGGCACACGCAATATTTCTGGAACCAATCATTATCATGTTGAGTTGGAGCGCGAGCTTGCTGAACTACATGGCAAGGAAGCGGCTCTCCTGTTTAACTCGGGCTATATGTCAAACTGGACGACGCTTTCAACACTTGGCTCTGGCCTGCCTAATGCCATTATCTTTTCAGACGCTGGCAATCATGCTTCGATGATCGAAGGTATTCGCCACAGTCGTGCTGAGAAGATTGTGTTCAAGCATAATGATATGGCTGATCTGGAAAGGCATCTGAAAGCCGCTGATCCAGCCCGCCCGAAGATTATCGCCTTTGAATCCGTCTATTCCATGGACGGCGACTTTGGTCGCATTAAAGATATTTGTGATCTCGCGGATCAATATGATGCCATGACTTATCTGGACGAAGTTCATGGTGTGGGCCTTTATGGTAAGTGCGGCGGCGGCCTTGCTGAGCGCGAAGGTCTGATGCACCGTGTAACCATTATTGAGGGTACGCTTGCGAAAGCCTTTGGCGTGGTCGGAGGATACATCACAGGTTCTGTCGCTCTCTGCGATTACATCCGCAGCTTTGCCTCAGGCTTTATTTTCTCGTCAGCATTGCCTCCCGCTGTTGCAGCAGGTGCCCGTGCTGCCATCCAACATTTAAAGCACAGTGAATTCGAACGCGCCCAATTGCGCAAGCGTGTGGCCCAAGTTAAGGCTGGCCTTGACCGCATCGGCGTCCCTTACATGCCGAACGACAGCCACATCGTGCCCGTCATGGTCGGCGATGCCGCAAAGTGCAAATGGATCAGTGACCACCTTTTAGACCACGATAATGTCTATATTCAACCGATCAACTATCCCACAGTGCCTCGCGGCACCGAACGCTTGCGCATTACCCCAACACCGTTCCACAGCCAGGCTGACATCGATCATCTCATCTCTTCGATCGATGCCCTATGGAAACAATGTGCGCTGGCACGGGCTGTAGCTTAGGCTCGTTCGTCGGCTTCGAAGCTTCGCCGTGTGACTTTTGCCGCCCGGTTTTTGGTGTCAGACCTGCCCTTGGCAGTTAAGTCCGCCCATCGTGTAAATTCAACTCACCTTCCGGCGTTTGTTTTGACGGTGTTGATCTATGACGACTGCGCTAACAATGATGATGCCTTTAACGATCTCTTGATAATAGGCACCCACTTGCAGGAACGTAAATCCAGACGTGACCACGCCTAAAATAATCGTCCCAATAAAGGTGCCTGTAATGCGGCCTACACCGCCTGCCAGCGATGTTCCGCCGATAACACATGATGCAATCGCATCGAGTTCATAACCAACGCCCATGCCAGGTTGTGCTGACTCGGCGCGCGCCGCTGTCATCACCGCAGCAAGGCCAGAGAGCAGGCCAGCGATGGTGTAAACCTTGATCAGGTGGTTACCGATATTAATGCCTGAAACGCGCGCGGCCTGCGGGTTAGCACCAATGGCATAAGTGAATTTTCCGTAGCGTGTATAAGTAAGCAGAATGTGAAAGATCACAGCGACGATCAGAAACACGATAACTGGCCGCGGCACCGGAAAGCCCATGATTGGAAAACTGTGGCCGAACCAGCTGAAACTATCGGTGAGCAAGGCGACGGGTTGGCCCAGCGTATACCATTTGGCCAGACCGCGCGCTGAAACCATCATGCCAAGTGTGGCAATAAAAGGCGGGATTTTGGTTTTGGCGATTATAAACCCGTTAATCCAACCTAAGACCGCCCCCAATAAAAGCCCTACAGAAATGGCCCATATCGGATTCAAATCAACCCAGCCAAATTTGGCGAACACTGCGCGATCATTGGTGGCCACCTGCGCAAAGCTGGCCGCAACCATGGCTATAAAGCCCACCATGGAGCCTGATGAAAGATCAACGCCAGCAGTGATGATCACTTGAGTTACACCGATGGCGATGATCCCGGTCACCGCGACTTGGAGAACAATGATTGAAATACGCTGCTTGTTGGCAATAAAGCTTTGTCCGACGAAGTACCAACCTAAAAGTTCAAAAACCAGAATGATACCGAACAGCACCAAAAGGATTGAAAATTCGGGTGGGAACCTGCGCACTTTCTTCAATCCAGTGAGCGATTTGCCCTGATCTTGCTGAACGTCTGTCATAATCCCACTCCCCGTCCCATCAATGAGACGCCAATTCCATAATCTTTACTTGGTCCGCATCTTTGCGGTCTAGGAAACCGGTAACGCGGCCTTCATGCACTACCATAATGCGATCACTCATTCCTAAAACTTCAGGCATTTCAGATGAGATCATGATCACAGCAACACCTTGGCCAGCGAGTTCTGAAACAAGACGGTGAATCTCCGCTTTGGCGCCCACATCGATGCCGCGCGTTGGTTCATCTAAAATCAAAATACGCGGTTTGGTGAGCAGCCAACGCGCAATCAAAACCTTCTGTTGGTTACCGCCGGAAAGATTCATGATTGGCTCTTGCATATCCGGCGTGCGCACACGCAGGGTTTGGGCCATGGCTTCAGAATCTTTTGAAAGCTCGGCTTGCTGCACGAAGCCATAATTCACATAGCGGTTTTGCAACACGGCCATCTGGGTATTGTCTTGAATATCCAACAATAGGAAGCAGCCAGTATCCTTGCGGTCTTCTGTTAAAAAGGCCAAGCCATTTTGCATTGCGATGCTGGGCGATTTCATCGCAATCTGCTTGCCATCAATCTCGATTGTCCCTGAACTTGCCGGTGTGACACCAAACAGCGTTTCAGCAATATTGGAACGGCCAGACCCAACGAGGCCAGCAATTCCCAAAATTTCACCTTCGCGCACATCAAAGGAAACGTCCTTGAACACGCCATTCAAAGTGAGGCCTTTAACCGAAAGTTTCACTTTGCCAATCGGCACGGTTTCCTTAGGGAACATCTGGGTAATTTCACGGCCCACCATCATGCGGATAATATCATCGCGCTTCACTTCGGTCGAAAGCTTGGTGGCAATATACTTTCCATCGCGGAAAACTGAAACTTCGTCGGCAATATCAAACAGCTCACTCATTTTATGGGTGATGTAGATAATGCCTTTGCCTTGGGCTTTGAGCGCTTTGATAATACCAAAAAGATGCGTCACTTCCTTTTCGGTCAGTGCTGACGTTGGCTCGTCCATGATGAGCACATCAGAATTAAAAGAAACAGCTTTGGCAATCTCCACCATCTGGCGATTGGCAACACTCAGCGTTCCAACTTCAACCATAGGATCAATATCAATATTTAAGCGCATGAGCAGATCTTCTGTGCGGCTGCGCATTTCAGTGTGACTAATAAAGCCCCAAGAATTTTTAGGTTCGCGTCTGATCCAAATGTTTTCAGCAACTGTCATTGGGCCCATCAGGTTCAATTCCTGGTGGATCATGGCAATTCCGTTTTCCAAGGCATCAAGCGGGCTTTTCAGGCGAATATCAACACCACGCAATTTGAAACTGCCAGAATCGGGTGTGTAAATGCCAGCGATGATCTTCATCAAAGTGGATTTGCCTGCGCCATTCTCGCCCATCAAGGCGTGAACAGTTCCGCGGCGTAATTTGAATTGGACATTGTCGAGAGCTAAAACGCCCGGAAATTCCTTGCACACATCTTCAACCTCCAACACATAATCTGCGTTGGGAATGGCACCGCTTTCGCGCACGGCTTTCATCGTTGAAGGGCTGACCATCATATCTCTCATTAAAAAATGCGCCACCCCGGAGGATGGCGCATAATTTAAATAATGTCGATTAGTTCTTGGCCATGAAATCAGCCATGTTGGCTGGTGTCACCAGTTGGAATGGAATGTAAACCTTGGCATCCACTTTTTCGCCTTTAACCAACTTGATGGCAGTATCGACAGCGCCTTTGCCTTGGCCAGCTGCATCTTGGAACACAGTCACCGACAAATCGCCAGCTTTCATCGAAGCCAAAGCTTCTTGCGTAGCATCAATGCCGCCCACTGGAATGTCCTTGGTTGACATGCCAGCAGCTTTCATTGCCTTTATGGCGCCCAGAGCCATGTTATCGTTGTTGGCGATAACTGCAGCTGGTTTCTTGCCAGCAGCGATCCAGTTGGTCATCAAATCTTGTGCCTTAACAGGATCCCAACCAGCTGTTTGCTCGTCAATGATCTTCATGCCATCGCAAGGAGCCTTGCTGATCACTTCATGAATGTCCTTAGTGCGTTGCACGGCTGCTTGGTTAGCAAGATCGCCTTCCATGACCAAGATATCGCCTTTGCCGCCGATCAGTTTGCAAATTGCTTGGGTTTCCAATGTGCCTGAGTCAGCTTCATTGGAAGCAACGAAAGCACCCTTGGGGCCCAAAGCATCAACGTCTGCTGGCTGGCGGTTTACGTAAACGATTGGAATGCCTGCTTCGTTTGCAAGCTTTGTCATTGGCGCGGTTGCTGATGTGTCAACAGCGTTGACAATCACAGCGTCAACTTTAGCCGCGATGAAGTTTTGGATTTGGGAAAGTTGCTTTGCAACATCGTCATCAGCGATTTCGATTTGCACAGGTTGATTAGCAGCAGCGCCGGCCGTTTCAATGCCCTTGCGGAGCACGGTCAAGAATGTATCTGAGTTGGCCATTGATACACCGATGTTGCCAGCGAACGAGGTCGATGACATCAAACCGAGAACAGCGGCGGCGAGAATAAGTTTCTTCATAGTAGTGCTCCTTCTATCGAGTGTCCGGCAAGCACCCGTTGACTGGGCCGGAATCCTCTTGCGAGGAAAGGCGTTTTGGCGCTCCGCAATCGCGGGGCTAAGTGATTCAGTGTGGAAACAGCAAACTGCATCCTCCCTCTACCGCCCGCGCTTCTTTTGGCGCGTTGCGATTTGCTCAAGTGAACCATTTGTTTCACATTGGCATAATGGTGGAAAGCCTATTCCAATTTGCAGGGGAGTCAATCTTCGCATTCAAAGTGCGATAGAAACTGTCAAAAACTATCAGAAATGCTGCGTTAGATGTTTTCGCTTAAGTGAATTTCGGGCGGCAACATAAGGGGTGGCAAATGTGGCAATTCGGCTCCGGTTGTAGCTTTTGCCATGACTTCAACGAGACGTCGAGAGAGCGCCGCAAAAGGAGTTCCCAAGGTCAGGTCGATCACGCCATCATGCAATGCCGCACGGGTCGCAGGCGTCAATTCATTGCAAACTGCCACTAGCTTTTCAGTTGACTGGCGTTCACGCAAAGCTTTGATTAAGCCCTCCTGTCCACCGCCAGAAACATAAATTGCTACGAGGTCGGAGCTTTTTCCGACAAGATCAGTAATTGCTTCATAAGCAATGTCATCATCGTCGAGATTGACAATAGGTTCGAGCAGCTGAAACTCGGGCGCGTGTTCGCGCATGTAAGTGCGAAAGCTGATTTCAGATAATTCCTGATTGAGATAGCGATGGCTGCCGACGAGTATGCCAATTTTACCGGGTTGATGGGCAAGGCGACTGATTGTCCATCCTGCGATACGCCCACATTTACGTGAATCTGCACCAAAATGCCCGCAGCAATTCGGACTGGTAATGTTGCTCAATAGGGTAAAGACGGGTTTTCCGCCACTAATAATGGCTTCGACAGCCGTATTAACAACAGGATGGTCCATTGCGACCACAGCAACGGCGTCGACTTTCCTCGACATTTCCAACAATCGTTCAGCGATAACGCTTGGTACAACCTCTTCCATAAACTCAAGTACTGGCTTGCCTTCAACCGTTCTTGTGGCCTTAGTGGCAGATACCAATTCCTTGCCGAGCGTTTGATAAAAAGCATCCGGCTTTTGTAATAAAAATCCAAATCGACGTTTTGGAACTTCGGTCAGGCGCCGTTTCAGCAGGCCCGTAGCATGATAGCCAATTGCCTCTGCCGCCCGCACCACGAGAATAGCAGTATCTTCGCGGACCGGCAGCCTGCGATTCAAGACACGGTCTACGGTCGCTACGCTGACACCAGCTTTTTTGGCTAGATCGGTGATGGTTGGGCGCGAGACCATTTCAAAAATAAATCCACTTTCTTATGCAGCTAACACATGAAATAAAATGATGCAATCTGATAGATAAGCTCACAAAACATTTGTCCTCTTGGAATGTTGATTCTAGTGTGCGCCCCGATTAGAGAGTTTGTTCCATGACCGATGCCATATTCCCGCGTGATTATAGTCTGCTCGGCCGCGATGCTAAACGCGCCGTGGAAGTAGGCTTGGCCAACGCACAATGGTATCAAGCGCCGATTGCGCGACCTCGGCTGAAGGAGTTGATGAAGCGCTCTGATGGCCCTGCTATTCGCGATACTTTGATTTGGATTGCGTGTTTTATTCTCACGGCCGGTTGTGCAATTTATTTTTTCCCATCTTGGTGGAGCTTGCCATTTTTTTTGGCCTATGGCGTTTTGTACGGTTCATCGACTGACTCGCGTTGGCACGAATGCGGTCATGGCACGGCTTTCAAAACCCGGTGGATGAATGACGCAGTCTATCAAGTGGCTTGCTTCATGATTATGCGTGCGCCAACCGTCTGGCGCTGGAGCCACACGCGCCATCACACCGATACGATTATAGTGGGGCATGATCCTGAAATTGCCATTATGCGCCCGACTATTATTTTGAAACTCATTGCGTCCTACTTTGCGATACCGCAAACCATTGATGCGATCAAAAAATTATTCATTCATGTGTCGGGTCATCTAACGCCAGAAGAAATGACCTTTGTCCCGGAGATGGAACGCCACCGTGTATATTTTGTTGCTCGCATGTGGATGCTCATTCATTTATGCGCAATCGGCTTATCACTTTACCTACACAGCTGGTTGCCGTCATTGCTTGTCGGCCCATTGCCAACGATGTATGGCGCGTGGGTGCATGTGATGACGGGTCTTACGCAGCATGGCGGACTTGCGGAAAATGTGTTGGATCACCGCCTCAACAGCCGCACTGTTTTAATGAACCCAGTTATGCGCTTTATTTATTGGAACATGAATTATCATGTGGAGCACCACATGTTCCCGATGGTGCCTTATCATCAATTGCCCAAGCTCTATGAAGATATGAAACCCTACACAGTTCCGGCCACACCTTCTATTTTTGCTGCTTACAGCGAAATGATTCCGGCGTGGATCAAACAAATCAAAGACCCGTCATATGTTATCCCGCGCCAGTTGCCGGAAGGCACGATGGCTGTCACCCAAACACTCGCTGCTGAATAGGAACCGAAATGACACATTGGATTGAAGCCTGTACAACCGATAACATAGCAGAAGAAGATGTATTGCGCTTCGATCATGCAGGCCGCACCTTCGCAATTTATCGTTCACCTTCAGATAAGTTTTACGCCACGGATGGACTATGCACCCATGAAAAAATCCATTTGGCGGACGGCCTAGTCATGGATCATATTATCGAATGCCCTAAACATAACGGTCGCTTTGATTACACCACTGGTGTCGCCAAGGGGGCACCCGCTTGCGTCAATTTAAAAACTTATCCGGTTAAGGTGGATGCTGGCAAAGTCTTCATCGATATCGCTTAGATGATAAAAAGTTTGAGGGGATCTATTGCTGGCATCCGACATGATCGCTCAGCTTGGAGCATATCGAATATTCAAACAACCAAAGACAAAATAGTCTTTTTGAAAGGCTGAGCTCATGACCCGTAAACGCCCAACTGTTGCCGACGTGCGCGCCAACAAAGGTAAATACCAATACACCATGATGCGCGTGGAGAATTGGGAAGAACTGGCGGCCGCTGAGGCCGCTGGCATTGACATGTGCTCGGTCCCGCCCGAGCTTTTGGCGCAGCAACAATTCCGTGACATTGCACCTTCAATCTTTGCTGTTCCGGGCGTGGCGCTCTATGACAACTCAGGTACCACTGACGAATTCCTGCGTTGGGGCTTCAAGATGTTGAGCCATGGTGCAGATGCTGTTTATTGCGCGGCATCGCTTCAAACCGTCAAGCGCATGGCTGATGAGGGCATTCCGGTGATTGGCCATGTTGGTCTCATTCCCTCAAAAGCGACATGGACAGGTGGCTTTAAAGCCGTCGGCAAAACCGCAGCCAGCGCCATGATGGTTTATGACATGGTCAAGCGCTATGAAGAAGCAGGGGCGTTTGGCGTTGAGATTGAAGTGGTGCCGCCTGAGGTCACCGCGGAGATTTCGCGTCGTTCTTCCCTCTTTATGATCTCAATGGGTGGTGGCAAGGGTGGAGATTGTCAATATCTGTTTGCCTGCGATGTACTGGGCACTAACTCTGGTCATGTGCCACGACACTCCAAGCAATATGTGAATCTCTCAAAAGAATTTGAACGCATTCAACACATGCGTATAGGGGCGTTCAAGGAATGGGTAGATGAAGTGCAATCAGGGGCTTGGCCAACTGCGCCCTATGTGGTGACGGCGCCCAAACCGGAAATGGATGCTTTTAAAAAGATGCTTCCTAAGAAGAAATAATTTCAACTATCAATCGGAGATAAAGAACATGATTAGATTTGGTGTCATCGGCGCTGGCCGCATCGGCAAGGTGCACGCAAAAACTATTGCTGCAAACCCGAAATCACAATTGGCTTACATCGCCGACGCTTTGCCTCAAGCGGCAGGTGACTTGGCTGCACAATATGGTGCCAAGGTTGCCTCAATTGAAGAGATTATGAAAGCCAAGGATGTTGACGCCGTGTTGATCGGTTCACCCACCGGTTTTCACGCTGAACAAATTCAAGCTGCGTCAAATGCTGGCAAGGCTATCATGTGCGAGAAACCGGTTTCACTGAGCGTCGATTTGATTCACGAAACGCTGAAGGTGGTTGAGAAGAACAAGTCAACGTTGATGATTGGTTTCAATCGACGCTTTGATCCCAATTTTGCTGAACTTGAATCGCGCATTCGGAAAGGTGCCATTGGCGCTGTCGAACTGGTCACCGTGATCAGCCGTGATCCCTCCCCGCCGCCTGCTGAATATGTGAAAGGTTCAGGCGGGCTGTTCCGAGATATGATGATCCATGATTTCGACATGGCTAGATTCTTGATGGGAGAAGAATTTGTGGTTGTGAATGCGCTCGGAGCCGCTTTGGTCGACAAAGCCATCGGTGAAGCCGGAGATGTCGATACAGCTGCTGTGCAGATGCAAACTGCTTCAGGCCGCATTGCTGTCATCACCAATTCGCGCCGTGCCACATATGGCTATGACCAGCGCATGGAAGTGCATGGCGTTAAGGGCATGTTGTCGGCGCGCAACGTGCATAACACGACTGTTGAATTGCATGCGGTCGATGGCACGCATGCTGATCCCATCCAGAACTTCTTCCTTGAACGCTATAGCGCTGCCTATGCCAATGAGCTTAACAGTTTCATCACAGCGATTGAATCTGGCAACCGCGATCCAAAGCCAAGTGGCTTTGACGGCCTGCAGGCCCAAAAGCTTGCCGATGCCGCAACATTAAGCTGGCAGACTGGCAAACCTGTGAAGGTGTCCTAAACTTGATGCGTTATTGCGGACTGCAAAACTGACAGAAAAACCCGGATTAAGGCCTATCTCAAAAGAATGCCGTCAAGATTACGCCAAAGTTTTTGAATGGCTTGATCCGGGCTTATTTTTTAAGCGGCAATTGCATCGCCCAAGATAAACTCGCCGCTAGCTGCAACCAAGCCTTCAGCATCGTCCAAAGCTTGCGGTTCAAGTTCCAGCGCGAGGAAGCGGTTGCGTTCGACGGGGCCAGGTAGATGTAAGTTGCGAGCTAGGGACGCGCTGAAGCCGAAGCGGTTGTAATAGGGTTCGTCGCCGACAAGCAAGATCGAGTCTGCGCCAAAGTCACGCGCGGCAAATATAGCTTGTTCCATCAAAGCGCGGCCAATGCCAGAGTTCTGGTGGCTGCAATCAACGGCTAAGGGGCCGAGCAACAGAGATGAGCCAGCCGAACCTGCAATGATGTTCCACAAGCGCACTGTGCCGATCAGCTTGCCGCCATCGTCTGCAGCCGTGAAGGCGAGTGCAGGCACGCGGTTGGCGCGCAGCTTTTCAGATGTCTTGCGAAAGCGCTTTTGACCGAAGGCTTGATTGAGCAAGGCTTCGCGAGGCACAATATCAAGCGAGATTTCAGCACGAATTGTGACCATTGTGGCCTCCAATTGGTTGACGAATAAATGAATTGTGAAGTTAGATGACGAACGAGCGCAAAGGTGGGAAGCCGTTGAAGGCAACCGATGCGTAAGTCGTGGTGTAGGCACCGGTCGACTCGATCAGCACTTCATCACCCACCGAAAGTGAAAGCGGCAAATCATAAGGTGCCTTTTCGTAGAGCACGTCTGCTGAGTCACAGGTGGGGCCTGCAATTACGCATGGGGCCATAGCGCCCGCATCACGAATCGTGGTGATGGGATAGCGGATCGCTTCATCCATAGTTTCGGCCAAGCCACCGAATTTGCCAATGTCCAAATAAACCCAACGCAGATTATCATTGGCATGCTTCTTCGAGATCAAAACCACTTCGCATTTAATGACACCAGCATTGCCCACCATGCCGCGGCCTGGTTCGATGATGGTATCAGGAATGGCGTTGCCGAAATGCTTTTCCAAACCTTCGTGGATGGCATTGGCATAAGAGTTTGTGCCAGGAACAGCTTTCAAATATTTCGTCGGAAAACCGCCACCCAAGTTGACCATCGACAAGGTCACACCTTCAGCAGCCATTTCGTCGAAGATCGACTTGGCTTGGGCCAGAGCGGTATCCCATGCACCAAGGCGCGTTTGTTGCGAACCGACATGGAAGGAAATGCCATAAGCAGCAAGGCCCAGCTTATGGGCATGCATCAAAACGTCTTTAGCCATGGATGGATCGCAGCCGAATTTGCGGCTCAAAGGCCATTCAGCGCCCGCACCATCGGTGAGGATGCGGCAGAACACGCGGGCGCCCGGTGCAGCACGGGCCACTTTTTCAACTTCTTCAATCGAGTCTACTGCAAACAGCGAGATGCCATAAGCATGGGCTTTGGCCACATCGCGTTCTTTCTTGATGGTATTGCCGAATGAGATACGGTTTGGCGTTGCGCCAGCGGCTAAGGCCATTTCGATTTCAACAACCGAAGCTGTGTCGAAGCATGAGCCCAAATCAGCCAAGGCCTTCAAAATTTCAGGGGCCGGATTGGCTTTCACAGCATAAAAAATGCGGGTGCCGGGCATGGCGCGGTCAAACGCTTTATAGTTATCCTTCACAACATCCAGATCGACCACAAGGCAGGGGCCTTCTGGTTGAGCGGTTCGGAGGAAATCGATAATGCGAGCAGTAGCGGCCATGGTTTTGAGTTCCCGAATCAAGAGTTCAAAAGGCAATCTAGCGATGGCAGTGCTACGCGGTGGAAACGTAACAAAACGTTAACCAGACTGTTTCGCCTTGGGATTGATTGGGAATTCCAATCGCACTTGGGGCAATGAAAGTGGTGCCTCTCAGTTTCGCCGACTTTGGAGGGCCGACAGAGACTAAAAAACCTTACACCGTCGTTGCTTTGGGGAGACCTTGCGGCACGTGCGACTTTGGGTGGGCTGCATATGATGGATTCGCTTGTCGTATTCAAGCGTTTTTTTGGATTGGGCAGAAGTTTTTAGTTAATTTTCTTTTACTTTTTTGTCGCAGCGAAATTCTGCCAGCCCGCGATGATGCGGGTAACGGTCGTCAGTGTACAGAGCATTGCGTAAATATACGCCAGCAAAGCAAAGTGCTGAGGGAACAGGCACATGAAGCTGAATGTGAAAATGGTCTCAATCCCTTCGGTCAACCCGCCCAAATAGTAAAATGACTTTGAGGGGTAGGCTGTACTTTTTTCGCCGCGCTTTTCGGCCAGTGTAGCATAGGCCAGAAAGCTTGTGCCAGTGCCAACGAAGGCGGCGAGAAGAATGGCGGCAGGCAGAGCGTTAAGCTGGGGGGCGGCAACTGCGAAAGCCAGCGGCACCGAAGCATAGAATAGAAAATCCAGTGCGATATCCATGAATGCGCCGCGATCGGTCTGCATGGTTTGTCTGGCCACTGCACCATCAAGTCCGTCTAAGGTACGCCCGATAAGCATAGGTAGAAGCCCAACCCAAGCGAGCCCGATGGCAATGAGCAGTGACGCGAACATACCGAAGGCGAAAGCGATGAGGGTGACTTGATCGGCATTAAAGCCATATTTGACAATTTGACGCGCAACTCGATCAACTGCTGGCTTGGTGATTTTAAGAGCGATACGATCAAACATGTTCCACCTTGCCCGATGAGTTGATTTCGAAAATGCGGCCACCATTAGGGGCGTCACTTATGTCGTGGGTGACGAGCAGTGTTGGTACGTTGCGGGCTTTAAGGTGCGTGAAAGTGTAGTCCCGGATCGTGCTACGTAACGCGCGATCAAGTTTATTGAAAGGTTCATCGAGCAGCATCGCCTGAGGTTTGGCAAGCAATGAACGCATGAGCGAGACGCGCGAACGCTGCCCACCCGATAACGTGTGTGGGGGCCGATCTGCAAAGCCTTCGAGATCGGCACGTCCCAATGCCGTTTGCATCAGGGCTTGGCGTTCAGAAAGGGCACCACGCGGTATAGCGAAGAGAAGATTTTCTCCGACAGTCATATGCGGGAACAGAAGATCGTCTTGAAACAATCTTCCGATGTTCCGATTTTGCGGCGGTATGTCATTTAGAGTTTTGCCGTTCAAAACAATTTCTCCGCTTCCTTCAAACGGCACAGCAAGATCACCCGCAATATAAGACAGAAGAGAGGATTTTCCCGACCCGCTGGACCCCATTAATGTCACCACTTCTCCATCTGCAATGTCCAACGAAAACGGCGCTATAAGTATCTTGCCATTTAACAGCAGTGAAATATTTCTGAGATGCAAACTCATTCCCTGCTCCAGCGCGATTTTCCCAAGTGAGCGGAAAGCACATATGCCATGAGAGGTGGCAACAAAAGCAGAAACGCGAATGCTGCTGTGAGGGGGCGGTTTGTTCCGGAGGTCAGTGTTACGGCTTCAATGGGCAAAGTTGAATATCTTCCAGCGGCGACAAGCTGCGCTGGAATATATTGTCCGAAGCTGACGGCAAAGCCAACGGCGAGAGCGGCATAGATCGGAGATTTGAGAAGCGGCCATTTTATGTGACGCAGAAATTCTATTTGTGATTTTCCGAGGCTTGATGCGGTGGCGTTGTAACGCTGGTCAAGTGCACGGTAAGGGCCAATAATGACGATGATCATATAAGCGGTGACAGGCATTAAGTGCGCAAGAAATAGGCCCATCATGTTTCCCGTCAAGCCGAAATTCAGGAAAGCGCGATATTGGCCGAGGCCAACAAGAATCGTTGGTAGGCCCAATATAGCAAGGCTTAGCCAGATTAATACGCGATCAGATTCTTCATGCACGCTTTCGAGCCAGAAAATCAGGAGAGCCAATGCGGTTATGCTTGTCGATATTGCTAGAGCAATGCTGGTGGTCAATGCATTCGGATTTTGAAATATCAAACCCCAAGCGCGCGTCGATGTTGTAGGAACAAGATTTGGGAATGGCCAATTTTGGGTGAATGACATGAACAGCAGCAGCGCTGTGATAAGCAAATAGAACCAGATAAGAGTTTTGTATTTTGCATGACCGATGAAATTTCGACTCGTCACCGAATTTGGCCCCGATGATAGGAATTGCCGAAACATTGGTTCTAGGGATTTCATTATAACCAATGCAATTCCTAAACAGATTGCGAGCGCTAGTGACAGAAAAACTGCGCCAACATTACCGCGTGCATTGTTGATCACCTGATCGCTGTTGATATCTGCCCAGATAACAGTTGCCAAAGTTGGTGGCTGCGTGGGGCCGATGGCTAAAGATATGTCGACCACTGTCGCTGCATAAATAAATACAATCACCAATGGCCAAATTAATTTTGGCATGAGTTGCGGCAGATAGAGGCGCAGCCAGATTGAAACACTTCCATGGCCCAAGCTTGTTGCAGCAGCGCGTTGGTTTTTGAAATCCTGTTTGATGTCATCACGGTCCAGAAGGCCTGCCATGATCCAGATAAGGAATGGCGCTTCTTTGATTGTGAGTGCAGCGATGAGAGCGAGGCCGTAAGGATCATGTGTGGTGATCCAATTGGGTGGCGTTTGCCAGCCGGCAATATTTGAAATGATGCGCGCTAACACACCACTCGGCATGATGAGAAAGCTGAGGCCAATAGCGAGTGCGAGATGTGGAAGTGCGAGCATCGCGCCCATGGTGGCAGGCAGATTTCTCCAACCAGCACTTTCATAAGTGGCAGCGACGATAATGATTGTAGTGATCTGAGCCAACACGGCGGCGATGGCACCTGTAAAGATTGAAAGCTCAAGGCCTGACCAGAGTTGCGGATGTGCAAACAGTGCTTGCCAAGCTGTGACATCGAATGCGCCGATCAGGGCGTAAAAGAGGCTGGTGAAAAGGGGGAGTGCGAAGAGGACGCAAAGCGGAATTGCACAAATTACGCCCCAATCCGTCATACCTGCGAAGGCAGGTATCCAGCTTTGTCTTTGCGAGATCATATAAAGAAAGCGGGATCCCAGCCTTCGCTGGGATGACGGCTAATTAAATTGCGGGGAAGACAACTAATTAGTGAGTGTGGGGTAAATGAAATCATCCCTTAGCGTAGTGGCTTAACCAAGTTGATTCAATGAGCGCCACAAAGCTGGCATCGGGCTCCAAGATCGCAGGGCCTGGAAGTGACACGCTGCCGGGCACAGAGCTTGCCGCAAACATCTTGGCATCATCACCACTGAGTTTTGCAACATCAAGCACAGTCGGGTCGCCCCAGGTTTTAAGATCATTCTTCTTGGCTTGCGCCTCAGCCGACAGCAGGAAATTGGCAACCACTTGAGCTCCAGCTTTGGCTTTGGCATTGGTGGGGATCGCGACAAAATGCGAATTGCCAATTGTGCCCGCTGTATGCTGCCATGCGATTGTGGTTTTGGGTAAGGTGCCTGCGGCCGCTAAATTTGCCGGTTCATTCGGATTGAAAGTGAGACCAATCAACAACTCACCATCGGCCACCATCTGGGTGATTTCGGCTTGGGATTTTGGATATTGCTTGCCTTCCCGCCAGAGCGACGGTTTCAACTCGTCCAAGAAAGCCAACCAAGGTTTGGCCAAAGCATCAAAGCCCGCCTGATCAATTGGTTTGGCAAAAATACTTTTATCAGAGGCGGCCTCAACAAGCGCCTGCTTCAAAAACGTTGTGCCATGAAAATCAGGTGGCGCTGGATATGTCACGCGACCCGGATTGGCTTTTGCAAAAGCCGCAAGCTCAACCATCGAGCGCGGTGGGTTGGCAACTTTTGCACCATCGGCAAAGAAGGTGAACTGCGCCATGCCCCATGGGCTTTCAAGGCCATCCGTTGTTTCGGTAAAGTCTTTCGTCGTTGTCGGTTTGCCCTTCACGTCGACGAGTGCAAAATTCGGCAAGCTTTCAGCAAAAGGGCCAAACAGTAATTTCTCAGACTTCATTGCCTTGAAGTTGGCACCATTGATCCAGACCAGATCAACCGAACCATCGGCCTTGCCCGCCTTCACTTCATCGCGCACGCGCTTTACCACCTCTGCCGTGTCAGTGATCTTCACATGGTTCAACTTCACACCCCAGCGCTTCATCACTTCTTCACCGGCCCAAGCGATATAGGCGTTGATGTTGTCAGCGCCTGCCCAAGCATTGAAGAACACCTCTTGGCCTTTGGCTTCGGCTTCAATCGCGCTCCAATCAGCGGCGAATGCAGGTGCGAAAGGCACGAGTGTGGTAGCTGCAAAAAGCTGCAGGGCGGAACGGCGGCTAATATTCATCAATAATTTCTCCATGGATTTGCATCATCGCGGCGCGCATTGGCCAATGCAAATGAACCTATTTGTTTTATAATCATAAAGATGTGATCACCTTTCAAGGTTTTGCAACTTGACATATTGTAACAATATGACCGTCTTGGCGTCGATAATGCCTCCCGATGCAATCAGGCCGTAAGCCTCGTCAATCGGCATTTCGAGGACTTCAATATCCTCGCCCTCTTCCAGCAAACCGCCACCAGCATTCACGCGGTCATTTGCGGAATAGGTTCCAACAAACAGGCTTAGCTTTTCTGAAACAGCGCCCGGACTTGAGTAGCAATCGCAGACATGACGAATGTCGCTTACATGGGTGCCTAATTCCTCCAGCGCCTCGCGGCGCACGCATTCTTCTGGGTGATCAGCGTCCAAAAGCCCCGCACAAGCTTCGATTAAAAATCCGTCTTCACCGTTAAAAGCTGCACCCGCCCGCCACTGCCGCACCAGCAAGCAGGTTCCACGCTGTGGATCAACCGCCAAAATCGCAGCACCCGGGCCGTGGTCGGCCACCTCGCGTTTGAGTTCAACCTCGCGGCCATCGCGCATTATCGCTTCAACGGTAAGTCTGGATAGCGAAGACCAGCCCTTGGCCATAATTTCTGTTCTGGTGATTCTAAATTGGCTCTTATTCATGGCTCTTGCTAGCCCGCCCCAAGCCATTGACGCAATCTTAACCTGGACGCGGCAATTTTAGAAGAAATTTAGGGTATTGGTGATGGCGCGTCCGTTTATTTCGGCTTTGGTGGCTTTGTCTTGCTTTGCGGTGGCAGGCGGCGGACTTTATTGGACATTTGGCAAAAAAAACCATGAAGCCAACGCTGAAATTACTGGTTCGATTGATCCTATTATCAACACGCTCGGCCCATCAGGCCTTCCCATCCCCCGCTTTGTTTCTCTCAAAGCCGAAAAAGTGAATGTGCGCAAAGGCCCATCAAGCGATCATGATGTGGCCTGGGTTTACCAAGTTAAAGGCCTGCCAGTCGAAATTATCGCCGAATTCGAAACCTGGCGGCGCATACGTGATAGCGAAGGTACGGAAGGCTGGATTTTGCAAAATATGTTAGCTGGCAAACGCAACGCTTTGGTTGAGCCTTGGAAGAAAAACGAGCTCACACCACTTTATTCAAGCGCCAATTTGCAATCCAGCTGGCTCGCCAATCTGGCACCCGGTGCCTTTGGCGAAATTGCGTCCTGCGATGGCCAATGGTGTGACGTGAAGATCAACGGCTTTCGCGGCTATGTTCAGCAGGAAAAGCTTTGGGGTGCTTATCCCGGCGAAGTGGTCAATTAAAGTCCATCCACAGCTCTCTATTTTCTAGCCTTTTATCGCCCGCTCAGCTCGTGTAAAGGATCGTCCTGAACAATTTAGGACTCCCATCAAGTTTATGAGCGAACGTCAATCCAGCTTTCTTTATGATGATCTGATTGCCTGCGGGCGAGGCACTTTGTTTGGCCCGGGCAATGCACAATTGCCATTGCCTCCCATGTTAATGTTTGACCGCATCACCCATGTGGAAGAAAAAGGCGGTGCGCATGGGCTTGGCAAGATTGTGGCTGAATTTGATATCAGGCCTGACCTCTGGTTTTTCCCCTGCCATTTTGAAGGCGATCCTGTGATGCCGGGATGTTTGGGCCTTGATGCTTTGTGGCAGCTTACGGGATTTTTCCTTGGCTGGCTGGGCGAACCGGGCCGTGGCCGCGCTTTAGGCGTGGGCGAAGTTAAGTTTTCAGGTATGGTAACCCCCACCGTTAAAAAAGTCACCTATGAAGTAGAAGTGAAACGTCTGATCTTGCGCAAACTGAAATTGGCGGTCGCGGACGGGGTGATGAAAGCCGATGGCGAGACCATATATAATGTGACTGACATGAAGGTCGGTCTATTTGTGCCTACAGCTTAAGGAGAATCAAAGATGCGTCGTGTTGTCGTTACGGGAATGGGCATTGTTTCGAGCATTGGCAACAATGTGCAGGAAGTCACAACCTCTTTGCATGATGCCAAGTCTGGTATTGTGCGGGCTGAGAAATATGCGGAGCTGGGTTTTCGCTGCCAAGTGCATGGCGCACCGAATTATGATTTGGATACCGTTGATCGCCGCGTGCGCCGCTTTATGGGCGATGGTGCTGCCTGGAACTATGTGGCCATGCAGCAGGCGATTGCCGATTCAGGCCTCGAAGAAAAAGATCAGAAGAATGATCGCACCGGAATCATAATGGGTTCGGGCGGCCCTTCCACACGCATTGTGGTGCAAGCTGCTGATACCACACGCGAGAAAGGCCCAAAGCGCGTGGGGCCATTTGCAGTTCCAGCCACTATGTCATCGACCAATTCAGCAACATTGGCTACGCCATTTGGTATTCGCGGCGTGAATTATTCCATCTCGTCAGCCTGCGCCACATCGGCTCATTGCATCGGCAATGCCGCAGAACTCATTCAATGGGGCAAACAGGATGTAATGTTTGCGGGTGGCGGCGAAGAACTGGATTGGACCATGTCCGTCATGTTCGATGCAATGGGGGCCATGTCTTCCAAATACAATGCCACGCCTGCCACAGCGTCGCGCGCCTATGATAAAAACCGCGACGGCTTTGTGATTGCGGGTGGTGCTGGCACAGTTGTGCTCGAAGAATTGGAACACGCCAAAGCGCGTGGTGCGAAAATCTATGCTGAGATCGTGGGCTATGGTGCCACATCTGATGGCTATGACATGGTCGCACCATCAGGCGAAGGTGCAATGCGGTGCATGAGAATGGCCATGGAGCGTGTGGGCCAGATTGATTACATCAATCCACATGGCACATCGACACCAGTGGGTGACCAAAAAGAAATTGAGGCCATTCGCGCCGTGTTTGGTGATAAAATTCCACCAATCTCTTCAACAAAATCACTCACCGGCCATTCGCTGGGTGCAACGGGTGTTCAAGAAGCGATTTATTCATTGCTGATGATGAAGAATGGTTTCTTGTGCGAGAGTGCCAACATTGAAGAGCTTGATCCAGAATTTGCCGATGTGCCAATTCTGCGCAAGCGTGTGGACAATGCCAAGGTCGACACCGTGATGTCGAACAGCTTTGGCTTTGGTGGCACCAATGCCACCCTCGTTATGCAACGTTATAATGGATAATCAAAAATGACTGCTGGATTGATGCAAGGCAAACGCGGCCTCGTGATGGGCGTTGCCAATGACCACTCGATTGCCTGGGGCATAGCCCAAGCCCTGGCCGCACAGGGGGCAGAATTGGCTTTCACCTATCAAGGCGAGGCTTTTGGCAAGCGTGTTGAACCTTTGGCAAAATCGGTTGGCTCTGATATTTTGCTCCCCTGTGATGTGGAAGATATTTCAACTGTTGATGCCGTGTTTGCAGCACTCAAAGAAAAATGGGGCAAGATTGATTTTCTGGTTCACGCCATTGCATTCTCCGACAAGAATGAATTGAAGGGCAAATTTGCAGATACATCGCGCGAGAATTTCACTAAGACCATGGTGATCTCGTGTTTCTCGTTTGTCGAAATTTCAAAACGCGCTGCCGCAATAATGCCTGATGGTGGTTCGATCATCACGCTGACATATGGTGGTTCCACTCGCGTGATGCCGAATTACAATGTGATGGGTGTTGCGAAAGCTGCGCTTGAATCTGCGGTGCGTTATCTGGCTGGTGACTACGGCCCACAAGGTATTCGCGTAAACGCCATCTCCGCTGGCCCTATGCGCACACTGGCTGGTGCTGGCATTGGCGATGCGAGAGCCATGTTCAACTTCCAAGCCGCCCACGCGCCATTGCGGCGGACGATTACGTTGGAAGAAGTGGGTGGCGCTGGACTTTATTTGCTGTCGCCACTTTCAGGCGGTGTGACGGGCGAAATTCATTACGTGGATTCAGGGTATAATATTATCTCGATGCCACGGCCTGATGAGCTGAAAGCTTAGTTTGCGACTCGCGGAAAGAGCCCTCATCCGCCCTTCGGGCACCTTCTCCCATTTGCCAAGAAGCAAACGGAGAGAAGGCAAAAAAATATTTATCCGCCTTCGCCCGCGAGCGTAGCGAAGTGGGAGAAGGTCCCGAAGGGGGATGAGGGCTTCCTGATCACAGAATGAACTTCGACAAATCCACATTCTTAGCCAGCGCGCCCACGTGTTTCACCACAAAGGCTTCATCAATTTCCACCGTCTCACCCGCACGATCCGTGGCCGTAAAGCTCACATCATCCAAGATGCGTTCCATCACAGTTTGTAATCGCCTGGCACCAATGTTTTCGATTGAACCATTAATCTCCGCCGCGATACGCGCGATGGCAATCACGCCATCATCTGTGAAGTTGAGATTCACATTTTCGGTTTCAAGCAACGCTTTATATTGTTTGAGCAGGCTGGTCTCTGGTTCGGTTAGAATGCGGCGGAACTCGTCTTGGCCGAGCGCCTTCAACTCCACGCGGATGGGCAGGCGGCCTTGTAATTCGGGCAGCAGGTCTGATGGTTTGGACACATGAAATGCGCCCGATGCAATGAAGAGAATATGATCCGTCTTCACCGGGCCATGTTTGGTTGAAACGGTGGTGCCCTCGATCAGGGGCAACAAATCACGCTGCACACCTTCACGCGAAACATCAGCTCCACCGCGATCCGACCGTGAGGCGATTTTATCAATCTCATCCAAAAACACTATGCCATTGTTTTCAACTTGATCAATGGCTTCAGCAATAACTTTTTCCTGATCAAGCAGTTTTTCGCTTTCCTCGGCTAGCAAAATTGTGTGAGCCTGCGCCACTGTGGTTTTGCGCGGCTTGGTGCGATTGCCGAATGCCTTGCCCATCATGTCCGACAAGTTGATCATCGATGCAGAGCTGCCCGGCATGCCCGGAATATCAAAACTCGGAATACCGCCAGTATCAGCCACCTGAATTTCAATTTCTTTAGTATCAAGTTCACCTGCCCGCAGCTTCTTGCGGAAAGACTCGCGTGTTACTTCTGATGCGCCAGTGCCCACCAGCGCATCAATCACGCTATTCTCAGCATTCATATGCGCTTGCGCTTCGACATCTTTCTTACGCGCGGCCTTCACCATACCGATGCCGGTTTCCAACAGATCGCGGATCATCTGATCAACATCGCGGCCCACATAGCCAACTTCAGTGAACTTCGTTGCTTCCACTTTCAGGAATGGCGCATTGGCGAGTTTGGCCAAGCGCCTAGCAATTTCAGTTTTGCCAACGCCTGTCGGCCCGATCATTAAAATATTTTTTGGAATAATATCTTCGCGCATTTGCCCCGTCAGTTGCTGCCTGCGCCAACGATTGCGCAATGCCACAGCGACAGCCCGCTTGGCATCATTCTGGCCAACAATATAGCGATCAAGTTCCGACACGATTTCGCGGGGGGTGAAGTTGGTCAAAGTTGATTACCTCCCCCTAATCCGTCATTCCCGCGAAGGCGGGAACCCAACTTCTCTTCAATGTAAAAAATTGTCGGATCAATATCCTCATGCAGATCGATCCATGTCGGATTAAATTTTTCGATCATATTTACTTTCCAATCTCGGTTCCATTTCTTGATCCGCTTTTCACGAAGGATTGCGGCCTCCATTGTGACGTGATGTTCGTACCAAACTAAACTATGAATGTCGTATTTTTTGCTGAAGCCCTCAATCCCACCACCTTTGTGAGTTGCGACCCGGTTCCAAAGTGCCGACGTAACGCCCGTATAAATCGTGCCGCGCGGTCCGTTGGCGATGATGTAAACAGCAGGTTGCTTTTCTTCATTCATTTTTGATTGGCTTTAAGGAAGTTGGGTTCCCGCCTTCGCGGGAATGACGAGTGTGAGAGATTATTGGGTGTCCAGCTTCTCAACGGTAAGGTTCCCATTCGTATAAACACAAATATCCGCCGCAATGGCCATCGCTTTGCGCGCAATAGCTTCGGCATCCATATCCGTGTCCATCAAAGCGCGCGCCGCAGCCAACGCGTAGTTGCCACCAGAGCCGATGGCCACAACGCCATGTTCCGGCTCTAACACATCGCCAGTGCCAGTCAGCACCAAGGAGATATTTTTATCCGCCACGATCATCATGGCTTCCAAGCGGCGCAAGTATCGATCGGTGCGCCAATCCTTAGCCATTTCCACGCAAGCGCGTGTGAGTTGATTTGGAAATTGTTCAAGCTTGCCTTCCAGCCGTTCAAACAAGGTCATCGCATCTGCTGTTGCCCCGGCAAATCCCGCGATCACACCCGTTGCACCCAATGGCCGAACTTTGCGGGCATTGCCCTTCATCACCGTCTGGCCCATTGAAACTTGGCCATCGCCAGCGATCACAATCTTGCCGCCTTTGCGCACACCAAGAATGGTGGTGCCGTGCCAATTTGTAGGGTCACTCATGTCTGGAATTCCTTTGTTAGCCATGACTTAAGCGTTTGTGACAACATTTTAAAGGCCATGTAGCCAATTTATGTTGCATCTGCTAAGGCCAGCCCCCTGAAAGGGCAAAACCATGCGCCAAGCAACCATCACCCGCAAAACCACTGAAACCTCAGTTTCGGCTTCTGTGTCGCTCGACGGCACGGGCACTTACGACATCAAAACCGGAGTTGGTTTTTTCGATCATATGATGGAGCAATTGGCCAGACATTCGCTGATTGATATCAAGATCGAAGCTAAGGGTGATTTGCATATTGATGATCACCACACGGTGGAAGATAGCGGCATCGCATTGGGGCAAGCGGTGGCCAAGGCTCTGGGTGACCGCAAGGGCATCCGCCGTTATGCTTCAGCTGATTTGCCGATGGACGAGGCGCTCACACGCTGCGCCATTGATGTTTCGGGGCGTCCGTTCCTGATTTTCAAAGTGAATTTTCCGCGCCAGAAGATTGGCATGTTTGATACCGAATTGGTGCGCGAATGGTTTCAAGCTTTCGCAATGAATGCTGGCATCACGCTGCATATTGATAATGCGTATGGTGAGAATGCGCATCATATTGCCGAGTCGTGCTTCAAAGCTCTGGCGCGCGCTTTGCGTGTGGCGATTGAAATTGATCCACGGCAAAAAGATGTGATCCCCTCCACCAAAGGTATATTGGCAGGCTGATGAAAACCGTCATCATTGATTATGGCTCTGGCAATTTGCATTCGGCTGCGAAAGCTTTTGAACGCGCCGCGCATGACAATAAAATAAAAGCGCAAATCATCGTCTCCAACAAACCCGAAGATCTAGAAAAAGCTGAGCGCATAGTGTTGCCGGGCGTTGGCGCATTTAAAGATTGCCGCAATGGCTTAATGGCTATCGAGGGCATGCGCGCTGCTCTGCAAGATCAGGTGATAGTTAAAGGCAAACCCTTTTTGGGCATTTGCGTTGGCATGCAACTCATGGCTACGCGTGGTGTGGAACATGAGGTGACACCAGGGCTTGGCTGGATTGCAGGTGATGTGGTGCCGATTGCGCCTACTGATCCGAATTTAAAAATCCCCCACATGGGTTGGAACACTATCCGCCCTGAAGGGCAACATGCTTTGCTCGACGGAATTCTCTTAGGCGATGAAGGCCTACATGCATATTTTGTGCATAGTTATCATTTGAAGCCTACACTGCCTGAGGACTTGATTGCCACTGCTGACTATGGCGGCGAAGTGACCGCCATGGCTGGGTATGATAATATTGTGGGCACACAGTTTCATCCTGAAAAGAGTCAAGCGCTGGGCTTGGCGTTGATTGCAAATTTCTTAAGGTGGCGACCATGAGTTGTTTTTCTTCACGTCCTCCACCGCTAGTGGGAGAGGAAAGGGGCCCATCGCAAAGCGATGGGATAGGTGAGGGGCAGTCAAAGTTCGTTTCACACTCCCTCACCTCCCCCACTGCTGCGCAGCGGGTCCCCTTCCTCCCCCGCACGCGGTGGAGGACAATATGATCCTCTTTCCAGCCATTGATCTCAAAGACGGTAAATGCGTGCGCCTCAAACTCGGCGATATGAATCAGGCGACGATCTATAATGATAGTCCTGCCGCACAAGCGTTGGCCTTTGAACAACAGGGATTTAACTGGTTGCATGTTGTGGATTTGAACGGCGCATTTGAAGGTCAGTCTGTGAATGGTGCGGCTGTTGAAGCCATATTGAAAGCCACAAAAAATCCGGTTCAACTTGGTGGCGGCATTCGCACGCTTGCCCACATCGAAAGCTGGTTGAACAAGGGTTTGGCCCGCGTGATTTTGGGGACTGTCGCGGTGCGCGACCCTGCTCTTGTCAAAGAAGCCTGCAAAAAATTCCCGGGCAAAATTGCCGTGGGCATTGATGCCAAAGGTGGCAAGGTGGCAGTCGAAGGTTGGGCCGAGGCTTCGACACTCGGTGTAATCGAGCTTGCACAAAAATTCGAAGGCGCTGGTGTATCTGCAATTATCTACACTGATATTGACCGGGACGGAATTTTAACCGGAATCAATTGGGACAGCACTTTGGCATTGGCTGATGCTGTTTCAATCCCCGTGATCGCCTCAGGCGGCCTTGCTTCAATTAAAGACATCAAACGCATGACGCAGCCTGACGCGCGTAAACTTGCAGGTGCCATTACGGGCCGCGCCCTTTATGATGGCAGGCTTGATGCGGTGGAAGCTTTACAAATGTTGAGGGCAGTCTGATGTTGAAAATGCGTTTGATCCCCTGCCTTGATGTGAAAGATGGCCGCGTTGTTAAGGGCGTGAACTTTGTTGATCTCCGCGATGCGGGCGATCCTGTTGAATGCGCGCGGGCTTATGATGCAGCAGGTGCTGATGAATTATGTTTTCTTGATATCACAGCATCCCATGAAAATCGTGGGACCATGTTTGATGTTGTCAAGCGTACTGCGGAACAGTGTTTCATGCCGCTCACTGTGGGTGGTGGTGTGCGCAAACTGGATGATATTCGCAATTTGTTATTGGCGGGCGCTGACAAGGTGTCAATCAACAGTGCTGCGGTTTCTGACCGCGCATTCGTGAAAGCGGCAGCGGAAAAATTTGGTAGCCAATGCATCGTCGTGGCCATTGATGCCAAGGAAACATCGCCCGGTAAATTCGAAATTTTTACCCATGGCGGGCGCAAGGAAACGGGTATTGATGCTGTTGATTTTGCCAAAGAAGTTACATCATTGGGCGCCGGCGAAATTCTGCTAACCTCAATGGATCGCGATGGCACGGGCAAAGGTTTCAATATCGCCTTAACGCGCGCGATTGCCGATGCAGTTTCGATTCCAGTCATTGCATCAGGCGGTGTTGGCACGCTGGAACATTTAGTTGAAGGCATTCGTGATGGACATGCGACGGCGGTTCTGGCTGCATCCATTTTCCATTTTGGAACGTTCAAGATCGGTGAAGCCAAGGCCTATATGCAGGCCGCAGGAATTCCAATGCGCGGAGTTGTAATATGAGCAAATTTGAAACTTTGGAAAAATTAATTACTGAAATTGCTTCGCGCAAGACGGCGTCACCTGATTTATCTTACACCGCAAAACTCCTGAGCCAAGGTGTTGAAAAATGTGCCAAGAAATTTGGGGAAGAAGCTTTTGAGTTGGCGCTTGCCGCTGTTTTAAAAGACAAGGCGCACACCGCCAATGAAGCCGCCGATGTGCTCTATCATTTTTTCGTGTTGTTACAATCTGCTGAAGTTTCCATTGACGATGTGATGGCAGTTTTGAAATCGCGCGAAGGTGTCAGCGGCAATGTCGAAAAGGCTTCGCGACGTGGTTGATCTTGAAGAAGAAGATTTAGCTCGGGAAGTTAGCCCATTTCGCCGTTTTGGCCGCGATGAATGGGCCGCCCTTCGCGCCGATACACCGATGACATTGACCGAAGCTGATCTTGATGAAGTGCGATCGCTCAATGATAGAATAGATCTCACTGAAGTCGAGATGATCTATCTGCCGCTTTCGCGTTTGCTTAATCTCTATGTTCAAGCTAGCCAAAAATTATTCGGCGCATCGAATGTGTTTTTGCATCGTTCTGAATTAAAGGTGCCCTATATAATCGGCGTGGCTGGAAGTGTGGCTGGGGGCAAAAGTACCACGGCGCGTATTCTGCGCCGTTTGTTGTCGCGCTGGCCCTCAACGCCAAAGGTTGATCTTGTGACCACCGATGGTTTCTTGATGCCGAACGCCACGCTAGAGCGCGAAGGGTTGATGGCGCGTAAGGGCTTTCCTGAAAGCTATGATCTGCCAAAAATTCTGCGCTTCATGTCTGACATAAAATCTGGCGAGCGCGATGTGGAAGTGCCGCTATACTCCCATCTCACCTATGATGTTCTGAAAGATAAAACCCAGGTGATCGATCAGCCCGATATCTTAATTGTCGAAGGCATCAATGTTTTGCAAACAGGCCGCCCGCCACGTGATGGTCGCGGTATTCCTAATGTGTCGGACTTTTTTGATTTT
The DNA here is from genome assembly GCA_964247245.1 of uncultured Aestuariivirga sp. Taxonomy (GTDB): domain Bacteria; phylum Pseudomonadota; class Alphaproteobacteria; order Rhizobiales; family Aestuariivirgaceae; genus Aestuariivirga. Next base: position 93,484 of record CAXTTK010000001.1, read on the forward strand.
TCGATTTTTATTGATGCAGATGTCGTGCTATTGCGCGAATGGTATATTGAGCGCTTCTTCACCTTGCGGAGTGGCGCATTCCAAGATCCAAAATCTTATTTTCATCGTTACGCTTCGATTAGTGACGAACAAGCGTTAGAAACTGCTTCGCGCATTTGGAACACCATCAACTTCGTGAACTTGCGCGAAAACATTTTGCCAACGAGGCCGCGTGCGGATTTGGTTTTACGCAAAGGTGCAGATCATAAAGTGCGGTCAGTATTTTTGAGAAAGCTCTAATTCGTCTTCCACCGCTTGCGGGGGAAGAAAGGGGCCCATCGAACGAAGTGAGATGGGATAGATGAGGGCTCTTTCAACAAGCTCAGACCCTCACCTATCCCATTGCTTTGCAATGGGCCCCTTTCCTCTCCCGCTATGCGGCAGAGGACTTAGCCAAACCGCTGCTTAACTTTCCTCACAATGTCATCGCGCACTTCGCGGTAAGAGTCTAAAATCTGTTCGCGGCTGCCTTGAGTCTGGGAAGGGTCGGCAATTGCCCAACTCTCAATCTCAATGGCCATGGTGCGCGACATATCATCGGCTTTGGTTTTTGCTTCAGGTGAAAGTGTAATCAGCAGATCAAATGCTGAGTCTTCTAAGTCTTCGAAAGAGTGAGGCCGATGTTTTTTAAGATCGATACCGATCTCGTCCATGATCATGCCCACAAACGGATCAGGGTCGCCCGCGGCAATTCCAGCTGAAGCCACGTAAACTTTATGGCCAAAATGATGATGCATAATAGCTGCGGCCATGGGGCTTCGGATAGCGTTTAAGGTGCACGCGAACAAAATGGCGCTGGGCAATTTGTTACTCATCAATTGCTCCGCCACATCAATGCGCATAGTAACGTGAACACGCGGCGCGCGGTTATAAAATCCATCTCCGCCTTTCCGTTGAGGCGTTCTTGTAACAGCGTTGAACCTTCATTGTGCAAAGCCCGCCTTGCCATATCAATGGTTTCGATTTGCTGCGGGTTGGACGATTGGACAGCTTGATTATAACTGTCGCAAATTTGAAAATAGTCTTTCACAATGCGGCGGAAAGGCGAGAGCGAAAGTCCGACAGCAAATTTTCCGGTGGCGCTGCTCAAATCAAAAATCAAACGATTGTCCATGGAAGACAGTCTCAGCGCATAAGGCCCCTCCATACCATTGCTCAGGGTAAAGCTGTTGCCCTCAAGCAAATCATGAATGGCCATTTGCCGGTCTTGCAGGGATTCTGGAGAAGGACTGAGCACGATTGAATCATCTATGATCACTTCACTCAAGCGATTTTTGGAAAGCGCCATTTAAGTGTCGTGACTCGGGGTCATTTCAGTTGACCATGCTGGCCCCATATCGGCCAAAGTCACATCCACACATTCCACCTCAAGACGTAAGTGATGTCCTGCGGAAAACGCTAAAGTAATATGACCTGAAAGCTCGTCAACAGCGCCAAATGAAATTGCCAAAAGTGAAAGAATTGTTTCGGGCCCCACATTTTTGAAGCCCTGTTTTTGAACAGATTTCACATGATCAAAATGCAACCCCGTGCGACGGCGCGTTTTCGTTTCGGCCTCATCCCAAGCAAAGCGATTGGCCACCAAGGCAAAGCGTCGACGTTTGCTATTGAAATTCAAATCAGCAAATCTCAACACCGCGTCCTGCATCTGGGCAGAGATCACGTTCAAATCGTCAACGTCTTGGGCCGTCAGGCGAAGCATGATTCTAATTTACGCTCCGGCGATGCGCGTTACATCAGCGCCCACACCTTGCAGTTTTTCTTCCAGCGCTTCAAAGCCACGATCGAGATGGTATACACGGTGGATATTGGTTTCCCCTTGAGCGGCAAGACCAGCGATCACCAAAGACACAGAGGCACGAAGATCTGTCGCCATTACATCAGCACCCGTCAGTTTGGTCACACCGCGCACTTCGGCCATGTCGCCGTGCAAATGAATATCAGCACCAAGGCGCGCTAATTCCTGCACATGCATGAAGCGGTTTTCGAAAATCGTTTCGCGAATATGGCTCTTGCCCTTGGCCATGGTCATCAATCCCATGAACTGCGCCTGCATGTCGGTCGGGAATCCGGGGTAAGGATCAGTCGTTACATCCACTGGCAAAATGCCTGAGCCATTGCGGCGAATGCGAAGCCCTTCATTGGTGGTATCAACGGTAAGGCCAGCACGATGCATGGTGAGAATAACACTTTCAATCGTGTCAGCGCGTGCACCGCGCAACAAAACATCGCCGCCTGTCATGCCCACAACCATGGCATAGGTTCCGGTCTCAATACGGTCAGCAACCACGGTATGCTCAGCACCATGAAGCGAAGTCACACCGGTGATGTTCAATGTGCGCGTGCCGATGCCTTCAATTTTGGCACCCATCTTCACAAGGCATTCGGCCACGTCAGTGATTTCAGGTTCCATGGCGGCGTTTTCAATGATAGTATCGCCCTTGGCCAAAACCGCCGCCATCAAGGCCGCATGCGTCGCACCAACTGTCACTTTAGAAAATGAGATATGCCCACCTTTCAAACCGTTCTTGGCTTTGGCAATCACATATCCCTGGTCGATCTCAACTGTAGCGCCAAGTTTTTCCATGGCCATGATATGCATGTCCACAGGGCGCGTGCCAATAGCGCAACCGCCGGGCAATGAAACCTTGGCTTCGCCCATGCGGGCAATGAGTGGGCCTAAAACCCAGAAGGAGGCACGCATTTTTGATACGAGTTCATAGGGGGCAACTGTATCGACAATTGTTTTGGCTGAAATTTTTAAGGTTTCGCCAGCAGCTCCGGCTTGGCCGGGCTTTTTGCCCGCAGTGGTAATGTCCACGCCATGGTTTTGCAGAATGCGTTGCAAACGCTGTGCATCAACCAGTCGTGGCACATTATGCAGTGTCACAGTTTCTGGTGTGAGAAGTGGAATGATCATCAATGGCAAGGCCGCGTTTTTGGCGCCCGATATATCAATCACGCCATTGAGTTTATTGCCACCGCGAATACGGATGCGATCCATCGTCTGAGAATCCCCTAAAATGTCCCTTAATTTGGGCTAACAAGCATAAATGGCGGCATTGGGGCAAGGGTTAATGCAGCCGTTGGTGAATAGCTGTTATGCGCCCGCCGCCAGCCGCTTGGCGATCTCAGCGCGCACCGGGCTTGCTGGGTAAGTTCCCAGAATTTTGGTATAGGACGAAAAGAACGCCAATTCCTCCAACGCTAACCGAACGGGGCGGTCTTCGGGGTGACCTTCGATGTCCGCGTAAAATTGCGTGGCACTGAATTGGCCTTCGATTTGGTAAGATTCAAGCTTGGTCATATTGACCCCATTGGTGGCAAAACCGCCCATCGCTTTATAAAGTGCTGCTGGCACATTGCGCACACGGAAGACAAAGCTGGTCATCACTGGGCCGTTTCCAGCTGGAGCATCTTGGCGCTCGGTTGAGAGGATGATGAAGCGCGTGGTGTTGTGGGCTTCATCTTCAACGTTTTTCAACAAGGGTTCCAACCCATAAAGTTCGCCAGCCAAGGCTGTGGCCAAGGCGCTGTCCGTTTTGTCTTTTGTTTCGGAAAGCTCACGCGCCGCACCTGCTGTGTCAATGGCCACAATAGGTGTTAAACCTTGCGACTTGATCATTTTGCGGCATTGCCCCAGCGCATGCACGTGGCTGTGGACGGTTTTCAGGTCGCTGAGTTTGGCACCCGGCACGGCCAGCAAATGAAAATGGATCGGTAAGAAATGCTCGCCAATGATCGACAGATTAGAGGCTGGCATGAGGTGGTGAATGTCGGCCACACGACCGGCGACCGAGTTATCAATCGGGATCATGGCCAGTTTTGCTGCGCCATCTTTCACGGCTTGGAACGCATCCTCGAATGTACGGCACGGCAGAGGTTCAAAATCAGGGCGCACTTCAAGGCAAGCGATGTGGGAATTGGCGCCCGGTTCGCCTTGATAGGCAATTTTATGTTTCATAAATTCAAGCTTTCATCATGCGGCGCGCCGCTTCTAAATCGGCTGGCGTATTAACCGCCAAAGGCACGCTGTCAACCTTCACCACAGCCACCCGCATGTCATGGTCAAGGGCGCGCATTTGCTCGAGGCCCCGCAAGGTTTCGCGCGTACTGGGGTCGAGGCTTGCCAGTTTTTCCAATGCAGCGCGGCGATACGCATAGATTGGGATGTGTTGCCAGAAGGGCGGATCAACGGTTTCATCAATCTTGCGGACGAAATCTCTTACATAGGCCACTTCCCGGTCGCCACTCAGTGGGGCAATGACTTTGACTATTTTGGGGTCTTGTGTCAAAACTAGATCATCCAATGCGGCGGCAAGTGTGGCCACATCAACAGCCTCGTTGGTCAAACCAGCCAGGCAGCGCTGCAAGGCTAGTTTTTCAATCATTGGCAAATAAGCGGGTATGCTCAAGATGTTTTCAAACCGCCTTGCAGGATCGCGCATGCTCAAGGCGGCTGCAATCCGGTCTAGGCTGCTGGCCAAATTGAGCGGGGTTACCATCGCATCGCCACCAGCGGCCCGCACTGTATCTGCAATTTGGTTCTCAGCGGCGGCCACCAGAACATGGCCGATATTGGCGGCCACGGCCTGTTTCCAAACCTGCACGACCATCGGAAATCCGTTGATATCAGCCAAGGGCTTTCCCGGAAGGCCTGTCGCCCACATGCGGGCGGGAATAACAATGATGGTATTGTGATGCTCGATCATGGGTTTATCCGGGGGCGCGGCAAATTGTTCATGCTATCTTATAGATATTGCGGGGAGAAACCGAAACCATTAGTTTCCGCGCCGAAATCGAATAATGACGAGGCTCGGTAATTCCCATGAGTAGCTTAGAATTCAATAAAATAGCGGGCGCCGTTCTGGCCACTGGTCTTTTGGTGTTGGGCTTGAAGAATTTTGGCTCAGAACTATTTAAAACAGAAGCACCCGAAAAGCCGGGCTATACCATTGAAGTTGCCCAGGTGGCGGCAACCGACGGCGCAGCAGCGACTAAAGCTGAGCCATTGCCTGTTCTGCTGGCCAAGGCTGATGTTGGCAAAGGGATGGCAGGCGCAAAGGCTTGTGCAGCATGCCATAACTTCGACAAGGGGGGCGCTAATAAGGTTGGTCCAGCTTTGTGGAACATTGTTGGTCGAAAGATCGGTTCAGCTGATGGCTTTACCTATTCGGATGGCTTCAAAGCCATGGGTGACAAGCCTTGGGAGCTTGATGCGCTTAACAATTGGATTAAGGCTCCGAAGGAATTTATCCCAGGCACAAAAATGGCCTTTGGTGGTATTCATAATGATCAAGACCGTGCCAATGTGATTGCTTATCTCAACACCCTCTCGGACGCGCCCCAGCCTTTGCCTAAGCCTTGATTTGAACGCGATTGGAGAATGATGTTCAACACCGGAAGCAGCCGTTTCCGGTGTTTTCTTTTGGGCGCACACCTGTGATATTCAAACCAACTCGAATCAGGGGACGAGACTTCAAATGATCAACCGCCGCCATATATTGAAAATTGCTGGCCTTGCTCCCTTTGCAAATGCTTCTCTGGCGCAGGCCGATGAACCAACATTCACTTATGCGCTGAGTTTGTTTGGTGACATTAAATACAAATCCGATTTCAAACATTTTGATTATGTAAATCCCGACGCGCCAAAAACGGGTAAAATTAGGCAATGGGCGTTGGGTGGATTTGACTCGCTGAATCCAAATTCACTGAAAGGTGACCCTGTTGCAGTTACAGTTTTAGAAACCTTGATGGTGGGCTCGCTTGATGAGGCCGCAACGCGTTATGGTCTGATTGCGGAAAGCGTATCTCACCCTGATGATATTTCGTCGGCCACTTTTCGCCTGCGACCCGAGGCCAAGTTTCATGATGGCAAGCCCATTACGCCTGAAGATGTGATTTGGAGTTTCGATACACTCAAAGCCAATCTGCCAACCAAAGCAGCCTATTATAAAAACGTGACGAAGGCCGAACAGACCGGCGAACATGAAGTTCGCTTCATCTTTGATCAAAAAAACAATCGCGAGCTACCGTCCATCGTCAGTGAACTGGTTGTTATGCCGAAGCATTGGTGGACGGCCAATGGTGCAGATGGAAAACCCCGCGATGTGGCGGCTTCAACGCTCGAAATTCCACTGGGTTCAGGGCCTTATAAAATCAAAACTGTTATTCCCGGTTCATCCATTGTGATGGAACGTGTGGCTGACTATTGGGGCAAGGATTTGGCTGTGAATATTGGCCAGAATAATTTTGACGAGATGACTTTTCTCTACTTCCAAACTCAACTGGTGGCTTTCGAGGCCTTCAAAGGCGATCAAGTCGACTACAACTATGAAACCAGTTCTAAATCCTGGGCCACGGCTTATGACTTTCCGGCCATAAAAGACGGGCGCTGCATCCAAGAGAAAGTTGCGCTGAAAAAAGTAAACGGCATGCAGGGCTGGGTGCTCAATATGCGTAAAGCCAAATTCCAAGATGTGCGGGTGCGCCGTGCTTTTGATTTGGCTTTTGATTTTGAATGGTCCAACGCCAATTTGTTTTTTGGGCAATACACCCGCTCACGCAGCTATTTCAACAATTCAGAAATGGAAGCCAAGGGCCTGCCTTCGCCTGAAGAATTGGCGCTGCTCGAACCATTGAAAGATAAGTTGCCGCCGGAAGTTTTTACGACTGAATATGTAAACCCGGTCAACGCCGATTCAACGGCGCGGCGCAAAAATTTGCGCGAAGCTTCAAAGTTGTTAGCTGAAGCCGGATGGAATGCCGTGCAAACAGACGGCAAAAATGTTTTAAAGAATGCTGCAGGCGAAACGCTTTCAATTGAATTCCTCCTCTATTCACCTTTGTTTGAGCGGGTTGCACTGCCGTTTAAAGAGCAGCTTGAGCTTGTTGGTTTTGCGGTTACGATCAGAACCATTGATACAGCCCAATATCAAAAACGTGTTCAGACATTCGACTATGAAGCCATCGTTAGTAGCTTCCCGCAAAGTCTATCGCCCGGCAATGAGCAACGTTCGTTCTTTGGAACAGATGAAGCTGATAAGAATGGCTCATCAAACTATGTGGGCATTAAGAATCCGGCTGTTGATGCGCTGATCGATAAAATTATTTTTGCGAAAGATCGAGCCACATTGGTCGTCGCCTGTCGCGCACTTGACCGGGCTTTGATCTGGAATCACTATGTCTCGCCGCATTGGTTTATCCCTTACGAACGCATCGCTTATTGGAACCGTTTCGGGCGACCCGAAAAAACGCCCGACTATAGTTTAGGCTTTCCGACAACGTGGTGGTGGGACGCTGACAAATCCAAGAAGACGGCGGCGGGATGATTTCTGATTAATGGGCGCCTACATCCTTAAAAGATTGTTGTTAATGATCCCCACTTTGCTGGGCGTCATGCTACTCACATTCGCAGTCACCCAATTTGTGCCGGGCGGCCCGATCGAGCGGATCATTGCGCAGATGGAAGGCAATGGTTCTGATGATCGCTTGAGTGGCGGTGGCACCGAAAATTTAGGCGACAAACAAAATAATAGCTCATACCGGGGTGCGCGCGGCCTAGATCCGGAGATTATCAAGAAGCTCGAAAAAGATTTTGGCTTTGATAAGCCGCCGATCGAGCGCTTTTTATTGATGATCAAGAAATATGCGATGTTTGATTTTGGACAGAGTTATTTCCGTTCTAAATCAGTTTTGTCTTTGATTGCTGAAAAGCTGCCCGTCTCAATTTCACTGGGGCTGTGGCTGTTGATCATTTCATATCTGGTTTCGATCCCGCTTGGCATTCGCAAAGCGGTGAAAGATGGTACGCCGTTTGATGTGTGGTCGTCGGCGATTGTAAGTGTGGGCTATGCTATTCCATCATTCGTATTATCGATTTTTCTGATCATCGTTTTTGCAGGCGGCAGCTACTATAATTGGTTTCCCTTAAGGCTTCTCACTTCTGATAACTTTTCTGATCTCAGTTGGTGGGGCAAGATTAAGGATTATGCTTGGCATCTGGTCTTGCCGCTTATTGCCATGGGTGTTGGCAGTTTTGCGACGATGACTTTGCTCACCAAAAATTCTTTCCTTGATGAAATCAAAAAACAATATGTCACTACGGCACGTGCCAAGGGCCTCACGGAATCCCGGGTACTTTATGGACATGTATTTCGCAATGCAATGTTGCTGGTGATCTCGGGTTTTCCCGGTGCGTTTTTACATGCGTTTTTCACAGGCTCACTTTTAATTGAGCAGGTATTCTCTCTCGATGGCTTAGGTTTCCTCACTTACAAATCGGTGCTCGACCGTGATTATGCCGTGGTATTTGCCAATCTCTATATATTCACATTAATTGGCCTCGTCGTGGCGTTGATCAGCGATCTTCTCTACACATGGATCGATCCGCGCATTGATTTTGAAGCACGGGAGGTTTGACCCCGCGTGTTTAAACTCAATCCGCTCAATCAAAGGCGCTGGGCCTTATTTAAAGCCAACAGACGCGGCTTCTGGTCGTTCTGGATATTTTCAGTTTTGTTTTTTATCTCAATATTTGCACCGATGATCGCCAATGACAAACCGATCATCGCGTTTTACAAAGGTGAATTGCTTTATCCCATTTTGGTGGATTATCCGGAATCAAAGTTCGGTGGGTTTTTGGCCAAGACCAACTATCATGATCCCGCAAATATTGACGAGATCAATGCCAATGGTTGGATGCTGTGGCCGCCCATTCGCTATTCCTACAACACCGTGAATGCCGAAATTCCTCAATCAGCTCCCTCGTCACCGGCGGGCCTGTTGACGCGCGAAGTGGCCTGTTCAAAATATCCACTCAAAGACCAAGACCCGCAATGCATCGCTGGCAACATGAATTGGCTGGGCACGGATGATGGTGGGCGCGATGTGATTGCGCGGCTCATCTATGGCTACCGCATTTCTGTAGCTTTTGGTTTGATCCTCACTTTCTTCTCCTCAATCATCGGCATTGTGCTGGGTGCCATTCAAGGATTTTTTGGAGGCTGGACGGATTTGCTGCTGCAACGCTTCATTGAAATCTGGGCCTCTATGCCAACGCTTTATTTGCTGATTATTTTATCGGCTTTCTTGGCTCCAAACTTCTGGCTGCTGCTTTTCATCTTGATGATGTTTTCGTGGACGGGTTTGGTGCATTTGATCCGCGCTGAATTTTTGCGCGCACGGAATTTTGAATATGTACGGGCTGCAAAGGCATTGGGCCTTTCTAATGTGAAGATCATGTTCAAGCATCTGCTGCCCAATGCCATGGTATCGGCCGTCACCTTTATGCCCTTCATCATTGCAGGCTCGGTGACCACGCTTTCGTCATTGGATTATTTGGGTTTTGGCCTTCCTCCGGGTTCGCCTTCGCTGGGTGAAATGGTCAAACAGGGCAAAGATAATCTGCAAGCACCTTGGCTGGGTTTTACGATCTTCTTCATGATGTCAACGATGCTGACACTTCTAGTATTTATGGGTGAAGCCGTGCGTGACGCGCTTGATCCGCGGAAGACATTTTCATGAGTGAAATGCTTCTTGATGTGAAAGATTTGTCGGTTGCATTCAAGCAATCGGGCAAAGAATTTTTGGCGGTTGACCACGTTTCATTTTGTTTGAACAAGGGTGAGACACTGGCGCTGGTGGGCGAGTCTGGTTCTGGTAAATCCGTCAGTGCACTGAGCATTCTCAAACTCCTGCAATACCCGGCTGCGTCGCATCCCTCGGGGCAGATATTCTTCAAAGGCCAAGATTTGCTTGATGCCAATGAAGCAGATTTGCGCCAAGTGCGCGGCCGTAATGTGACGATGATTTTTCAAGAGCCGATGACATCGCTGAACCCGCTCCACAATATTGAAAAGCAGATCGGCGAAATTCTGGAAATTCACCAAGGTATTAAGGGGCAAGCGGCGCGCAAGCAGATTGTTGAGCTGCTTGAAAAAGTGGGCATACGCGATGCTGCCTCACGTTTGCAAGCCTACCCACATCAACTTTCGGGTGGACAGCGCCAGCGCGTAATGATTGCAATGGCACTTGCCAATAAGCCTGATCTTTTAATCGCCGATGAGCCAACCACGGCCCTTGATGTCACTGTGCAGGCGCAAATTCTAAAACTGCTGAAGGATTTGCAAAAAGAATTCGGCATGGCGCTGTTGCTGATCACCCATGATTTGGGAATCGTGCGCAATATGGCTGATTATGTTTGTGTGATGCAGAAAGGCAAGATTGTTGAGGCAGGCGGGGCCAAAACCGTGTTCTTAAATCCGCAACATGAATACACTAAAATGTTACTTGCTGCTGAACCTAAGGGCCAGCCGCCGAAAGCTGATTTGAGCGCCGACACAATTATCGAAACTAAAAATTTGAAAGTGTGGTTTCCTATCAAGCAGGGTTTCTTCCGAAAAACCGTGGGTCATGTCAAAGCCGTTGATGGCCTCGATCTCACGCTTCGTGCAGGCCAGACACTCGGCATCGTGGGCGAATCTGGTTCAGGCAAAACCACCACGGGCCTTGCCATTATGCGGCTGATTTCTTCGCAAGGTGAAATCCTGTTCAAGGGCAGACGCATTGATGGATTAAAATCAGGCGTCATGCGACCTTTGCGCAAAGATATGCAGGTGGTATTTCAGGACCCATTCGGATCACTTTCGCCTCGGCTTTCAGTTTTGCAAATTGTTGAAGAGGGTTTGATTATTCAAAAGCCTGAACTCAATGCGAAAGCTCGCCGCGAACGAGTGGCTCAGGCTTTAACTGAGGTGGGGCTTGATCCAGCAAATATGGACCGCTTCCCGCATGAATTCTCCGGTGGTCAACGCCAGCGTATTGCCATTGCGCGCGCACTTGCACTTGAACCAAAATTTATCATGCTTGATGAACCCACATCAGCGCTTGATATGTCTGTGCAGGCGCAAGTCGTCGATCTGCTGCGGGCTTTGCAAGTTAAGCATAATTTGAGTTATCTGTTTATCAGTCATGATCTGAAAGTGGTGCGCGCACTGGCCAATGAAGTGATTGTGATGCGTGATGGTGTGGTGGTGGAGCGTGGTGTGACGCAAGATATTTTCAATAATCCACAACAGCCCTATACCAAGGCATTGCTAGCTGCTGCTCTCAATCTGAAAGCCGTTGATGGTGTGGTGCGGCAATGAGCGCGTTTGTGTTCGCCACGCCAACTTGGGATGCAGAACCTTGGGGCAAAGCGTTACAGAAAGTTGCCCCAAAACTTGATATTCGACTTTGGCCAGATGTCGGCAATGTAGAAGACATAACTTACGCTGCAGCATGGCTGCCACCGCCGAATGAGTTGACACGTTTGCCCAATCTCAAAATAATTTTTTCTCTGGGTGCGGGCGTTGATGCGATTTTGGGTGATCCCACTTTGCCGCAAGGCATACCCATTGTGCGGGTAAATGATGATGATCTGACCAACCGCATGAGCGAATATATTGTGCAGCATGTGTTGATGCATCACCGCCAACAGCGCCGCATTGATGAGAACCAACGCAACAAAATCTGGGACCCATTTCCGCAACATGCCGCTTCGGCGATGACGGTGGGCATTATGGGGCTTGGGGTTTTGGGCGCGGATGCGGCACAGAAGCTTCGTATCATGGGTTTCAATGTGGTGGGGTGGAGCCGTAGTTTGAAACATGTCGAAGGTGTGAAAAGTTTTGCGGGCGCTTCTGAGTTCGATAGGTTTTTAGGCGAGACGGATATTCTGGTTTCACTGCTTCCGGCAACGGCGGATACAGATGGCATTATCAATCACTCACTGATCCAGAAGCTCTCGCGCCGTGGGCCATTTGGTGCGCCGATCTTGATCAATGCTGGCCGCGGGCGGGCGCAGGTTGAAGACGATATTCTGGTGTGTCTGGATTCAGGTGAGCTTTATGCAGCCACTTTGGATGTGTTCCACAAGGAACCTTTGCCGACGACAAGCAGGCTATGGTCGCACCCGCGCGTGACACTGACACCGCATATGGCTGCCGATTCCGATCCGGAAACGATCTGCCGCTATGTTTACGCGCAGATTGAGCGGTTTGAGCGTGGCGAGGGTTTGGTGAATTTAGTAGACCGGTTGAGCGGATACTGAATTACATCCTATAGTTGAAGTCTATTCTGTGGCCCCAAAACATGCTTTAGAGGCGTTTTCCTATTCTAGGTCATCACGCTAGCGCTTGACCCTCCAAGCCCTCCCCAGCCTCAAATTATGAGCTTTAAAAGCTATGACAGGAAATAAATAAGGTTAGCAATTCCTGAACGCCAGATAAACGGCTCCCTCAGGCTGGGTTCAGAGCGGCTCTCCTAAAAAGGCATCATCAAATGCTTTTAAGAGAGGGAACACCAAAATGAACAATATCTTCAAAATCGCCGCCGCCGCAGTTTTCACCAGCTTGATGGCTGTTTCAGCTCAAGCCGCTGAGAAGAAGCCTTTTGCCGGTATCGTTATCGTGCCAGCGTCCTACAGCGCCCCTGCGCAAGACGAGGCCCAGCCAAGCTTCAAGCGCGGCAAAGTGGTTTCATATGCCTCAGACAAGAAGCCAGGCTCGATCATCGTCGATACCAACACCAATCACCTTTATTACGTGTTGGGCATGGACCGCGCTGTAATGTACCGCGTTGCCTCAGCAAAACCCGGTTTTGAATGGCAGGGCACAAATAAGGTTTCGGCCAAAACCCAATGGCCAGATTGGCGTCCACCTGTTGAGATGCAAGCCCGCCGCCCAGAGCTGCCAAGCTTCATGGCAGGCGGCCCAAAGAACCCGCTGGGTGCCCGCGCCATCTATCTCGGCTCCACGATTTACCGCATCCATGGCACCAACGAACCATCCTCCATCGGCAAGTCCGCATCGTCAGGCTGCATCCGCATGTTAAACGATGATGTGAGCGAACTTTATCAATTCGTGAAAGTTGGCACTGAGGTTACAGTGTTATAAGAACTATAAGTGCGACAGTGAGCGAAGGGCTTTGACTATGGCGTCAAAGCCCTTTTTCGCAGGAGCCGACACATTGCGAGCGCGCATATAGGAATGGGCGAGTTCGGGTTCTTCGCGCAACTCGCAAGAGACCCCGGCGGCTTTGAGTTTTGCGGCAAAGATTATTCCATCATCATAAAGTGGATCATGGGCCGCAACAGCTATGAAAGTTGGCGGCAGACCCAATAAATTTTTGGCCAGATTAGGCACAGCCTTTTCATCATTCCAATTCCTGCTGGGCTGCGACCCTAGAAACGAGTCCAGATAGAATTTCATTTCATCACGCGTCAAACACGGCGCATGTGCATTGCGGAGATAAGACGGCGTGTTGATGTCGTTGCCCAAGACGGGATAAATCAATACGAGGCCTTTGAGTTGTTGCAAGCCCTGCTCTTTTAACATCAACGCCAAGGCCACCGACATTTGTCCGCCTGCACTATCACCAGCGGCTAGGATATTTTGAGGGTCGATATTATGTGAAGCGCCTTGGTCACGCATCCATCGCCAAACCTTTAAGGAGTCTTCCAATTGTGCAGGATGTCTGTGTTCGGGTGCCAAGCGATAATCCACCAACGCCACGGCGCAATCGGCCCCCACTGCCATTTCGGCGCAGATATCATCATGGGTTTCGGGCCCACCTAAAACCCAGCCGCCGCCGTGGAAATAAAGAACGCCGGGTTTTGGAGATTTCGTTTTCGGAATGAAGAGGCGAAACTTAACACCTTCAATTTCAAGATCAGAAACGAATAGATTTTCTGGCCTGGGCGCACGAAATTGTTTGCACAGATCGTTCCACGCCGACCGCTGCTCATCCAAAGGCCATTGGTCTGAACCTAACGGTGTCTTGGCAAGCAGCTCTTTATAAAAAGAAAGCATGCCGGGATCGATATCCATGGCATGCCCCTTAAATTACGCTGTGCGGCGGATGCGGCTTTGTGGCGGCTGATACGCCATGCGCGCGTGATATTCGCAATAAGGTGAGCCATCACGAGGCCCGTGGCCGCAGAAGCAGAACTCTTCATTGTTCGGATCGCCAATTGGCCATTTGCAGGTCTTATCTGACAGATGCAAAATCGTGATGCGGCCATCCTTGGCACTATCAATCAAGCGCAATGGCTTTGGTTCTGGCAGCGGCATGGGCCGCGGAGCCAATTGTTGGAAAGGCTTTAGTGCATTTGCACCAGCTGTCGGCATTGAAGGCGAACGGCCCGGTGCCGATGGCTCCCTAGGCGTTTTGCGCGCCGTGCGTGGCTGAGCGTTGCGCACAGGTGTAGCTCTGCCCGACAAGTTGAGGCGGTGCACTTTTCCAATCACGGCATTGCGCGTGACGCCGCCAGCAAGACGGCCTGCAATTTGGCTGGCGCTCAAACCATCAGCCCAAAGTTTTTTTAACGTTTCGACGCGCTCTTCAGTCCATGGCGCTTTGTCGTTTGGCATTGCCAGATCTGTCATATTTATGAATCCCTTATGCTTCACAGAGTCATGCAACTCTGCGTTTTTGCCCCAACGCTTTACTGAAAACCGCTACATCTCGTAGCTTGTTGCCTACTCACTACTATGGGCAGTGGCGTTAAAACAAGGAATCAAGACATTATTACCCATGTTTTCCCCAACTTCCGCAGTCTGCTTTATGGTTAACAATGACTTAAGACTCGTTTCTGTGGACAGTCCATGCGCTGTTTTGACTCAGGTGTTGACAGAGCTTGATTGACCTTGGCTTTTCTGTCGATTATATAGGCGGTTTATCCAATGCGCCGATGTTCCATCGGCGCTTTTTAGTTTTGGGGAGATGCCATGACCATTGCACCTGTGCTTCCGACGTATAATCGCGCTGCGGTTTCGTTTGAACGCGGTGTTGGTGCACGCGCCTATACGGCCGAAGGTGTAGAATATCTTGATTTTGGCGCTGGCGTTGCCGTGAATTCTTGCGGCCATGCCCATCCGCATCTGGTTCAAGCGCTCTCTGAGCAGGCTGCTAAGATTTGGCATACATCTAACATTTATCAGATGCCTGGCCAGACCAAATTGGCTGAACGTTTAATTGAACACTCATTTGCTGACACGGTGTTCTTTTGCAATTCAGGCACAGAGGCCACCGAGCTTGCAATCAAGATGGCGCGGAAGTTTCACTATGTAAATGGTGCGCCAGAGCGGGTTGAGATCATCACGTTCGAGGGCGCTTTCCACGGGCGCACGCTGGCAGCTTTGGCTGCTGGTGGCCAAGAAAAATATTTGGAAGGCTTTGGGCCTAAGGCCGCTGGCTTTGTGCAATTACCCTTTGGTGATCACCAAGCATTGGAAGCAGCCATCGGGCCAAACACAGCGGCAATTTATATTGAGCCTGTGCAGGGCGAAGGCGGCATTAGGCCCGTGCCGCATCAATGCTTGCGGGGACTTCGCGCGCTTTGTGACAAGCATGGCATCTTGCTGATGTTCGACGAAATTCAATGTGGCATTGGCCGCACAGGAAAACTGTTTGCCCATGAATGGGCAGGCATTACCCCTGATATTATGGCCGTGGCCAAAGGCATTGGCGGGGGCTTTCCTTTGGGTGCAGTTCTGGCGACAGAGAATGCCGCCAAGGGCATGGTGGCTGGAACGCATGGTTCAACATTTGGTGGCAACCCACTGGCTACAGCTGTTGGCAACGCGGTGCTAGATGTCGTTTTGAGTGAAGGCTTTCTCGATAATGTTTTGCGCCAATCAATCAATCTCAAGCAAAAGCTTGAACGTTTGAAGGATCAGCACCCAACCATCATTGAAGATATTCGCGGTTCTGGTTTGATGATGGGCATTAAATGCAAAGTGGCTAACACTGTTTTGCAGAAGGCGGCTTTAGATGAAAAGCTTTTGATCATTGGCGCTGGCGATAATGTGGTGCGCCTGCTGCCGCCGCTGATTGTGACTGATGCAGATGTAACCGAAGCTGTGAATAAATTAGAGCGCGCTTGTATAGCGCTTGAAAAAGCGAATTGAGAATATGCATTTTTTAGAGATTAAGGATTTTAGCAAGGCGCAATTGCGGGGTATTTTAGATTCTGCTGTGAAGCGTAAAAACTCACGCTCTGGTTTGGCCAAGGGTGAACGTGATTCTGACCTGCCGCTCAAGGGTAAGATTGTTGCTTTGGTTTTTGAGCGACCCTCAACACGCACGCGCTTTTCATTTGAAGTGGGTATTCGTCAATTGGGTGGCGAGGTGTTCACATCATCAGGCGGTGAAATGCAACTGGGCCGTGGCGAGACGGTGGCCGATACGGCGCGGGTTTTATCGCGCTATGTTGATGCTGTGATGATCCGGTCTAAGAAGCGCGAGACGTTGGACGAGTTTGCATCAGCTGCGACGATCCCGGTTATCAACGGCCTCACCAATTTGACTCATCCCTGCCAAGTGATCACCGATGTGATGACGCTGGAAGAAAAGAAAGGTCATCTCGACAAGCAGCATGTCGCTTGGGTGGGTGACGGCAATAATGTTTGTGCATCATGGATCGAAGCTGTGGGCGTGTTAGGAGGTTCGCTTAAAGTGGGCTGCCCAGCATCGCTTGCACCACAAAAAGAATTTTTAGATTGGGCACAGAAACGCAATGCTGCTGTTTCAGTAATGACGTCGCCAGAAGAAGCTGTATCGGGCACTGACTGCGTGATCACTGATGCTTGGGTTTCGATGCATGATGAGGATATTGAAAACCGACATAATCTTTTGCGTGCTTATCAAGTGAATGAAGCTTTGATGAAACATGCGAAAAAGGATGCATTTTTCATGCATTGCCTACCCGCGCACCGGAACGAAGAAGTGACCGACGCTGTTATGGATGGGCCACATTCTGTTGTGTTTGATGAAGCTGAAAACCGCATTCACGCGCAAAAAGCTATTTTGCTTTCGTGCTTTGGAAAAGTGTGATGGACCAGGTTATTCCATTTGCTATTAAGCCACTAGGCGTGCGTGGCCGCATTGTGCGGCTTGGTGCGGTGATCGATGATATCGTTGCGCGCCACGATTATCCTGAACCCGTTTCCGCATTGCTCGCCGAGGGCATTGCGCTCACTGCGATGTTGGGTACAGCCCTCAAATTTGATGGCAAGTTTATTGTGCAGACTAAAACCTCTGGGCCGGTGAGTATGATTGTTGCTGATTATGCAGCGCCCGGCGGCGTGCGCGGCTGCGCAAAATTTTCGAAAGAAAAATTAGACGCGTTGAAAAAGCCAGATCAAAAGCAATTGCTGGGCGAGGGTTATCTCGGCATGACGGTTGATCAGGGTGCTGATATGGAGCGTTACCAAGGTATCGTGCCGCTTGGTTCATCCACACTGGTTGATGCAGCACATACTTACTTTCAACAATCCGAACAAATTCCAACACGTCTGCGCATGGCGGCTGGTCCCCTGTTTGAGCGTGGCGAAAAGAAACCGCACTGGCGCGTGGGCGCTATTTTAGTTCAGCACATTCCAGTTGAAGGCGGTTTGCCGCCGATTGCTTTTCCGTCAGGCGATGCGCCCAAGGGTTCTGAGGTTGAAACGCTTGAAGATGATAATTGGGTAAAGGCGCGGCTGTTGCTCGACACGGTTGAGGATCATGAATTGCTTGATCCCGCTCTGACTGCTGAAGAAATTCTTTATCGTCTTTATCATGAAGATGGGGTGACGGTTTATCCGGCTATTCCGATCAATCGTTATTGCAGCTGTTCGCGCGAGGCGGTTGAAGCGATGCTGACAAACTTCTCAACTGTTGATCGTGCCGACATGGTGAAGGACTGCACGATTGAAGTGGCATGTGAATTTTGTTCGACAGCTTATCAATTTAAACCGAGCGCGTTTGACCCTGCCGCATAGGCAATAAGTGCAGCTGATCAACAGCGACGATCCTTTTGCCAATCGGAAAGAGCGAAGCAATAGCCAGTTTCACATGCGCCCAAGCGAACGGAATACCAATGATAGTCACCGTGAGCGCTATGGCAGCAGAGATATGCATCAATGCCAACCACCATCCGGCAAACACGAACCAGACGATATTGCCGATTGTACCGATTGCGCCTGTGCCGATATCTGATTGGCCAGTCAATTGATCACGTGAGACAATATCATAACCGAATGGCCAGAACGTGTAACGCGCTAAACGGAAACAAGTTGGCACAAAAGGCAGGCCCACAATGGTGATGGCCATAATGATGCCGGCCAATATCCAAGCCAGACCAGCGAAGAAACCGCCCAGCACGAACCAAAGAACGTTAAGAATGAAAATCATGATGTGACCCTCCGAATGCGAGACATGTGGGGATGGGAGCGTAAGAATTCAACTAAAAATTCTTCCAGCCTTTTGATCTGATCACGGCGATATCAAAACGCGAAAGGAGTTTCGCGGAAATCGGTTGGGTCGGTTCGAAGATATGTTTTGGCTTCGGCAATGGTGGCAATGATTTTGCACCTGCACCGATCATCGCCATGCGCGCAGTTCCCAGCGCTGTGAGATCAGCACTTCCCGCGACAACAACTTTGCGATTCAATGAATTGGCTAAGAACTGACCGAAATAAGGATTGTTGCTCAGGCCACCATCAATCGAAATGAAATTCCCTTTTTCGCTTTGCCGATCCATCGCTCTCACAACTTCTTGCGCACGCAAGGCCACACCTTCGAGGACGGCTTGCATCATATCTTGCTTGGTTGTGTCGAGGCCCATGCCTATCCACAGGCCCGAAGCCGCCCTATCCCAATGCGGGCAGGCGAGGCCAGAGAGAGCGGGCACAAAGACGAGGCCACGCGATAAAGCGCTTTCGGATTTGAAGCTGTTGATTTCTTCGTAGTCATTGAACAGGCCTAAGCTCTTGGCCCAGTTCACGGCGGAGGCTGCGTTATAAACTCCACCATCCACGGCAAAAAGTGGGGGCTGTTGGCCAATCTGCCAAGCGATGGTTGGGAGCAGACCAGAGTCATTTTTCTGGGGCCGCGCATGTCCGGCCAAGGCCAATGCAAATGCGCCAGTGCCAAAGGTGATTTTTGCATCGCCCATATTCATGCAGCCATGGCCATAGAGAGCGGCTTGTTGATCAACTAAATTTGCGGTGATGGGTATTTTTCCGATCACGCCAAAGGGGCCCGTGGTACTCCCAATTTCAGGCAAACATTCTCGCGGCACGCCGAACAAGTCACAAAGTTCATCATCCCATTGCAGGGTATCAAGCGCCATCAAGGAGGTGCGAGATGCAGTGGTGACATCGGTTGCGAATGCTCCCGTGAGACGGTCTAAGAAATAGGCATCGCTGGTGCCGAGCCGCAATCTGCCAGCAGACAATAAAATGCGGGCTTCAGGGACATGATCTAATATCCAACGGAATTTTGAGGCACTAAAATAGGGATCAAGCGGCAAGCCCGCTTTATGTTGGGTGAGCGCTTCGGCACCCGTGGCTTTGAGTTCTTCGGTGATCTTCTTGGTGCGATCATCTTGCCAGACGATGGCATTATAGACTGGCTTTCCGGTTTCCTTATCCCAAGCCACAATAGTTTCGCCTTGATTGGCAATACCGACGCAATCCGCTTTTCCCGCCTTCTTGATGCTTGATTTGACATGAGACAAAAGTTCTTCAGGATCATGTTCGACCCAGCCCGATTGTGGATATATCTGTTTGTGTTCGAAGCTTGCGATTTTCGTGAAGGCACCATCTGCATCCAGCGTGAAGGCTTTGGTACCTGTTGTGCCTTGGTCAATGCTGAGGGATTTCATTTTAAGTCACCTGCGATCACGGCAGCCGCTGCGCGCGCTTCGATCATGCAACGGCCTGCCGTATTCAACTTACCATTAGCATTGCCGATTATGGTAATATTAGCCTTTCTACTCAAACCGTCATTACCGCGTAGGCGGGAATCCAACTCGGCCACATTAGAATTTTGTAAAAGTTGGGTCCCCGCCTGCGCGGGGATGACGGGGGTGGGGGCGGGGATGACGGAAGAAGAGGAGAGCAAAGAAAGTTCTGGTATGAATTTTCCAGAAATGATCACACCATCGCAGGCAATTGTTTCTCTGTGGCCATTAGTTTCGACTTCAACTGATTCAATTTTCTCATGGCCGTTGATTGAAAGCAATTTGGTGCCTCGTTTTACGGGAACGCCGAATGCGAGTTTTGCGCCGAGGCCAAAGTAGGATGGCGCATCTAGTTTTGCACTTTCTGTGATCATGCAAACAGGCTTTATTTTCGCATGGCGGCAAGTCAGAAGATTGGAGAAGGATACCCATTCACTGCCGATGATGACGGGATTGGAAAACGGTTTTTGGTGTTTGAGATAGACCATCTGTTGAAACGTTCCGGTGTTCATGACACCGGGCAATCTATTGCCACCGATCAATCTGGCGGCGCGCGAGGATTCCCTTGTGCCTGTTGCCAATACAATCCGCATTGCTGACATTTCGGAAATGCCAGAACTTGAGTGAAGGCGCATTGTGCCACGCAAAGTGAATTCGAGAACTGTCGTTCCAGTTCTGATGTCGAGGCCTTCAGCTAACTCGCGCAGCTTTATTGCGAATTTCGGGCCTGTGAGGAACCGGTTTTTATTGTCGATGCCAAAACCTAAATGGCCGCAATGGCGAGGGATTCCGCCTGTTTCTTGTTCGCGCTCCAACACAACAACATCTTGAATGCCAAGTTTACGCAGCTCTACAGCAAGCGCTAAGCCAGCAGGCCCAGCCCCAATGATCACCACATCATGATGTTCCATGTTTGGCCTTCTCAAACATCGTGGTCACTTCAGCACCGCAATAAAAACCTTGGCAGCGGCCCATCATGGCGCGGGTGCGCCGTTTCAACCCACCGAGATCACCTGTGGCAAGTGGGCCTTGGCACGCCGCTTCAATTTCACCACGGGTTACCCATTCGCAATGACAAATAATTTCTCCACCTTTCATGTAGGGGCGGATGGATTGTTCGGCGAGATTAGGAACGGGAGTCCAGATGGGTTCAGGTGGTTTTTTGGGAAGCTTGCCAAAATGTTTGGCATAAAGTTTTACCACATGCTGGGCGATGCCGAGAGAACCTGTGAGGCCAGTGGAACGGATGCCTGCAACGGTGATCCAGTTTTTATTTTTATGCGCTTTGATGATGTAGTCTTTATGTTCGGTGGCGGGGCGCAGGCCCGCATAGATTGCGGTCACATCGATATCTTTGAGCGCTGGAACAATTTCGATGGCGCGGGATTTTAGTTTTTCGAGCGTTGCAGAATCGGTGGATGGGTTTTCTCGTTCGTCAGTTTCTTCCGCAGTGGGGCCGATGGCGAGATTGCCGAAGATGGTGCGGAATAAGACCACGCCCTTGGTGCGTTCACTTGGCACGGGCAGGATAATGCTGCGCGCCAGTTTTGCAGCTGGCTTATCAAACACAACGAATTGGCCTTTGCGTGGTTTAATGGTGAAGCTTGGTTCGTGCGCCAGGGCTTCTACTTTATCACCAAATAGACCAGCCGCATTGATGACGGTTCCAGCAATCACAGCGCCAGCCCTACTCACTATTGTCCAATCACTATTGGCTTGTTCAACACGTGTCACCTCGGCATTGCGCAAGATGACAGCACCATAGGCTATCGCTTGCTGCGCATAAGCCAGTGGTGCTGACCAAGGATCAATCACATGTTCGCCCGGCACTAACGCCGCGCCTAAGGCTTGTTTTGATATTTGAGGTTCGCGGATTCGGAGCTCGGTTTGGGAGAGGCGTTTTACATCTAATACATTATTGGCATGCGCCTTCTCAACAATACCATCAAGCGCCGCCAACTCTTCCTCTGTCCAAGCAACAACAAGAGCGCCGGTTTCGAGCAGCGGCAAATTGAGTTTCTGACGTATATCGAGATACTCTTGATAGCCTGCTTGCATGCATTGCAGTTCAAGCGATTTTGCTGGCGCATCGAAACCTGTATGGAGAAGCGCGCTGTTGCCCTTGGATGCACCGGATAAAATGTCGGCACCTTTTTCAAGCAACACACAGGAAAGCCCGCTCATTGCAAAACGGCGCAAGATAGCTAATCCCACCACCCCGCCACCTATCACCGCAATATCGAATCTTTTATCCATCTGCCTCTTATGCCACAAAAAAAAGGGCGACCAAAAGGCCGCCCTTCAATTATGTAAGTGGTTTACTACTTACCAGCCAGCGCTTTTTCTTGTGCTGCAATTGCAACCTGACGCTTGGCAATTTCGGCACCCATTGGTGGGCCTTTGAAACGCTTGTTTTCACTCACGAACCAAAGCACGCCTAAGATGATTGCAAATCCAAGCGAGTAATACCACAAGCCTGGCACAAAGCTTGTTGCTGCTACGGCTGGATTTGCCGCTGCATCACCTGGCGTGCCCGGAATAGACACAACAAATGCATGGCCGCCTATGGTGAGCAATACTGTGCCGATCATCACGATAACGCCAAACAGTTTAGACAGACCACCCAAACGGAATGGGCCATACTCTTTCCAAGTTTTTCCTTCTGCAAAGAAGCCAGCAACGATTGGCATTGCATAAGAGATATAGAGATACATGGCGCAACCCGTCGACAAAGCCGCGAATGCGTTGAGTGGCGTTGTAACCGCAGTTAGCAATACAGCCATTGCTGCCGAGAACCAGATGGCGGCAACGGGTGTGCGGTAAGTTGGGCTGACTGTGGCCAATGTTTTTGAAAACGGCAAACCACCATCACGCGCGAAAGCATAGATCATGCGAGATGTTGAAGTGACCGCTGCCAAGGCACACAGGAAGTTTGAGATGATCACACCGATCAACATCAGCTTGCCGATAAAGCTTGGCAAAATTGCTGCGATGAATAGGTTGTTGAAAGATGACCAACCAGATTTCGCTGCCGCTGTCAGATCAGGAATGGCCATGATCATTGCAATGATCAATACCAAACCAAACACGCCAGACCAGAACACAGAATGCAACATGCCCTTGTGAACAGTATTGCGGGCATCAACAGTTTCTTCCGAAGTATGTGCAGAAGCATCAAAACCAGTGATGGTAAAGAGCGGATAAAGAAAGCCAATAATAATGGCCATCCAGCTACCGTAAGCTGGTGAAACGCCGCCACCTGCATCGCCAGTGTTATTCACGAAAGCAAAAGCACGGCCAACATCCATGTTTGGCGCGGCCATCAAGAACATAATGATCAAGATGACAGTTACAACCAAAATCAGATAGCCTGAAAAATCAGTCAGCATGGTGGTGAGCTTGATGCCAAAATGATTGAGCAGAGCTTGAGCTGCTGTGATCACACCAACTGAAACGATTTGCGTTGTGTTGGTCCAAGTAGAAACGTCCCAACCCAGAACCGAAGCGCAGAGCAAATCACGTATCACGAGATAGAGGAATACGTTGACCGCTGGAATCACGAAGAGCAGGCCCAAGAGATTGACATAGGCGGTAGCCCAACCCCAGAAACGGCCCCCTAGAATTGATGACCAGTGATACAAACTGCCTGCTGTTGGATAGGCAGATGCGATTTGGCCAAGAGCTGCTGCTACAACCAATGCGTAAATGCTGCCAATGATCCAACCAACCGTCAGCGACCATGGGCCGCCAGTTGATAGACCAATCGGGAACGAGCCGAAGCCGCCTGAGATGATGCAGATGATTGAAAATGAAATTGCAAAGCTTTGGAATGGTCCCATACGTCTGGATAATTCCTGCGCATAACCCATGCCGTGAAGGACTTTTTCGTCCTCGCTCATATGTTTTGTATCTGCCATTTGGCTCTCCCTTGCGCAGTGAGAGGTGACCTGCGCGTTACGTTTGAATGAAAACTGAGCAAACGTCCCCACGTTTGAAAAGTTAATGACCCCTTAACCACATTGTGGCCGCTTTGTGGCAGTGCGTCAACCGCTGTGGATGAGTCCAGTGTGCAACGCAATACATGCCATCCCTTCACAGATTCAATTCCGGTGATATGGTGAAGCATGGTTGATACTGTTCATAATCGCCGCGCTGGTGGGCGCGAAGGGCGGCGGGTTTTGCGCTCGGCGCCGATGATTTCATTTCCAACATTGGTGCGGGAAATCCCCACCTATGATTTGGTGCCCGATGAAGCGGTAGAGTTAATCCATCAAGAGTCGCTGAAAATTCTCTCGGAAGTGGGTTGTGAATTTCGAGATGATGATGCCATTGAGCGTTGGAAAAAAGCTGGTGCTGATGTGCAGGGAACGCGGGTGCGGATTGCGCCGGAATTATTGATGTCGCTGATTGCTCTCGTTCCATCAGAATTCACGCTCCACGCCCGCAACCCCGAGCGCACTGTTAAGGTGGGCGGTAAGAACACGGTGTTTGTGCCGATGTATGGTGCACCTTATGTGCGTGATCTTGAAGGCAAGCGACGCTATGGCAGCCTTGAGGATTTGCAGAATTTTCACAAGCTCTCTTACATGGCTCCGCAGTTGCACTCATCAAGTTCGATCATTTGCGAGCCGATGGAAGTTCCGGTGCCAAAGCGGCATTTGCATATTATTCAATCGGCCCTCACCCATTCCGACAAACCCTTTATGGGCATCGTCACATCCAAAGACCGCGCTGAAGATGTGATGAAGATGGCGGGTATTGTTTTTGGGGAGGAGTTTGTGAAGGACAATCCCGTTGTTGTGTCGATCACGAATTGCAATTCGCCTTTGGTATGGGACAACACCATGCTGGATGCGATGCGGGTTTATGCATCGCATAATCAGCCATTAATTTTGGCACCCTTTGCTTTGTGCGGGGCTTCCACTTCTGCTTCATCAATTGGTGCCGTGGCGCAAGTGAATGCAGAGGCTTTGGCCGGTGTGGCGTTCACGCAATTGATCCGCGCTGGTTCGCCGCAAATTTATGGTCAGTTTATGGTGACCGTAGATATGAAAACCGGAGCGCCAATGGGTGGAACTCCTGAGGCTGCGCAGATGATGTTTGTGATGGGGCAGTTGGCGCGTAAATATAAACTGCCGTGGCGCACATCAGGTTTTCATGTGGGGTCTAAGCTCAACGATGCGCAAGCAGGTTACGAGTCCAACATGCTGATGCATGCGGCCATTCTATCGGGGGCCAATTACATCTGGCATGTGGCGGGATGGCTCGAGGCGGGGCTGGCTTGTGGCTATTCGAAATTCATGACTGACTGCGAGCAATTGGGCAGTTGGTATAAATATGCAGGCGGTTTGAAGTTTGATGACTTCAAGGATGCCATGGCCGCCGTGCGCGAAGTTGGGCCTGCGGGGCATTTCCTCGGAACTGCGCACACGCTTGAACATTTTGAGAAAGCCTTCTTCATGCCGACCATCATGGATTTCAATCCCTATGAACAGTGGTCGGCGGAAGGGGCGAAGGACCACGACACGCGCGGCCGCGAGAAGGCCAAGGCGGCGCTGGCTGCTTATGAAAAACCCAAAATGGACGCGGGTGTTGCGCAGGGTTTGAATGATTTTGTGGCACAGCGGGAGAGCGAGCTGCCGGATTTGATGAATTAATGCAAATCTATGTTGATGCTGATGCTTGCCCCGTCAAAGATGAAGCAGCCAAAGTAGCGGCGCGGCATGAGCTTTTGATTACTTACGTTTCCAATTCTCATATGCGCTTGCCAATTGGAGAAAAGGTGAAGCGGGTTGTGGTTGGCGGCAAGGCCGATGAGGCTGATGATTGGATTGTGGAACAAGTTCAACCCAATGATATTGTGGTGACGACTGATGTTCCGCTGGCTTCGCGCGCGCATAAGAAGGGGGCTAAGGTGATTTCCAATGTTGGAAAATCTTTCACCGAAGATTCAATTGGCATGGCATTGGCCATGCGTGATCTGATGGTCCACTTGCGGGAAACGACAGACATCAAAGGTTCCAACAAGGTTTTCACACCCGCCGATAGATCACAATTTCTGCAAGAGCTTGAAAAAGTGATCCAGCAAATCAAGAGGCTTTAGGTTGATAGATTACGTTAAGTTAATTTATCTAAATATTTTTGATTTACATTAGCTTAAGACAATCTCTCTAATTTGAAACTTCTGGCTGTGGGGAATTTCAAATGCGTAAAGTAGTTTTAGGTCTATTGTTCGGTGCTGCGATGTTGCCCGCAGCGGTTTCGTGGGCGGGAGATATTCAGCCCAGTGACGATGCAACGATCTATGGAAATTTGCATCTTGGCGTTTATGATGACGTTTTCGTCAACACCAACCCTCTTGTCCATCAACTGGGTTTGAGCGGCGGCGGCAAAGTTGCCATTGAGCCATCAGACTTTCCGATTGGTCTGCAATTTGATGCAGAAGACAAATATTCAAATTCAAGTTTACAGTCAGGGACAACATCCAATCAAGGCTCGCAATATGATGCATTGCTGGTCGCACATGGCACGTTTGAAGTGAACGATCAACTGAAGCTGGGCGTGTTTGCAGGCTATGAAGACGTCAATCTAGATCTGACTAGCATTTCGAGCCCATTGTTTAGTTTTCATGGCGCGACCAATCTTTCCAGAGCAGCTTCTGATTTCACTTATATGAGCATCGGTGGCGAAGCGCTTTATGCCTTCACCGATGACAATTGGGCCCAATTTCGGGTAGGCTTTGTGAAGCCAACCTCAGGCTCAGTGAATGCCACTGATCGCACAACAAATGTGACGTCTTCGGCAACCCTAGATACCAGCCAATACACGGGCTATGAAGTTGGTATTGGCGCAAGAATTGGCCTGTTTGACCACTTCAGTTTGCGCACCGATGCAAACTTCATTTCTGTTATCAGCGGGACTGGCGCGGCAACCAATGACCTCAACGCATTGGTCACAGGCCAATATGTTTTTGCTGAGTCACCTTTTTCGATTTACAGCCAAATTGGGTATGACAAATCCTTTGATGCAACAATTTCGAATGATACCCTCTATACCCGCGGCGGCGTGACGTGGTCATTCGGCGGCCCAAGCAATACCACAAAGAATAAACTATTCCGCAGCGCTGGTTTTGGCGGTGTATTCAACTAAAAAAAGAGGGATGAGCATTGCTTGCTGTGGGGGCGAGCGCTTATCCCTTTATTGGTTTTGAAGTGAAGCGAATAAACTCAAACTAAGTTGCACCGGGTGTAGTTGACGGCAAGGCCGATGAGGCTAGTTATTAGATAGTCGGACGGGCAAAATCCGGCGATATTGTAGTTATTGCCGATGTGCCGCTGGCCGCTCTGGCTCAAAAAAGAGGGCTCAGGTGATCAATCACCATGGCAAGATTTTCACCGAAGACTCAATACCATTCAGACGTTCAAGCGGGCTGCTGCAATTTAATCGCATCGTGATATACTGCTGACATGCAAGACTACATCACCTCAGCACTCGCCACCCTTTTGATTGTTGCAGATCCTATTTTTCTCAGCGCAATTTTCCTGGGGCTCACCAATGGGCTTTCAATCAAAGATCGGCGCGAGGTGGCTTTGCGTGGGGCGCTGATCGCTTTTTGTATCTTAGTCGCTGCGGGTTTGGGCGGGGCTCGGCTTTTGACATTGCTGGGGATTTCACTTTCGGCATTTCGGATCGCGGGTGGATTGCTGTTGCTATCAGCTGCGGCAGAAATGGTGTTTGATCGACGTGGATCACGCCTTCAAGAAACAGCCAAGACGGCTGTTGATATTGACCATGTGAAAAATATCGCGGCTTTTCCGCTGGCCATTCCGCTTATGGCGGGGCCAGGTGCGATCACGGCGATGATTTTGCTTTCTGGCAAGGCTCAAGGTTCTTACGAACTGCTTGGTGCGCTTTTTGGCGTAGCGGCACTCGTTATGTTGGCTTGTTATTTTTGTTTTTTGATTGCCGAGCAAATTTCAAAAACCATGGGCATCACGGGGCGCGCCGTTATTTCGCGGCTGCTTGGGATTATTTTGGCGGCTTTGGCTGTGCAGTTTATGATCGACGGGATTAAAGCGATCATCGGATAAAAAAGAGGGATGAGCATTGCTTGCCGTGGGGGCTAGCGCTCATCCCTTTATTGGTTTTGAAGTGAAGCGAAACCACCTCGACCAAGTTGCACCAGTTGTGATTTTGGAAATGGGAGGATCCTAATCGAATTGTGCTACGCAATACTCATCGCAAGGCGCGTGCCAGTTCTTAAGAAAATGTAAATTTTTTGATAAGCTGTTGTATTTAAAATATAATAACTACTTTTAATAAACTGATTCAACACGCTCATCATTTGCTCTAGGTAAAAAATTGTGCAACGCACCATCCAAAAAAGCAGCAGATTAGACAGGGTGGCTAATTTTTAACCAGTTGGACAAACGCTCCATGCCCTCTGCTAACTTATGTTCTTCCTTCAAATAACACATGCGGAGATAGCCTTCGCCTGCATCACCAAAAGCGATGCCAGGGGCAAAGCCAACATTGGCTTCATCAATAATTTTCATCGCGGTGGCCATGGAATCGGTCATGCCGTCAATGCCGAAGAACGCATAGAATGCGCCGTTGGGCACCGAGAGGCGGATCTGTGGAAAATCTTTCAGTGCGCTCATTACCGTGTCGCGATTTTTTCGAGCCTTGCCCACTTGCAGTTCGATGAAATCATCGCCTTCATCCAGCGCCGTCACACAGCCACGTTGCAAAAATACGGCGGTGCCTGACGTGTTGTATTGAACGACGCGTTCAATCACTGGCCCCAATATTTTAGGGGCTTGAATCCAGCCCACACGCCATCCCGTCATGGCCCAGTTTTTGGAGAATGTGTTGCAGAGGATAAGTTGCTCTTCAGAGTCGCAAATATCAAGGAATGATGGTGCACGGTTTGCACCGTCTGCACCGTAATAGAATTTGGAATAAACTTCATCGGCCAAAATCCAAATGCCGGCTTTGCGGCAAGCGTCGCGAATTGCGATGAGATCGGCTTTGCTAGCCACCCAACCCAGCGGGTTTGACGGCGAGCATAAGCATATGGCCTTGGTGCGCGTCGTGATGGCGGCAAATAGGCGGTCTAAATCTAGTGCCCATTTGCCATTGGCGAATGTCATAGGCACTTCGACAGGTTTGGTGCCTTGAATGCGCAAAGGCCCGGCATAATTTGGCCAAGCGGGCGTTGGAATAATGATTTCATCGCCATCAGCGGCGATGATTTGGATGGCGGTTTGGATGGCTTGCATACCGCCACCTGTCACGCAGAAATTATCGACCGAGAAATTTTTACCAAAATGCCTTTGATGATACCGCACCAAGGCTTCGCGCAGCTCGGGTATGCCGCGCTGGAATGTATAGAACGTTTCGCCTTTGGCCAAACTGGCGGCAGCGGTGTTTGAGAATTTTTCAGGGGTGGGCAAATTGCCTTCACCTGACCAGAAGGGAATAATACCCGGTTTGGTGAAGCCATGCATGGCGGCTTTGACAATACCGCTATCGGGATCGACTTGGGCAGGTTTCGTGAGTTTGGAAATTAGGGTCATGGGACGACAATGCAAATAAAAAACCCGGGTGGCAAGCACCCGGGCTTTAAATCCAGAAATAGGTCTGAAGTTTATTTCTTCTTTGCAGCCGCAACAACAGCCGGTGAAGCCAGAGCATCACGGATTTCTTTCAACAATACATCAGTTGTTGATGCTGCAGGTGGTGGTGCTGGTGGTTCTGCCTTTTTCATTGCATTCGAAATCTTCACCAATTGCATCAAAATGAATGCAAGGATCAAGAAGCCGATAACAATGGTGATGAAGTTGCCGTAAGCAAAAGTTGCGCCAGCTTTTTTAGCGGCTTCAAGATCTGTGGCACCTGGTGCACCTGCAAGCTGGATAAACTTGTTAGAGAAATCGATGCCGCCCGTTGCAAGACCAACGATTGGCATGATCAAATCGTCAACCATTGAGCCAACGATTTTGCCGAATGCGCCGCCCATGATCACGCCGATAGCGAGATCGAAAGCATTGCCTTTAAACGCAAAGTTTTTAAATTCATTCCACATAGGATTTAGTCCCCCACAATATAATGCGCCCTGACATCCCCTGTCAGAGTAAGCGCTGGGGGGCCTTTTAGACGAAAGTCACCAAAATCAAAAGCTAATATTAAGTAAGGGTTAACCATGTTTGGGGCTAGCCCAAACAACGACTTAGCCCTAATTTCAGTATTATGATTGATCGTTTACCTTTTTTTCCAGAACTGCAACCTTATGTGCGCGGCCGTATTCGCGTTTCAGATTTGCATGAAATCTATTTTGAACAGTGCGGAAATCCTTCTGGCAAGCCAGTTGTGATTCTCCACGGCGGGCCAGGCGGTGGCATATCGCCGAACTTGCGGAGATTTCACGATCCCTCGGCTTACCGGATGATTTTGTTTGATCAACGCGGATGTGGGGCATCGACGCCATATGCTTGTTTGAACGAGAACACGACCTGGGATTTGGTTTCAGACATCGAAAAGCTGCGCGTTCATTTGAAGATTGAACGCTGGCAAGTTTTCGGAGGGTCGTGGGGATCGACGTTGGCTTTGGCATATGCCGAAACCTATCCGGAGCGGGTGACAGAATTGATCGTGCGCGGGATTTTTACCGTACGCAAAAAGGAAGTTGATTGGCTTTATCAATTTGGCGCTTCAATGTTGTTTCCAGAATTTTGGGAAGACTATGTGCGTCTTATTCCTGAGGATGAGCGAGGTGATTTTGTTTTAGCCTATCATAAGCGTTTAACGGGTGATGATGAGGTGGTAAAACTTGCTTGTGCCCGGGCATGGAGCCAATGGGAAGGCGCTGTATCTTCATTGCTTCCCAACCCCGAGCGTGTTGTGCAATTTGGCAATAATCATTTTGCAATCGCCTTTGCCAGCATTGAATGCCACTATTTTATCAATAAGGGTTTTTTAGAAATTGATGATCAGCTACTGGGCAATGCGCATAAGCTTGCTGATATTCCGGGTGTAATAGCACAGGGGCGATATGATGTGATCACGCCGCCTGACACAGCTTACACATTAAGCAATGCGTGGCCGAAAGCGCAGTTTGTTATCGTGCCAGATGCTGGGCATGCAGGAAGCGAACCGGGCATGGTTGACGCGCTGGTTATTGCGACAAATTCTTTTATTGATTAAATGCCAACAAATGGCTGAGCCAGTTTTGCCAGAATTGTTTTATAGATCGCGCGCGTTTCAAAAGCTATGACGCAGATGCAATCTTCATCAGAATCAACGATTGGTTGATGTTCAATTTCTGCGTCAAGGTCGGCGACATCACCGGGCGAGAAGCGTCCCATTTTGTCATGATAAGACCCCTTCAGGATCAGGGTGAGTTCTTCGCCACCATGACCATGCTCAGGCATGGTTCGACCTTTGCCAAGCTTCACCATTTTCAACTTGGTTTTTGAGCCTTTGGACAAGGGCACATCAAACACTGAAACACCCGGTGCCTTTTTGTGCCAATGAATATCCGCCAGAGAGACGTCACCCATGACGCGGGCCAAAGCTAACGGCAAATCGCTTTTTGGTTTAACCATCGCTTTAGGCGCAGTTGGGGCATCAAGGCTGGCCAAAGTCGCAGCGCGGCAAACATCCGAAACGGCTTGCTCAACTTGAGATTCGAGAATGCCCCCACCGAGGCCTTCTGCCTTGCGCAATGCAACGCGGCACTCAGGGCACATTGCCATGTGTGAAGCCACTAAAATGCCATGCGCTTCACCAACGGTGCCTGCGGCGAAGGCCAAAAGTGTGGCATCATCCAAATGATGGGTAATCTTCAATTCATTGTCTCCAAAAGTTTGCGCAATCGCTGATAACCTAAGCGCATACGGGATTTAACGGTGCCGAGCGGAATTCCAAGCCGCGTAGCTATCTCTGATTGAGGTACGTCCTCCACGAAGGAAAGGATCAACAAATCACGTTGTTCTGCTGGAATTTGCGCCAAAGCCCGAGAAACTTGGTTATCTTCCTGTGAACGACCCAAAGCTTCTTCCGCCCCCGTGCTCAAGTCCGGCGCATCGAAATCTTCCAAATCTGTATAAAGCTGAGAACGCTCACGGCGCAATTTATCGATGCGTAAGTTGCGTGCAATCGTGAATATCCACGTCGATACCGAGCCTTTTTCGGTTGAAAACATTGCGGCTTTTGACCAGACAGCAATCATTGTTTCCTGCACTAAATCTTCGGCTTGTTCGGGGTTCGAACCTTTACGCATCATGAAACTTTTAACGCGTGGCGCAAAATGATCAAACAGCGACGCAAAGGCTGCGCGATCCTTCGACGCTGCAATGCGCGTCAAAAAATCAACGAATTGATCACCTCGCGCGTTTGGCACCGAAGTTTCAGTCATGGAAAGCATTGCAAATGACACAGCCGTTTAACCAATTGATGTTAGCTATGTTTACGGTTTTATGACGGGTACGGATCACTGGAGCTTCCGTTCAATGGTTTCGTTAAACTCTTTGGTGAATAGCAGTTTTTTGCCTTCAAAGGCATCAATTTTACCCCAGACAACCCAATGGGTTTTGGTCGCAGTCAAGCGTCCATAGGTTTCAGTACGGCATTCCCACTTGCCGCGCTTGCGCCCTTCCGTCCAATGGGTTTCCATTTTGGCTGATAAAGGATCATCCGGCATAATAGAATAATTCTCGCGGCCAGCGCCCCAGATGACCATGCCGTGGGGCTTGATTTCTTGGGTGCCAAAATCATCGATGATGGAGAGTTTGGTTTCGCCAGTTTTCTTGTTTACCGTCACGTCACGCTTATGAAATGGCTTCTTGGTTTCCTTTTGAGTCACAGGAGTTGCGGCTTCGGCGGGTTTGAACTCCACCATCTTTTCATCAGTTATGGTTTTTCTTATGGGGAGGTTGAGCGTAGATTTTCCGGCAAACACGTTAAGTCGCACAGACTCTGCCACGGGCCACATCATCGGGAAGTAATTTGTCGAAATCGACACGCGCAGCTTATGACCTTTGGGAATGCGCCACGCGATGTCATCCAACTTAATTTTCATGGTGTAACGCTTGTAGGCCTCGAGCGGTGTTGGATATTCGCGGCTGTCGCGCATGCACAGGTTTTGCAAATGATAAGTGATGCGGCTGACCTCGCCTGAGGGCCACACATCATTCAAACGAATGGCCACATGCGCCACGGGCTTATCAACCATGAATTCCAAATCGATGGTGGGTTGACCCACAATATCCATATCAGTGCTCAGCGCTGGGCTATCAAAGCAAATTGATTGAGCATCGTCCTTGGCTTGATCGCCCGGGAACTCTGGGCCCATCCAGATGATGCAATATTCGCCGCCGTCAAAGCCCGTGGTTTGCTTTGAGGTGATGGACAGCATTTTTTCAGTGCCTGCCTCTGCGGCTATGCCTTGTGAAGAGAGTTGGAAGGTTTTGGTTTCAACATTGCCATAACCCCAATAAGGATCGCTGACCCAGCGGCCTGGAATTTCCTTGGGGAATTTTCCGGGCTTATAGGCATCCATGATATAATAGCGGTAATCAGCATCCGAGGTGACTTGCGTATCAATGTCCTTCAAATAGAAATCCCACCAGCGCAGCATTTCCTGAAGAAAACCGATTTTTGGTTCTGGCGAAGCAAAGTGCGGATATTTATGCACCCAGGGGCCGATGATGGCTTTGCGGGGCGCACGAAGGCCGCGCATCAAACGTGGAACCGCATTTGAGTAAGCATCATTCCAAGCGCCGACAACAAGTGTGGCAGCGGTGATTTTACCATAATCCTCATTCACCGAACCGTGCTTCCAATAGGCATCGCGGTGCGGATGTTGCAGCCAAGGGATTAACAGAAATGGTTCGCTCTTTAGACGCTCCATCCACATCTTCTTCCATTTGGTGCCGACGATTTTGGGATCAGGCGGGCGCGAGGAATAAGCCAGCATGGTGGCGGCCCAGCCCAAATTCTCATTCAGCAATGTGCCGCCCTTATAGTGAATGTCATCCTCATAGCGATCATCGGTCGAGCAAATAGTGACGATGGCTTTGAGGGCTTCAGGTTGCCTTGCAGCCACCTGCAGCGCATTAAAGCCACCCCAGGAAATGCCAAACATGCCCACTCTGCCAGTGCACCATTTTTGTTTGGCCAGCCACGCGATAACTTCGATGGCGTCGTCTTGTTCTTGTTTGGTGTATTCGTCAGTTAGCAAACCTTCTGAATCGCCAGAGCCTCGCATATCCACGCGCACCGCAGCATAGCCATGACCTGCAAGGTAAGGATGGGTGAGTGCATCGCGCACATGCGTCCCATCACGTTTCCGGTAGGGCAGGAATTCGAGCAGCGCTGGCACTTTATTTTTGGCGGCGTCTTCGGGCACATACATGCTGGCCGAAAGTTTCACACCATCAGACATGGTGATCCAAAAGTTTTCGACAAACTTGGTTTTGCGCGGAAATTTGGTAATCGTTTTGATCGTCATAGTGTCCTTATGCAGCAAAACGCTGGATTGCGGCAATAATGCTTGCAAAAGAAACTGCGGCAGGTTGGCTCATATGGCGAGCGCGGAGGAAAGCATGAATGAGCAACGGTTCATCTCGCACTTCTGCCGCAACACCTGCGGCTTTGAGTTTTGCGGCATAGTTCATGCAGTCATCATGCAGCGGATCAAGACAAGCGGCGACCATGAAGGCGGGCGGCAGATTGGTATAATTGGTTTCGCGTAAAGGCTCGGCATATTTGTGGGGACTGCCTTTGTAGGTGTCGCGGTAGAAGATCACATCCTTTGTCGTCAGGCCCGGAGCGTTTGCTTGGGTAATATATGAGCCCGTGGTCATATCGCCACCAAGACCGGGATAGATCAGGATTTGCGCTTTGATTTTAGGGCCATCCACATCGCGCGATTTCAGGCATAAAGCCGCGGTCATATTTCCGCCCGCACTATCGCCCGCCACTATGCAGGTGCCCAAGTGATCCAGCACCGCCCAACAATCATCGAATGCGGCGGGGAACGGGTGTTCGGGAGCCAAGCGATATTCAACGGCGGTTACTTCCACCTCTGCAAGACCTGCAATCTCAGCGCAAATTGAATCATGGCTGGGAATGCCGCCCACCACATAGCCACCGCCATGAAGATAAAGCAGTTTGGCCTTTGGGGATTGAGGTTTGTAAGTGCGGCAGGGAACTTCGCCCACTTTGAAATCATGCGTGGAGACGCCAGTTGGATGCGGGTAATCAAAATGCGAACAGAATTTATTGTAGAATTCGCGCTGCTGTGCCATCGTGAAATTTACAGCGTCAGCTGGATAAAGCTTTTCGCCTTCCATCAAGAAACGGCGGATGCCTTCGTCCTTCACTGTGGGGTATTTGTCGCTCATGCTAAGATTGATGTTGCGGCCACGCGCAGGGCTTTAATATTGGTGGCATAGTCAGTGCCTTTGAAAATGCTGGAACCTGCAACCAATGCATTGGCTCCAGCCTTTACAATGGCACCCGCATTCTCTGCCGTTACGCCGCCATCGACTTCAATATCAATATTACGACCACCGACCAGCGATTTGGCGGCGCGGATTTTATCCATCATGGCAGGGATGAATGCTTGCCCGCCAAAGCCGGGGTTCACCGTCATGATCAAGATGAGATCGAGTCGATCTATCACATGCTCGATCACCGAAAGCGGCGTTGCGGGATTAATTGCCACGCCCGCTTTCTTGCCCAGATTTTTGATGGCTTGCAGCGAACGATCAAGATGAGGCCCAGCCTCGGCGTGAACCGATATTAAATCTGCACCAGCCGCAGCAAATTGAGCCAGATAGGGATCAGCTGGCGAGATCATCAAATGTACATCAAAGAGTTTTGCCGTGCATTTGCGGATTGATTGCATGACTGGCGCACCAAACGTGATGTTTGGCACAAAATGCCCATCCATCACATCAATATGGATCCAATCGGCCCCGCCTTTGTCGACGGCGATCACTTCATCGCCAAGTTTTGAGAAATCGGAGGCGAGGATGGAAGGAGAGATTATCAGTGGCCGGGTTTTCATGGCGCCCTTGTAGAGGGAAATTTAGAGAAGGTGAAGCGGGCATGCCGAAACTTATAAGGCAGTAACCCGACGCTTAAACCTTCACCCACTTGCCATTCTTCGCCGACGATTTCACACAAGCCTCAATAAACGCCATGCCTGCAACACCGTCTTCGATGCCGGGGAATTGAACTTCCTTATCCAACTTCTTGCCCGCACGCTTTGCTTCAATCGCACGCGCCACTTCCGTGTATATGTTTGCGAAGCCTTCAAGGTAGCCTTCGGGGTGGCCGGGGGGCACACGTGTCACGCGCGCGGCAGACGGGCCAGAGCCAGCGCCGCCTCTGGTGATCAAGCGCTTCTCGCCGCCCAGTGGTGTGAACCACAGATAGTTTGGATCAGCCTGCACCCATTCAAGGCCGCCCTTGGTGCCGTAAACCCTGAGCTTCAAACCATTCTCATGGCCCACGGCCACTTGGGACGCCCAAATGTGGCCTTTGGCACCGCCTTTATAATGCAGACGCACGTCCACATCATCATCCAGCTTGCGACCCTTCACAAAACTTGTGAGTTCCGCGGAAAGTTCTGTGGCTTCTAAGCCTGATACAAAACAACCGAGTTGATACGTATGTGTGCCGATGTCGCCCACGCAGCCGCCAGCCCCTGAGCGCTTTGGATCGGTGCGCCATGCGGCTTGTTTTTGGCCGGACTTTTCTAAATCTGTGGCCAGCCAATCTTGTGGATATTCACCTTGCACCAATCGGATGTCGCCCAACTCGCCCGCCTGTACCATCGCTTTGGCATGGCGGATCATGGGGTAGCCGGAATAGTTATGGGTGAGGGCGAAGATAATTTTTGGGTTTTTCTTCAGCAACGCGGCCAGCGCTTTGCCTTCCTTCAAATTCAGTGACAGCGGCTTATCGCAGATCACATGAATGCCCGCTTCGATGAAGGCTTTTGCCACAGGATAATGCATGTGGTTTGGCGTGACGATAGACACGGCTTCAATACCGTCTGCACGCTTGGCTTCAGCCTTTGCCATGGTTTGGAAATCGGAATAGATGCGGTCGGTGCTAAGGCCCAGCTCTTGGCCCGATGCTTTTGCGCGTGCCGGATCAGCCGATAGTGCGCCTGCCACAAATTCATATTTATCATCAATGCGCGCAGCGATACGGTGCACCGCGCCGAT
Source organism: uncultured Aestuariivirga sp. (assembly GCA_964247245.1). Lineage (GTDB taxonomy): Bacteria > Pseudomonadota > Alphaproteobacteria > Rhizobiales > Aestuariivirgaceae > Aestuariivirga. The sequence continues at coordinate 130,534 of CAXTTK010000001.1, forward strand.
AAATGCGCCCTGCCCGCCGCCCACCATACCGTAACGGATGCGGCCTGAATGTTTTTGGTTTTTGCTGCCTTCAATGGCCATGGTGTTTTCCCTCAGATATTGTTGAGCAGACCTTCCAGATATTCTTGGCGGCCGGATTTAGGTTGGGGTTCGATTTTATCTTTGTGCACGCGCGCGGCGATGGCCTCTAAGCTTGCACCTTTTTCGAGCATGGCTTGGTTGGTGGGTTCGCTCCATTTGGCATAGCGCTTGTTTACCGCGGCATCGAGCTTTCCGTCTTCGATAATTTTCGCGGCGTTCAGTAAAGCTTGCGCGCAAGCATCCATTGAGGCCACATGCGCATAGAGCAGATCATCGGGGTCTAATGATTGGCGACGAATCTTGGCATCGAAATTCATGCCGCCTGTGGTAAAGCCGCCAGCGCGGATGACTTCAAGCATCATCAAAGTCATCTCTGGCACGTTCATGGCGAACTGATCGGTATCCCAGCCCACTTGATAACCGCCGCGATTGAGATCGAGCGAACCGAAAATGCCGAGCGCTGAAGCGAGCGCGATTTCATGCTCAAACGTATGGCCCGCAAGGATGGCGTGGTTTTGTTCGATGTTCATTTTCACATCATTTTCAAGCCCGTATGATTTGAGCAGACCGTAAATCGTGGCCACATCATAATCATATTGATGCGTCGATGGTTCCTTGGGCTTTGGTTCAATCAAGATCGGGCCTTTGAAGCCGATCTTGTGTTTGTAATCGACGACCAGAGAAAGGAAACGACCTGCTTGTTTCAACTCATGGCCGATCTTGGTGTTGATCAGGGTTTCATAACCTTCGCGGCCGCCCCACATCACATAATTTTCGCCGCCTAGATCATGCGTCACATCGAGGCAATGTTTCACTTGCGCTGCGCAATAAGCAAACACATCGGGATCAGGGTTGGTTGCTGCACCAGCCATGAAACGGCGGTTTGAGAACATGTTGGCAGTGCCCCAGAGCAATTTTTTATTATGCTTGGCCATTTGTTTTTCAAGAATTTTAGCGATGCTCGTGACATTTGCGTTGAACTCTTGCAACGAGTTTCCTTCTGGTGCGATGTCGAGGTCGTGGAAAGAGAAATAATCAATGTCCAAAATTCGCAAGGTTTCGAACATCACATCGGCTTTCACGCCTGCGGCTTTCATCGGGTCGGCCATATGGTGCCATTCGCGGTTGAAGGTTTCGCCGCCAAATGGATCACCACCGGGCCAGCACAGTGTGTGCCAATAGCAAACGGCAAAACGCAAATGATCGCGCATGGTTTTGCCCATGACTTTTTGGTCGGGGTTGTACCAACGATAGCTCAAGGGATTTTTGGATGCTGGGCCAGCGTATTTGATGGGGTCGGTGATTGAATAAAATTTCATTTGATGTTCCTTATCGCTGGATAGATTTTCGTGTAATTTTGGTATGCAGCTTCATAGGCCGCTTTGATTTTTGCATCGGGCAGAATAGTTTTGGCCACTCGTGGCGCAGTGCAAACTGTTTTATATGATGCACCTGTGGCCGCCATCAGCGCCATACGTGCACCGCCAAAGGCGCCGCCCACATCGCCAGCCACTGGCAGATCAACAGGCACGCCCAAAACCGTGGCGATGATTTTGAGCCAGAGCTCAGAATGCGTGCCACCACCCACAGCCATGACGCGTTTCACATCTGTGCCCGCGGTTTTCAATGCTTCCAGTGAATCGCGGAAGGCGAAAGCCACGCCGTCCATCACGGCATGGGTCATTTCTTTCGCATCAGTTTCATGGGCGAGGCCAATGAAACTGCCTCGAATTTGCGCGTCACCCACAGGCGTGCGCTCACCCGACAAATAGGGCAGAAACAGTGTTGATGATGGGCCTTCAAGTTTTTTGCCGAGTGCAGCTGTGAGTTTAAGAGTTGGGGTTTTAAGCAAGCCTGACAACCATTCGAGGCTGGCGGTGGCAGACAAAATAACACCCATCTGATGCCAAGTGTTTGGCACGGCATGACAGAAGGCGTGTACAGCTTTGCCAGCGTTGGGGCTATATTTATCATTCGACACGAACATAACGCCTGACGTGCCAATCGAGATCAGAGCTTGTCCATCTTTCACAGCGCCAATGCCAACGGCTGCGGCCGCATTATCGCCGCCACCACCAGCCACAACAGGGCGCAAGGGCATGCCCCAAGCTTTGGCGAGTGCTGGGGTGATTTGGCCTGTGGCATCTGTGCCTTCAAAAAGTTCCGGCATATGGTCGCGGCGCATATGAGTTGCGGTCAGCATGCGGTCAGACCATTTGCGGTTTGCAACATCAAGCCAATAAGTGCCACTCGCGTCTGACATGTCGGAACCATAGGTTCCGGTCATTCGAAAGCGGATATAATCTTTCGGCAATAAAACTTTGGCGACTTGGTCAAATATCTTGCGCTCATGTTTGCGAACCCAGAGCAGCTTTGGCGCGGTAAAACCTGCCAGTGGAATGTTGCCTGTAATATCCATCGCCTCCGGGCAGGCGGCCAGAATATCTTTGCACTCTTCAAAGCTGCGTGCGTCATTCCACAAAATGCATGGGCGCAGAATCTCGCCGTTTTTATCAAGCAGGGTCGCGCCATGTTGTTGGCCTGACATGCCGATACCTGCCACTTGCGCAATGACTTTGGGCTTCAACTTGCCGAGTTTTTTAACAACGTCATTGGCGGCCTTCCACCAATGTTCAGGGTTTTGTTCTGACCAACCGGGGTGCGGTCTTGAAACTTTGAGGGGCGATGATGCCGTGGCAATGATCTTCTGCTTGGCGTCGATCAACACGCCTTTGACACTCGATGTGCCGAAATCCAGTCCAAGATACATGTAGGGTGCCTCAATTGTCAGACAATACAATTGACCATTTTTTCGACTTTGCCAAGGTGTTGGCAAGCTGTTTCAACCATTTATTTTGGAGGGCGAAGTAAATCGTTATATGTTAAGCGCTGCTGTCACCACGGCGTGGGCAATTGCCTGGGGCCTTGAGGCGTAAAGGCCTTCAGGGTGGGTTCCAGCCAACATCATTTCGAGATCGCTGCGGCTGAACCACCGCGCCTCTTCCAGTTCTGCCGGATCAAGCTTGATCTCAGTTGTTGTTGCTTCAGCGATCATGCCGATCATCAGGCTTGAGGGAAAAGGCCAAGGCTGGGTGGTAACGTAAGATACAGCGCCCACTTTAATCCCTGCCTCTTCCAAAACTTCGCGGGCCACGGCTTGTTCAATTGTTTCGCCCGGTTCCATAAAGCCCGCCAAAGCTGAAAACATGTTTGGTGGCCAACTCGCTTGGCGGCCCAGTAACACTTGATCACCGTGGCGCACGGCCATGATCACGACAGGATCAGTTCGTGGAAAATGCTCGGTCTTGCAGGCGGGGCACACCCGCTTATAACCCGCATCAGCCATTAAGGATTGCGCACCGCATTTTGCACAAAAGCCATGTGATGAATGCCAGTGTAGTATGCTGCGGGCCTGAGCCAATATCGATAATCTCTCCTGAGTGAGACCCCCCTCAATCATTAAAGAACGGATCGGAATGAGGGCATCACTGGGTTCAATTTCGCGGGCAAACCAGCTATGACCTTTAGGGTCTTCGCCCAGATAAATTGCATCCAATTCAGGCTCGTCATTTAATGTGAAAAGCCTGTCATTTTTCATGCGAACTGTATCACCCGCGATCTGCACGACATGGGTGGTCGAATCGTTGCGCCGCTTTGCAATGAACTCAGCATTTGCGCGATTATTGGCATTGCGGTCGAGCGGCGATGAAACAAAGGCAAGACGGGTCATTTCAGATTAAGCCCTAAATATTCAGTGGTTATGGTCATTTGGCAAAAAACATCAACAGGTTAACTCAATATTTACCAAGAAAGTTAACAGATGAGGAATGAAAAACCGTGTTGCGGGTGATTTGTCTATTGAACAACCACCCTCTTCTCACGCCGGAGAGTTAAAGTCGATGAAGCCAGGAATTCCATGGAGCGTTAAGGGTGTTGAGCCTGAATTGCGCGAGATTGCCAAAACAGCGGCGCGCCGCTCGGGCATGACATTGGGCGAATGGCTGAACTCGGCGATTAATGAACAGGCTGAGGCTCCTGTTTCGGAAAATGACTCCACACCTGACAAGGTGATAGCTGGCCGAATTTCGACACATCCAATTGAACGTGCGGCCACGCGTCTTGAAGATATCGCAGAACAGCTTTCTCGTTTGGCAATGCGCGAAACTGAAACCGCACCGCGCTATGTTTCGCCACCGCAAGAAGAAAATGGCAATTTCGCTCGTATTCTCAGCCGCGTTGAAAGCAATGAACGCCAGACTGTTGAGGCGTTCACTGCAGTTAACGAGCGCCTGGCACTATTAGGCCGGCAATTCCAACGCGCTCAACCAATCACAGCGCCTAAGCCAGAAGAATCACCCGGTTTCATGGCGCTTGAAAAAGCAGTGCGCAATATTGTTGAGCATTTGGAAGTTTCGGAAAAGCGCACGCGCGATAATCTGAAATCTTTGCAAGACCGCATTGGCGATATGTCAACGCGGGCTTCGAACACCAATAACGAACAAGTGCTTCGTCAAGCGCCAGCTTTCTCGGCGCTTGAAAGCAGACTCGCTGAATTGGCACAGCGCATTGATCAAAACCAGCCAGCAACGGGTCTGCCTGATTTGCTACGTCACGAACTTGATGATCTTGCAGGTCGCATTGAAACGGTGCGGGATTCGGCTGAATCACTGGCTCATAAAGCTCAAACCCAGGCTGTGCAGGCCAGCCAAGCAGAACTGCGCATTATCGAACAGCGCATTCTTGGTCTGCTGCGCGAAGCGCAAACATCGATGGTGGCCAGCTCCACCAGCCCGGCCGAAATTCAGCGCTTCCGTGGCGAGATTGAAAAACTTAATGCACGCATCGATGATGCCAGCAAAGGCACCGCCTCTGACCGTGATGTAACAGCCCTTCGTGTGGCCGTTGAACAGCTTTCCACCCGGGTTGCACAAGGCCCAGATACACGGCCCTTGGCGGATATGGACCGCCGCCTCATCGATATTACGCAAAAGCTGGAACAGGCCCAGGCTCAAACCCGCGAATTGCCACAGCTCAATGAGCTTGAGCGGCGCATGGCTGAGCTCGATCACCGCTTAGAGCAAGCGTTGCATACACAGCCTTCAGCGCCACAGAATAGTGATGAACTTGTGCATCATCTGGCTGTGGTCAATGACCGTTTGAGCAAGACTGAAAATCAGCTTTCGCATCTTGAGACTATTGAACGGGCCATTGCCCAACTTTACGACTCAATGGAACAGAATCGCGATTGGACCAAACAGGTGGCGGAAGATGCCGCCAACCGCATGGGCCAACATGTGCTGAGCCAACAGCCGCAAGGTCTTGTTTCTATTGCTGGTTCACCTGAGATTGCAGCTCTGGAAGAAGGTCTTAAAGCGGTGCGTGAGGCATCTCAAGGGGCTGATCAACGCAATCAAGAAACACTTGAAGCTGTTCATGAAACGCTTGAACAGATTGTCGCAAAACTCGGCGAGCTCGAAACCGCGGCGATTGGTCAACGCGTAGCACAGGCCGCAGCCCCGTTTGAACCCGTTTCTAGTTCTGACCCGTTCAACACTCCTTTAGTCAATTCTGCACCAGCCCTGTCTGCTGAAAGCGTTGCAGAGCCAGAGTTCACAACCACTCACATTGAACCTGAAAATATCCATCCTACGCCAAGCAGCAATCCATTTGATACTGCACCACCATCTTCTGGCTTTGCAGGTTACAACCCCTTTGACGCCGTTGTCGAAGCAGCACGTGCCGGTGGCGAAACTGCGGCCAGCACGGCTGCGCCTGATGACTTTATTGCCGCGGCACGTAAAGCTGCTCAAGCCGCCAGTGGAAGTCAGAAAAGCATACTCTCAGGTCTGGCGCCCGGCGCTAACAGAAAGGCCGAGCAAGACTCGAAAAAGCTCTTGAGCTTTAAAATGCCATTCAAAAAAGGGGCTAAGGCCGCTAAGAATGCTGCACTTCCCGGCGATTTGAAAATACCGCCGGAAATTAAGCCCGCCAATAACAACACGTCGGGCAGTCGTCGTACGCTTATTCTGTCTGGGCTTTTGGCCTTGAGCTTAGTTGCATTCTATGTGACCAAAAACATGATGGGGCAGCAAGCTGCTGCACCTGTGGCCCAACCTGTTGTTATTGAGCAACCCGTTGCGCCCGTTTCGCAGGCAGCCCCGGCAGCTGTTGCGCCTGCAGCAATTGCACCAGACGCTGGAACGACGGCCCAACCTGTACCCGCTCCGCAGGCTGTCCAACCGGCCCCGCTTGAGTCGACGCCACCTGCTGCGGCAACAACTCAGCAGCACAGTGAAAACGGCACAGCCACAGAAGTTGACCCAATTCTCACAGGTTCACTTCCAGCCGCCGTTGCACCTAAAAATGCAGCACCCGCCGCGATCGACACGGCGATCGGCAATGATAGTTTGCGTAAAGCAGCCACCTCAGGTGATGCCAATGCACAGTTTGTCATTGCGACGCGTTATCTCAATGGCGAGAATGTTGCACCTGATGCCGCCAAGGCTGCCTATTGGTATGGACGTGCCGCCGTTACGGGACTTGCCCCAGCGCAATACCGGATGGCCACACTTTATGAGCGCGGAACGGGTGTTGAAAAGAACATGCAAGCCGCACTTTCCTGGTATGAACGTGCCGCTGCCCTTGGTAATGTGAAGGCTATGCATAATGCGGCTGTTATTTCAGCGGGCAATGAAGCGGGTGCAGCTGATTACAAGCGCGCATTCAAGTGGTTCACACTTGCTGCGCAGCATGGACTGAAAGACAGCCAGTTTAATTTGGCCGTTTTGATTGAACGCGGCATGGGCACCAAAGTGAACCTCGCTGAAGCCTTGTTCTGGTATGATGCAGCAGGCGCACAAGGCGACCAAGACGCTCAAGCACATGCTGATGCTCTGGCAAAATCATTGCCTCCTGACACCGTCCAAGCGATTGAGGCGCGGCTTAAAGCCTGGGCGCCGGAAAAGGCGCCTGATATTGCCAATGTCGTTGCAATAAATGATGTCACTTGGAAGGGCGCTAATTCAGCACCACAACAAAGTGCTTCGGCTGCACCTATGCCACAAAACATTATTGGCAAAGCGCAGGGACTTTTGGATCAGCTCGGCTATAATATTGGTGAAGCCGATGGCAAGTTAGGTGGGCGCACTTCGAATGCCGTTCGGTTGTTTCAACTGCAACAAGGCATGAAGGTGACGGGGCAAGTGACACCTGAGTTGATTGCTGCGATGGAATCGAAGACGGGCTGAAATTTCTAGAGGGTAAAGCGGTGCAAACTGCTTTTTCCAATCATCCAGATTTTGGTTTGAGTATCATCAAATAATCCATGGAAGGCTGGCGAGTTAATTGACAGCCCACCCGTATAGGCACCGAAAGCTGGCATGATAAGACGGTTTTGGTCCGCGATAAAACATTTACCGCGCACGTGACGGCCGCGCAGGCTGAGACCACAACCGGGATGTAAGTGTCCAGCAATCTCAATTTCGTTTTTTAGTTTTTTGCTGGGCTCATGGCGCAGCGTGATTGGGCCTAGGCTTATTGTTTCTGCGCCGTGGCCGCCCAGCGATTGTGGCGGATTAGGATCGTGATTACCAATTATCCATATGGTTTCGTATTGATTGGTGATAAATCGCAGTCGGTTGAAATGAATCTCATCTAATCTCTCTTCGCCTTGCGTATCGTGAAAGCTGTCGCCTAAAAAAATCAGCCGCCTAGCATGTGTGGTACTGAGTGTTGCTTCAAGCAAATCTAAGGTGACGGCGGTATCAAAGGGTGGCACATGAATACCACGGCGCGCAAGGCTGGTTCCTTGTTCTAAATGCAAATCAGAAATGATGAGCGTTTCATAATCAGGCACATAGAGTGCACCCGAAAGATGCGGCACACATTCCAAACTACCAAGCATAATTTTATGCTGCCTAGACAAGGCTTGTAGCCTCGGCTTCGAGTTTATCAGCGGCTTCGGCGAGAAGGGCATCATCAGCTTCGCCGTAAATTGATTCGCGACCAATCTCAAGCAGCACGGGAACCGCCAATGGCGAGACCCGTTCCAAGGCTTTGTGGAGGATTTGGTTTTTGATGCGTTTTAACATGGTGGCAAGCCTATGAATGTCAATCAAACCATCAGCAGCATCATCCCATGCGGCGCGCAGCAGAAGATGATCAGGCTGATGGGTACGCAGGGCGTCATAAATCAAATCGGTGTTCACTGTTACTTGCCGCGCGGTTTTTTCTTTGCCGGGGAAGTTTCGTTCGATCAACCCGGCGATGATGGCGCAATAGCGGAAACTGCGTTTCATCAAATTGGATTCAGCAAGCCAAGCTTCCAAATCATCCCCCAACATGTCTTCGTCGAATAGCTTGGCGAGAGAGAGGCGTCCCTGTTTGATCATTGCTGACAAATCACCAAGGCACCAGATGACTAAAGCATATTCCGATGACACAAAGCCCATTGGTTTGGCGCCCCAGCGTTCGAGACGGCGTGTGAGCAGCATGCCCAATGTCTGTTGCGCAAGGCGACCTTCAAAGGGATAGCAGACCATATAATGCTTATCGGCCCGTGGAAAGGTTTCGACCAGCATCTGATCGGCGCGCGGAATGGCTGATGCCCAACTTTGCGTATTGAGCCAGTCTTTGACTTGCGTTGGCAGATGTTGCCATTTGGATTTATCTGCCAGCAGCCCGCGCACACGTTCGGCTAGATAGGTGGAGAGCGGAAATTTTCCTCCTGCATAGGATGGGATCATCGGGTCGCGACCATGGGCTTTCGAAGCCAATGCACCAAATTCATCCAGGCCTTCGAATTTCAAAACTTCACCGCCGAAGAGAAATGTATTGCCAATGGCCAATTGACTTAGGAAATATTCTTCAAGTTCACCGAGCACGCGGCCACCTGTAACGGTGCGCTTGCCTGTACGATTTTTGACGGAAGCAAGCCTTACTTTCAGCATTTCATCGGCCACAATCGTGCCCATGTTCATTTTATAGCGCGTGGCCAACATAGGGTGGGCGAGGCGGTATTTGCCTGCAATATCCAATTTCAATTTGGCATAGCGCTCATAGGCTTTGAGTGCATATCCGCCTGTGGCTACATAATCCAAAGCTTGGTCAAAGCGTTTACGCGTCAGCTTGCGGTAGGTGAAGGCGGTGATGATTTCGTTGTATAAATCATCTGCAAAGAACGCACCCGAACATGCACAAGCCATGATGTGTTGGGCCAGCACGTCAAGCTTCATCACCATCGGATATTCAGTGTCTTGGGCATTTTCTTTGGCAGCGGCGCGGGCGGCTTCGCACTCTAAAACTTCAAAGCGATTGGACGGCACCAAGATGGCGTTGCTGGCTTCATCCAAGCGGTGATTGGCGCGGCCAATGCGTTGTAGCAAGCGGCTTGAGCCCTTGGGTGCACCCACATGGATAACCAAATCAACATCACCCCAGTCAATGCCCAAATCAAGAGTTGACGTGCAGACCACGGCTTTGAGCTTGTTATCCGCCATGGCCGCTTCTACCTTGCGGCGTTGGCTGACATCAAGCGAGCCATGGTGAAGGGCGATAGGCAGATGATCTTCATTGGCGTTCCACAATTCTTGAAACACCATCTCGGCTTGGCTACGGGTATTGACGAACACCAAAGCCATTTTCGCTTTTTTGATTTCGGCATAAATTTCGGGAATGGCATAGAGCGCTTTGTGCCCGCTCCAAGGAACGCGCTCCGCAGATTCCAGAATATGAATGTCAGGCGGTGCACCAGCTGTACCCAACACAAGCGGCACGGGTGCTTTGTTTGCAGGTGCCAGCCACGCGCGCAATGCATCAGGATCAGCCACGGTGGCAGATAATCCGGTAAAGCGCGCTTTCGGCGCATGGGTGCGCAAACGGCTGAGGGCAAGAGAGAGAAGCACGCCACGTTTTGATGAGACAATAGAATGAAGTTCATCAATGATCACAGCTTTCAGATTCTTCATCAAATGCGCTGCGGTTGGATCAGCGATGAGCAGCGTCATCTGCTCGGGCGTGGTGATCAAAATATCAGGTGGGTTGATGCGTTGGCGTTGGCGCCTTGAATGCGGTGTATCGCCTGTGCGGGTTTCAACCGTGATGGGCAGTTTCATTTCATTGATTGGCGCTTCGAGATTGCGCGCGATGTCGACCGCGAGTGCTTTTAATGGCGAAATATAGAGTGTGTGTATGCCATCATTTTTATGTGGATGTTCGAGATCAACCAGTGTCGGTAGAAATCCAGCTAAGGTTTTGCCACCACCCGTGGGGGAAATAAGCAAAGCGCTTTCATTGTCGAGGCCATGCGCCAGCATTTGCAATTGGTGCGAACGGGGTTCCCAGCCGCGTGAGGCGAACCAGTTGGTGAAGGTGGGGGGGAGCATGTTAGGGGTTTGCCCTTAGCTGCGCCAGTTTCGCTTGGGGCAGGCTCCCCCTCCGCCCTTCGGGCACCTCCCCCAGCAGAGCTGGGAGGAGGGCAAATTGTTTTTGAATTCGCTCACAATCAAACATCACGCTCCCCCAACTTGTTGGGGGAGCTGTCCGAAGGACTGAGGGGGGCAGAAATCACACCGCCTGATATCTTGCAATTGCCGAACGCTCAATTGCAGCGGTCACTAACTTATCCAACTCCAAAGCATCGCGCAGAATAGCCAAGAAGCGTAACTCTTCACGCCCCACCACCAAATCTGCAGCCGCCACTTCAACAGCCAGTGCATAAGCAGTTTCTTTCAGCTTGATTGGCAGCTGATTGTTCACCAGCCCCAACACCGTTGTCATGCCCTCTTCATTTTGTAAAATGTCGCTACATTCTTGAACAACAGTCACCAACCTTGAGCGATCAAAGGTTTTAAACGCGGGCAAAGTGCGCAGCAGCAGTTCAATTTCCTGCAACTCGTCAGTGCTGATATGGCCTTCGACGGCGGACATCATGACCATGACGTAGATTAAAGCTTGTTGATTAGAGATCGTGCCGGGCATATTTTCTTCCTTGTATATTAGAAACAAAACCTAGTGTCCGCGGGCGATCTTGTCCAGTTTTGGTGTAAATGATTTTACGATATCAATTGCGTCCACTAGCCCCAATCGGTCAATTTGAATGCCCGGCGGAAAGGCGGTGGTGAAACGCGTGGCCAAACGTGGATCAAGAATGACAAAGCAACCACGATCCCCTTCGCGCCTGATCAATCGACCGAAAGCTTGGCGCAGTTTGAGGCGCACCGACATGTCTTTATAGGCGTTGCCACCAAAGGCTTCCGACCGGGCGCGTTCCAAAATCGTCGGCGTTGACCACGGCACACGGTCGAGAACGATGAGGCGCAGCGAATCGCCCGGCACATCCACACCATCGCGCACAGCATCAGTTCCCAATAGACATGCATCACGCTCGGCGCGGAACATATCGACGAGCGTGCCCGTATCCATAGGGTCAACATGCTGGGCATAAAGCGGCAAGCCAATTTTGGCCAAAGGTTGTGCAATGCGTTTATGCACGGCGCGCAATCTTGCAATGGCAGTGAACAAGCCCAGCCCACCGCCGCCTGACGCGATGAAAAGTTCGCGGTAGGCGGCAGCAATCTGGTCCATGTCCTCGCGGTTCACATCGGTCACCACAATCACGCGGCTGATTTTTTTGTAGTCAAAGGGCGAGTCGTATCCGGCGCGTTTGACCGGATATGGCAGATGAATGGCACCCGTGCGCATTTCGGCATTGGTCCAATCATCGGGCACATCGGGCGGGCGGTCTTTGAGTGTGGCTGAGGTTACGATGATGCCATCGGCTGAGCGCAGCACTGTGTTAGCCAGAGGCACAGTTGGGTCAATCCAGTGACTGTGCAGGCCCACGTCAGACTCGCGGCCAAAACTTTGATCAATGGAGAACCAATCGACAAATAATGCATCAGGGCTTTCCAGCAAATGATTGAGCATTGAAATCCAACCACCCACCACAAGCTCGCCACGGCGCTTAAGTGAACGCGCCAGACTTTCAATGCGGCCACGATCATTGGTGTTGAGTTCTGATGCCTCGTCATCGAGCTTCTTTAGCAACACGTTGGCGAGCGCTGACATCGGTTTTTTTAAATCCATCAACGCTGTCGATAAATCAGCCACCGCATCGGCAAGGCCTTCCACCAGTGGCAGGCAATCTGTTTCGAGTGAATTGCTGTTTGATGCTTCCGAACGGGCCAAAACTTGTTGACGCACCAGTGTTAAAAAATCCTCAGCCGAACCTTCGGGTTGTCCGCCTTGTATGCGGCGTGTCCAGCCGGGGCCAGGCAGAGCCGTAGCGGCGCGCAGAATTTGATGCAAAAGTTTTTCAGCATTGTCTTGGTCAGCCACCAGATCACCAAGGCGTTCGGCCAAGCCCCGCCCGCGACGGCGCTCAGTCTCGGGCCCGCGTAGCCAGCGGCGCAGTTCAGATGCTTCCATTGCCGTCAGATGCCCGCTGAATGCGCTGTCTGCGGCATCAAAGAGATGATGGCCTTCATCAAATACGATGCGCCTGATACCGCCCGGTGCGGCCTCTTCATCAGGCGTTGTGGCCACACCAATCGCTTGATCGATAGCGGCTTGATGGAGAACCAGCGCGTGATTGGCAATCACGATGTCAGCGTTGCGCCCAGCCCTAACCGAGCGCTCAATAAAGCAGCGTTTATAATGCGTGCAGCCCGCATAAATGCATTCGCCGCGCCTGTCGGTCAATCCAAGCGCCGATGGTGTGAGGCCCCGCCCCTCGCCGTCAATTGAAACGTCTTGGAACAACGATAAAAGCCATGACGGAAAATCACCACCGACAATATCGCCATCACGCGAAAACCTTGCCCAACGTGCAATCAGTGCGGCCAAAAATGCTGATCGTGCATTGGCCCCTGTCAAACGCCCAAACACTTCCTGCATATTCAGCAAGCAAGCATAGTTCTCGCGGCCTTTGCGGATCACAATGCGCTCGCGGCGCTCGGCTGGGTCTTGCACCAGTCGCGCCGTTTCCTGATCCAGCTGGCGTTGCAGATTTTTGGTGTATGTTGAAATCCAGACGGGGGCATTGTTCTTGCGCGCCCATAAATATGATGGCGCTAAATAACCTAGCGTTTTGCCAAGGCCGGTGCCGGCTTCAGCCAGCAGAATATTATTAATGTCTTTCCTGTCGCGTGGTTCAAAGGCATGGGTGGCCATTGCGGCGTAATCGCTCTGGGCGGCGCGGGTTTCGGAATCAACACCCAGTATTTCAGCAAGAAAACGTTTGGCATCATTGCCGCTGATGGCTTCCTGCGTGCCTGGTGCGCGACTGCCATCATCTTCCCACTCTTCAATGCGGTCCCACACATTAAGGCCTGTTGCAAAACCGCCCGCATCCATTTTGGGATTGGCGGTGAGCAATGCGGCCATAACTGGCTTTGCCCAAGGCCAATTGGCGCGCGCCAAGAACGTGGCGAGCTCGGCAGCCTCTCGCAGCAATGGATAATTTTTGTTGGAAAGTCGCATCAACAAATCATCAACCACTGCATGCAAAGTTTCGCTGTCGCTCGCCAATTGCTCAACGGCCAATGACCGCGCCAAGCCTAAAGGTGTCGGCGTGGCAATGCGGGCCGGAACCACAAATGCAAATAATTCCGCAACGTCGAAATGGCGTTGGTCCCGCGCCGCACGGATCAGGCTTTTTGGTGCAGAAGCCGATGCCCCTAAACGCTCAATCAAGAAATGCGAATGGCAAATGAGATGTGGTGAGGCCGATAATCTGGCGAGCGCCGCTGCGGCCCCTAGATTCTCTCCAGACACAACAGCACCTAACCCCAAGCCAATGGCAGTGGGTGGGGGAACAAATTTATGATCATGAACGTTCATTGCCACACAGCTTTAATGTGCTTTGAGCCGAATTCAAAGCCGCCATATGACTGTCAAAATTGGAGTGGAAACTCGGTTTATTAACAGGAGTAGTATCATGGATCAAAAAATCATCAACCTTTTCGACGGCTTTACCCATGGTGGCATGAGCCGCCGTGAATTTATGGATAAGTTGGCGAAATTGGCTGGTGGCACAGCGGCGGCTATGGCGATTTTGCCGGTGCTTGAAAATAATTATGCCAAAGCTGATATTTTGCCCGAAGGCGATGCGCGCATTGCCACCGAGGCGTTAAAATTTGAAGGTGGTGCGGGTTATCTGGTCAAGCCTGCCGCAGCTGGCAAATATCCTGCCGTGATCGTCATTCATGAAAACCGGGGGCTGAATCCGCACATTAAAGATATTGCGCGGCGCATTGCGGTTGAGGGCTTTGTGGCGTTGGCGCCTGATTATTTAGCAGGCCTGGGTGGCACGCCTGAAGATGCTGATAAAGCAAAAGAGATGATCGGCACATTAAAACCAGAAGATATTCTAGCAACATCGAAGGCGGCGCTGGCCGCGGTGCGGGTTCACGCAATGGCAAATGGTAAAGGCGGGGCCATGGGCTTTTGCTGGGGCGGAAGTGCTGTCAATGCGCTGGCAGTTGCCGACGAAAGCCTTAATGCTGGGGTAGCCTATTACGGTGCGCAGCCCAAAGACGAAGACGTTGCTAAAATCAAAGCGCCGTTATTGTTGCATTATGGCGCTCTTGATGACCGGATCAATGCGGGCATTCCGGCTTTTGAAACGGCCCTCAAGGCTGCTAACAAAACTTACGAGATGTTCAAATATGAAGGTGCCAACCATGCCTTCAATAACGACACCAATGAAGCGCGCTACAATAAGGAAGCCGCAGATCTGGCTTGGGGTCGCACTGTTGCGTTCCTGAAGAAATATACTGCTTAATCTCAGCACTCATTGACGAGGCAGTCGGACATGCCTAACACGGCGTTCCCGTGCTCATACGCATGTCCAATTTTGAGTGAATGAAAATGACCGTCTCCCCCGCCCTTCGCGCTGCTGCACTTGAATCAAAGGCTTGGCCTTTTGAGGAAGCACGGAAGATTTTAAAGCGGGCGGAAAAGTCTGGGCAGAAATCAGTTTTATTTGAAACCGGTTATGGCCCGTCAGGTCTGCCGCATATCGGCACGTTTGGCGAAGTCTCCCGCACCACCATGGTGCGGCGCGCGTTTGAGCTGATGAGCGATGTGCCAACCCGTTTGCTGGTGTTTTCAGATGACATGGACGGCATGCGCAAGATTCCAGATAATGTGCCGGACAAATCTTTCCTTGAACCACATTTGCATAAGCCGCTCACTTCCGTTCCCAATCCTTTCGGTGGAGATTATGAAAGCTTCGGCCATCACAACAACGCCATGCTGCGGCGATTCCTCGACACGTTTGGTTTTCAATATGAATTTGGCTCTGCCACAGAATATTATAAGTCGGGCAAATATGATGACATGTTGATCCGCGCGCTGGAAAAATATGATGACATCATGGGTGTCATGTTGCCAAGCTTGGGCGAAGAACGCCAAGCAACTTACTCGCCCTTTTTGCCAATCTCTCCAATTTCTGGCCGTGTGCTTTATGTGCCGATGAAGGCGATCGATGCGAAGAAAGGCACCATCACTTTTAACGATGAAGATGGATCTGAAACCACGCTCGATGTGCGCGGTGGACGCACCAAGCTGCAATGGAAGCCGGATTTCGGCATGCGCTTTGCAGCCTTGGGCGTGGATTTTGAAATGTTTGGCAAGGATCATCAATCCAATGCACCCATTTATGATCGCAACTGCGAAATTCTGGGCGGCATTGCACCTGAACATTATGTCTATGAATTATTCTTGGATGATAAAGGCCAGAAGATTTCAAAATCCAAAGGCAATGGCCTCACCATTGATGAGTGGCTCACCTATGCTGATCCAGATTCGCTTTCGCTTTATATGTATAACCGCCCACGCGAAGCCAAGAAATTGTTCTTTGATGTGATCCCGCGCGCAGTTGATGAATATGCGCAGCATTTGGGCGGATACCTGAAGCAGACTGAACCAAAAGATCAATTGATGAATCCGGTGTGGCATATCCATGGCGGCAATCCGCCCAAGCCCGAAACCGGCGGTGTTACATTCGCATTGCTACTTAATTTAGTATCGGTCGCCAACACCGAAGACAAAGCTGTTTTGTGGGCATTCCTCAAACGCTATATGCCCGAGATGGACGCCAGAACACATCCGCGCCTCGACAAAATGGTGGGCTATGCCATCAGATATTATCTCGATTTCATAAAGCCCAATAAAGTCTATCGTCCGTGTACGGAGGATGAAGCCAAAGCGCTCACCGATCTCAATGCAGCTCTTGCAGAATTGCCGGAAGGTTCAACACCAGAAGCTATTCAGCAAAAGGTTTATGACATCGGCAGACGTGAACCCTACACCGTCACCCAAAAAGACGGCACCATCGGTGTGGGCCAAACATGGTTCAACATGTTGTATCAGGTGTTGCTGGGTGAAGAGCGGGGGCCACGGTTTGGATCGTTCGCGGCGCTTTATGGTTTGGCCAATACGCGTGGGTTGATTGATAAGGCGCTGAAGGGTGAGTTGTCTAAGCCTTAAAACTATTTACCGTCGCTGCAACACCCACTTCAAATGGTGTGGCATCAGACCAAAAGCGTTGGCTGAATTTGCTGGTATCCACTTGATAGGGCTTATCGAAATTAAAACTCATTTCGTTAAATTCGCGGATGAACGGAATGAACAGGCCCAGCAGTTTCAGCATCAGTGGCGGCACAGAAGAGACTTTCACTTTGCGGCCCAAATGATGTTCGGCAATGTTGATAATGTCTTGTGCTGTGCGCGTTGGCGCCACAGGCACATGCCAAGCTTGGCCGTATGCATCATCAGGTGCGTTGAGCAGTGTTACGACAGCGCGGGCAATATCTGGCACATAGGCAAAGTCATGCGGAATATTAAGTGGCATGGGAATGCGCCCCGCTTTGCCCTTCGCAATAGCGCCCAAGCTTTCTGGCCCCCAAAGTGAAAGCTCAACATGCGGGCCATAAAAATCAGGAGCCCGCAAAGCTGCAATTTTGATTTGTCCTGCGGCGGCAGCGGCCATCCAAAGCTTGGTCACGTCAGCGCGGATTGCGGGTTTTGCACCATAGTTCGACAAAGGCATATCTTCACGCAGCGGCGTGGTCTGCGGGCCATACATATAGAGATTGTCAATAAAGACGATGCGCTGGCCGCCCTGAGTGCAGGATTCGATTATATTGGCCATCGCGCGGGGCCAAACGTCGCGCCATATTTTTCCGTCATACTTAAAGCCTAACGCCACAACAATCTGAGAAGCATTTTTCGCTGCCTCATTCAGTGAAACCAAATCCAACACATCGCAGGTTACAAATTGCGCTTCCTGTGGCAAGTCCTTGGGTCGGCTACGTTGTGCAACTGTCACCTCATGACCTTCTGCCAAAAGCCGCGCCACCGTGGCCTTGCCGACCGCGCCATAACCTAAAACCAAAATACTGTTGGTCATCATCTTTCTCCTCATTGTGGTTCAAACTTAGGGCGCACTTGACTATATCACAAATGCATAGATATTATCTCGTGTATGCGTGAAGTGAATTTACATGGTGTGGATCTGAACTTGCTGCCGGCCCTCGAGGCCTTGCTGCGCAGGCGCAATGTTTCGCAAGCCGCCGTCGATGCGGGCCTCAGCCAACCCGCCATGAGCCGCGCTCTGGCGAGGCTTCGCGACCTTTTTGATGATCCATTATTGGTGCGCGTTTCGGGTGGCTTTGCACTTTCGCCAAAAGCGGAAGGCTTGCTCCTGCGCGTGCAGGCTGCCTTACAAGATGTAACCGATGTTTTTGCTGAACCGGGATTTGACCCCGCCCTCGTCAAACGCCGCATTCGCTTTGCTGCAACCGATTTTCAAACGATCCTTTATGCCCCCGCCTTAATGGCGCGACTGGCCAAAGAGGCACCGAGCATTGATATTTCCATGGAGCCGTATTCAAGCGACCTCATGCAACGCATGGAAAATGGTTCACTGGATTTTGCGTTTGCACTTTCCACCACGCCCTTGCCGCCTGGCGTTGAAAGCGAAAGCTTGGGGCAAGACCGGCTGGCTTTAGTTATGCGCCGTGGCCATCCTGCTGAAAACCAACAATGGACGGTGGAGGACTATGGCCGCTTCAATCATGCCAGCATTGGCATTATGGGTGACGGCATTTCCGAACTTGATGCCGAATTAGCAGCGCATGGTGTGAAACGCCGTATTGCGCTCACCACGCCACATTTCATGGCCGCATTGGCTGCTGTTTCGTCCAGCGATATGGTGACAACTGTATCAGAAAACTTTGCTAAACGCTTTGCCAAGCAGTTTAACTTAAGACTCAGAACGCCACCGCTCAAGAACATTTCCCTCAATCCAACACTTGTTTGGAACCAACTGCGCAGCAGCGATAAGGTGCTCGCTTGGGTGAGGGGCGTGATGCAGGACGTTTGCAAAGCACAAAGCGCTGAGACTTCAAGCGATGAAAAGTCTGCGCCAACGCGATAGGCGACTGACCAGAATTGGGCGTAAGCTTTTTTTATCAGCGCCGCCAACACAAACCAAATATGTAACAATACCAACATTCCCGTTCTCCTTCCCACACAAGATGCGGGAAGAAAAAGGCAAAATTATGTCTTATTTCCTATTTTAGGAAATTTATTTTTACTGGCTCGCCCAGATAATCCGTGCCATCCAATCGACGTCCTTCATATCCAGCGTTTTGGTCTCATGTGCAGCATTGAATGATGCCAGTTCCAGTGTGCGCGCGGTTTGGCGCTGCATGATTTTGGCCATCACTTGGCCATCAGACGTGCGCACCACAACGCGGTCACCCTTCCTCACTGTGGCACCGGGTGAGACGATGATGGTGTCGCCTTCGCGGTAAACGGGTTCCATCGAGTTGCCCGTGATTTCGAGACCGTAGGCTGTCGTATCGGTCACACCCGGCACGTCGATTTCTTCCCAGCCATTGCCGGAGGGGAAACCTGAATCGTCAAAAAAACCGCCCTTGCCCGCTTTGGCAAAGCCCAGCATGGGGATTTGCTTCAGCCTAGGGGCTTGGCCCTTGCGGCCAGACAGCAAATCCATAAATTCTTCAACTGGAGCACCAGCCGCGTTTAATACCCGCGCGATGCTTTCCATGGTGGGCCAGCGCGGCCTGCCATCGGGGCCAATGCGCTTGGACGGATTGAATGATGTTGGGTCTAAGCCAGACTTTTTGGCCAAGCCTGATGCTGAAAAACCGTAACGTTCAGCAATTGTGTCAATTGCCGCCCAAACTTGCTTGTGTGAAAACATGATTTACCCTCCGCAGTATTGTTCTTGCCTCAATTAGGAAGCAATACCTCTTGCGCAAAGATTTGTCCAGCGTAAAGCATGATTTTGATTATAATTATTTTTGGGGTTGGATTTGACAGTTCTTTACAAGATCATTGATGCGGCGGCTTGGGAGCGGGCCGTGAATGCAGGCATATTCAAAGGCGCTGCGATTGATTTGAATGACGGATATATTCATCTCTCAACGGGTGCCCAAGCGAAAGAAACTGCGCGGTTACATTTTGCTGGAATTGCAAATCTCCTTTTGGTCGCAATTCATGAAGATGTAATTGATCATCATTTGAAATGGGAGACCTCGCGCGGCGAGCAATTGTTTCCGCATGTTTACGGTGTGATTGATCCTGCTCAAATTCTTTGGGCTAGGCCTTTGCCTTGGGATGGTGCTGCCCATGTCTTTCCGGCGGAGTTTCAGTAATGGGACTTGCTGATCTTGGTTTTGCTTTGGCCAAACCGTTCTTACACAAGATGGACGCTGAACAGGCCCATGGCCTGACCATAAGTTCATTGAAGGCCGGGTTAGGCGGTGGTCGCGGTGCGATCACATCTGCAAAGCTCGAAACAAAATTATTCGGCCTCACATTTGCAAACCCTGTGGGCCTAGCACCCGGTTTTGATAAGAATGCTGAAGTGCCTGACGCCATGTTGGGCCAAGGGTTCGGCTTTGTGGAAATCGGCACTGTCACGCCGCGTGCGCAAATTGGCAATGCCAAGCCACGGCTTTTTCGCTTGATCGAAGATCAAGCTGTTATCAACCGCATGGGCTTTAATAATGATGGCCAGCAAGCTGTGTTGCGAAGGTTGGAAGCACGCCGAAATAGAGGTGGCATTGTTGGCGTGAATGTTGGAGCTAATAAAGATTCGAACGACCGCATTGCTGATTATGTTTCGGGCATTGAAGCATTTCGAGATGTCGCAAGTTATGTGACGATCAATATTTCTTCGCCTAACACGCCGGGGCTTCGCACCATGCAGGGACGTGCGGAATTGTTGAAGTTGCTTTCAGCGCTCAATGCCAAACGCAAAGCAGGATTACCGATGCTTCTGAAGATCGCACCCGATTTGGTCGAAGCTGACCTCCAAGATGTGGCGGATGTCTGCGGGATTGAAGCGGTGGATGGTGTGATTGTTTCGAACACGACAATATCGCGGCCCAATTTAAGATCACCACTTGCCACAGAAATGGGTGGTCTTTCGGGTAAGCCATTATTTAATTTATCGACCCAGCAATTGGCGCTATTTTACAAAATGACAGCAGGCAAAATTCCTTTGATCGGTGTGGGTGGCGTGTCAGATGTTGAAACGGCTTGGGCTAAAATTAGAGCTGGGGCCTCACTTATCCAACTGTATTCGGCGCTGGTTTATAAGGGCCCGTCATTGGTCTCAGATATTTGTGCAGGACTCGAGCGAAAATTGTTAGCAGGCAATTTTAGCCACATCACTGATGCAATCGGCCCTTAGAACGGACTGTCTGGTAGATAGCGTGCGAAGATTTTTGCGCTGATGTTTTTTTCCTCAAGTCGGTCGAGCGCATAGTCCAGGGCTTCGCGTAAATTCGGCTGGTCTAGGCTCACCAGCATACTCATGCTTTTTGAAAAACTCGCACGGTCCACAAAACTTTCGCCCAACATAACGCAGCACCCCCGTGCATTTGATCCTTTCAACCAAAATGATGCGTGCATACTGTCAGTGAAGGCCGCATCAATTGCTGCAGTTCGTAGCGATTCAAGCAACGCATTTTCATCGTTGAAAGGTGTGAGGGCGGCTCTTTCATAATATTTTTCAAGAAAGGCCGCATGGCTTGTTCCCTTCACATAACCAAGCCTGCGGCCCGCCAGTGCTTTCACATCTGGTTGGCTAAACGGCATACCCGTGCGCGTTAGAAAGCGAGCGGATGAAAAGAAATACGGTCTTGTGGCTGCGGCGAGCTTGAGCACATCGGGGCTTAACCGCACACCGGAGATTATGGCATCACCCTCGTGATTTTTCAGGGCTGGAAGAAGTTCGGCAAATGGTTTGGGGATAAACTGGCAGGTGATTTTAAGTTCAGCGCAAGCTGCAACGGCCAAATCAACTGAAATGCCTGTCATCGCGGCATCCGCATTTTGGAAGCTAAAGGGTGGAAACTCACTATCTGTGAGAAATCTAATTGGGCCAGTTGGCATTTCTAAAGGAGCGACCGCGCCAGAATCAATATGACGGAAAAGCGGGAAAGTGACTGCGTCATTTGCAGCTAAAGATTCAGCAGAAAAATTAAATACAACTAGAGAAAGAAATATCGAGAGAAAATACACTTCGCGGATAGTACTCAAGATGAATTTCCTCAGTTTTAAATTTAGACGCGGGAACTGCGGTGCGATCATCGCATAGAGGGGCTAACTTGTCAGTAGTTTATGAGTTGACCACATCAGATGGGTCGAAAATTATAGAGTTGGTCGGCGATCCATATGATTTGCCGGAACTGCCAAACCACCTGCTTGGATCAATTTTTGCCCGCCTCAGTCCGGTCGAAAAAGAACTTGCACTACGGCACAAGCTGCTTCCGGTTGCTTGGCTTCCAGATCGAACACTTTATGCCGCAGTAGAAGGTGAACCGCTTTACCGGGCACAGGCAAACAATTTTAAACCGGTGGCACGCGTTGTCGCCAAACAATTTCAAGCTCACGTTAAACGTTACCTTGGCAAAGAACTTCTTGAGCATGCGACTAACAATCTAAAATGCAATAAAAAATATTTTTCTGCGCATCGCAGATTTATGCCTGCACAAATATTCTGGTTCGGAATTTTAACTGGGGTCTATTTTGTTGCTTTAGCCAGTTTTCCGTTGGAGATTAGTTTTGCCTTCACCAGCTTTTTCCTCTCATTGGTTTTTTTGGGCATAGTGGCACTGCGACTGATGTGTGTCATTGACTCAGGCCAGAAGCACAAGGCCAGACCGCAAAAACTTCTAGACAGGCAACTTCCAGTCTATTCGGTGTTAGTGCCACTATTCCGTGAAACGAGTATTCTCCAGCAATTATTGGCGGCTCTCAACCAGTTGGATTACCCTCAATATCTGCTCGACATAAAACTAATTCTTGAAGAAAATGACATTGCTATGCACCGCGCAGTTGCTGCGCTCGAATTACCAAGCCATTTTGAAGTTATCGTCGTGCCTTCTGGCAAACCTCAAACAAAGCCGCGCGCTTTGAATTATGCTTTGCAGTTTTCACGCGGAAAACTGCTTACAATTTATGATGCAGAAGACATGCCAGAACCGGACCAGCTGCGCAAAGCTGCTGCGGCATTTGCGGCTGGGCCACCAAATCTTGCTTGTCTTCAGGCTGAATTAGCTTTCTATAACGCCAACGAAAACTGGATTACCCGCCAGTTTAATGTTGAGTATGCAGTGCTATTTCAATTGATCCTGCCTTGTCTTGCGCGCGAGGGCATGCCTCTGCCACTTGGGGGAACATCTAATCATTTCCGTACAAATATTCTCCGCACTGTTGGGGCTTGGGATCCATACAATGTAACAGAAGATGCTGATTTGGGGCTTAGACTAGCCAGATTGGGATTTCTGACTCAGATTTTAGACAGCAAGACGTTTGAAGAAGCTAATACGGAATTTGGCAATTGGATTTCGCAGCGGGCGCGCTGGTTCAAAGGTTTTTTGCAAACTTGGCTGGTTCATATACGGCGACCTCATTTATTGCGCTGTCAAATTGGTTGGGACGGCATATGGGCTTTTCAGGCCACATGTTTTGGGACGATATTTTCATCAACCGTGCATCCAATTTTTAATTTTTTAGTCTGTTACCAACTTTGGCAAAGCTGGCAGACTCCGTTTAGCCATTCAATTTTTACGACAGCCATAGCGGGAATCAGCTTCGTCGTTGCTCTCATCGGATATGGAACATCTCTCTATGCTGGATATTTGGTTGGAAAACGAACCGGTAGGGTTCGCTGGAGCGTCCTTTTAACAATGCCGCTTTATTGGCTGCTCATGGGCGTTGCAGATTGGCTTTCACTTTGGCAATTTATCGTGGCACCATTTCATTGGAACAAAACAAGGCATGGAATTTCATCACTTACCACGGTGTCCAAGCCTTATTTTGCTCCGGTCACAGTGATGCCTGCTGGGCCCAAGATGATCACAAAGATAACGGGCAAGAAGAATAAGATCATCGGGACGGTGAGCTTTGGTGGAAGAGCAGCAGCTTTCCTCTCGGCTTCGGCCATCCGGTCATTCCGGTTTTCCTGGGCTAAAACACGTAGCGCAGACCCCAGAGGCGTTCCGTAGCGTTCAGACTGGATCAAACTGGTTACAACTGACCGAACGGTTTCAAGGCCAGTCCGTTTGCTCAAATTTTCAAGCGCCTTACGGCGATCACCCAGGAATGAAAGTTCGGCAACGGTCAGAGCCATTTCCTCAGCGAGCGGCACAGATTGACTGCCGATTTCTTTGCCGACCCGGCCCATCGCAGGCTCGAGCGCCATGCCCGATTCAACACAGATCAGCAAAAGATCGAGTGCATCAGACCATGACTTCTTGATCGAAGCTTGGCGTTTCTTGGCAAAGTTCTTAACAATGAGTGATGGGATATAGAAGCCAATAACAAGGCCTACCATCGCAGCGACCAGCCGCAGATTTGGCGGGACTTTCTCGGCTAGCACAGTCGACGTATAGATGAACGAAACGATACCAATCACAATCGGGGAGATGATGCGCATCGCGAGAAATGTCATCAGATGTTTTTCTGCTCTGAAGCCAGCTTGGCGCAATTTTACCCGCGATTCTTCTGACTCGAAAATTTTGCGCAAATTGAGTCCGTCTACAATCTGCGTGTAGGCGCTTGGCTTTACTCTTTCGCGCAAGCGCACTTCTGTATTTGCAAAGTTGGCCTTTTGCTGTGCTTTAAGACGGTCGCGTTCGGATGCAACCACTTTTGCACGGGCTTGAAGTTTGTCATTCTCAAAAAAAGGTGCCGTGACGGTTATGATCGTGCCAAAGACTGCCAACCCCGCGAAAAGCATCACGAGGGTTTCAATCTGAAAAAGAGTGGCTACAAAGCTCATATTCTTACCTTAAATCGGTTTTTGAATTTCCGGCTAGATTTGGAAATTGATCATTTTACGCATTACCAACACGCCGGTGGACATCCATAAGCCACTACCAATTAAAAGGACGTGACCCATTTGAGTGTTGAAGAGCGGGCTGAGATAGGTTGGATTCAAAATTGTGAGCGCACCCATCAAGATGAATGGCAATGAGCCAATGATGGCGGCCGAAGACTTGGCTTCTTGACTCACCGACCTAATCTTCTGCTTCATCCTTTTCCGGTCGCGCAGAACGCGCGAAAGATTGCCTAACGCTTCAGATAAATTACCGCCGGTTTTCGATTGAATGGTCATAACAATTGCGAGAAAGTTAACCTCAGCCAATGG
The DNA here is from genome assembly GCA_964247245.1 of uncultured Aestuariivirga sp. Classification (GTDB taxonomy): domain Bacteria; phylum Pseudomonadota; class Alphaproteobacteria; order Rhizobiales; family Aestuariivirgaceae; genus Aestuariivirga. The sequence continues at coordinate 155,312 of CAXTTK010000001.1, forward strand.
AATGCGTTCGACCATGCGTTCAATCCCTTGCTCGATTGAAATGCCAAGGCGCTGTCCTTCGACAACTTCGGCAAATTCAGGACCGACAGGAGGGCCAGATTCAGACGCAATAATTTTCATGGCTTCGCTCACAGGTAGGCCAGACTTTAGACCTCGCGTCATGACGTCGAGAGCGTCAGCAAAGTCATTCAAAAATATGTTCTGACGGCGATTGCGCATGGTTTTTAATATCCAGCGCGGAAGGCCCAATACACCGACGAACAACATTGCAACAACGAGTAGCATGCTTGGATAGATGAAAAATGAGACTGCGGCCAAGCCGAAGCCCAATATGAAGGCCGAAATCCAATAGGCCTTCACAGAAATTTCAAGTCCGGCTTGCTCAAGACTGACGCGCAAACTAGCACGTCTTTTTTTCAGTTCTTTTTCCTGCTTGCCTACCTGCTTTAACGAATCTTGAATCTGGCGACGGCGTGTATCTTTGGTATCTTCCGAGAGACGCGAGCGAATAGAACTTCCGAACGATTCAGTTTTTTTACCAGTGGAAATCGCTTTAACGCGGTTTGCGCTATTATTATTTGAGAAGAATGGAAACAAGATGGCAATGGCCAAGCCACCCACAGCCAGAGAAACCATGATGGTGAAAGCATTAGAAGCCAGATCTTCGCCAAAAAACATCTTTAGTATCCGTTCTTAATCAATCTTTTGCGGTGCGGTCTTCGGCTTTTTCAAGCGCTTCAGCCAACCTACGTTCTTCGTTGTAATAGCGTGCACGATCCCAGAAATGTGGGCGCGCAATGCCAGTCGAACGATGTTTGCCGACGATCTTGCCATTGGCATCTTCACCTGAGATGTCATAAATAAACAAATCTTGCGTGATGATTACATCGCCTTCCATGCCTACAACTTCAGTAATGTGAGTGATTTTACGCGAACCATCGCGAAGACGCGTAGCTTGGACAATCACATCAATTGAACCTACGATCATTTCTTTGATTGTCTTTGATGGTAGCGAGAAGCCGCCCATGGTGATCATCGATTCCAAGCGTGAAATCGCTTCACGTGGAGAGTTGGCGTGGAGGGTGCCCATTGAGCCGTCATGGCCTGTATTCATGGCCTGAAGCAAATCGAAAGCTTCAGGTCCACGGACTTCGCCGACGATGATGCGTTCAGGGCGCATACGCAAACAGTTCTTCACCAGCTCGCGCATAGTGATGGCACCTTCGCCTTCCAAATTTGGAGGACGGGTTTCAAGGCGCACAACATGCGGCTGTTGCAATTGAAGTTCGGCTGCGTCTTCGCACGTGATGATGCGTTCATCGGAGTCGATGTAACCTGTTAGACAATTGAGCAAGGTCGTTTTGCCCGAACCTGTACCGCCAGATATCAAGGTATTGCAGCGCACACGACCGACGATTTCAAGAACAGTTGCACCTTCGGGGGTGATTGACTTGAACTTGACCAGATCTGGCAAGCGCAGACGGTCTTTCTTAAATTTACGAATGGTCAATGCACAGCCATCGATTGCAAGCGGTGGAGCGATGACGTTCACACGTGAACCATCAGGCAAACGCGCGTCGCAGATTGGACTTGCTTCATCAACGCGGCGGCCCACTTGGCTCACGATACGTTGGCAGATATTTAAGAGCTGACCGTTGTCGCGGAAGCGCACGCCGGTTTTTTGCATTTTGCCGTCGACTTCGATGAACACATGCGATGCACCGTTGACCATGATATCAGCGATGTCATCGCGGGCCAGCAAAGGCTCTAGCGGACCGTAGCCCAACACATCGTTACAAATATCTTCGAGCAGTTCTTCTTGCTCTGCAATGGACATCACCACGTCTTTGAGTGCGATGATCTCGTTGACGATATCGCGAATTTCGTCGCGTGCAGCGTCCCGGTCGAGCTGGCCTAACTGCGTCAAATCGATAGCATCGATGAGAGCATTAAAAATCGTGCTTTTGATATCGTAATAGGATTCGGATTTGTGCTTGTGTTCAACCTGAGGCTTCTCGACGACCGCCGCAGCTGGCCTTGCGGGCTGGCCAGCGGCGGCAGCGATTGGTGCCCCCGCCGGTTTTAAGTCGGGTATGGCTTTGCCAAGTGGAGAGGCTGCCGCTGCATGTGCAAGCGCTGCTGGGCCTGGTGGCAAGGTGACCAGACCCGATCCGCCTGCTTCTGTTTTTTTGCCGAACATTCTTGGTATTCCTTACTTCTTCTTCTTCATCGAAAAATTTTTCATCATGCCGGAAAGATTAAATTTCCCTGCCTTTGAAGCTTTCGGAGGCGAGCCGGCAATGATCTGCGCTAAATCATTGAGCATCTCTGCAGACTTGGACTTTGGAGCCACTTCAAACAGCATTTGGCCGTTGCCTTGAGCAAGGCCAAAGCTTTGCGGATCATGTGGAATGATGACACTTGGGTCTATTCCAATGGCTTTTCCGAAATCGGCTGCCGGAATTTCGGGCCGCTTTGGTACGCCGACTTGATTGAGTATCAAACGTGGATGGCGATCATGAGGCCTTCCGGCTTTCAGCATATCAATGAGATTTTTGGCGTTGCGCAGTGATGGCAACTCGGGCGTTGCTGTGATGATCACTTCGTCTGCACCCAACAATGTTTGTTTAACCCAAGGGGCCCAAATGTTTGGCACGTCAACCGCGATCATCGGAGCGGAATGACGCACAATATTCAACACTGTCTCTACGGCATGCGCATCAAAGTTTATTTCACGATCAATGCCGCTTGGACCATTAAGCAAGCTCAACTTATTGCCCAGTTTGGTCATCAAGCGATCAACTAACGTTCCGTCAATGCGATCTGGTTGGCCGAGAGCTTCATAGATGCCGCCGCCTGCATCTTGATTGAAGTTCAAAGCTGATGTGCCAAACGGTAGATCAAGATCTGTGATAACTGTTTCGATATTCAGGCGCTGCGAAATTGCCCATGCTACGTTATGGGCGATGGTTGATGACCCAACGCCGCCCTTGGAGCCGACGAATGCTACAATGCGACCAAGCGGAACGGCTTTGGGATCACTGTAAAGATGAGCGATTGTTTCAATGAATTGCATCGCATTAATTGGAGCTACTAAATATTCACTCACGCCATTCTTGATCAACTCGCGATAGAGAATTACATCATTGACATGACCGATCACGACCACTTTTGTATTGGGTTGGCAAACCTCGGCGAAGCTCGCGAGTTCTGCCATGATCTGCGTGCGGTCGCCGTGAGATTCAACCACCACTACATTGGGTGTAGCTTCACCTCGATAGACCTGAACTGCCGATGCAATGCCGCCCAACTGAATGGTGGTGTGAGCTTTCGACATACGCCGATCAATGCTTGCGGCCTGAACGGTTTCACCAGTTTGCTGATTGTCGCAAAACACCCCGATGTTAATGCGCGGCACGTTCACGATCAAATTACTTTCGTGCGACATTGATATTTGCGGGGCAGTATTATCGATATTCATTTCTTTTTTCCTGATCTTGATCGACCGGCATGTTGGGTTTTAAATATATAAAGCGTTATGGTGTGGCCGAGCTTGAAGATGTCGTTGAGCTGGTTGTGGATGATGCAGTGGCGGTACCAGCTCCGTACAACGACATTGCTGCAACCCTCGGTTCAGCTGAAATCGGTGTCGTTGCAGCTGGCACATTCAAAGTTTCTGGATTGGCTATCATTGCAGCGATGTTGGACTGCACGGCACAACCATGGTTGGCCGTAAGCATATTTTCTTCCGTGTCCGTAGCGTCATCAGGCCATTGACCGCATTTCAATGACTGCCCATAGGCAGATACATAAGACAACCTAACTGGCGCGGACGCACCGCCTTTATAGCTGGCAAAGCGCACATAAGCCCGAGGAACGCCCTGTTGAACCATTAAACTGGCGATCTCGCTGGCAACGCGAGCAGATTTGCCACCGCCGCTGGGTTGAGAAACGGTAATCGGCGTCACACCAGCTTGAATTGCCTGATGTACGAAGGAATTGACTGCGTTAATCTGTGGCTGTTGCAGCGTTCCTTGAGCGCTCGACACTTCCATCGTGATGGGTGCCTTCACGACGGTGAGCGGATGACGGTCGGAGCCACCGTAAGGTTGACGATAATTGCTTTCCAACGCCGCATCGTCCATTGCACAACCGCTGAGCACTGAGGACAATAACAAAGCCAAGCTTAGTTTAGCATAGCGGGACTTATACATTTTTGAATTTACCATGATGGGTTACGCTCCACACTACTCAACGATATAGCCAACATTGCCTTGGTAACTCCCCTGAGGGATTCTACCATTAGCGCCGTAGACTTTGTTCAAACGGCCCAAGAGGATTGTTTGACGATCCGAAGCAGGCGCGAAATTCTTGTCTGGTAACTCCAGTTGCTTCTGGGCAACACTGCGCACGATGTGCGGCGTTACCATCACCACCAATTCTGTTTGGTTATTAATAAAATCGCGGCTGCGGAAGAGTGCACCAAGGATCGGCAGTTTTTTGAGGCCAGGCGTTCCGTTAATGGTTTGACGGGTCGATTCACGAATCAAACCTGCCAGCATCATTGATCCACCATCAGGCATTTCAAGCGTGGTATCGGCTTCGCGCTTGAGCAAGGAAGGGACGTTAATGTCACCAGTTGTAACGGTGCTCAGCTCACTTACTTCAGTGTGAATTTTTAGATTAATACGGCCCTGACTCAACACGATAGGCGTAAAATTCAGACCAATTCCATACTTCTTAAACTCGACCGTACAGGTTCTGACACCTTGTAGAACGCCACATACTTGGAAAGGAAACTCGCCACCCGCCAAGAAAGTAGCAGGCTGACCTGACACTGCGGTTAAGTTTGGTTCGGCCAAAGTACGCAAAAGACCATCGCTTTCCATGGCACGAACGACACCTGAAAAGTTACTTGCTCCGGAAACACCTGAAAGGCCTGCGGCATTGTCAATGCTGATTGGGCTGCTGCTGAATGGATTTACAGTTGAAAGATTGAATGCAAAGCCACCGATGCTCAGCAATGCTTTGAAGTTAATGCCGAATTGTTTCAACACGTCGCGCTGAATTTCAACGACTTTGACTTGCAACATAACCTGGTCTTCACCGGCAATCTGTATGGCATCGACAACTTTAGTTTCGTCCTTGCCAGCCAAGAGGTTCTTTGCAAGATCGACTGCTGTTTTTGCTTCTAAGGCATTCATTGCCATGCCAGTCAGCACAATATTGCGGTCTTCTGCGTCAACCTTAATATGGGTTCCAGGTAGAGTACGGCGGATCAGATTTTGCAATGCTGTTGGATCAAGGGCAACTTCGATGTCGAGGTTCATGATCTGCTGGCCATTGCCGTCCAGAAAAAATACGTTTGTTTGTCCAGTGCTCTTAGCAAACAGATAAGCCACGTTTTTGCTACGCACGACGGCATCAACAATATCTGAGTTACCCACCAGAACATCTTTGGCATCTGCTGGCAGATGCACGACCATGGATTTGCCTACGCCAATGCGCAGGAAGCGCCCTGATTCTGCTGTGCTCGAAGCGCTTGCTACGGACATATCCGTTGCTTTTGCAGCGTTTACCAATAAAGGCGAAAACACCAGGCAAGAAGCAAGTAGAGCAGATGCACAGACAGAGATTTTCATTGCTGCACCTAGATTCCAAGATTGTTTAAATGTATTTTTCATCAGGACTCTCTCACTTCACAGACGCATAAGATTCTACGCCGTAGCGTACATAGAGCGTGTCGTTGTTAGCGCGCTTGCCGCCAGCGCCTTCTTGGTATTTTTCAGCCAGAATCGGAGCAATCTCTTCAATCTTCTTGCCGTCATTTTCGGCGATGGAGCGGAGCGCAAGGGAAAGTTCACCAGACGATTCAACCATGGCTAGAATTTCGGTTTGATGGGGTGTGACTTCGATTGTCGCGGTTTCACCCTTTTCCACCGTGACTGAATCACCTTCGCTTGCTTGACGAAAAACCTGATTCACGGCCAGAACGCGCACATTGGTTATGACAGTTTCGCTTTTTACGGTGTCTGTATTTCCAGCTTGGCCAGGCTTTCTGGTCAAAATTACATCAACTCTGTCATCGGGCAGAATAAAACCACCAGCGGATAAACGCGTCGGAATGGCAATTGAAATCGCGCGCATGCCTTTCGGCAAGATCGAACTCATGAAGCCACCCTTGCCTGGGAGCAATATCTTCTTTTCAAAAATCGTTTCGCCTTGATAGATGGGAAGACGTGCGCGGGCGCTGGCATATTCTTGGGTCGCTTCGGGTCTAGCGTCTTTCGTGATCATCGTCGGAAGAACGCCATCGGCTGGCCAGCTTTTCCATACTAATGTACCGCTCGCCAATTTGTCGCCCATCAACAAGTCTTTGGCTGCTACGAGGACATCGGTCATTTTAACCGTATTGATCTCTTCAAGCTTAACTTGTTGCTTATTGCCAATGACACCCTTTGCCAAAAGACCAGCTACAACGGCTGAGCCAATTGCCAAAGCGAACATAATGATACGCATCTTACTCATCGTATTAATCCCCAAACCCGTGCCTTAGGCACAACAGAAATTTAACCTTGTGACGGAATGGTCAAATTTAGGTTAATGACCATTCCAACCCATTAAAATCATACCAAACCAGTGACCCACCATGTTTCGCGGAAAGCCAAAATGCCACCGATTGCGAAAGCAAGGCCGTATGGGACATTAGGCTTCAGCTCGCGAATTTTCTTACGCAAGGAACCAAAATTCTCGCCACTGCCATGGATATCCCAAGACAACATCAATATTGACCAAACACCAACAACTAAGGCCAAAGCGCCACCGGCAAGTGCTGTTGCAAATAGAAAAGGCAGGGTCTGGCTGGTGCCGAACCAAAGGCCCGCTGCTGCCATAAGTTTTGCGTCGCCACCGCCGAACAATCCGAATTGAAAGAATAGAAAGCCCACCGCAAAAAGAATTGCGCCAGCTAACATGTGCATTCCAAATTCGGCCAGCGGCATGCCTGTGAAGAAAGCCATTGGGAAAAATAGCAGTGCCGTGAGTAAAGTCAGCCAATTCGGAATGCGAAATGACAGGACATCTCCAGCCGCAGCAATGATCAATAAGACAGGAAGCATAGATATAGAGAGTGTGTGCAACATTTTTTTCTCGGACTTTGGTACGCACACCTTCTTAATGTGCATGGTTGATCGCCATCACATTCACACGGGTTGCGTAAAGAGGGGGTTAACCTTGAGAGTAACTTTACAAAATTTTTGCGCGGCGCAGCCAGTAACCGAAACTTCACCATTGCTCGGTTAGAAGTGTATTCAAGTTTTACGATTGCATGGTTTGAGGTGTTTTATGTCTAAATTTGGTGTTCTGTTTGGCACAGCGCTATGCGCGTTTGTTGCTCTTGCTGATGAAAATGCGATTGCCGGATCGGCAATTTCGATACAGACAGATCAAACCCAGATGATTGCACTGGCTTCTGAGCCTGGCACAGTTGTGGTTGGCAACCCCTCCATTGCAGACATTTCAGTCAATGGGAAACAGGTGTTTATGCACGGCCGCGCATTTGGCGACACCAATGTCATCATTCTCGATGCCAGCGGGAATCAAATGGCCAACTTCGATGTGACCGTTACTCACAGTGCTAACAATGATGTGGCCATATATTCGGCCCAAACCATTCCCACCATCCGCGCTAGTCGTTTTAGTTATTCTTGCGATCCAGCTTGCCAGCGCATTGTTATCCCCGGCGACGACTTCGAAGCCTTTAAGAATATAGTTACGATGGATACGTCCAAAGCCGCCATGGCCACGTCTAATAAGGCAGCTGACGTAACCCCAGGTGCCGCGCCGCCCCAATAAAGTTCTTGATGGAAATTAGGAATGGATAAAATTTTATCGATCCCCTTCAGCCAAACGCAACGACTCGCTGATAAGAGTTTTATTTAATTGTCTAGATCAACCTGAACTTTGACTGAATCGTCAAAATTTAGAAAGGTTGATCGAAATATAAACTCAGGGTGATTTTGACTTTTCAATAAAGAGGCAAAACGCTCCGGTTAGTTTCGATTGAAACACCAAGGGAGAGAACAGTGCTGGGAAAAATTAGATCACGATTGCTGGGCGCAACCAAGCGCTATCGGAATTCTGAAAATGGTGCGACGGCATTGGAATTTGGCTTTGTTGCTTTCCCGTTTTTTGCGCTCGTTGGTGTTATTATTGAAACTGGTAGCTTGATGTTCACCGAATTTGGTTTACAAGCAGCGGTTCAAGAAGTTGCGCGTGAGGCCCGAACGGGTCAAGCCCAAGGCGCTTCTAGAACGGCCGCGGATTTCAAAACTATGATTTGTGAACGTGCGTCACTCGTCACCAATTGCGGATCTGCCCTTACCGTCTACGCCAACTCCTATTCAAGCTGGGCGCAACTCGCAGCGAATATGCCAAATTTTATGAATATTGGCGTTAAAGATGACGGAACTGCAAATCCAACCACCTATAAACTTGGTGCGCCAACTTGCCCGTCTTCTCTGGTTGCAACCTATGACTGGCATTTCATGATGCCGATGATGAACTATATGGGCAATGTTCAGGGCGGAACAACAAGACGTCTCGTTGGTTTTGCTATGTTTCAAACCGAGCCTTATCCTTCAAACGGTGGCACAGCGTGCTGAGGACTGACATGTTGAAAAAGCTATTTTTACGCAAAAACATAATACTGCAGGACGAAGGTGCAGCGGCAATTGAATTTGCATTCGTTATGCCGTTCATGCTGCTCCTGTATTTTGGCCTTGTGGATGTCACTGGTTTGATTTCGAAAAATCGCCGCGTGGTTTCTGCTGCTGCCACGATGGCCGACCTTGTTGGCCAACAAAAGACAACTATTCTCGGTGGAACCATTGCTGATGAATACAATGCAGTTTACGTTATTATGCAGCCCGTTCCATCAGCCGATATCCGGGTTGAGATTTTTGACTACCGCACCAATGCAAGTAATAACATTGTTCTAAAGTGGAAAACTGGAAATAATCAGGGCCCGAGCTGCGGCGGGGATCCAAGCACTGTAGGCATGTCTAACCTTATGACTGCGAGTAACGACGTGATTATTGCGCGCGTGTGCGCAACTTACACTTCGGCTGTCGCGAGTTTTATGGGCAACTCGATTATGAGCGCTTCGACGATTAATCTTAGCCAATCTATTTCTGTACGCCCCCGCTCATCGCTCACTCTCGATTGCTATGCAACGACAGTTGCGAATGGCACACCGTGTACATAGACGGCTTTTAAAGCAGATTTGGGCCACGTGTTATCAGACATGTGGCCTTTATTATTTTATCCAGAGGCTCTAGTGTCTTTGCTCAGGACGAACTGGTTTTTTATCACTTGAGCATCTCGCTTTTTCTTTTCGTTATTCTGGCTGCATTTCTGCACGCCTCATGGAACGTTCTCGTCAAGTTCAATCTTGATCGATTTCTGGCGATGTTTTTATTACAAACGCTGATGGGTCTGATGGGACTCTTCATGTTGATGTTCTTTGCGTTCCCGTCTGTCTCAAGTTGGCCCTATGCTTTGGTTTCTGGGGGATTACACACAGCATACAATCTGTTTTTGGCACGCAGCTATAAGACTGGTGAACTTGGATTGGTATATCCTGTTGCGCGTGGCACGGCGCCATTGTTAACGCTGGGTGCTGCTACAATATTTGCACATGACCCGGTTTCAATGTTGGCATTTGCGGGGATAATCGTTTTGGTAGTTGGTATTTGGCTGATCGCCATTTCGCCTTCGATCGCAGCTAAAGTGGACCGCACCACAATGGCGTTTGCTCTGGGCACGTCGGTGTTTATTGGACTCTACACGATTGTCGATGGATTGGGCGGCAGGGCTTCAGGTTCGGCTTCCGGATACACGGGCTTGGTCTTTGTTCTTGATGGCGCGTTTATGCTTGCGACAGGCCTCTATCTCAGAGGAAAAAGAATTATTAGCGATGTTACGCCCTATTGGCGCAGCGGCACTGCAGGCGCTCTGGCATCTGGAAGTGCCTATTGGATTGTTATTTATGCGATGAGTATTGCTCCCATTGCGGTGGTGGCTGCCTTACGTGAAACCAGTATTCTATTTGCGATTGCAATGTCGGCCAAGCTTCTGAAGGAACCGCTGACGTGGCAACGCGTTGGAGGTGGTGTTCTGGTCGTCGCGGGTGCAATGGCATTGCGCGCATAAGGCGGTTGCTTGCGTGCAATTGTATGATAAATAGCGACGCTTGAATTGGAGAAAAAAATGGCTGTGCAAAAGAATTTTATCAATGGGGCTTGGATCGAAGGGTCTGGCGTTACGATTGATATTAATCCATCAGATGTGAGTGATGTGGTTGGGGAATATACGCAGTCCGATAAAGCGCAAACGGAAGAGGCAATTGCTGCCGCTAAGCTTGCGTTTCCCGCTTGGAGCATGACGACGCCACAACAACGTGCCGATGCGCTAGAAATGATCGGCGTTGAGCTACTTGCGCGCAAAGATGAAATTGGCCGCATGTTGGCACGCGAAGAAGGAAAACCCCTGGGCAATGGCGTTGCTGAAACCACGCGTGCTGCACAAATATTTAAATTCTTTGCACAAGAGACATTGCGCGTTGAGGGCACGGCACTTGCATCGGTTCGACCCGGCGTTGATGTGACCATCACGCGTGAGCCTGTGGGTGTGGTTGGCTTAATTGCCCCATGGAATTTTCCGATTGCCATTCCAGCTTGGAAAATTGCGCCAGCATTGGCTTACGGGAATTGTGTGGTTTTTAAGCCTGCGGATTTGGTGCCGGGAACGGCTTGGATGTTAGCCGAAATTATTTCGCGTTCGGGCCTGCCCAAGGGTGTATTCAATCTGGTGATGGGGCGTGGTTCAGTTGTGGGGCAAACGCTTTTGGATTCGCGTGATGTGAATGCGATTTCATTTACGGGTTCTATTGAGACGGGAGCCAAGGTGGCCATGGCTTGCGCCTCGCGTAACGCCAAATTCCAACTTGAAATGGGCGGAAAAAATCCACTGGTAGTTATGGATGATGCCAATCTCGACGCGGCAGTTGCGGGTGCTGTTGACGGTGCATACTTTCAAACTGGTCAGCGCTGCACAGCTTCATCACGTTTGATTGTGCATTCCAAAATTCATGATGCGTTTGTTGAGAAGACGATCACTGCTTTGAAAGCTTTGAAAGTAGATCATGCTTTGAAGGACGGCACGCAAATTGGCCCTGTGGTTGATGCTTCACAGTTGGTGCAGGACGAAAAATATATTCAGATCGGGCGTGATGAGGGCGCTGAGCTTGCTTGGGGCGGTGAGCGTTTGAACCGTGATACCAAAGGCCATTATTTGTCGCCCGCTCTGTTTGTGAACACAAAAAATAGTATGCGCATCAACCAAGAAGAAGTATTTGGGCCGGTGGCCACGGTGATCAAAGTTGAAAGCTATGACGAAGCATTAGCTGTGGCCAATGATACAAAGTTTGGGTTGTCTTCGGGGATTTATACGGGCTCGCTCAAATTCGCGTCGGATTTCAAGCGCAAGTCTCTAGCTGGTATGGTGATGGTGAATTTGCCAACAGCTGGTGTTGATTATCATGTGCCATTTGGCGGGCGTAAAGGATCAAGCATGGGTTCGCGCGAGCAAGGACGGTTTGCGGCTGAGTTTTACACATCGGTCAAGACGTCTTATCAGTCTGCAGGCTGAGAGCGCACTCTCTCGCGCCACCATACATAAATGCCAGACGCAATGATGATTGTGCTGCCCAGCACTGTCCATTGATCTGGCCAGTCGCCAAAAATGACGATGCCGAAGATGGTGATCCAAATGATGTTCAAGTAAATGAAGGGTGCTAGCAGCGATGCAGGTGTTAGTCTCAATGCGTGCGAGATGATCAAATGCGTGATGAGGCCGCATGATCCCATTAACAAAATGATCGGCCATAAATTTATGGTCGGTACTTGCCAATGAAACGGGACGATGCAGGCGGTGATTACAGATCCGACCGCGAAAACCCAAGTTAGCCCTGTTTCAGGGTCATCACCTGCGCCTGCTCTTCTCGTAAAAATTTGATAGAGAGCGATAACCAATGCATTGGCCAATGATGTGATCATGGCCAGTTGAAACACCGCTCCTCCGGGGCGCATGACAATCAATACACCGATGAAGCCTACAACAACCGCCGACCAGCGGCGCGGGCCAATTTTTTCACCCAGCAGGAATGGTGCCAGCGCGCATGAAATGAGCGGTGCTGCAAAGTTTATGCTCATCACCACAGCCAAGGGCATTTGGGCGAGAGAATAGAAATTCAAGAATGTCGAAGATGTTAGAAGTAAACCACGTAGCATATTCACTCTGATATGCTGGCTGCGTTTTGGCATTTCGCGCCTTGCAATAAAAACCGCATAGAGAATGGAAAATGCAATCACATACCTAAAGAACACAACCATGCTGAGGGCCACGCCATGAGCCAGTAAATATTTCGCTGGCGTATCGACAAGCGAACCTACGAATTGTGAGGCGATGAATAAGCCAATACCGCGGCTTGTGTTTTGATTCACTTTAAGATGATGCCACGCTCGCGAAAAGATTGGCGCGTTAATTCAGCTGTACCTGCCAAATCGATGGCTCTTGTTGCGCGTTCGACCACTTCCACTTCGAAGCCCAGTATCTTGGCATCTTCGGCGGAATAGCGCACACAATAATCAAAAGCCAAACCGACGCAGGTGACTTTGGTAAATCCACGCTCTTTCAAATAGCCGCCCAGGCCGGTTGGCGTGGTGTGGTCATTTTCAAAAAATGCGGAATAGCTATCAATGGATTTGCGAAAGCCTTTGCGGATTATAGCTTCAGCGTGAGGGACATCGAGCGTGTAATGAAAGTCAGCGCCTTTGGAACCAATAACACAGTGATCAGGCCAAAGGGTTTGCATTCCGTAAGGCATTTCGAATTGAGTGAATTGCTCGTGACCGGGGTGTTGGGATGCAAACGATGAGTGGCCGAGTGGGTGCCAATCTTGCGTTAAGACAACATGATCGTGTTGGCGTGCCATAATATTGATCAGAGAGGCTATCTCCTCTCCACCTTTGACCGCAAGCCTTCCGCCGGGGCAAAAATCGTTTTGCACATCAACAACAAGTAAAACAGTTTTAGTCATGATTTGAGCGCCGCCACGCAGCCTTTAAAGGCTGGAAATTTATCCATGATGACATAAACCGGAATTTTGTGAATGACATCGGCTATGCGACCGTGATCATCAAAAACTTCGCGGAAATGGCCTGATTGTAATTGTTGGACAATTGATGGCGCAATACCGCCTGCGAGATATACGCCTCCATGCGCCTGCAAGCCCATCGCAAAATCTCCACTCAAACGCGCTAAAAATGTGATAAAATGATAAAGTGCTTTTTCGGCTGATGCATCCTGCTTGGCAATGGCTGCTTGCAAAACCTCTTCTGGAGATTTTAGTTTTGGCGTGCCTGAAATAATTTTATAGAGCAGATAAAGGCCAGGACCAGTGAGTACCCATTCCACTTCGCAGAACTCGCCTGCCCCGACCATGGCATCACGCAAGGCCATTTCATCTTTGGTTACCACTGGCAAAGTGATCTGCCCGCCTTCGCCCGGCAGTGCCATCCAACCGCCTTGCGGCAAAGGAGCAAGCATAGCCATGCCTAAACCTGTGCCCGGGCCTAATACGACTTTCATTGAATTTTTCTTGGGCACTGTGCCACCGATCTGGGCCAGATCGGATTGTGCTATGTGGGGCAGTGCTAAAGCCAGCGCTTCATAATCATTCAGCAGACGGAAATGCGCTGAATTTGTCGCTTTGCTGAGCGAAGCGACACTGAAACTCCAATTGCGGTTCGTCAGCGTAATTATCTCACGGTCCACGGGTGCGGCCACTGCAATGGCAGCCGAACGTAAGGATTCGACACCTTGGTTTTTGAGGTAATGGCTGGCTGCGGCTTCTAAACCAGAAAAACCATCATTTTTCACAGACTCAACACGAATGATCTCGGTAGAGCCTTTTTCTACCAAGCCAAAGCGGGAGTTTGTACCGCCAATATCGCCAACTAAAGCCAAATCTGTCATAAGGGCTGTGAATGCCACAGGTGCATGAAAAGGGCAATGCGGAGTTCTAGGCCGCTATTGTTTGCGACTTAGTTTGATCGCCTTTGCCAGCCAAAAGACCCGCAATTGAAATGTCTTCATCCAATGCTTCCCAATGCAGGCCGTTCAAACTCATTTCAAATTCGAGCCTCTGCTTAGCTGAAGCTTTGAGTAAGCGGGGAAACCATGCAAGTGGGGCACTGATCGAACGACCGTCGGACAACTCAACCCACATGCTGTTTTCATCAAATCGCACAGATTTAGGCGAAATATTCATGCCTAGTCCTCTCTATTAAATTTGAGTTTTCTTCTACCAGTTTTAAGAGTTCACGCAAAGTCCTTGCATCGAAGCCTTGACTATTGGCAACTGCGAGAGGGGAAAGCCAGAACTTGGCCTCTCCGCCCGCTTTTCTCACATGGATATGGATCGTTTCACGCGGTCTTCCCTCGTTTGAGTAAAAGAAAAATGTAAACCCTCCAGACCGCAAAACAACAGGCATGGCGCTATTCCCCCCAGATCAAACTTCTTGCGCGGATTCAAATTGGCGTCAAGCCATACCCCGCTAGACGGCAGGACTTCATAACTGTAGGAGAGCGCCACCATGACCCTCGACATTGAAACTGAAGCCGCCCGCAGGCGCACGTTTGCGATTATTTCGCATCCTGACGCAGGTAAAACCACGCTGACTGAAAAGCTTTTGCTTTTTGGTGGTGCCATTCAGCTGGCCGGACAAGTGCGCGCCAAGGGCGACCGTAGGCGCACGCGCTCCGACTGGATGAGCATTGAGCGGGCGCGCGGCATTTCTGTGGTCACATCCGTAATGACATTTGAATATAATAACTGTGTATTCAATCTTCTGGATACTCCAGGCCATGAAGACTTTTCCGAAGACACTTATCGAACATTGACGGCTGTGGATGCCGCAGTCATGGTGATTGACGGGGCCAAGGGTATTGAAGACCGGACGCGCAAGCTTTTTGAAATTTGCCGGATGCGCGATATTCCGATTATCACTTTCATCAATAAGTTTGACCGCGAAGCGCAGGAACCATTGAACCTGCTCGATGAGATCGAAAAGGGTTTGGCTTTGACGGTCGTGCCCATGGTTTGGCCGATTGGTATCGGTAAAACTTTTGCTGGCACTTATGATCTGATCAACCAACGCATCCGCCGCATTGATGGCGATCCAGCGGGCGAAAATGTTTCGGGGCCTGATGATCCGGCGATTGATAAATTATTGCCGCCTGCAGCTGCTGCGCATTTCCGCGAAGAATTATCGCTGCAACAAATGGCTGGGCATGCTTTTGACCGCGCTTCGTTTTTGGAAGGTCACCTTTCACCGGTTTATTTCGGCTCGGCAATTAAGAATTTCGGCGTGCGTGATTTGCTCGATGCATTGATTGCTTATGCGCCACCGCCACGCGACCAAAAATCGAGACAACGTGTGGTGAAGGCCATTGAGCCAAAGCTCACAGGTGTGGTGTTTAAGATTCAGGCCAACATGGACCCGAACCACCGTGACCGTATTGCCTTTATGCGCGTGGCATCGGGCAAGCTGACGCGCGGTATGCGGGTTAAAATTGTTCGCACCGGAAAATCGCTGGCACTGAATGCACCTCAATTTTTCTTCGCGCAGGATCGTTCATTGGCCGAGGAAGCTTTTGCAGGTGATGTGGTGGGCATTCCCAATCATGGCGTCCTTCGCATTGGTGACACGCTGACCGAGGGCGAGGATATTGTATTTACAGGTGTGCCAAGTTTTGCGCCGGAAATTCTGCGGCGGGTACGGTTGGGTGATCCGATGAAGGCCAAGAAACTCAAAGGCGCGTTGGAAGAATTGGCCGAAGAAGGTGTGGTTCAATTGTTCACGCCGATTGATGGTTCGGGAGCGATTGTGGGCGTGGTTGGTGCGTTGCAGCTTGATGTTTTGGCTGACCGTTTGAAAAACGAATATACCGTACCTGTGGAATTTGAAACAACGCGGTTTGAAATTCTCCGGTGGATTTCTTGTGCAGATGCCAAAATTATGGATGGCTTTCAAGATGCTAATCGTTCGGCCATAGCCAATGATCTTGATGGAGCGCCGGTGTTCATGGCGTCTTCGGCCTTTAATTTGAATTACGCTTTGGAACGGACACCTGGTATCAAAGCTGAGACGATCAAGGAAATTCACGTATGAACCTTCCTTATGATTTTGACTTTCTGCATCTTTTCGCAGTGGCGCTCGTCTTTATTATGTGGTGGCTCTATGGGCCGATCTTGCGCCTGTTAGGCCGCGGCACTTTGAATGCGCAGCTTCACGTGGTGCGTTTGAAATGGATGCGGATGCTTATGCACTCAAAACGCGAGAGCCGGGTTTTTGACGCTATTTTATTGGGGCAAGTGTCAAGCGCCATGTCGTTCTTTGGGTCTGGTTCGTTAATCGTTTTGGCTGGTCTGGTGGGCACACTTGCCAGCATCAATCATGTGCATGCTTCGCTTACGCAAATGGCTTTTTTCCCGCCGATCAGCTTGCCTTTATTTACCGTCAACTTTGCAGCAATCACTGCGATTATGGCGATTAGTTTCTTCTCGCTCACTTATGCGCTGCGCAAACTGGCTTATACTCTGGCGATGATTGGTGCACTTGATGAAGCGCCTGCTGCAACGCCGCAAGCCCAGGTGATGGTTGCGCAAGTGGCCACGGTACTTACTGAATCATTGAAGAGCATGAACAATGGCACACGCGGGTTTTACTTTGCAGTTGCCGGATTGTTTTTGTTTGCGGGGCCAATTATTTCTATTGTCATGACTTTAGGATTGAGCGTGCTGCTCTATTATCGGCAGGGGCTTTCCACTGAAGCATTGGCCATTGAGCGTTATGTGAATGCGATGATTGAAGAAGGCATCGAAGGATAGTTATTTCAGTCCCGCTGCTGCACGCGCCAATTTTTCGATCTCTTCCCATTTACCTTCACTGACCAAATTCTTCGGTGTCATCCAAGAGCCGCCGATGGTGATGACATTGCTGAGCTTCAAATATGATGGTGCGAGTTCTGGTGTGATGCCGCCGGTGGGGCAGAATTTTATTTGCGGTAATGGCGAGGCAAGAGACGACAAATACTTGGTTCCGCCTGCGGGCTCAGCGGGGAAGAATTTTTGGATCAAATAGCCCCATTCCATAAGTGCCATGCATTCCGACGCAGTCACACCGCCGGGTAGCAATGCAATATCAAAATCTTCAGCAGCTCCTAAAAGCTGACCTGTGGCGCCGGGAGAAACGGCGAATGCCAATTCCAGTTTTGCGCAAGCGCGGAGTTGTTGTGGGGTGAGTACTGTGCCAGCACCAACAATTGCGCCCTCCACTTCCGCCTTGATGGCTTTCATGCAATCGAGCGCCACATCAGTACGCAGCGTGATTTCGAGCACGGGCAAGCCGCCTTTGACCAATGCGCGGGCTAATGGCACGGCATCTTTCAAATTCTCAATCACCATAACTGGCACAACGGGTGCACGCTTCAACGCGGCCTCAAGTCCTTTTTGTAAATCCTTTGTCATTGAATCATCCCAAATATTGATGCGCCTTGATCAGCGCGGCCTGCGAGATTTCTAAAGGCGGCGAAGAGTTCGCGGCCTGTGCCTTGTTCATTGTCGGACATATCTTTGGTGGCCAGCGGGCGGCTGCCAAATTCTTTTGCGTCGACAAGAACTTCCATCGTGCCTTTGGTGGCGTCAATGCGGATTATATCACCGTCGATCAGGCGGGCGATGGGGCCGCCATCTGCTGCTTCAGGTGTGACATGGATTGCTGCTGGCACTTTGCCGGATGCGCCGCTCATGCGACCGTCGGTGACAAGTGCAACCCGAAATCCGCGTTCTTGTAAAACGGCCAGTGGCGGCGTCATGCGGTGTAGTTCTGGCATACCGTTGGCTTTGGGGCCCTGGAAGCGGACGACGGCGATTACATCTTTATTGAGTTCATTGGCCTTGAAGGCCGCTGCTAAATCTTCTTGGCTGTGGAAGATGCGACATGGTGCTTCGATGATATGGCGATCTTCGGGGATCGACGATGATTTGATGACAGCGCGACCAAGCGGGCCTTCGAGAACATTGAGGCCGCCCGTGGCTTGGAAAGGTTCCATAACACCGCGCAACACTGATGTGTCTCCAGATGTTCTTGCTGCATCACGCCAGGTTAATGCACCTTTATCATCAAGGCCTGGTTCTTGGCAGTAACCTGAAAGGCCGGTGCCCATGATGGTAGTCACGTCTTCATGCAACAATCCTGCACTGAGCAGTTCGCGGATCATAAAGCCCATACCGCCTGCTGCGTTGAAGTGATTCACATCAGCTTTGCCATTTGGATAAATGCGCGTGAGTAACGGGATCACTTTAGAAAGCTCTGCCAGATCATCCCATGTGAGTGCAATACCTGCTGCTGCGGCCATGGCAACAACATGCATCGTATGATTGGTCGATCCGCCAGTCGCTAGCAACCCCACGACGCCGTTCACCACGGCCTTCTCATCGTAAATTTTTCCGATGGGTGTGTATTGATTGCCAAGTGCTGTAATGCTCATCGCTTGTTTGGCTGAAGCCTTGGTGATTTCATCGCGCAGTTGCGTGCCGGGGTTCACAAACGTAGAGCCGGGCAAATGCAGGCCCATGATTTCCATCAACATCTGATTGGAATTGGCGGTGCCATAAAATGTGCAGGTGCCGGGGCCGTGATAAGCTTGGCTTTCAGCTTCAAGCAGCGCCTCACGGCCAACTTTGCCTTGAGCAAAAAGCTGGCGGATTTTGCCTTTCTCTTCATTGGGCAAACCAGATGTCATAGGGCCAGCGGGAATGAATACTGCGGGCAAATGTCCGAATGCCAATGCGCCAATGATGAGGCCCGGCACAATTTTATCGCAAACACCGAGATAGACGCTTGCATCAAACATCTGGTGGCTCAGAGCCACAGCAGTCGACATGGCAATGACATCGCGCGAGAACAGCGACAGTTCCATTCCGGTTTCGCCTTGGGTCACACCATCGCACATGGCAGGAACGCCGCCCGCCACTTGGGCGGTTCCGCCTGCTTCGCGCGCAGCTTGGCGAATAAGATCAGGGTAGAATTCAAATGGCTGATGGGCCGAAAGCATGTCGTTATAAGATGTGACAATTGCGAGGTTGGGGCCTGAGCCATTGCGCAATGCGTTTTTATCGCCAGCACCACACGCGGCAAAACCATGGGCGATGTTAGCACAACCAAGCGCCTTACGCTTGGGTTGGCGATCAATGGCGCGTTCGATTTTTTCCAGATAATTTTTGCGGCTTGTCTTGCTGCGCGCAATTATCTTTTCGGTGACGGCAGAAACTGTTCTGTGTACGGACATTATGGACACCAATACAAATCTAATGGTTTGGCAGAATGAAGCACGGCACGCACGGGCATTTCGAGTTCATCTGCGCCTGCCAGTGCTTTGTCTAAAACCTGCATTTTATCTTGGCCCTGAATGTGGATGCAAAGGTGAGATGCTTTAAGAATGCGCGGCAATGTAAAGGTTAGGCGTGGTTCGCCTGCGCCTGCCGCGTTCATGGTTATCACAGCATCTGAATTTGTCGGATCAATGGCTTTGGCGAGATTGTCCCCGCCGGGGAAGAATGATGCTGTATGGCCATCATTGCCCATGCCCAGAATAGCCACATCAAAGGGCCCAATGCGGACAATGAGCGGATTGAGATAAAGCGGAGAAAACCGTGCCACAGCGGCTTCATTGCGCCACAGATTATCGCGCACCAACCTTGCGTTAGAACGTGGATTGTCTTCGGGCACAGCTCGCTCATCGACCAAGGTGATAGTGACCTTGGCCCAGTCCATTTTTTGTTTTGAAAGTGCTGCAAAAAACGGCTTTGGCGTTGAGCCACCTGAGACCGCCATGACTGCACTGCCGTTTTTTACAATCGCTTCTTTCAGCCAGTTTGCAACATCATTGGCCAATGTGTCTGCCAAGGCTGCGCCCGTTTCAAAAATCCGCTTGTGGGCGATCATGTGTCTTGACCTTCATACCAAGTGCGACCGTCACGCTCAATTAATGCGATAGCCGAGGTCGGCCCCCAAGTGCCAGAGGTGTAAGGTTTTGGAACATCGGTTGTTTCTTTCCAATGATCCAAAATCGGATCAATATATTTCCAAGCGGCAGCCACTTCGTCACGACGCATGAACAGCGTTTGATTGCCGCGCACGACATCCATCAGCAAGCGTTCATAGGCTTCGGGCTGCCTTGTGCTGAAGGCCTCAGCAAAACTCATATCCAGCGGCACATTCTTAAGTCTTATTCCACCAGGGCCTGGCTCTTTGACACTCAACCAAAGTTTGACACCTTCATTTGGCTGCAAACGGATGACCAAACGATTAGGTTGCAAGTTGCCTGCTGATTTTGTGAACACATTAATGGGAACTGGTTTGAACTCGACCATAATTTCCGATTCGCGCTGAGCGAGACGTTTACCGGTGCGCAAATAGAACGGCACTTGGTTCCAACGCCACGAAGCGATCTCGGCTTTGATGGCTACAAAAGTCTCAGTTTTTGATTCGGGATTGCCGAGCTCTTCGAGATAGCCTTTTACAGCGCCAGCATCAGTGGAACCCGCGCGGTATTGGCCACGCACCACATTGGATTCCAACTGATCTGTCGTGAGTGTTTTGAGTGACTTCAACACTTTCAGTTTTTCATCGCGAACGGCATCGGCATCCATCGAACTTGGAGGTTCCATCGCTACTAAGCACAAAAGCTGGAGAATGTGGTTTTGCACCATGTCGCGTAATGCACCCGATGTATCATAGTAACCAGCGCGCGCTTCAACACCCAGAGTTTCAGCAACGGTGATTTGCACATGATCAATATGCGCAGCAGTCCACAACGGTTCAAATAGCGAATTAGCAAAGCGCAATGCCATTAAATTCTGCACGGTTTCTTTGCCGAGATAATGGTCGATTCTGTAAATCATCGGTTCAGCAAAAACTTTGCCAATTGCATCGTTCACCGCTTGTGCGGACTCGCCACTTTTGCCCAAAGGCTTTTCTACGACGACACGTGAATTTGGCGTGACGAGTTTATGGTTGCCCAAGCGTTCACAAATGGGGCCGAAAAGATCCGGGCCAACTGCCAGATAGAACACACGTATGCGATCTTGATTTTGCGCTAGCGCTGCATCAATCTTTGGCCAGCCATCGTCTTTACCAGCCTCTGCCGCTATGTAAGTGAGACGACCCAAAAACTTGCTCATCATTTCTGGTGTGCGTAGTTTTTCGTCGACAAAAGATTCCAGCGCAGTGGCTGCGAATGTGCGAAACTCTTCATCACTCATCTCGCGGCGCGACGTGCCGATAATGCGCGATTCGTCAGGAATTTGGCCCTGTTCATCGCGGTGGAACAAAGCGGGTATTAATTTTCGCTGCGCTAAATCACCCGTTGCGCCAAACACAACAATATCAAATGGATCAACAGGAATGAGGCGGGTGGTCATAAAGCTTGCTCCAATGAAATTGAGGTACGCTAATCAAAATGACCCTCTACACTGTGGAAAACCGCTTTGCAATAAATCAGGCTGCGAGATTTATTGCATGGGGGCCATGCGTTTGTTATGCAGCGTTCGGGAGGAAATGTCATGATTTTGTGTTGCGGTGAAGCTTTGATCGATTTTTTGCCTCGTGAGGGTGCAGATGGCGCATTTGTGTATCAGCCGTTTAACGGTGGTTCGATTTATAATACGGCCATCGCCTTGGGCCGCCTTGATGTGCCAACCGGATTTTTTGGCGGCATAAGCACCGATTTCTTCGGCGATAGTTTGGCTGAGGGTTTAGCACAATCGAAAGTGGATTTGCGTTATGTGAGGCGCAAAGACCTGCACACCACACTGGCGTTTGTAAAGCTTTTGGATGGCCACGCGCGGTACTCATTTGTGGATGATGCTTCGGCGGCGCGAAACTTATTAAAAAAGGATATGCCTAAGTTGCCCAAGGCCGTCACGGCTTTGCATTTCGGTTCAATCAGTCTGATCCCGGAACCTTGCGGCGGCACTTACGAAGCCTTGGCAAAGCGAGAGCATAAATCACGGGTAATTTGTATTGATCCTAATATTCGCGCCACTTTGATTACGAAGCGGAAAAGAAAACAACATCAGGTGCGCCTGTTCAATATGATGAGCATTGCCGATATCGTGAAAATATCCGATGAAGATGTGTTGTGGATGAATGGATCAAAAAGCTTGGCTAATTTTGGCAAGGCTTGGGTCAAGCGTGGTGTAAAGATTGTTGCCATCACCAAGGGCGGCGATGGTGTTGAAGTATACACCAGAGATTTCTCGTTCAAGCTGAATGTGCCCAAAGTGGACGTGGTTGATACTGTAGGTGCAGGTGATACTTTCACGGCGGGATTGCTAACATATCTTGAGCGCAGCAAGAAGTTGACCAAGAAGGCGCTGGCTGTGATCGATGAAGCGACTTTAAAAAATGCGGCTCAGTTCGCTATGAAGGCTGCGGCAGTCACCGTCTCACGCGCGGGCGCTGATCCGCCTTGGTCAAAAGAGATGAAATGATTTTTCCTGTTGACGACATCATTCCGGATTTGAAGGCCGCACTCAGTTCGCGGCCTTCTGCCATTTTGGTGGCAGAGCCCGGGGCAGGCAAAACAACGCGGGTGCCTTTGGCATTGCTGAATGAGCCCTGGCTTGCTGGCAAAAAGATTGTGATGTTGGAGCCTAGGCGTTTGGCAGCGCGGGCTGCGGCATCGCGCATGGCGCAGACGCTGAATGAAAAGCTGGGCGAGACCGTGGGTTACACAGTTCGCCTGGAACGCAAAGTTTCAGCTGCAACGCGCATTGAAGTGGTGACAGAAGGGATTTTGCTGCGGCGCTTGCAGCAGGATGCTGAGCTTTCGGATATTGGCCTCGTGATCTTTGATGAATTTCATGAGCGTAATTTGGACGGGGATTTATCACTCGCTCTTTGTTTGGATGTGCAACGCGGACTTCGCGATGATTTAAAATTTCTGATTATGTCGGCGACTCTGGATACTGAAAGCTTATCGACTTTTTTAGATGGTGCACCGATTTTAAACGCGAAAGGGCGAATTTTTTCGGTTGTTACCAAACACCTCGATAAGACCACGCGGCAAACTGTGGTGGCCGATTCCGTGAGAGCTGTTCATCAGGCTTTGCGCGAGGTGAAGGGTAGTTTGTTGGTGTTTCTTCCGGGTGAAGGAGAAATTCGGCGTGTTGAGCAAGCGTTAATTGGTAACGTGCCACAGAACACGGATATTCGTCCGCTTTATGGGGCGATGACGCTGGCTGATCAAGATGCAGCGATCAAACCATCAGAAATCGGGCGCCGCAAGATTGTTTTGGCGACGACGATAGCTGAAACTTCACTGACAATTGATGGTGTTGAGGCTGTGATCGATTCAGGATTTAAGCGCGCGCCGCGTTTTGACCCGGCTTCAGGCATGACTGCTCTTGAAACCATTCGCGTTTCTCAAGCTTCCGCCGAACAGCGCAAAGGCCGTGCTGGCCGTCTGGGGCCTGGTGTTTGCTATAGGCTTTGGCCGGAGGGCGAAACACGCGCACTGGCATTCCATGATGATCCAGAAATTCGCATTGCGGACTTAACATCGCTGGTTTTGGAATTGGCTGCTTGGGGTACGAATGATGTACCATGGCTGGAAGCGCCGCCTGGTGCAGCTTTTGGCCATGCACAAGATGTTCTGAAAAAATTGGGGGCACTTGATAGTGCTGGCGCGATTACGCCACATGGCAAAGCCATGTCCAGATTGCCCTTACATCCGCGGCTGTCGCATATGGTGATAACGGGCAAAGCTTTAGGGGCCGGTGCAACGGCTGCCGAAATTGCTGCGATGATTTCGGAGCGTGATGGCTTGCCACGCGATATATCGGCTGATGTGGAAACGCGGTTGATGCATGTCCGGGGTTCTGCGCGTGAACGTATGAAACAAGCGGCGCGGCAAATTAAGGATCAGGCTGGCATTCAAGATGATGTGGCTGAAGTTTCTCATGGTGTGTTGTTAGCGCTCGCCTATCCAGACCGAATTGCGCAGAGGCGTGGGAGTCTTGGGCGCTTTCGCATGTCTTCGGGTGCTGGCGCTATCGTGGCCGAGCATGATTCATTGGCCAAGGCTGATTGGATTGCAATTGGGTTATTGGATGGCAGCCAAGTTGATGCGAAGGTGCATCTGGCAGCGATCATAACCCGAGCTGAGATTGAAACGCATTTCAAGGATCAGATTATAACAAGTGCTGGCGTGTTTTGGGATGCAAAGGCGCAAGTGGTCAGTGCATCAAGGTCAGTCAAGCTAGGCGCTTTGGTTTTGGAAGAGCGACTATTGGCAACACCTGAACCTGAAGCCGTGACTGTTGCAATGGGGCAAGGTGTTAAGGCCATGGGTTTGATGTCCCTTCCTTGGAGTGATGCTGCGAAGATGTTCCGTTCACGGATTAATTTTTTACATCGCATAATACCAGAACATGGCTGGCCGGATTTTTCAGATAAAGCATTGCTTGGAAGTTTGCAGGAATGGTTGGTTCCTTATCTTGCGGGCATTTCGCGCAAAAGCCATTTGGAGCGGTTGGATATGCTGACGATTTTGCGGGGCATGATTCAACATGATAAGCTTTCTAAAATCGAAAAGTTGGCCCCTGCCCGCATGGAAGTGCCGGGCGGTGGGCATTACCTGATTGACTATGATGTTGATGGTGATCCAGTTTTGCGGGTTCGCTTACAAGAAATGTTTGGCATGAAAAGTGCTCCGCAAATTGCGGGTGGTAAGGCGCGGTTGAAGATTGAGTTGCTATCGCCTGGTGGCAAGCCTGTTGCCATTACGCAGTCACTGGAAACTTTTTGGGTGAACGCTTATCCTGATGTGCGCAAAGATTTGCGCGGAAGATATCCGAAGCATTTGTGGCCGGAAGACCCTACGACAGCCACAGCGGTCGCACCACGTCGTCTGCGTTAACACTCAACGACATTGACAGCCAAACCGCCCGTTGAAGTTTCTTTATAGCGTTCGCTCATGTCCATTCCAGTTTGGCGCATCGTCTCAATGCAATTGTCGAGCGGCACCAGATGCTGGCCATCGCCGCGCAAGGCCAGTGATGCGGCGGTGACGGCTTTGACAGCACCAAAGGCATTACGCTCAATACACGGCACCTGCACCAAGCCGCCGATTGGATCGCAAGTCATGCCGAGGTGATGTTCGAGGGCAATCTCTGCCGCATTTTCCACCTGTTCATTCGTGCCTCCGAGTGCTGCGCATAATCCAGCGGCCGCCATGGCAGACGCCGAGCCTACTTCACCTTGGCAACCGACTTCAGCGCCCGAGATTGAAGCATTGTGTTTGATAATTCCACCAATGGCAGAGGCGGCCAGCAGAAAAGTGCGGATGCCGCTTTGATCTGCGCCCACGCAATGATCGAGGTAGTAACGGATGACAGCGGGGACGACACCGGCTGCGCCGTTGGTGGGGGCTGTTACTATTTTTCCGCCTGCTGCGTTTTCTTCATTCACAGCCATGCCATAAACAGAGAGAAAATCCATGATTTGATGCGGCTGAATTTGATTGTTGCGATATTCTGATTTGAGTTTTTCAAAAATATCCGCCGCGCGTCGTTTCACTTTGAGGCCGCCCGGCAGGATGCCATGGGTTTTCAGCCCGCGATTGATGCAAGCATTCATAGTAGACCAGATGTGGTCGAGGCCGTTGTTTAACTCCACTTCGGTCAAACCCGTGATCTCGTTCGCGCGCTTCATCTGGGCTATTGTGAGGCTGGATGTTTTGCCCATTTCTAGCATTTGCATCGCTGACTTAAACGGGTGGGGCACAATGCGTTTGGACGGAGCGTGGTTGCTACCTGTGCGTTCAGCTGCTGTCATCACAAAGCCGCCGCCGATGGAATAATAGGTTTCTTCGAGTAATATGTTGCCCGTACCGTCATGCAAACGAATTACTAAGCCATTGGCATGGCCTTTCAGGGCTGGGCCAAAATCGAATATAATGTCTTTGGTTTGATCAAAAGCAAAACTGCGGTCTCCGATCCTTACCTCATTCATTTTGATCAAAATCGTTTCGACATCGTCAGGATCAATATCTTGCGGCGTTTCGCCTGCGAGGCCTAGAACAATCGCGCGGTCGGTGCCGTGGCCTTTGCCTGTGAAGGCCAGTGAGCCATGCAAGGTTGCCGTTAACCTCGTGGCCGCGCTTACGTCCTGCGCCTTCGCCAAATCCAAAAAGCGCTTAGCCGCCACCATCGGCCCCATGGTGTGGGACGACGAAGGGCCAATGCCGATTTTAAAGAGATCGAAGACGGACAGGAACATGAGAACTACCTTAGCGCCAAGCACTTAGAATACTTGTCGTTTCCAGTCATGGGAACATGCAAAACCGTCATGGCAGGAAATCAGACTGAATGCTAACACAGAATAAGAGGTGATTTAATGCTTGCCGTCATGTTCGGTCTATTCGCTGCATTGTGCTGGTCTTTGCATGATTTGCTGGCGCGCAATTTTGCGAATGATGTGGGGCCTTACCGGATGGCCATTGGAACTTTGCTGGCGGGCGGATTTCTTCTGGCGGGGATTGTGCTTTGGAATGGTACCATCCTACAGGCTGACACAGCCACCCTTGAACTCGCCATCATATTAGGTGTGATTTATGGCCTGGCTATTAGTAGCCTGTTCATAGCTTTCAGTCTCGCCCCTGTCTCAGTCGTAGGGCCGGCAACGGCTGGTTATCCGGCGCTCGTTGTGATTTGGGGTATGATTCACGGTCTGCAGCCAAGCCTATCTCAATGGTTGGCTATGCTTGCTATTATCATTGGCGCCGTTGTGGTGGCCCGTACCGGCCCAGATGATGGTGGTGTGAATGCCGTTCAGAAAGGCAAAATTCCGCTGCTCATTTTCTCTTGTGTTGTAGCCGAAGTGTTTTTTGCCAGCTCTGTTATTCTCGGCCAAAAAATTGCGGAACATGTGGGAGAATTTGAAGCTACTTTCATGGCGCGGTTTCCGGCGGCCTTGGTTCTCATTCCGTTTGTGATGCGCGAGAAGCCTGCTGTTGCAAAAATCAGCTCTAGGGCTTGGGCTGGAATTTTTGCGATGGGGGCATTTGATGTGGCCGCGGTTTCTGGCATCAATTACATGGGGCGGCTGCCCAACAAAGAATTCGGGTCTATGGGGATCAGCGCTTATGGCGCGATTGCCACTTTACTTGCGATGATTTTGCTAAAGGAAAAAACCACCGTCTGGCAATGGATGGGCATCGCCATGATCAGCAGTGGTGTTGGGGTGTTAGGCGCGACTTAGGGCGCATTTTGGCAAAAGCCAAAATCGCTTTAATGCGCCTCATCCCAGTTATTTGCAGCTCTGGCGTCAACGCTTAAAGGCACTGATAATTTAAGCGCAGGCTCCGGGGCCTTTTCCATGATGGTCTTGACTAGTTTAGTGGTGGCCGCAACTTCTGATTCATCGCATTCGAAAATCAATTCGTCATGCACCTGCAAAAGCATACGAGCTTTCAATCCTGCTTCACTCAAAGCAGGCATCATGCGCACCATGGCGCGGCGGATGATGTCGGCAGCGGAGCCTTGAATCGGCGCGTTGATCGAGGCGCGTTCAAGGAAAGCTTTTTCTGATGGGTTTGGAGAATTGATGCGCGGGAAATGCATGCGCCGCCCGAAGATGGTTTCGACATAAGAGTTTGCGCGGGCGAAAGCTTTGGTTGATTCCATATAGTCCTTGATGCCGGGGAAGCGCTTGAAATAGGTACGGATATATTCACCTGCTTCCTCACGGCTGATTGAGAGTTGATTGGCCAAGCCGAAGGCTGATATTCCGTAAATGATTCCGAAGTTGATGGCTTTGGCGCGGCGACGCACGGAAGATTCCATGCCCTCTATGGGCACCCCAAACATTTCACTCGCTGTCATGGCATGAATGTCGAGGCCATCGGCAAAGGCCTTTTTAAGTTGTGGAATGTCCGCGACATGGGCCAGCACACGCAATTCGATTTGGCTATAGTCGGCGCTGATCAGCTTTTTGCCTTTGGGTGCCACGAAGGCTGTGCGAATTCTTCGACCATCGTCGGTGCGCACCGGAATATTTTGTAAGTTTGGATCTGTCGATGACAGGCGGCCAGTTGAGGTTGAGGCCATGGCATAGGACGTGTGGACACGGCCGGTTTTCGGATTTATAAATTCGGGCAATGCGTCGGTGTAGGTCGAACGCAATTTTGCAAGTTGCCGCCAATCGAGAACACGTTGCGCTAGAACGATACCTTGCGTCGCTAGATCATCGAGCGCGTCGGAGTCTGTGCTCCAAGCACCGGTTGCGGTTTTACGTCCACCAGGCAGCGCCATTTTATCATAAAGAATTTCACCCAATTGTTTGGGCGAGCCGATGTTGAACGTTTGGCCCGCGAGTTTGTGGATTTCGATTTCCACAATGCCTTGCTTGTTGGCAAATTCTGATGAGAGCTTGGCCAACACACTGCGGTCAACTTCAATGCCCTCAAATTCCATTTGCGTAAGCACAGGCACCAGCGGGCGCTCCAGAGTTTCGTAAACCGTGACTTTGTGCATTTGTAAAAGTCTTTGTTTAAGCACCATCCACAGCCGCAGCGTGATATCGGCGTCTTCAGCAGCATAGGCTGTGGCTTTATCAATGGCCACGCGGTCGAAGGTGATTGAGGATTTGCCCGTACCTGCCACGTCTTTGAAGGCGATGGGTTTATGACCGAGATGGCGCTGCGATAATTCATCCATGCCGTGTCCAACATCGCCCGACTCCGTGACGTAGGATAGCAACATTGTGTCATCGAGTGGGGCGACATTGATGCCGTAGTTTTTCAGCAGCAGCATGTCGTATTTTAAATTTTGGCCGATCTTCATCACGCTGGGCGCTTCGAAGAGTCGCTTTAGTTTGGTCAATGCTTGTTCAAGCGGAATTTGGCCCTCATGTAGACCAGCAGCAAATAGGCCGTCACCTGCGCCTTTATGCGCGAGCGGAATGTAACACGCTTTGCCCGGACCCAGCGCCAATGAAGCTCCGACGATTTTGGCCTGCATGGCATCAAGTGAATCGGTTTCGGTATCTATGCACACAAAGCCTTGTTCGAAGGCCGTGGCAATCCATTTATCGAGTGCCGGTAAAGTGGTTACTGTTTCATATTCGGCATGGTTGACAGGAATGGCGCGCATGGCTGCCAAAGGATCATACGCCTCAACCGGAACCGCCTGCCTATGGCCCGCAAACATATTTGGCATTTCTGATTTTGGCTTATCGGGCGTCGGCGGCAAGCCACCCTCAGGAGGCCAGAATTCAAAAGTGACTGGCGTTGCATCAATGGCATCCACATCAGCGGAAAGTGCTGCGCCAATTTTGCGCGTGAAGCTTGAGAATTCGAGCGACTTTAAAAAGCCGATGAGCTGCGAGGCCTTTGGCACATCAACCGCAAATTCATCGATCGTTTCTTTAATTGGCACATGTTCATCCAGCGTGACCAAGCGTTTTGAAATGCGGGCTTGCTCGGCAAACTCAATCAGGTTTTCGCGGCGTTTATTCTGTTTGATCTCCGATGCTTTTTCGAGCAGCGTTTCGAGATTACCATAAAGATTGATCAGCTCCGCGCCAGTCTTTAATCCAATGCCGGGAACGCCCGGAACATTGTCGACGCTATCGCCTGCCAGCGCTTGCACTTCAATCACCTTATCGGGTGTGACACCAAATTTCTCAAAGACTTCCGCGTCTGAAATTTCCTTGTCTTTCATTGTATCGAGTAGCATCACACCGGGCTTCACCAGTTGCATCAAATCTTTGTCGGATGTCACAATGCGCACTGTTGCACCGGCTTCAACAGCTTGCCTTGTATAAGTGGCGATCAAATCATCAGCTTCATAGTTTTGCATTTCAACGCAAGACACGTTGAAAGCTCTGGTGGCTTGGCGGATCAAGCCAAATTGTGGGCGCAGATCTGCTGGCGCTTCTGGTCTGTGGGCTTTGTATTCGGGATAAAAATCGTTGCGGAAGGTTTTACTGGAATGATCAAAAATCACAGCCAAATGCGTTGGCTTTTTGTCGCTGCGGGTTTCACTGAGCAGCTTCCATAACATGTTGCAGAAGCCTTGCACGGCGCCAACGGGAAGCCCGTCACTTTTGCGGGTCAGTGGAGGCAATGCGTGATAGGCGCGAAAAATATAGCCCGAACCATCAATTAGATAAAGATGATCACCGGGCTTTAATGTGGAATTGTTTGACATAAGACGGACTATGCCACCGCTCCAAAGTTTTTGCCAGCTTTGCCCATTCAGGTCTTTTGAACAAGAAGGATAGTTTTGTATTGCGCGTCAGCCAAAATAAAATAATTGGCCCAATAACGCCAGAAGCTGTGACGACCAAAGAGATCAAGCCTAAATCAAAATGTGGCACGAGCTTCAAAAATATCGTGCGAGACGTCGCCATGAACAAAAAGAACGACAGATAAATGACGATTGAATTTTGGCCGCAATAGCGCAGCGCATATGCCATTTTGAATTTTGATAAGAGGACGCCGGTGCTTACCACTGCGCAAGCTCCAATTAAGCCCAGCGCGAGGCTGAATCCGGGCAGTAGGCTGAAGCCTGATTGAACCATCTGGTAATTGACAAAACCCCAGATCACCAGACCCGCTAAAATAGCAGCGATGGGCTTTGCACCTATTTCTGCTGCGAAGGCAAAGATGTATTTGGCTAACCAAAACCCAACATAGAAATAAACAAAGCGCGATGCGAATTCATCAATCAACAGCCAACCTGTATCGATGCGCGCCGATAGCAATAATGCACCAGCGAAAAACATGATGTAAGGTGGTACCTTACGCAGTGCTTTTACGGTAACAAAGAAGATTGGTAAGAGATAGATGAACCAAAGCGTGCCAAAAGGTTCTATAAAACCGGTTAAGAAAACCTTGGACGCGTTAATTGCGCCGTCTAATCCGCAGACCAAACAGGCCTTGAATATCGTTTGCAGGAAAAGCCACAGAACATAAAAATAGAGGAAATGCAGAACCTTTGAATCGAGATATTTGCGCCATGGTTTATCAATGCTGCTGGCGAGAAAGAGGCCTGAGATCATAAAGAAGTCGGGCATACGGAATGGCCTGGCCCAGTCGATAAAGCCGTGAAGCCAACTAACTGTGCCAGCGGCCTTTTCAACGCCCAACGTCGAATGCATCATGACGACCAGAACAATACATATGCCTTTTGCGTAATCGACCCAATCGATACGAATCTTCTCAGCTTTGGCCATTGCACATTTCCAATTCCCGAATCGGTACAAGTCCGTTCGAGTTGAGTTCATGCAAACCACATTCCGAAAGATTGAGTTTAAACGATCATTTGAATCTAGAGTTAATTGTTAAGCACTCAAATCTGCGGAATGTTAAAAGGTGTGATCACCTGAATTGCTGAAAGTGGATTTATATCTTGGTTGGGCAATGCGCCATTGGCTTGTAAAATCAACCTGCAGCACGTGTGCATGTCCGCCTTTAGGTTATGGTGCAGAACTGCATTAAGCTTAGACTGCCTAAGCAATTTCAGGTTATCGACATCAAGGTCATGGGCGATGAACACATGAATCGGACGCCCCATGCCTGCGAAGGCTTCAACGACAGCTGTATTAGCACCTCCTATTGAGTAGACGGCGCAAATATCAGGACTATGGCGCAAGGCGTCGGCCACCAGTTCTCCCGTAGCTTGATTCTTGCCGAAGCCCTCACTCACCTCAACCAGATTTAAATGCGGATAATTTTGCCGAAGTGCTTTGCGAAAGCCCATTTCACGCTCCTCTTCGCCGCGAAAGCCGACGCTTGAAAGTGTGACCAAAACTGTTGCCTTGGGGCTTTTTAACCATGACCCCATCAAATAAGCTGCAGTTTGACCAGCCGCGCGGTTATCGATTCCTACATAGGCTAGTCGCTTTGAATGCGGAATGTCGGTTACCAACGTAATCACTGGAATGCCCTTTTGCATGAGAGCATCCACAGCCTCAACAATCTCTGGCAAGTCTGGTGCCTTCAATAAAACCCCTTGGCTGCCACGCAATCCAATTTGGCGAAGTTGGGCAATGATTTTTTCCGGCCTGATAATTTCTCCCGTGTGAAAGCGGCAGCGAAACACGGCTGGGTGCATTGCTTGCAATTCCGTTTCAAGGGCATTGCGTAATAGCTCAATAAAGCGGTCCGGAGCTTCCACGAGCACATCAATCATAAACTTGCGACCAACCATAAAAATTTGGTCTTGTTGATTTTTCAACTCTCGCAGGGCTTGTTTTACGCGCTTTACTGTCGATGGTCTCACTCCGGGCCTTGCGTTCATCACACGGTCAATGGTGGCAAGGCTCAGACCTGCCTGATGGGCAATTTCCTTGAGTGTAAAATCGCTTTTTTTCATTTTCTTTGAGGTGTTTTTGAGGTGTTTGAGAGGTATAAGTATCTTAGCAATGAAGTAGATTTTTACAAACACATAAGTGACGAGGATAAGATGAGCAAAAATCAAACAAGTGCTAAACGATCTAAACGAGTGTGGCTGAATGCTCAGTGCTGCAACCTCGAAGATTTCAAACGCGAAATTGCGCGCGAGGCGAAGCTGGCCGACTATCCTCTGGCTGCTGCGATTGAAAAGAATGTGCCGATTTATGATGGCATCGAAATTCGTAAAGTGGCTGCTGATGATGTGGGACGCAAAGCTGTAATGGCCGAATGGGCTGAGGTTTTTATGACTGGCCCGGGCATCGTGGTTTTCAAAAACGCAACCACTGATATGGACGCGATGGACATGATGAGCGCCAATTTCGACGCCATCATCAAAGATCAACATGCGGCGGGTACCAGCGCTGGCGATCACTTTGCCAAGCCCGGAGCCAATGACCGAATTTGGAACGTGCTGGAAAAAGTAGCTTTGCGCGATCCTGCTTGTTTTGCGCGCTATTATGCCAATGACATGATCGCCATGGTTTCACAAAGCTGGCTGGGTCTGGGCTATCAAGTGACATCACAGGTTAATGTTGTGAATCCCGGCGGAGCCGCGCAATCCATGCACCGCGATTATCATATGGGTTTTCAAACAGCGGCGCAGATTGCAGAATTTCCGGCGCATGCGCATTTGCTTTCGCCAGCGCTCACATTGCAGGGTGCTGTGGCGCATTGTGATATGCCCGTTGAAACAGGGCCAACGCTTTATTTGCCTTTCAGCCAAAGCTATGCGCCCGGTTATTTTGCGTATGCGCTACCAGAATTCCAAACTTACTTCACCGAACATCATGTTCAGCTGCCTCTGGCCAAAGGTGACATGGCATTTTTTAATCCGGCACTGTTTCATGCGGCGGGCACGAACCGCACCAAAGACGTTCGGCGCATGGCGAATTTGTTGCAGATCTCTTCAGCCTATGGCCGCGCCATGGAGGCGATGGACCGCGCGTGGATGAGCGTTTCGCTTTATCCAGCATTGCAAATGGCAAAGCTGGATGCGCGTTCAACACAGAATGCCATTGCTGCCTGTGCAGAAGGATACGCGTTCCCAACAAATCTAGACCGAGACCCACCGATTGGCGGCTTGGCACCAGAGTCTCAAGGCGCTTTGATGCAACGCGCCTTGAAAGAAAGCTGGCCTTTAGAAAAGTTTCAGAAAGCTTTGGACGTTCAAGCTCATAAGAAATTGACCTGATTGCGGTTTGGTCTTTGGTTGGCTATAGACCTGCCTATAGCACCCGTAGCTCAGCTGGATCAGAGCGCTGCCCTCCGAAGGCAGAGGTCACAGGTTCGAATCCTGTCGGGTGCGCCAATGATTTCAAAAACTTAGACCTAAAAACCACTTATCGGTTTTTACCCATTCCGGATAATTTCCGGATAATTTGTTCCCGAGGGGTTCTGGCTGGCTTAACAATTGAATGCATGGACAAGCTGTCAAAAAGGAATGCGTAACCAATTTCGCAACTCTAGTAGACACCGCTACTGCCAAAAAGATTTCGATTTACTGAAACCAGATGAGCTCTCATCATCTTTGCCGCGCCCTCAGCGTCACGTGCGAACAGCGACTTCAAAATTAATTCATGATCATCACAATAGGCTAGGCGACGATCCTCTGAATAACTGCGCCGTTTAATTTCAATCCACGGTGTTTGATTGCGGATTACTCGGAGAATATCATGCAGGCAAGTGAGCAGCTCGTTGCGCGTGGCCGCAAAAATACGTTTGTGAAACTCAGCATCGAGCAACTCAAAAGTTGCTGGTTCGTGGCATTCGATGGCAGCTTCATGGGCTTCACGAATATGATTGAGATCAGTGTCTGTTGCATTTGACGCGGCGACAGCAGCGGCTTGTGGTTCCACCATCATGCGCACGTTCATCACATCAACTGGGCTGGTGCCGGAAATGCGTTGCAGCAAGCCAAAAATATCTGTGCCTTGTTCGTGGCGATAATCCATTTTCAGCAAAAGCCCACGGTCTCGCATGATCTATTCTCCAAAATAATTGCGACGACGCGCCAATAAATGAGAACGCATAGCATTGGCGGCACCTTGCGCATCGCGTACGCGCAGCGCATTTGAAATTTGCACATGTTGTGCGCAATAAGACAATCGGCGCTCTTCGCTGAATGCACGTTGCCTGATTTCCATCATTGGTTCGCGGTGGCGAATAATCGACAACATGCCGAACAGGTTGATGAGAAACTCATTGCGCGTTCCCAAATAAATACGGCGGTGAAATTCATTGTCCCAATATTCATAAGTTTCAAGATCAACTGAAAGCACTGCATGGCGATCTGCTTCCATGATGTGTTCCAAATCTTGGGTGCTTGAATTTGATGCGGCGGTTGCGACAGCCTGCGGTTCCAAAATCAAACGCAGATTCAAAATATCAAGAGGACTTGCTCCCGATACTTTTTCTAAAATTGCGACAAGCTCATTGTTTGAGCGTTCAGCAATCACAGTGCCGCGACCAACATGGCGACTGATTAATCCTTCGCCTTCGAGTAACTTGAAAGCATTGCGAATGGTGTTGCGCGCGACACTAAATTCCTCGGCCAACGCGCGCTCATTCGGCAAGTTTCTTTCACTACTCCAATCACCACGTTGAATACGTTGACGGAGGTTGGCGGCGATATCAGGGGCTTTGTGCTTGGGCATTTAACTATACCAATTGAACCATTGATGAACCAATTACATGAATGGTTCAGTAAAATCTAGTGTTATAATCCCTTATAGGTCTATTTTAGGCCTTGTGGAGTCAAAAATAATGATGATAGGATTAGTCAAAATGAACCAATCGTAAAATTGGTATAGAATATTGATCGGGAGGTCTTAAGTGAAGATTGCAACTTACCTTGTAGGCAGCGAGCGCCGTGTTGGCGTTGTTGATGATGTGAAGCAAACGATTTCACCGTTTGATCTGAGCCAAGAGGAAGCCTCTCGCGGCTTGATGACGCTGATTGGCAGAGCAACTTTGCCAGCCATACTCAATTCCATGCCGTTGCGCGAAGCAACACTTGAAGCGCCAATCCCGCGTCCAGATCGTAACATTTTTTGCGTTGGCAAAAACTATCACGAACACGCTAAGGAATTTGCGTCCAGTGGTTTTGATTCAAGTGCTGCCCAAGGAACAGTTCCGCTTGACCCAATTATTTTCTCAAAAGTTCCCGAATGTGTGGTTGCGCACCGTGCACCTGTATTTTTTAGCAAGTCAGTTTCATCCGCCATTGATTATGAAGCCGAGCTTGCGGTGATCATCGGCAAGGGTGGTCGGGGTATTTCCAAAGCAAATGCGCTTGATCACGTCTGGGGTTACACTATCATCAATGATGTGACGGCGCGTGACTTGCAGGGTAAGCACAGCCAATGGCTGATTGGAAAATCGCAAGATACATTTGGCCCTATGGGGCCATGGGCCGTGACACGTGATGAAATTGATTTGCAGAATTGCCATGTGAAATGCTGGATCAATGATGAGCTGCGGCAGAACTCCAATACGGCTTCATTGATCTTCGATGTGCCGACATTGATCTCAACTTTGTCGGCTGGCATTACATTGATGCCCGGCGATATCATAGCAACGGGAACGCCCGCAGGTGTTGGCATTGGCTTTAAGCCACCTAAATATCTGGTTTCAGGCGATGTTATGAAGGTTGAAATTTCAGGCATTGGCATTCTCGAAAATCAGCTCTTGGAGAAGGCCGCTTGAGCACAATTTCCACCTCATTTCTCAAAGCTGAAATTGCAGGCAATGGAACGCCTGTGATTTTTGTGCATGGATTGGGTGGATCATCGAATAGTTTTCAAACGTTGATGCCAGCGCTGAGCGGCTATCGTTGTGTGCGACCAGATTTGCCGGGTTCGGCCCGCTCAAAACTGCCACACGAAAAACTCTCGATTGAATGGCTGGCGCAGACCATTATCGAAACTGCGCAAAGTTTAGCAGCTCGCCCCGGTCATTTGGTGGGGCATTCGATGGGCACCATTATCTGCCAACATATTGCAGCATTGGTTCCCGATGCGATTACGAGCATGACTTTGTTTGCGCCTATTTTGGAGCCTGCCGACGCTGCTCGTCTACGCATTCGCGAGCGTGCACAAATTGCCAGAAGCCAAGGCATGTGCGTGGTGGCGGACCAAGTTGTTGAGGCAGGACTTTCATCCAGCACCAAAGCGAATAATCTGCTTGCGGCAGCATTTGTTCGTGAAAGCCATATGCGGCAGGACGCCGAAGGCTTTGCACAAACATGTGAAGCACTGGCCAGCGCCACTGCCGCTGATTTGCGCCTAATCAAATGTCCAACTATTTTGGTAACAGGAGATGAAGACAAAGTGGCACCGCCGTCTGCTGTTCAAGCGATGGCCGAAAAACTCAAGGATGCACGGGTCAAGATTCTCGACCGTTGCGGTCATTGGACCATGATTGAAAAACCAAACGAATGTTCAAAACTGCTTTCTGAATTTTTGAGGCAAGCACAACACTAGTCAAACTTCCGGCACATAAAAGCAAAAGCAAGTCGGGTAAATATGGGAGAAGCGAAATGGCAGATACAAATTCTTGGGGCAATGGATCCGACAGCACCTTGTTCACCAATGTGCGCGTGCTCGATGGCACGGGCGAATATCCATACACTGGCGAAGTGCTGGTGCAGGGCAACCGCATCAAGAGCATCAGTAAAGGCTCATCACGGTTTTCAACCGGATCATCATCCGGTGGGCAAACTGTGATTGACGGTATGGGTGCAACCCTCATGCCCGGCATGATCGACGCACATTTGCACCTCTCGTGGAACAACGCACCCGGCATTGATCCCATTCAACGGATGCCGCCAGAAGAGCACATGTTGTGGACGGCGCAAATGGCCAAGCTGGTTATCGATGCTGGTTTCACGGCGGGGCGCGGTGCTGCTGCTGCGAAGATGCGGCTTGATGTTGTGGTGCGTGATGCGATCAATTCCGGCATGATTCCGGGTCCACGCTATTTGGCGGCTGGACCAGAGATTACCACGGTTGGCGGCCTCGGTGATTCATCACCGCCTCATATTCCCCATGAAGGACTCAATCTCGGCATCGTGGTTTCCGGCCCAGAAGAAGTGCGCCGCACAGTGCGCATGTTGATCAAATATGGCGTGGACTCAATCAAGCTTAATCTCTCTGGCGAATCCATTACCGGCATGGGTGCGGAAGAAACTCCGATGTCGGAAGAAGAAGTGGCCATGGCTTGCAGTGAGGCGCGTTGTCGCAATAAAGTGATTGCGGCCCATGCGCGATCATCTGAATCGGTGAAGCAATGTATTCGCCACGGCATTCAAAACATTTTTCACGCATCCTATGCAGATGAGGAAGCCTTGGACATGTTGGAGGCCGTAAAGGACAAACACTTTGTGGCCCCGGGTCTTGCGTGGCTTGTGCAAACTGCGCGTGGCGCTGCTGAGTGGGGCATTAAGCCCGGCTCGCCCTTGTCGCTTGAGTATGAGCGCGAATTGGAGGCCGCCGTTGAAACCGCACGTAAAATGCACAAGCGTGGCATACGAGTGTGCATTGGCGGTGATTATGGCTTTGCGTGGACACCGCAAGGCACCAACGCCAAGGACTTTGAATATTTCGTTGATATGGTCGGTATGTCACCGATGGAAGCCATTATGGCAGGAACCAAATTTGGTGGCCAGATTATGGGCATGGGCGATGAGTTGGGTCAGCTTAAACAAGGCTGGCTTGCAGATATGATTTTGGTTGATGGTGATCCGATTTCAAACATCCGCGTGTTGCAAGACAAGTCCCGCATTCTCGCCATTATGAAAGATGGCAAGTTCCACAAAGAACCCAAGATGAACGCACAAACTCGCAGGCTGACTGCATGAACATTGCTGACACCAGCAAGGATGAAGGCTTAACGGCCAAGCAAGGCTGGGGGCTGATTGGCCTCTTGGCGCTCGCGGCGTTGTTATGGCTTTTTCTTGCAGTGTGGCCCGAAGGTTTAGTGAGTGTTGTCGGTCCGAAGAAAACGTTTGTAAGCGCCGTGTTCAATGGCGTCACCGTGGCCGGATTATATTTCTTGGTCGCAAGCGGATTCACGTTGGTGTTCGGCTTGATGCGCAATGTGAATTTGGCCCATGGTTCGCTTTATTTGCTCGGTGCTTATATTGGCTACAGTGCTGCCAACTGGACAGGCTATTGGCTCATCGGCATTGCCGCAGGCAGCCTTTCCATGGCGGTGGTTGGCGTGTTGATGCAATATTTTGTCTTCCGTAAATTGGAAGGCGATGATCTGCGCCAAACTTTGGTGACGATTGGTATTTCGATTGTGGCAGCTGATCTCATGCTCGCCGTCTGGGGTGGCAACACCTATCAGTTCATCATTCCGGAATGGTTGGATGGAGCGGTGGCAACACCCGTGATCACCGCCGTGAAATCATCCGGCGAAGTGGTTTATATGAAATATCCTTTCTATCGTCTGATGGTGTTTGTGGCTGCCGTGGTGATTGGGGTTGGCCTCTGGCTGTTTCTCAACAAAACCAAAGTGGGCATGATGATTAGAGCGGGCGTGGATGATCGCGCTATGCTCTCGGCCTCCGGCGTTAATGTACAACTCATTTTCACGGCGGTGTTTGCGATTGGTGCAGGGCTTGCTGGATTTGCCGGAGTAGTTGGCGGCTCGGTGTTGTCCGTGGCACCGGGTGAAGATGTGCGTTACTTGCTGGCTTCGCTGGTTGTCGTGATCGTTGGTGGCATGGGCTCTGTTACCGGGGCTGCGGTTGGCGCGCTCTTGGTGGGACTCGCCGAACAAATTGGTCTGGTTTATTTTCCAACTTACGGCGTGGTTCTCACCTTCGTTATCATGGTTGTCGTTCTCGCCATTCGCCCCCAAGGTTTGATGGGAGCAGCGCGATGAGCATCACTGATGTGGCCGCAGGCCCCAACGCTTTTGATCGGTTCTTCCAACAATTGGGTGCGGGTCAAATTTTACTGGCCATAGCGCTTGTTCTTTATCCCTTTATGGTTTCGCCATTTTTTGCCTTCCAAATCGGCGGACAAATTCTGATCTTAGGCATGATCGGTCTCTCGCTCATGGTGCTGGCAGGCTATGGCGGCATGGTGAGTTTGGCGCAGCTCACGGTGGCAGGAATTGCCGGATATGCGGTTGCTATTTTTGGTACCAACAGCGTGAACATTATGGGCTTTGGCTGGCCATGGTGGATCGTTGCACCGTTTGCAATTTTGATCGCTGCCGTTACCGCAACATTGATCGGTCTGATCTCCGTGCGCACCACTGGCATCTACACCATTATGATCACACTGGCGATTGCCACGGCTTTTTACTATTTCGCAAATCAGAATTACGCTTTGTTCAATGGCTTTGCGGGCTATCGCGGCATTGAACCACCAACCCTGTTTGGAATCTATTGGCGCGACCCCATTCCATTTTACTTTCTATGTCTCGCCATCGCCACCATCGCTTATGGTCTCGTGATGTATTGCGCGCGCTCCAGTTTCGGGCTGAGTTTGCAAGCCGCACGCGATAACCCACGCCGAATGCGGGCGATTGGTTATAATGTCACCGCCGTCAAAGTTTTTGCCTATTTTTTGTCTGGCCTTATCGCAGGCACAGCGGGCGTTCTTTATGTATGGTTCAACAGCCGCATTTCACCGGGCACCATCAGCGTGGGTGAATCAATTGGTATTTTGGTCATAGCCGTAATTGGCGGCCTGCGCCACCCGATTGGCCCGTTTTTGGGCGCACTTGTTTATGTTTTGATGAAAACTTTTGCCATTGATTTGATCGGGGCTGAACGTTTCAACACGCTCATTGGCCTTGTGTTTCTGGTCATTGTTTTCATTTCACCAGATGGGATTTTGGGATTGTGGCAGAGGCTTAAGCCTCACCTCGCTCCAACATCTCTGCGTTCTTCATAAATATGGAGGAGGTTCACTATGGATATAAAATTAACAATGGGAGAAACTAAAATGAAACTACATCGCAGAGCTTTAATGGCTCTTACATTGGCAACAGCATTCGTTGCACCAACATTGGCATTTGCTGATGGCACCATCAAGATCGGCACACTCGCAACCCTTGAAGGCCCATTCACCGTTTTGGGCCAAGATGGTATGCGCGGCGTTGAGCTTGCCATTAAAGAACACAATGGCATGGCTGGCGGCATGAAGATTGAAATCGTTAAAGGCTCAACCGATGCGTCCCCTGACAGTGCTGTAAAAGCTGCTCGCAAACTTGTTGAACAAGATGGCGTGCAATTGATTGTAGGCCCGCTTTCAGGCGATGAAGGCTTGGCTGTTAAAGACTACGCCAAAACAAAACCAAATATCACCTTTGTGAACGGCACTTCTGCTGCACAAGATTTGACATTGCGCGATCCTGCCGCAAACTATTTCCGCTTCAACACAGATGGCGCACAATGGATGGCTGGTCTTGGTGAGTATGCTTTCACCACTAAGGGCTACAAAAAAGTAGCTACCGTGGCTGAAGATTATTCCTTCCCCTACAGCCAAGTATTTGGCTTCATGTCTGGCTTCTGCAAGGCAGGCGGACATGTGGTTTCCAAATCTTGGGTTCCAATTGGCAACAAGGACTTCTCGTCCGTTATCGCTGCTCTGCCAGAAGATGTGGATGCAATCTATGTGGCCCTCGGCGGTGCTGATGCCACAAACTTCCTGTCGCAATATCAGCAAGCTGGTGGTTCGGCCCATTTGATCGGTGGGACCATTACTGTTGATCAATCTGTTTTAGGTTCCGAAGGCAAATCGAAAGATGTTGTGATCGGAACGCCTTCGGCTGGTCCGGTGTCGGATAGCAATGATTCTCCAGAATGGAAGAAATTTGTTGCTGATTATAAAGCTGCGTTTGCAGATGGTTTCCCATCGCCATCGCTGTTTGCCCATGGTTATTATGTCAACACAAAAGCTTTGCTCTTGGCTTTGGATCAAGTGAATGGCGATGTGTCTGGCGATCAAGCCAAGCTGCGTGATGCTTTGTCTAAGCTGTCATTTGACACGCCAACTGGCAAAGTGAGCCTCGATAAGAACCGTCAGGCCATTGCTGATATTTATCTCAGCGAAGTTGTGAAGGGCGATGATGGCAAACTTTCGAATAAAGTCATCAAGACGATTTCGCAAGTCAACCAAACTATGGGCCTTGACGAAGCTGAGTTCCTGAAACTCGGTGTTGCCAACCGCGACAATCCAAGCTGCCCATAATAACATGTCTCAAAAAAC
This sequence comes from uncultured Aestuariivirga sp., assembly GCA_964247245.1. Classification (GTDB taxonomy): domain Bacteria; phylum Pseudomonadota; class Alphaproteobacteria; order Rhizobiales; family Aestuariivirgaceae; genus Aestuariivirga. Next base: position 197,191 of record CAXTTK010000001.1, read on the forward strand.
TGCCACCTCTCGTCTTTCATCAACTGGCGCTCATGCGCTGGAGCTGGAAGGCGTTGGGCGGCAGTTCGGGGCTTTGGTAGCGCTCGAAGGCATCGTCATGAAAGTGGCAGCCGGCGAGCGCCGCGCCGTTTTAGGATCGAATGGTGCTGGCAAGACAACACTGTTCAACACCATTTCCGGAGATTTTCCACCCACTGCTGGAAGCATCAAATTCTTTGGTGAAGATATTACAGGCCTACCTGCCCATGAACGCATTCGGCGTGGCTTGCGCCGCACTTATCAAATATCACAATTGTTCGGCGGCCTTAGTGTGCGCGAAAGTGTTTACTTGGCATGTCGTGGTGTATCACGAGGGCGCTTTTCTCTCATCCGCCCAGCGCGTGATGACGCAACGATGTTGCAGGCGGACCGCATTATTCACGCCACGCATTTAGATCGTTTGCGCGAAACCCAAATTTCAGTTTTGAGTCATGGCGAACAGCGCCAACTTGAAATTGCACTGGCGCTGGCTGGTGCTCCGCGCTTTATTTTGTTTGATGAGCCAGCGGCTGGTCTATCGCCTGCAGAGCGTGGTGGGCTTGTTGAAATTCTGAATTCTCTCCCATCGCATATCGGCTACATCATCATCGAGCATGATTTGGATGTGGCACTGAAGGTTTCAACCTATGTGACCATGATGCATAATGGCCGTATCTTCAAGGAAGGCACGCCAGAGGAGATTGAAAACGATCCCGAAGTGCAAGCGATTTACTTAGGGGGTGGCCATGGCTGATCGCCCCATTTTACAAATAAATGATTTGCAAGTTTATTATGGTGAGTCTCACGCATTACAAGGTGTTTCCCTAACGCTTGAGCGCGGCATCATTTCAGTTGTTGGTCGCAACGGCATGGGTAAAACTACGCTGTGCAATACCATCACTGGATTAAAGCGGGCGCGCAGCGGCAGTATTCGTTTGGATGGTCGTGAGATATCGTCGCTGGCCCCGCATGAAATAAACCGTTTAGGTGTAGGCTATGTGCCGCAAGGTCGGCGTGTGTGGCCCAGCCTCACGGTTGACCAAACCCTGCGCCTTGCCATGCATCGCGCCAAGGATGGCGGCGGCTGGACGCTGGAACGTGTTTACCAAACCTTCCCGCGTTTGGCTGAACGCAAAGGCAATGGCGGTGCAATGCTCTCTGGCGGCGAGCAACAGATGCTGGCAATTTCTCGTGCGCTATTATCGAACCCAAAGCTCTTGGTCATGGACGAACCGACGGAGGGCTTAGCTCCCGTCATCGTCGAGCAAGTGCGCGATTTGCTCATTCGCATCGCCAGAGAAGAAGATGTTTCGATTTTGGTGATTGAACAAAATATCGGTGTTGCCACATCGGTGTCCGATCAAGTTGCCATCATGGTCAATGGTCGCATCCACCGCGTAATGGAGTCAAAGGCTCTTGCAGCAGACCGTGAATTGCAACAGCGGCTTTTGGGTGTTGGTCGTAATACTGAAGAAGTTGTTGCACCTGAAGAAATTCCAGGTGACACAACCCGTGACCGCGTGGCGCAGATTTTCAAAATTGAACGTCAAGGCAACGAGGAAAAATCCAGCGCGCAAACTTATCGCGCTGTAACGGCATTGCCTAACCGTTGGGGCATCGACATGGCTTCGCCCGCGCGAGTGCCAATTGTTGAAGTCAGTGAAACCGAAAAAGTTTTTGCAATTTCCTTCGCCGAACGCATCGGTCGCACAGCCTTGGTGGTCGGAACCTTTGATACCAAAGGCAATGAACTGCGCTACATACGCGACCGCCTGCGCACTCTCGGCATTCCTGTTAAAACGGTTGACCTGTCGACATCCGGAAAACCATCAATTGCCGATGTAAGCCCCATGCAGGTGGCCTCCATGCATCGCGGCGGAGCATCAGCCGTATTCTCAAATGATCGTGGCAAATCGGTTTCCGAAATGGCCGAAGCTTTTGCACGTTGGATTGAACGCGAACGCGGCATTGGCGGCGTGATATCTGCGGGCGGCTCTGGCGGCACATCCTTGGCCACGGCTGGAATGCGCAAGCTTCCAGTCGGCATTCCCAAACTCATGGTGTCTACTGTGGCATCTGGCGATGTCGGTCATTATGTCGGCCCCTCAGATATTATGATGATGTATTCGGTGGCGGACGTGCAGGGCATTAACCCGATCAGCGAGCAGGTGCTGACCAATGCGGCCAATGCCTTGGCTGGCATGATTGCCGGATTGCCCAATGCCGATGCGCGTGAAGCCAAACGTAAACTGGCGCGGCCAGCGGTGGGTTTCACCATGTTTGGCAACACCACGCCCTGCATTCAAGCGATCCAGAAACGACTTGAAATAGATTATGACTGTTTGATTTTCCACGCCACCGGAACGGGTGGTCGTTCCATGGAAAATCTTGTCGACTCCGGCTTGATCAGCGCAGTGCTTGATCTCACAACAACTGAAATAGCCGACATGATTGTGGGCGGTGTGATGGCAGCGGATGCGGATCGCATGGGTGCCGCTATTCGCACGAGCATTCCCTATGTGGGCTCAGTGGGTGCGCTCGATATGGTGAATTTTGGCCCGCGCAATTCAGTGCCCGAGAAATTCAAATCGCGTAAATTCGTGGTGCATAATCCAAGTGTCACGTTGATGCGCACCAACCGCGACGAAAATCGCGCTATCGGGCAATGGATTGGCGAACGCCTTAATCAAATGGAAGGGCAAGTGCGCTTTCTGTTGCCCGAAGGCGGGGTGTCATTGATTGATGCGCCGGGTAAAAGCTTTCACGATCCCGACGCTGACAATGCATTATTTGAGGCTATCGAAAAATCTGTGCGCCTCACCAGTCGCCGCAGTGTTGCCCGCGTGAAGGGCAATATCAATGACGCAACATTTGTGGAAGCAGCCCTTGCCGCCTTCGCCAGCATCACCCCAAAAATTGCAAGGAGAGCTTGAGTGCCGCGTTTTGATCGATCAGCTTTGATGGAAAAGTTTCAGGATATGAAGCGCCGCCGCATTCCGATTGTGGGTGGCGGTGCAGGCACCGGACTTTCTGCCAAGTGCGAAGAAGAAGGTGGCATCGATCTCATCGTCATCTATAATTCAGGGCGATACCGTATGGCGGGTCGTGGTTCACTCTCGGGGTTACTGGCTTACGGCAATGCCAATGACATTGTGATGGAAATGGCCAAAGAAGTTTTGCCCGTCACCAAGCGCACGCCTGTTTTGGCAGGTGTCAACGGCACAGACCCATTCTGCAACTTCGATAAATTTCTGGATGATCTGAAATCCATCGGCTTCTCCGGCGTTCAGAACTTCCCAACGGTAGGTCTGATCGATGGCACATTCCGCGCCAATCTTGAAGAAACCGGAATGTCCTACGGTCTTGAAATCGATGTGATGGCCTTGGCGCACCGGAAAGACATGTTGACAACGCCTTATGTTTTTAACACTGATGATGCTGCCGCTATGACGAAAGCCGGAGCCGATATCATCGTCTGCCATTTGGGCCTCACCACGGGTGGCACCATTGGCTCAAAGACCGCCCTCAAACTTCAGGACTGCCCCGCTATTGTTGATGCGTGGTCAGAAGCGGCACTCAAAGTAAATAAGAACGCTATTGTGCTTGTCCATGGTGGGCCAGTGTCCTCACCGGAAGATGCCAGTTTCATTTTGAAAAATACCAAGAATTGCCATGGTTTCTATGGCGCTTCCTCAATGGAGCGCTTGCCGACTGAAGTGGCGTTAACAGAACAAACCAAAAAATTCAAAGCCATCACCTTCGGGTGAGGCAAGTTTAAGGGAGTATATATCATGGCAGCACAAGCACTCGGACAATTGATCCTGTGGCTCATCATCGCAGCGATTATCATTGTCATCGCAGTTTATATTCTGCGCTGGCTTTATCGCCGCTCGACCAAAGACACAGCCTTTGTGCGCACCGGCTTTGGCGGCGAAAAAGTGGTGGTGAATGGCGGTGCCTTTGTCATCCCCGTGCTGCATGAAACCACGCCGGTGAACATGAATGTGATGCGCATTGAAGTGGCGCGGCGCGACAGACAAGCACTCATTACCAAAAACAAAATGCGTGTTGATATGAATGCGGAGTTCTTTGTGCGTGTCGGTTCATCACGTGAATCAGTTGCCGCCGCTGCCCAAACATTAAGCCGCCGCACTTTGCAAATTGAAGGCATGCGCGAATTGCTGGAAGGCACATTCGCTGGTGCGTTGCGCACCATGGCTGCTCAAATGACTCTGGAAGATATGCATGAACGTCGGAAGGATTATGCTGAGTTGGTGAAGGAAATGGCTTCGGCTGATCTCTCGCGCAATGGCTTAGAACTTGAAAGTGTTGCGATTGTTGACCTTGATCAAACCAATTTGGAATTCTTCGATCCCTCAAATGCATTTGATGCTGAAGGTCTTACACAACTCACTGAGTCAATTGAGTCACGCCGCCGGATGCGCAATGAAATTGAGCAGCGCACGCAAGTGGATATCCGCAATCAGAATTTGGATGCCCAGCGAAAAGTTTTGGATATTGATCGCGAAAGCGAATATGCGCGCCTTGCGCAAGAGCAAGAAATCGAAATGCGCCGCGCCACTCAGCGCTCTGACTTGACCAAAGAACGCGCCCTTCGCGATCAAGAGTCAGAACAGGCCCAATTGGCCTCGCGTGAAGAAGTTGAAAAATCACGCATGGCCCAAGAGCGCAGCCTGACTGAAGCGCGGATCAAACACGAAGTTGATACGCAGCACATGGAAATCTCACGCCGACGCTCTATTGAAGAAGCGGAATTGAAAAATCGAGAGTTGACTGCGCGTGAACAAATTGCCCTCGATCTCTCGCTTGAGAAAGCTCGCATTGAGCGCGAACGTGAAGAGAAAGAATTGGGCGTTAAGCAGCGCCGTATCTTGGAACTCGCAGATATGGAAAGGCAAATTGTGACTGCCGCTAAGTCTGTAGAGGTGACAAAAGCTGAGTCACAGAAGAAGCGGATGGATATTGTTTCGTTGCAAGAACTTGAAGGTGAACGCATTGCGCAGGAGCGTATTGTGGATCAGGCCCGCCTTGAACGCGAACGTGCACTTGAAGCTTTGCAGATTGCCAAGCGTCAAGCATTTGAAGAAGCTGAAATTGCATCCGGCGAAGAGATCGAACGGGCCCGGATCACCATGGAACGCGGACTTGGCGAAGCCCGTATTGTTCGTGACAGTGAACTTCGTCAGCTTTCTGTAGAGAAAGATAAATTGCTGGAGACAGCCGAGTTGCAGAAATCAATTGATCTATCTAAAAAGTCAGCTGAGCGATCTGCTGCAATTGTGAACGCGGAAACGGCGCGTGCCAAGGCCATTCAAGCTGAAGAACAGGCCTTCACGGCGCGCGAACGTGAGATTGTAGAACGTCGCAAACTGGTGGAGATGATTAACACGCAACGCGAAACCGAACGTGATGCCCTTCGCCTCACGTCGAAAGCAGATTCAGAAAAGAAGTCAGCCACAGCCTTTGCCGAAGCCAAGAAGATCACGGCCCAAGGCGAAGCTGATGCCGAGAAAATTCTGGCAAAATCAGCGGCGGAACGCTTCGAAGTCGATGCCAAGGGCCACAAGCAAATGGCGGAGGCCGACAATGTGCTTTCTGATGCGTCTCGTCAGTCGCGCTATCGCAACAAGTTGCTCGACAAGATAGAGGGCATTGTGCGCGAATCTGTGCGCCCCTTGGAAAATATTGAAGGCATTAAGATCCTCCATGTTGACGGACTCAATGGTGGCACAGGTGGGAATCGCAATGTGACGGATGAGGTGATTGACTCAGCGCTGCGTTACCGTGTGCAAGCGCCGATGATTGATAGTCTAATGAAAGATATTGGCATTGAGGGCGGCAGCCTTGGCCGCATGACCGACGTGCTCCGTGATGCCAAGGACATCGCCAGCCTGACGAAAGACAAAGCCAAGCCTGTAAAGGGAAAAGCGAAATCTTCCGATGAAGACCGCGACGAGTAATGGCGCAGGTCTATATATCAAGCGTGATTGCGGCACCTGCTTCTTCGGTGTGGGCGATTGTGCGGAACTTTAACGCTCTGCCGGAGTGGACGTCCTTTGTTGCTGAAAGCCGTATCGAACAAAACATGCCGCCAGACCAAGTTGGCTGCATTCGCAATTTTCGTTTGAAAGATGGCGGCAAGATTCGTGAGAGGCTGCTTGCACTTTCAGATTACGATATGTCTTGCACCTATTCCATCCTTGAAAGCCCGATGGGCGTTGAGAATTATATCGCCACTTTGGCGCTGACACCGATCACTGATGGCAATGCCACATTCGCATCATGGAAAGCTGAATTTGAGTGTGCCGAGGAGCGTGAAAGCGATCTCATAAAATCAATCGGCCAAGGCGTTTTCCAAGCGGCCTTCACATCGCTGAAAACGCGCTTCGGGCGCTAGTCGATATGGTGGAGGTTCGCAAATCCACAATTGTTGATGCGCCCATTGAACAAGTCTGGGCCATGTTGCGCAACTTCAACGGCCATGACCAATGGCACCCGGCCGTATCCATCAGCATGATTGAAGACGGTGCGCCCGCTGATATGATCGGTGCGGTGCGCGATTTCAAACTGGCGGATGGATCGCGCATTTGCGAACAGTTGCTTTCTCTTTCTGATCAGGATCATAGTTTTCAATATTGCATCCTCGAAGCACCATTGCCGCTGATGGGATATGTGGCGCAGGTAAAGTTGCGCGCCGTCACCGATGGGAACCAGACTTTCTGGGAATGGAACTCGCGCTTCTCACCGCCAAAGTCGCGGGAGAAAGAGCTTATCAAAACTGTTGGTGACGATATTTATGAAGTAGGCTTCCGCGCTATCAAACAAGCCTTGCGCGGCCAAGTGAAAGTTGCAGCTTTTCCAAAGCAAAAAACTGAAACCCTCGCCACCGAGGCTAACGCCCACGCCATCTTCATGGACCGATATGGCGGCCCTGAAGTTTTGCAATATCGGGCCATCACTGTCCCCAAACCAAACAGCGATGAAGTACGCATCCGCCAGCGTTTTGTCGGTGTAAACTACATCGATATTTATACGCGAACAGGATATTTTAATCTCGTCACTCCACCCGACATTTTAGGCATGGAAGCCGTCGGCGTGATCGAAAGCGTTGGAGCAGGCGTTCGTGGATTCCGGACAGGTGACCGCGTGGCTTATGCTTGCGTTCCGCCCGGCGCATATACATCTTTGCGTAACATGAAAACCGATTATCTGGTTCGCATTCCAGACTTCCTCAGCGACGAACTTGCCGCCGCCTCACTTCTGAAAGGCATCACAGCGAGTTTTCTTTTGCATGAAGTTTATGTCGTGAAATCCGGCGACATCGTTCTAGCCCATGCTGCCGCTGGTGGCGTTGGCCTGTTGCTCTGCCAATGGGCCAAAGCACTTGGAGCCACTGTCATCGGCACAACCTCAAGCGAAGCGAAGGCCGAACGTTTGAGAAAGTTGGGTGTTGATCATGTCATCAACTATTCCCGTGAAGATTTTGCGTCACTTGCCTTGGAAATCACCAAAGGCAAAGGTGTTGATGTGGTTTATGACGCGGTAGGCAAAGACACTTTTGAAAACTCGCTACGGGCTTTGAAACCGCGTGGAACATTGGTGAGTTTCGGCCAAGCCTCCGGCGATATTGGCGCTTATGAAATTGGTAAACTTGCCAGCAAATCCATAACACTGTCGCGCCCAAATTACGGTCACTACACCGACTCGACCGAAGCCGTGAACCTTCATGCGCAAAGGTTCTTTGATCAATTGCGAATAGGAAATATAATTGTAGATTCTCCAACAATGCTATCACTTTCCGACGCACGTACCGCTCATACGAAGATTGTATCAAGAGAAACTGTTGGTTCAATTGTGTTGGAGGTTGATTGATGATCTTTTCAATAATCCGTATTTCAAAATTGCAGCGATGAGTTTAAACATCTCTGCTGGTGAGTGCGCTGTCGTTTTAGTCAATCGAAGGAAGCTCGAAGGCTCTGATTTACTATTCAGATTGAACGTGCTGGAACACATCGTGATGTCATTAGAGATTCCGCTATTTTCATTTGAACATGTAGAATTTAGCAACGAACTATTCACTGAATTGATAAGAAAGGTTAACGTCAATAACCACCCAAAATATACGCCAAACCTACTGATTGCCGGAGCATATTTGGAAAATGAAGTAACAGTGTCAGTTCTTCATGCGCTTGCCGAAGGGTTTGATGTTTATTGCCTCACCGACCTTATACTCGCGCTTGAAACGAAGTTTACTGACACGTTAAATTCCCGACTTATACAAGCAGGTGCAGTTCCAAGTACCTTGAGGCAAATTCTTTATCAGTGGACGACTAATGAGTCAGATATGCAACGACGCTCTGTCTTAACTAAATCTCTCGACGCTGCAGTTTGAAGTTTGTGTTCGTTTCAGTTAACTTTGCTCTTGTGCTTTGCGCGGTCCTTCACTTCGTTTCGGCCCTTCGGGTGCAGTCAGAAAATTCTGTTCTGACGGTCGCTTTTCGCCGCCCACCCCTCTCCCTTCCGAGCATTTTGGGAAGAAGAAAATCAATTGGACGAACTAATTTTTGTTGTTTGTTGCGTTATTTTTTAGGGTCAAACAACCCTTAAATTGTCGTTCGAATATCTGAATTTTGTGGGTTCCTGCAATCATAATTTCTTCAGTTTTGTTGTTTCCTTTGCGTCACGACGTCGTCCTAATTTTAGGCAGTATTTAATTCGCCATGATGTTGATGTGAAGTTCTGGGAATTACTCAGTACACAGATCATGGAGGGAGGTGAAAGCAGGATTAAAGCAATGTGGACAGAGTAGCACTAAGATTGCCAAAAGCGTTGGAAGTTGAATGACTTACGATACCAGCACTTTTTGTCTGTGACGGTATCGCGACGGAATCTGTTGACAACTTCGCTGTAAGCCGTTGAAACACTTGGTGTCAGCGGACACCATCTTGGCAAATCCGCTAACCATCCACATCTGACAATGCGGGACGCTCCAATTGGAGTTTTTAATGTCATGTCAAATGAGTTTGATTTTGAGCCGCGCCTCGGAAAGATTGGACACAAGAAGTCTGCAAGGCCGAAGCCCTTTGTCCGGCAGGTGTTGGACGTCGCCTACAAGAGTGGGTTCAAGACGAGGCGAAAATCATCGTTCACCGGACAGCGCATTGGGCGTGGTGCAGCATGGGGGACGTTGGCATCATCAGGCTTTATGAACAAGGGAGGCCGTCGCGCAGTTGTGAAGGTCCGCATCGCCAAGCTGCACTCTGGCAATCTCGCAGCACCCCGTGCCCATCTGCGCTATCTCCAGCGCGACGGCGTTGAACGGTCAGGTGAACCGGGGAAACTTTATGGGCCGGAATTGGACGAAATTAATGGTGCCGCATTCACTGAGAAATGCGACGGCGACAGACATCAGTTCCGGATCATCGTGTCGCCAGACGACGGTGACGGGCTTGCAGACCTAAAACCCTTCGTCCGAGACTTGATGCAAGACATAGAGCGCGACCTTGAGACCAAACTGGATTGGGTCGCCGTTGATCACTACAACACAGGGCATCCCCATTCCCATATTGTCATCCGGGGCAAGGGCGAAGACGGCAAAGACCTAATCATGGCCAAAGATTATATCACTCACGGCATCAGGGCCAGAGCAGGCGAATGGCTGACCCTTGAACTCGGGCCGGAGGATGAGTTTGAAAAATGTATCAAACTTGCCCGCGAAGTTGATACCGAACGCTTCACCAGACTTGACAGATCAATCCTGAAGCATGTGGACCAAGGTATACTAGTCATCAGTGCCATGCCACCAGTTGAACCGCTCGTGCATACTTCGCACATGCGGAGGCTCAAGCACCTTTCCAATCTGGGTTTGGCCACAGAGCTGCAAACAGGGGTATGGGAGATAGATCCAGACATCGAATGCAAGCTCAAGAGTCTCGGCAAACGCAACGATATCATCGCCACGATGCACAGGGCCATGCTGGAAGCCAAGATTGACCGTCCCGCAGGCAGTTTTGCCATCTTTGATAGTGAAGCATCAACAAGACCTGTCATTGGTCGTGTCGCAGCAGTGGGCCTAACGGATGAAATCAACGACAAGCACTTTGTTGTTGTCGATGGCATCGACGGCAAAGTTCACTACGCCGATATCGGGCGCATCAGGCCGGAGTCACTGCCGGGAAAAGGCATGATTGTTTCGCTTGAAGCCTCAGAGCAAGAAGCGGGAAACCGCCAACAGACACGATTGCGGATTCTGTCCTATCTAAACTTGGAAAAGCTCGCTGCCACGGAAGGTGCCACTTGGCTTGATAGCGAGCTGGCAAGCAAGACCCTAAGTCACGTCGACGATCAAGGATTTGGCACAGACGTAAAGTCTGCATTTCGCAATCGCCTGCAATGGCTGACTGAGCGAGGCATGACTGAGCCCACTCTAGACGGCGGTGTTCGCCCTGCCGCCGCCGCCATGAAAGCGCTGACTCGTAATGAAATAACCCAAGCCGTAGCCAAGCATTCTGCTGTTTCTGGATTGCATGCAGCTCAGTTGATGGACGGCGAACGATTTGACGGAATCTATCAGCGTCAAATAACCCTCGCCTCGGGCAAGTACGCAGTCTTCGAAAACAGCAAGGAATTCACACTGGTCCCTTGGCGGCCAAGCTTCGAAGATATCAAAGGCAAGAACCTCACGGGCAAAGTCAGTGGGTCGACCATTGTTTGGGAGTTGGCTGGGCGGAATCGAGGCTTGGGCATTTAAGACAAAAATAAACATCATGAACACCGTTCGCGGCGTGGGCCGTCGCTCCTTCCTAGGCCCGCTGCGGCGGACCGCAACTGCGCAAGCGCTCAATGTCGTCGAAGAACAACCAAGCCCACGTCCGCGCAGTCCTTCGCTTTGCTACGGCCTCCGGTGCCGGCCCACCTCGATCAGCGGGCCTATCCCGTCGCTCTTGTCGCCCACCCCGCTCGCTGGGTTCAGTTGCGAAAGGGGGGCAGTAAAGTTCAAACGCAATAGAAGCGATGGAGTTTTCCAATGACACAAGCGAAGCCAAACGCCTTCCCAGCTTTTCCCGCATTTCCCAATTGCACAAATCCGATCGCGGGTGGAATTTGGGTGAAGTTACTTACGTTGATCGAGGTCGTGAAATGAATTGTCTGCTTGAAACACCAAAGCAACTTGCGACACGAGTCGGACTTACGGTTGGGGCTATTCATCGGTTGATGAATGATGGTAAGCTCCCCTTCGTCCAAATTGGAACCCGACGACGGATACCTCCTGGCACTTGGGAAGGTTACATCGCAACAAACACGGTGAGACCATGTCGAGACCCAATCAAGGACCAAAGCTTAAATTTTTTGCTGCGCGCGGGAGCTTCTACATCCTTTGGACAGAACGAGGCCGCAGCCGCGAGCGCAGCACTGGTACGGCAGACAGCGCAGAGGCTCAAATCAAGTTCGCGCAATTCCTCCAACGCTACACACAAAAACTTGGATCGCGCGATCCATCAGAAATTCTCGTGACCGAAGTGCTTACCAATTATTTGGAGCGGCTTGAGGTCAGTGGCAAAGATAGCGAGAGAGCCGCTTATGCTGCCATTCCACTTTCAGAATTTTTCATGGGGAAGTCTTTGGCGGATGTGCCTGCTCTTTGCGAAGGATTTAGAATTTGGCGTAAAGCATCACCAAGCACAGTGCGTCGTGATCTCGGTATCCTGCAAAGTGCCATCAAGAGCGCGCTGGATGCGCAAGTGATTACACGGCACGTATCGATTGTCCGCCCGCCTGAGTCGCCACCGCGCGAGCGTTGGCTGACACGGCAAGAGGCAGCGATGCTGCTTGCGGGTGCTTTAGGATTTTCACCGATCCTGTTTGACATCAGCAATCGACAGCCCTTGAAGTGGAAGCGCACATCGCGTCCCCAATATCATCTGGCGCTGTTCATCCTCATTGGGCTCTACACTGGCAGACGCAAGGAGGCGATCTTGTCGCTGCGTTGGCCGAAGGTCGATCTTGTTCGTCGCAAAATTGACTTCAGGAGAGATGGTCTCGCCGAGACCAAAAAGAAACGTGGGCAATGTGCTATACCTTCACGCTTGCTGCCGCATCTCACGCGTGCGCGAAAGTTGGAGTTTGATATCGGTCACGTTATCTGTTGGGGCGGCAAACCTGTTGCAGAGATCAAGACCGCATTCAACAATGCGGTTGACCGCGTCTATCTGAAAAATGTTTCGCCTCACACGCTGAAGCACACGGCAGCCACTTGGCTGATGCAATCAGGCAAGGACCCCTTCAAGATTTCAGATTTTCTGGCAACAAGCGTTCCAACTCTGCTGAAACATTATGGCCACCACAATCCAGACCATCAATTTGAGATCGCGGAGGCTATCAGCGCGCGGCCTGATCATGTTCGGAAATTGCGATGATGTTGGCGACAAGGACATATTAATTGCATAAAGTATTAAATTATGATACTTTGTGCAAATGAAAATTGATTCTCGATTGAGAGCGGGATCCTACATAGCCCGAATGGCAGGCAGCGGACACTATCACTTTACTTCCGCCGAAGCGCAATCCGCTTTGGGTGTTTCTGCTGACGCTGCCAAGCTCGCGCTAAACCGCCTTATCAAACAAGGCCAACTCGCATCGCCAGCGCGAGGCTTTTATGCTATCGTCCCGCCAGAATACCGCTCTCTGGGCTGTCTGCCCGCCGACCAATTCATTCCAGCACTCATGAAGCGGCTGGGCTTGTCCTACTACACGGGCCTGCTCTCTGCTGCACAATATCACGGTGCTGCTCACCATCGTCCGCAAGAATACCAAGTGATGGTCGCAAAATCACGCCGCCCTATCGTCTGCGGCACGGTGCGTGTTGCTTTCGCCGTGCGCAAGAACATCGGTGCAATCCCCACGCAGAGTTTCAACACGCCGCGCGGCACCGTTCTCGTCTCAACGCCCGAGGCGACGGCTGTCGATCTTGTTGGCTATTACAACCATGTCGGTGGCCTTGATCAAGTGGCAACAATTCTCAGCGAACTTGCCGACACACTCGACCCCGACAAGCTCGTGGTAGCAGCGCACACGGCACCTGTCGCTTGGGCTCAGCGGCTGGGCTACTTGCTGGAGTTGGTGGAGGCAGGAACGCAGGCGCAAGCCCTGAATGACTACGTGCGTGCAAACGCTCGTCAAGCAACGCTCTTGTTGCCGTCGGCTGCACATCAAAGTTCAAAACGAAACGAAGGCTGGAAGCTCGATATCAACGCGGACGTGGAGACAGAGCAATGATCCCACGCGACTACATTACCGAATGGCGATCACAGGCCCCGTGGGTGCAAGACATTCAGATCGAGCAAGACCTTGTCATCTGCCGCGCTTTGGTCGAAATATTTTCAAATCCTGTGCTTGCTGAAGCGCTGGCCTTTCGGGGCGGGACTGCGCTTTACAAACTCTATCTCAAACCTGCCGCGCGCTATTCTGAAGACATCGACTTGGTGCAGATGCGCGCCGAACCAGCAGGACCAGTGATGGACGCGTTAAGATCTGTCCTCGACCCGTGGTTGGGCGCACCTCGCTGGAAGCAGACCGAAGGCCGTGTCACGTTCGTCTACAGGTTTGCTTCGGAAGACGCGCCGCCGATTAACATGAAACTGAAAGTGGAAATCAATTCGCGCGAACATTTTGCGGTGCACGGATTCAAGCGCGTTCCGTTCAGTGTCGCGTCACGCTGGTTCGAAGGCCGCTGCCAAATACCAACCTATGAACTTGACGAATTGCTTGGCACAAAAATGCGCGCCCTATACCAGCGCAAGAAGGGCCGCGACCTCTTCGATCTGGCGGTGGCCCTTAAACAGGACGGCGTTGATCCTGCCCGCATTGTCGAAACCTTCGCGGCTTACATGGATCACGACGGCCACAGTGTGACCCACGCACTCTTCGAACAAAACATGCATCAGAAACGCACCGACCCACAATTCACCGCCGACATCGGCCCACTACTGGCAAGCGGATATTCTTGGGACTTCGATGCGGCAGCGGCACTTGTTCAGGTTGCACTCATTGAGCGGCTGCCGGGTGAGCCGTGGCGCGGAGGGTCGTAGTCATGCAGATTGAGATCAAAGACGAGGTGCTGCTCGGCTTACTTCGGCAAGGCGTAATGCGTTCCAGCGATCTAATTGCAAAAATAACCGACTATCACGGCGGTCCCGTCACCACCGAGTACATGATAACGTCGGATATTGCGCGTGTTTTGATCAAGCAGAACTACGAAGTGGAGGTCGAATATCTAAACCGCAAGATGGTCAACGGAATGACCATGCGCAAATCAGGGCCGCCCGTAAAAACGTTCGGCTCCCAGAGGACCGATGTTGCCGTCCTCAAGAACAATCTCATACCACTGGCAATCATCGAAGTGAAAATCGGCGTAAAAACTTTGAACGCCATAAAAGGCGACCTCTTGAAGATCACAGATACGATCCGTTCTCTGAAACCTCAATACGCCAGCCGTGTGCGTGGCGCTTCTATATTCCAGGTCCATGTTGCCGGATCAACAAAGCGCTATAAAAAGGAACATCTCAAAGCGGTAATCCAAAAGGTTGAGAAATCTCTGCGCGACGAGCTCAAGGCCTATGGGAGAAAGGACGCAGATTTTTGCTTCAGCTTTCGGGCGTTTCAGACAGGAGATGAGGGCATCGTGCCAAGGGAGGTGGAACATGATGGCGACAGTTCTGCATGGGGACAACACGGCCATGCGACACGATTTTATGCCGTGCTGATCCGTAGCAAGCAGAGTGTGCCGCCCGCGCCCCACACCCTCGCCCAGTTGAAGATATCATGACCACATTCAACATCGCTGCTGAGAGACAACGGCGATCAAATCTATTCCGGATTATTTCCGGATAATGCGGTGCATTTCCCGTTCTGTTCACGGTGTTTGAGCAACTAACACTTCAATAAAATCAAATAGATAGCCTATAAACATATAGCTCCGAAGGCAGAGGTCACAGGTTCGAATCCTGTCGGGTGCGCCATATTTTCAATGGGTTACGCGACTGTTCTCAGGTCAGTGGTCCGTAGTTTGTCCGGATAACTTTGGTTGAAGTGGCTCCTGTTGTTTCTGTTCCCAGAATCGCACGTGTCTGGAAATTGGGCAATTGGAATACGAGGGAATTTGCGGGAAAGCTGCTGAACATCCAGGAGCAATGACGAGGTCGCTAACCCAAAACTGCTTTTACAAGTTTCGGCGGCGGGGGCATGTGCCAGATGACTTGGTAAGACTCGATGATGTTCTCGCGCGAGACTGCAAGGCCTGGAAGGGCGAGCCACGGCGGCGGTTGACGGTCAATGAGTGACAGTAAGGTTGCACGGGCTGCCGCTACGCCCTGATCAAAGGGGCGTTGTGAACCGACGCCTTTCATGATTACTCCTTCAGCCAAGGCCTGCGCGGCTTCCTCGCCAAGATCGATTGTTGTCATCGGCAAAGGCTGTCCGTTGGCCTGCATTGTTGCCATGGCAGATATTGCCGCTTCATCCCACACTGCAAAAACTCCGGATATATTGGGATGCAGTTCGAGCAAGCGATTCAGAGTTTCTCCCGCGTGTGCCGGTTCATCAAATTCGCCCTGCCTCACCACTACGTCGGGCCGCTTTGTTTCAATCCACCGCCGGAAGGCGATCTCTCGTTCATTGGTTGCATAGAAGTCCTTGCGGTAAGACAGGATGCCGACTTCACCATCAGCACTCACATGAGGCGAAAGCAGTTCTGCACCAATTTGCCCTAGCCCGAAATTGTCAGCGGAAATCAGACTCACATAGTCCCTGCCTGGCAAAAGCCCGGTGGGCACGTTGTCGAGCAGAATGAGTTTGATTCCAGCCTTTGAAGCCTTGCGGTAAGCTTCCGCTATGACGGTATTGCCCACGGGCAAGCTGATGATCGCATCTGGCCTTGACTGGATGAGCCGTTCGAAACTTGCGTTCTGTGTTGCAGCGCTAAAATTGCAGTCAACAACTTCGATGATTGCAGCACCGTGATCACCCAGTGTCTTGGCGATGCCGACGAGATGCTGCTTGGCCCAGTCGCTTTTGGTGGTGTGAAGAACGATGGCGACACGGAATTTGCCCTGCCGCGCGCGTTCAGCGTCTTCTGCGGAAATGCGTAAGCGGTCTGGAGACTGTGCTGTTTCACCATGGGGGCCAAGTCCTGAAATTGGCATTACTGCATCTCCTTCATGTCACTGCCGGAGGAATGGGACGTGCGACGTTGCCAACCACATTCCTGTTTGCCCGGTCGATCTGGTGCAACACGCTATCTGACAACTGAGGTGCGCCGGAACCAATCCAGTTCACCACTGAGTCCGGTGCAAATATTGAATCGGTGACGACCAATGCGGCACCCGCCAGACCAGCGGAATTTCCGAGTGCTGAGCGCTGAATACGCAGGTCTCGCGTTACCAAAGGATGTGAACTCCGATAGACAGACTCACGAATGGCAGCAAGCAGGATGTCGTCGAGTTGACCAACTTCGCCGCCCAAGGAAATGAGTGAAGGATTAAAGGCATTCACCAGCGAGGCCAGTGTGGTGCCGATCAGTCGGCCGGCTCGGGCCAGAATTTCAGCGGCTGCTGAATCTCCAGATTGGGCGGCAACACTCACATCAACAGCTGAAATCGAGCCTGCTGCTGCCAGCGTTTCAGCCAGCATGCGACTTTCGCCTGACGTCGCTAAAGCCAAGCCATCACGGGCGATTGCGTCGGCACCTGCTTCGGTATCGAGACAGCCAATGTTTCCACAATTGCAACGATATTGGTGGCCGTCAGTCACAGCCACGTGGCCGAGAAGTCCAGCACCACCCTGAGCGCCGCGATGCAGTTGTCCCTCTGAAATCAATCCTGCGCCAATGCTGCGACCGAGATTGACATAGATCATGTCGCGGGTGCCAGCCGCACTTCCCGATTTGTATTCGCCGTAAGCCATCATCTGCACGCCACTCCGCATCCATACGGGAGCACGGAAGTGATGGAGCAGATGGTCAACAATGGGGTATTCATCCCAACCTGGCAGAAGGCGCAGGCGGGGTGAGGCATTTTCAAATTCTTCGACGGGGCCGGGTGCTGAGATGCCAATTCCCCAGACATGTTGTTCTTTCGCGTGTTGACCCAGCATCCAGTCGAATAAAGTGATCAAGCGTTTTTGAATCTGAATGGGGCTGGCCGCTTTGTCCGTGGCCTCATGGTGTTCCGCAATCAACTGGCCCTTGAGATTTGCCATGCCGACGCCAATGCGCGATTGATCGAGTGTTGCAACGAGGACAAGACCTGCATCCGGGTTGAACTGAATGGTGCGCGGCGCTCGGCCACCCGTGGTCTGTCCAAGTTCACCGTCTTCCGCAAGGCCAAGTGAGAAGAGCGTCGCAAGGCGATCAGAAACTATGGCTCGCCCGAGACCCGTCAGCCGCTCAATCTCGGGGCGGGTATCCGCATCGGCCTCACGCAAAATGCTGAGAATGAGGGCGAGCGAGGAACGTTCGGCGTCGGCACGCCGAGAACGGTTTGCTTGAGTATCGTCTTGTGACCGATCCGAAAGTCCAACTGCCATGCTTGTCTCAGGGGACATTGCGAATTCTCGTTTCATATCTTGCAAAATTCGAACCTCGTTCGCGTTAAATTTGTTCAAAATCAACGGAATTGTCAATCTAAAATCAATTTATTGTCGCGCTTTTATTCATAAATATACGAAATGAAACAAATAAAAATCGTAAGTTAGCATACTTTTGTATTTTTAATATTGACTTATGTATTTTTATATCATACTAAGCTTGAAAAGAAGAAACAAAATTCAAGTGGGAGAAAACCGTGACAAAAACACTGAATGTAGCGATGATTGGCGGCGGCTTTATGGGCAAGGCCCACGCGATGGCTTATGCGGCCATGCCAATGTTCTTCTGGCCAGCCCCTGCCATTCCGCACCGCAAGGTTTTAGTTGATGTGAATGCTGAAATGGCCAAACAGGGTGCTACGCGCTATGGTTTTGACGAATCCAGTGCCGACTGGAAGGCAACCATCGCCCGCAAAGACGTAGACGTCATAGACATTGTAACCCCGAATGACAGCCACGCAGAGATAGCCATTGCGGCATTGAAAGCCGGCAAGCATGTGATTTGCGAAAAACCCTTGGCGCGCACTGGCGCTGAAGCAAAGACCATGTTCGAAGCGGCACAGAAGTCTGGCGTTATTCACATGGTGGCTTTCAATTATCGTCGCACCCCGGGTGTTGCGCTGGCCAAGAAACTGATTGAAGAAGGTCGGATTGGCAAAATCCTGAACTTCCGTGGTACCTATTTGCAAGATTGGTCGGCTGATCCAAATGGTCCACTGTCTTGGCGGTTTCAGAAGAAGGTCGCAGGCTCTGGCACCGTGGGTGATATTGGCACCCATGTTCTCGATTTTGCGCGCTATCTGGTGGGTGAGGTCAGCGCTGTTAATGCCATCGTGAAGACCTACATTCCTGAGCGTCCGCTGCAAGCCGGTGGACTGGACAAGCTTGGTGCTTCTGACAAATCCGGATCCGGCCCCATGGGCGTGGTCGACGTTGATGACGAAATGATCACGCTGCTGAAATTCCAGAATGGCGCTGTCGGTTCCGTCGAGGCCTCACGCAATGCCCATGGCCGCAATAATTTCCTCACCTTTGAAATTCATGGCACCAAAGGCTCCATCGCTTTCAACTATGAGCGCATGGATGAAGTGCAGGTGATGTTTGCCGATGATCCCGCAGAAACGCGTGGTTTCCGTACCATCTACACTGGTCCCAACCATCCTTACGGCCAAGGCCTCTGGCCCATTCCCGCCTTGGGCATTGGGTATGGCGAGACCAAAATCATCGAATGCTATGATTTCTTCTCAGCCATCGTCAGCGGCAAACAACCTTCACCAAACTTTGAAGATGGCTACAAGATTTCCGCCATTGCTGACGCCATTCTTGAATCCGGTGCCACCGAGCGCTGGGTCAATGTTGCTAACTGAGGGGGATGCACCATGGCCAATAAACTTGCTTATCATGCCAATTGCTGGGGAGAACTGGGCGGGAATGCCGTTGGCGTTACTTCTATTACCCAACTGACTTATCGCACCTTCGGCAATATGGAAAAAGCCGTCAATGACATTGCTGCTGCAGGTTATGAAGGCACGGAACTCTTCGATGCCAATTTGCTTGATTATGCTCCAGGTAACTTCAAAGGCCTGAAATCAATTCTCAAAAATGCCGGAATTAAACTGGTCGCAGCATATTCGGGTGCCAACTTTATATTTGATGACATTCTACCGGAAGAATTGGCCAAGTTGGAACGTGTGGCAGCCGCCGCTGCCGAAAGTGGTGCTGAACATTTTGTCGTCGGTGGCGGAGCAAAACGCGCCAAGGGTACCAAACGTGATGACATCAAAAAACTCGGCGCTGCACTCGAAAAAGTTGTGAAGATTGCCAAGAAGAATGGCTTGAAGGCACACTATCACCCGCATCTCTCGACGATTGTCGAAGGCCCAAATGAAGTGCGGAAAATCTTCAAGGAAACCTCAATCGATTTCTGCCCCGATACCGCGCATCTTGCAGCCGGCGGTGGCGATGTTCCAGCGATGATCCGCGAACATGCAAAACGCATCAGCTACGTGCACCTCAAGGGTTGGCAAGAAAAACCTTTTGCCTTCACGCCACTTGATGAAGGTTCACTCGATATCGGTGCCATCATTGCGGCACTCAAAGACATCTCGTTCAAAGGCTGGATTACAGCGGAACTTGATTCATGGCCCGATCCAAAGGACGGCGCCATTCACAGTTTGAAGTTCATGCGCAACGCAGGGCTTTGAAGCCAACATAAAATGGGAGAAAACTGACATGATGAATAAACGAATGTTCTTGAGTACGGCAGCAGCTGTTGCGCTTTTTGCAGCAGGCTTTACTGCTCCAGCATTTGCGACTGATCCGGACTCTGCGTTGAAAGACCTGATGACCAAAGTCATGAGCAAAGGCCCGAATGGCGAAGACCCGGCGCTCGCATCCAGCGTAACGTTGACGGACGACGAATTGGCCAAGATCAAGGCCATGAACGCTACGGCTGCATTGGTTTTCCACATTGGTGGCAATGACTGGTCCAACGCTCAGGCTGCTGCATTAAAAGAGCAGTTTGGCAAAATGGGCATTAACGTTATTGCCGTCACCGATGCCGGTTTTAAGCCAGAAAAGCAGGTTGCCGACATTGAAACTGTGATGGCCCAGAAGCCGAATATCATTGTCTCAATCCCAGTCGACAGCCAAGCCACAGCGGGTGCCTACAAGGCTGCTTCAGCGGCCGGTGTAAAGCTCGTATTCATGGACAACATTCCGGCGGGCTTCAAGGCTGGCGTTGACTATGTAAGTTCAGTCTCAGCTGACAATTACGGCAATGGTGTTGCCGCTGCGCATTTGATGGCCAAAGCCCTTGGGAGCAAAGGCGAAGTCGGTATTGTATTTCACGCGGCAGACTTCTTTGTGACCAAGCAGCGTTATGATGGTTTCAAGAAAACGATTACTGAACAATATCCAGACATCAAGATTGTTGCCGAGCAGGGCATTGGCGGTCCGGATTTTGCTGGCGACGCTGAAAAGGCGGCTGGTGCCATTTTGACCTCTCATCCTGAAACCAAGGCGATCTGGGCGGTCTGGGACGTTCCTGCCGAAGGTGTGATGGCAGCTGCACGTGCCGCTGGCCGCGAAGACCTCAAGATCATCAATATGGATCTTGGCGAAAACGTCGCCATTGAAATGGCCAAAGGCGGCATGATCAAAGGTCTTGCAGCACAGCGCCCCTATGATGCCGGTATCATTGAAGCTATGCTCGCTGGCTATGCGTTGATCGGCAAGGCGGCTCCAGCTTATGTGGCGTTGCCTGCGGGACCAATCACACACGACACCTTGTTGAAGGGTTGGGAGGAAATCTATCACGCTGCCCCGACAGACAAGATCAAGTCGAGCTTCAAGTAGACCTCTCTGCACTTGAAGGGCTGGATCTGTTGCGACAGATCTGGCCCTCTTTTAAGAAACGGATCAAAGGACCCGTGATGACCAACGCACCTCATGATATTGCTGTGAAGATGGCCGGAATCGGCAAGGCCTTTGGCCCGACGAAAGTTCTGGACGATGTCTCATTGGAAGTGAGATCTGGCGAAATCCATGCGCTGCTTGGAGGCAATGGTGCAGGCAAGTCCACAATACTCAAAGTTCTTCGCGGTGTTCACAGGCCAGACTCCGGAACGTTGGAAGTCTTAGGTACCACGTTGACTGAACATACGCCCGAAGAATCAAAGCGCGCAGGCATTGCCATGATCTTTCAGGAAATGAGTCTGGTGCCCACCCTGACTGTGGCCCAAAACATATTTCTTGCCAATGAAATGAAGACAGCTTCTGGGCTGATCGATGATAAAGTTGCCGTGGTTCGCGCAATCGAACTTTTCAAAAGTCTGGATGTTGATGTCGACCCCATGGCGGAAGCGGGAAGCCTGGGAGCCGGCCAGCGTCAATTGACTGAGATCGTCAAAGCCATCGCCCAAAAGGCGCGCGTCCTTATCCTTGATGAGCCTAGTACGGCGCTTTCTGCCCATGACGTAGAAAAACTCTTTGCCTTCCTAGCAAGATTGAAGGCGGAGGGTGTTGCTATTATTTATGTGTCTCATCGCATGGATGAGATCATGAAGATTGCTGATCGCGCGACGATCTTGCGCGATGGACGCCACGTTATCACCGCACCACTTTCGGAACTAACGCTGGAGTCGATCATAGAGCATATTGTGGGCAAACAATCGCGGGGCCTTTCAGGCATTCAGCGCGAAGACACACGGCGCGCTGAAATTCTTCTCGAGCTCAAGAATGTTTCTGGAATTCACAAGCCCCGCGATTTGAACTTGACAGTTCATGCTGGTGAAGTTGTTGGGATTGCCGGTCTTCTTGGCAGCGGCAGAAGTGCTATCGCGCGGCTGTTGTTCGGCATCGACCAGAAAGCTTCGGGGCATATCTTTGTTTCAGGCAAGAACGTCGAACTCAAAACTCCGGCCGAAGCTATTGCCCATGGCATTGCACTCATTCCAGAAGACCGATTGCGTCAAGGTGTGGTGCTTGAACATAGCGTGGCAGACAATATCAGCCTCTCAGTTTTTGATCGCATCAGCAATCGCGGATGGATATCGCAGCAGAAATGGAGAGATCTTGCGGCTGAGAAAATCAAAACTCTCAAGGTCAAGACAGCTTCCGCCGCAGCGGCAGTCCGCACACTTTCAGGTGGTAACCAGCAGAAGGTTGTACTTGCAAAATGGTTGGCCTCAGATCCTCGGATTGTGATTTTTGATGAACCGACGGCAGGCATCGACATTGGCAGCAAGTCTGAAATCATCCAACTCATCCGTGAACTGGCGCGCCAGGGCAAAGCCATCATTGTGATCTCCTCGGAACTCAACGAGTTGCTCGCTGCCTGTGACCGTATTCTCGTGATGTCCGATGGGCGATTGCTGCGCGACATGCGCAGGGATGAATTCGAAGATCCAACTGCGGGTCAACACACTGCAGCAGGCAACATGCAGTTTGCTGAACGCAAACTCCAAACAACTCTCCAAGAGGTTCGCAACAATGGCTGACACGATGACACCAACACTGGCAACGCGGTTTGGGCTCACCAACTGGCGTCAGAACATAATCTATATCGGGTTTGTCGGCATCTTCATTTTCTTTGCGATAACCTTGGGCCACAAGGGATTTCTCGATACCAACAATCTCCTGAACATTGTGCGCCAGACCGCTCCCATCGCGATCATGGCGGTTGCCATGACTTATGTGCTGGCTGCTGGCGAAATTGATCTTTCCATCGGCGCCGTGGCGGGCCTTGCATCGGTTGCCGCTGCCATGGCGATGGATGTCGGGGGTGTCCCTTTGGGAATTCTTGCAGGGGTCGCAACTGGCCTCATTGTTGGTGTTATCAACGGCATCATCAGCACGCGCATTGGAATTCCAACTTTCCTCACCACGCTCGCCATGATGGGTGTAGCCAAAGGAGCTTCAATGTGGGTGAGCGGTACCAAGGCTGTGCCGATCCTGAGCGATGGCTATAACTGGTTCTTTGGCGGAGGCTATGTCGGACCTCTACCTGTGCTGCTGTTCTGGATGGTGATAGCAGCTGCTATCGGACATATTGTGCTGAGGCGCACGACTTTTGGCCGCTGGGTTCTGGCCACGGGTGGTAGCGAAACGGCGGCGCGCTATTCCGGCGTCAACACTCGCAACATCAAGTTCAAGGTTCTCATTATCTCAAGCTTTGCCGCAGCGATTGCAGGCATGCTCTATGCTGGCCGCTTTCAAACCGGGCGCTTTCAGCTTGGCGAGGGCGATGAGCTTTCTGTCATCGCGGCAGCTGTCTTGGGCGGCACGAGCTTGTTTGGCGGCAAAGGCACAGTTGTGGGATCGATCATGGGGGCCCTGATGATTGGCCTGATCAACAACGGGCTCATTCTCGCGGGGCTTGAGTTTTCGCAACAGCTCATCGCGAGAGGCGCCATCATCATTCTCGCCGTGGCCATTTCTCAGAACAGGAAGACAACATGAAGAATCCCGGCTGCACGATCATCGGCACAGTCGTTGCAAAGCCCGAAAAACGTGATGAACTGATGCGCATTCTAACAGCACAGGTTACTCCGACACGCGCTGAGCCTGGTTGCATCAACTATGATTTTCACTGCGACAAGTCTGATCCGAATACTTTCATTTTCTACGAGAATTTTGTGAGCAAAGAGGCTCTGGACGAACATCTCACGAAGGCGCATTTGAAGCCCTTGATGGACAGATTAGACGAACTGTTGGCAAAGCCCGTGGACATTCGGCATCTTGAAATGCTGAGCTTGCGGGCTGAGTGATTGACTCAAACACCTATCCTCAGAATGTCCATAGAATGCGGGGCAGTATCGGACGCAAATGGGATGATTTGGCGTCGTTTGGGCACATTGAGCTAATATTTTTCAATGATTTAGGAGATAAGCGCCTTGCCCCGAAGGCAGAGGTCACAGGTTCGAATCCTGTCGGGTGCGCCAATAATTTCTATTCATTACATGATAATTCCTGGAGCAGCGGTTGGGGTTATGTCCGGATAATTTTGAGTGAGGTGGCTCCTCTCGTTTAGAAGTTCAGAATCATACATCTCTCGAATTTCGAAAATTGGAAATGGATAGTAAACGCAGGTAAGCTGATGTATTATCCTGAGTAATACCTAAAATTCTGCATTTCGGTGGAATTGCATGTGCCCAAGATCGTCCTCCTGATTCATTTTATGGGCCCTGAGGTCTACAAATCTTGGGCATTCAAATTTGGATGACATCCTTTTGATCAGAAGATTTCTGTCGCGACTGACCTAAAGATGGAGGAACAATTCAATTTAAGGCATGGTCACAATCAGACGCAATAAACCAAGAACCGAAGCTGGCCTTTGATTCAGAAGAAGGCAATATTTTTTGCCGCCCGTACAAAGCTTCAGTTATACTTAGCTTGTCAAACAGCATAAGCACATTAGAAGAACTCGTATGACAGCTATCGAACCTAAGGTTAGGAAAGCTTCAAAATCATCTGCTTCCAAAGCGGAGCGCACTGGACTAACAGATCAGCGCGTTCACGCGCAGCTTTACGCTGCAATTATTGATCATCGCATTCCACCAGGCACTGCTCTTTTGGAGGATCGCCTCGCTAAGGCGTTTTCGGTAAGCCGCACCATCATACGTAAAGTGCTGCAACAACTTTCGCACCAGAAGTTAGTCGACATTATTCCGAATAAGGGGGCATCAGTGGCGAAGCCCAATGCAGAAGAAGCGCGCCAGGTTTTCGAGGCGCGGCGCGAGGTGGAGCGGATATTGGTCGCGCGCGTGGCAACTTCTGCTTCTGATGCCGAAATCAAAGATCTCCTACGGCTCGCAAAATCAGAGCAAAGCGCTTTTGCGAAAGGTCAGAAAACAGAACGCCTGAAACTATCCGGTGATTTCCACAGGCAATTGGCCAGTCTTTCAGCCAATTTAGTTTTGGAGCATTTTCTTGAAGAGTTGGTTTCGCGCACATCTTTGATCATTGCGCTCTATGAATCACCCGGTGCTGTCCCTTGCTCTCACACCGAACACCTCGAAATCGCAAATGCCCTGATTGCCCGCGATGCAAGTAAGGCCATGCAATACATGGAACACCACCTGCGCCACATAGAGGCACAGATAGATCTTACTCCGCAGGCCGAAGCAGCGAGTTTCGAAGAGCTATTTTCGCGGGCAAACCACAAGCGCAAAAAATGATGCGCCATCATGTTGTAAGATCATTCATCGATGTGGTGGGGCGTATTCTGCCAAAACTCCCCGATAAGGTTTATGCAATGGGTAAGCAAGATCCCCGCGTTTGCTTGTTTTAAGGCCAAGACTGACGAGAGCCTCGGCGAACTTGACTGCCGCCGTCACACCGTCAATCACCGGAACACCCAGTTTGTCTTCAAGAAACTGGTTCAGATCTGCCATGCCTGCGCAACCCAACACAATTGCTCCAGACCCATCCTCGACAATGGCCCGCTCACATTCTGCCAAGATGATGGCGCGTGCATTTGACTTTGGGTTTTCCAGTTCAAGAACTGGAACATCCGTGGCGCGCACGCGGCGGCAGTGATGTTCCATGCCGTAATTTCTAACCAGATGTTCAGCAATGATGCGTGTGCGTTTAAGCGTTGTCACAACAGAAAACCCGGTTGATATAAAGCTCGCTGCACGCATGGCAGCTTCGGCTATGCCAATCACAGGACCTGCTGCAATTTCGCGGGCCGCCAAAAGGCCGGGGTCACCAAAACACGCAATGATATAAGCATCGGCGACAGGTTTCTCATTGATGGCATCAACGAGGCCCATAATGCTCATTGCCTCGTCATAATGGCCTTCAATTGAAACAGCACCAGAACGAGATGTTGCAGCAATAATTTCTGTTCCCGGCGCAGCAACAGCGCGAGCCGCGGCGGCAATTCTATCGGTCATGGATGTTGTCGTATTTGGATTAATGACCTTAATCTTCATAATTCTTCCTATATTTCGCTCATTTGCCTGAGCTTTAATCATTCGGCGCTTACAAATTATGCAAGCTGCCTTTTCGCTCAGCAACTGTATACAATCTTGTTTTTTTCTATTGCACAGGAATTCAAAAAAGTCCAACTTGTTTGCAATGCCGTCGTGCAAAGGCCCAAAAATATAAGAGGCAAAGTGACGGACTAAACGGGAAAAACGCGAATTCAGAATGGAGAACAAGCATGACAAATTTTAAAACTTTCACCCGCCGCGCTATTTTGGCCTCAGTGGCCACCATTGCACTTACGGCAAGTTCGCTTGGTGCATACGCTGCTGACGAATTGAAAATCGGGTTTGTTGGCGTAACCAGCGGGCCAGCTGCGGCTTGGGGCACATCAAACGTGCGCTCCATGCAAACACTCGAAGCGATCTATAACGCTGCAGGTGGCGTCAAGATCGGCGACAAGACTTATATGATCAAGGTTATCACCTTTGATGACCAGAAAGATCCGAAGCGCGCCGTAGAAGGCATGGAAAAGATGGCTCAGGAGGGCATCCACTATGTTGTGGGTCCGAACGTCGATGACGGCGCTGCTGCCGTCCGTCCTGTGGCTGAAAAAAACAATATCATTTATTTCCCCTATGCCTTCCCGAAGGAGCTCTACACAGCACCAGCTTCCAACGCGGTGCTCGGCATGATCGCCAACTATCAATCAGGTCCTGCCATCTATAAGTATCTGATGGAAAAAAAGGGTGTTAAGAAAGTTGCCTTCGTTGCTGCCAATGAATCTGATCCTCTCAGCCAACGGGACGGTGGTGTTGCTGCTGCCAAGGCTCTCGGCCTCGAAATTGTCGCCGCCAAAGACACGTATCAGAACGACACGCG
Source organism: uncultured Aestuariivirga sp. (assembly GCA_964247245.1). Classification (GTDB taxonomy): domain Bacteria; phylum Pseudomonadota; class Alphaproteobacteria; order Rhizobiales; family Aestuariivirgaceae; genus Aestuariivirga. The sequence goes on from CAXTTK010000001.1 coordinate 224,182, forward strand.
CGACTTCACACCTGTGTTGACACCAATTGTCGCTCTGAAGCCAGATCTTCTAGTTCTCTCAGGTGTTGCGCCAGCTAACGCGCCTTTGCTCATCCGTTCAGCTCGTGAATTGGGCTACACTGGTTTGATCTCTACAGAAACCGCCCAAGACGCAAAGGTTTTGGCTGAAGGCGCTGGCGAGTTGGCCAACGGTTTTATCTCAGTTGGTGGTGCTTCAACACCTGAAATAGCTTCTGACAAGATGAAAGCATTCGTTGCTAAATATACAGAAATGTTTGGCGAATATAATGATGAATCCAACACCAAGGTTTATGCGCTCGACTACATCCTCGAAACCCTGAAGGTCAATCCTGCAGCCATCGACAATGTTGAAGAATTCAAAAAATCTATGGACACCTTCTCAGCACCAAATCCTTACCTCAAGGGTGATGCAAAGCTCAGCTATGTTGGAACAACATCCTTCGGCCAGAAACGCCAAGTTTCGGTCCCCATGGTTGTGAACGAATATAAGGACGGCGCCTTCCAAACATTATTCGTCGGCACAGTTGACTAACAATACTGTATTCTGAAATGGGGCCTGATTTGAAATCAGGCCCGTCGTTTTGTCGCAACGGATTCAGGCTAAGTGATGGAACAAGTAATCGCAAACGGGCTTTATCTTGGTGCGCAATATGCCCTCATTGCGCTTGGTCTGACGCTGATTTTCGGCTTAATGAATGTCCTGAACTTCGCTCATGGCCAGATGTATGTTCTCGGTGGCTTCATCACCTATACAGTGTACGGCCAACTGGGCCTCCCATTTCCTCTTGCAGTGCTCGCGTCTGGAGTAACATTGTTTGTGATCGGTGGTTTGATGGAGCGCTATTTGTTTCGCACCGTCATTAAGCGAAGTCACCGCGAAGAAAGCACCATGTTGCTTGCCGCCGCGACCGCATTCTTTTTCGATGCCGTCATTCTATTGGTCTTTGGTGAAAAGCAGCGCGGTGTCCCCAAGATTGTCAAAGGCGTATTCAATGATTTCGGTATCATCCTGCCATTTGACAGATTGCTTGTAGGGCTCATCGCTGCAATCAGCATCATCGCCTTCATTCTCTTGATGAAGTATTCAAAACCTGGTCGCGCCATGCGCGCACTTGCACAAGACCGTGTTGCTGCGCAGCTCATGGGAGTTGAGGTTGAACGTTACACAATGTTGGGCTTTGCCTTAGGTGCAATGCTCGCGGGCATCACCGGCGGTCTTCTGGTAACTATCACTGGCGTCAACGCTGGTATCGGCGGCCCAATCTCTATTAAGGCTTTCACCATGATCATGATTGGCGGTGCTGGCGTAGTTGGCGGCGCCATTGCTGGTGGTTTTATTCTTGGCATGATGGAGTCCGTTGGCCTCACGGTTTTGCGCGAATATGGCGATGTGACCTATCTCGTTATATTCGGCATACTGATGGTTTTCCTCAGCATCAGGCCCAATGGCCTCATGGGTAAGCCTTGGGGTTGAGTTGACCATGACCGAATATAAGAAAATTCTTACTCTTGCAGTTTTTTTGTTGGCTGTCTTTGTTGTAGTGCCATTCCTCATCAGCGCAACTGGCCGCAAAGATTTCTACTACACGCTGACGTCAGTAGCACTCTTGTCTATTGCCAGCGCTGGTGTCTGGCTCACGTTTTTCATCGGTCGCATTAACATTGGCCAAGGCGCTTATGCCTTGATGGGCGGCTATATCTCTGCTGTCTTGGTGATGACCTATGGTGTGTCCTTCTGGTGGACACTACCGATTGCAGGCATCTTCTGCGCGCTGGCCAGTATATTAATTGGTTTCCCAATATTGCGGTTGCGCGGTGTTTACTTCGCTATGGTAACCTTGGTGTTGACGGAAGTGACACGGCTCTTGGCTTTGGCCTTGCCTGTGACCAGCGGCGCCAAAGGAATCACCAGCATTCCGCTGCCCGATGCTTTGTCGATCTTTGGCATTATAATCGTTCCTGATTTTGCCACGATGGATAATCCACGCATTGCGTTCTACTATTTGGCCGCCGCGCTGATGACAATCTGTTTTGCGGGCATGTATCGCCTTGTCAATTCGCGCATCGGTCATATCTGCATGTCGCTGCAGCAGAATGAAGAGCTCGCTTCATCGATTGGCGTGAACATCGCCTATCTGCGGGTCATAGCTTATGCCATCTCATCATTCTTGGGCGGCATCAGCGGGGCTGTCTTTGTGGCCGTTACGCAATCGGTTTACCCCTCAAGTTTCACCGTGACTGACTCAGTCAATTTCATGTTGAACTGTTTCCTCGGCGGTCTTGGCTATGTGTTCGGCCCGATGCTGGGAACATTGGTCTTGTATTTCGGATGGAACCTGCTGTTCGAGACAGGCAAATTCCAGCTTCTCATTTACTCCACACTGATGATCATTCTCATGCTTGTGCTGCCCAATGGTATTCTGAGTTTGCGTTCGCTCTGGAAAAAGGGCTAACCCATGACACATATTCTTGAAGTTAAGGGCGTGACAAAGCGATTTGGTGGGCTCACCGCTGTGAATGACGTCAGCTTTGTCGTGAACGAGAAAGAGATTCTTTCCGTCATCGGCCCCAATGGTGCAGGGAAATCAACACTGTTCAAACTGATTTCGTCATTTCTGAAACCCAGCTCAGGCGAAGTCACATTTAAGGGCGAACGCATTTCAAATCTCGCACCACATATTTCTGCGCGCAAAGGCGTGGTACGCACCTTCCAGGAAACAACCATCTTCCGCAGCATGACGGTACGTGACAATGTCATCATTGCGCACCACTTGCGCTCGAAGGCCTCATTGCTCGGTTATTTCTTCGGAACAAAACTGGCAAAGCAGGACGAAGCTTCTTTTGGGTTGTCTGCCGACGAAATCCTCGAATTCCTTGGGCTTTCTTCCATTGCTGACGAAGTTGCCAAGAACTTGCCGCACGGTCATTTGCGGGCACTTGGCATTGCTATAGGGCTTGCCACCAATCCCACCATTCTGTTGCTGGACGAACCTTTTGCCGGCATGAACCACGACGAAACCATGAAGGCCGTGGCCATGGTGCGCAAGTTACGCGACCGTGGATTGACTGTTTTGCTGGTTGAACATGACATGCCAGCCGTTATGAAAATATCGGATCGCATTGTGGTTTTGAATTTTGGCGAAAAAATCGCTGAAGGCACACCAACAGAAATTCAGAATAATGCGCGTGTCATCGAAGCTTATCTCGGGGTCGAAGACGAGGCGATTGGACTATGACCATGAACCAAATTCTCGATTTCAAGAATGTCGAACTCTATTACGACCACGTCTATGCCCTCAAAGGCGTATCTCTCGATGTGAACGAAGGTGAGACAGTCGCTCTCATTGGCGCAAATGGGGCTGGCAAGTCCTCCATCCTCCGTGCCATCACTGGGCTTCGCAAAATAAAATCTGGCCAGATCTATTACAACGGCAAGCGCATTGATGGATTGAACCCCGCAGACCTAGTAAAAGCAGGCATTGCCATGGTGCCCGAGGGGCGCCGGGTCTTCCCTTACATGAGCGTCAAAGACAACCTGCTCATGGGCGCCTTCACCCGCACCGACAAAGCCGACATCGCACGTACATTGGAGATGGTGCTGGGACGCTTCCCGCGCCTCAAGGAACGCTACTCGCAAGCCGCAGGCACCATGAGCGGCGGAGAACAACAGATGATGGTCATCGGCCGCGCACTGATGGCCAAACCGAAATTGTTGCTATTGGATGAACCCTCCTTGGGTGTTGCACCAAAGCTTGTGCAAGACATCGCAAGGTCCATCGTCGCCATCAACCGCGACGAAAAAGTAAGTGTGTTGCTGGTGGAACAGAATTCCCGCATGGCACTTCGCATTTCTCAGCGCGCCTATGCGTTGACGACCGGCAGCATTGCCCTTTCGGGCAAGTCGGAAGAGTTGCTCAAGGATGACCGAGTGAGAGCGCTCTATCTTGGCGGCGAAGTTTGATAGGCCGTGGTCGTATTAAGACAGTCATCGCTAAATGTTCTTCTGCCCAAACGGCGAGTGAACCAGTCTCATTCAGCCCGTTCGAGCTGTTTGCAGCAAAACGATCAGTTTTATTTTCTAGAGTCCCAACGATTTTCCGGATTTCTACAGGAACAGTCTGTGTCCAGAGAATGTCCGGAGAATGGGGGGATCAATTGGGCGGAATTAGCCTCATTCGGGCGCATTCAGTCGTTATATTTCAATTAGTTAGGGGGAAAGTACCTTGCTCCGAAGGCAGAGGTCAGGGGGTTCGAATCCCTTCGGGTGCGCCACTTCAATTTCGTGACGTTGTTCTGCAATCATTTTTCTCCGGTTTTGTCCAACCTAAAGTCAAAGGTTGGACGCGCCTGTTCACTTTCTGACCTCAAGAGATTGACGAGGGCTTGCTTATCATTTCGTACTTGATCTGCGGCCTTAGTATAGCGTGCAACTTCACTGAGCGTCTTAAGCCCAGTGATGGCTTTGATTTGTTCCACAGTGCATCCTGCGTTTGCTAAACGGGTTGCGCAGGCCTTGCGAATTCCGTGCGCCGAGCAATGCTGTAAGCCAGCCTCACTGCAGCGATCCCTAAACCAGTTGTCAAAGCTGCTGCCGTGAATGGTGCGCCCTCCTCTGTCAAAAGGAAGGTCATATTCGTGCGCGGCATTTTTGCGATTGCAGTGGCAAGTTTTGGATGGAATGGAATTTTGAGATATTCGCCCGTCTTGTCCTGCACGACGCTTAGAAGTTCACCAGTGATGTGCTGCCAAAAGACTGTCGTCAATTGAGTGTACAACTTCATTCTGGCCAACACTTTTGGTAAACATAGCCGACACCGCCAATTCAAAGTTACAGATGTAGCAAACCTAATAGTTCCGATGCCCAAGAGCCAAATCAACTGCCAAGAATTAGTCAGGGGGTTCAAAACCCCATGTCAAAAGCCAGTCCTTGCGCGAGGTCCAAAGACGGAAGAAAACGATGCATCGATCCGGCGAATTCTCCCCTCAGAGGGCTTTTATTTAAAGCAATTTGCTATATTTTATCAAGTGATGAGCAAGTATCGTTTGATAGTGGGCTGATTTCAGACAATCTGGAGGAGTAGAATCACTCGAAACATCCCTCAATCAATTGGGTCAAAATGACCATTTAAGTGAATTTTTGAACTTGTACTTATGACGGTAAATAAAACAGTGCCCGTCGCCGATACATCGCGCGAGACTAAGTTAAAAAAAATTGCTTTAGTTAGCTGCTTGATAAATTCTTTTTTTTGTTCCACTCTCAAATGTGTTCTGGAAATTGGCCGGAGCTCAAAATAATGTGGGTCGTATGAATTCAACTGGCAAAGGCAGCAACTCCGTACAGGTTCGTCACTACAACGAGCGCGTTGTTCTGGACGCGATCCGCAGGCTTGGCCAAGCGTCAAAAGCCGATGTTGCGCGCTATGCCCACCTCACGCCACCCGCTGTGGCTGGCATTATGGATGCACTGGTTTCTTCTGGTTATATTGAGTTGAAGGGAAAGCGTTTTGGCCAAAAGGGTCAACCTTCAGTGATGTATGGGCTGGCGCAGGACGGGGCCTTTTCAATTGGTGTGCATATTGGGCGCAGAACCCTGGATGCGGTTCTTATCGATTTTTCAGGAGCGGTGAGAACCACTGAGTCCCATGAATATGACTATCCTGATCCCGAACTGGTGCGCAAAACGGGCGGCGGGGCCATTGCGCGGATGCAGGCCAGCCTTGGCAAGAATGCGGCAAAAATTGTTGGTATGGGTATTTCCGCACCATACTTTCTTGGCGGCTGGGAAAAGGAACTTGGATTTCCAATCGAAGTCAGCTCGCGGTGGCGTGAAATTGATCTTACGAATTTCTTTACCGAAGCGGCGGGCCTGGAATTGTTTGTTGAAAATGATGCATCTGCAGCAGCGGCTGCAGAACTGGTGTTTGGCGCAGGCCGCCGCTTTAAAGATTTCATTCACCTTTCGATCAACACGATGATTGGTGGGGGCCTCATCACCGATGGCGTGCTTCAAACTGGCCCCAACGGAAACGCTGCAGCATTTGGCCCGCTGCCTGTTACACATTCCAAATTATCGACAACGCCGCAACCCAGCGGCCCGTTTGAAATTCTTCTGAGACGCGCTTCGGTTTATGTGTTGATCTCACATTTACGGAAAAATGGTGTTGCCATAAACCGCGTCCGCGAACTTGATCCCATGCCCCCCAATGCCAAACCTTTTGTTGTGGAGTGGCAGGACGACTGTGCCGACGCCATGGCGCAAGCCATCATTTCGGCAATTTCAGTTATTGATGTGGAAGCTGTGGTAATTGATGGATTGCTTCCGCGCCCCTTGCTGCAAGACACCGTAAGTCGGATACAAAAGCGGTTTTCTGAACTGCTGCCGATGGGTTTGGTTGCTCCTGAAATCATATCAGGAAGTGCGGGCGCACAAGCCAGCGCTATTGGGGCTGGCATCTTGCCAATCTATTCGCTTTTCGCCCCCGACAGCAGTGTTCTTACCAAAAAAGCGGTTGAGAAAAAACCCCTGATGATCCGTTCGACGGGCTGACGTATTTAAATATCGCGACAAATCCAGGCGGTCATATTGCGCATCAGAAGCGCATATGTTTCTGAGTTCAAGAATTCCTGCGACAACCAATGTGGGCCAATATCGGTCATCCAAGCGGCAGTGCGACCTTTGCCAAAGCCTCTTGTCGCGAGCAGTGGATATTCTATGTGACGGTTGGTGACTGTCGCTACTATTTTGCAACTGTCCTCTGGCTTCACCTTTACTTTGTTTATGCCAAGAACCGGCGGCCATGGTTGTTTTAAATCTTTGATGATGGGATGATCAGCAATAATTTGTGCTGCCAAACCTTCTGGTGCTTCGAGGCCATCGGCATAGGGCAGGCAATCAACCGGCAGGCAATCTTCTAACTTTGTATCGTGATAACGCGCTGTGCCAGACATGCCTTGGAAACTGTTATAGCCGCCAGCCATCAAAAGCCCACCACCACGAGCCACCCAATCATGCAAAAGTGCGAGCCGATTGGTAGAGACTTTTCCAGCTCTCGTTTCAGGCGAGAGAAGCAGCGAAAGTGCGCCAATGTCTGACAGGATAACAGCGGCATAGGGCGCCAGAGCTTCAGCCGATTTTGGAAATTCATTCTCGCAACGATCCGACGAAAGCTGCTCAATTTCATAATTGCTGTCGCTCATGACGGACAAATAATGACTTGCACCGTTCGCTAAAATATTTGAGTGCAGGGTATCAAAGCCAATTGATATCGATTGGCTGATTGCAAAAGTCTCCCCTGCCAAAAGAACGCGCTTTTTCATGGCTGGCACTGTGTCGGCAAAATCTGAATTTGAAACATCACCGACAATTCCTTTTGCGCGTTTAAAAAACTAAAACTGCTGATTTAATAAAGCAATTTCCATTAAAGTAAACAATTTTGATTTTGAGCATTTGCACTACAAAATGGCATTTATTCGTCATTATTTCATATTAGTTTTGCCGCTTGACAAGGGAATCTCTTTTATATAGCAATTTGCTTTAATTAAGAGACTGACAAAGAAGCGGTCGCAAGCAGGTGAGGTTCGCGCATTCCAGCGCGATGCCGAAAGGTGGGAAATGCAACAAATTGAGCAATCAATTGCTTCGTCAGCTGCCGATGGAAATCGGCCAGTGATTGGTTTGCAAAACGCCAGCAAGACGTTTGGCGGCACTCATGCTCTGCGTGATGTTTCCTTTGATCTGCGCGGTGGCGAAGTCCTCGCACTCCTCGGCGAAAATGGTGCGGGAAAAAGCACCTGTGTCAAACTTCTGGCAGGCGTTCATTGGCCTAGCCTTGGCACCATCACGATTGATGATCAGCCGGTGTCATTCAACTCGCCACTGGAAGCCCAAGCCGCTGGTGTCGCTGTCATGCATCAACATCCAGGATTGTTTCCTGAACTCAGCATTGCCGAAAATGTTTATATGGGACACATGCCCAAGCTGAAGTCTGGCGGCATTGATACAGCACGGATGCAAACCGAGGCAACACGCATCCTTGCTTCAATCGGCCTTACCATTGATACCAAAAAAACACTGGGCGGGCTTCGGACTTCCGAGCAGCAACTTGTCGAAATTGCGCGCGCGCTTTCACTAAATGCCAAAGTTCTCATCATGGATGAGCCAACGGCCGCATTGTCACAGCGCGAAGTCACGCGATTGTTTGCAGTGGTCGAGGAGCTCAAGAAACGTAACGTCGCCATCATGTTTGTTGGTCACCGCATGGACGAAATTTTTAGAATTTCTGATCGGATTGCGATTCTGCGCGATGGTGCTTTGGTGGGTTTAGAGTCTGCAAAAGACCTGCCACGCGAACGGGCGATACAGTTGATGGTGGGCCGCGAGCTGAGTTCGCTCTATCCACCAGCCAACGCCACACGCGGAAAGCTTGTCCTCGAGACCAAAGGCCTATCGCGCAATGGCGAATTTGAAGCCATCAACCTGGAAGTTTATGCGGGAGAGATTCTCGGAATTGGCGGACTTGTTGGTAGCGGACGAACCGAAATAGCCCGCGTTTTGTTTGGTATTGAACCGCCTGAATCAGGTGAGATTCTGATGGATGGCGCAAGCGTGAGTTTTGCCACGCCCCTTGATGCCATGAAAGCTGGCATCGCCTACGTCTCCGAAGATCGGCTTGGTCAAAGCTTGGTCATGGATTTTCCAATTGTTGAAAATGCTGGCCTAACTATCCTCGATAAGGCGACGGTCGGTGGTTTCTCCAGCCGCAGCAAAATGATTGAAAACGTTGAAGCGCATCTCAAGCGTTTGAAGTTAAAATTTCGGTCCTACACGCAGCCCGTCAAAACCCTTTCGGGCGGCAATCAGCAAAAAGTTGTGCTGTCTAAATGGTTGGCGACCAATCCACGGGTTCTCATTCTGGACGAGCCGACGCAAGGCATTGATGTGGAGTCCAAAGCCGAAGTCCATGCGATGATTGCTGATTTGGCCTCGCAAGGCATGGCCATAATTCTCATCTCTTCTGAAATGCCGGAGCTGATCGGCATGTGTGACCGGATTGTTGTTTTGCGTGAAGGCAACAAAACCGGAGAGTTCAAACGCAGCGAAGCCACACAAGAAAAAGTGCTGCGAGCTGCAACAGATTCTGAAGCAACACCAAGCCATTTGAAATTGGTTCAAGCAACTGATGTTGCTCCCCTTGAAAGTAAAACGCCAACAATCAACTCGCGCTGGTCATCAATTTTTGCACGCCGGGAGATGGGTTTGGTTGCGGCGATGTTGGCCGTTGTCATTCCCGTGGCCTTTGTGAACCCAAGAATATTTAGCGAGGCGAACATCACGTCTGTGTCGATGGACGCGGCATTGCTGGTGATTGTGGTGCTTGCACAAACATTGGTTTTGGTCACACGCAACATTGATTTGTCAGTGGCGTCAATCATCGGGCTTGCAGCCTACGGCTCGGCCCTCGTCATGGAAGGCCATCCCGATATCGGGATCGTTGCTGGACTGGCTACGGCCATTGCAATCGGCACAGCTTGCGGCTTTTTCAATGGCGCAATCATTACATTTGGGCGCGTTCCTGCGATTGTCGTAACGCTTGGAACACTCACGGTGTTTAGGGGGCTGAATAATCTTTGGGCCGATGGCAAGCAGATCAGTGCCGACAAGGTGCCGCAAGCTTGGCTCGATATGACGGGTGTGCGGATTATTGGCATTCCTCTGGTCGTCATCATCGCACTTGCAATTCTCTTCATCGCGTCGCTGCTGCTTTCACGAACTGCCGTCGGCCGGCAGTTGTTTGCCATTGGTTCAAATCCAGATGGTGCCGCGCTCATTGGCATTCCAGCCAACAAGCGGATTTTAATGGCCTTTACAGTTGCCGGAACGCTTGCGGGTTTAACAGGTGCTCTCTGGGCCTCGCGCTATGCCACTGTCGATGCGCGTGTTGCGTCGGGTTATGAACTCACAGTTATTGCGTCTGCCGTGGTTGGTGGCGTTGCCATTCGCGGCGGAGCCGGAACCGTCCTGGGCTTTGCATTCGGTGCACTTACTTTGCTGGTCATCCGCAATGGCCTGACCTTGGTGCGGGTCGATCCGCTTTGGCTGCAAGGTGTTTATGGCCTCGTTATTCTTCTTGCCATCAGCATCGATACATTTGTGGCGCGGCGCACTGCCCATCAACGCTCAAGCGCCAAAGCCGCAAACAAGAGGGCCTCGTGATGACAAAAATCCTCCAGTTTCTTGATCCTTGGGACATGCTGTTGGCACTGCTTGTTCTGGCCACCTTCGGCTACGGCATCGCTTTTGTGCCGAATTTTCTGACGGCCTTTAATCTCTCTCAACTTGCTGCGGGTGTGGCTGAAAAATCTCTTCTCGTTTTGCCCATGGTGCTTTTGATCGTGGGTCGAGAAATTGATTTGTCAGTGGCCTCAATTCTCGCCCTGACAAGTGTTGCCTTTGGCATGTTGCTTGAGGCGGGATATGGAATGCCAATTGCCATCTTGATGGCGTTGGTGCTGGGTGCCGCACTCGGCAGCTTCAACGGAATGCTGGTAGCAAAATTTGGGTTGCCGTCTTTGGTTGTCACACTTGGCACCATGGCGATGTATCGCGGCATTGGTTACATTCTGCTTGGCACCGGCTCGGTTAACACCTTCCCTGAAAGCTTGACTGATTTTGGTATCAGATCAATTCCCGGCACCGACATTCCGTGGGTGATTGTGCCATTCCTTGTACTGGCTCCAATTTTCGCTGCTGTGCTTCAGTTCATGCCGTTTGGGCGTCGCGTATACGCAATTGGCGGCAATCCGAATGCGGCACGTTATTCCGGAATCGGAATTGACCGGGTCCGCTTCTCTCTCTTCGTCATTTCTGGTGTGGTCTGCGCGATTGCCGGAATTGTCTACACAGCACGGCTTGCCAATGCCCGCGCCAACAATGCGCTGGGCATGGAACTGGACGTCATCACGATTGTTCTCTTGGGTGGTGTCAACGTCTTTGGCGGCAAAGGCAGACTGACCGGAGTGATCTGGGCCCTCATTCTCATTGCAGCGCTTCGCAATATCCTGGGGCTCAATCAAATCGGCGGTGATGTGCAGGGCACGGTCATCGGTCTTCTTCTCATCGGATCTCTACTCATCAGCAATTCCACAGGTTTCCTTGTTGGTTGGTTCCGCACTATCGGAGCGCAAAGCAAGGCGAATGGGTGAAAATGAGGGGCCCACAATCGTTCCCTCACATAATGTAACGTAAACGGAGAAACGTCTATGAAACGCTTAAAATTCGTTCTGCTTTCGGCAGCACTTGGAACTGCCGTCTTATCAGTTCCTGTTTTGGCAGCAGATTGCGCCAAAGAACCAGTGACAGTTGGCTATCTGCCAAAGCTTGATACCGACCCTTATTTTCAGGTCGCTGATGGTGGTGCCAACGATGCTGCCAAAGAAATTGGCGGCAAAGTTCTGAAGCTCGCACCTTCGCAAGCAACAGCTGAAGCGCAAATTGAACTCATTAATAATATGATTTCACAAAAAGTTGGCGTGATTGCCATTTCTGGCAACGACGCGAACGCATTGGCACCAGCATTGAAGCGCGCTGGCGAACAAGGCATTAAAGTTATTTCCTATGACTCAGATGTAGCGAAAGATGCACGCCAAGTGTTCGTCAATCAAGTGCTTGGTGACAGCCTTGCAGAAATGATGTTGGAAAGCATGTTCCAATTGATTGGCGGCGATGGTGAATTCGCCATCCTCTCATCGACACCAACCGCGACAAACCAGAATGCCTGGATCGACTTCATGAAGAAGAAGATGGCAGCTGAACCCAAATATGCAAAAATGAAACTTGTGCAGGTTGCTTACGGTGAAGAAAGCGAACAGGTTAACCAACAACAAGCGGTTGCTCTGACACAAGCTTTCCCGAACCTGAAAGGCATCATCATTCCAGCTGGTATTGGTCTTCCGGCCGCAGCACGTGCGCTTGAGCAATCTGGCGCTCTGGGTAAAGTCAAGCTTACGGGTCTTGCCCCAGCTTCGCTGATCAAGAAATATATTGTGGATGGCAGTGTTCAAGACATTTGGTGGAATGTGACTGATCTTGGCTATCTGTCTTATTTTGCAGCCCAAAATCTTGCCATGTGCAAAATTACCGGCAAGGAAGGTGATAAGTTCGTGGCTGGTCGTCTTGGCGAGTACACGATTGGTGCCGCTGGCCAAGTGGTGCTTGGGCCAGCAAAGATTGTGACTCCTAAAAACGTTGATGAGTTCAAGTTCTAATTAAAACACTACGCCGGCGGACCCTCCCTGATCCGGCGTAATATCGTGGCCTCTTTTATCGACTGGATGAAAGAGGCCACTTTTTTTGGAACCCGGCTGAATGACACTTTCCATCGGCATCGATATTAGAACTTCCGCAATTAAGGCGGTGCTGCTTGAAAACGGCAGCAGCTCAGAATTCATAAACTCCAACTTAAGCTAAGAAGTGATTTCGACGGCGAATTAAAGGGAACACTTCCCGTTGCACTAAGTTTTTTGAACTTCTATTCCTGCTCCCGCCCGCGCATCAAACACGCCCTGTGCTTCGCGGATTGCGGGCTGGTTTTCCATGGCCCAGCGGCCAAGTGCCTCGACTGGGCCGCGCAGCGAATGGCCCAGTGCCGTCAATTCATAATCTACTCTTGGCGGAATTGTCGGGAACATCGTACGCGTCACCAGACCGTTGCGTTCCAGCCCGCGCAGCGTAAGCGTCAACATGCGCTGGGTAATTCCCATAACTCCGCGCCGCAATTCGCTGAAACGGCTGGGGCCGCCGCGCAGCATCATTACAACCTGCACGCTCCATTTATCGCCGATGCGGCTCAAGACTTCATTGATCCCAAAACACCCACCTAGGTGAAAGGCTGCGTTAGGGTTAGGCAAATTGATGTGCCCCTGTAACGAAATTGTGCAGTCTTGTGTGGGCATTGGGTCTGGCCTTGACCCCAACCTCATCATTAGACCCGATGATTGCGTGGAACGACGATGAGTTGGCACCAATATCGGAGTTTCCCGAGCATCGGCACTACGACGCTGATATCGTCACATATGTGCGCGAAGGCGCAATTGTGCATGACGCCCGCGTGCTGGCCGCACGGTTGGCGGGTCAGGTGCTTGTCCATCCAATGTCAGCCGCTGGCAAAGGCGGGTTTGTGCGTTTATCGGCAAGAATATGAAGGAATTGGCGCTGGCACGCCCTAGAATTTTACCCTAACATTCTGACAGGAAACTATGAGGAGTTAGATTTCGTGCGCAGAATATCTTGGCTTTTGTTCCTCACCGCATTTGTTTTAGCGATGCCACTTTCGAACCAGCTTCGCGCCGCTGCCGATTCCGCCACTGTAGCAGACAATCAAAAACTAGAAATATTGCGCATAACACCAGAAGGCGATGATGTTCCTGCTGCTAAGCAGATTGTTATAACCTTTGACCGTCCCGTTGTCCCCATTGGCAAGATGGATCGGAGCAATGCTGAAATCCCTGTGATCATATCGCCTGCTGTCCAGTGCGAATGGCGCTGGATCAACACCTCATCGCTGGCTTGCAATCTGCCAGACAAAGCCCCGCTGCAGCCAGCAACGCGCTATACCTTAGACATCAACCCCGGCATCAAAACGGAAGCAGGGGCGACCCTGGCACAAGCCTACCACCATAATTTTCTGACCGAACGTCCCAATATTTCTGATAGCGAATTTCGAATTTGGAAATCATCATCTTTGCCTGTCATAAGGCTGTCCTTCAATCAGCCCATCGATCAACAATCAGTGGCCAAACACGTTTATTTAGGAATGGGCGAAAAGGATGCAACGCGTATCGCGCTGAAAGTTAGTCCCGATCCGGAAGACCGCGTATTGCCGCAGATTATGCCTATCCCTGGCGAGAAAGGCGCAATTGTTTTTGATCAAAAGCAAACACAAAAAAGCAATGACAATGCACAAATAACCTCAGGGCATGAAGCCCGCAGCGTGTGGCTGGTTGAGCCAGAAAACGAGCTGCCTGAAGATGTGACTGTAACTTTAAAAGTGGAGCCCGGCCTCATCTCGGCGCTCGGGCCCGAAGTCAGTTCTGCCTCAGACGATGTTGTGATGTTCAACACGTTTCCAAAATTTGAATTTCTGGGCGTCAGATGTTCGGATAATTTGGGGAGCGAGGTTTTCACTGCATCAGACCAATTGCCTAAAGCCAAATGTGACCCTCTGCAGCCGGTGAGGCTTTCATTCAGCGCGCCTGTCGAGCGCGACATGCTGGGCGATGTTTTGACCTTTGATCCGCCGATTGGCGGTTGGAAAGCCCAAGCCGCCAATGACCAGCAGCAGGAAGCAGAGCAGACTAATGCGCCTGAGACTGGTGGAAAAATAGGCATTCAATATCGACAGCCTCATGAGAAGGGACGAACCTATGACATCTGGCTGCCAACACCTTTGAAAGCGGCTCAAATTTACGCGGTGACCTCAAAGGATCCTACATCAGTTAAAGATGTTTTTGGCCGCTCTCTGATATATCCGATCTCTCAACGCTTCGAACTGGATCACCGCAATCCACATTTCGTCTTGGATTACACCGATGCTGTTTTGGAAAAAAATGTCGACAGCGAAGTGCCTCTTTATGTCAACAATTTGCAAAACTTCAGCTTTGACTATCGCAGGCTCACCCCAAGGGGCGCTGATGAAGGCCACAGCGTTTCCCAATCTATTCCTGCTGTCAAAGATGTGCAGTTCGCGATGCCAATTGGCGTGCGCGGCATGTTGGACGGTGGCACCGGCGCTGTTTATGGAACTTTAAACACTGTGCCCAATACCAGTGGTGATCGTCCGCCGCATTTGTTTGCGCAAGTAACACCTTTCCAAGTTCATTTGAAACTTGGTCATTTCAACTCGGTTGCTTGGGTCACAGATATGGCCACAGGAGCGCCCGTGTCTGGCGCCACAGTCAGCCTTTACAAAGATGCATTGACCACACTGCATGTCGTCAATGACACGACGGCATCGGCCAAGACCGATGATACAGGCCTTGCCACTCTGCCGGGCACAGATACACTTGATCCTGATCTCACCATCACCCAAGCTTACGGCGACGAGAAGACACGTTATTTTCTGCGCGTCGACAAAGGTGACGACATGGCCTTGCTGCCGATTTCGCAGTCTTTCATCATTGACAATTATCGCTCCTCAGGCAGCGAAACAGTTTATCCGTCCAATAGAGAACGTTATGGCCACATGCGCGCTTGGGGCACAACGGCGCAAGGGATTTACCGCGCTGGTGACCTGATCCAATACAAAATTTTTGTTCGCGACCAAAGCAATAACGCCTTGATACCTCCGCCCACAAAAGGCTATCGCCTGAAGATAATCGACCCGACGGGTAAGGTTGTGCATGACGTCAAGAATGTGGAGCTCTCGGCTTTTGGTGGCACCAGCGGCGAATTTATTGCACCAAAAGAAGGCGCTGTTGGCTGGTATAAATTCAAGCTCATCGCCAAATTTGCCCAGAATTCACCCAATGACGAATATGAAGATGAAGCAGCGCCTGTTGATGATCAGGGAAATGCGGATAGCAGTGTTCAGGACCAACCAGATGATAGCTTAGGCAAGAAATCATGGATCGCCATGCGGGTTTTGGTGAGTGATTTCACGCCCTCTCCGTTCAAAGTGTCGAACCAACTCAACGGTGATTTATTCCACGCCAATGATCAAGTTGAAGTGACAACCCATGCCGAACTTTTCTCTGGCGGCGCCTATACCGACGCCTCGGCTCGAATCACGGCCTTACTCGATGCATCAACTTTTACGTCGCCCGATCCTGTCGCCAAGGATTTTAGCTTTGACAGCTATAAAGACGAAGAAGCCTCTCAGCAGATTTTCCAAAAGATGGATAACGTCAATAACAAGGGCGAACTTAGTTTAAGTTTCTCCGCTGGCACACCGAAAATTGTTTACGGAAAACTGATGGTGGAAAGTGCAGTTGCCGATGATCGCGGCAAATATGTAACCAGCCAAGCGCGTGCGGATTTTGTTGGTGTTGACCGTTTGGTGGGTCTGTTCAGCAAAGAATGGGTGCTGAACGTCGGCAAACCTGCTGACATTCAGTACATCGTTGTCGACGAACACGGCAAGCCCGTTGGCGGCTCGACTGTTGATGTGAAAATCGAACACGAAGTCACGAAGGCCGCGCGCGTCAAGGGCGCTGGCAATGCTTACCTCACGGAATATCACACCGAATGGGAAGCCGCTGGCTCATGCCAAGGCACTTCCACCGAAGCTCCACTGGCTTGTACCTTTACGCCAGAAAAATCAGGAAGTTATCGCGCTATTGCCGCAATCAAAGACACCAAAGGTCATGACCACAGCACGACGCTCGGCACTTACGCAGTAGGTAGTGACTATGTGATGTGGGACAATGGCACAGACAGCAGCCTTTCGGTCATCCCCCAAAGCACCGACTATAAAGTAGGTGACACGGCGCGTTATCTGGTCAAAAATCCTTATCCCGGTGCCAAGGCTTTGATCACCATCGAGCGCTTTGGGGTGCTTGATCACTTTGTTCAGACCTTCGACAGTTCAACACCAATTGTCGAATTCAAAGTGAAGCCTGATTATCTGCCGGGCTTTTATCTCTCCGTTGTCATTGTATCGCCGCGCGTCGAGCAACCCTTAGGCGAAGGCCAAGTCGATCTGGGCAAACCGACCTTCCGCATGGGCTATGTGACTGTGCCAGTGAGCGACCCCTATAAGGAAATGCTCATCACCGCGAAAACCGACAGGCAAGTTTACAAGCCGCGTGACAAGGTGACGGTGGCCATCCATGCCGAGCCGCGCTTTAAAGATAAGAGCGAACCCATTGAGCTCACTGTAGTTGTTTTGGACGAATCTGTACTGGCGCTTGTCAAAAGCGGCACGAATTATTTTGATCCTTATAAAGGCTTCTACAACCTCGACAGTTTGGATCTCCGTAATTACAGCTTGCTCACGAGGCTTGTGGGCCGCCAGCGCTTTGAGAAGAAGGGGGCCAATCCCGGTGGCGATGGCGGGGTTGATGTCAGCATGCGCTTGCTCTTTAAATATGTGGGCTATTGGAATGCTGAGCTGAAAACTGACAAGGACGGAAATGCTACAGTTTCATTTGAGGCACCTGATAATCTGACGGGCTGGCGCGTGTTGGCCATTGCATCAACACCCACTGATCGCTTTGGGTTGGGCGGTGCCAATTTCAAAGTGAATCGGCCAACAGAAATCCGTCCTGTATTGCCAAATCAAGTTGTTGAAGGCGATGTGTTTGACGCGGGCTTCAGCGTGATGAACCGCACCGATAAGCAACGCATCGTCGATGTTAAAATCCACGCAAACGGAAACTTTGATACCACAAAAACACCGGCTGATTTCACCAAGACCATAACGCTCGACGCTTTTAAACGCACCACTGTTTTCATGCCAATCGCCACAACGGCTTCAGGTTTGAACAAGGTGAAGGGTGGCCAGTTGCAGTTCAAAGTGATTGCAGGTGATGATATTGACCGTGATGCCTTGGTGCAGGACTTGATCGTCAATAAAAAACAAACTTTGGAAGTGGCTGCAAATTACGGCACTACAACGCAAAGCACAGTTACAGAACCTATACAGTTTCCTAAGGAGATGTTGCCGGGAATGGGCAGCGTGAGCGTTGTGGCTTCACCCACTGTCATTGGCAACATGTCGGGCGCCTTTAAATATATGGAGTTCTATCCCTATCTATGTTGGGAACAACGTTTGAGCAAAGCGGTGATGGCCGCGCATTTCAAAAATTTGAAGCCTTATCTCCCATCAACACTCAAATGGCAGGGCAGTGAAACACTGACTCAGGAAACGCTTGATCTTGCTGCAAGCTTTCAAGCTCCAAATGGCGGCATGACCTATTTCCGCGCCGATGATGAGTATACGGATCCTTATCTTAGTGCTTACACTGCCATCGCCTTTAATTGGATACGCAAAAGCGGATATAATGTACCAGGCGACGTGGAAGCCAAGTTGCAAAGTTATCTCATCAATTTACTAAAGAACGACTCTGCACCAAGCTTCTATTCGCCAACCATGACATCAACTGTACGCGCTGCAGCCCTTGCGGCTTTGGCCGAACGGGGCAAAGCTGATTTAACGGATCTCGAACGTTATCAGCCGCATGTGAAAGAAATGTCGCTGTTCGGAAAAAGCTACTTCCTGCAAGCCACACTTTCGATTGCAGGGGGCGAGAAATATGCGCCTGATGTTGCCAAGATGATTTTAGCGACATCAAATCAGACTGGCGGAAAATTTGTATTCAACGAAGTCTGGGATGATAGTTATACCCGTATCTTGGCTTCACCGATGCGCGAACAATGCGCAATTCTTGATGCTTTCGTGGCTTATGGCGAACGCGACTCAGGTAAAGCTCTTGTTGGTGATGTGCCGTTCAAAATCGTGCGCACCATAACCCAGAGCAGAAAGAACCGCGACTATTGGCAGAACACGCAAGAAAACCTGTTCTGCGGCAATGCCCTTGTGGATTTTGCCCGGGTCTATGAAAAAGAAAAAACTGATATGGTATTTAAGGCTGTGATGGATGAAAAGACCATTGGTAATGCGAAATTTACTGATCCGCGCAGTCCGGCCATCACAGTTTCGCGGCCTAATAAAGCAGAAGATGCAGGCCGCAAGTCTGCTGTGAACATTTACAAGCTAGGAACAGGCCGCCTCTATTATGCAACGCGCATGACTTATGCCTTGCCGCTGGAACTCAGCCAGCCTGCTAATGCTGGCATTGAAGTGCACCGCGAATATAGTGTGGAGCGGAACAGCAACTGGCAATTGCTTGCCTCACCCTTTGAAATCAAGCGCGGCGAGTTGGTGCGCGTTGATCTTTATCTTTCAGTGCCAGCGGCCCGCAATTTCGTTGTGGTGGATGACCCGGTTCCCGGAGGCTTAGAGCCTGTCAACCGTGACCTCGCAACGACTTCAGAAGTTGATGCGCGCAAGGCTGATTTTAAAGCGGCAGGTGGCTCGATTTGGTTTAAATACAATGATTGGATTGATTTCGACACGAGCCGCTGGAGCTTCTATCACCAAGAGCTGCGTCATGACGCAGCACGGTTTTATTCAGATTATTTGCCACCCGGAAATTATCATCTGTCCTATGCAGCGCAAGCCATTGCAACGGGTTCATTCAGCACCATGCCCACGATGGCGCAGGAAATGTATGATCCTGATGTCTACGGCAAAACCGAAGGCTTCAAGTTGAAAGTCAGTGAGCAGGATGCCAAGTCCCCATAATAGGCGAAGGCTGTTTCTCAAGATCGGGGCTATGGCTTTCGTTGGCCTGCTGCTACTTGTGGCCGTCAGAACCTATCAAGATGTAAAACCCCCCAGCCTTGCCATACGCAATATGGTCACTCCGGGTGAGCGCTTTGCTGTTTTGGACCGGCAGGGCGAACCGCTGGGCATTTCTTTTCAAACGCGTTTCAACATGATGGATGTGCAGCCTCTGCACCAAATGCCAGATATTTTGCGCAAGGCTTTTGTGACTGCCGAAGATCGGCGTTTCTTTGAACACACTGGGATTGACTGGAGCGCGCGCGCAGCTGCTCTTTGGCAGGATATGCGCACAAGCAGGGGAAAACGCGGTGCCAGCACCATCAGTGAGCAAGTTGTGCGTATTGTAAACCCCAGGCACCGAACGCTGTGGTCGCGCTGGGTTGAAGGCTTTGAGGCCATGCTACTCGAGCGTAAATACAGCAAAGGCGAGATTCTAGAATTCTATTTGAACCAAGTGCCCTATGCTGCCAACCGCAGGGGAGTGGCTCAAGCGGCGCGCTATTATTTTGACCGCGATCTCCACACGCTGACGGAAAAAGAAATGCTGGCACTTGCGGTTTTGCCACGCGCGCCTTCAGCACTTGACCTCTATAACAATCCGTCCGCGATTGAGCCTGCTCTCAAACGGCTTTCGCAAGCGATGGAACAGCGTAGCGAATTGCCCAAGGGGGAGACTGAAAAGCTGGCTCTGCAAAGCCTCGCACTGGAGCCATCTTCAAAACCTCCGAGTGCCACGCATTTCATCAATTTTATCCGTGAAACAGTGCCTTATCGGCTTAGCGATAATGGCGTGTTGCTCACAACATTAGACGGCAACTTGCAGCAGAAGGCCCAAACACTGCTGGATGAGCGGGTCAAATCGCTACAAAGAAAACGCCTCCATAATGGGGCAGTTCTGGTGGTCGATCATACCACGGGAGAAATTTTGGCTTGGGCTGTTGCAGGTGCGGCTGATTCCAAAAATCAAACCCCTGGAAGCGCCATTGATGCCGTGCGAAGCCCACGACAGCCTGGTTCATCAATGAAGCCATTTCTCTATACGTTGGCTTTGGAGCAAGGCTGGTCTCCCGCAACCGAGCTTGATGATGCACCGATGGCTGAGGCCATAGGCACGGGCCTCCATGACTTTCACAATTACAGCCACACATTTTATGGCAAGATTTCATTGCGTGAGGCGCTTGGCAATTCGCTTAATATTCCTGCCCTCGAGACCATCGATTTTGTGACACCGCAGCGCTATCTCGATACACTGCATGAGCTTGGCTTTAAAAGTCTCACCCAGCCTGCTGAATTCTACAAGGATGGATTAGCGCTTGGAAATGGCGAAGTGAGTCTCTTTGAAATGGTGCAAGGGTTCAGTGCTCTTGCCAATCACGGCATCACTCGCCCTCTCACACCTTTACCACAAGCCCCATATGCGCGCGAAAGCCTCCGGGTTTTTTCTGATGAAGCATCTTCATTGATCGGAAATATTCTATCAGACCCTTATGCGCGCCGCCGCGAATTCGGAATTGCAAGCATTCTCAACCTGCCCACCCAAACTGCCGTTAAAACTGGAACATCAACCGATTACCGCGATGCTTGGGTTCTGGGTTATGACGCGCACTATTCGGTTGGCGTCTGGTTCGGCAATCTCGATCAGGAACCGATGGATGGCATCACAGGTTCAACCGGCCCTGCCCTTGTTCTACGGTCAATCTTTTCTGAACTTGCAGCGCGTGAAGAAGCTAAGCCCCTCTATTTGAGCCCTAAACTTGTGCAGATGGAAATCTGCACTACTTATGGCAAACGCAGCAGAAATTGTTTTCCGCGCACTGAGTATTTTATGCCGGGCTCTAAGGTGCCAAGCCCACGCCAACAACAAGCCCCAACTGGAATAGCACTCTTACGCCCCACCGAGGGCTTGCAAATTGCTTATGATCCCAGAATCCCAAGCAGCGCTCAGGCCTTCGAATTTGTGGCCAGTGGCGTTGCAGAAAGCAGCCAAGTGGAATGGGTGCTCAACGGAAAATCGATTTCTAAAACCCAAGGCGGCCATCTTGTCTGGCCCGTTGAGCGCGGCAGATACACACTGCTCGTGCAGGAGCTCGGTCGTTCCGACACAGTTGTCTCAGCAATGACCGCACATTTCAGCGTTAAATGACCAAAGTGAAATAGCAACCACGAGTAATTTTCAACTCACTGTGGTCAAAGCTTAAAGGCATCCATGTTTGAGCACTTGTTCACCTAAGTTCGATAAACAATTGCCCAGCAAATTTTTTAACAAAAGAGGAGCTGCGTATTTTAAGATGACGCATTATCAAGACCAGCGAGGTGGAAAATGTCTTTGACCATCACCGTCGAGGTTCCACTTTCAGCTGCGCGTTGCATCTTATTCAAAGAAATATTGAGCTCTTTCCAGCCCAAAAAAAACTCTTGGCAGCGCATAATCCTGGGATGCGGAGTCTCGGAAATATTGTTTCCAATTTGCAACTCCTCGTAAAGCTTTTCACCATCGCGCAGGCCGATGAAATTGATCTCAATATCACCGTCAGGGGTCTCTTCGGTTTTTCGCGTAAGACCTGCAAGTTCGATCATGGTCTCAGCCAGATTAACGATTTTGATGGGTTCGCCCATATCCAAAACAAAAACTTCAGCACGATTGGCCATGGCGCCAGCTTGAATAACCAGCTGAGCCGCTTCTGGAATCAGCATGAAAAACCGCGTGACTTCAGGATCCGTCACGAGAACAGGGCCGCCTCTGGCTATTTGCTCCCTAAAAAGCGGGATTACCGAACCTGTTGAACCGAGCACATTACCAAATCGCACAATAGCAAAGACTGTCTTGCAGCCCTTGGTATCGGCCAAAGCTTGCACCACCATTTCAGCAACACGCTTTGTGGCACCCATAATACTGGTTGGACGAACCGCCTTGTCTGTTGAGATAAAAATAAAGAGTCCAACACCACAAGCAATCGCTGCTTCTGCAACAGATTTTGTGCCCCATATATTGTTTTGAATGCCAATGGCGGCATTTTCTTGCACCATGCGCACATGCTTATAGGCTGCGGCATGCAGCACCACAGTCACTTGGTGTTCCTGCATTAATGTTGTCATGCGTGCTGAATTTTGAACATCGGCGAGAAGTGGTACAAGTTTGGGGCTCGCTGCTGACGACTTAAGCAGTGCTTCCATCTCCCGGTGGATTTCGAAAAGACCAAACTCGCTATTATCGACCAACAGGATCTTCTCAGGCGAAAATGCAAAGATTTGGCGCACCAATTCTGAACCAATTGAACCACCAGCACCCGTCACCATTACAACCTGGCCCTTAACCGCCTTTTCCATCAGAGCCTGATTGGGCGGAACCGGATCGCGACCGAGCAAGTCTTCCAGGCGAACAGGCTGCAGAGCATTGACATCAATTTTACCTTCGACAAACTCATTAAGCGCCGGAATCGTTTTTACTAAAAGCCCATTGTCGATCAACATTTCCACAAGCGCACGCCGTGTCGCACGATTTTGTTGTGGCTTGGCAATCATCGCTTGCTGTGGCTTTAAAAGCCGCACCACTTCTGGAATTTGTTCAGACGAATAGACCCGAAGGCCAGCAAGCGTCCGGCCCACAAGCGTATAATCCGTATCAATGAAAGCCATAGGCCTATAACGACCATCGCTATTAAGGCTATCTGCCAGAACAATTCCCTCGCGCCCAGCGCCAAAGATAACAACGGGAATTTTAATTCTATTGCGTTCAACGTGTGCGGTCTTGCCAATCCGCAACAGCCATGCAGCACCACGTCGCAGGGCTATCAAAATAAAAATTGAAACAACAAAGTAAATCCCAACAATGGACCGTGGAAACTTTGTTGTACCCGCGATAATTAATATCAACGCCCAAAGTGGCGGGACAAGCAATTGCGAGAGGAAGATTCTTTTTTCGATCTGCGCTGAGTAGTTTCTTGAAACCGACCGATAGATACCGAACAGTGCGAGGAATGATATGCTGAGTACGGGTCCGGCGAAATAAATTAATAACTTGTTTTCAGGAAAGCTGAATGACGAAATCCGCAAAATATAGGAAACCAAAACTGTTAGAACCAAAAACAAAAAATCAGTGACCAAAAAAATAAAGGCCTTGGTGTTCTGGTCACGCAGCTGCAACCAATCCGAAATTGGCCTCCATAAATCTAGAATATATGTTCTCATCTTATCCCCCAGAGTGAGTTATCTAAACCAAACGACGCCCTATCACTGTTGCAAACGAACGAACCTCAATTGATCCTATTTCGGCGCAACATCACCATCCGCAGGCAGCACGGCTAGATTATCGTAATAAGCAGTACCTGATATTTGTTGATCGAGTTCGGCACGTGCGTTATTAGCCAGTCTTAATTCTTGGGTATCGCAGTTATCCGCCGGAACAGTGAAGTTCAAATCAAAATTCTTCCACGAAGCGGCCTCGAGCAGGGGCTCGGTCGAGCCGATAGGCTGAGGATCTTGCGAAACGCAGGTGAAGCGCCAAACTAATCCTGAATTGGTCTCAAGCTTTTCCGATTTTTCTTCGCCTCGGAAAACATAATTTCCGGGTTGGAGTCTCAACACCTGGTAGAAATTATTGAATGGGATTTTACCCGTTGAAAAACTAACTCGTAAAATGCGGTCAACACTTCCAGTCGATTTTGGGATGAGACGCAGATCAACATTTGCGAGTGGTTGGTAGGTCCAATCGAAAAAACGATTTCCAAAATCGAGATCAAATCCGCCATCATAGATCAATGAGGTCTTTCTAAGCTCAACATCAGAGAGAAAGTCGAGCCAGATATAGTTGGCGCGCTCATAGGCCTTTTCAGTTATCAGCCGGGCCAGCAAAGGCCGCAACTCATCTTGCGAAACTGGCGACCCTTGTGATCGCAGAGCGGAAAGTAGGGTGTAGCTTGTTTCGGTCTGTTTTGTATTTTGTTCGAGGTAAGCAATGAAACTGCCACGCCAAGGGGGCGAGGTTTTCAAGAGATCGACCAAGGGCGCAAGAGTGTCCGAGACTTCTGCAAAAGAACTTAAGAGCTTTATCATTTGATCGTGGTGTTCGGGGTCTGAACGCAGGAGACCATCGATATGATAAAGCGCTTTGGCATAGTCTTTCTGTGTCAATAACACTTGCAGAGCCGCCACTTGAGACGGAAAATCACGCAAAGAACGTGATGCCGCAATCAATGAGAGGCTTGCGAGTTGCTTTTTATCGCCAAGCAAATCTGCCAAAGTTGCGAGATTCTTGATCGCGTTGAGATCAGTTGGATTGTTGACCAGTTGCTTCTTTTGTTGCTCTTGCAAGATAATCAATTGGCTTTGTGGCATAGCCTTCAATTGCGCGATGGCTTGCGCGCCCGTGAGATTTTCAGGCACCATTCTACTTTGGTCGGGTGCGTTGACCTTCGCCCACATGAATATCAGAATAGCGGCTACATACCCAAAGCAGCTCAGTGTCAATATCGTCTTTGCTACGACTGACAACACGCGTGGAGAACTTTTTTGTTCGTTTTCTATAGTCAATTGTTCCGGCTTCCTAAACTGCGTTTCTTATTACTTCAGTATTCCTATGGTGTTTGAAAGTACCCAGCGAGAGACGCCGGTAGGTTCAAAAAAACTTGCGCTTCATACCAGTCGAACCACCGCCCGACATAAAATCTCCAAGCAATGAACAGTACAATAAAAAGAGCACAGCCAATCGCTATTGATTTTCTCAACCAGCGGAGGACATTTACTTTCTGCAAACTTGGCCGAGCTTGTTTGTGCCGCAGTTTTTTTAGAGGTTTCAAATGCGTTGAAGAATAGGAATTAGCCTTCCTGTTCTGATTTGAACTCATTGCTACTGCGATGCCGTTATTTTCTAACTTTTCCGCTGCATTCGCAACCCTTTGAAAAAGAGCACTCTCCCATTTGTTGGGATTTCGGTCAGGATGCAGCCATTTCAGCATATAGCGTTTATGCTCAGTGATTTGTTGCGAAGTGGCTTGATCGGTCAATCCTAGCTGCCGAAATTCATCTGATTTGGGCGATAGCAAAACCTGTTGAATGTAAAAAACACTGGCCTCTCTTGCCTCAGCCTCGGATTTGGCGCGCTCGGTCGTGAGAAATTCAGGAGCGACATCGCCACCGCTCGCGATGCGAATAAGTGACAATATGTTCTCAGGCAATGCTTTGCGACGTTCGGTGCGGACCAGATTGGGCCTGCGGTAAATATTGAGTGCAGCGTCGATGGCCTGCATGGCTAACTCTTTGCCGAAGGAAGTTCTTTGAGACCATAACTGTGATATTCGTACTCACCATAACCGTAACCATACCCATACCCGGTCTGGCTTGAATCAAACTTGCTCAGCAATGCGCCGATCACATTGGCTCTTGCATTTTGCAACCGCCGTAATGCCACTTTGAAGACGCTGCGACGCGTTTCGTTTGCAGCAACCACCATCAACGTTGCTTGGGTCATACTCGCCAATAAAGGTGCATCGGCCAGCCCCATGACAGGTGGACCGTCGATGAGAACAACATCAAATGATTCCGCCGCAAGCGCGAGTAGGGTCATAAACTTCGGCCCCGAAAGAAGTTCGGCAGGATTGGGTGGCAAAGGCCCCGACGACATAATCTCAAGGCCTTGAAGACCACTGCCTTGAACGACTTCATCTGGAGTTTTGGCGCCTGTGAGGTAATTACTGAGGCCCAGCTCATTGCTGCAGAACATACGTTTGTGGATTGAGGCATTGCGCAAGTCCGCATCAATCAACAATACATTAAGTCCAATACTCGCCAAGGATTTGGCCAAACCAATTGTCGTTGTGGTTTTTCCTTCAGAAGGCTTGCTGCTGGTGACCAACAACGTCTTTGGAAGGCCATCAGCCGTTGCAAACTGCAAGCCCGTGCGGAGCGACCGTATGGCTTCGGCCATCGCTGAGCGTGGATCATTCAGTTCAGTTTCAATGTCTTGATCTTTTTTCGGCTTTGGAACGACACCTATCACGGTAAGGCCCACTTCGCGCTCAACGTCTTCTGGAGATTTAAAGGAATCATCGAGATAGTCGAGACCAAGTGCAGCTAAAATACCAATCAACAATCCCGCCACCAAGGCGAGAGCGAGATTGAGACTCAACTTCGGTGAACGCGGAATGATTGGCAAGGCCGCCTTATCGACGATTGAAATATTATTAGTGCCTACAGCACCCGACACACCAATTTCTTTATACCGTTGGAGCAGACCATCATAAAGCGTACGGTTGGTATCGACTTCGCGTTGCAGGATATTGTATTGGATGCTCCTCCCGCGTTGATCCACAACTTCAGCTTTGCTTTTTTCGAGTTGAGAAGCCAGATCTTCTTCTTCATTTTTAGCGCCAATATATTGAGATTCAATCGAGCTTTTAATGGCAGCCACTTCAGTTTCTGCGTCGCGGTCAAGTTCTTTGATCTGATTGCGGAGCTGGATCATCAGAGGATAAGCAGGTTTATACAGCCCAAGCTTCTGTTGATATTCGGCAGCGAGCTGCGTGCGCAGCTTGCGGTTTTCCTGGATCGCTTTGCTATCGAGGATTTGCTGAAATCCAAATCCTTGCGCTTGCTTTGCTTGTGCCCACAAGACTTCAAGTTTCACACGGCTATTATGGGCCTCTGTCAGTTTTGCATTGATTGCTTCAAGATCGGTGCTTGCAAGACTCTTTTTGTCATCAAGATTGATGATTCCTTGCTTTTCAGCATATTGCACAACTTGCTTTTCAGAATCTTCAAGCTTGACCTTGAGCTGCTGAATGCGCTCTTCCAAAAACTTGCGCGCATAGGAAGATGAATCATAACGGCGATCGAGATTATCGGCGATAAAAACTTCAGCAAAACCATTCACCACGCGCTGGGCGGTCGCCGCATCGGTACTGTCGATGCTGATCTTCACCATGCGCGATCCTCGCACCGGAGCAATTGTCAAGCTTTCTTGGAGTCGATCAGCGACTTTGCGCTCTCTGAAGTCTAACGTTTTATCACGATCATTGGAATTTGAATTGCCTGAAAGAAAATTTGTCACGATGCTGATCATCGACTTTTGACCATCACTTGCAAAAGCAGGATCATCGAGAAGACCAAGTGTTGAAATAACCCGTTCTGCTAGTGAACGCGCACCCAGGAGCTCATATTGAGTTTGGTAAAATTCCAACCCGGTATTTTGCTCCTGAGGCTGCAAGTTATCATTTCCAACGACCTTTACGGCCTCGCGGTCAATTTGCAGACTCGCTGTGGCGCGGTAAATTGGCGTTGTAAGAAAAGTCACAATCGCAGCTAAAACCAGAGCTGTCACTGTCGTGCTGAGGATTAGCCAACGGTACTTTGTAATGATGCGCAAATATTTGTAAAAATCAAAACCCTTGGCTACCGCATATTCGCCTTCAATAGGGAAATTTGGATAGCGTTGACCGTCATTTGGGTAGGACTGCGGCAATTGCCTGTTATCGCTGGGCACAAGCGATCCGACATTTCGACCTGGGTCTTGGTTATGATTGGTCAAGTGATTCATCGTGCGTCAACCATTCATCTCAGGATTGAGAAAAGATTGGTGAGTGACACAAAATCTTTGGCGTCACGCAACGTTGAACGCGAAGCCGAAGTGTCGACCACGACAATATCACCGGCCAACAGAGTTGGGTCGGCGATTTTACCACCTTGAATTTTCTTCAGATCAAACCTTGCACCCATGCGCTTGCCATCTACAGTTCGGAAAACCAAAGCAGCAGACGTATCTGCAACCAGCGTCAACCCTTCGCCCAGTGAGATCGCTTGTAGCAAGGTTGTCTTGCCAGTGATTGGATAGATGCCAGGTTTATTAACTTCGCCACTTATGGTAACGCGTTGGCTCTTGAACTCTTTCACGAAAACTGAAACTTGTGGGGATTGCAAATATGTAGCCCCGAGCTTTCGTGAAATTTCTCGCTCTAGCTCTGTCGTATTTTTGCCGCCTGCTTGAACAGTTTTGATGAGCGGCATTGTAATTGTGCCCGATGAC
Source organism: uncultured Aestuariivirga sp. (assembly GCA_964247245.1). Classification (GTDB taxonomy): domain Bacteria; phylum Pseudomonadota; class Alphaproteobacteria; order Rhizobiales; family Aestuariivirgaceae; genus Aestuariivirga. The sequence continues at coordinate 252,562 of CAXTTK010000001.1, forward strand.
GCAACTTGGTAGGTGCGCGAAAGGTCGGGAACACCCAACACAGTAACCTCAACAACATCTAGAGCTGCGATTTTATAATCGTCGCCAGCAGTAGCACCGGCTGCGCCGGAAGCAAATATTTGATCGACTGAGCTGCTACCTGCTGATTTTCCAGTTGGAGTAGCTTTAACACCGCCTAACTGAGTGAATTGACCTGGCGCTGCTCCATTCGCTTCAGGATTAAAACTATCGCTATTGGAACACGCAGAGAGCAGACAAAAACAAATAAGAGTGGCCATCACCCTCGTTGGTTTATTGATCGTTTTCCATCCAATCAGCATTATCTATTTACCCCCATAAACAGGCGTCGCCACCGACTGGGAGGCGACACTTGTGTTTTCTCTGCAATGAGGATCGGCGGAGACTTCTCCGCCGGTTCATTATCGAGAATATCTGCTGGCCTTACTAGCACAAGATTTCGGGCTTCGTCCAAGCCAAGTTCAGCCTCAGCAATCGAGAAGGCTTCAGACATGATGGGTGGGCGAGAGGTGATATTATGGGCATCACTGGCCAAAATACGCACCATACCGCTTGCCAACATACGGTCAGCCCAATATTTGGGACGAGATCCAAACCGTCCTGTCAGCGACCCAGTGGTGATCTGCATCCAAACCCCGGCCTTGACCAAGGACTCCATTAAAGGAAATTGCTGCTCAATCCACTTCAAACGCTCTGGATGGGTGAGCACTGGCACATAGCCAGCGACCGTGATGTTAAAAAGTAAATCATCAAGGCGTTGCGGAGCTATATTATGTGGCGGCTCAAACAGAACATAACGACTATCATTCAACCGCAAGATTTTTCCATCGCGCAAGCACGAAAGAAAATCGGGCCTGATATGAGCATCACTGCCGACAACCAATGATAAATTAATGCTGGCCTCATGCAGGCTCTTTTGCAAACTGGCAACACGAGTACGTATATCATTTGATTCGTTGTCATACATTCCAGGCATAAAATGCGGCGTGCAAGCCATAACTTGGATGCCATCAGCTACTGCCATGCGCGCCATGTCCAGCGCGGCCGCTAGATCATGGGCGCCATCGTCAACTCCGGGCAATATATGACTATGTAAATCAATCATGGTTTAAATGGTGGCTCAATGAAATTTCAACGAGTCTAAGTCTCAGATTAATGTGCGTTTTGTGCGGCAGGGCCATCGCTTAGTCGTCGATTTTTGGCGTTGGTTTTTTATTTTTGAAATTGGATTTAAATTCACCAGATGGCGCTGATCGCTGAGGCTCTACCGGAGCTCTGGCCGGTGATCTTCTTTGTTGTATTTTCATAGTGATCGGCTGCGGCCCGCATGCCAAAAAGCCGTTCAATAGTGCAAATAGACCCATTAAAGCTGGTGTGCGCAGGGGATAATCAAAAAACGAATGGAACAGGAGCAACGCGATTGAAATCGACGCGGCCTTGAGCAGGAGATCCTCTGAAAGATCACGACCTTTCGCCCAGATATTGTAGGTCGCGCTGGCATACCACGCGAGATAGGCAACGAGCAAAATAGCCATGGGTAATCCGCCTTCGAGCACAAGCTCTAGCCAGTCATTATGCGCGTGATTTACATAGGCCGTCGTGACAACACTGGGGGTCTCATGCATGGCATAAAGAGGCACAAAGCTGCCAAATCCACCACCAACCGGGAAAACGCTGCGTAAAGTGGAAAGGCTAACCGCATAAATTGTTGTTCGATATTCAGAAACACTGTCTGTCGATGCAAGCCGCAAGATCGCCACCAAGCCAAATTGAGCGATCAAGAATACAGCAATAAACATCATGATAACGAGCCCACGTGAACCTATGGAGTGGCCGTGCGTTGTCCATATCAAGGGGATCGAAAACAATATAGCAAAGAAGGCGAGAATGATTCCCATTCGGGATGCTGAGGCTCCTAAACCTACAATAATTATGGCGATGAATATAAATGCAAAAATAGGGCCAACGATTTTGTGGGTCTTGCCACCACGAATCCAGTTTATTGCCAAAGCGACGGCGAAAGGGATTGTTGCATAGAGCAGTGCCGCAAAGAAATTTCGATTTGCAAAAAAGCCGCTCGCGCTATCCATACCGCCCGATTCGTAGAGAAAGAGCGAGCCAGTGGAAACATGAGATATCTGCGCCAGACCGAGGATGATACTGACCAAAACGACCAAAACCAACGTTAAGATAAAATAAACACGTTGATTAGCTTTGACTGTGAGAGCTACAACAAAGAAAGCGAGAGCAGGACCGATAAAGATCAAATCGTCTTTTGTTATTTGCGCGTCCAAAGAAAGCGGCAACCATCCCAACGGAACTCCGGCAGACTTGTAGGTTTCCGTAGCAAATCCTCTTCCAGAAAAAGATGTCCAAATATTTGGGGGTAAAGGTATGATCTGCACACAAAGCAGAGCCACTCCGAGAAGTATTATGATGAGAGCGAATTTTGCTTGGCGAGTCAAATTCGTTTCGATAATGCGAACGGCACTTGGGGCAAACACAATAATACCAATAGTTGTTAGTATAATCTGTGCGGTCAAACTTGGCATAGATATGCCGCCGCATATCAGAATAATGGCAAAACAGAAAACCAAGGCAAGAATCCAAATCCGATCTATTGCCAACCTGCTAAACTCCGTAATCCAAACGAAAAAGCCGCTCGCAACATAACTTGCAAGCGGCTTTATTCAAACCAATATTAAATTAGCAGGCGCTAACGCCATTGCACGTCTTAATGACGCCAAACGCTATAAGCGCACCACCAGTAACCGCGAGACCACCAACAAGTCCAAGCGCTGTCATGGCTTCAGACGAAAGGCCGCCAAGGGCTGCAGGTGCTACTTCGGTAGCAGCAGGAATTGCGAACACATTGTCAACAGACCCAACAACAGTGCCTAAGCTGCAAGGCGCAGCCGCTGTGATAGTCACAACTGATGACGCATTTGCCGAAACCAAGCATTTCGCATTCAAATAGTTAATTTTGGCAGATGAGTTTGCACCAACCATAATCTTGTCGCCGACATTGAGAAGTACTGATCCCGTGGCAGGCACAAAACCCTTACCGTGATTGACCAGAACCTTGCCATTCAAACCAGAAACTTCTGCAATCGGAGCAGAAGCCAAAGCAGGCGCAATATTTACGATCAAAAAGGCAGCAGACACCACCCCAGCAACAACATTCTTCATGAAAATCCCCTCAGTCCATTGATTACAATTATTGGTTGATTAGCTGGCAGATAATGTGGTGTCAAGTGAAACAAACGGAGTCCTAAAAAAAATTGCACCTTACTATTTGGTCAATTGAAAGCCCGAACGCATGAAAACTCGTAAAATTTGTCCGAACGCTCCCTATTTTTATCGAAATTGAAGAATAAGATATTGATATATTAAAAGAAACGCAAAATAGTAGAAATTGATGTACTTTTTTAACGACAGTTATCGGGCAGCAAGTTCCGCTACTTTACAAAGAACGGTAGCTGTTCGGTGAATTTCTTCCTCGGTAAGAGTGGGGTGAACCAGAAACATCAAACTTGTCTCGCCGAGGCTACGTGCAACAGGAAGGCGATTCTTGGGTTTACTCGGCGAATTGTCAAATGACTTTTCGAGATAAACTTCTGGGCAGGACCCCTGGTAACACGGGATGCCGCGCAGATTCATTTCATGGATTATACGATCTCGCGACCAATCTTCCTTGAGAACTTCAGGCTTTATGAAAATGTAATATTTGTATAAGGCATGCTTTGTGCCGGTTGAAACCCTGGGCACCCGAAATATTGATTTTGTTTCCGCAGCGGTTTCCAAAATTTTAGCATTTGCAGTACGGCGCGCTGTCCAATCTGCCAGACGCTTGAGCTGAATTCTCCCAATCACTGCCTGAAATTCAATCATACGCCAATTAGTGCCAAATGTTTCGTGCAACCACCGAAAGCCTGGTGGTGCGGGGCGATTGTAGATGGCGTCCCAAGATTTTCCATGATCCTTATATGACCAAGCACTACTCCAGTAATCTTTTGAGCTGGTTGTGACCATGCCTCCTTCGCCGCCAGTGGTCATGATTTTATCTTGGCAGAACGACCAAGCCGCCATATCGGACCAGCCACCTACTGGCACCCCCCCAATCTCAGCACCATGGGCTTGTGCGCAATCTTCCACGAGCAGCAGATTGTGCGCCTTAGCCAAAGCCTGAAATCCAACCATGTCACAAGGCCAACCCGCAAGATGAACACAGCAAATGGCTTTGGTGCGCGGGGTGAGTACACGCTGCGCCGTTTCAGGGGTAATGTTTTGACTGTCTGGGTCAACATCAGCGAAAACTGGTGTGGCCCCGGCGTTCACGATGGAAGAGGCCGACGCCACAAATGTACGGGGCGTGACAATAACCTCATCGCCCGGCCCCACACCGAGTGTCTTCCAGCACAGATCGAGTGCCAATGTGCCGTTAGCGAGTGAAACCGCATGTGGCACTTGGAAATATCTGGCAAATTCCGTTTCGAATTCTCTGCATTCGGTTCCTGTCCAATAATTGACGCGATTAGACAACAGCATGCGCGAAACCGCATCTGCTTCTTCCAGAGTAAAGCTAGGCCAGACCGAGAATCCAGAGTTCAACATAGAATTGCACCTTATTTCGCAGGAATACCAACAACTCGAGCACCATCTTGTATGTCACGCACAACAGCGGCTCCAGCGCCCACGATCACGTTAGCGCCCACCTTTATTGACTCACGAATACAAGCTCCAATGCCTACCCAACTCGCTCGTCCAATAGTAACACCACCAGCAACGTTGGCACCAGGCGATATATGTACTCCATCACCCAATATGCAATCATGATCTATGGTACAGCCACTGTTAGCTATAACACCTACTCCCAAACGTGCACCTGCGTTAACTACAGCCCCCGCCATGACGACGCTACCAGCCCCCAAACTCGCATAGCGCGACACAGTCGCTCCAGGATGGATTAAGATTGCGACTTGCATACTTGATGCCAACATCGAGTCCAATACTTCCAGCCTGAGGCGATTATCTCCGAGAGCCACGAACTTCTCAAATTCGTCGCTTGACTCTGAAAAGTCTGCTCCAACAATATCCCAAACTAGATTTTTTCGCTTGTTAGGAAAAGCAGTGTCAATAAATTGAACAGGGTTAAATTTCAAAGTCTCTGCAATATCGGCAATAACACGACCATGACCTCCTGCACCAACTATCCTCAACCCACGGCGATTTAATGGAATATTGTTCATAATGGTGAACGTGAGCCTTTGAATTCCGGCATTGTAGCGTGTCCATCATTCGAAATGCCCTCTCTCCTAATAACCTGTACTATTGTCATGCCCAATATCCTAAGGTCCAACAGCATCGAACGATTTTCGACGTACCAGATATCAAACTTGAATTTTTCATCCCATGTCAGCGCGTTGCGTCCATTGACTTGTGCCCAACCCGTAATACCGGGTCTGACTTCGTGTCGTCTTGCCTGTTTCACCGAGTAGAGCGGCAAATATTCCATCAAAAGTGGTCGCGGTCCGACAAGACTCAAATCACCTTTCAAAACATTCCAAAGTTCAGGCAACTCGTCGAGGCTTGAAGCCCGAAGAAATCTACCAAATCGAGTTAAACGAACAGCATCGGACAACACATCTCCATTTTTATCGCGAGCTTCCCGCATCGTTCTAAATTTTAGTATTTGAAACGGTTTACCTCCAAAGCCAGGGCGCAACTGTCTGAAAAGCACGGGCGCACCAAGATTAAGTCGTACGAGGAGAGCAACAACAATTAGAACTGGCGATAGAGCGATGAGTCCAACAAGTGAAACAAAAACATCCATTAATCGCTTTATCATATTTTTTCGGGCCCAATACTCGGCAAATTTTAAGTTCCGAGCCTAAACTTAGTCGCAATGATTTCCAAAAGAAAGCGAACATGATTTTCCATTGAAAGTTCGCGATCATAATAATCTCGTCCCGCCTTTCCCATCAGCAAACGCTGCTTGGGGCCGAGATCAATCATTTGAATAACAACTTCTGCCAGTTTCACCGGGTTTCCAGGTACGCAGGTCAACCCAGCACCAGCATTGCGCACTAATTCAGCCGCGTCACCTTCAACAGCCATAATAATGGGCTTTCCCGCATACATATAAGCTTGGGTTTTTGAGGGGATAGTGATCTTAAAAAGTGGTGAAGAATTCAAATGAACCAACAAACAATCCGCTGCCGCAAGATAATTGGGAGCCTCGTCGAATGCCACCCGAGGTAAGAAACGCACATTCTTCAATTGAAGATTATCCGCCTTTGCTTTCAATCCCTCCAACGCGACACCGGAGCCTAAGAAATAAAATGCAACATCGTCACGAGATTTGGAGACAATTTTAGCAGCATCAATTACGGTGTCCAGACCTTGCGCTGTTCCCAAGTTACCAGCAAATAAAATGCGGTAGGGATATTCCCGATCAAACCCTTTAACCAAAACAGCCGAAGATTCTGAATCACTTTCGTCCGCCCAATTCAAAATAACGGATAGTTTTTCAGTTGGCACTCCGCGTTCGATTAGAAGTTTCCTAAATCCTTCAGACTGAACAACGATATGATCAACACGACGATATAAGAATCGACAGAGCCACCCAACCAATTTTAAAAAGAAGCCGCTATTGACCATCCCCGTTGCCCCCAAGGAGTCAGGCCACATGTCTTGAACATCCAGCAATATCGGCGTGCGCCGAAACAGTTTTGCCCCGACTGCTGCCAATCCTGCAGTGAGTGAGGGATATGACACATAGATAACGTCCGCCTTCTTTGCACGAAAAGTGAGATACAAAAACGATGATAGAAAAAAACTAAAGTAACACAACATGCGCTTCAGTGCATTGCGATCATGCGATGGATAAATGGCGAGACGCGTAACCTCAGTATTTTTTAAAACTTCGCGCGCAATCGGTTTGATCTTATAGCCATCATAGATATGACCGCCGGGATAATTTGGAAATCCAGTCACAACTTCAACATCAAAACCTGATTTTTGCAATGCATCGATAAACTTTGCCCCTTTAAACGTGGGCTCCGGATCGTAGAGTTGGCTTAGAAAAATCAATCGTCCCCGATTGGATTTTGGGACTGCACTCATGTCAAATCATTGGTCCGAATGCCGTCCCAGCTGTTTGACAGCTTGGCCGTACCGAGGATCAGGTTGACAACGCGTTCGGATGTGTTGGTAATGCGATAATCTGCGGGCACAGGCTTGGCGCGGCCTATTTTGGCGTTTTCGGCAGACATCAATGTTACCGCTTCGACGCCATTCAAAATCGTGTCGCGATCAAGTCCCGTCAACATGATACATCCGACGTCCAGACTTTCGGGTCTTTCAATTGCATCGCGTGGCGTAATTGCGGGGAAATCAAGAATGGATGACTCTTCTGCAATTGTGCCACTGTCAGAAATTGCGCAGAAAGCGAGCATCTGCAATTTATTGTAGTCATGAAATCCAAACGGCGTGCTGAAATTCACCATCGGATTTAGATTTTTAACCTCTAGCGCATCAATGCGCTTGCGGGTGCGGGGATGGGTTGAGACGATGATTGGCATGTTATATTTTTCAGCCAAAGCATTAAGTGTTGCAAGCAATGCACCCAGCCGCGCACTGCTATCCACATTTTCCTCGCGGTGCAAAGACACAATGAAATAGTGTTTCGCCTTGAGTTTCAACCGATCCAGAATATCTGAAGCCAAAATCTGATTGCGATAGTGCTCAAGCACTTCGCGCATTGGTGAGCCTGTGAGATAAATTCGCCGATGTAGGATGCCTTCGGAAAGAAGGTGGCGTCTGGCATGTTCGGTATAAACCAAATTGAAATCTGATATGTGATCAACAATTTTTCTGTTGGTCTCTTCCGGCACATTGCGATCAAACGAACGATTACCAGCTTCCATATGATAGACGGGAACCTTCAGACGACGCACAATGATAGCCGCGATTGCCGAATTCGTATCACCAAGGATGAGCACAGCATCAGGGCGCTCTTTTACGATCAACTTTTCAGTCTCAGACAAAATCTTTCCCATTGTCTCGCCAAGGCTTCCGCCACCTGAGCCTAGAAAATGATCAGGCTTTCGCATATCGAGGTCTTTGAAAAAGACCTCATTCAGCTCGTAATCATAGTTTTGTCCTGTGTGCACGAGACAATGATCGGTAAACTGATCAAGTCTTGCAATCACTCGCGACAACCTGATAATCTCAGGACGCGTACCCAGAATGGTCATGACTTTAAGTTTTGTCATTGTTTCACTTTCAGTACAGGGTCAAAATAAGTGTCTGGCCCTTGCGGGTCAAAAATTTCATTTGTCCAAAATAGCGTTAATAGCGGTTCGGCACCAATGTTTTCAATGGAATGAGTATGTAGCGTTGGCATATCAACCGCCGCCGGCCGTTCACCACTTAGCGCATATTCCCAAACTTCATCATCGAACACCCGGCGAATGCGGATCTTCGCTTTGCCTTGCAATACTAAAAACCGCTCGACTTTATGGACGTGAAAATGATTCCCACGCGTCACACCAGGTTTTGTCCAGCTTAAAAAACTTTGACCTCCGCCCCCACCCTTTGTAGCTTCAAACAGAGTGCCACGTTGATCTTCGTTGATTTTAAGCATGCGCGGAAAGCCGGACGGATAAAGTGCGGCACGATAACTATTAAACAATTGAACTTGAAAGGCATCGTGAAAATCGGGGAATGTGTTTGCCATATAATGCGCGTGAAATGTTTGCAATTGGGTCAGCACGTCCGGAACAGAAATCGGACGAGGTTGAGGCGTTTGTGCACCATAAACTTTATGAGCGACCGATTCGATTGCGGCTCGAGCCACGGCACCTGCATGGAGCAGCGCTACTTTTCCATTAGGATTAACCGTTGGTTCTTTACCCGCAATAACCTGATCTATTAAAGTTGCCGTCACATTGTTATAATTCGGCCGAGCGCATTCGCCAAAGATGTGAGGCAATATCAGATTTGTATAGCGTGGCGTAAAGGCCGCAAAAATTTCACCAGCAATGCGTTTCGAGCGGCCATAAGGCGTATCAGAAGCAGCATGTGTGGAGTTGGCGTAGACAATATGGGGCGTTACGCCAACGGCCTGACACGCCAAAACCAAGGCTTTGGCAATATCGGGATTGGCTTGCTCCACTTCATGATCCGGTGCCCGGTTAACACCGGCAAAATGCAACACGGCATCGGCATTTTGCAGTGCATTTTTTAACTGATGCTCATTGCCAAAAGTTGTGTGGTTCAATCTCACTAAGTCGTAGGGTTCAGCCAAGCCCTTAAACTTTGCAGCACAATTCTCGGCATAGAGATGGCACGACGAATGCCAACCAATTAACCCCTTCGCCCCAGTGATGACGATTTTCATGCAGCTTTGCTCGACCATGATTCGAGTTCAGTTTTAATCTCAGGCAGCGTCATCAGCAGTGTCTTCAATTTTTCAACATCAAGGCGTTCGGTATTATGCGAATGATAATCGTCAAAGCGTACGGTGTTTTGCTCGCCTTCGCTGAAATAGGCTTTGTAATTTAAATCTCGCTCATCCATGCTGATACGGTAATAAGCCTTTAGATCTTCGCTTTGGGCAAGTTCCTGAGATGTGGCCAGCGTTTCATATAATTTTTCGGCATGACGCCAGCCAATATGTTCGATGGGATGATCGGGTCGATCAAATAGTTCAACCAAAGCCGTAACCAAATCAGCAATCGTTGAAGCAGCCGCCTTTTTGATAAAAAGATCTCCCTGCTTAGCATTTGTAAATGCAAATCGCACCAGATCAACCGAGTCACGCAGCGGCATTAGGAAACGCGTCATGGTGGGTTCGGTTATTGTAATGGGTCGTCCCGTCTTGATTTGGTTTACAAAGAGTGGTATGGCTGAACCGCGCGAATACATCACATTGCCGTAGCGCACCATCGACACCGTGGTTTTCGCCGCAGCACCAATCGATCGCGCCAAGGCCAGCGCAAGTTTCTCCATCATTGCTTTTGACATGCCCATGGCATTGACGGGTAAAACCGCTTTGTCAGTTGAAAGACACACAACACTTTTCACACCGGCATGAACAGCGGCACGGATCACATTTTCTGACCCCAGAATATTTGTCTTCACAGCTTCTAACGGAAAGAATTCGCAAGACGGCACCTGTTTTAAAGCTGCTGCATGAAACACCCGCGTTGTGCCTGAAATTGCCCGGTCAACACTGTCACGGTCACGAATATCGCCGACATAAAACCTAACGTTACTGCTTCTTAAAGAGTTGCGTAGCATATCCTGCTTTTCTTCGTCGCGGCTAAGAATGCGAATCTCAGAACATCCCTGTTGCAAGAGGTCTTGCAACATGGTTTTTCCGAAGGAGCCAGTGCCACCAGTTATAAGTACGATTTCGTCTTTCATCTTTCCCCCAGTCGGCGGTTCCGCATACACTCCAACGAACGCAAAATTTATAACTGAAGCGATTGATTTAATCGACTTCCTCTCTTAAATCATAGGTACAAGGCTGTTTCCTAAGTTGCAACTTCCAGCATGCGCTACGACCTTAATGTATAACTATTTAATAAAATTTGTAATTCTAATTTCGGAAGTTAAGCGCATCACGTTCTGCAATCGGAGGATAATTTATCAGTACGCCTTTGAGTTTGCCTTTAAACACAAAGAGACTACCTGCCGCCGCGCCAATAATAGGAAATCTATCGACAAGCGCTCTCACGTGATCCATTGACCCCGCCCCGCCCAAGACTGTTAGGGGAACGCTAGTCTTTTCCCTTACTTTTTCAGTAAGTTCGAGATCATATCCATCCATCATACCATCGTGATCGACCGAGTTTATAACTATTTCACCCACACCAAGTTCTTCGATAGCGATGGCATGGGCAATGGGATCCAATCCTGTACGCCGTGTACCGTTGTAAGTGACAACTTCCAATTTCCGAAACATTCCAGTCCGCTTAATGTCGATAACACCAACGATGCTTTGTCTACCAACGCGTTCAGCTGCCAGTCCAATTAACTCCTTGGATTCGACTGCGGCTGAGCTTATTGCAACCTTTTCCACACCAAGAGCTATCAGTTTTTCAATTTGTGTTATAGTCCTGATGCCACCCCCATAGCACAGCGGCATGCGACATTCTGCAGCGAGCTCAGCAATTAACTTCTCATTTGGCGGTTTCCCATGTCGTGAACAATCGATGTCAATTACCATCAATTCGTCCACCTCCTTTTCATTAAAAATCCGGACCGCGTTAAGCGGGTCGCCCAAATATTTCGGAGCACCAAATTGGACTGTTTTTACTAGGCCACCTTTGTGAATGAGTAAGCAAGGAATAAGTCTAGGTCGCAGCAATTGATATCTCCGCAAAATTTTGCAGGAGCTTTATCCCCCACCGATGACTTTTTTCAGGGTGAAATTGCGTACCGAAAATATTTTTACTCTCAACCGCTGCCGTAAATGATGAGCCATAGTTTGCGGTTGCTGATGTGTCTCTGACACTAGCTGGCTCGACAACGTAGGAGTGCAAAAAGTAATATCGAGGATCGATTATGCCTTGGAACAGGCTAGAATTATTAACGGCCACAATGTCATTCCACCCCATGTGAGGTAGTGGCGTTGCCCGGTTACTCACGGGTTTGAACTTTAGAACTTGCGCATCAATCCATCCCAAGCCTAGTAACTTGCCTTCTTCGCTACTGTTGGCCATCATTTGCATTCCAACACATACACCAATCACTGGTGTCTTGCGATTAAGAACTTGCTCGTCCAAAGCGTCGCGCATGCCAGATTCATTCAAACGTGCCATGGCCCAGTCAAAAGCGCCAACACCTGGCAGTACCAAACGATCTGCATTCATAATCTGTTGTGGCGATTGAGCAATCTCTACGCTATAATTTAGACGCTGATAGATATGGGCAAATGCCTTGATATTGCCTACACCATAGTCGACTAGGGTGATTTTTTGCCCGTTCAATAGGCACCGCCGCGTTTTGTTTTTGCGACCATGGCTAAGATTTTTTCTCCTATGCCCAATAGCGATTTACGGTTTTTGTAGTCCCAATAGAATTTTAGTGGCATTTCCTGATGCTCGCGCAGTGCTGGTGAACTAACACCTAGTTTGGTGGCTATATAATCAAAGTCCTGGGTGATTAATTCTTTGTCATAAGGCGATTGTTCCAACTTTAACAAAGCCTCGTTTCGCGTCATCTGGCCAGTTAAAATCATACTAGAAAATTGCACACGACGCACATCGTACCCAAATCTTGTGGGTAACCAGTAACCTTCATAAAAACGAGTGAAGCGAGATTCAAAGTGCTTTTGCGAGTACGGTTTCCAACCATAAATGTCTGCAAGCTCTTGCATCGCCTGGTCTTTTACATAAGGTATCATATTTAGGGGTTTTAACATTTTAATTCCCTTCACGTACGGCATATAAAGCTTGCGATAGAGCGTAGAAGTGAATGGATAAGTCTCTAGTGAAATCGAACAATATTGTTGCAAAACATCATTAATCATAGCCATGTCGGCATAGTAAAAATACTGTAGTGGATAGCTCACGCATTCAGTCGAAATGTTGCCACCGTTGAGAATGTATTTAATGCCATGCTTTGCAGCGTATTGAAAAAGTACACCTATAAACGCAACGTCCTGAGGCAAATCGATGTTAGGAAGTCCACTTTTAAACATAGCCAGTTGGAATTCACGGACTTCATTCCAGTTAATTACTTCTGTAAATAGATCCAAACCCAGTTTGTCTATCATGCAGTTGATATTATGAACTGCAAGCTCCGAATTCCATCCCGCATCCACGTGAAACACGAGTGGGCGCAAACCATATTCCTTGACCATAGCATGCAACATGTAGGAACTATCGGCACCGCCGCTTAATCCCATAAGACAGTCATAATCTCGCCCCTTGCCTGCTGCTTTCATTGCTTGAACGGCAGCTTCCAGTTTTGCCCGGCCACCTTGACCAACATCCCAATGCTGTTTCACGTTAGAATGAAAATCATGGTATTGATTGCATACCCCGGCTGAGTCGAAAACGATGTCGGGATCGCTGGTGTCTAGTATAAGCTTGGTACAAATTTGGTAGGGACGATTAGAAATCATGGGTTACTTATTTCACCAAGCTACTTGTTAAAATTTGTTATGCCCGTCGAGCAACTGAAATGTTAGATCAGAATTTTTCATTAATCGCTTACACTTGGTAACGTGTATTGTCTAGCGCAGGACTCTTTTGCTTAAATTCTCATAGTTCAGAAGACGCGTAGCGACAGCCAAAGATAATAGGGATTTTGCGCGGAGATCCGATTCACATGCTTCCAATACTGCCCTCTCGAGATCGGCCTGACCGTCGACGAGCCAGCCGTTGTCGGAGACAAACATCTTGTGTGAAGGAGCGTTCGCTATTATCGGAACACATCTGCAACAAAGGCTATTTTGCATGGTGACGGACTGCGTTCCAGGCTGGAGATATACATCCGCAGCACAGAGTAAGCCGGTCATCTCGTCCACACTTTGCCACCCCAAATACGAGATTCTAGAATTACTCTTGATCAATAACATTGCCTCGTTTTCGATCAATTTATCTAAGGTGCCAGCGATGACCAATTTGGCTTGAGCGGGCGTCGCATTAAACGCTCTTAAAGTCTCGAGAAGTTTTTTTGCTGCAGTTTGTTTTCCCGCTTGTACAAAAAGTAATTCATTCGTTAGCAACCCAAGCTTCTTTCGCGTCGCCACTCTTAGGGTCTCGTACTCTTGATCAGAATATACTCTGCCCCCAAGGGGAAAAAATTCGATTTTTTCTTTCGGCACACCATAAGTTTTTTCAACAAAATCCATAGCCTCTGTTGAAACACAGAGAATTTTTTTTGCAATGGGCCAAGCGCGGCTCAAGCAATATCTATAATAAAGCTTGTGGAGAAATTCTCGCGACAAGAATGAGCGGGCGCTGTTGTATTTATCTTCATGGCTGTCGATGTAAAAAATAACTTCCGGATGTTCTTTCGCATAGCGGGCAGCAGTGATAACTTCCCATCCACAGGTTCCATGAAAAAGGATGGCGTCAGGACGAAAATTTTCAAGCATCATGTATACGCTTGGGTGAGCACGTATTTTTACTGCGGCTTTACTATTGCCCCACCGGTAGGGAACCCGCTTTATTCTCGCACCTTCCGAACCTATGTATTCACTGGAATCACTATACGATAGCTTATCATTTTCGTTCGGAGTTTCAGTCGAGGCAATAACCAAAACCTCATGCCCATCATTCACATGTTGCCGAATTAGCTCATTCTCCTGGTAGGCTCTTTCGTCAACATACCAATTCGAAAGACATAGATGGGCAATTTTCAAAATTGAACTCTCTCAATCCAATTTGCGAGCGCGAACAAAAAGCGTTCGGTAAGGTGAAGTATGCGGCCACATCACTCTCACATTTCGACCTAGCAGCTTCTTAGCAATATTCTTTATTGTAAAAATAGTACCATCTATTCGATCACGGCGTGCTTTGATAATCTGAAACCCGTTCCGTTGCAAAAACCCTTCAAGATGTTTCAAACTGGCAAAAGCAACATGATCTGGCGAACCGAGCTCACCTGGGAAATCGTCGCGGTTTATTAGATCAGTCGCATCACCGGTCTCAACGAATAGTTCACCATTTGGCAGCAACACAGAGTGGATGTCTCGTAACAACGCATCAAAGTCATACACGTGGGAAAAGACATTTATCAAACTTATATATTGCGCTCTTGGCGTTTCAGGGCCAATGAACGACTGAAGCACAGACAAACCGCGTTTTTTTGCCGCCTCGGACTTCACCTTCATCGGTTCAAGTCCAATGACTTTGCTACCTTTTGGCGCAAGCAGTTTGATCGCATCCATCACTTCGCCATATCCGGCACCAATATCGAGCCAAACGATTGGGTCTGCCGCGAACCACACGTCTGCAAACTCGCGAGCGAAAATCTTTCTGTAAATCTGAACTTTTGCAGGGACATACCGCTCTGCAATATTCATATCGTCAGCCGCGCCGTGAACTCCAAGTTCGGTCGCCTTGTCTCTCGATTTTAAATCTGGTCTTGGGCTTAGATATAAGAAATTACATGCATCGCACCGAACTGTCGTAAATCCATTTTCTGAAGCCCAAGATGTATGTGCTCCAGTATTGCAGTAAGGACAGCTGCACTCTATTAAATCTTGGGCTTGCATGTTTTTCTTTATACCGAATTCTGAGATTTTGAAAAGACTACCTTTTGCCGTCCTGCATTTGTTTATTTTGTGCGCCAATAGTTGACAGCGCAACTGATGCAAAATATAACCAAAAATAGGTATAGCCAAGTAAGTGGCTTTGGACAGTTCCAACTATAGGCAGCATTGCCAAGGTGGTTTTAATCATTAAATTAGAGGCACTATTCCTTCTACACGCTACCCAAGTACTAATGAGAAATCGAAATAGTAAAAATAGCCCAAGTACTCCAAAGTCAAGTGCCCACTCCATTATCATGTTGTGAGGGTTAGGAATGATCAAAGTGTTTTGATCTGCCAAGAGAAGTGAACTTGTACCCGCCCCGCTGCCCAAACCAAGTGTTTGCACTAACCCAGTAACCCCCGCTACTAGAATTGCTAGTCGTCCGTCATTGGTGTTGAACTCATCACCAAAATTGAAAAATTTGAGATTCAAATATTCTGTTATGCTAGAGTTTCCGATAGATTCAAAAATGCCCGTATAAAAAATTAAAGCACACACAGATATCGCTGCCACCCATTTAAAAACATGAGCAGAGTTTGAATCTCTATTCAAAAATGAAAACAAAAAAAGTAACAACAAACTTAGTATTGCACCTCTGCTTGCATCTATCAAAATTACGAAGGCGGCACCCGCTGCGCCAACAATCAGCAACGCTCGCCAGAAGATTGGCAACTTAAATTCGCGCGGAGCCAACAACGTGCAATTTACACACATTACTAGATATGTGGAAAAGTCATTATAGTTGCCATGGAAGCCTGAAGCAAACCAAAGGCTGTTCGATAACTCGCCTCCCCCGCGGCTATCAAATTCATAGCTAAGATGTTGACCTGTGGTGATCTCATAAGCTGCAAAAAGCAATGCTATCAATATCGCAACACACCAAGCTCGGGGCACCCATTTCAGAAAAAGATTGATTTCATATTGTGTCAGAGTCGACATAACCAATAGTGGCAACACGTTGATCGAAAGTACGATACAGTACCCAAATGTGATTTCCCGGTCTTGAGACCAAAGCATACTCGCCCATGCTACTAGCACCAATAGAGTTACGAACGAAAAAATTTGATATTGGTATTGATGGAGTCGAGCTGAGCTTGAGCTGGTAATTTTGGGCAATTCATTTATTATAAAAGGAACCGCAAACAAGATTAGAATCCGACTCGGCTGGAACGAGCCCCCCAATCCGCCGAGTGTTGAGGAAAGCACGGAAGCAACTAAAAAAAATAGCTTCAAGTTGCTGTAGAGCATTTTATATTTTGGCTTTCTTCAAAAAATTACCTAATGCAATTATCAGTGGAGTTGCTCGCTTGCCTTAGAAATGGCAGAGGAAGTTAAAGAAATTCGAGCTGATTCAGCCATACTCGAAATTTGAATTAACCCATAAAAGTTGAACAATAGGATGAATATCACTTCCACCATGGCTCCAATAATTGTTACTTGAACAATGTTGAAGCCAAACAAAGCGAACAATATAGTGCCTGATCTATAGATGAATGCGGCTATTACGAAACCTAACTGCGCGCGCTGCATCTTCAATTTCAAATAGATCGTGCTCGTTGGGGAGCTTACAAATCTAACAAAAAGCAATATTGAATTTGCCTGCGCTATTAATCCAGCCGCGTGCCAAGCACTACCAAAGATGCTGTCAAAAATAGTAGGCCCAAAAAACAAAACAAGTGAAAATGGCACAACGCCGATCAAAGCCAATATGCCCCATACGCGAAATATTAGGTCTTTTAAATGGATAACGTTGAAATCTTCCGATCCAATTTTGTGCATAAAAGCTTGACCAACTGCTTGGCCAACTAGCACTGCCGGCGCCGACAAAATTCGACCGCAAAATGCATACTGACCAGCTGTTGCGATTGAGAAAAAAAAGCCAATTAAAAATATAGGCAGTTGATTGCCTACTGCATCTAGCAACTCATTTGGCAAAACATATCTAGGATAGTTACGGTACTTCAGAGACGTAGAACGAATACTATTTGAAATCTCAAAGTTTTTGTTTGTTACAAATTCTATAATATTTTTGAACGGCGTAAAAATTATCAGCCCCAAAAGTTGACCCACTATTAAGCCAGGTACTAGTTGGAAGTTTGACAAGATAGATTGAAACGTTCCCGTTAGGGCGTTCTGTGCTGCTTTTGCTTTGGCAAGGCGACCCATGTTCCCTAGGCGAATTGTTTCAAACGCGTAAACTTGTAAAAATACTCCACCAACTATGCCCAGCGGTATCTGAATCACAAGTTCAGGGAACGTTATATCCAGCGGGATTTTCCAACCACCAACCCAAGCGACAAGTCCGATTAGAGCAACCAGTGAACTCACGCTGATCGTAATCGTCAAAACAGTGAACTTTAATGCCTTTAGATCGCGGTCATTTTCCGCGAAAACTATTGCTCGGTCGAAAGCCCCAGTCGCTAAAACAGTAAAAATAGAGACGATTCCGACATAAACTGAGAAGTGACCAAATTCTGTCACTCCGTAAAGGCGAGCTAAAAAAACAGAAAAAACAAACGTGATAACTTGAGCAGCAAGCGCCCCTATTGTCGATGTCAAAACGCGGTTCTTAAAATCGCGCTCGATGTTGAAGTATTTCCTTAGCATTGTTCAAACGTCTGCTTGCAATGGCTTCCGTGCAATTAGGCAAAGGATGTCCCCGTTCGCATTTTGCCCCAGAGTCCAACCAAAGAGCAAGTTGAATAAACTGTACGCAAAATATGGAAAATTTCGTGTGATCCAGATTTTGGGTAATCGACAAAGCGCAGTCAAAGAAATTACTTCCAAATTTTTTGCTTCTGCAATTATCCTCAACTCCATTTCAGTTAATGGATTAATATGACCTGAGCTGTAGTAATCAGCCTTCGAAAAGTGCATGAATTTTGTCGTGAACAAGAATTCCAATTTTGAATAAACCGACTCAATGTTTGGTGTTGTCAAAAAAATGATCCCGCCCGGTTTGGTCAAATCTTTAAGTAGTTGAATGTATTTCCATGGATCTTCGACGTGCTCGATGACTTCCATACCAATTGAAGCATCAAATGTTGCCATGTACTCTGACTTGAATTTTTCTAGAGAATCTTGACTGTTAAAGTCTACAACTCTGTGGCTTACGCCTGTGGCTTTGAAGTCATTTTTATCAACATCTACAGCGAGGACTTGGTATCCAGCATCATTCATTCGAAGTGAAAAAGCACCTTGCCCCGCACCTACATCAACAACACTATTGCCAACTTTTAGGCATTTCGAAAGTAAATCATACGATTCATCATGTAGCTTGGGATTTGCGCGCATGAGAATGCCTTTATAATTTTGGGCAGATTTTGTTCCGAAGCGAATTAGCCAATTATCCATCAAACGATCCTGTTCGAACTAAATTGCAATAAAAATTGCGTTAATGTTTCTTGATGAACTTAGTAACTATCAACAATACTCCGCCATTTCAATTGGTAAGTCCTGCGCATGGAGATTTGCTGTTAAAAATTAAACCAAAAATAGTCTTGCTTTGTCAAAGCTATTCCTAGTTTGATCGTAAAATAAATGTGCGCTTAAGTAATTAAAAAAAAACTTCAGTTCAGCTTACTTGACCTGAAAACATCTTCGTATTGCTGAATCAAGCTATTGCTTATGACTTCGGAGCCAAAACGCAAGCGGCAGTTATCACGCAATTGTTGCCTCAACAACAGATTTTTTTTCTTTGAATTGGAAAAGTGTAAGATCGCGTTCGCAAATGACTCGGGGCTATCATTCATTACAATGCAACCATCTTCGCTACCAATGATGTCCAATGGCCCCCCGCTGTTTGTTGAAATGCAATGCAATCCGGTAGCAAGTGCCTCAGCCACAACTAGACCAAACGTTTCATTTTTGCTTGTTGAAACGAGACAATCATGATTTGTCATTAGTTTAGGGACTTCCTTACGCGCAACTAAACCTTTGAAACAAACCGTTCCTTCTAGGTCAAGCGAGCGAACTTGTCTTTCTAAGTTCCGCAGCTCAGGGCCTTCGCCCGCGATCGTCAAAGAAACATTTCTAAGGCCTAATTTTCTGCAGATCGCAAGTGATTCAAGTAATAGTTTCTGTCTCTTATTTGGGTTCATAGCCGCAATGTTGAGTAGCTTTAATGATTTGTTTGTATGGTTTGCATCGGGCAAAGGCTCTTTGAAAAACATGTCGTTCACAAGATTTGGAATTACCATCCACTTTCCAGATTTGGGGTATTTTTTTTCAATCAAAATTCGAAGAGAGTTCGAAACAGAAATTCGTTTTTGTGCTTTGTAAAAAACATTCTCAGAAATTTTAGTGTTGGCACTACTCATAGATTGATTTGCAAACAGTGAGCTGTGCTCAGTTACAACAAATGGAATTTGTTCCCTTTGAGATATGTAGCATGCCAAGTGTCCAGCAAACAATGCGCAATGGGCATGAATTATGTCAGGCTTCCCAAATCTGCTGACATAAAGTAGATAGGTTCGCCAACCCTTGGAAAGCCATTGATGCTGAATTCCTAGATCAAAGCGTGGCGTTAAGTTAAAAGAATCTAGACTAACAAGATTTACGCCTTCATCATTCGACACTTGAAAACCACGCCGCTCGCTGCTGTTGCTAAAGTATTCCTTAAGTGAGCATAGTTGGGGATAAACTACGCCTACTTCATTGAGACGCCCGGCAAGGGCAATCGCTTGTTCGCGAAAAAAACTGCCACCCGCGTCACCTTCAAATCTTGGATACCAAGATGGAATCACCAATACATGCATT
Organism: uncultured Aestuariivirga sp.; assembly: GCA_964247245.1. Classification (GTDB taxonomy): domain Bacteria; phylum Pseudomonadota; class Alphaproteobacteria; order Rhizobiales; family Aestuariivirgaceae; genus Aestuariivirga. The sequence goes on from CAXTTK010000001.1 coordinate 272,616, forward strand.
GCTATTAAATTCTTCGCAGTTGAAATAGTAGAAAAATAATTTTTTTATAGGACCGCAGATGTCCAAACTCGCTGTTCAATTCCAAAGCTTCAAATATTTTCATCTCCGTCGATTGGTTATAAAAATCGATATCGCCTATTTCTACAAAAAATTTTAAATCGCAGACGCTAAATGATGTGCAATTTTTTGAATTTCATTTTCACTCAAATATGGATGCATAGGAATACTTAAGACTTGATCTGATGCCAAGTTACCATGTGGAAGGTGCACTGAACTGTCTTCCACTGCGGGTTGCTTATTCAGTGGTAGCGGATAATGTACAGTTGTTGGAATACCCTCATTTTTCAGTACTGACTGAACATGCTCGCGGTTCTTGATTCTAATCGTATATTGCGCCCAAGCGCTTCTGCATTCAGGTTTTATATATGGTGTGACTATGCCTATGGGCCGCAAGAACCGATCATAAGTTTCGGAAACTATTTGACGCGCCGCAATTTCATCGTCGAGAATTCCAAGTTTTGGCAGCAGTATGGCAGCTTGAATTGTATCTAGTCTACTATTCATGCCAATCCTGATATGGTGATAGCGACGGTCTTGACCGTGGCGCGCGATTTGGCGCATCACCTTTGCAAGCTCCGCGTCCGATGTAAATATAGCGCCGCCATCGCCATAACAGCCCAAAGGCTTGGTAGGGAAAAAGCTGGTGCAGGCTATTGTGGATAGATTACAAGATTTTCGCCCTTTGTAGGTAGCACCAAAGCTTTGCGCAGCATCTTCAATAACCGGAAGATTATGCTTGGCCGCTATTTTATTGATTGCTTCAAAATCTGCGCACTGCCCATAAAGAGAAACAGGGATGATCGCCTTGGTGCGCGATGTTATTAAAGCTTCGATAAGATTGGGATTGAGTGTGTAGGTTTTAGGATCGATATCAACATAGACTGGTTTTGCACCCAGTATCGCACTTGCTTCCGCCGTGGCGATGTAACTAAATCCAGGCGTAATCACCTCGTCTCCCGGCCCAACACCCAAAGCCATCAACGCGATTTGCAAGGCGTCTGTTCCATTGGCAACACCTATACAAAATTTAGCTCCCGTATACGCCGCAAGCTTTTCTTCCAGGTCATTTACTTCTGGACCCAGAATATATTGGCCATGAGCTAAAACGTTTTTAATACCAGCATCAATTTGCACTCGCAAACGGCTTTGCTGGGCCGCAAGGTCAATAAATTGGATCATGTTTCTGCACCCAGCTGCTTTAGCGAGTCGCCAATCAACTCATATTGCTCGCCTGATTGTTCGCAACGGGTGACTCCTGATCCCGCGAGTGGCAATTCTAACTTCATCCCAAATGAACTCATCCATCCTACTTGCAACGCGGGCACGCCAATCACCAAAGCAAAATCTTTTACATTTTTTGTAACCACCGCACCTGCACCAACGAACGCAAACTTACCAATTGTCACCCCGCAAACAATTGTTGAATTGGCTCCCAACGTCGCACCTTTTTTGACTAGTGTATTTCGATACTCATTTTTGCGCTCCACTAAAGAGCGCGGATTATGGACATTGGTGAAAACAACCGAAGGGCCGCAGAACACGCCTTCTTCAAGGGTGACATTATCATAAATCGACACGTTATTCTGAACCTTACATTGATCTCCTATTATAACTTTATTGCCAACAAATACGCCCTGTCCTAGTGAAACATTACGGCCAATTTTTGCGCCTGAGCAAACATGGACGAAATGCCAAATACGGGTTCCTTCTGCAATCTGCGCCCCTTCATCAACAAATGCTGACTCGTGGACAAAAACTGTCATGCTTTTCTTTCGATAAGGGGATGCGCAAAGTTTTGTTTGGTCAACACAGTCGCTCCCCGAATACTCGAAACCGTTTCAACGGCAACGCGGTTTTCTTCTAGACCGAAACCGCGCCCTGCCAATATTTCTACATAACTTCTTGTATGCAGATCTGTAAATCCATCCGAAAATTCGACTGATTCGTCGTTTGAAGTGAGCGCCCGAAAGGTTCGTCTACCTTTTTCACGCTCTGTTTGCGGAACATCATTCACATCTAAGGACAGAAACCAGCGCACACGCGCATGTTTGTACTCAAGAAAGCCCGCAGCTTTCATGGGCGTGTTGAGGTGCACAATATTTTCTTGCAAATCACCATAAATAAAATGCAGCATATCAAAAAAATGAACTCCAATATTTGTTGCTATGCCGCCAGATTTCTTCTCGTCGCCTTTCCAACTTTGTAAATACCAATTGCCACGTGATGTTATGTAAGTGAGATCAACGTCAAATTTTTTATTTGCTGGTTCGTTAGCCCGCACTTTACTGCGCAGGGCTATGATTGCTGGATGCAACCTCAACTGTAGAATCGTGTTTACTTTGTGGCCGCTGTCCTTTTCAATTTCAAGCAAGCCGTCGATATTCCACGGATTCAATACCAATGGCTTTTCGCAAATAACATCTGCGCCACTGCGGAGAGCAAATCGCATATGGCTATCATGTAAATAATTCGGAGAACAGATGGACATATAGTCAACACTTGAACCGTTTCTTGCACGTTTCAATTTATCAACATGTCTATCGAAGCGTTCAAATTCGGTGAAAAACTGGGCTTCTGGGAAAAAGCTATCAATTATGCCGACAGAATCATTGGGATCGAACGCTGCGACCAGATTATTTCTTGTTTCGCTGATTGCTTTCATATGCCGGGGCGCTATGTAACCTGCTGCTCCGATCAGCGCGAATTTTTTCGTTATCATGGTCAAGCCCTAACAATATGATGGGTATTTTCGCGATAAACCCCTCGACTGTCGATGATCAATCGGGCATGCACCTTAATTGTTTCGTAGTCAAACTTCGCATGATCCGTTGCCACAATAACCGCGTCTACTTCTGAAAGCAGCTTTGGTGTTATTGAGACCGATTTCAGATCGAATTTATGTTCTCGCATTTTTGGGAAAATTGCAACATGAGGATCAGAATATGAGAGAACCCCACCATTGTTGCGGATCAATTCCATAATCTGAACTGCTGGGGATTCGCGCATGTCGTCGACATTCTTTTTATACGCGATTCCCAACACTAAAATTCGGGAGCCTTTTAGAGATTTGTTGCGTTCATTCAGTGCTGATACCAACTTTCCAACAACATATTCTGGCATGGCACGGTTAACCTCACCAGAAAGCTCAATAAATCTAGTGTGAAGCCCGAATTCTCTTGCTTTCCAAGTGAGATAAAACGGATCAATCGGGATGCAATGACCGCCGAGTCCAGGTCCTGGATAAAATGCGGTAAATCCAAATGGTTTAGTTGCTGCAGCATCAATTACTTCGAAAATATCAATGCCCATCCGATCTGCTACAATTTTCATTTCGTTGACCAGGCCAATGTTGACGGATCGATAGATATTCTCAAGCAACTTAGTCATCTCTGCTGCCTTCGTAGAAGACACTGGCACAACTTTGTCGATCGCGCATTCATATAGGACTTTGCCAACCTCAAGACAGTTTGTTGTATGGCCACCGACAACTTTGGGAATTGTATTCGTTTTATATTTTGAGTTTCCTGGATCTTCGCGTTCAGGTGAGTAAACAACAAAAACATCTTCTCCGGCTACCAATCCATGCGAAGTAACGCGCGGGATAATTTCTTCGTCAGTTGTCCCGGGATATGTCGTGCTTTCCAAAGATACGACTTGGCCTGACCTCAGATAAGGCTTAACCTCATCACATGTTCCAACAACGAAAGATAAGTCAGGTTCACGATACTTGTTTAACGGCGTCGGTACGCAAATGATTATAGCGTCCACTTCAGCAATACGTTTGAAATCATCAGTAACCGAAAATCCATTTCGAACAGCCTCTGCAACGTCAGAATTTTTGATGTGCTCAATTGATGTTCTTCCCGAATTCAGCTGAAAAACTTTTTCGATATCGATATCAAAACCAAGAACTCGAAATCCAATTTGTGAATAACGCAAAGCAAGCGGCTGCCCCACATAGCCCATGCCGACGATTCCGATGATGGCTCTCTTTTGCAGCAACTTTTCTATAAGTTGATCTTTTATTTGATTGATCAAAATTGCAAATTTCCCCCAAATTTCCATCCGGATATAGGTTAGTATCTGATCGTCTGCAAGGTGGCGAGTTAAACTTGAATTGAGTTGCGCTGCTATTTTTCTTAGATTTTTGGTTTCATCTGTTGGGTTTTTTCTATGCAAATTACTACACAAACAAGAAATCATCGTTCACAAGTGAACCCACTGTTATGTTGTGCAGAGTGATGGTGTCGTTGGCGCTAATGGCGAACACAGTGTCGGCGCCCACTTGGGTGGCATGGGACGTTACGTCGGTGAAATTGGTGAAACCTGCTATTGATTGAAGAACGATTACATCACCAACGCCGGATCCTGCGCTAAAGTCAGCTACATAATCGTTGCCAAAGCCTGTTGCAAAGACGAAGGAATCATTGCCCAATCCGCCAGTCAGCGTATCGGCACCTATGCCGCCCGTGATCGTGTCATTACCAGCGCCACCGATTAGCGTATTGGCATTGGCATCGCCTTCCAGCGTATCAGCT
>CAXTTK010000001.1:277313-640263 GCA_964247245.1 uncultured Aestuariivirga sp.
CATCAATCCTATCAACACCACCATTGCCCGCCAAGATATCATCACCAGCGCCACCGATTAGCGTATTGGCATTGGCATCGCCTTCCAGCGTATCAGCTTGTGCAGAGCCTGTAGCATTCTCAATGCTCGTCAGGAAGTTCATCGACGTACCGTCCCATGACCAGCCGCTGCCCATTGCATAAGCGCCGAGATAGACCCTCACGCCAGACGTGCTGGATGCATAAGACACTATATCAACTCCAGCGCCACCATCAAACCTATCAAGGCCACCACTGCCCATAAATATGTCATCGCCAGCGCCACCGCTCAGAACATTGGCATTGGCATCGCCTTCCAGCGTATCAGCTTGTGCAGAGCCTGTAGCATTCTCAATGCTCGTCAGGAAGTTCATCGACGTACCGTCCCATGACCAGCCGCTACCCGTTGCATAAGCACCGAGATAGATCCGCATGCCAGAAGTGCTGGATGCATAAGACACAGTGTCGAAGCCCGCACCGCCATCAATCCTATCAACACCACCATTGCCCGCCAAGATATCATCACCAGCGCCACCATTAATTGAGTTTGCAGCGACCGTCCCACTCAAAGTATCGTTAAAAGCCGATCCAATAATATTTGAAATGTGGATGAGCGTATCGCCCGAACCGTCACCCCCTGAAACTTGTGGCCCACTTAATTGCAAGTCAATAGTCACGCCAACCGTTGAATGGGCGTAGGAAACTGTGTCCACACCGCCAACACTGCCATCAATAATGTTAGCGTTTGCATCGCCATTAAGAATGTCGTCAAAAGCCGAGCCGCGCAAGTTGGTAATGCCAGAGAGAATATCACCCGAAGCATCGCCGCCAGAAACTTGAGCTGCTGTCAATCGCAGATCAACTGTAACGCCAGATGAAGACGTCTCGTAAGAGGCCATATCAACGCCTCCGCCTCCAATGATTGTATCTGCACCTCCGCCACCAACCAACATGTCACCGCCTGCACCACCATTCAGGATGTTTGCACTTGCATTGCCTATCAAAAGATCGCCACCCGACGAGCCGATGACATTTGAAATCCCAGTAAGAGTTTCACCTAAAGAATCCGTGCCGTTGCTCAAATTGACATTCACACTGAAAAGAGGGTTCCCAATTTGCGCTAAAGTGTAGGAAACCGTGTCACTACCACCACCGCCGATCAATGAGTCATTGGAACTGGCAAACAAAATATCGTCGCCGGCACCGCCATTCAGAACGCTTGCTGAGCTCGTTCCGATTAAAACATCGTTGAAGGATGAACCTATGATATTTCGAATGCCAACCAAAATATCACCCGAAGCATCTCCAGTCGAGATTTGAGCTGTCGTCAGTCGCAAATCCACGGTCACTCCTGCCGAAGAACCAGCATAGGAGGCAATGTCAATACCACCGCCACCAATCAAAGTGTCAGCGCCTGCGCCACCATTTAAAGTGTCATTGCCCGCGCCACCATTCAAAACATTGGCACTGGCATCGCCGATCAATGTGTCATCAAATAATGTGCCAATCAAATTTGCAATACCTGAGAGAATATCACCATTGGCATCGCCTGTTGAACCTTGGGCAGTTGCCAGATGGAGATCCACCGTTACGGCAGAGGCAGAGTCTAAATAGGACACCGTGTCGTTACCGCCGCCGCCGATGAGCGTATCAGCGCCTACGCCACCGATTAGCAGGTTATTGCCGGCATTGCCAGTGAGCTTGTCATTGAGTGAAGAACCTATCACGTTCGAAATGCCGGAGAGAATGTCACCCGAAGCGTCACCTGCGGAAATTTGTGCCGTCGTTAGATGAAGATCAACTGTTACGGCAGCCGACGAGCCTAGGTAGGAAACGGTATCATTGCCGCCGCCGCCCATGATGGTATCTGCACCAGCGCCGCCAATCAGAGTATTGTCTGCTGTATTTCCTATAATAGTATCACTACCACTGCCCCCAATCGCGTTCTCAATCACAGTCCCCCGCGCAATCGTCACACTGCCTTTCACACCGCCAATGTCAGAAAAGGTTTCTGCAACAAGGCTGATCTTTTGAGCCATCGTGTAGCCAGAATAGTCCATCGTATCGATGCCGTTGCTGTCTTCGATGGTATAGCTGGCGCCCGTAATTTGTGTGGCGTCAAAGATGACGTTACCAGCTGTCGCATGGAAGCCATAAACTGTGTTGCCTGTGTGTGCAGTGGTGCTGACGCCATACAAGGATTGAACTGCGAGAATATCTGCAGCCATAGGGGTCATGACAAATGCAAAGCCTGCAGTTGAAGTTCCGCCCACTGGGTTCAGATACGTATTTTCAGTCTGGGTGAAATATGACATAACTGACGTCTGCCAGCTGTCATTCAGATACTGGTTATGCCCAACCGTGCCAAGGTTGGGGTCATAGGTTGCACTGCCGTTGTAATTACCAGCGTGACCAAGACCTAAAGCGTGCCCGATCTCGTGCAAATAAGTCTGATAAGCATAGGTATTAAGATCGGCAGCGCCAGTAACGTGTGGTGTTTTCAAATATGTAGTCGTCCAATTTTGCGAAATTTGAACGGTGGCAGATGTCAAGAAGCTGCCAGTGGAAACCCATGAAGTTTGCGCCACAAGCGACCCAGCATCTGAAAAAGAAATTTGCGCCACACCAGTTGTGAATGTGAAATTTATACCTGTTGCCTCTGACCAGGTTTTCAGAGCTTCTGTGGCGAAGAATTGTCCGTCTGATTGCAAAGAAGCTATATTTACCGATATCGTTCCGCCCGTCGAAACATTCCAGTGTGTTGGGGTGTAATTTTGGTTGGTCGCATAGCCAGAAGTTATGTAATTTGCGATTTGATCATTCGTAAAAACAGGCAACATGAAACGAAAACTCCGCCTAAATAACTAACAACTTATCCAATGGCCCCCAATAAACGGAGATGCAGTTAAATTTATAACTCTCGAACCTTAAAATTAACCGACAGAGAGATAATAAAATTGATTAAAGGTTTACGAATAGTTGAGACAATGCGACGGACAGAACAAGATTATGACTGACAGAAGCCATACAGAGTGAATTCGTTCACGAGGGTATGTTGTGAAATTAGCGAACACTGTCCCTTCTCATGCCGCTGAACCAAGCCTTACGACGCTTCCTTTGTTGCCGCTCAACATTGCGGCAACCTGTGAAAATCAGCAACCGGATTGCATCAAGCGCAAAAAAGGATTCGGTGTTGTTGCGCTTATCTCTGATTGCTGCCGGATCAAGGTCTTTAGCTATATGACTTTCACGCGGTTCTCGGCTTCTGCAACAGTCCAAGGCTGGCCCTATTTGCCAATCGCAAACCAAATTTGCCTGTGGTCAATTCTGCATTTATCGACGAACACCTTATCGTGGCGCTGGCAGCGCACGCCGAAGCCCATCAGCCTCGTGTCCCAAATTATTTCATCCGGTTTCATAGTTTCGACAACTGATTTAGTAATGTGTTTTTGAACTGAAGTCATAACAAAACTGCCTGATTTCTAGCAACCAAATACCTGTGATATCTACGGGTATCAATTGGAAGAGCCGGGAAATTGCGAGCATTTATCTTATTGAATTTGTTAAATATAATTGATTTTAGTGAAAGTGCGGGAATCGTAAAAATCGACATGGCATGCAAGAGGTCAGCGGCTCGATCCCGCTTGTCACCACCAATCTTTTTCAGTTCCGATAATTTTCCGCGCGCATGTCAACAACTGTCGGGTTTTGACCGTTGAGTGGATTATCAGGATTCCATGCAAGCTTGGTTTCAAAAAAGCGAGCTAGCAAAGCATCATACATCAAAATACGCCCAGCTAGGCTTTCACCGATCTCCAAAATTTCTTTGATTGCTTCCATGGCCTGCATGGAGCCTAAAATGCCAGGCAACGCGCCCAATATTCCGGCCTCTTCGCAAGCCGGAAATAATCCGCGCTCGGGCAAATCGCCGATGAAGCAGCGATAGCTGGGATAGGGGTCGCCGGATGGAGATTTCAAGTAGGGCTTAAACGTCGAGATTTGTCCGTCGAATTGGCCTACTGCGGCAGAGACCAGTGGCTTCTTTGCAAAGTAACACGCATCCGCCACCAGAAACCGCGTATTAAAATTATCACATGCATCACACACCACATCGTATTGACTGAGCAGCGCTATGGCATTTTCAGCTTCGATGCGTTGTGAATGTTGAACAACATTTACATGAGGGTTGATCGCTTGCATCATCTCGGATGCACTCTGGGTTTTCAATTTTCCGATTGTTGCTGTGGTATGAATCACTTGGCGCTGCAAATTAGAAAGCGACACCGTGTCATGGTCACAAATACCAATTGTGCCGATGCCAGCAGCGGCAAGATAAAGCAAAATCGGCGCGCCAAGCCCGCCTGCGCCAATAACTAAAACTTTTGCCGCCTTTAATTTATTCTGCCCCGGCCCACCGACCTCGGGCAGGACAATGTGGCGGGCATAGCGTTCGATTTCTTCGGACGAAAGTGCCATCAGCTTTTCCCCGAAGAGCCAAACCCGCCAGCACCGCGAGGGGTTTCATCAAGCGTTGAAACTTCTTCGAGCATCGCTTGCGGTGCAGGGGCAATGACCATTTGTGCAATGCGGTCGCCACGCGCAATTACAAACTCTTCGTCACCATGATTGATGAGAGGTACTTTAATTTCGCCGCGATAATCGCAATCAATGGTGCCGGGCGCATTCAGAACCGTCACGCCATATTTAACAGCGAGGCCAGAACGCGGGCGCACTTGGGCCTCAAGGCCATGAGGCAGTGCAATTGCAATTCCTGTCGTCACAAGTGCGCGGCTATGAGGTTTGATCGTAAGGGATTCAGCAGAACGTAAATCCATGCCCGCTGCACCCAGCGTGGCATAAGACGGCAAAGCTAAATCCGCGCCATGGGCAAGACGCATGATTTGCACTTTCATTTGAGAAGGCCTGCAATATGAGCCATCAAGCGTTGTGCGACTTCTGCTTTAGTGAGAAGCGGCCAATCTTCAATGCCCTTGGTGCTTACGAGATGGACAGTATTTTTATCGCCGCCAAACACACCAGATGTTTCGCTCACATCATTGGCCACGATAAGATCGCAACCTTTCTTGGACAGCTTTGCCTTGGCATGTTCGATTACGTTTTCGGTTTCTGCCGCAAAACCCACAACCAGTTTGGCGCGGTTTTTTCCGGCTTTGGAAAGTGTCGCTAAGATATCTGGATTCTCGGTGAATGATAGTGACAGCACTTCGCCAGTTTTAGCCTTCTTGATTTTATTGTGAGCAGCCTGCGCCACTTTCCAATCAGCCACCGCGGCTGCGCAAATCACCACATCATAAATACCGTCACAAGCCTTCAGCATTTCATCAGCAGTTTGCACATTTGAAACAGTCATGCCAACTGGCTTGGCCAATGACACTGGCCCCGAAACCAGCGTAACATCTGCCCCCATATCACGGGCCGCTTCGGCAATCGCATAGCCTTGCTTGCCAGACGAGTGATTAGAAATATAGCGTACTGGATCAATCGGCTCGCGCGTAGGGCCAGCGGTGATCAAAATCTTTTTGCCCTTCAAAGGCTGAGGCGCCGGTGTCAGCAGTTTCTCAATCGCCGCTAAAATCTCAACAGGCTCTGCCATCCGACCCAAGCCAAATTCGCCGCACGCCATGTCACCTTCATTCGGGCCAACAAAGTGAATGCCATCATTTTTTAATGTGGCGATGTTCCGTTGTGTCGCTGCATGCAGCCACATGCGCACATTCATGGCTGGTGCAATCAACACTTTTTTGTCCGTGGCAAGCAATGTAGTTGAGGCCAAATCATTGGCCAAACCGCCCGCCATCTTTGCCATCAAATCAGCGGTGGCTGGCACCACGACGACCAGATCGGCTGAGCGCGATAACTCAATATGTCCCATCTCAACTTCATCGGTGAGATTAAACAGTGCACTATGAACTTTCTCGCCAGAAAGGCTGGCAACTGATAATGGCGTTACGAATTCTTCTGCCGCTTTTGTCATGATGGCGCGAGCGCCAATGCCACGGGTTTTCAAAAGCCGGATCAGCTCCAAGCTTTTATAAGCGGCAATGCCACCACCAATAATGAGTAATACGGATTTTCTCATAATGCTATTTAAGCACAAGCTTGAGGGCAATCACAACCAAGGCCAAAGCCCCCACCCAAAGTGCAAGCGCATGCCAGCGTTGCGGCGGAGGCTGATCACTGAGTGCATCCATTTTGCGGGTGAAATCATGAACTTCATTCAATATTTCCGGCACACGGAGTGCGAGCCGTCCCAAAGATAAAGCAGATCCGCCCAACTGCTCCAGCTTGCCAATTGGACCAAGTTTTCGTTCAATCCAATATCTCACCACGGGTTCACCCGCTTTCCAGATGTTGAGATTTGGGTTGAGCGTTCGCGCCACACCCTCAGTCACCACCATGGTTTTCTGCAGTAATAAGAGTTGTGGCTGGGTTTGCATCTGGAATTGTTCAGTTACTTCGAACAGTTGAGTGAACAGCCGCGACATTGAAATTTGATCAGCAGGAAGCCCCATAATAGGCTCGCCAATGGCGCGGAGCGCCTGCGCAAAAGTGTTCACATCTTGGGTATGCGGAATATAACCCGCATCAAAATGCACCTGCGCAATGCGCATATAATCACGGGTGATAAAACCGTAGAGAATTTCGGCAAGGAATAAACGGTCACCTTCGGATAGCCGCCCGGTAATACCAAAATCCAGCGCTACGAGAGTACCCTTATCATCAACAATCAAATTGCCCTGATGCATGTCAGCATGAAAAAACCCATCACGGATGGCATGGCGCAAAAAGCTTTGAATTACCGTGTCGCCTAACGCGGGTAGATCAAATCCCTTGGCACGCAAGGATTCAACATCTGCCATCGGCGTGCCATCAATCCACTCAGTTGTTAGAACGCGTTTGGAACTTAAAGCCCAATCAACGGCGGGGACGCGAAAGCCTGGGTCCTCTTTTGAGTTCTGGGCAATCTCTGAAAGCGCTGCTGCTTCCATGCGCAAATCAAGCTCAAGTTTCATTGAATCTTTAAGCATGGCAACCGCTGCCGTAGGACGAAGTCGTTTGCCTTCCGCGCTGGTTCGCTCTGCGATACGCGCGGCAAAACCAAAACTGGATATGTCATTTGCAAAGCGCCGCTCAACACCGGGGCGCAGAATCTTAACGGCCACATCGCGGCCATCAAAGGTCACACATTTATGAACCTGGGCAATGGACGCTGCGGCAATGGCAGGCCCGAAAGTTTTAAAAAGTTGCGCGACTGGTTTTCCCAATTCCGCTTCAACAATCTTGCGTGCCTCAGCATCGGCAAAGGGCGGCAAGCGGTCTTGCAAAGCTTTGAGTTCAAATGCACGTTTGGCCCCAATGATGTCAGGCCTGGTCGCAAGAAACTGACCAAGCTTAATATAGCTTGGCCCTAGTGTTGAAAGTGCAGCGGTCAGTTTATTTTGCTGGCCCCCTGTCACTTCACCTGACCGACCAAGTTTTGCAATTTTCAAAACAGCGCGTGCTGGCCAAGGTGCTTGCGCCAGTTGCTCCGGCGGCATCAAAGCATCATAACGGGCAAGCACAAATCCAGCGTGAAGCAGCCGCGCTGCATTCGAAATCGGATTGGCCATTAAATCTTCCAGCCCGAATGAATGGCCACCACACCACCGGTGAGATTGCGGTAAGTCACGCGAGAAAATCCGGCAGCGCTGATCATATCGGCAAAAGCATCCTGTTTGGGAAACATGCGAATACTTTCGACCAAATAGCGATAAGGCTGGCCATCACCCGTCACCACCTTGCCAACAGCTGGGATGACGGTAAATGAATAGGAATCATAAATTTTCTGCGCCAGTTCCAATTCCATATGCGAGAATTCAAGGCACATGAAACGCCCACCGGGCTTTAGAACGCGGTAAGCCTCGGCCAGCGCCTTATCGATATGGGTCACGTTCCGAATCCCAAAGGCGATCGTATAGGCATCGAAATGTGAATCTGGAAATGCTAGAGATTCTGCATTTCCCACGGTCAGTGAACATCGATCAAGTCGGCCCTCGGCTTCAGCCCGCTTCTGGCCTTCGCCCACCATTTCGGGCGAAATATCAGCAATGGTCACTCGCGTGTTCGGGCCACCTGCGTCAAGAATGCGAAATGCTATGTCACCCGTGCCGCCTGCCACATCCAGCACGTTGAACACGCGCTCGCCTTTTGGCGGGTTCAGCATGGTGATCATGTCATCTTTCCAAAGCCTGTGCAGGCCCGAGGACATCAGATCATTCATCTGGTCATAGCGGGCTGCGGCTTTGGAGAAAACCTCGTTCACCATGCCTTGCTTTTCAGCTTCGGGCACGGTTTTAAAGCCAAAGGCGGCTTCAGGCTTTTGTTCGTTTTCAGTCATGGTAGAGAAGATAGTGCATAACGCCTGAGACTTCTATTGCCAGCTTTGGCGCAGCTCATTACAGGGTTAACCATGCCAGAATTACCCGAGGTTGAGACTGTAAAGCGCGGCTTGGAACCCATTTTGCTGGGCCAAGTGATAGCGAATGTGCAGCTCCGCCGCGCCAATTTGCGCTTTCCATTTCCTGAAAGGTTTGCTGCAAATTTGACGGGCGTCAAAATCTTGAGCCTCACCCGCCGCGCAAAATATATTTTGATCGATCTGGACAATAACCTCACCCTTATTAGCCATCTCGGAATGACAGGCCGTTTTACGGCTTTAAAACCTGAAGGCGGCGGCACCAATCTTGGCGAGTTCTATTTTGAAACCGCAGCAAACCCCCATGCGGATGGGCCGCATGATCATGTGGTCTTTACGCTGGGCAATGGTGTGAAGCTGGTTTACTCCGATCCGCGACGCTTCGGCATGATGGATTTAGCGCAGACGCCCGCTCTATCGCAGCATAAACTGCTCAAAAATATTGGTATCGAACCGCTGGGAAATGAATTGAACACTGATTATCTTGTCGAAAAATTCAGGGGCAGATCTGCACCGCTCAAAGCCGCCCTGCTCGATCAACGCATCATTGCAGGGCTAGGCAATATCTATGTCTGCGAAGCTTTGCACCGCGCCAGACTTTCACCAACACGCAAAGCAAAAACATTGGTAAAAACAAAATCTCATGATCCTCGCCTTGATGCGTTGCGGCGGCATGTCAGAGACATTCTGAATGAGGCGATATTTGCTGGCGGCTCGACACTGCAAGATTTTGTGGGTGCCGATGGTGAAAAGGGGGCTTACCAGCAGCGTTTTTCGGCTTATGATCGCGAGAACGAAGCCTGCAATAATTTAGGTTGTGGCGGCCAAATCAAACGCATCACCCAAGCCGGTCGTTCAACCTTCTACTGCCCAAACTGCCAGAAATAGGATCCATCATGATTTTTGAAAACATTATCACCGAAATCAAAGGCAAGGTTGGCATCATCACATTGAATAGGTCAAAAGCCCTAAATGCCTTAAATTCAGCTTTAATCGCCGAACTCAATGGGGCTCTCGACGCTTATGAGGCCGACTCCAACATCGGCGCAATTATCTTGACGGGCAGTGAAAAGGCCTTTGCCGCCGGTGCCGATATTCGCGAGATGAAAGATAAAACTTTTGCTGAAGTTACGTCAGAAAATTTCCTTCACGACTGGGATCACATTTGCACCATTACAAAGCCCATAATCGCCGCGGTGTCTGGCTTTGCTCTGGGTGGCGGATTTGAATATGCTTTGCTCTGCGACATGATTATCGCAAGCGAGACTGCAAAATTTGGCCTTCCAGAAACAACAATTGGCGTTATCCCCGGCCTCGGTGGCACGCAGCGCCTTGTTCAAGCCATCGGCAAATCCAAGGCGATGGAGATGATTTTAACGGGCCGTATGATCGATGCCGCAGAAGCCGAGCGAACAGGCATTGTCGTCCGCGTTGTTCCAGTCGAAAAACTTCAAGACGAGGCCTTAGCCATTGCCACAAAAATCGCCAGTCTATCTCAACCCGTGATTAAAGCTGCAAAGCAAGCCGTGCTATCATCTTATGAAATGCCAATGGCAGAAGGCGTCGTTAGAGAACGGACATTGTTTCATTCCATGTTTAATTTGCATGATCAAAAGGAAGGCATGTCCGCCTTTCTTGAAAAGCGTCCACCCAAGTTTGAAAACAGATAATTAAACCGGGCGGACTTCTGTAACTTCTGGCACAAAATGGCGCAGAAGATTTTCAATGCCATGTTTCAAGGTGGCCGTTGACGAAGGACAACCAGCGCAAGAGCCCTTCATATTCAAATATACAATGCCTTCTTTGAAGCCCTTGAAAGTAATATCTCCACCATCTTGCGCTACAGCCGGGCGAACGCGGGTATCAAGCAGGTCTTTGATGGTCTTGACAATCTCGCCATGTTCTTCAGCAAAAAACTCATCGCCTTGAATTTCGGTTTGATCCTCGCCAACCAGAATAGGCGCGCCTGAAACATAATGATCCATGATGAGACCCAGAATAGCCGGCTTCAAATGCTGCCATTCCCCTGTGCCCTTACTCACCGTGATAAAATCATGGCCCAGAAAAACGCCCGCAACACCGTTAACACTGAACAGCTTTTCAGCCAGCGGCGATTCCAAGGCATCGGACGCTTTTTTATATTCACGCGTCGAGCCTGGTAAAACAGGCTTTCCAGGAATGAACTTTAAGGTTGCTGGGTTCGGCGTGGCTTCGGTTTGAATAAACATGAGTAATCCTCTCGGGATTTCATATAGGCCTATTGGCGCAGGTTTTAAAGAGCCAGTTATGCCCCAATAAATCCAACAATTTTTCGAACATCATGCAGTATGGGTGCCGCAATGGCCCGCGCCCGGTTTGAGCCATCTGCCAAAATAGCATCCACATGAGATGGATCGCCCTGCAGCCTCGTAATTTCGCCTACGATCGGCGAAAGCTTGGCCACGGCTAAATCTGCCAGTGCATTCTTCAGGCCTGAAAACTGCCCACCACCAAATTGTGCCAAAACCTGTTCCTTGGTTTCACCGTTCAAAGCGGCAAAAATATTAACCAGATTATCAGCTTCTGGACGGCCTTTCAGCCCCGCCACTTCAGACGGCAATGCATCCATATCGGTTTTGGCTTTGCGAATTTTCTTGGCAATATCCTCCGCCGAATCCATCAGATTGATGCGTGACAAATCAGAAGGGTCAGATTTCGACATTTTCTTGGTGCCATCGCGCAATGACATAACCCGCGTCGCCGTGCCAGTAATCATCGGCTCTGTCAGAGGAAAGAAAGCATCACCAAAACCATTCTCAGCAATCGACTCAGCAAAATCAATATTGAACTTCTGGGCAATATCGCGCGCCAGTTCCAAATGTTGTTTCTGATCTTCGCCCACGGGCACATGTGTTGCCTTATAGGCCAAAATATCAGCAGCCATGAGGTTGGGATAAGCATAAAGCCCAACCGAAGCTTGCTCCTTATCTTTTCCAGCCTTGTCTTTGAATTGCGTCATGCGGTTCAACCAACCAAGACGTGCCACGCAATTGAAAATCCAAGCCAGCTCTGCATGCTCTTGAACTTGCGACTGATTGAAAATGATTGAGCGCTTTGGGTCAAGCCCGCAAGCAATATAGGCCGCAGTCACATCGCGTGTGGCTTGACGCAGAGCTTTAGGCTCCTGCCACATGGTGATGGCATGCATATCGACCACGCAATAAATACAGTCATTGGTTTCCTGCATTTTCACCCAGTTCAACATGGCACCCAAATAATTGCCCAGATGCAAATTACCGGTGGGCTGCATGCCTGAAAAAACCCGTGGGGCGAATGTGGTCATTGATCCAAACTTTCAAATAAGAAGCGGCGCTTATGCCCCGATTATGTGTCTTTGGAAAGCCTGATTTAACGCTTCATGGCTGCTTTGAGTTCAGAGATTTTGAAAGCGCCAATGGCTTGAGCAACGGCAAAATAACTCACAACGCCAGCTCCGACTACAAGCGCCAAACCCCAAACCGAATGAATGAAATGCGAATCCTCAGTAAAGTTACCCCTTAAAAGCCAAGTAGCTGAAAGTAATACGCCAGCCATAAACAGGCTTGAGAGGATAATGAGCGGCAAACGCTTGGTGCTGCGGGCATCAAAATGAAAATGGTCGAGTTGGTGAAGCTTCCAGCCCAACAAGATGGCATTTGTCCAAGCCGCCAGACTTGTGGCCAAGGCGATTCCAACATGGCCAAGAAAACGCGAAAACAGCAAGCTTGCGACGATATTGACGATAACAGATATGATCGAAAACCGCATCGGCGTCGCGGTGTCTTCGCGAGCATAGAAGCCGGGCTGAAAAACCTTAGTCAATGCAAATGCGGGCAGACCTGAAGCAAATGCTGCCACTGCTGGCGCTACGGCCAAAGTGTCAGAATAATGAAAGGCACCATGCTCAAATACCGTATGCAAAATTGGCGCTGCAATGGTCATCAGCGCAGCCGCCGCCGGCAATGTGAGAAATAGTGAAAGTTCAAGCCCGCGATTGCTGGCGTCAATGGCCCCTTGATCATCACCCGCTCTGAGTTTGCGTGATAGTGTGGGCAAAAGTACAACCCCAATTGCCACACCAATAATGCCAAGCGGCAGTTGATAAAGCCGTTCGGCGTAGTAGAGATTAGCCACGGCACGATCAAGCCCGGTCGCAATCATGGTCGCAATCAACAAATTGATTTG
Source organism: uncultured Aestuariivirga sp. (assembly GCA_964247245.1). Taxonomy (GTDB): domain Bacteria; phylum Pseudomonadota; class Alphaproteobacteria; order Rhizobiales; family Aestuariivirgaceae; genus Aestuariivirga. Next base: position 290,010 of record CAXTTK010000001.1, read on the forward strand.
CATGATGCCACCTGAAATAATGCCTGGAACACTGCGTGCCGCAACTTGTTTAACGTCTTGTGTCAACTTCGGCCAGCGCGGCCAGAAGCTAAGTCCGGCCCGTCTGCAGGCAATAGCTAGCAGCAAAAATTGCGCAACGCCCGAAAGCGAAACACCATAGGCGAATATGTAACCAGTGGTCGCAGAATTACCCGTTCCAAAATACCAAGCGACAATATTTGATGCAATCATCACGAGGTTCAGCAAAATCGGCGCGGCAGCAGCAGCCGTGAATTTGTGCAAACTATTCAACACACCACCCTGCAAGGCCGTGAGTGACATAAACAATAAATATGGAAAACAAATGATCGTAAGATTTGTGGCAAGCGCAATTTTATCAGCCGAACCTGTAAAACCCGGGGCAATAATGTAGATGAGCCAAGGCATGGCTATCATTGCAAGCGAAGTAAAAACCACCATCCAAGCGAGCAATGCCGAAAAAACATCGCGCGCAAATGAATGAGCCGATTCAATGCCCTCACCTTCGACGCGCTTGGCAAACAACGGCACGAAAGCAGAATTAAATGCTCCTTCAGCAAATAAAGTGCGGAATAAATTTGGGATGCGCTGCGCAATAAAAAACGCTTCCGCAACACCGCCCGTGCCCAAAGTGAAGGCAACCAACTGATCTCTCACAAAGCCGAGAACACGGCTAACCGAAGTGTAACCGCCGACCGTGGCTGCTGATTTAAAAAGTGACATTTTGCTTCTCAGCCCGCAGCCTTTAAGTTAAGGGCAGGTGGTGCCAACACATGCATCAAAGCTCTTTCAATGGTTTCCTGACGGGTTTGATTTTCAATTTTTGCACCCGTTAAATCGGTGACATAAAACACGTCAATAGCCTTTTCCCCATAAGTGACAATATGAGCCGAGGCGATGTTTAAATTGAGATGAAACAATGCCTCGGTGAGGCCGTGTAACAAACCAACCCGGTCAAGCCCATTAATTTCCACTACAGTATATTTGTTGGATGGCGCATTATCGATGATCACCCGAGGCGCAACTGTAAACGCCTTAGCGCGACCTTGAGCTTCCTGCGCCCCTGCCAAAGCATCACGTAATCGCAATTGCCCATGGAGTGTTTTTACAATTGAATCACACACCCGCCTTGCGTGACGGCGCTCGTCCTCTTCGCCCGCAAATTCCCGTTGAAGCAATATTGTATCAAGCGCCATGCCATCATTTGTCGTAAAAATTTGCGCGCCAATGATGTTTGAACCTGCTGCCGCGCATGCCCCAGTGATCAGCGCCAAAAGGCGAGGATGATCCGGCGTGTAGATTGTAATTTCGGTGATCGCCGTAAATGCATCAGTATGCACATCCGTGATCGCTTCGCGCTGCTTTGCACTGCCAATCAGAGTTTGATGTCGCATTTGGCGATCAACAGAAACATTCAGCCAATAAGCATCATAATGCCGCGCGCTGGCAATTTTCTTTTGGTCTTCTGTCCAGTTAGCATAATTATTTAAAAACACTTTTTGTGCTTCAACAACACGTTCTTTGCGCGAAACAGCCGTGTGCCCGCCACTTAAAACGGGTTCAGCTTCAGCGTAAAGCGTGCGCAGCAACTGGCCCTTCCAACCATTCCAGACGCCGGGTCCAACTGCACGGATATCAGCGACAGTGAGAATGAGCAGAAGCTTCAGTCGCTCGGGGCTCTGAACGATTGCGGTAAAATCGAGAATGGTCTTGAAATCATTGAGATCGCGCATCTGTGAAGTTTCGCTCATCAACAAGTGATACCGAATGAGCCACGCAACAGTTTCAGTCTCGGCTTCGCTCATTCCCAGTTTTGGGCAAATCTCGCGGGCCACACGTTCGCCCGCGATTGAATGATCTTCTTTACGACCCTTGGCGATATCATGCAGCAGCGTTGCCACATAAAGCACCCGCCGCGATTTAAGCGTTGGAAACAGTGATGCTGAAAGTGGATGGTCGCCTGTTAATGTTCCGCGTTCTAATTGCGACAAAACACCCACCGCACGGATCAAATGTTCATCGATCGTATAATGATGGTACATGCTGAATTGCATCATCGCGACGATCTTGCCAAAATCAGGAATGAAACGGCCCAGAACACCTGCTTCATTCATCATGCGCAACAGTGTATCAGGCGCTGCACTTACCGTCAAAATATCAAGAAAAATCGCATTGGCTTCGGCGTTCAAGCGCAAAGTCTCGTCGATTAAGCGCAGCGACTTGCGAATGAGTTTTAGAGCGTCAGGGTGAATTTCGAATCCTGAATGACCCGCCAGTTTAAATATCCGCAACATGTTAACCGGATTAATTTTGAATACGTTTTCATTGGTTACACTGATGCGGCCGCTTTCAATTTTAAAATCTCTATCACCCTCAAGGCCGATATTTTTGCGCGGGATAAGTTTTCCGATCATGCGCGAAAGTGACGGTGCATCTTTGAATTGTTTGGCTTCTAAGCTTGCACAAAATATGCGGGTGAGATCGCCAACATCCTTGGCAATCAGAAAATAGTGTTTCATGAAGCGTTCAACATCACGCAGACCCTGATGGGTTTTATAGCCAAGGCGTTCTGCCATTTCGACTTGGCGGTCAAAACTCAAACGATCTTCGCCGCGCTTGGCAAGAAAATGCAGATGACACCTCACCGCCCACAAAAAATCTTCGCATTTTTTAAACAATGCAAGCTCTGCTCGCGTGAACGCGCCCTTCTCAGCCAATTCCTCAGTTGAATTGGCATCAAACAAAAATTTCGCGATCCAGAACAAAGTGTGCAAATCACGAAGACCGCCCTTGCCGTCTTTCAGATCAGGTTCAACAGCATAGCGACTCTCGCCTGATTTTGCATGACGTTGATCGCGCTCTGCTAGTTTTTCGGCCACGAATTTTTTGCCGCTGGTCTGAACAATTTCGCGCCTAAAACGTATCACCAAATCGTTGAAAAGCGATTCCTCGCCGCATATGAAACGTGCTTCGAGGATCGATGTGAGAATAGTATTATCGCCCTTGGCAAGCTTTATGCATTCATCGATACTGCGCGTTGCATGGCCCACTTTCTGGCGCGCATCCCAGAGTGCATAAAGTAAAAATTCAACGACGCGTGACGCACGCTCGCGGCCTTTGCCAGACATCAGAAACAGCAAATCAATATCAGAACCTGGTGCCAAAGTGCCGCGGCCATAGCCACCAACGGCGATAGTCGACAGGCCGATCTCCTTATCGCCAGGAAATACAATGGATGCCGCAAATTCAATCACATTGCAGATAATGAAATCTTCGGTTCGCGAAAGATGCTCGGCACAATGAGTTCCCTGGCCATCTTTCAGAAGTTGCTGTTCAGCAATGTGGCGCGACTCTGAGAGACAGATTTTGATCAGGCTTGAGACGGCATTGCGCGTGGCTAAAACTTCTTGTTTTGGCAACTGTTGTAATGCATCGGCAAAGTTTTTTTCTGGTGTCATTGCGAATCTGGTTTATCCAAAAGCTGCTTGAGTTCATAGATCAAAGCATGAGCTTCGCGCGCTGAAACTTCATCAGGGGAGATTTTTAGCAACCGCTCGCGTAGTTCATCTTTTTGAACAGGCTTAGTATCGGACCGACGAACGTTTGAGAACAGAGGCAGATCTTCGATCATATTGGATTTCTGGTTCTGGTTGCGACCTTGTTCCAAGCGCTTAAGAACTTCAGATGCACGTTGAATCACTAGTGTTGGCATGCCTGCCAGTTTTGCAGCCTGAATGCCGTAAGAGCGCTCGGCTGAGCCAGCAGCCACCTCGTGCAGGAATATGAGATCGCCCTTCCATTCTTTAACTTTCATTGTCGCGCAATGAAGTTGGTTCAACCGTGCCGTAAGTGCTGTCAGTTCGTGGTAGTGCGTAGCAAATAATCCTCTGCAGCAATTCACATCGTGGAGATGTTCAAGTGTCGCCCATGCAATCGAAAGCCCGTCATAAGTGGCAGTCCCCCGACCAATCTCGTCGAGGATAACCAGCGAACGCGCGGTTGACTGGTTGAGAATTGCCGCCGTCTCAATCATCTCAACCATAAAAGTTGACCGTCCACGCGCTAGATCATCGGCAGCGCCAACTCTACTGTAAAGCCGGTCAACGACCCCGATATGCGCATAAGTAGCAGGCACAAAACTGCCCATCTGCGCCATGATTGCGATCAACGCATTTTGCCGGAGAAAAGTAGATTTACCCGCCATATTAGGGCCGGTAAGTAGCCAAAGCTTCTTGTGATCATCGCTTAAATTACAGTCATTGGCAGCAAAGGCGCGCTCTGTTTGACCGCGCAAAGCCTCTTCAACAATCGGATTCCGCCCCGCCTCAATTTCAAACGCCAAGCCTTGATCTATAGTTGGCCGCACATAGCGCCGCTGCCTTGCTAAATGCGCAAATCCAACAAACACGTCGAGTTGGGCCAAGGCCATAGCCGCCGAAGAAAGAGTTGCGCGGTGTGCCACAACCTCTTCACAGAAATTTTTGTACATCTCAATTTCAAGCGCCAGCGCACGCGATGCAGCAAGTGCAATTTTCTGCTCAAGTTCGCCAAGTTCAAGTGTTGTAAACCGCACAGCACTGGCAATGGTTTGGCGGTGAATATAGCGTTGCTCAGCATCGGATAGTCTTAAAATTTCAGCTTGCTGTGCTGTAACCTCAATGAAATATCCCAGCATATTGTTATATTTGATTTTGAGGCTCTTAATACCGCTCGCTTCGGCATATTGCGTTTGCAACTTCGCAATCACCTGGCGCGTATCATCGCGCAGTTTGCGATTTTCATCGAGATCAAAGGAAAAGCCGCGCGCGATAAATCCACCATCACGCGTCAGATACGGCAATTCTTCAGACAAACCCTGTTGTAATTTCTCAGCAAGCTGTATGGGAACCAACCCCAAATGTTTGATCAGGGCGGCAAGTTGAACTGGTTGCGGTGAAAGCCCAATATGAGAATGCAAAAATCCAAGAAGGTTTTTGCAGGCATAAATACTGTCGCGCATAGCCCCTAGGTCGCGTGGCCCCCCACGATCAGCTGTGACCCTTGCCAAGGACCGCTCAAGATCTGGCATCGATTTTAAAGCCGCCTGTAATTCTTGTAGCAATATTTCGTTATCGTGAAAGAACGAAACGACATCGAGCCTGGCGTTGATAGCTGCGGCATCGGCAAGAGGTGCTGCAACAACGTCTGCCAACAGCCGTGTTCCTGCAGCAGTCACAGTCTCAGTCAGGCAAGCAAGCAGACTGCCCTTGCGTTCACCACTCAAGCTGCGTGAGAGTTCAAGGTTCAACCGGGTTGCCGCATCAATCAACAATCCAGCGTTCGGCATTTCGCGCCGTGGCGGCCGCAGATAGGGCATGTGACCCACCTGGGTGATTGACACATAGTCTAACAACGCCCCAAGGGCGGCCACGTCGACACGGCGGAAATCGCCGAATGCGTCCAAAGTCTCAACCTTGAAATGGCTCTTGAGACGGTGTTCTGCCGCCACACTTTCAAATCGACTTGAAGCAATAGCAGTAATGGCAGCAGTGGTTCCTGCAAAAGCGGTTTTGATTATTTCTTCATCGAGCAGGCTGTCATTGATCAACACTTCGCTTGGGTTGAGGCGGGCTAAATCAGCCCCAAGCCGTGCCTCGTCGGTTACCACAACAGCCAATTCGCCCGTTGAAATATCGACATAGGCCAATGCCATTTCGCCATTGCCTTTAAAGGCTGTAAGGCAAGCCAGATAATTTCGGGCTTTGGAATCGAGGAGAGAATCTTCGGTAAGAGTCCCCGGGGTAATCAGCCTGACCACGTCGCGCGCTACGACAGATTTTGCACCGCGTTTTTTGGCTTCGGCTGGATCTTCAATCTGTTCACAAATCGCCGCACGGTGGCCAAATCGGATCAGTTTCTGCAGATATTGGTCGATGGCATGAACCGGAACCCCACACATGGGAATGTCAGAACCATTATGTTTACCCCTTTTGGTGAGGGCAATACCAAGCGTTGCGGAGGCTTTTTCTGCGTCTTCAAAGAACAGTTCATAAAAATCACCCATCCGGTAAAGCAGCAAAGCATCCGGATATCTGGCCTTAATTGCCAAATATTGAGCCATCATCGGCGTCACCACGCTGTCCTCAGCAATAGTTTGCAACTCGGGGCTATTAAAAATGCGACCTTCCATAAACGTCACATAACAGATATGGCAGTCCCACTGCCAATGCTCTTTTGATTGAAGTTGAAACTGGGCTATGGTGATTCTAACCGGTAACAATAGGCATTTTCCCATCATGGCTAAACCCCCGCAAAAAGTAGCAAGACCCTCTTTTACCGATGATGAGGCTCTTCAATTTCATTCACGTGGGAAACCCGGAAAACTTGAAATCACTCCAACCAAGCCGATGGCGACCCAGCGCGATTTATCACTGGCCTATAGCCCGGGCGTTGCAGTACCCGTGCGCCGCATCGCAGAAAACCCTGATGCAGCCTATGACTACACTTCGAAAGGCAATCTGGTCGCCGTTATCTCAAATGGTACGGCAATTTTGGGCTTAGGCGATTTGGGCGCTCTTGCTTCCAAACCTGTGATGGAAGGCAAGGCTGTACTATTCAAGCGCTTTGCTGATGTTGATTCCATCGATCTTGAAGTTGATACCAAGGATGTTGATGAGTTTATTGGTGCGGTACGGTATCTCGGCCCATCTTTTGGCGGCATTAATCTCGAAGATATCAAAGCTCCGGATTGTTTTATCATCGAACAACGCCTGCGCGAATTGATGGATATTCCCGTTTTCCATGATGACCAACATGGCACAGCAATTATTTCGATGGCAGGTCTGATCAATGCACTGCATATTACAGGTCGAGACATTAAGAAATTTAAACTTGTGTGCAATGGCGCGGGTGCAGCGGCCATCGCCTGCATCGAACTCGCCAAGTCTTTCGGCGTTCCGCATGAGAACGTCATATTGTGCGATTCAAAAGGTGTCGTCTATCAGGGTCGTACCGAGGGTATGAACCAATGGAAATCGGCTCACGCCGTTCCAACGTCTGCTCGAACACTGAGCGATGCGATGAAAGGGGCGGATGTCTTTCTGGGGCTATCAATTGCAGGCGCGCTGACCAAAGACATGGTGAAATCCATGGCGCCAAACCCGATTATTTTTGCGATGGCCAATCCCGATCCTGAAATTTTGCCAGAAGACGTGGCATCTGTGCGCTCAGATGCAATTATGGCCACAGGCCGCTCGGACTACCCAAATCAAGTCAATAATGTTTTGGGCTTTCCCTATATTTTCCGTGGTGCTTTGGACGTGCGGGCACGCACGATTAACGAAGAAATGAAAATTGCCGCTGCCGAGGCCTTGGCCGAACTTGCACGCGAAGATGTGCCAGATGAGGTGGCGGCTGCCTATCATGGCTCTAAGCTTTCCTTTGGCCGTGAATATTTAATCCCTGCCCCGTTTGATCCGCGTTTGATTTCGCGCATTCCTGTTGCCGTCGCAAAAGCTGCAATGGCCACAGGGGTCGCGCGCAAAAACATAGATGATCTTGATGCCTATGCAGCTCAACTTTCAGCGCGGCTTGATCCAATCGCTGGCACGTTGCAGAACATCTACTCGTATGTGAAGGGACAGCCTAAGCGCGTTATTTTTGCCGAAGGTGAAGAAGAACGCATGATCCGCGCCGCTCATAGTTTTGCCAGCCAAGGCTTAGGTAAAGCTATTTTGATTGGTCGCGAAGATGCGGTTCAAAAGGCACTTGATGCTTCAGGTCTTGAGTTACATGAGAACGTTGAAATTTTGAATGCGCGCATTTCCGAACGTACCAATGAATATGGTGATTTCCTTTATGGACGGCTGCAACGCGAAGGTTTCTTGCACCGTGATTGTCAACGCATGGCCAACCAAGACCGCAACATTTTTGCCGCATGTATGTTAGCATTAGGCGATGCCGACGCCATGGTGACGGGCCTAACACGTAATTATTCTGTGGCGCTGGATAACGTGCGCCGTGCTATTGATGCAAAACAAGGCCACCGTCCAATTGCGGTCTCGATGGCCTTGGTGCGTGGCCGCACCGTGTTTATCGCTGATACATCCATTCACGAATTGCCAACAGCTGAAGAATTAGCAGATATTGCCCAGGAAGCTGCGGGCGTGGCGCGACGTTTTATGTCAGAACCTCGTGTTGCCTTGCTCTCTTACTCAACATTTGGTTATCCAAAAGGTGAACGGTCTGAATATGTGCGACGCGCAGTAAAAGTGTTGGATGGTCGCAAGGTTGATTTTGAATATGACGGTGAAATGGGTGCCGATGTTGCTTTATCTGCCGAAGCGATGGCGCAATATCCGTTCTGTCGTTTGAAAGGCCCGGCAAATGTGTTGGTTATGCCAGCGGCTCACTCGGCTTCAATCTCTACCAAAATGTTACAACAATTGGGCGGCGTTACAGTTATCGGCCCGCTTCTCACGGGTTTATCGAAATCCGTCCAGATTGCTTCTATGTCTGCAACCACCAATGATATTGTTAATCTGGCTGCTATCGCCGCTTTTGATATCAATTGGTAGGCTCGCCGAATCTTGTAAAGTAGCGTGGGTTTATTTGCGAAATAGGCAGAATAACCAACACATCGACGGTATTGAACATTTCATCAATGACAGCGCCGTCGCCAAAAAAGCAACCAAGGCGGAGATAGCCTTTGATCAATGGTGGCAGATGAGAAATGATTGACTTCAAATCTTGTTTCGCACCCACTGGTGTTTTCAAGTCGATGCGGTGTTGAGGATGAGCCGCCACGTACCAGTCTTTGGGCGCACTGTTTTTGTCCATTAAAAACTGAATCGAATTCCGATGTGCATCGATATCTGTGCCATCGAAACTTGCGCAGCCAATCATCACGTCTATCCGATTTTGCCTGACATAGTTCCAAATGCCCTGCCATAGGATTTCGATCACTGCCGACCCGCGCTCGTCTTTCAAAACGCAAGAACGACCTAACTCCAGAAATTTGAGATCAGGTTTTCGAGCGAGAAGAGGCATAATATCAAACTCAGCCTGACTATAGAAACCATGGTTTTGTAATGCTACACTTTGCTGCAACAGTCGGTATGTTCCGATAACTGATCCATCATGCACTAAAAGTTCAGAATTGTTATTTGCAGTTTCGCGGATGACCAGCAGGTGATCGCAAACATCATCAAATGCATCACCTTCAATTTTGGCCAAGCGATTAGGGACGTTTAGTTTTGCACCGAGCTCATCATGAAAAACCAAATAACGGAGTTTCTGTGCAACGCGAATCTCTTCGCTTGTTCTTGCCATTCTTATTTTCAACGCACCGCGTCTGGTGATTTGAGATTGGGAGTTCAATTGAGCTTCCTTAAAGCGAGGGAGCTATAGCTGCTTTATGACAAGATTGCGAATTTTCGGTTGAGGCAAGAATTTATGCGGCGATCAGTTGGCCGAGAAGGAGTGCTATTTTTTCTTCAAGATCGACCTGATCAAAAGGCTTGGAAAGGTGATCGTTCATACCTGATGCCAAGCAAGCCGCGATGTCTTCGGCGTGGGCATTGGCTGTTAACGCTAAGATCAGAAGCGGCTTTTGGTTTAACAATTCTTTTTCACGCAATCGGATGGCCTTAGACGTTTCCAATCCATCAAGTTTTGGCATTTCAATATCGAACAACGCTAGATCAATTTTTTGTTGCGTATCAAAATAATCCAATGCCGCCAATCCGTTAGAAACATGATGAACTTTATGGCCATTTCGTTCAAGCATTGTGCGAATAAGCAAGGCGTTGACTGGGTTATCTTCAGCAAGCAAAACTGACAGTCCAGTGGTGACCTTCGGTTTTGTTTTAGCTTTTACAATAATCGCCCTCAATTTAGTGCTGGCTTGTTGAATCACATCATTGCTTTGTTCGGACATGAGTGAAAGCAAACTGGATATTCGCAATGGCTTGAGCAGGTAACCAGCAAAGGGTTTCCCCAAAAAGAGTTTGTGAGATCTGCGCTCTTCAGCCTTCATCAACACCCATATTTTTGGGCCTTTATCCGAATTTTTGGCAGTTCTAGATGCCCATTTCTTTAAGCTTGGTTCGAAACTTAAGTCGGCGATGAATTGTAACTCAGAGTTAGGCAATCTGAGCAACTTTTGGAATTCATCCGCAGTCTTAACGCGGGTTACGTGAGCACCAAATTGAACTAATCGCATTTCCAAATGCTGAGAGCTTACCCCACAATCGAGAGCAACAGCAAACTTCGCATTGGCCAAGGGTAGAAGTTCAGGCGTTTTCGCGCATTTGTAGGGGCCGGGTAAGATGATCTCAAAGCAGCTACCTTCGCCAACTTTGCTCGAAACGTTCAGTGTTCCACCCATACCAACAACCAAATTACGGCTAATGGCAAGTCCCAAACCCGTTCCGCCGAAGCGTTTTGAAGTGTTGGCATTCGCTTGCACAAACTCCTCAAAGATGTGAGCAGCCTCTTCGCTGGTCATGCCAATTCCGGTATCAGTGATTTTGATCACCAGTTGATGTCTCGCATCGAGGTTTATATCGATTGCGACACCACCACTTTCGGTAAATTTGATTGCATTGCCTGCAAGGTTGAAAAGGATTTGTCGCAATTGCAATTCGTTGCTTTCAATCAGCTCGGGAATTTCACAACTGACATGGCCCGAAATTTCAATGCCCTTTGCATGAGCGCGGGGTGCTAGAAGTTCGGTTACATTTTCGACGAGAAGATTGAGGTCAACATGTTTCTTCGCCGTGATTGATTGGGCTTTGGCGGTATCGAGAATTTCATCAATGATCGATAACAATGTGCGGCTTGATGAGTTGGCAGTTGCGGTATAGTTGTGTTGCTCAGGCGTGAGTTCGGTTTCGAGCAACAACCCAACCATGCCGATGACACCATTGAGCGGTGTTCGGATTTCATGGCTCATGGTTGCCAGCAATCGCGATTTTTCGTGGGCGGCGGCTTCAGCCGTATCGCGCGCCATTTCAGCGGCTGCGATTGCTGTTAGAAGTTTTTGCAGTCTCTGCTCTTGGATCACATAAAGAATTCGGATTGCGGATATGGCAATCAAAAATGTGCCCACCAGCAAAGAAGTACTTGCTAAAATGAAATGACCCGAATGTGCGGCGGCCATGACGATTGCCACAAGCGCTAAGCTTGCCACAACAGCCGCGAATGCGACGGCGATAGCAGTTTTCTGATTGCTGGCACTATTGACCGTCAAACGGCGTGCTAGAATTTTATTGTGATCCATATCTGTCAACGCAATGCAACTCACTCGGAATTTAAAAGCCTTTTTGCCATGCATGGATTGCGAAATGATTACGCTGTTGAATCACAGTAAACAGAGGCTAAACGGTCAGGCGGCCTGCCTAAGCCCCGCTGGCTTTTGCCGATAACTTAAAGCTTCAGCTAAATGCAGACGCGAAATATTCGTACTACTATCAAGGTCTGCAATGGTGCGGGCCACGCGGAGCACACGGTGATAACCACGCGCTGATAGGTTCATGGCATCAGCGGCATCGCGGATCAAAGTCATACCAGCACTATCGAGAACGGTGATGGCTTCAAGTACGTCCCCATCAGCTTGGGCGTTCACGCGTAAATCCGGATGGCCCATTTCGGCAAAGCGCTGCAATTGAATTGTCCGCGCTTTGGCCACGCGGATTGCCACATCCGCACTTTTTTCTTTGGGCGATGGCAAGATCAAATCCGTGGCGCGCACAGCTGATAATTCAATCTGCAAATCCATCCGGTCGAGCAATGGGCCAGATATACGCTGTTGATAATCTGCGGCACATCGTGGGCCCTGCCTGCAGGTATGGCCTGGTTCACCAGCCATACCGCATTTGCACGGGTTCATGGCGGTGATCAGTTGAAAGCGCGCAGGGTAGGTAATGTGATAGTTGGCACGCGCCACCACTGCCTCGCCAGATTCCATCGGTTGGCGCAAAGCTTCAAGAACACGGGGCTGAAATTCGGGGAGTTCATCAAGGAATAATACACCATGATGAGCGAGAGCCATTTCGCCGGGCTTAGCGCGGAGGCCACCCCCGACCAAAGCTGGCATGGAAGCCGAATGATGGGGAGCACGGAAAGGCCTGCGGCGCGTCAGTTGCCCGTCCTTCAATTCGCCACCAAGTGAGGCAATCATTGATATGTCGAGCATCTCGCGCGCGTCCATGGGCGGCAGGATGGAGGGCAGGCGCTGGGCCAACATGGATTTGCCAGCGCCGGGTGGGCCCACCATGATCATGTGATGGCCACCGGCTGCAGCCACTTCCAAAGCGCGCTTGGCGGCTTCCTGGCCTTTAATGTCTGACAAGTCAGGAAGCTTGCTTTCAACAATGGCCAGATGCGGTTTGGGCCGCGTCAAAACTTGCGTGCCCTTCACATGATTGATCAGCTGGATCAAATTCTCCGGTGCCAAAATATCAATATCATCGCCTGCCCAAGCCGCTTCTGATCCTGAAGCTTTAGGGCAGATCAAACCTAAGTCGCGCGCGTTGGCAGCCATTGCTGCAGGCAACGCCCCAGATACGGGAAGCAAACTGCCATCCAGCGCCAATTCGCCCATCACCACATAACGATCCAAAAAATCCGGCGGAATCACACCGAGTGCCGACAACACAGCCAGCGCAATCGGTAAATCATAATGGCTGCCTTCCTTGGGCAAGTCGGCAGGCGATAAATTCACCACCAGTCTTTTGCCAGGCAACGCCAAACCAATGGCATGAAGGGCAGAGCGCACCCGCTCGCGGCTTTCGGCAATGGCCTTATCGCCAAGGCCCACCACTTGAAATAAAACTTGGCCGCCGATGAACTGCGCCTGCACATCAACAGCAACTGCCTCCACCCCCTGAAACGCAACCGTGCCAACCCGCGATGTCATGTTCAATTCCCCAGTCCGTCTGAGCCACGCTAGCAAAGCGGTCTAAAGAGTCAAGAACAATTAGAGAACAATACACTCGTCTTGGTTTTAGCCCTTGATCCCCCGCACCAAATCCACAATCCCATTCAAATCTTTCACTTCATAAAAGCGCTCCGTATCGGCCGGCACCTCTTCATGTTCGTGATCCCAGATCATTTCGAAGGGCACGTAAACACCAATGCCTCCGGCTGCGATCATCGGCAGCACGTCGGAGCGGATGGAGTTGCCCGCCATCAGCATTTGCGTTGTGGTGCTGGCGTGGCGTTTGGCGATCCGGTGATAGGTTTCGGGTTTTTTATCCGAGACGATTTCAACGCCTTCAAAATAATGCGCCAGACCAGATGCCAGCACCTTTCTTTCTTGATGGTGCAGATCGCCCTTGGTGATGAGCAGCAACTTATAATCACCGTGCAAGGCTTTTAATGTGTCTTCGACATGGGGCAGAAGTTCGATGTCATGATCCAGCATATCACGGCCCACTTCTATCAGCTTAGTGATGGTGTGGGCATCCACCCCGCCGCCAGAAATTTTGATTGCTGTTTCGATCATCGACAGAGTGAAGCTTTTCACACCAAAGCCATAGGTTTTGATATTGTAGCTCTCCGTTTTTTCGAGGGTGGCGATAGCTTGTGCTTCGGGCAAATAATCTGAAAACATTTGGCCAAATTGTTTTTGCGCAGCATCGAAGTGTATGAGGTTGTGCCACAGCGTGTCATCAGCATCAAAGGCGATGAGGTCGAGTTTGCTCAACGCTTTGCCTCAATCACATCCATAATCAGTGCAGCAATATCCACGCCGCCAAAGCGTTTCACTTGGCGGATGCCGGTTGGCGAAGTGACGTTGATCTCAGTCATGTAATCACCAATCACGTCAATGCCTGTAAAAATCAGGCCGCGTTTTTTAAGTTCTGGCCCGATGGCTTCGCAGATTTCATGTTCGCGCTTGGTGAGTTCCGTTGGCGCTGCCACACCGCCTGCATGCATATTTGAACGATTATCATGTTCGGCTGGAATACGGTTAATGGCTCCCGCCACTTTGCCATCGACGAGAATAATCCGTTTATCGCCCTTGCGCACATCGGGCAGATATTTTTGTGCGATGTAGGGTTCATTGTAAAGCTCCCTAAACATTTCGAGGATTGATGAGAAATTCTGATCATTATTGCTGGTGCGGTAGACACCCGAACCGCCATTGCCGTAAAGCGGTTTTAAAATTACATCATTATGGAGTTTTCGAAATCTTTCGATTTCATTTAGATCACGCGTGATTAAAGTGGGCGGCATCAGGTCTGGGAATTTCAGAATGAAAAGTTTTTCGGGCGCATTTCGCACTTCCGTCGGATCATTCACCACCAGCACTTTTGGATGAATCATATCGAGCAGATGCGTGGCGGTAATATAGCCCATATCAAAGGGGGGATCTTGACGCATAAGGATTGAGTCTTGTGTCGCCAGATCGATGCGTTTTTTAGGGCCAAGCTCGAAATGTGCGCCTTTTTTGTCTTGCACTTTCACATCATGGCCTTCAGCAGAAAGTGTTCCGTCCATATAAGCCAAGGTTTTCACGTGATAATAAAACAGCGCGTGGCCGCGTGCTTGAGCTTCCAGCATCATAGCGAAAGTCGAGTCGCCTTCAATCTGGAAAAGCTCGATGGGGTCGCATTGCACTGCGATCTTGAGGCTCATTTAGAAATCTCCTGAAAAGGCATTCGCGATGTGAGTGGGCCAAAGATAGGCGTTGACCGCAACAATATCAAACCGACAAAATCCTGCAGCTGCTTTCGCGTCTCGCAACATCCATAATCCGGCGGCAGCACTGATGCGTTTGGACTGATAGGTGGTGACCGAAGTTATCGCAGCGTCGGTCGTGGCGCGGGCTTTGACTTCAATAAAGGCAGTGGTCTGACCTTTTCGCATGATCAGATCAATCTCACCATGATGTGATTTGAAACGGCGAGCGAGCAGGCGGTATCCTTTGAGACGCAACAAAATGAGCGCGGCAGTTTCCGCCCGGTGTCCGCGCTTTTCGTTTCGCTGCCTATTTGCGCTTGAGGATGCGGGCATAAATATCCTCTTTTTTTAAGTCATATTTCTTGGCCACGATGTTGGCCGCTTTTGACGACGCGTTTTCCTTTAAAGCTTCAGTTATGGCGCTTTCGATTTCATCATCTTCGACGATGACAGGCTCGTCGAGAGGCGGTGCGATGACGAGGCAAATTTCACCTTTCACGGATTCGCGAGCTGATAGAGTGGTATGAATTTCGTGCGCTGAGCCACGCAACACTTCTTCATGCAGCTTGGTGAGCTCGCGAGCCATGGCCATTTGGCGCGTGCCCAATGCTTCATTGATATCAAGTAGCGCATCCAAAATCCGGTGTGGGCTTTCGAAGGCGATAAGCGTTGAAGGTACAGATTTAAATTTTGTGAGGAGATTGATGCGGGCTTTATGTTTTTGCGGCAGGAAACCCAGAAATGTAAATGTGTCTGTCGGCAGACCCGAAAGTGCCAGCGCTGTGAGCACTGCTGATGCGCCGGGTAGGCCTGTCACCATGATGTTCTCGGCGATGCAGGCTTGTACCAATCTGTAGCCAGGGTCAGACACCAACGGCACACCTGCATCAGACACCAGCACAAAGGATTTGCCATCTTGCATCGCGGAGATAATCACAGGTCGTACTTTTTCGGCATTATGCTCGTGATAGGGCTTCATGGTGTTGCGAATGCCGAAGCGCTCGAGAAGCCGCGAGGTGACGCGCGTGTCTTCGCAGAGAATGTAATCTGCAGCAGCCAGCGTGGCCAACGCACGGATTGTGACATCGCCTAAATTTCCAATCGGTGTGGCCGTCACATAGAGGCCTGCCTCCAACGATGGCGCTTCAAAGCGATTGGGGCCAATGAAATATTCAGCCATTGAGCTCTCTTATAATGGCATTAAGAATGGGCCGCCCGCGATGCGTTGCCATCAGGCGAGAACCGCTTCGTTCAACAAGGCCCAGATTTTCCAGGGCCTCGATTTTTGTAACGTCAATTGCTTCGCCAGCAAGTGAAGCATGACGATCTAAATCAATACCTTCTTTAATCCGCAGTCCCATCAGCAGATATTCAGGCGCTTGTTCTTGCGGAGTCAACACGCCGTTTTCGGTGACTGAATGCCCATCTGCCTGCACATTTTGCCGCCAGGTTTCGGGGTGCTTCTCGCTCATCAACGCCAAGCGGTTTGGGCCCGAAGCAAGACGGCTATGCGCGCCAGGTCCAGCGCCTGCATATTCGCCATAACGCCAATAGGTCAGATTATGGCGGCTTTCATGGCCAATGGCGGCGTGATTGGAAATTTCGTAGGCGGGCAGATTGTGTTTATCAGTCAGCTCCTGCGTCAGCTCATAAAGTGAAGCTGCATCATCATCATTAGGAATTTGCAATTTGCCAGCATCGAACAAATCTTGATACCGTGTCTCTGGTTCAATAGTGAGTTGATAAAGCGACATATGGCCTTGTTGCTCTTTAAGAGCAGTCGATAATTCCTCACGCCACGCGGAAAGCGAATGTTGCGGGCGCGCGTAAATCAAATCAAACGACACACGTGGAAATATTTTTGCAGCAAGGCGAAAAGCAGCCAGCGCCTCATCTGGCGTATGTTGACGGCCAAGCGCTTTAAGATCGGCTTCATTCAGCGATTGCACGCCGACAGATACGCGGTTCACACCAGCTGTTCGATAGCCGCGAAAATTTTCGGCTTCAACGCTGGTGGGGTTGGCTTCAAGCGTGATCTCCGCTTCAGGCAACACAGTCCACAATTTGGCGATATGATCCAGCACATGCGAAACAGCTTCTGGCGGCATTAATGATGGTGTGCCGCCACCGAAGAAGATACTTGTGACCTGTTTAGGCCCTGTGCGTTCTTTCAACCAACTGAGCTCACGCGTAAGGCCCCGCGCATAGGACATATGATCCACAGCTTCGTGGCGCACATGGCTATTGAAATCGCAATAGGGACATTTGGCCTTGCAGAAGGGCCAATGAATATAGACACCAAAATCTTGCTCAGAAGAGGTCACTGAGCAATTTCTCTAAAGCTAGCCCGCGATGCGACAGCGAGTTCTTTTTCGCGTGGGTCATTTCAGCGAATGTTTGATCCTGTCCGTCGGGCACAAACACCGGATCATAGCCGTGGCCCAATGCGCCGCGCGGTGGCCACACCAATTGGCCGTGCGCCACACCTTCATAATAGCGCTCATGGCCATCGGGCCACATCACGCAGAGTGTGCATTTGAATTGGCCTTTGCGCTTGGATGGTGTTGTCGCTCCAGCAGCTTGCAGCTTTTCTTCAACGTTGCGCATCGCCAAATTCCAATCGCGCGATGGCCCAGCCCAGTCCGCAGTGTAAACACCGGGATCGCCGTTTAGAGCATCAACACACAATCCTGAATCATCCGAGATTGAAATCAAACCGGAATGCGTCATCGCAAACAGAGCCTTGATACGCGCATTGCCACGAAAATTATCTTCGGTTTCTTCTGGTTCAGTGAGGCCCAAGCCGCCCGCCGAAAATGTCGTCACGCCATGTGGTTTAAACAATTCGGCAAACTCTTCGAGCTTGCCTTTGTTATGGGTTGCGATGACGATTTTTTCGTTATTGAGTTTCCGGATCACTTCAACGCTTCTTTCTGCATCGCCACCAAAGTTTTAATGCCGCCATTGGCAAGGCCTAAGAGTTGCAACAGCATATCTTGCGAGAATGGTTCGCCTTCTGCCGTGCCTTGCACTTCGATAATGCCGCCAGAACCTGTCATCACAAAATTCGCATCGGTTTCGGCAGTTGAGTCCTCGGCATAATCTAAATCCAAAACAGCTTGTCCGCCGTGAATGCCACAAGAGATAGCTGCCACATGATCTTTAATCGGCGAAGTTTTAAACATCTCGCGTGCCATCATCCAATTGACGCAATCTTGCAAAGCCACAAAACTGCCGGTGATTGCTGCTGTGCGCGTGCCGCCGTCGGCTTGAATCACATCGCAATCCAAAGTGATTTGCTTTTCGCCAAGTGCGCGCAAATCTACCACAGCGCGGAGACTGCGACCGATGAGGCGTTGAATTTCCTGAGTGCGGCCTGATTGTTTGCCTGCTGCCGCTTCACGCTTCATGCGGTCACCCGTGGCGCGTGGCAACATGCCATACTCCGCCGTCACCCAGCCCTTGCCGCCGCCTTTGAGCCATGGCGGCACACGCTCTTCGAGTGAAGCTGTGCACAGCACATGTGTGTCGCCAAATCTGATCAGGCACGAGCCTTCGGCATGTTTGGAAACGTTGCGCTCAAATGAAACAGCGCGGAGTTGATCAGGGTTACGGCCAGAAGGGCGCATGGGGAATTCCTTGTTGAAAAAGGGTTCCTTAGCGCAGCTTTTGAACGGGGGGAATGATTAAGTGTCCCACACAGGACACCACGCCCCATTCACCAAACGCCGGCCTTCATCGAGCTTGCGGATGGTGGTTATATCCTCGGTAGTAAGCACTACATCCTTTGCATCAAAGTTTTCTTTGATGCGGGCTTTGTTGCTGGAGGACGGGATCACCACATAACCTTCCGCCAAAAGAAACGCCAAGGCCACTTGATTAGCTGAACAGTTATGCTTTTTGCCTATTGCCATCAGTGTTGGATTATCCGTTAAAGCACCCCGCGCCAGAGGCGAATAGGCCGTCATTGGAATATTTTTAGTGTTGCAATAATCGACGATAATGTGGTTTTGATTAAGCACATGAATTTCGCATTGATTGGTGCTGATCGGACGGTCACCCAGAATGCGAATGGCCGCATCAAGATATTTTTTGGTGAAGTTAGAAACACCGATATGCTTGGCTAAACCCGCATCATAAACTTCGGCAAATTGCTGCACATAGTCATTCACATCATATTGGTCTTTGATCGACGGCCAATGCAGCAGCAACAGATCAACCTGATCCACGCGCAATTTTTCGAGCGAGGTTTTGACATGGCCCATGATCTTGCCCGGCGCAAAACTTTCAGGCGCGATTTTGGTTGTAATGAAAACATTGTTGCGAGCAACACCCGATTCAGCAATGGCACGACCAACAAATTCTTCATTGTTGTAACCTTCAGCCGTATCGATATGCCGGAAGCCTGTTTCCAAAGCCCATCGAGTAACGTTGTAGGCCTCTTCACCATTATGGTTCCAAGTGCCAAAACCGAGCTGCGGAATGGGGCCGATATTTTTGATCGCCGTCATTTAAGCACCCTCAACAATAACAATATCCGCCTCGCCAGCGCCTAGGCGTTTGGCCTTGGCCGACTGATATTCTTCAGAGTGATAGCAATCAATGGCCGCTTGCAGCGAAGGAAATTCAATCACCACATTGCGTGGCCGACCTTGCCCTTCCATTATTTCATGCGGCCCACCGCGCGCGAGGATTGTCGCGTTGTATTTTTTAAACGCAATACCAGCATCCGCGGAATAGAATTTATATTGGTCAGGATTACTGACAGTCACATGAGCGATCCAATAGGCTTTGGGCATGGTAAATTCCGTTTGATAACTGTTATTGGTAGAGTTATATTAGCAGTCAGAGGAGAATTCAAATGGCAATGAGTGCAGATCTTGGGTCAACGTTAGAAAATTACGTTAGCAAACTTGTGGAAGAAGGTCGCTATAATTCCAAGAGCGAGGTGTTGCGAGAGGGTGTGCGGCTGGTTCAAGAGCGTGAGTCCAGACTTGCAGCCTTGGACGAAATGGTCGCCGCGGGCCTGAAAGATGTTGATGAGGGCCGTACGATTTCAGCTGAAGATGTGTTTGCTGAGCTGCGCGCCAAGTTCGTCCCACAAAAACAATGAAGCTGCGCTTTTCGAGATTATCGCGCAATGATCTGGTTTCGATCGGTGAATGGATTGTAAAAGATAATCCCTCACGCGCGGCTGAATATGTCTTTGAGATTGAAGATGCTTGTAAACGCTTGATCGACTTTCCATTAACGGGGGAAAGAATTGGACGCTATAACAAGCAAGAAGTTAGACGAAAAGTTCAAGGCAGCCATCTGGTGCTTTATACGATACGCCAAGACACTATCTTTATTCTTCGGGTCGTTCACGGTGCACAAGATTACCAGCGGTTTTTAGATTAGACGAAACGCCTACCCCCCAAACCCATCCCAAAACGCCTTAGCCTTCGCAAAAAAACCTTCCGACTCTGGGGAGTTGTTACGCGCTTCTTTGTCAAACTCTTGCATCAGCTCGCGCTGCCTACGCGATAGGTTGACCGGGGTTTCGACACTCACCTGAATATACATATCGCCATGCTGCGCCGACCGCAGCACCGGCATGCCTTTGGCTTTCAGGCGGAATTGTTTGCCGTTTTGGGCGCCATCGGGAATGGTCACGCGGGCTTTTTTGCCGTCAATGGTTGGCACTTCAATTTCACCACCGAGAGAGGCGGTGGCCATCGAGATCGGTACTTTGCAATAAAGGTCCGCACCATCACGTTGGAAAAATTCATGGGCGCGCATCGAGATGAAAATATAAAGATCGCCAGATGGGCCGCCACGCATGCCAGCTTCGCCTTCACCCGTCATGCGAATGCGTGTGCCATCTTCAACACCGGGCGGAATGGCAACGTTCAGATTGCGTTCCTTGGTAACCCGCCCTTGACCACCACAGGCCATACAAGGATCAGCAATCACTTGGCCACGTCCCGCACAGGTGGGGCATGCCCGTTCAACAGTAAAGAAACCTGATTGTGAGCGCACTGCACCAGCACCGCCACATGTGCCACAGGTTTTAGGCTGTGTACCGGGCTTGGCGCCAGAACCTTTACATGTGTCGCAAGAAACTGACGAAGGCACGCGTACGGTTGCGGATTTGCCAGAGTAGGCTTCAGTGAGATTAATTTCGAGATTATAGCGCAAATCGCTGCCGCGTGCTGCGCCATTGCCGCGCGCACCCGCACGTCCGCGTTGGCCTGCAGCGCCGCCGCGTTGGCCGCCCATAAAATCGCCGAACAGGTCCTCAAAAATATCAGACATCGAGGAATTAAATTCAGGCCCAAAGCCTGGGCCACCCGCACCGCCGCGCCCACCACCATTTTCAAAAGCCTGATGACCGAAGCGATCATAAGCGGCCTTTTTCTGTGGGTCTTTGAGTACGTCATAGGCTTCGTTCAATTCTTTGAACTTAGCATCAGTTTCTTTAGTACCATGATTGGCATCAGGGTGAAGTTTTTTTGCAAGGTTGCGATAGGCGGTTTTCAGCACCTTTTCATCGGCACCCTTAGCAACACCTAAAACTTCATAAAAATCGCGTTTGGCCATTAAAGAGTCACACTCAAATTTGTCATCCGAAGAAATCAATAAGCTAAAATCAAAAACCCATCAATCCGTCACCCAAGCTTGTACTTGGATGACGGTAAGATAGGAATTTACAAACTCAAGCAGACCTACTTCTTCTTATCATCAACTTCGGTGAACTCGGCATCGAGTATGTCATCCATCTCGTCGCGTTCGATCTTGTCGTCAGCCTCGTCATGATCATTGTCTGCTGCACCTGATGGAGCATCAGCGCCTGCACCACCTGCCTTATACAGAGCTTCACCCATCTTCATGGAAAGCTGCATAAGCGCCGTGTTTTTGGCTTGAATGTCATCAGCATCGCCAGCTTCGATTGAGGCTTTAAGATCGGCAATGGCTGCTTCAATGGCAGACTTGTCAGAAACCGCAACCTTATCGCCAGCCTCTTTCAAAGTCTTCTGCGTCGAGTGAATCAAGCTTTCAGCTTGGTTCTTGGCTTCCACGGCATCTTTGCGCTTTTTATCTTCGCCAGCATTGGCCTCGGCTTCCTTCACCATCTTTTCGATTTCAGCATCGCTCAAACCGCCTGAGGCCTGAATGCGGATTTGCTGTTCCTTGTTGGTGGCTTTGTCCTTGGCCGACACATTCACAATGCCGTTGGCATCGATGTCGAATGTGACTTCAATTTGCGGAATGCCGCGCGGTGCAGACGGAATGCCCATCAAATCAAACTGACCGAGTGACTTGTTGTCTGCCGCCATTTCGCGTTCACCTTGGAACACGCGGATGGTAACAGCGGTTTGATTATCATCAGCCGTTGAGAACACTTGTGACTTTTTCGTTGGGATCGTGGTGTTGCGGTCAATCAACCGCGTAAACACGCCGCCCAAAGTTTCAATGCCAAGTGACAATGGTGTTACGTCGAGCAACAATACATCTTTCACTTCGCCTTTGAGAACGCCGCCCTGAATAGCAGCACCAATGGCCACAACTTCATCAGGGTTCACACCCTTATGTGGTTCCTTGCCAAAGAATTGCTTTACCAATTCGATGACCTTAGGCATGCGGGTCATACCGCCCACCAATACCACTTGATCGATCTGGGCTGCCGTTACGCCAGCATCTTTAAGCGCCATGCGGCAAGGCTCAATAGTCTTTTGAATGAGATCATCAACCAAAGCTTCAAGCTTGGAACGCGAGAGTTTTACGGTCAGATGCTTTGGGCCAGATGCATCAGCGGTGATGAACGGCAAGTTGATTTCAGTCTGCATGGCAGATGAAAGTTCAACCTTGGCCTTTTCAGATGCTTCACGCAAACGTTGAAGCGCCAACTTATCCTTGCGGAGGTCCAGGCCATTTTCTTTTTTGAATTCGTCCGCAAGATAATCAACAATGCGCATGTCGAAATCTTCACCGCCAAGGAACGTGTCACCGTTGGTGGATTTCACTTCAAACACGCCGTCGCCGATTTCAAGGATTGAAACGTCGAATGTGCCGCCGCCCAAGTCGTAAACCGCAATGGTGCCGGCTTCTTTCTTGTCGAGGCCGTAAGCCAAGGCAGCTGCCGTCGGCTCGTTGATGATGCGGAGCACTTCAAGACCAGCGATGCGGCCAGCGTCTTTGGTGGCTTGGCGTTGGCTGTCGTTGAAATAGGCCGGAACGGTGATCACAGCTTGTGTCACAGGCTCGCCCAGATAGCGTTCAGCGGTTTCCTTCATCTTGGTCAAAGTGAAGGCCGAGATTTGTGATGGGGCATATTTCGTGCCACGGCTTTCAACCCACGCATCGCCATTGTCAGCTTTGACAATGGAATAAGGAACCAACTTCTTGTCCTTGGCAACCATCGGGTCTTCCATGCGGCGGCCAATGAGGCGCTTGATCGCAAAGAATGTGTTTTCAGGATTGGTCACACCTTGGCGCTTGGCAGGCTGGCCCACCAAAGTTTCGCCTTCAGCGTTAAACGCAACGATTGACGGCGTGGTGCGTGCACCCTCGGCGTTTTCGATAACTTTCGGATTTTTACCTTCCATGACAGCCACGCAAGAATTGGTGGTGCCAAGATCAATACCAATAACTTTACCCATTTCGTCTTCTCCTCTGGCAGGCTTGTTGCCTCAGCCCCTTAACCAGGCACTGAGGGGTTTGCCCCCGCAATAATTTATGCCGCACAGGCGGGTTTTTGACCCATCTGATTTGGCGTTCGGGCGGTATATAGGGGGGCATTCAGATGCTATCAAGGTTTTGTGATGCGAGATTCAAATGATTTATGACGGTGTGAAGCATTTTCCCGGGTTTATTGACCGCGAGGCTCAGGAATCAATGGTTTCTAGCTTGCGCGAGGCTGTGATCGCGGCTCCGCTCTTCATTCCGCTGATGCCCAGAACGGGAAGGCCGTTTTCAGTTCGCATGACGAATATGGGAAGCCTTGGCTGGGTGTCGGATCGCAATGGTTATCGCTATCAGGCAGCCCATCCTGATACGGGCACGCCTTGGCCCGCAATGCAACAAGCGATTTTAGAAATTTGGCAAAAAGTTGCATCCTATCCCCACCCGCCCGAAGCCTGCTTGGTTAACTTCTATCAAGGCGGCGCCAAAATGGGCCTGCACCAAGATAAAGACGAGGAAGATTTCTCCGCTCCCGTGGTTTCAATTTCGCTGGGAGACACGGCTTTGTTCCGCTTCGGCGGCACAGAACGCGGCGGCAAAACCTCAACCGTAAAGCTGGCGTCCGGCGATGTGCTGGTCATGGGCGGGGCTTCAAGATTGTGCTTTCATGGGATCGACAGGGTTTACTCGGGAACGAGCACATTGCTGAAAGAGGGCGGGCGGATTAACTTGACGTTGAGACGGGTAAGAAGGCCAATGTAATGCCAAGCGAGATTAACCAAGACTACGAGTTCTATGGATCACAATACGCACGTTTTGGGACCGCTGTGGCGGCCGAAATCAGACGCGAGGTTTACGGCGTAGATATCGGCCAGCAAGGCTGGCGGTCGATGGATGAGCAAAGGCAGATTATTGAAATCTTACAAAAATATTCGTGCAAGGATGTTCTTGATGTAGCTTGTGGCTCTGGTGGTCCGTCTCTGGCTATTGCCCAACAAACGGGCTGTAAGTTGACAGGCGTTGATCTTGAACAAAATGCCGTCACCGCAGCGCTGGGCTTTGCTGCCAGTCTCGGCAAATCTGCTTCAACGCAGTTTATTGTAGCCGATTGCGGTAAGCATCTTCCGTTTCCTGACGCAAGTTTTGACGCAGTTGTTTGTATTGATGCAATCCTTCATTTTGAAAATCGTGATGACGTGATGGGTGACTGGTACCGCCTCTTGCGACCACAAGGCATTGTGATGTTTGCCGATGCGGCAGTCGTAACGGGCGCAATTTCGAAAGAAGAAATCAATATAAGGGCCTCGCAAGGAACCTTTGTATGTGTTCCAGTTGGCTACAACGAGGCCGCACTTCAAAGCATCGGTTTTAAAGTGATTGAGTCATTTGATACTACGGAGGTCGAGTCAGAAATTGCTTCTAATCTTGTACGGGTACGGGAAAAGCACCGCACCGCATTGATGGTTGAAGAAGGTGCCGAATGGTTTCAGAGCAGGCAAAAATTTCTGGCAGTCACAAGTGAGTTGGCGAATAACAGGAAATTGTCGCGACTCTTCTATATCGCAAGTAAACTATAATAGAAATGGAACCCTTAAATGTCCCTCACCCTCACCACCGCCCAAACCATCATCGCTAAAACTTTAGACCACGCCAAGCAGGCAAACTTCAAAGCCCTTGGTGTAGTCGTGCTTGATATACGCGGCACAGTTATCGCTGCCGCCATTCAAGATGGCTCGTCGCTCGCGCGGTTTGACGTGGCCAAGGCAAAAGCCAATGGGACGATTTCTTTTAATATGGGGTCGCGCGGAATTGAGAAGCTGGCCAAGGACCGCCCGCATTTTCTGGCCGGAGCCTTGGGCGTGATTGACGGGATTATTCCGGTGCCTGGCGGCGTTTTGATTAAATCAGCCGAAGGCCAGATCATCGGCGCTGTTGGCGTATCAGGCGATACGTCGGATAATGATGAAGCCGCTGCACTTGCAGGCATTCAAGCGGCAGGATTAGTCGGTGATGGCGGTTCAGCCTAAACCTGATCACCATTAACGATATATTGCTTTGGAAAAGTGTTCAGGCTGTGGACTGACTTGAAACTGGCAAGGCGCAAGACCACATCCAAAAAATAGGTCATAGTTGCTTGATGAAGCAAAATTGATTCGCTGGGGAGGTTGTTATGTTTACCGTTATCATTGGAATTGTAATGATCATGCTGGGGCTTTACGCCTTCAGGCACAAAGCAGCTTCTCTTGCCCCCGTAAATTCTCAATTGGCGTTGGCGCAGGGTTTGCTGCGAGGGCCACTCGCTGGAATAATTTTGATCCTGATTGGCTTGGCGATTCTTGCGTCAACGTCTTTCGTGATGATTGCTGCCGACAAAGTGGGCCATTTGAAGCGGGTGTTTTTGGCGTCTGATTTGCCATCGGGCCACATAATTGCGCTGCCTGGTGAAAAGGGCCCGCAGGCTGAAGTGCTCGGTCCCGGCTTTCATTTCAGGCCTTTGATGAATGTGCTTTATCAGGTTGAAGAATATGATGTAGTGCAAATTCCTGAAGGCTTTTACGGCCAAGTGACCACGCAAGACGGCCTGCCCATGCCAGACGGCATGTTTATGGCGCCGGTTATTGCTGATGATAAACTGGCTGATATGTTGGATGCGCAAAGCTTCCTGCAAAAGGGCGGATACCGTGGTGCTCAAGAGACTGTGTTGAAGCCCGGTGCTTACCGACTTAATCGTTATCTCTTTGATGTGAAGGTTGGCCAGGATACTGCGGCCACCTTAATCCCCACAGGTCAAGTGGGCGTGGTCAAATCAAACGTGGCTAGAGCAGGCCTGAACTGTAAAGAAGAAATGGTGAGGGTAAGTCAAGCGCAACATGACTCTGATGCGTTGTCAGTGCCGCTTGTTCCAAAGGGATGCATAGGCTTGTGGAAAGAGCCGCTGCTGCCCGGTGCTTATTATTTAAACCGCCAAGCTTATGAAATTACACTTGTTGATACCCGCGTACAGACTTGGGAATACAAGGGAGGTTATCGCCGCCGGATTATTGATCTTTCGATCGATCAACAGGGCAACTTGAAGCAAGACGAGCGTACCGTTGAAGAACCAGTTCCTGCAACGGCAGTTGACCGTGCAGTATTCGTAAAAGTTGAAGGATGGGACATTCCGCAAGAGCTTCGCGTGGTGGCACAAATCTCACCTGAAAACGCACCGATTGTAGCAGGCTCGGTCGGCGGCATCACCGAGATTGAACACCGCATTTTAACGCCGCTCATTCGTTCAATTGTGCGCAACGTAGCTGGATCGACGATTAATATTCCCCATAAGGATGCCGCAGGCGTTGTGACATTTGAAACCCGCCCGACGCGCGTGCTTGACCTTATTGAAAATCGTGTGGCCATCGAAACCACCATTGAAGATCAAATCAAAATCGAAGCGCGTAAAGCAGGGGTTGAGATTAAGGAAATAAGATTGGGCGAACCCGCCATTCCACCTGAAATTTTGATCGCCCGTTTGCGCCAGCAATTGGCAGATCAATTGGGGCAAGCTTATAAGCGCGAAACCGAAGCGCAGAAACAACGTATCGAAACTGAGCAGGCGCGGTCGACGGCGAATGAGCAACCGCGTTTGGTTGAATCGCAGATTGCCGTGCAGGTGGCCAATCAAAAAGAAGCTGAACGAGCAGCCTTAGGCCGCGCCGAGCGGCAATATCTAGAGGAGGTTGCTAAAGGTCAAGCCGCACAAGCTGGTGTTCTGGGGCAAGATAGAGTGGCGATGTTGCAAGCTCTAGAAAAAGTACTCGCTTCCTTTGAGCGAAAGCCTGAGATGATCAGCATTTTGAATAAGCTGGTGCCCAACACAGTCGTAAACGGCAATGGCATGGAAGGTGCTGCAGCCATTCTGGGCAATGCGCTGAGTGGGAAAACGCCCTGATACAACTTCTCCCCTCCAAAAAAGAGGGGAGAAAGAATTAACTTAACCCGCATACCCATTCATTCTGGCATTGCCCTTACAGCCTGATGGCGACTTAAAGCCTTCAGAAGCGCGGCCCACTTGTTTGCCATTGGCTTTTGAAAAACAGCGCCAGCGGCTTTCGCCGCGCTTGTCTTTATAAAATTCCCACTTGTCGCCAGAGGTATCGCGGTTTGCATTGGCTTCGCAATCTTTCTTGGCTTTGTAACTTTCAGAAGATGCGCCAACAATTTCACCGTTGGACGCGGTGCGCCGCCAGCGGAATTCGCCGCGCTTGTCTTTATAAATATCGAGTTTGTAGTCAGCCATTATCATTTCCATCCCAGTTAGTGATTCATCATGGTCGTGAATCTGAAACGGAAACTGCTACGATTTTAAAGTCATGTAAAGACCCTATTCGGCCTTAGACACACCCACCATGGCCGGGCGCAAGCAGCGCTCGCCCACTTGATATCCCGATTGCAATTCTTGCATCACAATGCCCGGTGGCTTTTCCGATGTGGGCACTTCGAAAATAGCTTGATGGAAATTCGGATCAAATTTTGTACCGACAGTTTCAATCTTTCGAATGCCGTGACGCTGAAACACGTTGAGTAATTCGCGCTCTGTAGCTTCGACACCAATGATTAAGTTCTTTTCAATAGTGCCCGCATGATCGCGCTCTTCAGCAGGCAAGGCTTGTAAGGCACGGCCCAAGTTATCGGCCACAGTTAAAAGATCACGTGCGAAATTAGAGGCGGCATACAGCGTGGCCTCGGCCTTTTCGCGCTCGGTGCGCTTGCGCAGGTTTTCCATTTCAGCGGCAAGGCGCAAAAGACGGTCTTTGGAGGCCGCAACTTCATCCTTCAGCATGATGATCTCAACATCTTTAGGATCAACTTGGGCGCCGCCATTCAGTGCTTCGTTCAAAGCATCAGCAGCCAAATTTTCATCATGACCGTCTTCGGTCTCGTCATGGTTTTGGGTCATTAAAATTGAATCCGGTTCAAACTGGGTTGAATGTTAACCCGCATATCGGTCGATTTGTTCCAAAAATCAAGAGAGTAATCGCCCCACCACTTTAGCCGTATAATCGACCATCGGAATGATACGAGCGTAATTGAGCCGTGTTGGGCCGATTATGCCCAAAACGCCGACGATTTTTTCCTCGTCATTCTTGAACGGTGCCACAATCAGCGAGGATCCAGACATCGAAAACAGCTTGTTTTCCGAGCCGATAAAAATTCGCACCCCTTCGGCTTTTTCGGCCAAACCTAAGACATCAACCAAATCACGCTTGTTCTCGATGTCATCGAACAATTTGCGAATGCGCTCGAGGTCGGCCAGCGCGCCCGGCTGCTCCAAAAGATTAGCCTGCCCGCGCACAATCAGATTTTTGGAATCGACATTGCTATCGCCTGACCACACGGCCACCCCTTGCTGCACAAGCCGTGCCGAAACATCGTCCAATTCGTTGCGCAATTTTTCAACTTCGGATGCCACGAGTTTTTGCACGTCTTCAATGCTGCGGCCTTGGCTCATGGCTGAAAGATAATTGGTGGCACGAATGAAAACCGATGCAGGCAAACCCGCAGGCACGTCAATGACCCGATTTTCAACACTGCCATCCTCGCTGACCAGAATGACCAGCGCCCGGCCCGGTGAAAGATTAACGAACTCAATATGCTTGAGACGCGCATTATATTTGGGCGACATCACTATCCCCGCGCATTGCGAAAGGCCAGACAGCATGGTGGAAGCTTCACCCAGCACATCTTCATAACGACGATTGCGATTGGTGGCCTTCACCTGTGCATCAATGTTGGCGCGTTCCGATTCATTGATGGCTCCCACTTCAAGCAGAGCATCAACAAAGAAGCGCAAACCCGCCTCAGTCGGCATGCGGCCTGCGGAAGTATGCGGCGAATAAATCAAGCCTGAATCTTCAAGATCCATCATCACATTGCGCACTGAGGCTGGCGACAATCCCGCAGGCAGCGCCTTGGAAATGGTGCGCGAACCCACGGCCTCACCAGTTTCCAAATAAGTGTCCACAAGCTTGCGAAAAATCTCGCGCGAACGCTGATCAAGCCCGGCAAGGCCTGTGGCTTTATCGTCGGTAAAAGAGCGAGGTGGAATGATGGTCATGGGGAGAACTTAGGAAGTGTGATGCCACAGGTCAATCACACTCAATTTTCCTAAGGCGGGCAGCTTGATGGCGAAGTCATTAAAGTCAATGCCGACGGTGGAACCAATCAGGCCCAGCTCAATGCCTTCTTCACGAGCAATGGTGAGCGCTACATAACCATCCTCTGAAATCGTGTATCCCGTATCACTTGGTGCGCGCGCCATTTGAAAGCCCGGCCCCAGATAATCTTTGCCCACGGCGACCGATGAAAGCTCAGCATCAAATCCATCGGTGTGGCGTACCACCCAAGAAACAAACGTGTTCGAGTTGGGCCCGGGCACAATGTGGTAGCTGCCTTTGGCGGAATAGGGATATTTGCTGATGTTGTTTTCAATCGCAGGGATAAGCGCCGCCGCCTTATCGCCCTTCAAATCATAAATCACCCGCGGCGTGTTGCCATACCAATATGCATCGGCCACATAATTATCTTTGCGCACGGGCGCGTCCCAACCCACCACATCATAGCGCGTCCATTGCGTGGCACCTGCTGGCTTGAACACCAATGACATGTGTTCCGAAAATATGCCCTTCCACCGCCCGGTGCGAGTGGCCAAAATAATTACTTCGGCGTCGTTGCTGGCAGCGGCCAGTGGCAGCACATGCGAGGAAGACCAATCCGCCTGCCGCCAATTTGCAGGCCACCCATGAGCAAGGTTCAGCACCGTGCCGATGGCGATGGGAAGGATGACGAGAATGAGGAGGAAGCGGCTGAGGAATTTCACTATTGTTTTCATGAGTGTAACTGATTGAGGGAACTTATGGCGGATTTATGATTTATTCGAACGCCACAGTGTTTTGAGCTTCTTGCTGCTAATCTCATCACAATAGATACTCCAAAGCCAAAGTGCCGCTTGGGTCGCAAGCAGCATCGTCAATGTTTCCATTCGGAAACCGAAACTAGAGTAAGATACGGCAACGGCCTGGACAATGATCACAAGGGAAAGAACCCCCAGCGTCAAGTGTGCGACCAGTCGTTTCTGCTCTCTGCGGAGATAAAACCAAAGCAGCCCTATTTCTATAGCCACAGATAAAATCCTATATACCAAAAGAGAATGACCGGGTGAGATCATAGCAGAATATCGAAGCGGTATTAGAGCTGCTCCTGCAAAAATCATATTCACGACAAAGATTGAAACCACAGTTGGCCACCAAATTATTTGAGAATCCAGAGTGTTGTTTTTTTGCCTAAACACCAGCAAAGTTATAATGGCAACAATGCAAATGATTAATATAATCAATTCAAATCTCAACAATTTAAAATCAAGTCGGTTTTCGACAAATAGACCTGGTAATTTTGCAACTTCATATGACCATCTTTGCAAACCACCTTCCGCGATAAGCAGCCAAAATCCAAATTTTACTCCACGTGATTCAATTACGCTGGCGAGGAAAATGATGGTTGACGTGCCAGCAAGTATCGAAAGTAAAGGGAACATCAAATCTATAAATCGTAATTCACTCTCGTTTCCCTGAGCCATTTGTACAAATATAGTGAGGAATGACCATCCCTTGTGCAGCGTATAAGCCAATGTGAAAAAGATGGCCCATTTGCTGAAGGGGTTCGCGTGACCTGATGAAGTTGCTAAAAACCTAAGTCGCGTTCCAAAAATCAAGATTAAAAACTCAATTGCTCCAAGTACAGTAGTCCAACTGATCATGGCGTAAGAAAAAATTGAATAATTCGACGAATAGCTAAACCGGACGTTTTCTAATTCAGGCAATCCAGGGATTGGAATATGATAGCCAAGCCAATAAACGGTAAGAGCTACAATCGTGATATGTAAACGTGACTTGTTAGCTTTGTAAATTGCCTGCCAGACCTTAAAATCATATCCCATATTGCCGCTCCCATTCGAACGCTAAGCTATGCGATTCTCTTTGGCAACTTCCTCTTTCCAATTTAAGGCTAGCTTGCTAATCCCTCATCCCATGAAACTCAAAATCGCAATTGCTGGTGCTGCTGGCCGGATGGGTCGGGAATTGGCGCGCATCGTTAACGAAACGAAGGGCTGCCAGCTTTCGGGCGGACTGGAGGCACCGGGTTCGCCGCATGTGGGCGCCGACTATGGCGAGCTGATGGGGATTGGTAAGAACGGCATTATCATTTCCGATAAGCCTGAAATAGTATTGGCCGCTTGCGATGCTATTATTGATTTCACAATTGCGCCTGCCACCATGGCTTTGGTGAAACTTACGTCAGCGATGAAGAAAATCCACGTGATTGGCACCACAGGCATTAGCGCTGATGAAGACGCAGAGATCAAAGCTGCAGCCGCGAACACTGTGATCATGAAAACCGGTAATTATTCGCTAGGTGTGAACTTGCTTGCCGCACTTGTGAAGAAGGCAGCCGCCGCTTTGGGCGAAGAATTTGATATTGAGATTTTAGAAATGCACCACCGCAATAAAGTGGATGCGCCCTCAGGCACAGCTTATCTGCTCGGCAAGGCTGCGGCTGATGGCCGGGCGATTTCACTCAAAGATAAATCAGTGCGGGTTCGCGACGGCATTACGGGTGCGCGCAATGCAGGCGATATTGGTTTTGCCACGTTGCGCGGCGGATCAGTGGTGGGTGATCACACGGTGATTTTTGCAGGCGGAGGCGAGCGTCTGGAACTGCGTCATGTGGCTGAGAATCGCGAGTTGTTTGCGCGCGGTGCAGTGAAGGCTGCCCTCTGGTGCGAAAATCAAAAGCCCGGACTTTATAATATGTTTGATGTTTTAGGATTGGAATAATTATGAGTGGAACTCTTGTTTTAGTGCGTCACGGCCAAAGTGACTGGAATTTGAAAAATCTGTTCACCGGTTGGAAAGACCCTGATTTATCACCTCAAGGTGTAAATGAAGCCAAGGCCGCAGGCCAACGCTTGAAAGCCAAAGGTCTGAAATTTGATTTATGCTTCACCAGCGCCTTAACCCGCGCCCAACACACGTTAAAATTGATTTTGACCGAACTTGGCCAAACAGGTTTGCCTGAAACCCGCGATCAAGCTTTGAACGAGCGCGATTATGGAGAGTTGACGGGTCTCAACAAAGACGACGCCCGTGCCAAATGGGGCGAGGAGCAAGTGTTGGTCTGGCGGCGTTCTTATGATGTGCCACCGCCCGGCGGTGAGTCGCTCAAAGACACGCTGGCCCGTTCATTGCCCTATTATGTGCACATGATTCAGCCGCATGTTCTAGAAGGCAAAACAGTTTTGGTCGCTGCCCATGGCAATTCATTGCGTTCGCTTATTATGGCGATTGAAGGCCTCACACCTGAACAGATTTTGAAGCGCGAGCTCGAAACGGGAGTGCCCGTTGTTTATAAGCTCAAGGCCAATTCTTTGCCTGAGAAAGTGGAAACTTTATCTGCATGAGTTCAAAAATCTGCATTGACGATGCGGCGGCGTTTGAAAAACGCATCCCCCGTCTTGCAGAAATTTTGATTGATGCTGTGGCGGGTGGTGCTGGTGTTTCATTTATGCATCCGCTTTCGCAAGAAGATGCAGAAGCTTTTTGGCGTGGGCAGTTAGATGGGATTAAAACCGGCCAGACCTTTCCGGTGATCGCCGAACATGAAGGCGAAGCTGTTGGTATTGTATTGTTGATGAAAGCATGGGCACCTAACCAACCGCACCGCGCTGACATCGCAAAAATGCTCGTACACAGCAAACATCGCCGCCATGGTTTTGCGACCCAACTAATCAGAGCCTTGGAAGATAAGGCGCGTTCCTTGGGTTTGTTGTTACTCACCTTTGATGCCGTTGCGGGCAGTGGTGCTGCAAAATTCTATGAACGCTTGGGCTTTACCAATGTGGGCGAAATTCCGGGCTATGCCTATTCCGGAATGGGCAAGCTGGATGGAACCTGCTTTTTTTACAAAAAGCTGTGAATTAAACCTTGCCCGCTTCCCATCCTAAAATCGCACGTTTTCTTGTTAGCCCCCAGTGATAGCCGGTGATATCGCCAGACTTTCCAATCACCCGGTGACACGGCACGACGAATGAAATCGGATTGCGGCCCACTGCGGCCCCCACAGCGCGGGCGGCTTTTGGTTTTTCAATTGATGTGGCGATATCGCCGTAAGTGACCGCACGGCCTACCGGAATTTTGAGTAGCGATTCCCAAACGCGAATTTCAAAATCACTGCCAATGAAAGTGATGCGCAGGGGTTGGCCATCTTTCCATTTATCAGGCGCAAAAATTCGCGCGGCATAAGGCGCAGTGCGTGCTGAATCTTCCGTATACTGAGCATTATACCAGCGCTTTTGCATATCAGCGAGTGCTGTGGCTTCTTGACCTGAGTCTGCAAATGCCAAACCGCATAAACCATAATCCGTCACCAACACCAAAGCCAAACCGAAAGGCGATGGATGAAAGCCGTAATAAATCGTCAGGCCTTCACCTTTGGATTTATAAGCACCAGGCGACATGCCCTCATGAACCACAAACAAATCATGCAATCGCCCTGGGCCGGAAAGGCCAACTTCGAGAGACGTTTCTAGTATGCTGGCTGAATCCTTCAACATCGCCCGCGCATGGTCGAGCGTTAGAGCTTGCAGAAAAGCTTTGGGCGTGAGGCCAGCCCATCTGGTGAACACGCGTTGCAGCTGCTCGGCGCTCATCCCCACTGGCCCCGCTAAATCATCCAGCGAGGGTTGATCTCGCCAATTGTCGTAAAGATTAGCCAAGACGCTCCGCACTTTTTCATAGTCTTCGAGATTTGAATGTTCCATAAACCAAAATTAGGATAAGGCTGCGCCGGAAGCCACCCGTTTTCTGGACAGATCAATAAAAATGCCGCGCCGCCTTAAAGCCCCCGAAATTGAAGAGATTTTCAAACGTTTCCAAAATGCCGTTGCTGAACCGCAAGGCGAGCTTCATTCCGTCAATGATTTTACGTTTCTAGTGGCCGTCGTTCTGTCCGCCCAAGCCACAGATGCTGGTGTGAACCGCGCCACTATTCCGCTGTTCAAAATCGCCGACACGCCCGAAAAAATTGTAGCGCTGGGAGATGAGAAGTTGCGCGATGCTGTAAAATCGATTGGCCTTTACCGAACCAAGGCTGTGAATGTGATGGCCTTATCGAAAATTCTAATTGCCGAACATGGTTCGAATTTACCCAATACACGCGAAGCTTTAGAAGCTTTGCCGGGCGTTGGTCGCAAAACCGCCAATGTGGTTTTGAACCATGTCTTTGGTGAGGCTACGATTGCTGTTGATACGCATCTGTTTCGCTTAGGCAATCGCATCGGCTTTGCCATGGGCAAAACCCCTTTGGAGGTTGAAACCAAATTAGTGAAAGTGGTGCCCGCGGCCTATGCCAAGAATGCGCATCATTGGCTCATCTTGCACGGTCGCTATGTGTGCAAAGCAAAGCGGCCTGAATGTTGGAAATGTCTGATCAATGATCTATGCCAGTTCAAACCGAAGACGCCGAAACCTTCTTGAAGATGTGCACGAAGTAAGATGTGGCAAACAGCGGCACAATCAAGTTCATAATTGGAATGAGTGATAGGCCAGCGGGCACAAGCCCTGCAAAAAACAACATGCGGCCATTTTTCAGACGAAGTGCGCTGGCGGCAGCAGGCGACATGAAACGCGTGGCCGCCATTTCAAAATATTCGCGTGAGATCAAATAGGCGTTTACAAACAGCAGCAAGATGACACCAAAGCCAAAGAAAAATATCAGCGGCAAGGCGATGATATTCAGAAGCAGTGCCACACCCGCAAACTTAAGGCCAAAGAAAAAAGCCGGGATCATCGGCAGTGATTTGCCCTTGGCATCGTGGGGGTAATGCCGCGCCTCTACCTTGGCTGCGATGTTGTCGAGAAATAGTCCTGCAAACATGGCAATGACAGGGCCTACCAAGAAAAAGAATGCAGCCAGCAAACCAAGCCCCGTTCCAAGTGCTATGGTGGTTTGCAACCACGGCCACGGCACCAGCGTGACAAACGATAATGCTGTTTCTATGCCCACCAAAATACCGACAAATAATACAATGGTCAGGCCAATGGATTTCCACAACACGCTGCGAAATTCAGGTGAGGTGACATCGTTTATGGCGTTGAAGAAGGCTTTGAACATGGGGGCAGAGGTAATGGCTCACTCTTGTTTCTGCAAGTGGCTTGGGTTAGGTGCCTATTAAACCAGTTGAGGATTTTCATGAGACAAGCACATTTCGACGTTCTCACCATTGGCAATGCCATTGTGGATGTGATTGCCAAGGTTGATGAGGCTTTTGTGCAAAAGGAAGAGTTGGTGAAAGGCTCGATGAATTTGATCGATGAAGACCGCGCCGAACATCTCTATGCGGTGATGGGGCCAGCCACCGAAATTTCCGGCGGCTCGGCAGGAAATACGGCCGCAGGTGTCGCCAGTTTCGGAGGCAAGGCGGCTTATTTTGGCAAAGTACGCAGCGATCAATTGGGTGAAATCTACCGCCATGATATGCGCTCCACGGGTGTGGCTTTTGATACGCCCGCTGCTTCATCAGGCCCTGCCACGGCGCGGTCATTTATTTTGGTGACACCTGACGGCGAGCGCACCATGAACACCTATCTCGGCGCTTGCGTGAATTTGGGTGTGGGCGATGTCGACAAAGCAGTTGTTGAAGCGGCTCAAGTGACTTACATGGAAGGCTATCTCTGGGACAAACCCGAAGCGAAAGAAGCATTTCGCCTTGCCTCGAAAATCGCACGCGCTGCTGGACGGTTAACCTCTATCACATTGTCGGATTCTTTTTGCGTTGAGCGCCACCGCGAAAGCTTTCTTGATCTGATTAAGGGCTCGATCGATATTGTTTTTGCAAATGAAAGCGAGATTACTTCGCTCTATAAAACGCAAAGCTTTGATGGGGCGTTGCAGGCCATTCGCAAAGATTGCCCGATGGCCGTGCTCACCCGTTCCGAAAAAGGCTCAATGGTGGTGCGTGGGTCAGAAACGATTGAGGTTAAAGCCCATCCCGTTTCTAAAGTCGTCGATGTGACAGGCGCTGGCGATCTTTACGCTGCTGGATTTTTGTTTGGCCACACCCGCGGCATGCCTCTGGCAAAATCTGCTGCGTTGGGCAGTCTGGCCGCCGCCGAAATTATCTCACACACAGGCGCTAGGCCTGAAGTGAATTTGGGAGAATATGCAAAGAAGATGGGATTGCTCTAACCCTCGTTCTCCACCACTGGCTCATTCACTTTCTTGATATGAATACGCACTTTCTTCACGCGGCGTGGGTCCGATTCCATGATCTCAAATTCAAGGCCAGATGGATGCTTGATGATCTCACCGCGTGACGGAACGCGGCCCGCCATCTCAAACACCAGCCCACCCAAAGTATCGGCTTCATCTTCTTGATCGTCGGATAGCAGATCAACTTTGAACATTTCATCCAATGTCGCAATGCTGATGAGAGCGCTGGCAACATAGGTGACGTCATCCTGCTTGCGCAACATACCTTCTTCGGCATCTGTATCGTGCTCGTCGGCAATGTCGCCGATAATTTCTTCAACCAAATCCTCAAGTGAGACAAGTCCGTCAGTTCCCCCATATTCATCCACCACGATGGCAAGGTGGATATGTGAAGCTTTCATTTTAATCAAAAGATCAGGCGCTGGCATTGAGGGCGGCACGAACAGAACATCACGGATCATGCTTGGGTGTTGTTTGATTGTAGACAAGAGTTCAGTAGCTGCCAACGCAACGCCGGCCTCTGCCGCCGACTTTGATTTTTTCTTGCTGCCCTTGGTTTTCATCCAACGCAGATAGTCTTTAACGTGAATCATGCCCGTAATCTCGTCAAGCGAGTCACGGTAAATTGGCATGCGAGAATGATTGGCTTCGATGAATTGCTCGAGCAGTTCGCGCATGGTCGACGTTTCATCGGCCGCCACAATATTAGCGCGCGGCACCATCAAATCATCAACGCGCATATCTGCAAAACCAAGCAGATTAAGCATCATCGACTTGGCATCAGAATCAAGCGCGGTAGCGCCGGTTTTTTCAGCGTG
Source organism: uncultured Aestuariivirga sp. (assembly GCA_964247245.1). Classification (GTDB taxonomy): domain Bacteria; phylum Pseudomonadota; class Alphaproteobacteria; order Rhizobiales; family Aestuariivirgaceae; genus Aestuariivirga. The sequence goes on from CAXTTK010000001.1 coordinate 327,479, forward strand.
ACTATCAATCACGCCTTCAAGGCTTTCTCGCAGTGCGGAATTACCGCCAATAAATCTGCGCCTGATTTTGGATAGAAAACTGGGTCTCTTCGGGGGTAACATTTTTGAACTCATGACAGGTATGGGTTATCAATGCCGAGCGTGGACAGGATTTTGGTTTCCGCCGCTTCCATCACTTCAGCATCTTTATCATTCTCGTGATCATAGCCTAAAAGATGCAAAACACCATGCACGATCAAATGACAGGTGTGATCTGCCAGTGTCTTGCCAGCACCTTCGGCTTCCCGCGCGCAAGTCCCAAAGCCTAGAACAATATCACCGAGTAACGGAAGTTCACCTGGTGGTACGGGCTGATCTTTTGCCGCAGGGAAAGATAAAACATTGGTGGGTTTATCGAGCCCCCGCCATTCCTTGTTTAATTCCTGCATGGTTTGGTCATCGGCAAACAACACTGTGATGATTTTGCCTTGCTCGCCCTGTGGCAAAGCAGCGGCTGCTGCTTGTTCGGCTATCATTTCCAAATTGGGCAAAATTGCCCAGCCATCGTCTTCAATCGCAATATCAAGCGGCATGAAAAATCAAACGCCGCGCGGCTTGCGTTGAGCGGATATAGCGATGCCTTTTTTATCATATGCGGCCACAATGCGCCCCACGAGTGCGTGGCGCACAATGTCAGTGGTAGTAAAGCGTGTCACACCAATACCAGACACGCCATCCAGAACCGATAGTGCATCATCAAGCCCAGACGTCATGCCGTAAGGCAAATCGATCTGTGATGGATCACCCGTGATCACCATGCGGCTGCCTTCGCCAAGACGCGTCAAAAACATTTTCATCTGCATTGGTGTGGTGTTCTGGGCTTCGTCAAGTATGATAAAGGAAGATGCAAGTGTGCGTCCGCGCATAAATGCCAAAGGCGCAATTTCGATTTGATTTTCAGCAATCGCCTTGGCCACATTGCTTTGCGGCATCATATCATAAAGCGCATCATAAAGCGGGCGCAGATAGGGATCGACTTTCTCTTTCATATCGCCGGGCAAAAAGCCCAAACGCTCACCTGCTTCAACAGCAGGTCGCGACAAAATGATCCGGTCAACTTCACCGTTCATCAAAGCTTCAGCGGCACATGCTACGGCCAGATAAGTTTTACCGGTGCCAGCTGGCCCCACGCCAAACACTAACTCCTGTTTGCGGATCAACTCAATATAAGCACCTTGATTGGCCGTGCGCGCCGAAACAGTTTTGCGCCGTGTACGAACGCCGCCTTCGGTGGTGTCTTTTTCGTCTGCCACTTTGACCATGCGGATCGTGCCTTCAACTTCGCCCTTGGTAATGTCGCCACCGCGAGCAGCCTTGGTATAAAGCTGCATCAGAACGGCGCGCGCCAGTTCAGCATTGCCGCGGTCGCCACGGATGGAAAGGCGGTTACCTCGTGGTGTGATGGCCACACCGAGTTTTTGTTCGATTAAAGCAAGATGGGAATCATGTTCACCCATCACAGAAGCCAGCACGCGGTTATCATCAAAAGCCAAGGACAATGTGCCATCTTCTTGATGGCTGATTTTCTCGGCGGATTTTAAAGCGTTTGAAGTTGGGCTCAAATCGATGCGACTCCTTTTTGGGTTTCAGACACATATTGCCCCGAAAGTGAGTTCGGGCCAACAGCTAATATTTTGGCGTTAACAATCTGTCCCAAAGCCTCGGCTTTGATGTCAAGATGTACTGATTGCAGATAGGGTGACCTGCCAATCATCTGACCTTCCTGGCGACCGGGCTTTTCGATCAGCACGGGCAAGGTCAGGCCCACGCAGGTTTGGTTGAAAGCAGCTTGTTGGGCGCTGAGCAGATTCTGCAACCGCGTCAAGCGTTCGGATTTTACCTCTTCGGGAATTTGTTTTTTGTTCTCGGCCGCTGGTGTTCCAGGGCGAGGCGAATATTTGAATGAAAACGCGGACGCGTAATTTACGGCGCGAATGATGTCTAACGTCTCATCAAATTCAGCATCAGTTTCACCGGGAAACCCTACGATAAAATCGCTTGTCAAAGCAATGCTAGGGCAGTTGGCGCGCAAGCGCTCCATGACCTTCATATAATCATCAGTCGTATGGCCGCGGTTCATAGTTTTTAATACGCGGTTGGAACCAGATTGGATGGGCAAATGCAGATACGGCATCAGCTTGGGATTGGAGCCATGTGCTTCAATCAAATCGTCACTCATATCGCGTGGGTGGCTGGTCATGTATCTGATTCGTTGTATGCCGCTGATTTGTGACAGTTCGTTGATCAACGTTCCAAGCCGCGATTGCGTTCCATTCGCGGCTGGGCCTCGGTAAGCATTAACATTTTGGCCAAGCAATGTGAGTTCCTTCACACCTTGGTCGGCAAGCTTCTGTGCTTCTTCAACGATCTGAGACACGGGGCGTGAGAATTCAGCGCCGCGCGTATAAGGCACCACGCAGAAGGTGCAGAATTTATCACAACCTTCTTGGATAGTGAGAAATGCCGTCACACTGCGTGACGTTGGCTGGCGCACTTGGTTGTTGGCGAGGCCTTTGAATTTGTCGTCGACTGAAAATTCAGTTTCGATAACTGCCTTTCCACTGGTCTCATTCTGCTTCAAAAGTTCAGGCAGGCGGTGGTAAGTCTGTGGACCAAAAACCAGATCAACTGATTTCATGCGCCTTGTAATTTCCTCGCCCTCCGCTTGCCCCACACAACCCGCCACCGCAATTTTCATCTCATAACCAAGCGCGGCACGTTCGGCTTTCAGATCACGGTATCGGCCAAGCTCAGAATAAACTTTCTCAACTGCCTTTTCACGAATGTGACAAGTGTTGAGGATTACGAGATCAGCATTTTCAGCGCTATCCGTTGGAATATAGCCTAGGGGTGCGAGCACATCTTGCATGCGCTGGCTGTCATAGACATTCATCTGACATCCATAGGTTTTGACATAAACGGATTTACTCATGGGGTTCTGCTAGCGGATTTATCAGCCGCCGTGAAGCGCCTGAGCCAAACTCTTGGTAATTGTGACATGCGCCAATTTGGCCATGTCCTTGCGCGGAGCTTTGGGTAAAGCCTCATGAAAACGAACGACAACTTCAATCGGCCCAGCCTTCAGGGCCTCCCACAAATGCGGAACTAAATCCATATCACCATACCAAGCAAAGCTTGGTCGCTGGCGCTTGGTGAGGGGCAAATTGTAGTTGCTTCTATAAGCCAGCGTGACAGGTATCACAGCCACATCCAAATTTTCCGCCGCCCCAAAATAGGATGACTTGAACGGCATAACGCAATGACCATCATTGGACGTGCCTTCCGGAAACAAAACCAAACTATCACCCTCATGCAAGCGGTCAGCGATTTCAGTAGATGATTTTCCGGTACTGTGCCGCTTGTCTCTGTTCACAAAAACACAGCGCTGCAATTTGGCCATCCAACCAAACAGTGGCCACCCACCAACTTCACCCTTGGCAATGAAGGACAGTGGCATCACTGAACTTAAGATCGGAATGTCGAGCCATGATACATGATTGCTGACCAAGAGAGTGGTAGCCGCTGGCCGAGGACCATCAATAGTTACAGTAACACCAAGCAGGCAACATAGGATGCGGTGATAGTACCACGGCAATAAATGAGCAGTACGTAATTTGAAAGCAACGAGAATGAATTGAACTGCCATCAACGGCAAGGTGAGGCACAGAAAGCCGAGCAGAATAAAACTGGCCCGTAGCTGCCGCATCAATTCAGTTGTACACGCATGATTAAGGCGTCTTCAAATAAGCCATTCAGGCGTGCGTAGTATCCTTTGCGCTTCCCAACTTCCAAAAACCCCGCCCGCACGTAGAGCGACAATGCATCTTTGTTGCCCGCTGCAACCTCCAAAAACAAGCTGCTGATATTAAATGATTTGAGCAACTGTTGTGTCGTTGAAACAATCTGCAAACCAGCGCCTCGCCTTTGATAAGCGGGGTCAACACAAACAGTAATGATCTCGGCCTCGTCCGCGACCGCGCGGTACATCAAGAAACCAATAGGTCCGTCATCAGATGTCGCTAGTAACGCAACGCATCCGGGGCTGGCTAAAAGCTCTGCAATGTCTTTTTCACTCCAGGCACTTTCGAAACATGCCGCATGAAGCTTAGCCAAGAGTCCCAAATCTTGCGATGGCGCAATTTCCAAACCAGCCAAACCACGAAGCGCATCTTTCTGTGGCTTAGCATCTGCTTCACGCAGATAAACTGGATCGGGCATTCCGAACGGCTCAGGCTGGCTTGCAGCATAGGCAGCAAACCCCGAAGCTGACGGAAAATCAAATTGCTTTAGTCGCCTAAGATCAGAGCGGCCTGAAAGAGCAATGATAGCTTCTGCCCCTGTCCCCAATACAAGCTGTCCGTTGCCAAGCCGGAGCATGATGTCTTCTGGTGCGAGCAATTCAATGTCTGCTCCAGCATAGAAATAGAACAATCCGCTCATGCCTGCTTGATGCGCAACAACAGAAACTGAGCCAGAAACAGCGGCTTGCGTGGCAATCATCGTGTTGATGCCGAGCACCTTAATTTGGCGCGCAAGTCCTAAGGCCCGCGCGAAGCTTAATCCGACACGAATTCCGGTAAAAGTTCCAGGCCCCGTCGTCACAGCAATGCGACCTAGATCACCATAAATAACTCCGGCATGCGCCATGACGCGTGCCACCATGGGTGGTAAAGCCTCAGCATGTCCGCGCTCCATCAGCTGTTGTTCGGCAGCCAAAACGCTTGCTGAGGTGGCGTCATAAACGCAAACCGAGCAAGACGCCAAAGCCGTATCAATGCAGAGAACTTTCATGGCGCTGGCTTTAAGGGCAAAGCCAGTCAGCGGCAACACCCGTCACTTTGGATGAATAACGCCCTTCCTCAAAATAATATTGCTATGCAAGTTTCCAACAACCTTAAAACAAATCTGTTGATAAATACAAAAACACTCGCAATAGTTGTTGTTACGATAACTGGCCCGCACCAACTTGATTTTGCGTGGGTTGGAAAATTGAAATGAAGGCACTTATTCTGAGTCTATTGCTCATCTTGATAAATACCGCACCCAAAGCCTTGGCCGATGAGTCCAGCTATTACAAAATGAAAGCTGATGTCGAAGCTCTGTTCCACATGAAGGTAGATTTTCTTGACGTCAAAATTGCCGTCGACAAATTGATTGATCCAAGCATTGATGAGCAAGGCCTCCGCGAACAGTTCAATCAATATTCGGCGCCACTTGCGCTTATGATGCAAGGTGTTGAGCTTGATCATGAGCGGCTGAAGGTTCTCAAACGCTTTCTCTACGAACCGGGCCTATGGAACCAAAATCGGGTGCTGCGTTATGATTTCAATGATCCCTTCGCCAAACTCAGCAATCATAGGTTCTTATCTTACACCCTGAATGAACGGCTTGGAAACTGCGTGACCATGCCAGGCTTGATGCTATTGTATGGCAAGAAATTTGGCTTGAAGATGACGCTCTCACTTCTCCCGCGCCACACCTTCATCAAATTTACCGATGAATTAAACCGCACTTGGAATATAGAAGCCACCAGCGGCGGTGGCTATACCCGCGACAGCCATTACCGTGAGAAATTTCAATTTTCCGAAAAGGCAGTGGAGTCGGGCGCATATATGAGCGCGCTAACAGATGAACAAATGATTGCACTGATGGCGCAGTTCATCCCAGAATGGATGATACAGCACGATAAGCCCGAAGAAGCCATCGCCGCCTATGACGTTATTCTAAAACACTATCCAAAAGATGTTTTAGCTTGGATTGGCCGAGGCTCATCCTTTGCAATGATTTTGCGCAGGGATTTTGTTTCAAAGTTCAAGTCACTCGATGAGATGACACCCGAGCAAAGGCAAGGCGCTGAATTTTTCTCAGAAATGAACAAACAAAGCTTCGATCAAGCCGAAGCTTTAGGCTGGACTGAAACCGACGATCTCAAGTCTGAAATCCAATCAGTCGCACAAGAGAAGAAACAATAAAAAGGGAGAAAGATATGAAACGGAATGGATCAACCAATGTCGGCTACTTTCATTCATTTATACTCATTTTGATCATTGGTTTTCTAGCTCCTTCAACACCAGCGATGGCCCGATTTTTACAGCCGGACGCATTTGATCCGTGGGAGCAAGGCGTGGATTTTAATCGTTATGCTTATTCTGGGGATGATCCAATTAATCATTCTGATCCCAATGGGCATGCTTGGCCAGAGGCTTTTATGGGTTCGGACGCGCGCGACGAACTTAACGCAAAGAACGCCGAAATCCATGACCAACTTGCCGATCATTTTGATTCGTTAGGCCAAACTGAAATTGCAAATGAGCATCGTGCTTTGGCGGATAGCTTCCGCGATAAGGTAGGTGCGTCGACTGCTGTAACAACATTAAAAGAAGGCATGGATATTTTTGGGACAGCAACAGCTTTGCCTTTCGGAAAAGGGGTGGCCCTCGGTACTGACATTGCAATTCAGGCGGCAAAAGATGCAAAGATAGCAAGCGCTGTTGATCAGTCTGGGGTAGCAATAATCAACAAATCCATGGCAGGCAAAATTCATCCAATAACGGGTGTCCCGTATGATAAACTCGGCTTTCCAGTATTTGACGGGATAAAAGTCAACATAGGCAAGTTTACCAGTCGAAGAGTTGACACAATTTTGGCAAATAGGCTCAACGGTTTCAAAACCACTCCCCTCGGCTATACTTGGCATCATTTTCAAGATGGAAAAACAATGCAATTGGTTAAGAGCGCTATCCATAACAGTACGCCCCACACAGGCGGCTATGCAATCTCTAAGGGTGGTGGTTACTCGGGCGGCGGGTTGTGGGGTTCGATCAAGTCACTATTTGGGTTCAAATAGGGGTATTAGCCGTGATTATTGTAATTGATGACTCAGTTGCACAGCCAGCTTCGCAGGAAGTCCTGAGTGAGTATGAACGCCAAACCAAGCTTCGCTTGCCCAGCTCTTACCGGAATTTCTTATTGAAACACAACGGCGGCCATCCCGTGCCCGATTTTATTGACATGCCTCCTGACGTCGATTTTCCAGCTCAATTCCAGTTCTTTTACGGGCTGGACGCCGACGAATGGTTTTGCGATGCGTGGACAAAGTTCAAGTACTTTGACACAAGGATTCCATTCGGCCTCCTCATGTTTGGCGCGTTAAGTTTAGAGTGTGCCGAGCTGTGTTTTGATTTTAGGAAATATCCTGGGATGTCGATCTATGCCCGCTTTCGTAGATTTTTGTTTGGAAGCGAGTTGCTTGACTCTGCAAAAGGAAGCATACCTGTGAAGTTTTTTGACTGGCGCTACTTCAATGAGACGCGGAAGTTCAGAGAGAAAGATTTGTACCCCGTAGCTTCAGATTTTGAGGATTTTGCCATGAAGTTTAGAACGCTAACGCCTGCGGAAGAAGCGACAATAAAAGGTTTGATGCCTGAGCCAAACCAAGAGGAAATTGCTCAAGCTCAGAGAGAACTTTCTGCTATGCAATCGAAGCCAAAAGATTGGCGATCAGAAGCAAATAGACCACCCCGTCTTTCTGAATTAGCACGGAAAAGACAAGAAATTTCAAACAACACGTAAGGTCTATCGAATAGCAATGCCGAAACGCTTCGAGTTTCTGACCTTGCCCCCTCACTTCGGATGAATAACGCCCTTCCTCAAAACAATATTGCCATAGAGCCGCGCTTCGCTTGAGGCGACAATGGCATAACAACCTTTCACACGATTGTAGAAATCAGCACCCACAAGTGTTGTCACATGCCTTGCAGGTTCGTGGCGTTTCACAATTTCCTCAAACTCAGCAAAAATCGGCTGCATATTTTTAGGGTCATTAAAGGCTGCTGGCCTGAAGGCGCAGTCTGGCACCACTTCATCCAGCGGCATGACCGACAAAATTGCATCAAGAATAGCCGTCGCCGAATGCCCATCCATGCGCACCAAACGCTTTGCATCTGCGTCGGCTGGATAGTTACCGTCAACAATGGCAATCTCATCACCATGCCCCATGGCGCGCAACACTTTTAAAAGTTCGGGCCCCAATAATGGGTCTATATTTTTTAACATCTTAAACGGCCTCTTTAAATAAAACGTCTCGGTCGATTGCAAAATTTGCCATCAGTGAAAGCGCTGCCCCGCCCATGGCGCGCGCATCAGCACCAATGGTTCCGGCAACAATGGTCAGTGGTGCAATACCGCGCTTATCAAGCTGGGCAAAATATTTCTGTGTCGCCGCAACAATCTGTTCACGAATGGCAGGAGGCAATGATCCATCGATTACAACAGCTTCAAAATCGATAAGCCCTGCCGCAGAAAGCGCTGCGTGCGCGAGGTTCTTTCCTGTGTCATCGATCCATTGCTCAAGCTCTGGCCCAAGCCCACTCCAATCATCGGGGTTGTGTGACAAAACCAACTCATCATGACCATTGGCCATCAATTGCCGTTCCAACAAATAAAGCGAAGCATGTCTGATCAATTGCTCGCTGCCTGATTTTGCTGGCACAGGTAATGGCCCAATCGCACCCGCACTGCCCGTGCGCCCTTGAAACAGGCTGCCATTGAGAACAACACCGCCACCCACAAAAAAGCCAACATAGAAATAGGCAAAGTCACGGTACGTGCGACCGTGGCCAAAGAATAGTTCTGCAGCACATGCAGCACTGGCATCATTGCAAAACATAACTGGCCAGTCGCCAAGTTTTGAAATTTCATGGGTAATATCGAAACTGCGCCAAGCTTCAAGAACGTCGTGGGGCGCACCCACTTCTTCTTCCCAGTTCCAAAGTTCAAAAGGCGAAGCAATGCCAAGTCCGGAAATGCGGCTGTGCAGCTCTGATGGCAAATCTGCCAGAAGTTCTGCAATGCCCCTTTTTGCAAATTGGAGAAATTGCGCAGGCGTTGGAAAATGATAGGGCTGGCGGACAATCTTTCGGACTTTTCCAGATAGATCAAGCAAGATCAAATCGCCTGACCTCCGCCCAACTTTGAGGCCGATGGAAAACGCACCGTCAGGGTTGAGTGCAAATGGAATGAGCGGCTGGCCAACTTTGCCGCGCTGTTTATCACCGGCAATCACAAGTGCGTCGCGCTCTAATTGGCGCACAATGACCGAAACAGTTTGCGCCGAAAGCCCCGTTAACCGCGCAATTTCCGCTTTTGGCAGCTGGCCATATTGCCTGATCAGCGAAAGTGCCAAGCGCTCATTATAGAGCCGCATGCCATTTTGAGTGCTGCCACGGGCAAGCATTGGGCTGTTGCCCATAGTCTTTTCAGCTATGCCACGCGCGATGTTCACGTTGAGTTTCCCATCTGCCTGTTTAAGCGGCAGTTCCAATATCTTCAGGGCAGCTTCTCGTAATGAACTTTGACTGTCAATAAATAAATCATTCCGATTTACTTATTGACAGATACTATTTTTTTCGGCCATGATAGAAATTGAAAATCAGAATGCCTTTGGCATACCTGCTCTTCAAAAACGTAAAATCAGTTCGTACACGGCACCATAATGGGCCGTTCCATGGGAGGATACCTTATGAAATCAGTTTTGAAAGCTGCGCTTGTTGGCGTTGCACTTACTAGCTTTGCTTCAGTTGCATCAGCTGGCACATTGGCCTGCTTGATCACCAAGAACAACTCGAACCCTTTCTTCGTAAAAATGAAGGAAGGCGCTGCCGCTGCCGCTAAGGATGCTGGCTTGGATTTCCAAGCTTATGCTGGCGAAAAGGACGGCGATGCTGCTCCACAAATCACTGCAATTGAAAACTGCGTTGCTGCAGGTGCCAAGGGCATTTTGATCACTGCATCAAACGAGTCAGTTGTTCCAGCTCTCAAGGCTGCAAAAGCTGCTGGTGCTTTGGTTATCGCTCTCGATACACCATTGGCTGATGCTTCTGCACAAGACATGACATTTGCAACCGACAACTTCGAAGCAGGCATGTTGATTGGTGCTTGGGCCAAGGCCACCATGGGCGACAAGGCAGACAAAGCTATCATCGCTATGCTCGACATCAACAAAGATAACATCTCGGTTGACGTTGCACGCGACACTGGCTTCCTCAAAGGCTTCGGCATTGATGTTCCAGACCTCAAAGTAATGGGTTCTGAAAAGGATGCTCGCGTCGTTGGTCACGAATCTTCAGGTGCAAACCCAGAAGGCGGCCAAAAATCAATGGAAACATTGCTCGCCAAGAACCCTGACATCAACGTTGTGTACACCATCAACGAACCAGCTGCTGAAGGCGCATATGCTGCACTCAAAGCTGCTGGCAAAGAAAAGCAAGCCCTCATCGTTTCAGTTGACGGCGGCTGCCCTGGCATTAAGTCAGTTGCAGGCGGTGTTATCGGTGCAACTTCACAACAATATCCATTGTTGATGGCTGCAAAGGGCATTGAAGCGATTAAGGCATTCGCTGCTGACGGCACAAAGCCAAAGGCAACTGACGGTCTGTCATTCTTCAACACAGGTGTTAACTTGGTAACCGACAAGCCAGCTGCTGGCGTGAAGTCGATTGACTCCAAGGAAGGCACTGCAAAGTGCTGGGGCTAATAGCTCTCTAAAATAGACTTGACGAAGCGAAGGGCGACGATATTGTCGCCCTTCGTGTATCAAAGCCCGACAAGAGGCGGATTGAATTTTTGGGGAGTTAATGGGGCAATGAGCGACAATACAGCGCCGACCAAGACAATTTCTGATTTTGAAGCCAAGCTGAACGAGGCCGACAAAAATGTCGCCAGCTTTGAAACGGATGATAAGTCACCAATAGCGCGTATTCGCGCCTATCTGGGTACTAACCCCACAGCAATCCCTGCAATTATTTTGATCGTGAGTGTTCTCGCTTTCGGCGCAATAGCGCATAATTTCATGTCGGCGAGTACTCTGTCGACTATTCTCAAGCAAGTGACCGTCACCGGCATCGTGGCTATCGCACAAACAATTATTATTCTAACCGCTGGTATCGATCTTTCAGTTGGGGCCATTCTGGTTATCTCAGCCATGGTGATGGGCCGACTTGCAACCCTCTACGGACTACCTGAATTTGTTGCCATTCCCGTAGGCGTGGCAATTGGTACCTTGATGGGCACTTTTAACGGTTTGCTTGTGACCAAAGCTCGGATCCCCCCCTTCATCGTAACCTTGGGTACACTCTATATTTTTAACTCATTGAAGCTTTGGTACACGGGTTCTGAATCTGTCCGCAACGCCGACCTCGTTGAACAGGCACCGGGTCTTCTCTGGTTTGGCACGCCGCTCAATATTGGTAGCTCATCAATTATATTAGGCACATTTGCGATGCTCATCATGGCGGCAATTGCTTGGTACATGTTGAACCGTACGGCTTGGGGCAGGCACGTGCATGCAGTGGGTGACGACCCGGATGCAGCGATGCTTTCTGGCATTCAAATCGACAAGACCTTGATCTCCGTTTATGCACTTGCTGGCCTAATCTGCGGCTTTGGTGCATGGATTGCCATCGGTCGCGTTCAATCAATTTCGCCCATCGCATTTGAAACTGTGAACCTCGATTCAATCACCGCCGTTGTGATCGGAGGTACTTCGCTATTTGGTGGTCGTGCTTCAATTGCGGGCTCGGTTCTCGGTGCCATCATCGTGGGCGTGTTTAATACGGGCCTTTCACTGGCTGGCGTTGACAGTTACTGGCAACTATTTGCATCCGGCTGTTTAACAATTATCGCCGTTGCAATTGACCAATGGTTGAGGAGGGCTTCGAAATGAGCGCTAAGAAAGTGATTGCTAAAAAGCCAGCAAAGAAAGCTGTGGCGAAAAAGCAAAACTCGAAGGTGGTTGCGAAAGCTACCGCAAATGCCAAGGCTGTTGAACATTATGAGGCTGTAAGCAAGGCTCCGATCAATCCTGATATTGAAAAAGGCACACCCATTCTCACGGCGCGCGGCCTGTTTAAACGTTACGGCACAGTGGTGGCTTTGAACGGTGCAGACTTTGATCTTTACCCAAACGAAATTCTGGGAGTGATCGGTGATAACGGCGCGGGCAAATCAAGCTTGATAAAAGCAATCACTGGCGCCGTCACACCTGATCATGGTGAAATAAAACTTGAAGGCAAAGTCATTCACTTCAAAGGCCCACAAGAAGCAAGTGCTGCAGGCATTGAAGCGGTTTACCAAAACCTTGCTCTCTCTCCGGCTCTTTCGATTGCTGATAACATGTTCCTTGGTCGTGAAATCAAGAAGTCTGGCTGGCTTGGTAAATTCTTGCGTATGTCAGACAGAGCCGCCATGCAGAAATTTGCGCGCGATAAATTATCCGAGCTTGGATTGATGACCATTCAAAATATCAACCAACCTGTTGAAACACTTTCGGGCGGCCAACGTCAGGGCGTGGCTGTGGCGCGTGCAGCGGCATTTGGTTCCAAAGTTGTGATCATGGATGAACCAACAGCAGCTTTAGGTGTGAAAGAATCGCGCCGGGTGCTTGAATTGATCCGCGATGTGAAAAAGCGCGGCATGCCAATTGTGTTGATCTCACATAATATGCCCCACGTTTTTGAAGTGTGCGACCGCATCCACATCCATCGTTTGGGCAAGCGCCTCTGCGTGATCAATCCGAAAGAATATTCAATGTCAGATGCCGTGGCCTTTATGACCGGTGCCAAAGAACCGCCGGCAGAACTATTGGTCTAATCTTGTGATCGACGTTGCTGAACTCAGCACAAGGCTCCGCTCGCAAGCGGGGTCTGCGCCGCGTTACATGGTGGCAATTGCCGCCCCTCCGGGTTCTGGCAAAACCACAATTGTGGAACAGCTTCGTGCGAGGTTATTATCGGCTGGCGAGACCGCTGTTGTAGTACCCATGGATGGTTTTCATTTTGATGATATCGTTCTGAATGCCAGAAGCCACCGCGCGCGCAAAGGTGCTCCCTATACATTCGACGCGCAGGGCTTTGAAGTTTTATTAAAGCGCATTAAAGCGAGGGAGCCCGACATCGCCATCCCGGTGTTTGATCGCACTATGGAACTCTCGCGCGCCGCTGCCGATATCATTTCCGCCGACACAAAATTTATTTTGGTCGAAGGCAATTATTTACTTTTGAAAGACCAACCTTGGGCCAGAATGAAACCCTTGTTTGATTTCTCAATTTATATGAACGTCCCAGTCGACGAACTAGAGCGCCGCCTCACCAAACGCATCTTGGAACACGGACACGACGCAGCCTATGCCAAAATGTGGATCGCTTCGAATGATATGCTCAATATAAATTATGTGATTGAGAACAGTGTTGCCGCTGATTTGACTATTTAGGCGCAAAGATGTCCTGCGCATCAAATGCCTGAATGCGGCCAAATCCACCCACCACAAAAACCTTCTCGGGCTTCAGTGTCCAAAAACCAAAATCGCCAAAATCAATGTAAGTTTCGGCATAGGGGTGCTGAGCAAGATAATGCGTGCGCAAATGATCACCCAAAACTTGCGTCGCATGACCGGTGATCGTCGCTCGAAATCCAACCAGTGGATCACCTTCATTTGGTAATTCAGAAATCAGCAAACTTGCCCTGGTGTCAGCAACTAAACACTTCGTGTGTCGTGCCAGATTTGAAAACAAAAACAGCGGATAACCAACCCCGTCCGTCGCAACATTAACCAGCGCCCCAAAAGGCCCGCCTGTTTCAAAATCAATCACCGACAATGTGCCCGTCTTGGCCCGCACCACAACCGCCCTAATCTCGTCTTTCATAGTCCTCGCCTTTTGCCTTATTTTGTTCTATTTCTCTCTGCCACAATTTGTTCTCTTTTAACGCCTAACCGACCTGCACCGTAACAATAAGGATAAAAGCATATGCCCATCGTGGCCCTGGTTGATGATGATCGCAATATCTTAACGTCAGTTGGCATGGTTCTGGAAGCGGAAGGTTATACCGTCCAGAAATATAATGATGGTGCGGCTGCTTTGCAGGGCATTCAAGACAATCCGCCCGATATGGCCATATTCGATATTAAGATGCCGCGCATGGACGGCATGGAGCTTTTACGCCGCATTCGTCAGAAAACCGATTTGCCAGTTATTTTCCTGACCTCAAAAGATGACGAAATCGACGAGCTATTTGGCCTGAAAATGGGCGCAGATGATTTTGTGAAGAAGCCATTCTCGCAGCGTCTGCTGGTTGAACGAGTGAAAGCCGTGATGCGCCGGGCAGTTCCGCGCGATGGTACGCCAGTTGTCACGGACGCTACAAAAATTATTGAACGCGGCAAGCTTTCAATGGATTCAGATCGTCACGCTTGCAACTGGGCTGGCAAACCCGTGACACTGACCGTCACCGAATTTTTGATCCTCCAAGCATTGGCCCTGCGCCCTGGCATCGTCAAAAGCCGCGACGCTCTTATGGATGCAGCCTATGACGATCAAGTTTATGTTGATGACCGCACCATCGACAGCCACATCAAACGCCTGCGTAAGAAGTTCACCCAGGTTGACGAAACATTCGATGGCATTGAAACACTGTATGGTGTGGGGTATCGGTTTAAGGAGCAGTGATCTATCCTTAATCCATGGATCAACTTGATCGTCACGAGGCAGAAGAATTTACGGATGTTGATGACGGCCATCAACAGCCACTAAAGTCGCGTGGACTTTTCGATCGCATCTCGCCAGGCAGTCTGACAGCGCGAATTGCTTTGATCAATATTCTGGGTCTAGTGATCCTCGCTTTAGGCATTCTATATTTCAATCAATATCGCCAAAGCCTGATCAATGCGCGTGTTCAAAGTTTGATGGTGCAAGGCCAGATTATTGCTGCTGCAATAGCGGGATCTGCAACGGCTGACACAAGTTCAATTGTCATCAATCCAGATCAATTGGATGATAAGACACAAGGCGACCAGACATTCCAAGATCAAACCAATCTCGATTTTCCAATCTCACCTGAAACCGCAGGCCCGGTCCTAAGAAGATTGCTGGCCAATACCACCATCCGCGCTCAGATCATTGATAGCGGCGGAAACCTTCTGGTCGATTCAATGTCGCTCTATGGTGGCAACGAAATCATTGAAAATGATATTAGTCAGCCGCAGCAAACCAAGCTGCAGACCGCTTGGAAATTTATTGCCAAACCCATCGATAAATTATTCACTTATGACTATCCAATTCATTTGGATTACGGAATGGACAATAACCAAGCCATTCCCGAAGTGGCCGCCGCTCTGAACGGGGCCACAGTGAGTGTTGTTAGGCTTAATGTGAATCACGAAATTATCGTTTTGGTTTCTGTTCCAGTGCAACGTTTTCGCCAAGTGTTAGGCGCGCTCGTGCTCTCAACCAAGGGAGGCGAAATTGATGCGGTCATTAGTGCCGAGCGCCGCGTGGTTCTGCTCACCTTTGGCTTTGCAGCTTTGGTGGCATTGATGTTATCGGCATTGCTCGCGGGCACGATTGCTCAACCCATTCGGAAGCTTTCTGCTGCAGCCGTGCGGGTGCGACGAGGTATTAATAAGCGCGTGGAAATTCCGGATTTTACCTCACGGAAAGATGAAATTGGACAACTCTCCGGTTCGCTGCGGGATATGACCAATGCGCTTTATCAACGCATTGAAGCCATTGAAGCCTTTGCCGCTGATGTGAGCCACGAGTTAAAGAACCCGCTCACTTCTTTACGCAGCGCGGTTGAAACATTGTCATTTGTAAAAACCGATGAACAACGAAACCGCCTGATTGAAATCGTCGTGCATGATGTAAAACGCATGGATCGTTTGATCACCGATATTTCTGATGCTTCACGCCTTGATGCGGAGTTGGCTCGCGCTGAAATTCACCCTGTCGATCTGTCAAAACTTTTGGGTTCCATAGTAGGGCTGGCCAATGAAACGGCAAAGGCCAGTCAAGCTGAAATTCTTCTCGTTGTACAGCCAGTGACCGATAAGTATAGCTCCGAAACCAAATACCAGGTGCTGGGCAATGACTCTCGTCTCGGCCAAGTGTTTCGAAACCTAATCGACAATGCGAGGTCGTTTACTGCTGATGGAACAAAGATCACTGCGCGCCTGCGCCGCATTGGCGAAAATGTGGAAATTCGCGTCGAGGATTCGGGGCCTGGCATTCAGCCTGAGAATTTGGAGCGGGTTTTCGAACGCTTCTATACTGACAGGCCTGCTCAAAGTTTCGGCCGAAACTCAGGGTTAGGCTTGGCCATTTCGCGCCAGGTGGTCGAAGCTCATAAGGGGCGGATTTATGCTGAGAACCGATTGGGCAAAGCCAACGATAAGGGCGAGAAACCAATTTTAGGTGCAAGGTTTGTAGTGCGCATTCCAGCACTTCCTGAAGGCTGGACACCAGCCAATCACCAATGACAAGTGTAATTGTTCATGGCAGTTGTGTGGCCTTTGGCGATAAAGCAGTCCTGATCAGGGGAAAGCCGGGGAGCGGAAAATCGGATTTGGTCTTGCAAATGATAGACAGCCAAGGTTACGGACTGGGCGCAAAAGTTTTGCGGGCCAAGTTGGTGGCTGATGATCAAGTTTTTTTGCTCCGAGAGAAGAGTCTAGTCTTCGCAAGCGCGCCTCAAATTCTGGGTGGAAAACTGGAAATCAGAGGTCGGGGGATCGTTGCCGTTTCCTACCGAAAAAAAGCCAAACTATGCTTTGTTATAGATCTGAAGCCGCAAGTTGAAATCACCCGCATGCCGGAGCCATCTGAAGTGATCACGGACATCCTCGGCGTGCAATTTCCGCTCCATTGCGTCGATCCGACTGCCCCATCAGCTGCGGCGCGAATTCGCAGTTTACTGAGCGAAATGCATTTTACTTGAGGCTAAAAGGCGCTAGACAGTGCATTCTTATCTTTCAGGGCGCGTGTTATTTTTATGAAATTCGGATCGTTCGTTTAATGATCGGCTTAGTTCTTGTAACCCATGGGCGTTTAGCGGCTGAGTTTATCAGCGCGCTGGAACATGTTGTGGGCAAGCAACCACATATGGAAGCCATATGTATTGGCCCTGATGATAAGATGGACGTGCGCCGCAATGATATTGCAGAGTCTATCGCCAAGGTTGATCAGGGTCTAGGCGTGATTGTTCTCACCGATATGTTTGGTGGAACGCCGTCCAATCTCGCAATATCGCTTTTGGAAGAAGGGCGCGTCGAGGTTGTAGCCGGGTTAAACTTGCCCATGCTGGTAAAATTGGCGCGTGTCCGCAAGGATTGTCCGCTGGCCAAAGCGGCTTCTGCGGCACAGGATGCAGGTCGCAAATATATCAACATCGCCAGCCAAGTTTTGCAGGGGGATTGATTGGCGACAATTTCCAAAGAATTGGCGATTGTAAATCAACGCGGCCTTCACGCCAGAGCATCGGCCAAATTCGTCAAATGTGCTGAAGGTTTTGATGCCAATATTACGGTGAGCAAGGATGGGCAGACTGTCCCGGCAACGTCGATCATGGGATTGATGATGCTGGCTGCCAGCATCGGCACCAGTGTGACGGTTGAAGCCTCGGGCCCGCAAGCTGAGCAGGCAATGACAGCACTGGAAACTTTAGTAGCCGATAAATTCCAAGAGGATTAATTTGGAAATCCCGGCCTCAGCGCTGAAGCCAGATGGCCGCCAATCTGAAACGGCAGCGGCGATCCAACGCGGGGTGGGCCGACTTTTGCGCGCACATGATTACGCTATGCTAACAGAGTTTACACTGGCATCAGGACGGCGCGCTGATGTGATTGCTTTATCGCCCAAAGGCGTGCTGTGGATTATCGAAATAAAATCTTCCCCACTCGATTTCAAAGTCGATTTGAAATGGCCAGAATACCGCGACTATTGCGATCACTTTTCATTTGCAATTCCGCAATCTATGGATGCTGATTTAATCCCCGTGGAAGCAGGCTTGATCATCGCTGATCAGTGGGGTGCCGAAATTATCAGAGCAGCGTCTGAACATCCGCTCCATGCCTCTCGCAAACGCGCCGTGCACATGGCTTTTGCGCGCGTCGCAGCACAGCGGCTTCACGGTTTGTGGGATCCCTAATTTTTGGCTATGTGGTGCACGCATAGTTTTTGGCTGTCATCTGCGCTGACATTTACATTCAACACTTTGCACCAAACTTCACCCTTATCCTTTGCAGCATGAACACATCCCGTGCAATTGCCAAAGCTTGGTTCGACTTGCCTGCCGACTTCGATCTGAAGCAATTCATTCAAGCCTTTTGAGAAGCGCTTGGATGTTTTATCTCCCAACTTTGCGATGGCCTTTTCCATGTCCAATAGCGGGTCATCATCAAGAATTTTTTGACCCGCTTTGGTCAGTACCAACACGACAGAACGCCCATCATTATTGCGCAATGATTTTTCGACCGCACCTTTCTTAATGAGGGCCAATATGGTCTGAGAAATTGTGCCTTTTGTTGCTCCGAGATAACGCGTCAGCGCGCCCGGCGAATTTGAGAAACTGTTGGCGCGGCCGAGATAACGCAGCGCTTCCCATTGCGCTGCGTTCAAACCTTGTGTGTGACTGGCAGAGCGCATGAGCCGCGCCAGACGTTCCAGCTGGGCGAGGGTTTGCCCAACTGCAACATCATCTGCGCGATCAGATTTTTTGCTCAAGCAGCCACACCAACCCCAATCGGGCAGGAAACGCCAGTGCCACCAAGCCCACAATATCCATTGGGGTTCTTGGCAAGATATTGCTGATGATAGGCCTCAGCAAAATAGAATGGCCCGGCAGCTTTAAGTTCTGTGGTGATCTTGCCCATACCTGCTTTGGTCAGAGCGGCTTGATAAGCTGATGTGGCCATGCGGACAGTTTCTTCCTGAGCAGGGTCAGTCCAATAAATGGCCGAGCGATATTGCGTGCCTACGTCATTGCCTTGGGCGTTGAGTTGCGTGGGGTTATGGGACTCATAGAAAACTTTCAACAAATCTTCGAGTCTGACCTGTTTGGGATCAAACACCACCAAAACTGATTCGGCATGTCCGGTCATCCCCGAGCAAACTTCCTCGTAAGTGGGATTGGGCGAAAAACCACCGGCGTTGCCGACAGCCGTGACCCAAACCCCGGGCACTTCCCAGAATTTGCGCTCAGCACCCCAGTAACAACCAAGAGCAAAAATAATCTGCTGGCTGCCTTCAGGGTAAGGCCCCTTTAAAGCGTGGCCATTCACAAAATGGTTTTGAGCGGTTGCAATTGCAGCAGAACGCCCCGGCAGGGCATCAGCAGCAGAAACGGCTTCAGGTTTACGGCGGGAAAACAGCATGGGGTATCTCCTCTAACTTCATTTTACTCTGCTGAGATAGGAATTCGAGCAGTATTTTTGAAGTCACAAGTGCTTGAACAGACGGTCACAATAGGCTACTCCCCCGTGACCAAACACGTGGTGGCCGTTACCAGTTCCAAGCCAACCATGAATAAACAGCGGAAGGATGGCCGAGTGGTTTAAGGCACACGCCTGGAACGCGTGCGTAGGTTAATAGCCTACCGAGGGTTCGAATCCCTCTTCTTCCGCCATTTCTTTAGGGCAAAGGATTTGGCCATGGGAATTTCGCGTCGTGATTTAATAGGCTCCGGACTATCTGCTGGTCTATTGTTTAATCTTCAGGGCCAAGCCGGCGCAACCGAACCCTTCAAGATCAACGCATCCGAAGCCAAAGAAGTTGAATACAAATATCAGCGCCGCGATATGGCCTATCAATCAAATGAGCCCCCCGGCACAATCATCGTTGATCCCGTTTATCGGTTTTTATATCTGATTTTGGGAGGCGGCCAAGCGCGGCGCTATGGTGTTTCGGTGGGTAAGAGCACCAAAGCGTGGACAGGTGAAGTCGTTATCAAGAAAATGGCGGAATGGCCTGTTTGGACACCGGCGCCATATCATATTGCTGTGAAACCAGACCTTGCGAAATATCTGCCAAATGGCATGCCCGGCGGCCCCGATAATCCTTTGGGAGCCCGCGCCCTATATTTATACAAGGGCGAGGTTGACACTATTAACCGCATCCATGGCGGTGCCAAGCCTATTGATATTGGTCAAAAACACACAGCAGGCTGCATTGGCATGCTGAACGTTGATGTGGTGCATCTCTATGACCATGTGCAGGTTGGCACGCGGGTTTTGATGTTGGGTTAGCTCAACAGACCAACATTCTCTCGCAACAGTGGATTGGCGTAAATCTTGTCAGCGTTTGGCAATGGCTTTTCAAGCGTGAGAGCATAAATTGGTGTGTGTGTGAGCGCTTCCAGACCTAAATGTTCACTCAAAGGGCCATGTGCGAGGGCCGCTGTCGGGCAGGCACAGAGCCCCATATTGGTAGCTGCCACCATGATGTTTTGCGCAATATGTCCAGCCTCGATGAGAACCACGCGGTAGGCATTGGCATCTGAATACTTCCACATTGTACGTTCAAGAACGGCAACCAGCACAATCACAGCGGCCATGTCTTTGGTCCATTCTTGATTTGCGAGATACTGATGCAAATGTTCTGGCGCGGCGCTTTCGAGCTTCTGAAGCGAATGCTCGCTACCACTGTAATGATAGACACCAGGAGGCAATTCTGCGCCACGGTTCAAGATCACAAATGCCTCAAATGGATTCCGCGCGCCGCCTGAAGGCGTCATCGAAAGTGGCAAATCGCCTGTTGGGGTTTCAACGTAGCTGGTGATCCCAAGACCGGCAAAAAGGCACGAGCTAAGCTCCTCATTTGTCAGCTCATGGCCGCTATTTGTGCGATTGGTTCTTCTCTTGGCCATCAAATTCAAAAGATCGCCGTTTTTTCCACCAAATGGCGAAGGCAGTGCCACCGCATGTGAGCCGTTTGTCCACGTTAATGCTGGTTGCTGATCCTGTTCAAGTTTAGAGAGCTGAATTGCCGTTGAATCGTCCTGGCTTTCAAATTCATTGTCCAGAATTGTAAAATGAAAAAGTGCTGACGACAGATCCCATTTCCATTCTTTTGAAAAACGGTCATATTTTTTGGCATCGGCCCCATCGCCCACCACTAGAAAGCCCAAATTAGCAAGATTTGCAATGTCGTAACTGAGAGTTTCAGGGTTGGCGGTTTTATGATCCGAAAGAACCTGAGGCCATGATTTTTTTTCCGCGAAATATTCCAACCAATAGATGTTGGAGATGGAAACATAAGCGTACTTCTTGGTGAGATAATCATACACACCAATGCTGCCTGGAGATTTATCTTCATTGCTGGCGGGCATGACAATAAGCGTTGGCGATGTGCGATATTCCTCGGGCTGCATGTTTTTACTCCGAATCTTCCGAATCTATTGAGGCACTGAAGCCAAACGGGCTCCAGTGCCTAGAAGTTGAACGCAAATTAAACCTTGTTGTAATGAAGGCCTTTTTTTGAAAGGGCTGCTGGTTTAAGAACGGGTTGCTTGTTGCTAATTGTGGTCATTTTGAAATCCTTTATCGTTTGAGGTTTTCGCCTTTCTGGCCTGCTCAAATTCGCAGACTTATTCACCTAAAAGAATGTATTCAAAATTGAATCTGCTATTCGCAAATTTTAATTAAAAATGCGAATGCTGCGCATAATATTGAGAAATTGAGTTTTCTTCCATTGCGATGAATAACGATTCTGCAAATATCACAAACCAATTGGGGGTGCAGAAAATGCAGGAAAGTAAGTTTTTCGAACCGCGAAAATTACAAGGAACACGGATCGAAACGAGAAACCTGTTAAGGCGTTTAATGGTTGGAAAAAGTAGTTTAGACCAATTGTCCAAACAAAAACTGCACAGCACAGAAGTTGCAGCTTACACAGCGACCCAAGTCAGAAGCCTATGGCTGGCGTCAAAATCTGCCGGCTTATCCAAAATAGCCAAACACTTGGAAGATACATTTTACGAAGCATGTTCAGCTGCAGAAGGAGAGGTTGATCCCCAAACTTTTAAAAAACATCTAGAAAAAATGGAAATTAGTTAGAACTAGGCGATCTGTGGTTCGACACTGCCAAGCAGCTGATTGGCTTGTATTGAGGCAATGATTTTTTCGAAAGCAGGCAAGTCAAGCTGCCCGGGAAAATGTTCTTCCTGTGCGGTAAATGCCGCGCGGATTGAAGGATGAATTGACTTACTGTTCAGACCTATAACGCCGACGAACTTGGCCATCTTTTTGGCATCCGAAAATTTTTTTCCAACAAACTCTAAGCATACCCTGCAAGTCAGAGATTGTGAAATTCCACGTGTTAAACCAAGGCCCATTTTAATCGGATCGGTGCCATTGGGAATCGTGATCAGACTCAAATGAAACGGTTCAAACGAATTCATGCCAAGCATATAAGTTTCGCCATCGGCATGTATAACCAAACCGCGATGTCTGCCCCGCGCAATGAACCTTGAAGGAAACTCAGCGGAACGGAAATATGTATGCCTCGTAAAGCTGGTTAAACCATTAGAGGTCGAAATTTTCAACGCTGCACGAACCAAAAAATTGCGCTGGTTTTGAAGGGGAAAATAGCAATAGTAATATCCATCAGCCAAGTTGCATTTTGGCAAATTTGAACTTCTTTGCAAAAATATTCGCGCAATGCTCTCTAATCTTTTGAGTGTATCCTGCGAAGGTTTTAAAGTTCCATCGGCCGCATAAAACCCGTCTTTCGCTTCGGGTTTAAGACTATCAGGCGGTGCGAACATTTCTTCTTCAGGAATGTTGAAAAATTCGCAAAGCCTTCGCCGCGTGCGAACATTGGGTAGGTTTTCACCTCGCAGATATTTGTTGAACTGCTGCCTATTAAGTGAAGTACCTCTACAGACCTCGGCAATGGAACCGAACTTGTCGCACTGAATGCGCAAATTTAGGCCAAAATATTTACTCGCGAACTTCGTCATAATTCCATCGCCCGATCATTGTCACAATCTGGGCATCCTCTCCAATTTATAATTTATATTAACACACCTTGGCGGAAAGTGAATGTGCCAATTCCCTTTGTTAGGGCTCTATATGCGGGCTAATTAAGGCGGGTTCATTTGATCATTAAACGAATACCATAAGCCACCACGCCCACTGCAATGACTCCACCAGCCCAATATACAAAAAACCATCCCAGCCGCTGCGCAGTTTTGTTAATAATCATAAGTGATAACCCTCATCTGGGTTTATTTTGCCCCAAAATACCCAGTAGGAATAAGCGGTATAAATCAAGATGAGCGGCACTAGAACAACCGTGCCTACCAACAGAAATGCTAAGCTCTTATCAGGGGCCGCAGCATCCCAGATTGAAAGCGCTGGCGGTACAATGTTGGGATAGAAGCTAATGCCCAGACCGACAAAGCACAACACGAAAATACCCAGTGCTGAGAGAAAGGGCAGAAGATCGCGCTTATCACGAAGTCCCGTATAAAGCCCATAAGCACAAACCGCCACGAGCAGAGGCACAATAAAGCTGAAAATCATTGTCGGCCAAGCAAACCATCGCGCAAAATACTCCGGCCTCAAAAACGGTGTCCATTGACTGACTAACCCGATAAGGATGAGCGTGGCCAAGCCTGTGAAATATGCTTGAAGCCTCGACCTTTCCTGCAGCGCTCCTTCTGTTTTAAGCACCAACCATGTCGAACCGAGCAAAGCGTAACCCATCACTACGGCAATGCTAGTGAGCACACTAAATGGTGTCAGCCAATCCCACCATCCACCCGCATAGGCCCGGCCCGCCATAGGTATTCCCTGAACCAAAGCGCCCACGGCCAATCCTTGAGAGAGCGCCGCAACAGTAGAGCCACCAATAAAAGCCCAGTCCCACAGAAACTGGCCGCGCTTGGTATGCCAGCGAAATTCAAAAGCGACACCGCGTAACACCAAAGCCAAAAGCATTGCCATCAAGGGCACATATAGTGCCGGAAGCACAACAGAATAGGCCAGTGGAAACACTGCCAATAAACCGCCGCCTCCCAGCACCAACCAAGTTTCATTGCCGTCCCACACTGGGGCCACGGAGTTCATCATGATGTCGCGGTCGTGGGAGTTTTTGGCGAAGGGAAATAAAATCCCCACACCCAAGTCAAACCCATCGAGCACCACATAGGCAAGCACGGCAAAGGCAATCAGTCCGGCCCAGATAAATGGAAGGTCAAATGTCATCATGTGCTCCTATTCACCAGCAGCCATTGCGGGGCCAGGATTTATGCCAGCAGCGTGCATCGGCCTCTGCTCTAAATCAGAATTCGCACCATCCGGTGGCTTTTTGGCCAGTCGCATCAGATAGAAAACACCTGCAGCATAAACAAAGAAATAAACGAAGATAAAGGCCAAGAGTGATGCGCCAACGGCGGGTGCCGCAACAGGCGAAACCGATTGCGCTGTTGTAAGGAGACCGTAGACAGTATAAGGCTGGCGGCCCACTTCTGTGGTCGTCCAACCGGCCAGCACCGCCACGAAGCCTGACGGCAGCATCACCAGAGAAGCCCAGTGAAGCCAGCGATCTTGATAAAGGGCCACTCCTTGCCAGCGCCGCAGCAGACTCCACAAGCCAATACCTAGCATCATGAATCCAATGCCGACCATAATACGAAAGCTCCAAAAAACAATCGCCGCAGGCGGACGCTGATCTTTGGGGAAAGATTTGAGACCTTTGATTTCGCCATCCAGTTTATGCGTTAAAATCAGCGCACCGAGCTTCGGAATGGCAATTTGATATCGGGTGACTTCAGCTTGATCATCGGGGATACCGAACAGGATTAGTGCTGAACCCTTCTCAGTTTCATAATCACCCTCCATGGCAGCTATTTTGGCGGGCTGATATTCCAGTGTGTTCAGCCCATGAAGATCACCAACCGCAATTTGCAACGGTGCCACAACGACGGCCATCCACATGGCCATCGAAAACATTTTGCGCGCAGCGGGTGATTTATTGTCTTTCAATAGATGCCAAGCCCCAACGCCACCCACCACAAAAGCTGTCGTCAAATATGCAGCAAGAACCATATGTACAAAGCGGTAAGGGAAAGACGGGTTAAAGATAATCTCCATCCAACTTTCTGGCACAAATTGACCATTTGTGTTGGTGGAATATCCCGCTGGTGTTTGCATCCAGCTATTGACCGCCAGAATCCATGTTGCAGAAATCAGAGTGCCTGCGGCCACCATGCATGTCGCCAGATAATGCAGACCGGCACCCACACGCTTCTCGCCAAATAACATAACGCCCAAAAATCCGGCTTCCAGGAAGAACGCCGTGAAAACTTCGTAACCCATAAGTGGCCCAATGACGGGGCCAGCCTTGTCTGAGAACACGCTCCAATTCGTACCAAACTGGTAAGACATGACAATTCCTGAAACCACACCCATGCCAAAGGCCACTGCAAAAATTTTTTTCCAAAAATTGAATAGATCTTTATAAACTTGGCTTTTCTTCCAAAGCCACAGACCTTCCAGCACCGCCAGATAACTGGCAAGTCCAATCGAGAAAGCTGGAAATACGATGTGAAATGCCATAGTAAACGCAAACTGCATTCTGGCGAGTGTAAGAGCGGTTAAATCCGTGATCATCAATGGACCCCTTCATATCGCTATCAGCATAGACCTCGAACTGTTCTGGTGCATAATCATTCTAGTCACATGTGACAGAATTCCCCAGAGTATATATACCTAGAGCACCGCACGCTTGATCAGCCAAAAATACAAACTGTAAGGCAACAGCCGCGCAATTTTTAAGATCGCCACAAAACGTGTTGGGTAAGCCACTTCAAATTTACCTTGTGCCAAACCCTCAATCGTCTGGCGCGCCGCGTCCTCAGGCTTCATCAGAAACGGCATAGGAAAATCATTTCCCTTGGTCATCGGTGTTTCAACAAAGCCAGGATTGACGACGCTGATTTTTATACCGACCAAATCCAGTTCTGGTTTCAAGCTCTCGGCCAGATTTATAAGTGCCGCTTTCGTGGGTCCGTAGCCCGACGCCTTCGGCAGTCCGCGATATCCTGCAACCGACGCAATCCAAGCAATCCGCCCCGCACGGCGCATCCGCATGACAGGCAAAAGCCCAGCAATACAATTGACCACGCCCAGAAAATTAACCTGCATCATTTGAGCAAAAGGCTCGGGGGCAAACTCATTAAGATCAATTGGCGCATAAGCTCCTGCAGCCATCAAAGCCATATCAATTGGCCCAAGTTCCATCTCAATTTTGGCAATTGTTGCGTGCACAGCTTTTGTGTCGGTCACATCGAGAGGGTAAGCGTGAATAAGCTCGCCCATAGCTGAAAGTTTTTCTGCAGAACGTGCGGAAACTGCAACCTTCACGCCTCTCGCCGCGAGCTGTAACGCCACCTCGCGGCCAATTCCGGTTGAAGCCCCCGTGATCCACACTAATTTCCACGGCAGATCACGAGGCTGTGAAGCAGAAGAGCTATTTTCCATGTGATTTCAAGTCCTTTGTCATGCTAACGAGAAGTCTAAGAGGGTGGATCACCTTGATTGACACAAAGTCATTTGAACCTTTAAGCAACCCACAACGTAGTAAAAACTAAGAATAACATATAAGGTTCAAATCAATTGAGTTCGCTAAAAATTGCGGTGGTCGGGTCGGGCATTTCAGGGCTTTCCGCAGCGTGGCTTTTATCTCAGCGTCACAACGTGACACTGATCGAAGCCGATAAACGCATTGGCGGTCACTCCAACACATATAACTGCCCCACGCCCGAAGGCGACGTTCCAGTGGATACTGGGTTTATCGTTTACAACGATAGAACTTACCCCAATCTTTCGGCTCTTTTTGACTATTTGAGCGTGCCAACTGCGGATTCAAAAATGGGTTTTGCAGTTTCTTTGGGCAAAGGCGCCTATGAATATTCCGGCGCAGGTCTGATGAGCCTTGTGGGCCATACCAGTAATTTGCTGAACCCCAGTCACCTGCGCATGATGCGCGATCTGGTACGATTTTTTTCAAGCGCCGGTTCCCAGTGCGGAAAGCTGCACGAAAATATTTCACTGGCTGAATTTATGCGGACGCAAAGATATAGCCAGGAATTCATTGATCTGCATCTCTTGCCAATGGCAGGGGCCATCTGGTCTTGCACTCCAACTCAAATGATGAACTATCCTGCAAAGTGCTTTTTACGCTTTTGTGAAAATCATGGTCTTTTGAATTTTTATGATCGCCCCACTTGGCGCACAGTTGAAGGCGGCTCGGTTGAATATGTGCAAAGATTGATTAGTGATAGCCGGATGAAAATCATCACGGACTGCCCTATCACTCAAATTGATCGAAACGGATTTAACGTCACCATCAATGGCGCAAAGGGTTTCTCCGAAAGCTTTGATCATGTGGTGATTGCAACCCATGCCGATCAGGCATTAAAAATGTTGTCTGATCCAACCTCTGCTGAAACTCATATTTTATCTCCGTTTCAATATTCCAAAAACCGCGCCACGCTGCATCATGATGAAAGTTTCATGCCGCGCCGCAAACGTCTTTGGTCGAGCTGGAACTATGTAAGCCAAACCGCCAAGGCCCATGAAGCGTCCGTCACATATTGGATGAATGCGCTGCAACCCTTGAGCACCAAGGCCAATATTTTTGTGACTCTCAATGCCGATAGGCAGCCAAATAGGATGGTCGAAGAATTTGAATATACCCACCCTGTATTCAATTCTGAAACGAGCAAAATGCAAAAGCACCTTTGGTCATTGCAGGGTCAAAATCGTACATGGTTTTGTGGGGCGCATTTCGGCTCAGGCTTTCACGAAGATGGTTTGCAGTCGGGTCTAGCTGTGGCTGAACAATTGGGCGGCGCATTGCGGCCGTGGAATTTGGCAAAGCCCGATGATCGCATCCACGTGACTGATGTAACCCCGCGCGAGAAACCAAATTTTCTTGAGGCCGCTGAATGAGTTCGCTGAACTCATGTCTCTATGTTGGCGAAGTGATGCACCGCAGATTGGCGCCTGTGCGGCATGAACTGCGCTACAAAGTCTATAATCTCTTTATTGATGTCGATGAAATCGACAAGATATCGAAACAGCTAAAGTTGTTGAGTTACAATCGCTTTAATTTCTTTTCATTGAATGACCGCAATTTTGGTTTGGGCGATGGCACCAGTATCAAGGATTATATGTGGTCCCTGGTGAAGCGCAGTTCAGGCGGCGATAGAATAAAACGAATTTTTATGTTTTGCTATCCGAGTGTATTGGGTCGCGTGTTCAATCCGCTGACCACTTACTATTGCTTCGACCAGCAAGACCGCCTTCACTTAATGATCTATGAAGTCAGCAACACGTTTGGCGAACGCCATTCTTATGTGGTGCCAGTTGATGAAACCAACCAACAATCCTGCGAAAAGCGTTTCTATGTTTCGCCCTTCAATAAAGTTGAAGGCCATTATGATTTTACGATTCAGTCGCCAGCGGATGAATTAAAGTTGGGCATAAGGCTAACTGATTCAAACGGCCCGTGCCTCAACGCATGGTTTTCCGGAACCAAGCAAGAGTTGACGGATCAAGCCTTGTTGCGTTCGTTCCTAAGTCTGCCTCTATTGCCACTGAAAATTATCGGCGGGATTCATTGGGAAGCGCTGAAGCTGTGGATCAAGGGCATGCGCCTGCAACGACGCCCAAAACCGCTCGCTCCACCCATCAGCTTTTCAAAAACAGCTAAACTCGAAGGGAAGAAAAAATGACAAAAATCATAATAACCTACTTGGTTACACTGATAGCTTTCGTCGCTATTGATATGGTTTGGCTGGTCTGGTTGGCGCGCGCCACCTATGTGGCTGAAATTGGTGATTTACTCCGTAAACAACCCAACTTCCCTGCGGCTCTTGCGTTCTATTTGGTCTATGCCGCAGGTCTGGTTTTCTTTGCGGTTAGTCCAGGTCTGAAATCTGGTTCAATGTTTCAAACCATGGCTCTCGCTGCTGCGCTGGGTTTCGTAGCTTACGGCACTTATGATCTCACCAATTTGTCGGTCATGAACGGTTTTGGGTTGAAAATAGCAATTATCGATTTGGTCTGGGGCACATGTCTTTCGGCGATCACCAGTGCAGTTGCATATCTCCTTGTTTCAAAATTGACCTAAACAGTCCAATCATTCTGCCGCAAGCAATTGATTGATGGCTGTGGGCTTGAGGTTCTTCAGTGCAGCCTCAAACATCGAACTCAAGCCGCGTGCTGCTGCATCATATGCGGTCGCATCAGTCCAGCAACTGCGAGGGTTTAACAATTTTAATTCCACTCCCGGCACCGTCAGTGGAACTGAAAATCCGAAATTTTCGTCAATGCGGGAAGAGGCTTTGTCGAGTTGCCCAGATAGAATTGCAGCTAACATAGCGCGAGTTTGGGAAAGCTTAATCCGCGATCCCACACCATAAGCCCCTCCCGTCCAACCTGTGTTGAGCAGAAAACAACGCGCATTATGTTTGGCCATCAGTTCGCCCAACGTAGCAGCATAGGCTTTAGGGTGCCGTGGCAAGAATGGCGCACCAAAACATGCCGAGAAGGTCGCCTCGGGATTTTTGACACCACGCTCAGTGCCCGCCAACTTTGCAGTATAACCTGCCAAATACATATCCATCGCTTGCTCAGCATTAAGCTTTGCCAAAGGTGGCAGAACGCCAAATGCATCAGCGCAAAGCATAATGATTGTCTTTGGTGCTGGCCCCATGCGCGTTGTGGACGCATTTGCAATGGCGCTCAATGGATAAGCCGCCCGCGTGTTTTCGGTAAGTGAGACATCGTTAAAATCCGGCACGCCTGTCGCAGGACTTACAACCACATTTTCTAGGATCGCATAAGGTCGTTCTGTGGCTGCAAAAATATCAGGTTCCGCTTCAGCACTGAGATTGATTGCTTTCGCATAACAACCATTTTCCATATTGAAGACGCCGTCATCACCCCAGCCATGTTCATCATCACCAATCAATATGCGCGTTGGATCTGCCGAGAGCGTGGTCTTGCCAGTGCCCGACAATCCGAAGAAAATCGCCGTATCGCCATGAACACCAACATTTGCCGAACAATGCATCGGCAAAACGCCCGCTTCTGGCAGCACATAGTTAAGATAGGTGAAAACGGCTTTCTTCATTTCACCGGCATAGGCCGTACCGCCAATCAAAACAGTCTTGCTGGCAAAATCAATAGCAATTACGGTTTCGCTTGATGTGCCGTGTCGTGCCGGGTCAGCCTTGAAACTAGGTAGATCAATAATCGTCAGCCCACTGATGAAATTGTCTTGCGTCGATGGTTTGAGCAAATGGCGCATGAACAGACTGTGCCAAGCAAATTCCGTTATCACTCGGGCATTGAGAAGATGTGCCGGATCAGCGCAGGCTTCCAAATCTTGCACAAACACATTTCTCAAACGCGCATGGTTTAGAAAGTCGGCTTTGAGATTAGCAAAGTGTTTTGCACTCATCGGGCGGTTCTGGTCCCACCACACGCTGCGTGCGGTATTATCATCCATGACGATATATTTGTCTTTGGGGCTTCGCCCGGTGTGGGAGCCAGTTGTGGCAACGAGTGCACCTAAAGAAGTTTGTTGAACCTCGCCTTCAGCAACAGCTTTCGCTGCTAAAGCGACTTCATCTTCGTTCCAAGAAATATTCTTCAACCAAGAAAAACCGAAGGCAACGAGTTCTGCGCGAATTTTGGGGTGATCTAGTGGGGCAGATGTGGGGTCGGTCATGATTTTGGTTTCCTCTCCTGTGAGGCCACCATGCGCAAATTTTAGAATGATGTAAAGATATTTTTACATCAAAATATAATGTAATCGCACCTTATTTATTGATGTTTTTATATCATTATGTAATTCGATAAAACGCATCCGCCGTTCTCCCGAAAACGTCATTAAAATCAGATGGATGAGCAATTTTTTTGGCTGTTTCAAACCACGATTCATAGCTGCCATTAAGCTCCAAGACAGGCCAATCCGAGCCAAACATGGTGCGCTCTGCGCCAAACACCTCAATAACATGACGGGCATAAGGCAAAAGTGTCTCAGATTTCCATCCTGATTGGGCTTCAGTTGCCAGTCCCGAAAGCTTGCAAAACACCGAAGTCTCGCTGGCTATCTTGGCAATTCCCGGTGCCCATTCCAGAAATCCACCATCCTTGATGCGCGGTTTCATGCAATGATCAATGACAGTGCGCATTTTCGGATAGCGGCCAAACAGCCGCAAAAACGGTTCGAGATGAATTGGAAGACCCAGCGCATCAAAAGTCAGATCAAGATCAATAATAGCGTCAAACGCCCATTGGATATCTTTGCGGTGCATCCATTCGGCGTCAGGCAAATCTTGAATCATGGGCCGCACGCCGGAAAATTTGGGATGCTTGGCCAAGCGCTGCAAATGTTTCAAATCGTCACGCGATTCAAAATCCACCCAGCCAACAACTTTCGCAACACTGGGCGTGGCATCAGCAAGACCCAACATATATTCGGTTTCGCTCACTGTGGGTGCGGCTTGCACTAGCACTGTTTTATCAATGCCAAATGTTTTCAAATGTGCCGCAAGATCAATTGGCAAAATGGCGCGGCGCAAATGCTCTAACCCCGCCCCGGCCATCCATCCATAATCCCCTCGCGCAGGGTTCCAATAATGGTGGTGTGAATCGATGATCATGTTTTAGCGCGTGAGTCCATCACCCCTGCTGTTTTCAGATCTTTCCAAAGAGCTTTGGGAATTTTGGCACTTAATGTTTTCACATTCAATGCCACTTCCTTCGGACTCACAGCGCCGGGAATAACCGATACGACAGAAGGATGCAGCAATGGAAAGCGCAAGGCTGCTTCCGGCAATTTCACTCTATGTCTTTTACAGATGGCTTCAATCTGCCCCACTCGCTCCAGAATTGGTTTGGGGGCCGGATCATAATTATAGAACGCGCCCTTCTTAGGTCCCGTTGCAAGTATGCCAGAATTATATGGCCCGCCTAACACAATGCCGATGCCGCGTTCTTCGCACAGTGGTAAAAATGAATTAAGTGCTTCTTGCTCCAGCAAGGTATAACGACCAGCCAGCAAGAATAAATCAAAGTCGCCGGCCTTGGTCAGCGTTTCACACACCTGCCACTCATTGACACCAGCACCAAACGCTTTGATCACTTTCTGATCGCGCAGTTTCACCAGCGCTTTGTAACCGCCCTCCATGAATGTCTTGACATAGGCATCGCGTTTTTCAACCGACCCATGGGTAAAAACATCGCAATCATGTGCAAACACAACATCGATGGAATCAACGCCCAAGCGCTCAAACGAAAATTCAAGCGACCGCATTACCCCATCATAACTATAGTCAAAAATCTCGCGGCGGTTGGGTGTGTTGAAAAACTTGCCAATGCCGGTGCGCCTGTCTGGCGGGCACACTTCGAGCAAGCGGCCGACCTTTGTAGATAGCACATAGCTGTCGCGTTTCTTGCCGCGTAAAAACTGGTTAAGCCGCGTTTCTGAAAGTCCCAGCCCATAAAGCGGTGCAGTATCATAATAACGAACGCCAGCTTTCCAAGCCGCATCCAAAGTCGCTTGCGCGTCCTTATCAGTCGTCGCGCGGTAAAGATTGCCCAAAGGCGCTGTGCCAAAGCCCAGCTCTGTAAATGAGAGTAAAGCACCCGACGGTGCCCTGAACTGTCGTTTTTTCATGTAATCCGCCCTTTTTAGCTTTGTTGTTTTTGCCGCGTTGAGCGACTATGAAACTGTTATAACAGTTTAAGAAAGAGATTCCACTATGCAAGCCCCAGCCATGCTTCGCCTCAATGCCCAAGATAATGTGCTCATTGCCAACCGGATCATTGATAAGGGCGAACTGGGTGCCGAGGGAATAGTGACCACAGCCCGCATCATGCGCGGCCATAAAATGGCATCGACCGCAATTGCAAAAGGCACACCCATCCGCAAATTTGGCCAGATCATCGGTTTTGCCAAATCGGACATTAGCGCTGGTGATTGGGTACATGAGCATAATGTGGAAATGGGCGAGCTCAGTCATGATTACGCATTTGCGCAAGCTGCAAAAAAAGAAGTGATGGTTCCTGAAAATGAGCGCGCCACATTCCAAGGTTTCCGCCGCAAAAACGGCAAAGTCGGCACACGCAACTATATTGGCATAATGACGTCAGTAAATTGCTCAGCAACGGTTGCCACTTTCATCGCACAGGAAATCAACCGCTCGGGCATCCTCAAAGATTACCCCAACATTGATGGTGTCGTCGCTCTCACTCAAGACAATGGCTGCGTGATTGATTATCGCGGCGTGATCTTTGATACTTTCAAACGTACCGCGTGGGGCTATGCCACCAATCCCAATATGGGCGGAGTGATGATGGTAGGTTTGGGCTGCGAAGGTTTCCAAATTCCGCGTTTCAAAGAAGCTTACAAAGTGGAAGAAGGCGAAACCTTCCGCACCATGACCATTCAAGAAACCGGCGGCACCAGGAAAACTGTGGCGGCGGGCGTTGAAGCCGTCCGCGCCATGTTGCCCGCAGTAAATGACGTAAAGCGCGAAACTTGTTCGGCCTCTGAATTGATTTTGGCGCTGCAATGTGGCGGCTCTGATGGCTATTCCGGCATTACCGCTAATCCTGCACTGGGTGCGGCTGTTGATATTCTCGTGCGTCATGGCGGCACAGCAATCTTGTCTGAAACGCCAGAAATTTATGGTGCCGAGCATTTACTCACCAGACGCGCTGCCACCAAAGAAGTGGGAGAAAAACTCGTTGGGATTATCAAATGGTGGGAAGACTACACAACCCGCAACAATATGGAAATGAACAACAACCCCTCACCCGGTAATAAACTAGGCGGCCTCACCACCATTCTCGAAAAATCATTGGGCGCTGCTGCCAAAGGCGGCACAACCACGCTGAACGCCGTCTATCATTACGCTGAACCTGTGACCGCCAAGGGTTTCGTGTTTATGGACACGCCGGGCTACGATCCAGTTTCAGCCACAGGTCAAGTGGCGGGCGGTGCCAATCTCATGTGCTTTACCACAGGCAGGGGTTCTGCCTATGGCAATAAACCCTGCCCCTCCATCAAGCTCGCCACCAACACGCCGATTTACGAGCGCATGATTGACGATATGGATATTAACTGTGGTGACATTGTTGAAGGTGTTTCGATTGAAACCAAGGGACAAGAGATTTTTGATCTCATTCTCAAGTCCGCATCCGGCCAAAAGACCAAATCGGAAGAGTTAGGATACGGGGACAATGAATATGTGCCCTGGTATGTGGGCGCGGTTATGTAGCTCCAAAAATAGCCATCATTGCCATCCAAACAAATTCAACTGAAATCGGGGAGTATTAACCAACCCATCGCCGAGCTGGCCTATAGATTGCAGCACAGGCTTGGGGGTGAGTCGTAATGGGAATTTTTGGCAACGGCAAGAAACGCAAAAAGCAAACTCGAACTGAGCCACAGCTTTTTTCCGATGGCCGGAATGATTTAAAATCCGATTCTAAACGATACAAACGCAAGCGCGGCATCCTGCGTCGCATTATTGGGTTTTTCTTTGTATTGGGTTTTTGGGGTGTCGTCGCCGGAGCACTGGCCACCAGCTATATTTTCTTTTCATTAAATGAACGCGGACTGTTAAAAATACCGGAGCGTGAACCTGGAATCATGATGCTGTCAAATAATGGCGCTGTTCTTTCAGAACAGGGCGCGTTCTTTGGTGATGCAGCCCATATTGCTGATCTGCCAGATTATGTCCCCAATGCCGTGATCGCCATTGAAGACCGCAGGTTCCGCAGCCATTTTGGCATCGATCCCATTGGTCTCGCGCGCGCTATATCGCGCAATATTCTCTCAGGCCATCTCGTTCAAGGCGGATCAACATTAACCCAACAATTGGCAAAAAATCTATTTTTGACCCAAGAAAAAACTGCAACCCGCAAAGCTCAAGAAGCCGTGCTTGCAGTTTGGCTTGAATCCAAATTCACCAAGGACGAAATTCTCCAACTCTATTTAAACCGAGTCTATTTCGGTTCCGGCGCTTACGGTATCGAACAAGCCGCCCACGTCTATTACAACAAATCCGCCAATGAGCTGACCATCATGGAGGCCGCCACCCTGGCTGGAGTTCTCAAAGCGCCTTCAAATTACAATCCTGCCAAAAATCCAGAAGCCTCAATGACGAGAGCCAAGTTGGTGATCAACTCTATGGTAGACGAAAAATTCATCACCACTGATGATGCTTCAGAAGCCGTGGTTACAGCAGGTGGCGTGACGCCAGAAGTCAGCTTGCCCGCCAAACAATATGCAGTGGATTGGATTTCAAAGCAGTTGCCGTTGCTGGTTAAAAACTATGACCAATCCATTATCATCGAAACCACAATCGACCCCGTTATTCAGGCCAATGCCGAAAAGGCCATGCGCAAACGATTGAATGAAAGCGGCAAGAAGATGAATGTGTCTGAAGGTGCCATGGTGGTGATGGATCCCACAGGTGCGGTTATCGCGATGATTGGCGGCAAGTCTTATCAGAAGAGCCAATATAACCGCGCCATTGCCGCAAGCCGCCAACCAGGCTCTGCCTTCAAGCCCTTTGTTTATGAAGCCGCAATGGAAAATGGTTTCACACCAGATTCCATCGAAGTCGATGAACCTGTGCGTATCGGCAATTGGTCACCTGAAAATTATAAGCAGAAATATTTGGGCGAAGTTTCCTTGGAACAAGCTTTTGCGCAATCGATAAACACGGTCGCTGCAAAGCTCGCAGTCAATGTGGGGATTGATAAAGTTGCAGCCGTGGCCCAGCGCTTTGGCATTACATCAACCCTAACCCATGATGCATCGCTGGCTTTAGGCACATCA
This sequence comes from uncultured Aestuariivirga sp., assembly GCA_964247245.1. Lineage (GTDB taxonomy): Bacteria > Pseudomonadota > Alphaproteobacteria > Rhizobiales > Aestuariivirgaceae > Aestuariivirga. The sequence continues at coordinate 363,217 of CAXTTK010000001.1, forward strand.
GAAGTCTCGCCCATGGAGCTGGTCACCGCCTATGTGCCCTTTGCCAATGGCGGCACCGCAGTGCAGCCTTATGTAGTCAAACGTATTGTCACGCGTGATGGCAAAATTCTTTACGAGCGTAAAGGCGATGGCTTGGGCCAAGTGATTTCCGAAAATAATTTAGGCGAAATGAACCGCCTGTTTCGCGCGGTTGTGCAAAACGGGACGGGCGTCAAAGCGCAATTTGGAAATTTTGATATTGGCGGCAAAACTGGCACCAGCCAAAACTATCGTGACGCATGGTTCGTGGGTTTCACCCCTTACATGATCGCCGGCGTGTGGATGGGCAATGATGATAATAGTCCGACCAAGAATGTGACAGGCGGTTCGCTGCCTACCCTCGTGTGGCGCGATGTTATGGAGCCAGCACATCAGGGATTGGCCGTTGCAGTGCTACCGGGCTATGTTGAACCTGTTGCACAAGTGCCTGCTGATCAAACTGTGGTAGCGCAAGAGCAACCAGCTGACCCGGCCCAAGTTGTAATTGCGCCAGCGCCGCAAGCCCAACCACCAAAGCGCAAGTCGCTCTTGGATGTTTTATTCGGCGCACCCGACCCCACTGCCCCCAAGCGTAAGAAGCCAGTTTGGGAGCAGCGGCAGGATGATGAGAAGAACCTTTATTAGGCTTTTCAGTATTGCGTAACTGATAGCCTGCGAATGATAGCGCCCGGCAGATTAGAGAAATCATCTGTCCACTGATCAATCCCTGCAACCGGCACAAGGGGCTTCACATCACTGCTTTGATCAAGCGACTCCAAACTTTTGGACGACTTTGATATTGCAATTGCGATGGAATGCGCGGCGTTGAGATCACCAGCCTTCGGTGGAACATAATCTATAACCCGGCCTTGGAGTGCTGGATCAATCGCATGCATATTGGCAGCAACCACCGGCACCAAATCCATAAAGCGATTAGTCACATGGATCACCAACATGCCATCATCTTTGACATGAGTAAGATAGAGCTGAATGGCTTCCGTGGTGATTAAGTGCACCGGAATGGAATCTGACGAGAAAGCATCAACCAAAAGATAATCAGCTTTTTCTTCTTTGGATTGACCCAGCGTGATGCGCGCATCTCCTTCGATCATTTTCATGTTCGGTGCGCAAGACGACAAGAAAGTGAATTGGTTTTTGTCTTGTGCAACCTTGATCACATCGCGGTCGATTTCATAATAGGCCCAGTCTTCTCCTGGTTTGGAGTAGCAAGCAAGCGAACCTGTTCCCAATCCAATGACGCGAATAATGCCGTTCTTTCCTTCAGCAGCGAGGCGAGTTTGAGTGGTGAGCAACGCCCGTGCCATGCCGCCCTCCGGGCTGTAATAGGTGAGCGGGTGCGGCTTACCTGTGAAGCTCTCGGTCAATTCATCAAGCCGCTCAGCGCCATGAACTGTGGTGCCATGATTGAGCAGGCGGTAGCCTTTAGCCACGCCATTATCAGTGACGCTCAACACGCCAAAATAACTACGCATTGCTACGCGTTCTGGAGTTTGCCCTGCAATCGAACTTAAAACCACCATAACCAGTGATAGGGTCGCAACTGCCATGTGTTGAGCGCGATAGGCAATTAATGCAAAAGCACCAAATAGACCGGCCTCAATCACACGTGTTGAGACAAGCAGATCGAAACCACCTTGTGGTGTTGTGAAGGCCGTCAACAACATTAATCCAATGCAAATGGCAATGGGAAAAAGGGGTTGCTTCAAAACCTCGATGACCTTTGAGTTCCGGAAAACGTCCTGTCTCGCCGCAACACCAATTACCAAGAGGAGCGGATATTCAAACACTGAATTGAAAACTAATGGCGCAATCAGCGATACGAACAAACCACCAAGCACACCACCCAGCGACATGAGCATATAGAATTCTGTGAGATGAGATGCATCAGGCCGGGCTTCATAAAGTTGGCGGTGGCAGATGATGGCAGTTGAGAAAAAGGACAGAGCACCCACGATCATGACTGGAATGGCATATGTCAGCGGTAAAGCAAATTGCACTGCAAAAGCTATGGGCAGGCTGACCAATTGCACAATGCGCATCAGTTTGAGAGAAACCAGAGGTCGGTCGCGGAAGACCAATACGAATGTGAGCAAGAATAACACCAAGGGCGGCAACCATAGAAAGGGCGCAGAGGCAATGTCAGTGGTAATATGATTTGTCCACGCCACCAACAAAGCGGAAGGTACAAAGGACAAGAAGATCCACCATCCACGTTCCTTCCAAGTGATTGCATTGACGGATTGAGTTGAAACAGAGTTTTCAACGACTGACCGCCCCTGTAGCATCATCAAACCGCACAGACCAATTGCTAGAGCAAGACCCATGAAACCAAAACTCCACAACAAAGCTTGGTTATGCAAGCCCAGCAATGGCTCGACCACAAAGGGATAAGCAATCAATGCGCCGAGGCTGCCGATGTTGCTGGCGCTATACAGGAAATACGGATTGGCCGCATCCTTGTGAGTGGTGTGGGCAAACCAGCTTTGCAGAAGCGGTGCAGTGGCTGAGATAAAAAAGAACGGATAACCGATGGCTTTGGCCATCAGGCCAATCAGCCAAAGCCCGGCAGTGGCTCCACCAGCTGGCACATCCGCCATCGGTAAATTAACCGGCAAACTGAACCAAGCCAGAGCCATTAAGCCAACATGCAAAGGAACCGCGTATGCTGGCGGCACGAATTTCTTTAAAAGATGCGCATAACAATAGCCACCCAGCAATACCGCTTGGAAGAAACACATGGCAATGGCCCAAACAGCAGGTGTGCCACCCAGAAGTGGCAGCGCCATCCGGGCAAACATCGGCTGCACCAAAAACAGCAACGATGCACTCAGCAGCATGGTGGCGACATAAGCTGGAACCAGCATTTTCGTATTTTGATGGGTTTCTAAAGTATTAACAGCCATGCCAAATTCCTCTTAAGTAAGAGGTCAGTTTAGCGAGGGAGGGTTGATAGGTGATTAAGAGATTTTAACACCATAGCGATGCAAATCGCGGGCTTCATGTTTGAGCCAAGTGCGGGCCTCTTTAGCATTTTTGCAGTGGGTTAAAACCAAACGCCAAAAGCGTGGCCCGTGGTTCATTTCTTGAATATGGGCCACCTCATGGGCCGCTACATAATCGAGCACATAGCGTGGAGCCAAAACCAATCGCCAAGAATAGGAAAGGGCGCGCGCAGCAGAGCATGAACCCCAGCGGCTCGATTGGTCACGAACCGTTAAAGCAGAAAATTCAACATTCATCGCATTGGCATAATGTTCGGAAGCCAGCAATAGATCTTTAAGCGCCTGTTGTTTGAACCAATCCGTCAAGCGGCGATTGATATGGGCTGGATCGCCCGGCACGATGATGGTCTTTGTAAGCTGGTCGAGTTGCACCAAGCCGCGCTTTCCACCAGGACAAGCAATGGTGTAAATTTCGCCGCGAAACGGAACCGCAACGCCACTTTCAAATGCCAAAGCGGGCATGCGATTAGAAATATTTTTAAGAACCCAAGCTTTGGAGGCGTGAGCAAAGCGCAGCGCCTCGGCTTGCGTGGTGCGTTTGGGCAATGTCATCGTAAGCCCTGTGCCATCTTTTGCCACGCGCATAATCATGCGTTTGCAACGTGCATTGCGTTTAAAAGATAGTTTAATGTTTTGGCCCTCAATCTCCATCACACAGGGTTCGGGGGCAGGATGGCTGCGCAGAACCGCGATGCGGCCGAGGAGATTGATCATTTTTCGTTGTTTTGGAAAAAGCCCTTGATCTTTGGAGCTACTTCCGCGCGGAATTTTGAGCCTGAGAAAACGCCGTAATGCCCGACCTTCATTTGCAGGTGGTGCAGTTTCTTTGACGCCGGGATATTTGGACAAAGATCATGGGCAGCCTCAGTTTGGCCAACGCCCGAAATATCATCACGTTCGCCTTCAACAGTCATCAATGCTGTCTTGGTAATTTTCGCTGGATCCACTAATTCGCCGCGGTGCCGGTAAGTACCATGCGGTAAATCAAAATGTACAAAGACGCGGTCGACAGTTTGAAGATAGAATTCCGCAGTCAAATCCATCACCGCCATATATTCATCATAGAAAATTCTGTGGCGTTCTGAATCGGTTTCATCGCCTTCAACCAAGCTTTGATAAAGCTCCTTATGGGCTTTCACATGTCGGTCAGCGTTCATGGCCAGAAAACTTCCGAGCTGCATAAAGCCAGGATAAACTTCGCGGCCGGCACCCTTATGTCCACCCGTCACATGCATGATCATATTATCTTGCAACCACTGTGAACCCTTTTCTTGCGCCAACTTGTTGACCGCTGTTGGGTTGCGCTGCGTATCAATGGGGCCGCCCATTAACACCATCGACAAAGGCACCAGAGGGTCGTTGGCGGCACTCATCAACGATACCGCAGCCATCACGGGAACCGATGGTTGACACACGGCCATGATATGAACGCGCGATTTTAAATGATGCATCATTGCAATCAGTGTATCGGCATAATCATCAAGATCAAATGCGCCAGCGCTATACGGCACTTCACGCGCATCGTTCCAGTCGGTTACATAGACATCATAGTCCGGCAACATTTCTTGGACGGTGCCTTTGAGCAACGTTGCATAATGGCCAGACATCGGGGCGACCATAAGAAGTTTGGTCTGGGGTTTTGATTTTGCCGGCAAGTCTTTTTTGAAGTTGATCAGATTGCAGAATGGCATCTGCCAAACAATTTCCTCGCGCACGGCAATGTCTTTGCCGTTAATTTGCGTGGAGTTGATTTCAAATTCTGGCTTCTCATAGCGGCGCGTGGCGCGCTCAAACATTGAGAGGGATGCGCTCGCACTGCGGCCAAGTGATGTGTGGGCCAGCGGATTAAATTGATTGCCCCAGAAGGCGAGCCCTGCCTCAGCCATAAAACGCATGGGTGCCATGGCGGCATGGTTCATTTCATAGATTGGATAAAGCATATTTCTTCCAAACATCCTTCAAGCATCAAGCATGCTCGTTAATAAACCAACAAGAATGGGATAACCCCCGTTAGCCGCATCAACCTTCTAACACCTTTTTCAGTTCCAATGCCAAGTTCTTTGCATCAGTCGAATATGGGAAGTGTTTGGCGAATTTTCCATCTGGCCCCATCAGATAGAGGATCGAGGGGTGATCCATTTCATAATTTTGGGAATTTTTTTCATCCGGCACTTTTTTGTAATAGACATGAAATGCTTTCGCCATAACGGCCAACTGTTCCGGCATTCCGGTAAGACCTATGAATCGCGGATCAAAATTTGCCACATAGTCACCAATGACCTTTGGTGTATCGCGCTCGGGGTCAACCGAGACAAAAACGGGAATTATTTTGGCCGCATCTGGCCCCAGCTCTTTCAGTGCTGCTGATACGACCTGCATTTCCGCGGGGCAGACATCTTCACAGAATGTAAAACCGAAAAAGTAAAGCGTGTAATGGCCTTCGAAACTCTTTTCCGTAACCGTCTCGCCTTTTTGATTGAGCATTGTGAAGGGCCCGCCGACTAAAGCTGTGCCTGAACCCATAGGGCCCTTGCTGGGCCATTGCGTGAGCGCCAAGGCTGCAATGGCGAAAGCCGCAATAATCATAATTGCGGCTGCGATTAGTTTGGGGCGGGAGGGTAGGTAATTTGATTCTGCCATGGTGATTGGAACATAATCCATTTCCATCTATATGGAAGTTACAAGATGACACAGAGCTTCCCCCTCATAAATCAAAATGACCATCACGGCCTGTTGCGCCTGCGCACCTTGGTGCGGTTGCGGTGGTTGGCTGTTATCGGTCAATCGGCCGCCGTGTTGGGTGTGGAATATATTTTAGGGTTCAAACTGCCGCTGGCATTATGCTTGGCGATGATTGCTTTGAGTGCATGGCTGAATGTGTTTCTCACATTACGCTGGCGCAGTGGGCAACGTTTGGCGGCACGACCTGCTGGATTGTTATTGGGCTATGATATCATCCAATTGGCCATTTTGCTCTATTTAACGGGCGGATTGGAAAACCCTTTTGCTTTTCTGTTTTTAGTACCGGTCACCATTTCGGCAACGTCATTGCCACTGACATGGACGTTGAGCTTGGCTTCAATGGCTTTCACCTGCGCAACTATTTTGGCTTTTATACATAAGCCCCTGCCATGGTCAGATGCTACTGCGTTGAGCCTGCCGCCGACTTATATTGCGGGGATGTGGGCGGCTCTGGTTTGCGGCACGGTGTTCTCTGCAATTTACGCAAGGCGCATTGCAGAGGAAGCACGGCTCATGTCGTCGGCTTTATCGGCCACTGAAATCGTTTTGGCGCGTGAACAACGTTTATCGGCGCTTGATGGTTTGGCAGCAGCGGCGGCGCATGAACTGGGAACACCGCTGGCGACGATTGCTTTAGTGGCCAAGGAGCTGAAACGCGAAGTTCCCAAAAATTCTCCGCATACAGAGGATATTGATTTATTGATTTCGCAAGCTGCAAGATGCCGCGATATTCTAAAGCGCTTGGCTGTGCCTGACCAGATTTCTGATGATGTGTATCAGCAGGTGACACTCGAAGCGATGATTGAAGATATGGTTTCACCGCTTCGTGGTTCGGAAGTTAAAATTACCATTGATGCAGCACCCGATTCAAAATCATCAACGCCAGAGCCTGTTTTTCGGCGCAATCCAGCAATCACTTACGGCCTTGGCAACTTGCTGGAGAATGCTTTTGATTTTGCGGTTTCATCTGTAGAGGTGAAAGCCCGCTGGAATGCAAACCAAATTATTTTGACAGTGGCCGATGATGGCCCGGGATTTGACCAAGCGATTTTTGATCAGTTGGGCGATCCGTTCGTGACCACACGTCCTGGCTATGGCGAGAAGGCCGCCAAGGAAGAAGGCCAGCATGAAGGCATGGGACTTGGATTATTCATTGCCAAGACCTTGTTGGAACGATCAGGCGCTGCGGTGGCTTTGGCCAATCGTAAATATCCAGCCAAGGGAGCAATGATCCAAATCACCTGGTCCCGCAGTGTTGTGGATGTTGGCAAAAATGCTTGACGTGAACTGGCAGCCGCCGCACAACGTACCACCATCATGACAGACATTATTGAAAAAAACCTCCTCCTTGTTGACGATGACAATCCGTTCTTGACCCGGCTTGGCCGCGCCATGGAAACCCGCGGTTTCACCGTGCGCCTTGCGGGCACTGTGGCTGACGGTATTGCCGAAGTGAAAAAAGACGCGCCCAATTATGCCGTAGTTGATTTACGCTTGACCGATGGCAATGGCCTCGACGTGATCGAAGCGCTCCATGCCAAACGGCCCGAAGCCCGCGTTGTGGTGTTAACTGGCTATGGCAATATTGCGACCGCTGTAACTGCCGTCAAACTGGGCGCTATCGACTATTTGGCCAAACCTGCCGATGCTGATGCAGTATATGGCGCTCTCACAGGCGACACCGAAAACCGCAATGCTTTGCCGGATAATCCAATGTCGGCTGATCGCGTGCGCTGGGAACATATCCAGCGCGTGTTTGAGCTGTGCAGCCGCAATGTTTCAGAAACTGCAAGGCGTCTGAATATGCACCGCAGAACCCTGCAACGGATCTTGGCTAAACGCGCCCCAAAATAAAAATCCTATATTTGCGAAAAAAGTCTTGACACCGTACGGTGATGGTGCTAGATATGTCTAGTCTCCAGAAATGAGCCTCCCCGATAAACAAGTCTTGCCAGTGAATGAAGACGACGTTTTGGGTGGGGTATGAAATTTGGTGGCCTTCGCCCGCGCGATCTTGCGTGGGAGAAGGTGGCCGAAGGCCGGATGAGGGCTCTTGGCCACAAGCTCAAACATTCCGACTCGCGGCCAAGAGCCCTCATCCCCCTGTCGGGACCTTCTCCCATTTGCGAAGACGCAAACGGGCGAAGGCGGATGTTGCTAAATATTGATAAAAAACGAAGAGCCTGTGTAACCATAAAACAAGTCTTGCAAGGTGAATGAAGACGACGTTTTTGGGTGGGGTATGAAATTTAACAAGAGCACTATTTTATCCATATAATCCGTCACCCCTGCGAAGGCAGGGGTTCAGCTTTCTTCACTTCGTATGGGTCAAGAAGCTGGATCCCTGCCTTCGCAGGGATGACGGAATTAATGAGTAAAATCAATTATCTGTGGAACGACAAAGCGTATCTGAGATTGCTCTCATATCTACGAATTAGATATGCGCATACATAAGCTTGGCAAACGGGCGAAGGCGGATGTTGCTAATCACACATCCAAATTCGCAACGTTCAGCGCATTGTCTCTGATAAAATCACGCCGTGGTTCCACGACGTCGCCCATCAGTTTGGAGAACAGATTATCAGCGTCATCCATCTCGGCCACTTTCACACGCAACAATGAACGGGCGTTGGGATCAAGTGTCGTTTCCCATAATTGGTCGGGGTTCATTTCGCCGAGGCCTTTATAGCGCTGCATCGAAACACCTTTGCGGCCCGCGGTGAAGATGCTTTCGAGCAACGACAAGGGGCCATAGACTGCCACGTCGGAATCTTTGCGGCGCAGTTTGGCAGTGCGGGCGTAGATTTCTTGGAGGTGTGCGGTTTTTTTATCGAGGCGTAATGCATCTTGGCTGGCAATCAACTTGCCATCAATGTGCCAGCTTTCTTTGACACCCCTCAATGTGCGTTCAAACAACAAGCCGCCATCAGAGGCCACGAGACCTTGCCAATTGCGTTCGGTTTCTTCAGACACGGCATCAAGGCGCTTGGCGATATAGGCGGCGGCTTGAGAAGCGTTTTCTTGCGACGACATGACTTCAGGATTGAGCACCCCGGCAATGGCAACTTGCTCGACGATGTAACCAGGATAGCGTGAATGCAGCGCTTCAATCATGCTGCGAATGGCAAGAGCTTCTTCGACGATCATTCGCAGATCAGCGCCAATCCTCTCGTCACCACCAGCCAGAGCCAATGTCACACCCTCCAAGCCCACATCAACCAGATTGGCTTCGAGTTCTTTATTGTCTTTCAAATATTGCTCCGACGAACCACGCTTGATTTTATAGAGCGGCGGCTGGGCGATATAGAGGTGGCCGCGATCGACCACTTCGCGCATCTGGCGATAGAAGAATGTGAGCAGCAGAGTTCGGATATGCGCACCGTCCACGTCGGCGTCGGTCATGATGATGATTTTGTGATAGCGCAGTTTATCGGCGTTGAATTCTTCGCGGCCAATACCTGTGCCCAAGGCTGTGATCAAAGTGCCAATTTCGGCTGAGCCCAACATGCGATCGAACCTTGCGCGTTCCACGTTCAAGATTTTACCGCGCAACGGCAGCACGGCTTGGTTTTCACGGTTACGGGCTTGCTTGGCAGAGCCGCCAGCCGAGTCTCCTTCCACGATGAATAGTTCGCACAAGGCTGGATCACGCTCCTGGCAATCAGCCAGTTTGCCGGGAAGTGATGACATATCAAGCGCACCCTTGCGGCGCGTGAGTTCGCGGGCCTTGCGGGCGGCTTCGCGGGCGGCAGCGGCTTCACAGACTTTGCCAACTATGGTTTTGGCATCGGCTGGATGTTCTTCAAACCACGCGCCCAACTGCTCGTTGATCAAACCTTCGACCACGGGGCGAACTTCCGAGGAAACAAGTTTATCCTTGGTTTGTGATGAGAATTTTGGATCGGGCACTTTGACTGAAAGCACGCAAGTCAAACCTTCGCGTGCGTCATCACCCGTGATGGCCACTTTCTCGCGCTTGGCAATACCGCTTTCCGTGGCATAGGTGTTGATGATGCGTGTGAGACCACCTCGGAAGCCCGCCAAATGCGTGCCACCATCGCGCTGGGGAATGTTGTTGGTGAAGCAGAACACACCTTCATGATAGGAGTCATTCCACCACAAAGCACATTCCATCGTGATGCCATCACGCTCACCGGAAATCATGATGGGCTTGGCAATGAGACCTTGCTTGGTGCGGTCGAGATATTTTACAAACTCAACAATGCCGCCTTCATAGAACAATTCCACCACATGCGGCTCCACATGTCGCTTATCGGTGATCAGGATGCGTACACCGGAATTGAGGAAGGCGAGCTCACGTAGGCGGTGCTCAAGTGTTGCAAAATCAAATTCAGTTTTGGTGAAGGTTTCAGTGCTGGGCAAAAAGGTGACTTCGGTGCCACGTTTGCCGTTTGAATCGCCAATAACTTTGAGCGGCGCATCAGGAACGCCGTGGGTGAAGCTCATATAATGGGTCTTGCCATTCCGGTGAATGGTGAGTTCGAGTTTCACAGATAAAGCATTCACGACTGAAACGCCCACACCGTGGAGGCCGCCTGAAACCTTATAAGAGTTCTGGTCAAACTTGCCGCCCGCGTGAAGCTCAGTCATGACGATTTCAGCTGCAGAACGTTTGGGCTCTATGTCATCATCTTGTTTGATGTCAGTTGGAATGCCGCGACCATTGTCGGTGATGGTCACTGAGCCATCGGCATTCAGCGCTAATGTGACGTGAGTAGCGTGGCCTGCGAGTGCTTCATCAATGCCATTATCAATGACTTCATAGGCCATGTGATGCAGACCTGAGCCATCATCCGTGTCTCCGATATACATGCCGGGGCGCTTGCGCACGGCATCAAGACCTTTGAGAATTTTAATCGAGTCCGCGCCATAATCAGCAATCGCCTCAGCGCGCTTTTCTTCGGCCTTTTTTTCGGTCTCGTTCTTTTCTTCGTCGGTCATTATTTCACTTCCACTATCGATCCATGTTCCACGTGATAGAGCGCCGATTGAACGCCTGCCTCAGAGAACAAATTTTCATCCGTGCCCGTCATCCAGGCCTGCACACCAAGCTCGGTTAGAGCCTCAAACAAACCGCGCCGCCGAAACGCATCTAAATGCGCTGCCACTTCATCGAGAAGCAGAATGGGGGCGGCCCCCACTAACTCTTTCACACTGCGCGCCTGCGCCAAAATCAAACCAATCAACAAGGCCTTTTGCTCGCCCGTGGAACAGAGTTCGGCGGGGGCATTTTTAGGGCCATGGGTGACTGCAAAATCAGTTCTGTGAGGGCCTTTTAAAGTGCGCTGTTGAGCACGATCCACATTGCGCGAATCGTACAAAATCTTAGCATATTCCTCTTCAGCTTGCACGGCTGGAATCTGGGCGGAGAGCTGCTCAATATCGCCCACCAGCTGCAAGATTCCCCATGGAAAGGGGCTGACCTCGGCATGGGCCGCAAAGTGCCTAGAAAGCGTGTTTGCGGCAGCATTTCGGGCGGATGCGATGGCAATTGCATGTTCGGACATTTGCCGCTCAATGGAGGTGAGCCATGTGTAATCGCAACGCGGGTCTTGCAGCAGAAAATTACGCTCGCGCATGAGTTTTTCGAAAGCCGAGACACGAGCTCCATGATGAGCATCAAATGCGGCAACCAGGCGGTCGAAGAAACGACGGCGGTCTGAGGCCGGGCCAGCAAATAATCGGTCCATCGCGGGGGTGAGCCAGAGCATTTTGAGATAGTTGGTGAGCACACCAGAGGAGCGTTGTATTTCGCCATCAACCATCGCATTGCGGCCTGAGTTTCCGCCATCTTCGGAATTGGGATCGCCTTCAAAACTGGTGCCGATTTTATATTCGTCTTCTGGCGTTTCGATGTCGGCGGCTACGGCCCACGAACTTGAGCCGCTAAGACGGGCGATGACGTTAAAGGCAGAGCCGCGAAGCCCCCGACCGGGTACGAGCAGAGAAAGCGCTTCCAGCACGTTGGTTTTACCCGCACCGTTCTGGCCAGTGAGGGCCACAAGTGGGCGCGAGGTTTCTATCCGCAATGAAGGATAATTGCGAAAGTCAGAAAGCGTGAGGCGGTTGATTCTATAGTGCAAGTTCACACAAGAACTTTATCACACTCGCATCGGCATGAGCACATAAAGCGACTTGGCATCATCAGGATCTTTAATGACGGTGGGCGAACCTGAATCATTGAGTTCAAAGCGCATTGTGGAGGCCGAAACCTGGGCTGCCACATCCATTAAGTAACGCGAGTTGAAACCAATCTCGATGGGATCGCGGTCATAGGTGACGGGGATTTCTTCTTCGGCTGAACCGGAATCTGGATTGTTGACGGTCAGTGTCAGTTTGCCAGCTGAGATGTTCAACTTCACTGCGCGACTTTTCTCAAATGAGATGGTGGACACACGGTCAACGGCCTCAGCAAATGTCTTGGTGTCGGCATCCAAGAATTTATCATTGTTGCGTGGGATCACGCGTTCATAATCAGGGAAGGTGCCGTCGATGAGTTTTGAGGTGAGCACCAGCTTGCCCACATTGAAACGGATTTTTGCTGACGACAGCGATACTTCAACTTCTCCATCTTCGCCTTCCATGAGCTTGACGATTTCAAGAACGGTTTTGCGGGGCACGATAATGCCAGGCATGCCCTTGGCACCTTCTGGCAGATCAAGCTGTGCTTGCGCCAAGCGGTGGCCGTCTGTGGCCACAGCGCGAAGGTGTCCGCCTGCTGACACTTCATGCAGATAAATGCCGTTCAAATAATAGCGGGTTTCTTCAGTGGAGATTGCAAAGCGTGTGCGCTCAATCAGGAATTTCAAATCTTTGGTGGGAAGCGAGAAAGTGTTGCCGAATTCACCGCTCGACAGATCAGGGAAATCTTCGGGTGGCAGGGCTTGCAACGCAAAGCGCGAACGACCCGCAACAATAGAAATGCGGCCTGAGTCGGGACCTTGTTCCAATTCGAGTTGCGCACCATCAGGCAGCTTGCGCACAATGTCATAGAGCATATGGGCTGGCACGGTGACTGAGCCTTCGCGCGTCACATCAGCGGCTACAGATTCCACAATCTCGATATCAAGATCAGTGGCGGTAAGTTTTACAGCACCCTTAGCGGCATGAACCAAAACATTTGACAGGATCGGAATCGTATTGCGCCGCTCCACCACGCTTTGGACGTGGTTTAGGGCTTTTAAAAAACTCGATCTTTCAATGGTCACGCGCATGGCAAAACTCTATTCCTCAATCCCATAGGGATAAAGACATTGGCGGTTTGCACAGCCAATTTCAAGCGTTTCTATGCTTGTTCCACAAGTCTGATGAGCATGGCCACTTCGCGGGCCAATTTGTCATCAGCCTTCATTTGCTCGTCAATTTTGCGCACAGCGTGAAGCACCGTTGAGTGATCACGACCACCAAACCTGCGGCCAATTTCAGGGAGTGATCTTGCCGTCAATTTCTTGGCCAAATACATGCCAATCTGGCGCGGCACCACCACGGCACGGGCGCGGCGTGGGCTTAATAAGTCTGTGCGGCCCACATTGTAATGACGTCCCACAACTTTCAGAATATCATCAATCTTGATGCGACCTAAATCAGCAGTTCCCGCAGCATCACGTAGCACCATCGAGGCCAGATCAAGCGTGATCGGCGATTTGTTGAATTGTTGGTAAGCAATCACGCGGTTGAGTGCGCCTTCGAGCTCGCGTCCACCACCTGTGATGCGGTTGGCGATCAATTCCAAAACTTCGCCACTGATGGCTGAAGCATGATCACCCTTCACCATGGCCGCGTGGCGGACATCAACGATCTTGCGGCGCTGGTCGAGATCTGGCGATTCAATATCAATCACCAAGCCACCCATCAAACGCGAGCGCATGCGTTGATCGATGGTATCAAGTTGGGCAGGTGGCACATCTGCCGCCACCACAACCTGGCGCTTTGAATCAACCAGTGAATTAAAGGCATGGCAGAATTCTTGTTGAATGGCTTTGCCTTGCAGGAATTGAAAATCATCAATCAGCAAAACATCAACCGATTGGAATTGATCTTTGAATGCCAGCGTATCGCGCTGACGGATAGCATGAATAAAGCCATACATGAAGCGCTCTGCCGTCAGCATCAAGACTTTTCGGGTAGGCTGGTTTTGGCGCACGCGTGCGGCTATGGCATTGAGCAAGTGCGTTTTGCCAAGACCTGCCGATGAGTGGATAAACAGCGGATTGAATGTAAGCGCTGAACCCGTGATGGCATTGGCCACGCGCATGGCCGCAGCATGGGCCAGTTGGTTTGATGGGCCGACGATAAAGCTATCGAACGTTTGATTTTCATCTAGCGTTGAACCACGCTCGGCTTGCAGGAAGCTTTGGATTTGTTGCGCCACAGCGCTGTTGCGCTCTGGTTGTGGTGCTGAAGCACGTGCTGTTTCTGCAAGAGCCGCATTGGCGGCGCGCGAAGCTTCGCCTTGAATCCGCACACGCACCAATACAGTTTCTAATCCAGTAAATTCTGCAGCCGCAATCTTGGTCAGCTTTGAGACGTAATGGCTTTCAATCCAGCTGCGCAAGAAGCGCGTCGGTACTGAGACCGTCAATTGTTTTTCGGTCAGCTCTTCAGCGTCCATACGGGCAAACCAACTTGTATAAAGATCATCGCCGAGTTCTGCGCGAATGCGTTGTGCAACGCGTTGCCATTGTTCTTTGAGAGAACTGGTTTTAAGCTGTAGCGCAGCCGTATTTGGTGAAAAAGAATTCATTATTAATCGCATCCTATTTGTTTGCCCCAAGACGCAGCCCTACCTCTTTCCGCACGGCCCTTGTGCTGAAAGTACTGATCCTGATTGATTGAATTTGTTGTTCGTGACTAAATTTACTAACGCGTCAAATACTCAACGCTTACTTTTTTGCTCACAACACAACTCCCCATTTGCTGCACCGCCCCAGAGCGCAGACTGAAAATGTTTTAACCTCAAGCTGTTCGTGTTGATCTTTGATCATTCACAACAGCCACCCCGTATTGATCTTGTTCAACCTCATGGGCCGGACCGTCAACTTGAAAACACGGTAACGGCTTGTTCACAATTAAGGCAAACGGATTCATCATACCCTCCGTACACGGAGCAGCGGTTTTCAGACTTGACAGAATTCGGAAGAACCAAAAAATAGAGTTAAAGTGCTGATTTAAAGATATAAATTTATAGATGTTGAAAAACCTGAAAAGCCCTAGGCAAATCAAAAAAACTTGAAATCAGTGCGATACAATTATGACTGTCCCGCGACATTTCCATTCAAAATAGTCCTAAAATTGACAAGTCTATGATTTTAAAAGATTTTTACTGTTCAACATCATCCGTGTCCGGACAAGAAAAAAGCCGCTTGAAAGCTTCAAGCGGCTGCAACTCAATTCAACTGATAATTTCTCAGTTAAGCTTTAAGCCTTCATGGCGCGAACGCGCAGCGTGAGGCGGGAAACTTTACGTGAAGCGGCATTCTTATGCATAATACCCTTCTGAGCGCCGCGCATCACTTCTGGTGTTGCAACGGCAAGAGCAGCTTCAGCATCTTGCTTTTTGCCGCCGGTGATTGCTTCTTCCACTTTACGCACGATTGAACGAATGCGGCTGGTGCGGGCTTTATTAACTTCTGCACGACGGGCCGAGGCGCGCGTGGCTTTTTTGGCAGATGATGTATTGGCCATAATAATTCCTGATAAAATAAACGTCTATGGCGAAAACCCTTAATCCCAGCTGCCTGAACAGCATGTTAAGAAGGCCCTACACCTTTTGTGATGGCGGGCTTATAGGGTGGCAGAACCAAAACGTCAATTGCCCATTATAAGTCAATTTTGGGCCTCTAAAAATGAGATTAAACTGGATGTATAGCGAAAATCGCCCGTGGGGTTCATTTCATGTTCTGGATGAAAAGCCGGGTTTTAAGGTGAAACGGCTGGTCGCCATTGAAGGCGGGAGACTTTCATTGCAAAGCCACAAACACCGCAGCGAGCATTGGACTGTGGTTTCAGGCACAGCCACGGTGACGGTGGGTGAGCACGTGATGACCATGACGCGTGGGCAATCGATTGATATTCCACTTGGCGCTAAACACCGGCTGGAAAATCTGCATAAGGGCGATGTGGAGATTATCGAAGTGCAGTTTGGTGATTATTTGGGTGAAGACGATATAGTTAGATATGAGGATGTTTATAATCGGACTTGAATGTCTTCCACCGCTTGCGGGGGAAAAAAGGGGCCCGTCGAACGAAGTGATATGGGATAGATGAACGACTGCGCGCACAGACTACCCCTCACCTATCCCATTTTGCTATTGCAAAATGGACCCCTTTCCTCTCCCGCTATGCGGTAGAGGACAAAAAAGTAGAAGACGCTATACCTTCTCCCACTTCTTAGATTTTTCAGCTTTAAACATCGCATCAATGATTTTCATATTGCAGATGGCGTCTTCAACACCCCAAGCTGATTTTTTCTTGGTGCGGACCGCGCGGCTGAAGGCTTCGGCTTGCAACTGGTATTGATCAGCAATCGGATAGGCCAACCACTGACCCTCATTCATTTCCATGCCTTGAACGAATACTTTATTGGGCACATCAGGCGGTGCGTTGAACGGAATTTCAATTTCAATGCGACCCTTGGTGCCCAGAATATGCACGCGTTGATAAGGTGCAAGCTGCGTTGAGATCGAGAATGATAAATGCCGTCCCTTACCAAAATCAGCAAGCCCTCCAGCAATGCGGTCGGTCTTGAATTTTGGATCGCGGTCAATGGTTGAAGTCACGCGCAAAGGCTCGCCCCCAAAAATAAAGCGCGAGATCGTGATGGGGTAACAGCCAATATCCAACATTCCACCACCGCCAATACCCGCCATGTTGCGCACATTCTTCGGATCGCGGTTCATATAACTGAACAGGCATTGGATCACTTTAACGTCGCCAATTTCGCCCGCCTTCACACGGGCGCGCGCATCGATCCATTGTGGATTATGGCGCACCATGAACGCCTCAGCGATCAAAACTTTCTTTTCAGCTTTGCGCAGTTGCATTGCTTCCTTGGCCGTAATCGCAATCGGCTTTTCACACAGCACGTGTTTGCCATGTTTGGCGGCAAGCAATGTCAACGGCACATGCAAATGATTGGGCAGTGGATTGTAAACCGCTTCGATTTCAGGATCAGCCAGCATCTCTTCATAAGAGCCATAGGCTTTGGCGATGCCGAGTTTAGCGGCAGCCGCCTTGGCATGTTTCAAACTGCGCGAGGCTATGGCCACCACTTCCAGCTCGGATGATTTCATCATGCCCGGCGTTACTTTTTCCATGCCAATATTGGCGGTGGAGATAATGCCCCATTTCACAGGTTTCATGGTTTTTGCCTCTTGTTTTGATTTCGCTCATCAATACAGGATGGGCAGTGTCGTTTGCCAGCACTAAATCGCCGGAAATTGATTGATTCATGTCATTCATTAAGTTGACGTCATCGTTGCAAACCAGTTTACTATCCGCCAGTCACGTTAGGGAGAAACTCGATGACCAATACAATAAAGAAAATTATTGCAGGCGCAGCCTTTGGCGCAAGCTTGCTTTCCATGTCGATCAGCGCGTCTGCGGGCGATGCTGAATCATGCAAAGATGTGCGCATGTCGGATGTGGGCTGGACTGATATTACCGCCATTACTGCCATGACTGGCGCTATCGTCGAACAGATGGGCTATAAGGGCGACATCAAGCAACTCGCTGTGCCAGTGACTTTCGCATCGATGAAGAGCAAAGATATTGATGTGTTCCTCGGTAATTGGATGCCTTCAATGGTCGCAGATATCGAAGCCTATTCCAAGGACGGTTCGGTTGAAACGATTGGTGCAAATCTCGAAGGTGCAAAATATACCCTCGCCGTAAACCAAGAATTGTTTGACGCTGGTCTGCATGATTTTAAAGACATTGCGAAGTTCAAAGACAAGCTCGGCGGCAAGCTTTACGGCATTGAACCCGGTAATGACGGCAACCGACATATTCTGGATATGATTAAAGATCCAGCTTTTGGGCTTGATGGCTTTGAGCTGGTTGAAAGCTCTGAAGCTGGGATGTTAGCCCAAGTTGCCAAACTGACAGGCGACAAGAAAGACATCGTATTTTTGGGTTGGGCACCGCACCCGATGAACGCTAACTTCAAAATTCAATATCTCACGGGTGGCGACGCCTTGTTCGGGCCAAACTTCGGCGGCGCTTCGGTGTTCACGACTGTGCGCAAAGGCTATGTGGCTGAGTGCCCAAATATTGGCAAGCTTGTGACCAACCTCAAATTTACGATGGATATGGAAAACAACGTGATGGGCGAAATCTTGAACAAGGGCGCTGATCCAAAAGCGGCTGCACTTGCTTGGATCAAGGCCAACCCGACGGCTTTAGATGCTTGGCTGAAAGATGTAACCACATTTGATGGTTCGGGCCCAGCGCTTGATGCCGTGAAGAAGGGTCTTGGTCTATAATAATACAAGTCTTTGACAAATAGGCACGGGCTGGCTGATACTCTTAGCCAGCCCGTTTTTATAAGTGGGCAGGGGAGATGGCATATGGGCGCACTTGTTGACTTCATAACGGCAAATAAAATTCCAATTGGCCCTTGGGGCAAAGCGTTTTTCGCATTTCTCACCACGAATTTTAAAGCTTTTTTCAATGGCATTTCTGATGGCCTCACTTGGTTTTTAGAAACTCTCACAAATGTACTTTTGTGGTTTCCGCCACTGATCATTATTATCGCTGTGGTGGCACTGGCTTGGTATCTGCAAAAATCATGGAAGTTGGCTTTGGGTGTGGGCCTGGGATTGCTGTTCATTCTCAATCAGGGCCTCTGGAAGGGCATGATTGAGACAATTGTTTTGGTTGTTTCAGCCGCAGGCGCATCGATGGCCATTGGTGTGCCAATCGGCATTTGGGCTGCGCATAACCCCAGAGTTTACCGTTTCTTATTACCCATTCTTGATTTGATGCAAACCTTGCCAACTTTTGTTTATTTAATTCCCATCATCATCATGTTTGGTTTGGGCGTTGCTCCCGGCCTGATTGTGACTGTGATATTTGCAGCCCCGGCCCCCATCCGCCTCACGCATTTGGGCATAACATCCGTACCACGGCCACTGATTGAAGCTGGAGAAGCCTTTGGTGCTACCAAACAACAACTTCTGTGGAAGGTGGAGTTGCCATCAGCGCTGCCCACGATCATGGCCGGCCTCACCCAATGCATTATGCTTTCACTTTCCATGGTGGTGATCTCCGCTCTGATTGGAGCCAATGGTTTGGGTTCACCCGTGGTGCGCGCGCTTAACTCACTCAATATTCCGCTCGGTATTGAAGCGGGCCTCGCCATTGTGGTGCTGGCCATCATCCTCGACCGCATGTGCAAAGTTACAACAGGAGCAAAATCATGACTGCTGTTGTTGAATTTAAAAACGTCGATATTCTTTTTGGCAAAGACACCAGCACGGCGCAGGCCATGCTGGATAAGGGCGAAAGCCGTTCTGCCATTCTTGATAAAACGGGCGTGGTGCTCGGTTGTGCTGGTGCCAATCTCACTGTGAAAGAAGGTGAGATCAGTGTTTTGATGGGGCTTTCGGGCTCCGGCAAATCCACTTTGCTCCGCGCCGTAAACGGTCTCAACAAAGTGACACGCGGAAATGTTTTAGTGCGTGATGGCGATAAAATGGTTGATGTCGTCACTTGTGATGAAGCTACTTTGCGTCACATCCGCCAAGGTCAAGTGGCCATGGTGTTCCAACAATTTGCCTTGTTGCCTTGGCGCACGGTGGCACAGAATGTGGGGTTTGGTTTGGAATTGGCGGGCATGGATGAAGCCACGCGAAAAACCAAAGTGGATGCTCAGTTGAAACTGGTGGGGCTTGATCAATGGGCGGGCAAATACGCCCACGAACTTTCAGGCGGCATGCAACAACGTGTGGGGTTGGCGAGAGCTTTTGCCACGGAAGCGCCAATTCTGCTGATGGATGAACCTTTCTCAGCGCTTGATCCGTTGATCCGCACCAAACTGCAAGACGAGCTTCTGCAGCTGCAAAAGAAATTAAAAAAGACCATTATTTTCGTGAGCCACGATCTCGAAGAAGCTTTAAAAATCGGCAACACCATCACCATCATGGAAGGTGGGCGCATCGTGCAATCAGGCCGTCCTGAAGACATCGTACTGCGTCCGGCCAATGCCTATGTGAGTGAGTTCATTGCTAACGTAAATCCACTTTCAGTTCTCACAGCATGGAATGTCATGCGCGGGCCCCATGAGCTTGTCAAAGACACAGGCGGTTGGATATGGCTTGATCGCCGCAAGACCACGCGCTTTAAGTTAGATAAAGCAAATAAAGTGACAACCGTTGAACGCGATAACGAGAAAGCCACCTGGGTGCCCTGTACTGAGGCTGAAAAAGTGGTGGACGCAAAATCAAAGCCGGTCTTCTGGGCCACACCCGGCACGTCGCTCAAAACCGTAATGCTGGCCATGCATAGATCCGAAACTGCACCTGTGGCGCTGTTTAACGACGACAGCACCTTTGCAGGTGCCATCGGTGTGAAGGATGTGTTGCAGGCGGTGTTAAAACGCGCCGAGTGATTACTTGATCGGCGTCAAAACTTCTGTGCCAGCGCCGCCATTGCCAGCAATGGTCCACACGCCGTCAAGCGCACCTTCGGGCGAAACCTTGTAGATGATCAAGCCCACTGCGTCCTGCATCTTATAGGCGGCGGCAAAGCTATCATCATTGCGCATACAGATGCCGTCTGATGTTGTGCCACCCGTGTCCCAATGGATTTCACAAGTGGTTTCTGATGTGATGGTGATAGTTGCTTCACCTTCATATTTAGTGCCGTTAATGTTGGTGCCTTCAACCTTATATTTGCCGCCAAAATCAATAGCGCTAGCGGGCATGGCAAATATTGCGCTGAATAATAATGCACCCAAAATTTTCTTCATTTAAATTTCTCCGGTTAGCCCCCCAGCCGCGACCATCATTATCTACAGAATGTTAAGAAGTTCAACTAAAGAAATGATGCTCCCGCAACCAGCTTGGGCGCACCCAACCATTTTGCAACGCTCTGGCCAATATCTGAAAAACTATCACGCCTGCCTATCTCCACCTTTTGATTACACAAAATCGGAATGCATTCGCGCGTGTGATCTGTGCCGACCCAAGTCGGATCATTGCCGTGATCGGCGGTAATGATGAGCAGATCATCTTGGCCCAGCTTAGCAAAAACTTTTGGCAGTTGTGCATCAAACCATTCAAGTTCTTTGCCATAGCCAAGAGGGTCGCGGCGGTGGCCATAATTGCTGTCAAAGTCGACAAAATTGGTCATCAAGAACCCGCCGTCTTTGACGCTGTCCATGGCGTCTAACGTGGTCTGCATCAGTATGGGGTTGCCGGACACTTTCATCTCGCGGCCTGTGCCGACATGGGCATAAATATCGCCGATCTTGCCAACCGAAACCACATCACGTCCAGCATCAGTCAAAACTTTGAGCAGGCTTGGCGTTGGCGGTGTGATGGCATAGTCTTTGCGGTTGCCGGTGCGCGCAAAACTCTTTGCGGCCTCACCTAAAAATGGCCGCGCAATCACACGGCCGATTTTCATCTCGTATGTCAAATCGCGCGCAATCTTGCAAACATCATAAAGCCGTTGCAGACCGAAATGCGTTTCATGGGCCGCAATCTGGATAACACTGTCAGCGCTGGTATAGATGATAGGTTTGCCAGAGCGAATATGCTCCTCGCCAAAATCTTCAATCACTTGTGTGCCCGATGCATGCGCCATGCAGAGCAAGCCGGGGATTTTGCCGCGCATGATAATTTCATCCATCAGGCCTTGCGGAAAGGCAGGGATGGTTTCTGGAAAATAGCCCCATGCAAATTGCAAAGGCACTCCTCCCATTTCCCAATGCCCTGTGATGGTGTCTTTGCCTTGGGAAACTTCCACGGCATATCCCCAGCCACCTTTGACAGGTGCATTAGCGTCAAGGCCGTGCGGTGATCCGCTCGCTGCCTTAACGGCCTTGGCAACGCCCAACGAAATCAAATTCGGAATATTTAGTGTCATATGATCAGAGATGTGGCCAAGTGTGTTGGAGCCCGCGTCACCAAACTTCGCGGCATCGGGCGCACCACCAATGCCGACGGAGTCCATGACGAATAAAAAAGCCCTGCTCATGCTATGATGCGCTCAATCACTGGCGGCGTTTCTTTGACAACATCGCCGATTGTGTAAGCCGCTTTGACGATTTGGGCGGCACGATCAAAACTGGTTTCGTCTTGGGCATGAATCATGCACAGCGGCGTATTCATATCAGCGCGGAAGTTTTTACCGAGCAGATTGGATAAGCCCACCGCATGATCAATTTTGTCATCGGCCCGCAACCGTCCTCCGCCAAGCTCAATCACAGCAACTCCGAGCTGACGGGTTTCGATTTTGCAAACCGCACCTTCGTCGTCTGCATAAACAGGGCGGATGATTTTGGCCGACTTCATATAATGATCGGGCCGTTCCATAAAATCTTTAGGCCCACCAAGCAACGCTGTCATTTTGGCAAAATGCTCTGCGGCAAGACCAGAGCGGATCGTAGCGGCAAGTTGCTTTTCTCCATCTTCAAGCGTTGAGGCAATCCCCGCATTCAACAAAAGCTCAGCGCCCAAAGCCAAAGTGATTGTCTCAACGCGCCTGTTGATCAATCGACCTTTCAGAAACTCAACCGCATGCAAAACTTCAAGTGCATTACCTGCAGCAGAAGCCAGCGGCTCATCCATATCAGTAATCAGTGCAGTCGTTTTGAGACCCGCCCCATTTGCCACACTGACCAAACTCCTGGCCAGCGTCACGGCGTCTTCATGCTTGGCCATAAAAGCGCCTGAACCCGTTTTCACATCCATGACGAGATGCTGCAAACCCGCCGCCAGCTTCTTTGATAAAATAGACGCCGTGATCAGCGGCACAGATTCAACTGTGGCGGTCACATCCCGAATGCCGTAAAGTCGTTTGTCTGCGGGTGCCAGATCAGCAGTTTGGCCGATAATTGCACAGCCCGCTTCGCGCACAACTTTGCGAAACAGAGCAAGGTCAGGCTGCGTGGTATAACCTGGAATCGAATCCAGCTTATCGAGTGTTCCACCCGTATGGCCAAGGCCGCGCCCTGAAATCATCGGCACAAAGCAACCACAGGCCGCAAGCATTGGTGCCAACATCAAAGAGATATTATCACCAATACCGCCCGTGGAATGCTTATCAACCACTGGCCCCGGCATATCCCATGTCAGCACCGTGCCTGAATCGCGCATGGCCAGCGTCAGGCCAACAGCTTCTTCAGCACTCATACCTTTAAAAAACACCGCCATGGCAAAAGCCGCAACTTGGCCTTCAGAGATTGTGCCTTTCGTCAGCCCACTGATGAATTCACGAACTTCATCGCGGGTGAGTGGCGCACCATCGCGTTTCTTGCGGATGATTTCTTGCGGCAGCATTTATAAATCTGTGAAAAAGCGCGTGAGCAATTGACCCATGCGTGCCGAGGCTTTTGCCCCTTCGGATTTTGTTTCGGCATGACTGGGGGACGCGCCTTCGATGCCAGCAGCCAAATTGGTGATGACTGAAAGCGCCGCAACCTTCAAACCAAACCGCCTCGCCAAAATCGTTTCAGGCGCTGTGGACATGCCAACCGCCGTGCCACCAATCATTCGGAACATTTTGATTTCCGCAGGTGTTTCAAATGAGGGGCCAGAATACCAAACATAAACGCCCCGGTGCAGCATCAGTTTTTCGGTTTCCGCCGCAGCAATGATCTTAGCACGCAAACCCGGATCGTAAGCATTGGTCATCGGCACAAAATTTTCATCGCCATGCTGGCCAATCAATGGATTCATGCCCGACTGGTTGATATGATCTTCAATCAGCATAATGGAGCCTGGGCGCATGGCAGGATCAAGTGAGCCCGCCGCATTAGTCAAAATCAAGTTTTCAATCCCAGCATTTTTCAGTGATTCAATAGCTGGCCGCATCACAGCCGCATTGCCACTTTCATAAGCATGAGCCCGCCCCGCCAGCACCGCAATCTCTTTGCCACCCACAGTGCCCACCACCAATTCGCCCGCATGCCCGGAAATTTTGGGAACTGGAAATCCTTCGAGATCGCGGTAAGGAATGCGGATGGCATCTTTAACCGAGTCCGCAAAAGCGCCCAAACTCGAGCCAAGTATAATTGCAGATTTTGGTTTTCGGTCGCCGAGTTTAGAAACAAGATCGCTCATGTAAGGTTCTCCGGCCCAAATGAATAAGGCAATAATTCTGCTAGAGTAAAAGTACGAATGAGTTTTCCATCTTCCGTGCAGCAATGAATTTTCATATCGCCAGATGCAAACTCTCGGATTTTCTGGCGGCAGCCGCCGCAGGGAGTGCAAAGCGTATCGCCATTGCCGATCACAACCACTTCAGTGATCTGCTTTCCGCCTGCCATAATGAGGTGCGAGATGGCCGATGGTTCGGCGCACCAACCTTGAGGATAAGCTGCGTTTTCAATGTTGCAGCCACCAAACACGCGGCCTATTTCGTCGCGCATTGCGGCACCGACATAAAATTTTGAATAGGGTGCATGAGCCAAGGCGCGGGCGGCTTTTGCAGCGATGATTAAATCCTGCATCACCGATCCTTAGTATAAGGCGTGCCCGATGCCTTTGGCGGAATTGATTTTCCGATGAAGCCCGCAAGCAACACGACTGTTAAAACATAAGGCAGCATGTTGATAAACTGAACGGGAATTTCAAAATCGCCAATCTTAAAGCCCTGCATGCGCAACCCAACAGCCTGCAAATAGCCAAATAGCAAACAAGCCCACATGGAGGGCCATGCGCGCCAATTGGCAAAGATCAAGGCCGCTAAAGCCATGAAGCCCCGCCCCGCCGACATGTCGCGCACGAATGAGCCTTGCAGAGCGACGGACAAATAAGTGCCAGCAAAACCACACAATATCCCTGCTATGATGACGGCTTGATAGCGCAATTTGGCAACCGAGATGCCTGCCGTATCAACCGCGTGAGGGTTTTCGCCCACAGCGCGCAACCTCAAACCAAAGCGGGTTTTAGCCAAAGCCCATGCCGTCACCGGAACCAGCACAAAGGCCAGATAAACCAATACCGAATGCCCAGAGATGATGTTGAGATATGGCCCAATCAAAGGAATAGACTGGATGGCATCAAAGCCCGGCATGTGGAAAATTGGAAATTGCGCTTCTGGTGGCAAAGGCGGCGTGCGGCCACCTTCCTTGAACCATTCATTGCCAAGGACAACAGCAAGACCAGCGGCAAGCATATTAATCGCCACACCCGAGACAACTTGATTGCCCCGCTGATTGATTGAGGCATAACCATGCACCAGTGAAAACAATATGCTCACACCAATGGCCAGCAACAACGCGATCCAAGGCGATTGAAAATAGGCCCCCGCCGCCGCTGCGGTGAAAGCCGCTGCCAGCATTTTGCCCTCTAAGCCAATATCAACAATGCCAGAACGCTCAGACCATAAGCCTGCAAGACAAGCAAAGATCAACGGCACCGACATGCGGATTGTTGAAGATAAAGTTTCGGCGCTAAGGAAAATATCGAGCATCAATCATCCGCCTTGAAGAACAATGCCGTGAGATAGGGGCGGAAAGCGTTTTCAAGAGCGCCCATGAATAGGATGATGAGGCCTTGGATCACCACCACCATATCGCGGTTGATATGTTGCTTGGCAAATGAAAGCTCGGTTCCGCCTTGATAAAGCAGACCAAACAACATGGCGGCCAAAACAATACCGATAGGATGATTGCGACCCATGAGTGCAACAGCGATGCCCACAAAGCCTGCACCTTGCACATATTCCAAAAGCAAACGGTGCTGCGCGCCTAAAACTTCATTGACCGCCACTAAACCAGCAAGACCGCCAGACACGGCCATGGCGATCATGATGATGCGTTGTGGCTTTATCCCCGCATAAACCGCCGCATCGGGGTTTAGACCCACGGCGCGGATTTCATAACCCAGCTTAGTACGCCACAGAAAATACCACACGGCCCAAGCGACAAAGAAAGCGAGGAAAACTGTGAGGTTGAGCGGAGAGGCTGGATATTTGTAATCAAAAAACTGCCGTGCGATTTCGCGGAAACTCAAGATATAAGCGCCTGTGACTTCGCGGCTTTCGACCGCCATTTTGCCAATGGGGCGGAACCAATAATTGATCAAATAAACCATCAGACTAGAAGCGATGAAATTAAACATGATCGTGGTGATAACGATATGGCTGCCGCGCTTGGCTTGCAAATAACCAGGCACTAAGCCCCAGAAGGCACCAAACAAAACTGATGCGACGATAGAAAGCGGAATGACAATCGGCCATGGCAAGAATTCAAGATTGAGGCCGACAATGGCAGCCCCTAACCCCGCAAAATAAGCTTGGCCCTCGCCACCAATATTGAACAGCCCCGCATGAAACGCCACGGCGACACAAAGACCTGTGAAGATAAAGTTCGTTGCATAGTAAAGCAGATAGCTCCAACCTTTGAGCGATCCGACAGCCCCTTTGATCATGATGCCTAAACATTCGATTGGGTTTTCATTGATGAGCAGAAAAACCACTGATGCGGCAGCAAGCGCCAGCAATAGATTAAGCAGTGGGATCAAACCCACATCAACCCAAGTTGGAAGGTCACTACGCTGGCTCATTATGCAGCATCCTTCTGCACGCCAGCCATGAGCAATCCGATGTCGCGCTCGGTGGCATTTGCATCACGCTCACCCATAATCTTGCCTGCGAACATCACAATGATACGGTCGGACAATGAGCGGATTTCATCAAGTTCGACAGACACCAACAATATCGCCTTGCCCTGATCGCGCAGCGCAATGAGGCGCTTGTGGATGAATTCTATGGCACCAATATCAACACCGCGCGTCGGCTGGCCAACGATCAGCAGATCAGGATTGCTCGACATTTCACGCGCCAGAATAATTTTTTGCTGATTGCCACCCGAAAATTTCCCCGACCGCAAAAACGGATCGGCAGGCCGCACATCAAAATCCTGCATTTCTTTTTTGCAATTTGCAATCACCGCATCACGGTCGAGCCTGAAACCCTTGCCAAGTTCTTCCTCAAACTGCCAACCGAGAATAGAAGACTCAGACGCATCAAACGCTGTGATCAGTCCGCGGTGTTGGCGATCTTCCGGCACATGGGCTAAACCTTCTTGGCGCAGGTGACGCGGGTCTCCCAATTGGCCAATGCTTTTGCCCTCAAAAATAATCTCACCTGAAGTTGGCCTCGTGATGCCTGCTATACAATCCAATAATTCCGATTGGCCATTACCAGACACGCCCGCAATGCCAACGATTTCACCCTTGCGCACCGTGAAGGAAACATTATCGACACGCGCGATATTTTTACGGTCACGCCACGTGACGTTCTTAACGTCAAGCACCACTTCACCCGGATTGGCTTTACCTTTTTCCACATGCAGCAAAACGCTGCGGCCCACCATGGCTTCGGCAAGTTCTTCGACGGAAGTGTTTTTGGTTTCAAAATTGGCTACAACTTCACCACGCCGCATGACGGAAACATGATCGGTGATCGCCATAATCTCGCGCAGCTTATGGGTGATGAGAATGACAGTTTTGCCTTGGTCGCGCAGCGTACCCAAGATGCGAAACAAGTGATCGGCCTCGTCGGGCGTCAGCACACCTGTAGGTTCATCAAGGATGAGAACTTGAGCGCCTTTATAAAGCGCCTTCAGAATCTCCACGCGTTGTTGCAGGCCAACCGGTAACTCGCCGACAATGGCATCAGGATCAACATCCATCTCATATTCATCTGCAAGACGCTTGAGTTCGCTGCGGGCTTTGGTGAGAGCCGGACCAATCAACGCCCCGCCTTCAACGCCAAGCACGACATTTTCCAGAACTGTAAACGGATCAACCAACATGAAATGTTGATGCACCATGCCAATGCCGTGGGCGATGGCATCTGATGATGATTTGATTTTAACCGGAACACCGCGAACTTTGATCTCGCCACTGTCAGCGGCGTAAAACCCAAACAAGATTGACATTAATGTCGATTTGCCAGCGCCATTTTCACCAATGATGCCGTGGATCGAGCCTTGCCCAATCGACAGCGATACATCCTTATTGGCATGCACCGCACCAAAGCGTTTATCGATATGGATGAGTTCAATTGCGGGGGTGTTCATTTGAGTTTTGCCTCACACACTCATCCTCCCCCTTCACGGGGGAGGTGGCGCGCAGCGCCGGAGGGGGTTCTTCAACACATCCCCCACCCGTCACGCTTCGCGTGACACCCTCCCCGCAAAGGGGGAGGGATGAAGTTGTGTTATTTACTCAACAGGGCACTTATTATCTTCCATATAGTCATGCACCTTGATCTTGCCGGAGATAATGTCAGCCTTAGCAGCTTCCACCTTCGCAGCCATATCGGCGGTAACCAATGGTTTGTTGTTGTCATCCATAGCAACGCCCACGCCGTCTTCAGCAAGGCCCAAAGCTTGAATGCCAGGCTTGAAGCCGGCATTGCCGTTCTTCATGGTGTTATAAACCGCAACGTCAACACGCTTCATCATCGATGTCAGCATTTTGCCGGGATAAAGATAGTTTTGATTGGCATCAACGCCGATGGCCAAACCACCGCCTTCAGTGGCAGCTTTCAGAACGCCAAGGCCCGTTGCACCAGCTGCGGCATAAACCACATCTGAACCCTTGCTCATTTGGCCCTTGGTGATTTCACCACCCTTCACAGGATCATTCCAAGCAGCACCCGTATCACCTGTCATGTTCTGGATGATCTTGGCGTCAGCCTTTGCAGCCTTAACACCCTGAGCGTAACCGCAAGCAAACTTGTGGATCAAAGGAATGTCCATGCCGCCTACGAATGAAACCGTGCCAGACTTTGTGCTCATGCCAGCCATCATGCCCGCAAGGTAAGAACCTTCATGCTCCTTGAACACGATGGATGATACGTTTGGCAGATCAACAACCATGTCAACAATCGCAAATTTCAGATCTGGATATTCTTTTGCAACTTTTTCAACGGCGGCAGCTTGGGCAAAACCAGCAGCGATGATCGGTGAATAGCCTTGATCTGCAAAGTTGCGAATGGCTTGTTCGCGTTGGGCTTCATTGGCGATTTCAAATTCGCCATACGCAACGCCTGATTCTTTCTTGAATTTTTCGGCACCGCCAAACATTGATTCGTTGAATGACTTGTCGAACTTGCCGCCAATATCGAAAACGATAGCAGGCTTATCAGCAGCAAATGCCGAAACGGCCATAATGGCTGTCAACGCCGCAGCGCCGAGCAATTTTTTTAACATGTATGTTACTCCCTGAGTTTTTGACCGGCTGATCAAGCCTTGAAGGTAATCAACGCCAAAATCAGTCATTTTGCAAGCTCTCGCTCCTTGAAATTATCGGAATGCGTCACAATCTTTGTTACAACACAGTGCGCCCCGTTGGCGCGAAGACGGAGAAATCAGATGATTGACCAAAAAATAAGCGCAGAGCAATTGGCCCAGATGGGCAATGGCGTTTTGGCTTATGTGCGTGAGATTGAAGGCCGCAATGCCGCAGCGATGTTGGGCGGTCAGCTGAACGTGGCACCAGATGCCAAGCTATTTTGCCTTTACAACGCCAATGGCCAGCCTATTTCGATTTCACAAACCCACCAAGCGGCTTTGGGTTCAGCGTTCGAGCACGAATTGATCGCTGCAACGTTGCAATAAATAGATCAATCTGACTTTTGACGGAATCGTCAAAAGTCAGCAACGTTGATCGAAAATATTAACTAAGGCGCTTTTGACTTTTCCGTGAAAAGTCAAAACGCCCTATGCAGCCGCCGTTGCGGCCATAGCTGCTAGAGGTTCAGTCAAAATCGCATATAAGCCTTCAGCAGTTGCTGTGCCGCGCAGCTTGGCCATGGTGCCGGGCGCGCGGAGCAGTCGAGAGATGCGGGCCAAAGCCGTTAAATGATCTGCACCAGCATGGTTGGGTGAAAGCAAAACAAACACCAAATCGACTGGCTCGCCATCAACACTGTCATAGGCAATGGGCGTCGTCAATTTGGCAAACAGGCCATAAACCCGGGTTATGTTTGGCAAGCGGCCATGCGGAATCGCTATACCTTGACCGAGCCCGGTTGAGCCCAGCTTCTCGCGCGTCAGCAAAGTTTCAAAAATAATCCGGTGATCAACAGTTACAATACCGCCCATGGCTTGCGACAATTCTTGCAGCAATTGCTTTTTATTCTGGGCCTTCACTGCGGGCAATATCGCGCGTGAGTCAATGATTTCAGCTAAGTTCATTTGTCTAAAGCTTTCCGCTGATTACGCTTTTACCGCGGCTGAACCGTGCGGATCAAGCCAACCAATATTGCCGTCAGGCCTACGGTAAACCACATTCAAGCGGCCTTCCTTGCTGTTATGAAAAAGCACAAAATTTGTGGTCGAGATATCAAGTTGCATCACGGCTTCTCCAACCGAGAGTTCAGGAATTTGAGCATTCGTTTCAGCAATCACCGGAGCGTGCATGCCCGTTGGTTCGTCGCCCTCGTGATCGTCATCATGGGGAATAACATAAGCCGAAGCATTGCGCTGCGTGCGGTCTGTGCGCGGATTACGGTGATGATCTTTAAGGCGCTGCTTATATTTCTTCAGCTGTTTTTCCAAATGCGCCATGGCTGCATCAGAGCTCGCCATCGCAGTTGCTTCTTCAGCATGCGATTGCAAGACGAGACCTGTGGCCAAATGCAATGTGCAATCAGTCAGGAAAAACGAACGTCGTTTTTCCAGCGTCACATGGCCATGAACCGAGCCTTCAAAAAATCTTTCACGAAATGATTGGAGCTTTGTTTCAATATGAGAGCGTAAAGCATCGCCAACGTCGATATGCTTTCCGGTGATCTGAATTTGCATGGTCTAATACTTCCTTGCCTACCATCCGGTGTACTCTAGACATGGGCCTTAAACACCCATTCGTCAACTAGAACACCAAACCAGTAAAATACTGAAACGCGCTTTTTGTGATGAAATTAAGTTAGCTTCGCTTTGGAAGCGGGCGCACACATATGGCCGACCTAACCAAAAGTCAATGCGCGTTCAGCGTTTTGAGCGGGCTTCTCGCCTACGTTGAACGGATGATAATATATTCAGCGATTCTCGATATTTAGCAACAGTTCGCCGGGCAATATCGACGTTTTCGGCTTTCAACAAATCAACAATATCGTCATCCGAAAGTACTTTTTCGACAGTTTCTTTTTCGATCAGTTCACGGATTCGTTGGCGCACAGACTCTGCCGAATGCGCTTCTCCATGAAGAGTTCCAGATTGAATGGCATTGGTAAAAAAATATTTCAGTTCAAAAGTGCCACGCGGTGTCGCCATGTATTTATTTGATGTGACTCGGCTCACAGTTGATTCGTGCATCTCAATGGCGTCGGCTACAGTTTTGAGCGTGATTGGACGCAAATGCTGCACGCCGAGAACCAAAAACGCATCTTGTTGCTTCACAATCTCGCGCGCCACTTTCAAAATAGTTTTGGCGCGTTGATCCAAGCTTTTAACCAACCAGCTTGCTTGCGCTTGGCATTCGCTCAAAAATAATTTGTCCTCAGTCTTCTGAGCGCCGCGCGAAACTTGTGCGGCATATTGATTGTTGACCAACACGCGCGGCAGGGTTTCTGAGTTCAGCTCCACCATCCAAGAACCATCATTGGAAGCCCGCACCGAAACATCAGGCACCACCGGCATTACAGGTTCCGACCCAAAAGCATGTCCAGGTTTAGGGTTGAGCGCGCGGAGCTCCGAAATCATATCATGAATATCATCAAGCCCAACATGACATAAATTTTTGAGAGCAGGATAATCGCGCTTAGCCACCAGAGGCAGATTATCCAGCAACGCATCCATGGCCGGATCAAAGCGATTGAGATCTAAAAGTTGCAACCGCAGGCAGTCTTTGAGATCGGCGGCAAATACTCCGACGGGATCAAATGTTTTAAGGACGGCGAGTACTCGGTCGATATGCGAAACATCCGTGCCCATGGTTTCGGCAATGCTCGCCGGATTGGACGTCAGATAGCCCGCCTCATTCACTGTGCCAATCAAGTGCTGACCAATCAGAATATCAGATGGATCACGAAAATGCATAAACAGTTGGGCAGTCAAATGATCGGCCAGTGTTTCCTCGCGGGTCACATTGGCCGCAAAATCATAAGCTTCACCATCAAGGGAGACTTGGCCACCGCCGCGAGTGCTCGTCCAGCCAGAATCAGGGCCAGGCCCCGCCATGCTGGGCGAGGGCGTTGCCACACCATCAGAACCCGAAGTCGCACCATCGCCGTCAGAACCGCGCGCATCAGCGGCTGAAAATGGCGCATCGGGAATATCAGATTTTATTTCAGGAGCGGCGGTCTCCCGCAACTCACCACGCTCGAGCAGCGGATTACGCTCGAGCTCAGCTTCAATAAAACTCTGCACCTCAATATTCGACATTTGCAAAAGCTTAATCGCTTGTTGCAGCTGCGGGGTCATGACCAGGGATTGCCCCTGCTTCATCACGAGTTTTTGCATGAGTGCCATGGCGGCAAGTTTTATTCCAAATAGACTTTTGCGATCTTAATAGGGGCGTCAAAAATTGTTGCAAGGTTAAAGAAATCTTACTCCAGTCCGCTGCCTTGACTCAACGAGCCTGCATTCCTAAGATTTTGGAATGTCTGATCATGATCATGACCACGGGTCTGAGATTTCGCCGATGGACGCGAAGGTGCGTGCGCTTGAATTGATCCTCACACACAAAGGCTACATCGATCCAGCTGCGATCGATGTGGTGGTTGAAACTTACGAAAAGAAAATTGGACCTCGCAATGGTGCTAAAGTTGTGGCCAAGGCTTGGGTTGATGCCGATTACAAAGCGCGCCTGCTGAAGAATGCCACCGCCGCCATTGCTGAGCTTGGATTTGAAGGAAGGCAGGGTGAGCATATGGTGGCTGTGGAAAATACCGATGACCTCCACAATCTCGTGGTTTGCACCCTATGTTCTTGCTATCCGCTTCCCATTCTCGGTCTGCCTCCAGCTTGGTATAAATCCGCACCCTATCGGTCAAGGGCAGTGATGGATCCACGCGGCGTATTGAGTGATTTTGGTGTGTGCATGGCACCAGATACTGAAATCAAGATTTGGGATTCAACCGCCGAAATCCGTTACCTCGTGTTGCCGCAGCAACCCGTTGGAACTGCGGGCTGGAGTGAGGAAAAACTTGCGAGCCTTGTGACACGTGACAGCATGATAGGAACAGGCCTTGCGACCAAGCCCGGCTCTTCTGCATGAACGGTGGCCACGACATGGGTGGTATCATGGGCTTTGGGCCAGTGATTCATGAGGCAAATGAGCCAGTGTTTCATTCCCGTTGGGAGGGGCGCATGCGCGGGCTTTTTTCCGCTATGGGCAAACCTTTGGCAATCAATATCGATGAAAGCCGCTACGAGCGCGAAAATGTTGCCCCAAGCCAATATCTAGCAAACAGCTATTACGGAATTTGGTATGACGCATTGGTTCGCTTGCTTTTAAAGCGTGGCTTGGTCACAAAAGATGAACTGACTGCTGGTAAATCAATCGACCCAGCCAAGCCCGTCATTGGCATCATCGATGCAGAAGCGATGCAACACATCCACTTTACCAGAAAACCTTATGATCGGCCCGTTGCTACTGCGCCAAAATTTGTCGTTGGGCAAAATATACGCGCGAAAAACATTCATCCAAAAGGTCACACGCGCCTGCCACGTTACGTTCGTGGACATTTGGGCATCATAACTATGGTGCACGGATCGCATGTCTTTCCTGATTCAAATGCTATGGGTGAAGGCGAAGCACCGCAATGGCTTTACAATGTGCGCTTTGAGGGTAGAGAACTTTGGGGCGATGATGCCGATCCGACAAGTTCTGTATCCGTTGATGCCTGGGAAAGCTATTTGGAGCTGGCAAATTGAGCGCCCTACTGGGTCAACCCTCTGACAAAGATGGACCTGTATTCCGCGAGGCATGGGAGGCCCAAGCCTTCGCTTTGGTGATACTCCTCCATCGGCGTGGCCTTTTCACCTGGCAGGAATGGACATCGCTTCTTTCGGAAGAGATCAAGAATAACGAAGTGTTGGGCTCAACCTATTATCAGAGTTGGCTGTTAGCGCTTGAGCGGATTGTGGTGCTCAAAGGCATTGCAACTTTGGGTGTGATTAAAGACTTGGCGCATGATTGGGAAGAGGCTGCACATCATACGCCGCATGGGAAACCGATTGTCGCCCCTGCATATCGCGATGTAACACCCTTCACAGTGTAAAATTATCGCCCAGATAATAACGCCGCACATTGGCATCTTTCACAATGTCTTGCGGCGTTCCTTCGGTCAGGACATGGCCTTCATGGATGATGAGCGCACGATCGATAAGGTCGAGGGTTTCTCGTACGTTGTGATCCGTAATAAGCACCCCGATGCCCCGAGCGGTGAGCTGTCGCACCAGCTTGCGAATATCATTGATCGCAATCGGGTCAACTCCAGCGAAGGGCTCGTCGAGGAGCATATATTGGGGGGAGGCGCTAAGCGCGCGGGCGATTTCCACGCGCCGACGCTCTCCGCCAGAGAGCGCAACAGCCGGAGAATGCCGGAGGTGGGCGATTGAGAACTCATCATACAACTCACGCAACAAACGTTCACGTTTGGCCTTCTCGGGCTCATGTAGCTCGAGAACCGAACGCAGATTTTCTTCTACCGTGAGGCCGCGGAAAATAGAACTTTCCTGCGGCAGATAGCCAATCCCCAGACGCGCCCGCTGATACATGGGCAATTGAGTAATGTCTTCGCCGTCCAGCTTAACTGATCCCTTATCCGCCGCAATCAAACCTGTGATCATATAGAACACGGTCGTTTTGCCAGCACCATTAGGGCCAAGCAGGCCAACAGCCTCACCACGCCGAACCGAAAGCGACACATCTTTGACAACTGGTCGCTTGCCATAGGTTTTAGCCAACATGGTAGCAACAAGTCCGTCAGAAACCTGTTTTCCGCCTGTCCCTGCTGCTCCGCGGTTAATGCCGCGGGGTGCCATCGGGGCAGTGCGAATAAATTTACCTTCGTTCTGCGTCACCTATTAAGGCCTCATTTGTCTTAATTTTGAGTGAAATTCTTTACTTTGGGATAAAAGAACCCTTCACCCGCCCGCCCGACATCTGCAAATGGTTGGTATCAAGG
This sequence comes from uncultured Aestuariivirga sp., assembly GCA_964247245.1. Taxonomy (GTDB): domain Bacteria; phylum Pseudomonadota; class Alphaproteobacteria; order Rhizobiales; family Aestuariivirgaceae; genus Aestuariivirga. The sequence continues at coordinate 398,337 of CAXTTK010000001.1, forward strand.
TCAACCACCAGCTTTTCACCCGTCAATTTGCTTTCACCTTGGGTCACATGAACGTTGCCTGTCACTTCAAGCGTATTTGCTTGCACATTAAAAAGTGCTGCATTTCCTGTGATCACTTGGCTTCTGGTTTTGATCGTCACATGACCCGTTGCATTCACTTTATCGGTGACAGTTTTGGTGGTGCCATCCGTTTGTTTTACATCCGCTGTCGTAACAACCATTTGGTCCGACTTAATCGTTTCGGAAGGCCTTGTCGAAATCACGTTGCCACTGAAAATTGTCTTGTGTTCGACATCGATGATTTCCATTTGATCGGCCTCAACTTCCACATTCACAGCCTCTTTCGCGGTCGCCATGCGAAGCGGCATGATCACAAAAACGATGGTCGCTAAAATCGTGCCGATGGTCTTTAATGTCATTGCCTCACTCCATAATTGCTGTTCGTCTCAAAGGTGGCCCTCACATGGCCCTTAAAAACAATGCGCCCGCCATAAGGGCCAACCGTCATGCCATCAGCCTCCACTGTCCCGGTGGACGTGTCAACCTTGACGGGGGTTTGTGAAACCAAACTGTGATCATCCACATTCACACTGGCTGATTCCATCCGGGCCTCATAGCGGCCCTCTTCTTTCAGCGTCACTTTGCCTTGCATGTTCAAGGATTTGGACTTGGAATCATATTGTGCAGTGTTTGAGGCAAGGGCAATGGCCCCGCCATCTTCGCGGTGAAATGTTCCGGTCACGGTCTGCAAATGCACCAAGTCAAGATTGGCGGTGTCTTGTTTGCCGTTTAATGCGTTGAGTTCAAACGGTTGTTTATTTTTATCAAAACCAGTGATCTTCGAGGCTTGACCGCTCATCACTTTTTCGACTTTTGACGGAGTTTCAGCAACATTCACCTTAGGCGGATCAGGATTGATAAACAGTGATTGCGTTAAAAACGCACCGACCACACCAAGCCCAATAATCCCCGCAGCGAGGCCCAGCAGCGGCGCAAAGCGTGCGCGCGTGATGGCGCGCCGTGCACGCCCATCAGCCGAACCGTCTTTGCTTTGATCAATGGGCGAAGACATCTTCTTCAGACCAGCCCTGAAGGTCTAGTGCACAGCGAGTTGGAAGAAATTCGAAACATGATTTGGCCAGAGCTGTTCGCCCTTCACGTTCCAGCATTTGCTCTAGACGCTGCTTCAACTCATGCAGATAAACCACGTCTTCGGCCGCATAGGCTTTCTGTGCATCGGTTAACGAATGCGCACCCCAATCGGAACTCTGTTGTAATTTATTCAGATCAATGCCTAACAATTCGCGCACCAATTCTTTCAAACCATGGCGATCTGTATAAGTGCGCACCAGCTTTGAGGCAATTTTGGTGCAGAACAAAGGCGCTGTATCCACATCAAGATATTGCTTGAGCACGGCCACATCAAACCGCGCAAAATGAAAAATCTTCAAAACTTTTGGATTGGCCAGCAGCGCTTTCAAATTTGGCGCGTCATATTTGGTACGGTCCATCTGCACTAAAACGGCATTGCCGTCGCCCGTTGAAATCTGCACCAGACATAATTTATCACGCGCTGGTTTGAGCCCCAGCGTTTCGGTATCAATGGCCACCGCAGACCCGGGATTAAAATCAGCAGGCAAATCCCCGCGATAAAGTTTTACAGTCATATGGCCGCTGCCTTTTTGCTTGAAATGTTCACGCCAGTTAAGTTCGGTTCCTTAGAGGCCAAAACGGAAATATTCAAGCGGCAGATAAACAGTGCAACGATCAAGTTGGTTTGTCACGAACCGCCAAGCGTGATTGTAAAATCACCACAAAAAGCAGAAACAATCCGCGGATCACAGATTGCCAGTAAGCTGACAGCGATATCCAGCCCAGACCGTTTTCAAAATTCAGCACATTGAAAATCAATCCCAGCAACAACACGCCAGCCAAAGTAGCTCCAACCGAGCCCACGCCACCTGTCAGCAATGTTCCTCCAACCACCACAGATGCAATGGCAAACAGTTCCCAGCCAACGCCTTCAATAGGTTGGCCCGCGCCAAATTGCGAAGCGAGGATAACGCCAGCCAAACCAGAAAGACCACCGCTTAAAACATAGACCATGAATTTAACCCGGTCGACGGGAAGCCCCATCATCCGGCTTGCATCTTCATTGCCGCCAATAGCCAAAACAGAACGGCCCGTGCTGGTGAAGTTGAGAACGATTGAACCGATCACATAAGCCACAACAGCGATGATGGCAGGAATAGGAATATTGAAAATGTCACCTTGACCCAAATTGACGAATGTTCCGTCATAAGAAACCGAAACAGTTTGGTCATGGGCCAGCAACAACGCCGTTCCATTGGCGGCCAACATTGTGGCAAGCGTTGCGATAAACGGTAAGATGCGCAATTTAACAATCACAAAACCATTGAGAATGCCAACGCACAGGCCAGCGGCGATCCCCACCAGCGATCCAACCAACATGCCCTGATCGCTGACCAAGGCGGATACCACGCTGCCCAATGCCGCTGTTGACCCAACCGATAGGTCAATGCCCCCTGCCATAATCACAAAGCACATGCCAAGCGCCACAAGCGCGAACATTGAATTATAGCGCAGCACGGTTGATATATTGAATAGACCCAAAAAATTTTCATAGCGCAGCCAGCCAAACAGGATGAGCAGGGCGAGTGCAATCAACACACCTTGGCTTGAAATCGCCGCGATAAGAGAGGTTTTTTTCATGGCTCAAGTCCTCCCATGGCGTTGCAGCCAAACTGCAATGATGATGAGCGCAGCCTTCACCAGCTTGGCCACATCATCAGGCACACCATTGGCCAGCAATGTGTAGCGCACCAATTGAATGATCAGGGCACCAATCAATGTGCCCGTAACCGTTGCGCGTCCGCCACTCAGCAGCGTGCCACCAACAGCCACAGCGGCAATGGCATCAAGCTCCATGCCAAGACCCACAAGATTGGCGTCACTCGATGAATTGATGGCAATCACCACAAGCCCCGCGATGCCTGAACACAAGCCACTGATGCAATAAACCCAGCGCTTTACGTTGGCCACTGGAACGCCAGCAAGTCGTGCGGCGCGCTCATTGCCGCCGATGGCTAAAATCTGTCTTCCAAACAATGATCGCTTCAAAATCCATGCTGCGAGTGCCACCAGAGCAATCATGATCACAACTTGAACCGGAACGCCAAACCAGCGCCCAAGCCCGATCCATTGAAACTCACCTAATTTGAAGGGTTGCAAATTTCCGTTGGTTGAAACCTGCGCAATACCGCGCCCGGCGATAAACAACACCAGAGTCGCAATGATCGGTTGAATATGAAAGCGCGTGATCAACCATCCATTAAACCAGCCAAATGCGCCAGCCGCTAAAATGGCAACGATCATACCCACGGCAACGGCAATATGAATTTCGCCGATATGAACAGCAGTGCCGAGAAAAATGAGCGGGGCAATCGCTCCAGATATTGCCATTAAAGAGCCAACGGAAAGGTCAATACCGCCTGTAGCAATCACCAATGTCATGCCAACGCCCACAATCACAATGGTCGCCACTTGCGTTAGATTAACGTTGAGCGTTTGAATGGAGATGAAATGGTTGGTAAAAATGACATTGAACAACACCAGCGCCAACAAAGCCAACAATGTTGAATATTTTGTGAGAAATCTCATGACATCAAATTGCGCAGATGAATTGACATTTGAAGGGGCAACATTGCTCATGATGCATTCCCAAGTTTGGTCTCTGCTTCGCTGCCATGCGCCATAGCGGCCATAACGGCAGCTTCGTTAATTTGCTTGCCTGCAAATTCGGCAACGTTTCGACCTTCACGTAAAACAAAAACCCTGTCTGATCCCTCAATGACTTCTTCTAATTCAGACGAGATCATCAACACGCCCAGCCCTTGTTCAGCAAGTTCCTTGATCAATGATTGGATCTCGGCCTTTGCGCCCACATCAATGCCGCGCGTCGGCTCATCAAGAATGACCAGCTTGGGATTCATCGCAAGCCAACGGGCCAGCAAAACTTTTTGTTGGTTGCCACCTGAAAGCTCGCGAATTCTCTGTTCAGGGTCGCTGCACTTTACACCCAAGCGCGCGATAAATTTTTCAACGATGACGCGTTGTTTTTCTTCATCAACGATTCCAGCTTTGGTGATTTGCGGCATGAGAGCCAAGGTCAAATTTTCAGCGACCGACATATCGGGAATAATGCCTTCAAGCTTCCGGTCTTCTGATGAAAAGCCAACGCCTTGAGCTATCGCATCAATGGGATGACGTGGGGCAAGGGGTTGGCCTTCGAGCGACATCGTTCCACTGCGCATTGCATCAGCGCCAAAAACCAACCGCGCGGATTCAGTGCGGCCCGCTCCCAGCAAACCCGCAAATCCAACAATCTCGCCACTCTTTACACTGAATGAAACATCTTGAACCATATGGCCAGCGCTCAAGTTTTTTGCTTCAAGAACAGTTTCGCCAATCTTGCCCTTGCGGTTGCCAAATGCTGTGGCACTTTTTGCAACCTGTGCCACATCGCGACCAAGCATGCTGGCCACCAATTCAATTTTACTGATTGATTTCAAATCAGCAACTTTCACAGTGCGGCCGTCACGCATGATCGTAACGCGGTCGCACACTTGGTAAAGCTCGTCCAACTTATGACTGACAAAGATAACCGATATGCCCGATTGCTTGAGTTGGCGAATAACATCGAACAACACATTCACTTCACGCTCGTCAAGCGATGAGGTGGGTTCATCCATGATAACCAATCTGGCTTTGAACCCTATGGCCCGAGCAATGGCAACCATTTGCTGAGTCGCTGTATTAAATTCATAAAGCGGTTTGCGCACGTCAATATTGATATTGAACCGTCCCATAAGACTGCGCGCTTCGTCGTGCATCGCGTTCCAATTCAAAAACCCATAGCGGCGTGACTCACGCCCCAGGCAGATATTTTCGGTGATCGATCGAAACGGAACCAGATTGATTTCTTGATAAATGGTGCTGATGCCCTTGGCCTGCGCATCATGCGGTGAGCGTGCTTCAAATGCTGCGCCATCAAAATTAATCTCACCTGAATCACGGCTCACGTAACCTGTCAGAATTTTGATCATTGTCGATTTGCCAGCACCGTTTTGGCCAATCAGCGCGTGAACTTCACCAGCCGCCACTTCAAGCGAAGCAGAACTGAGTGCAGGAATGCCCGCAAACGCCTTGTTGATATTCTGCATTGAAAGCAGTGGATTATTATTTCGGGGAACCTCTGAGACCATTTTGCCTGCCACTTTTCAGAGTTTTATTGACGCCTCGTTCAGCCCCTTTGTCAAGTGGTGAACATGTCGAAGTGATTTTAGAAAGAAAAAGCGCTTTCATAAAAATAGAGCCCAACTTTGGTTCACACAAAGCCGGGCTCTTGGGGAGGAACGCGGTTACTTAAGCAAGATCAATATGAATCGGCCATACTGTCTTTGGCATTGCTGATGTCATAGAAACGATCAGTGTTGGTCATGACAGGCGGGATAGCATCACCCTTGGCATAGGCCATCGCAGCAGCATAAGCGGCAGGGCCGAACTTTGGATTGCATTCCACAGTAAAGGCCATCTTGCCGTCAATGATCGCTTGCAAACCATCTTTTTCGCCATCAATCGAGACAATAATGATGTCTTTGCCTGGAACCTTGCCAGCAGCTTCAATTGCCGAAATTGCACCAATGGCCATTTCGTCATTGTGAGCATAGATGATGTTTGCTTCAGGATGGGCTTGCAACAAAGCTTCGGCAACTTGGCGGCCTTTATCCCGGTTGAAATCACCAGTCTGCGAGGCAACAATTGTAAGACCTGGGTTCTTTGCAATTACATCATCAAAGCCCTTCTTGCGATCATTGGCAGGAGAAGAACCCGTTGATCCTTCAAGCTCCAAGATGATGCCTTTGCCACCGGTAATCTTGACCAAGTTTTCGCCGGCCGTTGTGCCTTCCTTCAAGAAGTCAGAACCGATGAAGGTGACATAGTCAACACCGCCCTTGGCAAGTGTGGCATCAACACCACGGTCAATCAGGAACAATGGAATGCCAGCTTTTTTGGCTGCCATAACAGCTGGGATCAATGGTTTCTCTTCACGTGGGGACAAGAAAATCACATCAACGCCTTGGGCGATCATGCTGTTGACGTCTGCCACTTGTTTGGCAGCAGAACCAGCAGCATCAGTATAAACCATTTGCCAGCCGAGTTTTTCAGCCTCAGCCTTCATGCTTGCAGTTTGTGCCAAACGCCAAGGGTTGTTGCTTTCGGTCTGGGCAAAGCCAACCTTATAGGTTTTCTTGACGGCGAGTTTTGGCAAGCCATCAGCAAATGCGCCAGTGGCAAATGTGCCAGCGAATGCCAGTGTCGAAATTAGCGCCGTGCGGCGTGTCATCAAAGTCATAAATTTTCTCCCTTTTTCTGTGCACGCGCTTGATGGGGGTGGCGTGTCTGAAATGAAGTAAAGAGCGAATGCGAGATTCAGTCAACAATTATATTGTCATACAAATAGTTTTCGATGCTGCAATGCAAGGTAAATAGCAAATGTTTTGACTAAGTGAGTGGTGCGAATGTCTCACTGGCCGCGTGATCGATCATCTTCCTCCATTCGTCAGGCAAGCTTCCCCAGTCAGGCAAGCCGGTCGTCGCAGCTTCAAGCATGTCAGTCGTAGGTTCGCGCATCGCAAGTATTGCGGCACGAGCCGTCTTGATATGGAGCATCCAGTTCGCATTGCCTTCAACTTTTGCTATAGCCCTAGCAACATGCTCAACCATTTTTTCACTCGACATAGTTTGTCTCTTGGGTAAAGCCGGAATGGAATTTTTGCAGCGCTACAATTACAGCATCAATCTGCGAGATTTCTGAGGCGACGTCATCCACCGAATAGAGAAGGTTGGTTTTCACATCGCCAGTGGCGACGATCACAGCAATCTTCGCATCCATCGTGCCCAAAGTAGAAACCGCGTGCTCCAACCTCAACAGACCTTGTTCAACGAGATTCTCCAACGCCTCAATCGCCCTTAGCTGCAACCGACGGGAGGCCATGGTTTGGCGTAACTGCCCGACAGTCGACTTGTTCGAAGCTGTCGCAATGCGCGAATCTAATTCCTGAATACGTTCGAGCAAGTATTGTTTCTGAACGGATTGTCGAGGCTGCTCATGGGCGAAGGGATCGACCAACTGAACCAGACGGGCAATTTCAGTTAGCCAGTGATCAACCACTTTCAAAGTTGCATTGGTCGAGTGAATTTCGGCTCGCGGTTCACAGCACAGTCTCTCGATATGTGCGCGATGCTTCACGAGTTGGACCACCAGTCGCCGTACCTCTTGATCATGCAGGCGGTCAAAGCGCATGACATCTAACATCACATGTTCAAAGGCCAGTTCAATAAGTTCTGGGTCGTGCATTGCGGTCCAGACCATAAGGGCTGTTGCTGCCACGACAGATGTCACTAGAATATCGTTAGACCAAGCTGGCAGAGAGAGGCTTACACCAAATAGCCCCAGGAAAACCGCCAGCAGAAAACCCCCAAGAATTGTTGCCAGCACTTCTGAAGCGGAAAGTGCCTGTACCAGCCGACGCCGCCACAGAGTGGATTTTACTGAACTCATTGGCATCGTGGCATTTATCTGCTTTTCTACAGATAGGCCCAAACGGCTCAACTCGGGGGACATGTTATTGCTCCGCTGAAATTTTTAGATAGGCTTGATCAATCGTCGCTGCATTGGCTGTAAACAAGGCTCCACCGGTTGCTTGGGAAATGCGGAACAGCGCATCGGGGTTCGCGGTGGCGCCAAAAGCAATAGAAAATATCTTAATGCTGGCCGCTTCTGAAGACGCAGAGAGACAGGTCTGAAACATCCTAGTCTCGGATATCTCCGCCTCTGTATCAGCGCCGTCCGACAGCAAGACGATGCCGTTGAGGCGATCTTCAGAAGTTGTAGAATCCGTTTTCATTTTCTCAATGGCACGGCACACAGCACCGTTGAGATTGGTGCCGCCGCCAGCCACAAGCTGCATCACACGGCGCGAAAGATCTTCAGAAACAACATTTGCGGGTTGAATTTCGCTGACGGTGGTTACATGTTCGTTGAAAATCATTAGGCCAACTTTGTCATGGGGGTCGAGGCGTTTGAGGAAAGCAGCCGTGGCCTCTGTTGCCGCGCGGATTGGATCGCCAGACATACTGCCTGAAACATCTAACACCAACATCACCTTCGCTTTGCGTTTTGTGGTAAGGAATTGATCGATGACAGCTGAAGCTGCTGCGGCATTGGGAAATTCGAATGGGGGCTGGGTTTCAGGGCGAAGTGCTGGGTCTGTGCCATTGGCGATGGTCAATTTTGTGCCAGATCCAATTTTACTGTCGAGTGGACGCAAAAGATAGTCTGTAGCAATCTTTTGCTGATCTTTGGTCAGTAGGAAATCTAGGAAAAGTTTGGCTGCTTCTCTTTGCTCAGGCGACACCCAGTCTGTATTGTCTAAAATGCAATAAGGATGGTCGCTCCAGAATGTGCCTTCCAATGGGACAATGAAAACCAGAGGGAAGCGAAGCTCATTGCCGCGCTCAAGATTATAACGAACCACACCCTCTTCAAAAGCTGAGATAGCGTGCAGATAGTCTGGGCCTTGTTTAGCCATCATGTCGAGGAGAGCAGTCGTTGCCATGCCGTATTTCGACGTATTTTTTGCTAGTGCTGCAAATCCGGCTTCAACGGGCTTGGAATAGACTTGATCAGGTGTGAGGCTGTTGGCCTTGCCCGTGATGCCATAGACCATCGACGTTAGAAACAACATGCCAGCACTGGAATATTTGGGGTGAGTGTAGCCAAGTTTGAGCTTGCCCCATTCGGGATGGCCATAACTGGTCCAGCCATTGGGATCTGCCGCGAGATCAATCAGCGTTTTCCAAGCGATTGGGTTTTTTGGCCATCCCAGAGCTTCCGCCATAGGACGCCACATTGCTATGCCACTTGGAGCATAGATCGTTGGTTCGCACGCGTTGCTCATTGCAGGTTTGTTGTGGCCGACGCGCCATAGCGCATCGAACTGCGAGACCCAAGAATTCTCTCCTGGTGACCATACGACCGGCATAGATTTCCCCGCAAGAATCTTCTCCATTGAGTCACCCGAAAGCACATTTTGTATTGTGATTGCGATGGGGCTGCCAGTCGAAGTGCGGATATTCGCATCATTGAAAGACTTGATTGATGCCTCCATCCAGCGCTGCTTAGTGATGGACGAAGAGATGGTGAGATCCACAGGTGGTTTTGCTGTGATGGCAGCAATGGGATCTGGCAATTGTGGGGCCAACCCCATGAATTTTGCGCCAACCATTGCGCTGGTGCCAATTACAGCTGCAGATATGATGGATAGAAACGTGCGGCGGGTGCGGGTCATGATACCGTTCTCCTTAATTATGCTTTTTGATTGAAACTGGAATTGGTTCTTCTGAAAAATTTGGCAGGGCCAAAGGTTCCATCGGAATGTTGTGCGCCAACAGGTCGTCAAGCGCTTGTTCGGCCAAAGCCTCCTGCTCACGCTCACGCGCGGCAAAGTCAGTCGCTGTAAAATTGGCATTGGCAACGCGGGCGCGGCCCTTGGCCTTGTCATTTTCTTCGGTCACGAGATCCTGCAAGCGATTGAGGCCATCGCCGGGATTGCCAATGTCGCCCACCATGGTGGCCGCCATGCTTTCAAGATCGGCCATTGCGCGATTCACTTTGAGGTCGCCAATTTGCGAACGCAATTGTTCAATCTTGCTGCGTGTTTCTGCCACGGCAAGGTCGCGGGACTGCTCAAGGTATCGGTATTTCGCTTCCGCTTCTGTATATTTTTGGCGATCACTGCTTAAAGCGGCCTGGCATTGTTGAAGTTCAAGCGCGTAGCGACCCGCCGCTTTACGGTCACCTGCCCCGAGCAACGCCTGCATTTTTATAGTAGCGTTGCTGGCCTTTGATTCATGGCCGGTGATTGCGGATTTCAATCGCTCAATTAAAGTTGCGTGGATCACGAGACCAGTATTAAATTGGCCGACGAGCGTTCGGAATTTTTCGCGCTCCCGTTCAAGCAACGCTTCTGGATTGTGCCGCTCCAAAAGCGAGATGCACTGGCTCAGCAGACCGTAAACGAGCTTCCAAATTCTGAAGAATATTTGCATGACAGGCGTTCCTTGAGTGGTTGATAACTTAGATTTTGCAACTCAGATGCCAGCTGTCGTTCTCAGATTAATTTTTTTAAATAACTGATATTATTGTATTATTTTTATTTTTTTAGAGTCTTGCTTTCTCTTCCAGCAACTTCTTGCCAAACAGCTTGGATGAGGTGGTGAAAATCTGCCAAGGTCAACAATCGCTTAATCTTCAGTTAGGCTTTAACCACCGCAACCACCGCCACACCCGCCGCAACCGCCGCAGCGCGAGTCGTTTTTGTTGCTATCCGGATGGGCGCAATCAAAAGCCACAACCCCAGCGAACACCGAGGCCACCCCGGCAAAGAAAATTGCTGCCGGCAGCATGGTGTGAATGGGCGCGCCATAGTCGCGCCAGCCAAGAACCATAAAGACGGCGCCAAGGAAAAAGTAAATAAATGCTCCGGGTTTGCGTATGATCCAATAGTGTGCGGCGTCGACGATGCGAGTCTGCCCAACGTCTTGGATACGGCGTTCTACCGATGGCCAGATGTCCGTTGGGGGTGGTTCGCCGAATTCTTGCGCATAGGCCGACAAGGTGCTCGCATAGTGTTCCTTGTAATAGGCAATCTGAGGGTGGCCGCCTTCTGATGGCACATGGTGCAAAGGCCTTTTCAATATGCCTGCACACAAATCATCCCAATAGGATTGAGTATAGATGAGGTGCAAGTGCCAAGCCGCATCAACGGCTTCAGAAGGTGTAACATCGTTAGGAGATATTGCAGCCAAATAGAGAAACTTTCGGTATTCAGCACAAACTCGGTTGGCAAATGGTGTGGCCCACATGTTTTCACGCGCCAGACGTTTCGTATAGGGTAACTTGGCATCAGCCTTATCGATTGCCAGAGACTCGATTTCGTGGAAGAGTTCTGGATTTGAAAGTGGGCGGGCTCGGGCTTTGATTTCCACTTTACTCGCAAACTCTGCGGCGGAACCTGGTATTGCCAGATATCTTTCGTCAGCAAACTGATAGGGCACCGTTTGATCAAGGCTTGTTCTGGTCGGTGGCAACTCGTTCTTGGCCATGACAATTGCTCCTCGGGCAATATCGAGCAACCCTGCATCTCTCGGACCAGTCCGATCGGTACCGCAAACTATTGTTAAGCTATCTGTTATTGAAGGATTCTATTAAAAGCATAGCGCTTTCTAAAAGTGCGCGCCGGCTAACTTTCTGCCAAAGAGCAGCAACGGCGTTGGCAAGATTTTACCAAACAAACACTCCTATTCAAAACTCTGACGTTCAAGACCAAAGCGCCGCATCTTTTCGTTCAGTGTACGGCGAGGAATGCCCAATGCGTCGGCGGCGGCCTGAATGTTGCCTTTGCCCTCTTCAAGTGCAGTACGAATGAAGGCGGCTTCAACTGAATCCATTTGGTCGGGCAGAGGCTTGCGCGCGCCGGTTGGACCATCGAGGGCGTTAGCGATCTTGCCGCCCAATGCCAGAACATGACGCTCTGCAACATTGCGCAGCTCGCGCACGTTGCCGCGCCAACTATGGGCCTTGAGGCGCTCAATATCTTCGCCTACCACTTCCGGCGCATTGCGCTGGTAGTGCTGCGAAAATTCACGGACAAAATGTGTGAATAACAATGGAATGTCTTCGCGACGTTGATTCAATGGCGGAATGTTCAGCTCGGCCACACCGAGACGGAAATACAAGTCCTCACGGAATTCCCGGCGGTTCGCGGCATCAAGCAAATCAATCTTTGTTGCGGCGATGAGACGGACATCAACCTTTAACTCTTCATTGCTGCCGAGACGGCTGATCGTTCGTTCTTGAAGCATCCGCAGCAGCTTTACTTGGAGTGCCAACGGCATGCTTTCAATCTCGTCGAGGAACAATGTTCCGCCCTTGGCATATTCAATCATGCCGATGCGTCGCTGCTTGGCATCGGTGAAGGCTCCCGCCTCATGACCAAACAATTCACTGTCGATCAAATTTTCAGATAGAGCTCCGCAATTGATCGCAACGAAGCGACCTTTGTTGCGGTGACTGCACTCGTGCAATGCGCGAGCCACAACCTCCTTTCCAGTTCCTGTCTGGCCATGGATCAAAACTGTTGCGTCAGTTGACGCCACATTGACAATTTCGTCACGCAGGGCTTGAATCTCCGGAGAATTGCCGATGAGTTTCGTGGCAATGCCAGAGCGGTTGGCGAGTTCGGTGCGGAGCCTGCGATTGTCGACAACCAGTTGGCGTTTCTCAAGAGCCCGCCTTACCTTTGGCAGTAAGTCGGCCACGTCGAAAGGACGTTCAATGAAATCATAGGCACCAGTTTTGATGGCTTCTACTGCCATGGCAATTTCACCATAAGCGGAGATTATTATGACTGGGAGATCGACATCAAGGGCATGAACGCGCCGCAAGAGTTCCATTCCATCCATCACCGGCATTTTGAAGTCTGTGATCACAATGCCTTGAAAACCATGGGCGTCGGATAAGTCATCGATCTTTTCAAGTGCTGCCGAGCCATTCGCTGCACATTCAACCCACAAATTGAGCGGTGCCAAAGCTTGGCTGAGGCGCGGGATATTAGCCACGTCATCATCGACCAATAACACACCAAGGCCTTTGTTCATTCCTCTTTCTCCTTGAAAGTTGCGGGAAAGCGCAGCGTGAAAACTGACCCTGAACCCATTTTGCTTTCGACCACAACGTCTCCACCCAGCAGTCTTGTGAATTCGCGGCAGATGGCTAAACCCAGACCGAGACCAACGCCCGGCTTGGTGAGGCCTGACGTTTCATCGACCCGCTGAAATTTTTCAAAGATCAATTCAAGTTTTTCGGACGCAATCCCGCGCCCAGTGTCACTCACTGTGATTGTAACCGACTTACTTGGTGTTTGTGCGGCAATCGTGACAGACCCTTTGTCCGTATATTCGATGGCATTGCCAACAAGGTTCATAAGTACACGCGACAATAATCGTGTATCGGTCAAGAGATCAGCATCATGGCCCGCTTCCCATATCAGGTTCAACCCCTTTGCCTTGGCGGCCGGTGCCATTGCTCGCATGGCTTGATTGATCACCGCATGTAATGTGGTAGGCCGGGGGATCACGACCACTTGACCTGCTTCAATGCGCGCCATTTCAAGTAGCTCGTCCACCATGCCAAGGAGATGCGTTGCATTGCTGGAAACATTGTCGAGCACGGTTCGCGTTGGTGGATCGATATTTTTATCTTTTGAGGTCAATAACAGCCGACAATCTTCGATCACCGCCGCTATAGGCTTGCGCAAGTCGTGACTGATATTTTCGAGAAACTGCGACTTTGCTTCATTTGCAGCGGCCAATCGCGCTGACTGTTTTTGGTAGGTGATATCGGTATAAGTCGTCACGAAACCACCATCGGGCATCGGTGCACGACGAACCTCGACGCTGGTTCCGTCAGCGCGATCAATCTCAAAGCGTGGCGGTGACAAGCTGCGGGCCCGCTCGACGATCACTCCAATCTGTTGTTCCGGGTCGACGGAACCATAATCTCCGCGATCAATATTGTAGCGCATGATATCAGCGAAATGAGTGCCCTGGCGCAGCAATTGATCGGGATATTGATAAAGTGTTGCGTATTGACGGTTCCAAACCGAAAGACGCATGTCAGAATCAAACACGGCGATTGCGTCCGACATGCTTTGCAAAATCATTTCCAATTCCTGAGTCTTTATACGCAGTGTTTGCATCATATCGCCGATGCGGGTGGAGAGGTGTTCAAATTCAGCGATGCCGCGGTAGCGTAGTGTGGATCCAGTGCTGAAATCTTCAGCGATCTGATAGATCGGCCGTACAAGGAACTGACGCAAAGCAAGGATCATCAAGGCAAAGGCGGCAAGCAGCGCCAAGCCAGAACTGATATAAACTTGGCGCACTTGACTGACTAATGCTTGAAAGTCGCTCGCATCTTTAGCCAGAAAGATCTGCCAGTTCCATGGTGAGAAGTGGGCGGAAGCGACATAGAAGGTTTGGCCGCCATCGCCTGAAATTTGATCTCGTCCAGACACTTTGTCCTCTGAGACAATCAATTTTGAACTTGCTTTCGAAAGTCCTGTTTCAAAGTCTACCACTCCATCAGCCAAGATTACGATGCCGACACGCTGATCTCTGGCAAAATCTTCCAGCCTAATGCGTGTGTTAAGCTGGTAAGTCAGCGCAGCTTCGGCATCCGAAACTTTATTTTCACTATTTTGCCGATCAACTTCGGAATCAGCAATTGTGACCGTGCTGCGTAAAAGCGCTGCAAGTGTGCTGCGAATATTCTCGCTGGCGTAATCGCTAATTGTGCGGAGCACGAGAAAATAAAGAACCAGTCCAACTGCTATGATCAAGGCTAGGGCCGGACCAAGGATGACCAGTTGCAGCGATGGTCTAAACTTTCTCATGGGGTACCGGGCCCGAACACGGGTGGGCGTGTGCGAATTTCTTCAGGCCAGACGATTTCCTTTCGGCCGTTTTGCCATTGAATGAGCATGTCAAGTCGCTTCACTTGGATACCTGTGCTATCAACGGCGAAACGGCCGAGAACAGTATAGGTATCAAGATTAATGAGCGCTTCGCGCACTTCACCGCGTTCAGTTGTGCCAGCGGCATTGATGGCGGCTTCGAGAATCTCCCCGGCTGCATAGGCGGTGGCTGCATGATAGCTGGCAGCAACGCCGTAGCGCTTCTCAAACGCAGCCGCGAAATCCCGTGAGTGGGGAAATGAATCGTTGGGCTCCCATATCGATGTTGCAAACGTTGCATCTGCAGGGTCCGCTACCAATGTTGACCAAGCCGGAAGCGCAGGACCCACAGTAGCAAAGAACGCCCGCGGTACCCAGCCAATTTGTCTGAGCGCGTGCTTGGCCTGTATTGCTTCATTGAGGTGCCCAGCAATCACCACGAGTTCCGCCCCCGATGTTTGGGCTCGGCGGATTTCAGCGGCGAGATCGGAGCTATTTTTAGCATAGCCCTCGTCCAACACTATTTTTAATTTTAGATAGGGTCCCCATTTGCGCGTGCCAGCGGCAATTTCCGTTGAAAATGAATCACTCGCATAGAGAATTGCAATTGATGTCAGACCTGCCTCATG
This sequence comes from uncultured Aestuariivirga sp., assembly GCA_964247245.1. Lineage (GTDB taxonomy): Bacteria > Pseudomonadota > Alphaproteobacteria > Rhizobiales > Aestuariivirgaceae > Aestuariivirga. The sequence goes on from CAXTTK010000001.1 coordinate 413,626, forward strand.
CGCTTGGCGCAATATCCCTTGTGTGTAGCGGCTCGCAGGTGTCCACATGCCGAAAATATTATGATAGCCTTGCCTCCAGATTTCATCCGCCGAAGCCCCCGACGCGAGCATGGGGTAGCCTGCGGCATCCACTGTTTTGGCTATCGCTGCCGTTATCTCGCTTGAATAGGGACCAAAGACAATATCAGCACCATCGTTGGCAACAAAGTCGCGATAGATGGTTAGTGCTTTTTCAGTGCTGCCTTCGTCATCGCGGATGATCAACTCAATTGGGTGGCCGAGCAATCCACCGCGACTGTTCACCTCATCGCGCCATTGCTTATAAGCGCGCTCTTGCATTGTCGCCGGTTCCTTGAGCTGTCCTGTTATGCCAAGAGAAACACCAATGCGGATGCGTTTGGACGCGAATGCAGCTTGCGGTGCAAAAACCAAAATCAGCAACAACACGGCACGTAGAAGAATTCCCATTGGATTCCCCCAGAACAAACTATTTTCTCGCTTGGCTCAAATCTTTATGCCTGAAGCAGTTTGATAATATTGCAAGTTGTTAACGTCGTCGAGCCAAGAAAGAATCCGATTGAGATTTGGTCTCTGACCCAACAACAAAATGGGTGTTTTCAGAAGATATCAACATCTGAGCTGGTTTTGAGACGATTTTCCGATGATAGGCACGCCTCACTTCATCGGCACCCGCATGGCCTAGTTCTGCCTCAATCCCATCGGCATTCCAAAGGCCACTCTCATTCAAGAGCGTAGACGCGCTGGCCCGAAAGCCGTGTGAGGTCATTACGGTGTTTGAATAACCCACCCGCCTATGCGCCACAGTTTAGTCCCTTGCGGTGTCAGGTGAATATAGAGGCCACCACCATCGCTCTGTTTCAAAGCCTTCTCTTAAGACTTTAAGTTATTGGTTTGCCTATCGTTCAGCGGCATTTGTTTGTATCCCATCCGGCACAACAGCTGATAATTTGTGAAACTACCGACGATTATACCAATAAATTGCTTGGATACCAACACGCTTCCTAGGACGTCTCAGGATCAACATTTTAGAAAAAGGCACAAAAAAGCCCGCTTTCGTTCTTTGGACTTATTTGATTTACGAAATGGTGCCCTGAAGAGGACTCGAACCTCCACGCCTTTCGGCACACGGACCTGAACCGTGCGCGTCTACCAATTCCGCCATCAGGGCAACGGCGCTTCCTTAGGGGGCGGGCATTTGGCTGTCAACCACAGCATGACCAAGTTGACTTCAATAAAAAAGGCGAAAGACATAAAGCCTTTCGCCCGCTCGAATCACATTAAAGTATGTGCAAATATTTTATTTGCAGACCTTCAACATTGACATAGCCATTTCAGCGTTTGGCTTTGTCTTATAAACCTTCGTACCAACGTCCATCATTGCTTTACCGTCTGGGGCCTTGTCGGCAACCATACATTTGTGGGTCTTGGCATCTTGCTCAACATAAAAACCAGCAGCCATCGCGGCGGGTTTGACTGGAGCTGCGGCTGGCTTAACAGGAACAACCGCAGCAGGCTTAGCAGCTACAACAGGCTTAGCAGCCGCAGCTGGTTTCGCCGCTGGTGCCATTGCCGCTGCACAGACTTTCAAATTGGCCATCGCCTGCTCAGCATTGGCTTTGCTGGCGTAAACTTTTGTACCAACATCCATCATGGCTTTGCCGTCTGGGGCTTTGTCGCTGATCATGCAGGCATGGGTTTTGGCGTCTTGCTCAACGTAAAAGCCAGCAGCTGCGGTTGCAGCAAAACTTGATACGCTTAAACCAGCAAGAACCATGCTGGCGCAAAGGATTTTATTAATCATCGGAAGTCTCCCATATTTCTGTTGCATCGGTATTGAATTTTCGTCTGATAAAATGCAATCAGACATCACCGACGCAATTCACGCCCGATTGTGACGGGATTATGAGTTTTGTTTTTAATAATAGTTCATGAAACTCCCGTAATCATGTATTGGCATCAATGGCTACCATCTGGCATTTGCATTTTTGCGAATGGACATTTAAAGCCGTGGCTCATCATAATTTGAGGAACATAACTGTGGGTGCACAGAATTCTGACAAACTCATCACCGTAATTGGCGGTTCGGGCTTTATTGGTCGCCATGTGGTCAGAGCATTGGCCAAACGCGGCTACCGTGTGCGCGTGGCCTGCCGCAGGCCAGACCTCGCTGGTCATGTGGTTCCTCTGGGTGTGCCGGGTCAAATTGTTCCAGTGCAGGCCAATGTGCGCTACCCAGCTTCTTTAGCCGCTGCTTGCGATGGCGCTTTTGCAGTTATCAATTTGACTGCGGTATTTTCAAATGCAGGTGCGCAAACTTTTGAAGCCGTGCATGAGTTTGGCGCAACAGCGATTGCCAAGGCCGCCAAAACCGCCAAGGCGCAACTGTTCATCCATATGTCTGGTCTTGGAACTGATAAGCCTTCAACAAGTGTCTATGTGAAAAGCCGCGCCAAGGGTGAGGCCAATGCCGCTGCAAATTTCTCGAATGCAATAATCATCCGCCCTAGCGTGGTGTTTGGGCCAGAAGATAATCTGTTCAACAAATTTGCGCAGATGGCGCGCTTTTCGCCCATTCTGCCTTTGATTGGTGGAGGCCAAACAAAATTCCAACCGGTGTTTGTGGGCGATGTGGCTGAAGCGTTGGCCACTTTGGTGGATCGCGGCGTGGCCGATGGCAAGACCTATGAGCTGGGCGGGCCAGAGGTGATGAGTTTCAAGCAAATTCTGCAGTTCATCGTAAAAACCACGCAGCGCAAGCGCATTTTGCTGCCTATTCCATTTGGTGTTGCGTCTATCATGGGCGCTGTTGCAGGCCTGCTGCCAAACCCGGCTTTGACGAAGGATCAAGTTGAACTTTTGAAAGCGGATAATCTGGTGGATGCGAAAGCTGAAAGCGAAGGCCGCACATTAGAAGGTCTCGGCATTACCGCGCGCACTGTAGAAGCAATCGTGCCGAGTTATCTTTACAGGTTCCGCAAAGCCGGTCAGTTCAGCTTGCCAAACGCGAAGCCCGAATAGACCAAGCCCAGCAATGCGCCGCCCAGAATGACGCGGTAGATCACGAAGGGCAAAAAGCTGTGATTGCGGATCAAGCGCATTAAAAATGCGATGGTCATCAGGCCTATGAAGAATGTGAGGATGCCGCACAGAATCATCGGGCCTGTAATCGGGTCATGATTTTTGATCGCGTGGCCAATCTTGACAATTGAACCGGCCGCATTGGCTGGAATCGAAATCAGAAATGAAAACCGCGCCGCATCAGAGCGGAGGAAACCTAAGGCGCGACCTGCGGTCATTGTAATGCCTGAGCGACTGGTGCCTGGATTAAGCGCCAACATTTGCGCAAGGCCAATGTAAAGTGCAGTCTTTGGGGTAATGTCGGCAATGCGGTTGCGGTTCAAGCCATAAGCATCAGCTGCATAAAGCGCCAAACCAAAGACGACAGAATTGATCGCGATGATCAAAGGCGAACGTAAAATTTCATCAAAATGGGTAATTTGAAAAATCAGGCCCAATACCATAACAGGAATTGAAGCGATAATGACATTGAGCACCAACCTGGACGAAGGAGTTGTTTGGCGCTTGATCAAATCGAGGAGCCCGTAGAACATCGAAACCACGTCACGCCAAAAATAAAGGATGGTGGCTGAAACAGTTCCGACATTGGTAATAGCGTCTGTGAGAGGGCCTTGGTCAGGCCAGCCTGTCAGTGCCGGCACCAAAATCGAATGACCTGAAGATGAAATGGGGAGATATTCTGTTATGCCCTGAATTAGTGCCAGAACGATGATTTGCTCAATCGACATAAAGTTCCCCGGTTTACCCTTATTTTCGAATCTCTTGCTGCTATACCAGACTGGGCTTATATGCCAGATGTTACTGGAGGCAAATGCGGCATGCCTTTTAATTTTAATTTAGATTGGTCAGAAAACTCAGATGCCGAAACTTTATCACTTTACGCTTGATCCATATTCGAGGCGAGTGCGGTTGAGTTTGGCTGAATATGGTGAGGCTTGCCAATTGGCAGATGAACGCGCTTGGATGCCAAGCCAAACGGTGCGGGACTTGAACCCTTCAGGAATGCTTCCTGTATTTTTGGAAGACTCAGGTTTAGCAATTGGTGGCATTGAAGCGTTGGGCGAGTATCTCGAAGAAACCCGCATGGGCAAAGCGCGTCTGCTGCCAGGCAATGCTTTTGCGCGCGCTGAGATTAGAAGATTGGTCGCTTGGTTTGATGTGAAATTTTATACAGAAGTCACCGAACCGTTGCTGACTGAAAAAGTGATCAAACGTTTTATGGATTATCACGCAGGTGGCGGTGCGCCGGATATGGCTCGCGTGCGCCAAGCCAAGGGACGCATTAAACCCCATTTGGATTATGTTGCTTATTTGGCCGAGGAACGTTCTTGGTTGGGTGGCGAAGAATTAACATTGGCAGATTTGGCTGCTGCTGCGCATATTTCGGCTATTGATTATTTGGGCGATATTGATTGGTCCGAAAATCCTGTGGCGAAAAGTTGGTATCAACGCATCAAGTCGAGGCCATCATTCCGTGTGCTGCTGGCTGACACGCTGCCCGGCATGCCCGCTTCAGCCAATTACGCTGACCTTGATTTCTGACCTTGCAACAAACTTAAAAGCCAAAGCGCTGGATTTAGGCTTTGACGATGTGCGCATTACTTCAGCTTCATTGATTTCAAATATTGGTAATGAACTTGAGGCCTATGTTGAAGCAGGCCACCACGGCGATATGGGCTGGATGGTTGAAACGCTTGATCGGCGCAAATCGCCTGATGCGATGTGGGCAGAAGCAAAGTCGGCTATCATGCTGGCCGTGAATTATGATCAGGGCTTAGATGTCTTCGCGCGGCTGGAGAAGAAATCAACGGGTGTGATTTCGACATATGCTCTGAACCGCGATTATCATGACGTGATCAAATCGAAATTGAAAACTTTGGCGGGATGGTTCGCAGGTGTGAGCGGGCAGGATGTAAAAGTATTTATTGACACAGCCCCGCTGATGGAAAAACCTTTAGGCGCGCAGGCTGGTTTAGGATGGCAGGGCAAACATACAAATCTTGTCTCGCGTAAATTGGGTTCGTGGTTTTTTATTGGTTCGATTTTGACGACGGCAGAACTAGAGTTTGATGAACCAGAGATTGATCATTGTGGAACATGCCAAGCCTGTTTGGATATTTGCCCGACTAAAGCATTCACAGCCCCCCACCAGATTGATGCAAGGCGGTGCATTTCATATCTGACCATCGAACACAAAGGCCACATCGCAATTGAATTTCGGAAAGCCATGGGCAACCGAATTTATGGCTGCGATGATTGCTTGGGTGTTTGCCCGTGGAATAAATTTGCGCGTGAATCATCTGAGATAAAATTGAAAGCGCGAGAGGATTTGGTGTCACCATCGCTTGCCGATTTGTTGACGTTGGACGATGCAGAATTTCGAAAACTGTTTTCAGGTTCGCCTGTGAAACGCATTGGCCGTGACCGCTTCATTCGCAATTGCCTGATTGCTGCTGGCAATAGTGGCGATGCAAATTTGCGGTTTGCTGTGCGAGCGTTGTTGAATGATCCTTCGGCTATTGTCAGCGAATCTGCACTTTGGGCGTTGGAGGAATTATCGGCATGAAACATCTTCTCTGTTTTGGATTTGGGTTTTCGGCTGAGGCTTTGGCGCATAAACTTGATCCTATTGAGTGGAGTGTCACCGGAACTAGTCGTTCGCCAGAAGGTGTTGCCGCAATTAATGCACAGGGGTTTAAAGGTGTTCTGTTCAGTGAGCTTCAAACTATTCCGGAATCAGTCACCCATATCGTGACATCAGTGCCACCAAGCGATGATGGCGATCCGGTTTTGCTGCGGTTCAGAGATGAGTTAATAAGTCGCGCGAAAACATTTGAATGGGTCGCCTATCTTTCCACCACTGGCGTTTATGGTGATCGCGCTGGTGAATGGGTGGATGAAGATAGTGCGCTTCAACCCAACACGGATCGTGGGCAACGCCGCGTTGATGCGGAGGCTGCGTGGCAATCGATTTCTGGTTTGCCGTTGCATATTTTTAGACTTGCTGGAATTTATGGGCCGGGGCGCGATGCTTTTGAAAGTTTGAAATCGGGCAAAGCGCAGCGAGTGATCAAGCAGGGTCAAATTTTTAGTCGCATTCATGTGGAAGATATTGCGGGAGTGCTTTTAGCTTCGATCAACAAACCGGATCCCGGTCGCATTTACAATTTGGCTGATGATGAACCTTGTCCGCCACAGGATGTGATTGCCCATGCCGCAGAGTTGTTAGGGCTGCCCATTCCACCAGATGTGTCATTCGAAGATGCCAAGCTTTCAGCCATGGCTAAAAGTTTTTACGCGGATTCAAAGCGTGTTTCGAATGCCCGGATTAAAAACGAACTGGGCTATGAGTTGAAATATCCAAATTATAAAATTGGGTTAAAGGCTTTGCTTTAAAACATCTCGCCATCTGCGCGTTTAGCCAAATCCAAAACTGTTTCTTGCAAAAAGCGGAGTTGCCCCGCGGATGACAAACGGTGGTCACCGTCTTTGATGAAGGTCAATGTAATATCGGGCCCGGTGAGTGCCTCGAAAGTTTTGATCGCATGAGGCGGTGGCACGTCGACATCGTCGGAGCCTTGTAAGATTCGAACTGGAAATGGCAGAAATAATTTATCGCGCAGCAGCAAATGCTTTTCGCCATCGGCCAGAAGTTTGACCGTAATGGAATAGGGCTCGCCATAAGCCGATGGCCTCTGATACATGCCCGTGTCGCGGAGTTCTTGGCGGGCTGCATCGCTAAAATGATCCCACATCAAATCCTGGGTCATGTCGGTCGCAGGAGCGAGCAACACCATTCCAGCGATACGGCGAAAGGCCGATGGGTCTTCTTCGCGTAAGCGCCTTGCGAGCAATAAAGCTAACCAGCCACCCATGCTGGAGCCGACGATGATGCGCTTGCCTTTGGCATGTTCCAAAAACATATGGGTTGATTGTTCTAGCCAATCGGTAATTGTGCCGTCGGTGAAGAGGCCCGATGACTCACCATGGCCGGAATAGTCAAAGCGCGTCAGTTGCCGCCTTGTGGAACTGGCCAAATTGGCCAAGCTCTCGGCCTTTGACCCGCGCATGTCCGACCGATAGCCGCCGAGCCAGAAAAAACCGCTAGGCCCAAATGCGTCGTGGCCCCCGTCCCGGATGTAGGCGAGTTGTAAATCTTCCAGCGCATCGTCAAATTCCAGAGCAGCCAACTAAGATTCCCTTCGAGATTCAGTGTCTATACGCCATGCCCATTGTTCTGCTAAGAGGTGGCGTCCGGATTCGCAATAACCATTGCAAAACGGCACCCGATAAACATTAGGAGATACACCACCCTTGAGTATACCCCCACGCAAACCGGCACCTGTGCGCAGCGCCCAGCCGGCCCCGAAGGAAGAAACCCACCGCATCAATAACAAAATTGACAGCCGCGAAGTGCGTTTGATTGATGCTGAAGGAAACAATGTTGGCGTTGTGCCAACCCGTCAAGCTCTCATCATGGCTGAAGAAGCCGAATTGGATCTGGTTGAAATTTCCCCGGATGCCAAACCGCCTGTGGCGAAGATTCTCGATTTTGGCAAATTCAAATTCCAAGAACAAAAGAAAGCCAATGAAGCACGTAAGAAACAGCGTGTCATCGAAATCAAGGAATTGAAACTGCGCCCCATGATCGACGATCATGACTATGAAACCAAGATGAAAGCTGCAAAGCGCTTCTTTGATGAGGGCGATAAAGTGAAAGTAACGCTGCGCTTTAAAGGCCGCGAAATGGACCACCAGGAATTGGGCCATAAGCTGCTGGCTCGCGTGAAAGTGGACACCGCGGAAATTGCCAAGGTTGAAATGGAACCGCGCTTTGAGGGCCGCCAGATTATTATGATTTTGGCTCCTAAAGCCGCAAAATAGCAATATTTGGAACGCATAAATTATTATGCGTTTCTTTTTATTCCTGCCATAATTTAGGCTTGATTGTGTGGTTTAAAGTCCTTCAATAGGATTTGTAGATTATGACAATATTGTGGCGGTTTATGTTTTTGGTTTTGTTTTTAGGGTGTAGCTTTGCACCTTTATCGGCCGAAACGCTGACATCTTCAAATGTGCAGATCACTTGGAAAGTTTCAAACCGCTTTCGCTTGTTCCGCGACCCAGGCATTTTCAAGCAACAAGAACTGGCTTGGCGGCAATATGGCCAGCATGTGAACCAGCATTCGGGCTCAACCGAAGACAGTGCCATGTTTTATTATAACAGCTCAGTGCTAGGCACCGAGCATGTGCTCAATGATCGGCGCATTCCATTTACAAATATTCTGCGTACCAAATTTGATTGGCATGGCTGGGCTGCTTCTGCGGTGAATGAAACCTGCTGGAATGAAAAGCAGCGCCGCCACACTGGTTGCAGCGATATTGAAACCTACGTCAATCCGAAATTTCATGAAATCGAGATGCAGCTGAAACCTGTGAGTTCAAAAAATCTCGTGTCGGAATTTAACTGCATTTGGCGTGTGGGTGATGGCAAGGAGCTGAAAGCGCCCTGCGATGAAACCGTAAAGGCCTATCTGCCATATCCAGAAGGGGCCACGATCTCGGTCAATGTTGAAGGCGAAAGGCCCATCAGCATTGATGCACGCGTGAAAGATATTTTGATTTTGGGGCTGGGAGATAGTTTTGCATCAGGCGAAGGCAACCCAGATGTGCCAGTCGAATTAGACGAAAATCACCGCTCGCAAAATCTCTATCCGGCGCGGGTGAATGGTGATGTTTCGGGATCGGCTGTGTGGCTTGACCAATTATGCCACCGCTCACTTTATAGCCATCAATTGCGGGCTGCATTGCAGATTGGACTGGAGAACCCCCATGGCGCTGTAACTTTCATGGGCTATTCGTGTTCAGGCGCATCGATTGATAAGGGTGTTTTGGGCCCGCAGTCCTATGTTGAGTATGTGAGCGACAGAACCAGAAAATCTTCTGACTCACTCATCAGACCCACCACGGGTGGGAAAAAAGATACTCAACTTTATTGGGCCCTGCGCGAATTATGCAAAGTTGAACTGGGCAATGACAATGGCACTTGGGTTTGCCCGCAAAGCCAATTCAGACGCAATATAGATTTTGTATTTCTATCGGTGGGCGGCAATGATGTGGGCTTTGCTAATCTTGTGGCGTGGTCGACATTGCGCGATGGCGCTTCATCTGTGCTCGCCAAGTTTTTTGGTGCAACAGTGCCCGCCGACCAATTTGCCGCCAATGTGAAAGAAAAATTAGGCCCGTCATATGCGAGGCTAGCCCATGCTTTGGAAGCTTCTTTACCCTTGAGCAATGGTGACATGGCTTATGATCCATCGCGGATTGTGCTCACCGCCTATCCAGATATCCTCGCTGACGAAAATGGCAAGACTTGCGCTGGTGTTGATGGTTCCGATCAACCCGAAGATGCTTATGCTGCCAATCAATCGCTCGACCGGTTTTCGTCATGGTTGGTGGTGACCAAGTCCAAACTCGACCAGGCCCATGCCCAACTGGACGTTCTGCATCGCAGCATGGGCGAATTGGCGGAGGCCAATGGCTGGACTTATGCGGGGCGGGCTTACAACGATCAACCCTTCAAGGGGCATGGCTTTTGTGCACAGCGCAAAGACCGAGCAGATGACCCCGCTGAAATGTTGATGATTCCGTGTTGGGGAAAATCCGAAAGGCCGACCCAGACCTGCCAATCAACTATTTTTGCCAATGGTGCAGGGTGGAAGCCTTATGATCCTGCGACGCAAAACTATCCTTATGCATTGCGTCAACGCTGGGTGCGCAGCTTCAATGATGCGGTGATGGTGATGAACCAGAAGGTTGTCGATAAATATGGTGGGATTGATGAGCCTGCGTCGAAGGCGAACTTTTCTGAAACAACAGGCGCCATGCATCCGTCCGCTGAAGGACATGCGTCTATGGCAGATGCCATATTGATCGATTTAAGACCTGAGCTGGCCAAGGTGTTTTCCGAAGAGCAAAAATAAAACGGCCGATGGTGGGATAGGCACCACCGGCCGCGACAACCAGAAGCAGAGCGCCCCCGGGCGTACTTCTGGCGGTTAAAAAGACTCAGACTTTGCGTGAAGGCAATCAAACTAACGAATTAGCAGGACCACCATGCTGGGGGAGCCCGCTATCCGAGTCTTTTGTCAATCGTAATTGACAAAGATGATTTAGGTACTGCATAGGCTATTGTCAATCGAGATAGACAATAGCCTATGCATGGACGCTTGCGCAATTTGCATGGATATGTTTATTGTCAATCATGGTTGATGATCAAGTTAGTCAGGTTCCGATCGATAATATTCGCACATTGCTGTATTATTTAGGTTTGGCCATTGATGGGCGCATGTCGCAATATCGGCGCGGAACGCCTTATGAAAATGTCCGCCCATCTGATGTTCGCGTGTTCGTGCGGGCTTCGCGCAGCACCTATACAATTTCAGAGATTGCGAGAGAGTTGCAAATTACCCGTCAAGCAGCACAAAGTTCAGTGCAAAGGCTGATAAAGCTGCAAGTCATTGCCTTGAAGACACTGCCGGGTAACAAGCGCGACAAGGTTGTAGTGATCACGCCGAAAGGCGAATTGGCCAATAGATCTGCAAGGCAGCAAGTTGTAAGTCTCGAAAATGAATTTGCAGAAATGATTGGCAAGGAGAAGTTGGAAGAGCTGCGCATTTCGCTTGGTGTTATGTTGGAGCGGCTAAGCAAGACACTTATGCAACAGGTGTAAACTCGTCCTCATCTTGCTCGCGCATCAATGTGCGGATTGTTTCAAAGGCTTTGCGCACTTTGAAATTTTCAATTGATGTTCCAAAGCAAATGCGAATATGGCGGGGCGTTAAACTGGGCACGAGCAAAAAGGCAGAGCCGGGTGTGACCTTAATGTTCGCAGCCGCCAGCGCAGCAGCAAAGCGCGACACATTCCAATGTTCTGGCAATTCAAGCCACGCATAAGGTGCACCTGGTTCACAACGGAAATTGCAGCCTTTAAACAATTCAATAAATGAAGCGCGCAGTGAGCTAAGTTCGCGACGTGTACGACTTAAGATCGTATCTGCAAGATCAGTTTCAATCCAATAACGCGCGATCTCGCCGGTGATACCAACCGTCCGCGAGGCCATGGTGCGGACGTGTGACCGCATTGATTTTTCTTGGCCCTGAGGTGTGACCACAAAACCAATCCGCAGGCCCGGGGCAAGGGTTTTTGAGAGACTGGTGATGTGATAGGTGAGTTCAGGTGCTATTGTATAAAAGGTTGGTGGCTGCACGCGCGCATCGAGCAATCTGAAAATATCATCTTCAATAATAGTGACTTTGTATTTTCGCGCGATCGCCACAATCTCTTCACGCCTTCGCATACTCATGGTGCTGGTCGTTGGGTTTTGCAACGTGGGAACAATATAAAGGATGCGCGATTTGGTGGTGCGCGCCGCATGTTCAAAGGCAGTTGGCGTGAGGCCTTCTGAGTCCATTTCCAAAGCCAAAGGTTCAACATGCGCGTTCTTAAAAGTGTTTCTGAGCAGCGCGTAATTGACACCCTCTGCCATAACCGTTTCACCCGGTTCTGAAATTGCTTCGAGCACCGTGATCAAGCCGAGATGTGCGCCGGCTGTAATAAAAATATCTCTCGTGTTTGCTTCAATACCGCTACGCTTTAACCAATGCGCAGCCATCACTTTGTGCAGCGCAAAGCCATCAGGCGGGGCATAGTCCAGAAGATCGAGCCTGCGCGGATCACGCATGACGGCATGAAGCGCTGAATCAAATTCTTGCGCGGTAACGACAGGCGGCGGAATGGCGTGGGTCAAATCAACGAGGCCATCATTTTCTTTGGCGATGGGTGTGATTGAAGACACCGCACTGCCGCTGCGAATGTAACTGCCGCGGCCCACTTCACCAGATAAAAGCCCACGCAGTTCTGCTTCTTTATAGGCGCGCGTGACGGTGCCCAAAGTTACCCCGAGCTTCCAAGCCAAATCCCGTTGTGGGGGAAGCCTGTCGCCCTTGGCTAATGTTCCGCCATCAACATCAGAACTGATGGCATCAGCGATGGCCAGATACAATGGCTTGGAACGATCGAGCGTGGGGACCCAAATTGTCATGGTAACAATGTTTCGATTGTTTTGATCATAACGTTCATTGTATCTACACAATTAGCGAATATCAAGAATATTCGTGAATATTTGACAAAACAATCGATACAATTGGAGCTTACAGGAGACTATCATGCGCGATTTTGAGATCAATGAAGCCAATTCCAGAGCAGCCTTTGGCCGTCTCACTTGGATTGTGCGCGTGGTCACCAATTGGCGCATGCGCAAGGACTTGAAGCGGCTGCAAAAATTTAGCGATTATCAATTGCGTGACATTGGCGTGAGCCGTGTCGAATTGCACCGAATGATATGTATTCCATTATATACCGACCGAACTTGGGAAACCGAGCGTCGCGAATTGCTGGAATCCCGCTATCAAAACATTGATATGGCCTATTTGGCCCCCCTCAGAGCGAGGGGGGTCGCATTGCCTGTTTCGGCAATGCCGGCTTGGATGATGGGGTTGCAGAACCCGGCAAGCATGCAGCGCTTGCCATTAAAGCCATAATCTGCTTTATCCCCGCTACCTTCACCTCAAAACTGAAGTATTCACGTCGCCTGGCTTGTATAGGGCATGCCATGGCGGCTCGATTAACGCTTAACTTTAGGACCAAGCAAAATGCCCAAAATGAAGACTAAATCTGCGGCCAAGAAGCGTTTTCGCTTCACAGCCTCAGGCCTGGTGATCGCTGGCGCTGCCGGCAAACGCCATGGCATGATCAAGCGCTCCAACAAAACCATCCGCAATCAACGTGGCACTATGATTTTGGCCGCAGGCGACGAACGCCTGGTCAAAATCCACATGCCATATGCTGGTAAGAAATAAGGGAGGCTGATTCATGTCACGTGCAAAAGGTGGTGTCGTCGCACGCCGTTCCCACAAAAAAGTTATCAAGGCCGCTAAAGGCTATTTCAACCGCCGCAAAAACATTTTCCGCGTTGCCGTTCAGGCTGTGGAAAAGGCCGGGCAATATGCTTACCGCGACCGTCGCACCAAGAAGCGCAATTTCCGTTCACTTTGGATTCAACGCATTAACGCAGCTTCGCGCGAATTGGGCCTGACTTACGGCCGATTTATTTACGGTCTGGACAAGGCCGGGATTGTTGTGGACCGCAAGGTTCTGAGCGATCTTGCTGTGCATGATGCAGCCGCATTTGCGGTTCTCGTGGAAAAAGCGAAGGCTGCTCAAAAAGCGGCTTAAGTTTTAATACAGTTTAGGACTCTTGACCGGGCTTTAAAGGCGGCTAAACCGCCCTTAAGGCCCGTTCTATTTTGCAAGGCCTACACCACCAACGTCATTCCCGCGAAAGCGGGAATCTGCGTTACGCGACAAAACAGAGATTCCCGCCTTCGCGGGAATGACGAATGAAAAGTTGGATTTTGAATGACTGACCAAATTTCGCTTGATGCACTCGAACAAGAACTATTAGCGCAAGTGTCCGCCGCCTCTGATGAAGCAGGTGTTGAGGCCATTCGGGTTTCAGCTTTGGGCAAGAAGGGCGTGATTTCGGAGCGCATGGCAGGCCTTGGAAAAATGGCGCCTGATGAACGCAAAGCTGCGGGAGCCGCGCTCAATGTTTTGAAAGATAAAGTGACGGAGGCTTTATCAGCCAAGAAACTGATGTTTGCTGAGGCGGCATTAGAAGCGCGTTTGGTGTCTGAAAAAATTGACGTGACGCTGCCCGTGCGCCCGCAAAGCGCTGGCACGATTCATCCTGTTTCCCAAGTGTGGGAAGAGGTGGTGCAGATATTTGGTGATCTGGGATTCGCCGTGGCGGAAGGCCCGCATATTGAAGACGACTTTCATAATTTCGACGCGCTCAATATGCCTGCTGATCATCCGGCGCGGCAGGAACACGACACATTTTATTTCAATGAAAAGCCCGATGGCAGTCGCATGGTTCTGCGCACCCATACATCACCTGTGCAAATCCGTACCATGCTGTCTCAGAAACCGCCCATTCGCATTATTGCACCGGGCCGCACGTTTCGCTCTGACTCGGATATGACGCACACGCCGATGTTCAACCAGGTTGAAGCTCTGGTGATTGATGAGACGACCCATATGGGCAACCTCAAATGGATCTTGCAGGAATTTTGCAAAGCGTTTTTTGAAGTTGACGATGTGAAGATGCGTTTCCGTGCTTCGCATTTTCCGTTCACGGAACCATCAATGGAAGTGGACATCAATTATTCGCGCGAAGGCGGGCAGCTTAAGATTGGCACCGGCGATAAGTGGCTGGAGATTTTAGGCTCGGGCATGGTGCATCCCAATGTTATTCGCGCTGGCGGGCTTGACCCCGATCGCTATCAAGGCTTCGCCTTCGGCATGGGCATCGACCGCATTGCGATGCTGAAATATGGCATTCCAGATTTGCGAGCGTTTTTTGAATCAGATTTGAGATGGCTGCGGCATTATGGTTTCCGCTCGTTGCAAGTGCCGACACTTGCGGGTGGGTTGTCGTGACATCCCCTCACCTATCCCATTTCGCTGACGCTCATGGGCCCCTTTCCTCTCCCGCTAAAGCGGGCGAGGACATGAGGCAAATGTCCTCTACCGCACAGCGGGAGAGGAAAGGGGCCCGCATTGCTTTAGCAATGTGGGATAGGTGAGGGCATGAGAGATGGCCAAAAACTCGAAACCGCAAAACAACTCCGCGTCGATTCCACCCCTGCTGAAAAAAGATTGTGGGAACAGCTGCGCAATCGCCAGCTGGCCAAACAAAAATTCCGCAGGCAAGCGCCAATCGGCCCATACATTGTGGACTTCATCTGTCTCGAAAGAAAATTGATAATTGAGATTGATGGTTGGACGCATTCAACTGAGGCAGAAGTGTCAAATGATAAGCGGCGTACAACTTATC
This sequence comes from uncultured Aestuariivirga sp., assembly GCA_964247245.1. GTDB lineage: Bacteria > Pseudomonadota > Alphaproteobacteria > Rhizobiales > Aestuariivirgaceae > Aestuariivirga. The sequence goes on from CAXTTK010000001.1 coordinate 428,685, forward strand.
TTCAATCTCAAGGCTACAAAGTCATCCGCTTTCACAACGCTGAAATCAAAGAAGGTATGGATGAAGTTTTGACTTTGATATCGGAGGCTTTGAAATGACACAGCCCCTCACCTATCCCATCGCAAGCGATGGGCCCCTTTCCTCTCCCGCAAGCGGTAGAGGACATTTAGGAACTCAATCATGAAATTCACTCTCTCTTGGCTTAAAAAACACCTTGATACGACCGCCACACTTGAACAAATCTGCGAAGGTTTGATTGGGGTTGGCTTGGAAGTGGAAGAAGTGACCGACCGCACGAAAGAACTTGCTGCATTCAAAGTGGCTTATGTTTTGGAAGCTGAAAAGCACCCTAATGCGGATAAGCTGCGGCTGTGCAAGGTGGAAACGGCTGAGGGTGTGAAGCAAGTGGTTTGTGGTGCGCCCAATGCACGCGCGGGGATGAAGGCGATTATTGCTTTGCCGGGGGCTGTTATTCCGGTGACAGGTGCGGTGTTTGCGCCTGCTAATATTCGCGGCCAAGACAGTGAAGCCATGATGTGTTCTGAGCGTGAGCTTAAACTCTCAGACGAGCATGATGGCATTATTGATGTGCACGGTGATTGGCCAGTGGGCACGCCAGCGGTGAAGGCATTGGGCCTTGATGACCCGATGATTTATATCAAGGTGACAGCCAATCGGCCTGATGCTTTGGGCATTCATGGTCTGGCGCGTGACCTCGCGGCCAAGGGGTTGGGCACATTAAAGCCGCTTAATGCAGCGCCTGTGAAAGGCACATTCAAATCGCCGATTGATGTTTCCATTGAAGGCCAAAATTCTTGCGCATTATTTGTCGGGCGTTATTTCAAAGGCGTAAAAAATGGGCCATCGCCTGCATGGTTGCAGGCGCGGTTGAAGTCCATCGGCCTTCGTCCGATTTCAACTTTGGTCGATATCACCAATTACATCACCTTTACCTATGGCCGTCCCTTGCATGTGTTTGATGCTGATAAAGTGCACGGCAATATTTCCGCGCGCTTCGCGAAAGCTGGTGAGAGCTTAGTGGCACTGGATGGCAAGACTTACACGTTGAGTGATCAGATGACTGTGATTGCTGACGAGAAATCCGCCGAAGGTATCGCAGGCATTATGGGCGGAGAGGCATCGGGCTGTTCTGACGGCACGACTAATGTGTTCCTCGAAGCTGCATATTTTGATCCGCAAGCCACGGCCGCCACGGGTCGCAAACTCGGCATCATTTCAGATGCACGGTATCGCTTTGAGCGCGGCATTGATCCGGCTTTCACGCTAGTGGGGGCCGAGATTGCCACGCGTTTGATTTTGGAGTTATGTGGCGGCGAGGCATCAGAGCTGGTGATTGCGGGTGCTGTGCCCAATACGGCGCGGGCATTCACCTTGCGCAAGAGCCGTGTGAAGTCTTTGGGTGGTGTTGATATTCCGTGGACGGAGCAATTACGCATTTTGCGTGATTTGGGTTTTGTGGTTTCAGAAGATGGTGTGGCACACGTTCCAAGTTGGCGGCCTGATGTGAAGGGCGAGGCTGATCTGGTCGAAGAAATCTGCCGCATTTACGGCTTAGAGAATATCCCCAATGCAGCAATGTCACGCCCGCATGATATTGCGCGGCCAGTTCTGAACCCGTTGCAAAAGCGCATGTTGGCCGCGCGGCGCACGCTGGCGACACGTGGTTTCAATGAAGCTGTGACTTGGGCGTTCCTTCCAGAAGCGCATGCCAAATTATTTGGCGGGGGGCTGAATGAACTCAAACTCAGTAATGCAATTTCATCTGAGCTCACCGACATGCGGCCATCTCTGTTGCCAAATTTAATAACAGCAGCGGGCCGCAATGTGGCACGTGGCTTTGCAGATTTGATGCTTGCTGAGGTGGGCCACGCCTATGCGGGCGATAAGATGTCGGATGAAACTTTGCGCGCTGCTGGTATTCGCCGTGGCGCCGCGGTTTCGCGCAACGTCCAAGGCGGCAAGCGTGATGTTGATGTCTTTGATGTGAAGGCCGACGTATTGAGCGTGCTTGAGGCTTGCGGTTTGGCTGTTGTCTCATTGCAAGTTGTTTCCGGTGCACCCGCATGGTTCCACCCTGGTCGTTCCGGCACTATTCAAATGGGCCCGCAAAACAAACTGGCGTATTTCGGCGAAATTCATCCGCGTGTTTTGCAAGCCATGGATGTGAAAGGGCCGCTGGTTGCTTTTGAAATTATCTTGAACGCATTGCCCACCTCTAAAGTGAAATCCAATGCGCGTGCGGCACTGAACTTCTCTGATCTCATGCCGCTGTCGCGTGACTTTGCCTTTGTCGTGGATGATAAAGTGCAAGCGTCGGAACTTGTCAAAGCTGTGAAGGGCGTTGATAAAGTTTTGATTGCCGATGTGAATGTATTTGATCTTTATAAGTTGGAAGGTGGCAAGACATCTCTGGCCGTCGAGGTGACGTTGCAACCCAAGGATAAGACTTTCACCGACGCAGAGATTGAGGCAATATCGGCCAAGATTGTAGCGACTGCGGCCAAGGCCGTTGGAGCGATGTTGCGGACATAACGTCCTCGCCCGTTTCTTGAGTTCTATTTACTATCCTAGTACCGTCATGCCCGCGAAGGCGGGCATCTGCGTTTGCGGAGCCAGAACAGAATTCTGTGCCTTCGCTGGAATGACAAGGAATAAGTGAATGCGAGATGAAAAAGCGCCAGCAGTTTATATTCTTGCCAGTCGTAAATATGGCGTCCTTTACATCGGTGTAACATCTGCTCTTTGGAACCGCGTCGCTGTTCATAAAGAAGCAGATATCAATGGCTTTACAAAACAATATAACATCAAACTACTGGTGTGGTATGAACATCACGCCAGCATGGAAGCAGCGATAAAGCGTGAGAAGCAATTGAAGAAGTGGAACCGCATTTGGAAGATCCGCCTCATTGAAGAGTTCAATCAGAATTGGAATGACCTTCATGAATATATCGATTATGAGGGGTCAATGGTGACAGAAAACACAGATTCCCGCCTTCGCGGGAATGACGGCTTTTAGGTGTATTACATGACCACAACACTCGCATTCAAAAACCTCAAGGCCCACCGCAAGACCAGTTCGGTCGATATGCGCAAATTATTTGCCAAGGATGCAAAGCGGTTTGCGACGTTCTCGGCAGCGCAGGAGGATATGCTTCTCGATTATTCCAAATGCGCAGTGACCTCCAAAACCATGTCGCTTTTGCAAGGCTTGGCTAAATCAGCAAAGGTTGAACAGGCGCGCGATGCCATGATGCGGGGCGATATTATCAACACCACGGAACATCGCGCCGTGTTGCACACTGCATTACGTAGACCACACACTGAAATGGTGTTCGTCGATGGTCATAATGTGGTGCATGATATTCATGATGTGCTCAACGCCATGGCGCGTTTTGCAACAGACATCCGCAAGAGCAACATTACCGATGTGGTGAATATCGGCATTGGCGGTTCTGATCTTGGCCCTGCGATGGTGACACTGGCGCTGGCCCTCTATCATGACGGCCCGCGCTGTCATTATGTTTCAAATGTTGATGGCGCGCATATTTCTGATACGTTAAAGACTTTAAATCCGGCCACCACGCTGTTCATCATTGCGTCCAAAACTTTTACCACCATTGAAACCATGACCAATGCCCGTTCGGCGCGAGCGTGGATTGTGGAGAAACTGGGTGAAGCGGCGGTGGGCCATCACTTCGCGGCGGTTTCAACGGCCATTGATAAAGTGAAAGCCTTTGGCATTTCTGAAAATCGTATTTTTGGTTTTTGGGATTGGGTGGGCGGACGCTATTCGATTTGGTCGGCTATTGGCTTGCCCGTGATGCTGGCGATTGGGCCCCATAATTTTACGCGTTTCTTGGCGGGGGGCCACGCCATGGACACGCATTTTGCCACGGCAAAACCAACTGAAAATCTGCCCATGTTGATGGGGCTTCTCGGCGTGTGGCACAGAAACATTTGCGGCCATGCATCCCGCGCCGTCATTCCATACGATCAACGTCTCTCGCGCTTTCCAGCTTATCTACAACAGCTTGATATGGAATCAAATGGCAAGCGCGTGGGCAAAGATGGCAAGCCGCTGAAGAATGCCTCAGGGCCAATCGTCTGGGGCGAACCCGGCACCAATGGCCAACACGCTTTCTTCCAATTGCTGCACCAAGGCACTGATGTGATTCCGGTGGAGTTTTTGATTGCCGCTGAACCACACGAGAAGGGCATGGAGATTCACCATACGCTGCTGGTGTCAAATTGCTTGGCGCAAAGCCAAGCTTTGATGAAGGGCCGCACCTTGCGCGAGGCCGAGGCACAATTGATCTCAGCCGGAAAATCCAAAACCGAGGCGAAGGCCTTAGCTCCGCATAAAGTCTTCACCGGCAACCGCCCTTCGCTTACATTGGCGTATAAGAAACTCGATCCCTACACCCTAGGTCGCCTCATTGCCCTCTATGAACACCGCGTATTCGTGGAAGGCGTGATCTGGGGCATTAACAGCTTTGATCAATGGGGTGTGGAACTGGGCAAGGAACTGGCCACAGGTTTGCAGCCGGTTGTTGAGGGGAAGGCTGGGGTTGAGGGATTGGATAGTTCGACCGTGGGGTTGTTGAAGCATTTGACTTAAAAGTCCTCTCCCGTTTTTTCAACGGGAGAGGAAGGGACCCGACGTTCTTGCGGCGGGGAGGTGAGGGACGGCAGGCACCGAGCCAGCGTCCCCTCACCTATCCCACTCACTTTGTTCGTGGGCCCCTTTCCTCTCCCTTTAAAGAAAACGGAGAGGACGTTGAACTTGACCTTCGTATCACTCCCTGCCAAACACCGCGCCAAATGACCACTGAACCTTCCCAAATCCGCAATTTCTCGATTATCGCCCATATTGATCATGGCAAATCCACCCTCGCTGATCGCTTGATTCAGCTGTGTGGTGCTGTCAGTGACCGCGAGATGGTTGACCAGATATTGGACTCCATGGATTTGGAACGTGAGCGCGGAATTACCATTAAGGCCAACACCGTTCGCCTTGATTATAAGGCCAAGGACGGCAAGGCCTATGTTCTGAATTTGATCGACACGCCGGGCCATGTGGATTTTGCCTATGAAGTGTCGCGCTCGCTGGCGGCCTGCGAAGGCTCGCTTCTGGTGGTGGATGCTTCACAGGGTGTTGAAGCGCAAACGCTGGCCAATGTGTATCAAGCCATCAATAACAATCACGAAATTATTCCAGTTCTCAACAAGGTGGATTTGCCCGCGGCAGAGCCTGAGCGCATTCAACAACAGATTGAAGATGTGATCGGCATTGATGCCTCACAAGCTGTGATGATTTCGGCCAAGACTGGTTTAGGCGTGCCGGATGTTCTCGAAGCCATTGTCACAAGATTGCCCGCACCCAAGGGTGACCGCACCAAGCCGCTGAAAGCGCTGTTGGTTGATAGCTGGTATGACACTTACTTAGGCGTAGTGGTTTTGCTGCGTATTATCGATGGCGAATTGCGCAAAGGCATGCGCGTGAAGATGATGGGCACGGGTGGATCTTATCTGATTGACCGGGTTGGCGTATCGCGTCCCAAAAAAGAAGTGGTGGCCAGTTTAGGGCCGGGTGAGATTGGATTTTTCACGGCGGCGATTAAAGAAGTGGCCGATACGCGCGTGGGCGATACCGTCACAGACGAAAAGAATCCATGTGCTGAAGCGCTGCCGGATTTTAAAGAAGCGCAGAGCGTGGTGTTTGCAGGTTTCTTTCCGGTTGATGCGGCAAAGTTTGAAGACTTGCGCGATGCCATGGGCAAGCTGCGTTTGAATGATGCGTCGTTCTCATTCGAGATGGAAACATCGGCTGCGCTTGGCTTTGGTTTCCGTTGTGGTTTCCTTGGCCTACTGCATTTAGAAATTACCCGCGAGCGCATTGAGCGCGAATTCAATGTGGATATTATCACCACGGCACCATCGGTTATTTACAACATCAACATGCGCGACGGTACAAAATTGACATTGCACAATCCGGTTGATTTGCCCGATGTGATGTTAATTGAATCAATTGAAGAGCCGTGGATTGAAGCAACAATTCTGGTGCCTGATGAATATCTCGGTTCGATTTTGAAACTGTGCGAAGATCGCCGTGGCCGCCAGAAGCAACTGACTTATGCGGGCAACCGCGCCATGGTGATTTATGATCTGCCACTGAATGAAGTGGTGTTTGATTTTTATGATCGTTTGAAATCAGTGAGCCGCGGCTATGCCTCGTTTGATTATAAAATGATCGGCTATGAAAAGGGCGATCTGGTGCGCATGGGCATTTTGGTGAATGCTGAGCCTGTGGATGCCCTCGCCATGGTGGTGCACCGTGGGCGTGCCGAACAGCGCGGCCGTGTGATGTGTGAAAAGCTAAAAGATTTGATCCCGCGCCACATGTTCCAAATCCCGATTCAGGCTACTATCGGCGGCAAGATCGTGGCGCGCGAAACCCTGTCTGCGATGCGCAAAGACGTGACCGCCAAATGCTATGGCGGCGACATTTCTCGCAAGCGCAAACTTCTGGATAAGCAGAAGGAAGGCAAGAAGAAGATGCGCCAATTCGGCAAGGTGGAGATTCCACAGGAGGCGTTTATTGCGGCGCTTAAGATGGACGAGAATTGATCCATTCTGAGCGCTAGACTGTATAGCAGAACGAAACTAATGTGGCATGAATGAAAACCTTCTCTGACCTGACCGAACAAGAAATTATTGCCCTTGCCATTTCGTCCGAAGATGATGATGCGCGGGCCTATGCGGGGTTTGCTCATGCGCTGATGACTGATTATCCGGCTTCTGCAAAAGTGTTCGTGGAGATGGCCGAAGAGGAACACGAGCACCGCCGCTGGTTGACGGATTTGTATCAGAAGAAATTTGGCGATTTCATTCCGCTGATCCGCCGTGCTGATGTGAATGGGTTTGTAAAACACGCACCCGCTTGGACCCTGAACACCCAAGGCATTGATGCCATGCGCAGGCGCGCTGAATTGATCGAGCTCGAGAATTACCGCTTCTATACCCAAGCAGCGGCAAGTTCGAACGACCCACAAGTAAAGAAGCTTCTTTCTAATTTGGCAGCTGCCGAAAAGGGCCATGAGTCACTGGCTTCAAAACTCGGTCTTGAGCATGTGACGGCTGATGCCAAAATTGACGAAGGCGATACCGAACGCCGTATGTTTTTGCTCGAAGTGGTGCAGCCCGGCCTCGTTGGTTTGATGGATGGCTCGGTATCAACTTTAGCGCCAATATTTGCGGCGGCCTTTGCAACTGGCAGCACGTGGCAAACTTTTCTGGTGGGTGTTGCGGCCTCGGTTGGTGCTGGTATTTCGATGGGCTTGGCCGAAGGCCTATCTGATGACGGCAAACTCTCTGGCCGTGGGCGGCCATTGATCAGGGGTCTTGCGTCCGGCTTGATGACGGCGGTTGGCGGCATTGGCCACACACTGCCATTTCTCATTCCACAATTTCACACAGCGCTGGTGTTGGCGATTATTGTGGTGTTGATTGAGCTCAGTGTGATCACGTGGATCCGTAATAAATATATGGATACACCGATTGTGAAAGCTGCACTTCAAATTGCTGTGGGTGGCTTGCTGGTGTTCTTGACGGGTATATTAATCGGCAGTGCGTGAGCCCTTGCGCTCAAGATAAACAATTCCCAAACCACTGACGAGAATGAGCATCATTCCGGCGATGGCGTATGCATTTGGCACATCGCGGAAGATTGCATAACCCAAGATCACCGCCCAAATCATAAATGCGTAATAAAAAGGTGCCACAGCTTGGGCTGACGCGTTTCTGTAAGCCAGAAACGTAAACATGTGGCCGAGCATCATGAACAGGCCAGCGCCTGCCATGAGGACAACGTGATGGGGCTTTGGTATGATCCATGTTTCGGCAGTAAGACCGACGACTGCGGCCCCGGTCATCACCATGATGATGGTGATCAATGTGGCAACCAGTGCTGGAATTTCAGATGAGACGCGTCGGCCTGCCAAATCACGCAACGCCGCAAACATAGCTGTGACAAATGCAAACATCAGAAACGGCGAAGCTGTTCCAAATCCGGGTTGGGCTACAAGCAGCGCGCCGGCAAATCCTAGAGCCACCAAAGCGATGCGGGCTGGCATTGCTGCTTCACGGTGAATAAAAATCATTCCCATGATAACCAATAAAGGCGTGATCTGGAATATTGCCGTCACATCACCAATTGGCGCATGGGCGAGGGCTAAAATATAGGTGAGGATGGCCCCCACTTCCAAAATGCCACGCAGAAAAACAAAACGGTGAATCCCTTGGGCCAATTTTCCAAGATCGCCCATAATGCCAAGCAGCACCAAAGCGCAGATAACACCAGACGCGCCGCGCATCACCAAAACTTCATAAGGTGGCAAATCGGCCAGCGCCATTTTCATGAAGCTGTCATTGAGCACAAACGTGCCAGCGCCCGCTAACATAAAACCGATGCCGCGAATATTGGAGGATGGAGTCAAAATATTTTCAAGTCGCCGCTTCGTGGTTTGTAAGGAGGTCTTTGGGAATCTCGGGCACCCAAGTGTGGATAGAATCTACTTGTTGATAGATCCCAGCATTCAAGTCGCACGTTACCGGGATATAATCAACATCGGCAAAATATTCTGAGTAGCTGCCCTATAGGTTTGGCATTGGTGATAATAGTTTGCACTCAAAACTTGGTCACCAACCTCCCAGTCTTTTAGCGACTCTAAGAGTCAGCTTGACAATGTTCTTATTTTGTTCTTTTTTGATGGGATGCAAGCAGAAAAGATAGAAGCACTTCGGGCATTCCTCGCCAAGCCGGAACTTGGGGAGACAGTGCCGCGCGTTCCTCTGGGTCATGCCGTTGCCGATGCTTGTCTGAAGGGCGGGTTGGAGCGCGCTGTTCTGCATGAGGTTTTTAGCGCCATTGGCCATGAAACCGCAGCCACTGGCTTTGTCGCGGGGCTTGCCGCGCGCGTGGCTGGAAGCAAGCACATGCTCTGGATTGCCCAAGATTTTTCTGTAAGAGAATTTGGCGCGCTATCAGCGACGGGTCTTCTCGAACTCGGGCTTGATCCATCGCGTTTATTAATGCTCTGCGTGGCCAATGCAGATGATGGCCTGCGTGCGGCGGGTGATGCGCTGACTTGTGCAGCCTTAGGTGCCGTCGTGATTGAAATTCCGGGCCATCCGAAAATCCTCGATATGACAACCAGCAGGCGCCTCACGCTGGCCTGCGCCCAAAATAAGGTCACGGCATTTCTGCTGCGCTTTGCAGCAAAGCCCAGTTTCAGTACGGCTGAAACCCGCTGGTTGGTGAGGGGGGCTGCATCGATTGTACAGGAAAATTGGGGGCAGCCAATTTTTCAAGCAACCCTGCTGCGCAACCGGCATGGGCAGACAGGTGAGTGGATCATGGAGTGGTGTGGTGATGAGCGTATCTTCAAAGCCCCGCATGAAACCAAGGCGGATCATCGCCCTTTGGTTTCCGCGTCTGTCGACTGATCGGCTGCAACGCCGCGCGGAAAGGGCGGCAAATCCGATGGTCATGGTCGCCAAAGTTAAAAACGCGATGGCGCTTCAGGCTGTGGACCGCAATGCAACGGCTCTAGGTTTACGCGTGGGCCAACCACTGGCCAATGCCCGCGCCATGTTGCCCGCACTCGAAGTGGTGCAAGCTGATGATGCAGCAGATATAACGCTGCTGAATAAAATTGCTGATTGGTGTGACCGTTTCACGCCCTATGTAGCACTTGATGGCGCAAACCGATTATTGCTCGATGTAACAGGCGCCACGCATCTCTTCGGGGGTGAGCAAGCGATGCTGAAGCTCATTTTCAAAAAACTTGAGGCCCAAGGTTTTGCCGTTCGCATTGCCATGGCCAAAAGTGCAGCCACCGCCCGCGCATTGTGTAGGTATCAAAACGGCAGGATCATAGAAGCGGGCGAAGAGGAAACGGTAGTCAAGCCATTGCCTGTCGAGGCGCTTGGGTTGGATCATGTTATAACTCATGCCTTTCGCCGTGCTGGCCTCAAAACCGTGGGTCAGGTGGCGGCTCGCAAACGCAGCGAAATAACGGCGCGTTTTGGTGCGGCCACATTAGCAACGCTCGACGAAATTTTAGGGCAAGGTGCAAAGCCAATCTCGCCACGTAACCCCCGTGCAGAATACACCCAAGAACAATCCTTTCCCGAGCCCATAGCGACCGACAATCTGATCAGCGCCACGCTGCAATCGCTTAGCGCCAAGCTTTCAGAGATGATGCAAAAGCAGGGCCAAGGTGCACGCAAACTCGAAGCGCAATTCTTCCGCGCTGATGGAGCCGTGCGCAATATCACCATCACGCTGGGCATGGCCACGCGAGACCCCAAAATCATTCTGCGATTGTTCAATGAAAAGTTGGATGTGCTTAATGATCCACTTGATCCGGGCTTTGGCTTTGACCTCATCAGACTCTCGGCCACAGTGGTTGAACGCTTTAGCACCGAAGCCATTGGCCTCGATTCTGATCTCGCCGCCAAAAAAGAAATCGGATTTTTAGTTGACCGCTTGGCCACGCGCTTTGGCGCAGCCCGCATCTTAAGCTTCCAACCGAATGATACGCATATCCCTGAAAAATATTTTTTCGCTCTACCCGCGCAAACTGCAACACCATCAAAACTCAAATGGAAAAAACTGCGCCATACCAGCATCGCCCCGCGCCGCCCTTTGCGCATGTTTGCACGGCCAGAGCCTATCGCCTTCACATCACAACTCGGTTGGCGGCGCGCAACCCGCACCGTCATCAATCGTGAAGGCCCAGAGCGCATAGCCATGGAATGGTGGCGACATGAAACACCTCAACCCACGCGCGATTATTTTCGCATGGAGGACGCTGAGGGTAGGCGCTATTGGATTTATCAAAATGTGGATAATGCGCAGTGGTTTATGCATGGCATTTTCGCATGACGGATTATGCAGAAATCGCGGTTACGACGAATTATTCATTTTTACGCGGCGCATCGCATCCAGGCGAATATGTCCACGCCGCCGCAGCTTTAGGCCACGCGGCAATTGGAATCGCTGATCGCAATACGCTGGCTAGCGTGGTGCGCGCTTATGCGGCTCACCTGGAGATCAAAGGCGAAAAACCAAAGTTACTCGTCGGCACAAGATTGGTCTTCACCGATGGCACACCTGATATTTTGGCCTATCCCACCAATCGTGCAGCCTATGCCAATCTTTGCCGCTTGCTGAGCCAAGGCAAACGCCACGCTCCTAAGGGGGAATGTTATCTCTCGCTTGACGATCTCATCACATGGCAAGAAGGCTTGCTGCTTGTTGTTATGCCAGCACATCCGGATGCGCCTGTTTCAACACTGGAAGAAACACAGAGGTTTTGGAATCAGGATATTCAAGCTGTCACTCCTGCGAAGTTGGATCACCGCCTTCGCGGGGATAACGGATTAGAAAAAATATTACTGATATTAAAGCACATCGCCCCAAACCGCATTTGGCTTGGCGTCTCTATGCTTCATCATGGCGATGACCAAAAGCGCTTGGCCTACTTTAAGCGTATCAGTGCCGAAGCCGACACGCCCCTTATCGCCACCAGTGATGTTCTTTATCATTGCAGGGAGCGCCGCGAACTTCACGATGTTGTGACCTGCATCCGCGAACACACAACACTGAATGAAGCAGGCCGCCTGCTCGAAGCCAATGCTGAGCGTCATTTGAAATCACCAAGTGAAATGGCAGAACTCTTTCAAAACGCTCCTGATGCCATCGCTGAAACCATTCGCTTTGCAAGCCTGATCAATTTCACGCTTGATCAAATCAAATATAACTATCCCAATGAAACCATCCCTGAAGGCAAAACTGCGCAGGAACAATTAACTGATCTGACCTGGGCTGGAACTATCAAGCGCTATGGCCACGTGCTGCCGCATAATGTGCGCAACATTATCAGGCGTGAACTCAAGCTCATCGAGAAAATGGATATCGCACAATATTTCTTGACGGTTCATGATATCGTCACCTTTGCGCGCGCCAAAAATATCCTCTGCCAAGGTCGTGGGTCAGCTGCCAATTCTGCCGTGTGTTATGCGCTCGGCATAACGGCAGTTGACCCTATGCAGATTGATCTGCTTTTTGAACGCTTCATCAGCGAAGAGCGCAAAGAACCACCCGACATTGACGTCGATTTTGAACATGAACGCCGCGAAGAGGTGATCCAGAATATCTACACAAAATATGGTCACCACCGCGCCGCACTGGCAGCCACCGTCATCTGCTATCGCCCGCGCAGTGCCATAAGAGAAGTGGGTAAAGTATTTGGCCTGACAGAAGACATAACCGCCAATCTCTCCAGTAGCATTTGGGGCAGCTGGGGCAGCATGGTGAAGGACAGCCACATCAGCCAAGGAAGGCTCGATCCGAAAAACCCAATGATCGCCAAGGCCATGAAAGCCGCCAATGAGTTGATCGGTTTTCCACGCCACCTCTCGCAACATGTAGGCGGCTTTGTGCTGACTGAAGACCGCCTTGATGAATGCGTGCCGGTTGGCCCGGCCACCATGGAGGATCGTTATTTCATTGAGTGGGACAAGGATGATATTGATACACTGCGCATGATGAAGGTTGATGTGTTAGCACTCGGTATCCTCACCTGCATTCGCAAGGCTTTTGATCTCATCCGCATTCACGAAGGAAAACCTTATGAGTTAGCCACCGTGCCGCGAGAGGATCCTGCGGTTTATCACATGTTGCAAAAAGCAGACTCGATCGGCGTGTTTCAAGTGGAAAGCCGCGCTCAGATGAACATGCTGCCACGCCTCAAGCCGGAAAAATTTTATGATCTGGTCATTGAAGTGGCACTCGTTCGCCCCGGTCCCATCCAAGGTGATATGGTGCATCCCTATTTACGCCGCCGCAGCGGTTTGGAAGCCGTGGAATATCCTTCCCCTTCACCAGAACATGGCGAGCCCGATGAATTGTATAAAGTGCTCAGCAAAACCAAGGGTGTTCCGCTGTTTCAGGAACAGGCCATGAAGCTGGCTATTGTTGCTGCCAAATTCTCCTCTGATGAAGCCAATGGTCTGCGTCGTGCCATGGCGACGTTTCGCAATGTTGGCACCATCAATAATTTCCGCGATAAATTTGTAGGGAGAATGATTGAACGTGGCTACGAGCCAGAATTTGCCGCGCGATGTTTCAAACAAATCGAAGGCTTCGGCTCTTATGGATTTCCCGAAAGCCATGCGGCCAGCTTTGCTCATCTGGTTTATATTTCCGCGTGGCTTAAAAAATACCACCCCGCAGCTTTTGCCGCATCTCTGCTTAATTCCCAACCCATGGGTTTTTACGCGCCAGCTGAGATTGTGCGTGACGCAATAGAGCATGATGTGGAAGCGCGCCATGTCGATGTGAATTTCAGTTCCTGGGATAACACGTTGGAGCTGGCTGATAATGGCACCCTCGCATTGCGTTTAGGCTTTCGCCAAATCACCGGTTTCCGTGAAGCCTGGGCCAACACGCTGCGGATCAAACGCAGCAATGGTTTTAACACAGTCGATGATGTGGCAAAACGCGCCAAGCTTCCCAAACATGCCTTGATCAGTCTGGCTGAGGCTGATTGTTTTCAATCAATTGAACAAGACCGCCGCGAGATTCTTTGGGCTGTGCGCCGCATTCCCGATGATGATGATCTGCCACTTTTTGCCAGCCAATATGTGGAAGAGCAACCGGAAGAAGATATTGCACCCTTACCGCCCATGCCGCTGAGCGAACATGTGCTGGCTGATTATCAATCGCTGCGCCTCTCACTGCGTGCGCACTTGATGTTTTTCCTGCGCGACCTTTTCAAAAACCAAGGTGCGAAATCTTGTGCTGAAATTTGGACTGCAAAGAACAACAGCAAAGCCTCATGTGCGGGCATTGTCCTTACGCGTCAAATGCCGGGCGATGCAGGCGTGGTGTTCATTACGCTGAGTGACGAAACCAGCATCTGCAACATCGTCGTTTGGCCTAAGCTGGTTGAAACATTCAGGCGCGAAATTATGGGCGGGCGATTATTATTGGTCGAAGGCAAAGTACAATGCAGCCCCGAAGGTGTGGTACATCTGATTGCTGAAAATGTGTATGATCGTTCCCACGAACTCGCAAGGCTTTCCGAAGATGTAAAAGAAGCGCCATCCTACCGCTCCCAAGCCCGAGGCCGCCATCCACGCAACGTACGCACAGTTCCAAAGTCGAGAGATTTTCATTAGAATTTATGTTCTGCAAGTGCTTTATGTGTCACCGCAGAAGCGGTATCCGACCCCGATTTCAGTTAATAAAATCTCTGGATCAGCAGCGTTAATTTCAATTTTTTGCCTGATTTGACCAATCATAACGCGTAAATATTGAACATCGAATTCATGGGCCGGCCCCCATACAACTTTTAAAATCTGCTTATGCGTGAGAACCCGGTCGACATTTTTAATCATCAGTAAAAGCAGTTCAAATTCCTTGGGCGTCAGGTGGAGCAACTTCCCATCTTTTGTAACGGTATGCTTGACCGTATCCATAATGATGCCGCGCGACTGATAGATACTTGCAGTAACCAAATCACTTTTGTGATTGCGTAAATTAGCCCTCATGCGAGCCAGCAGCTCACCAATGCCAAAAGGCTTATTGATATAGTCATTGGCACCAAGATCGAGAGATTCAATTTTTTCAACTTCCCGGTCACGCGCCGAAAGAACAATAATTGGAATTTGTGACCAGCTTCGGATTTCGCGGATGACATCTTTGCCGTCTTTATCGGGCAGACCGAGATCGAGTAAAATAATATCGGGGGCCTTAGTTGCAACCAATTTTACAGCCTCCGCCCCTGTCATTGCTGTCACGACATCAAACTCGCCTGCATTTAGAGCGGGCTCCAGGAACCGCAAAATTTTTGGCTCGTCATCGACGATGAGTACGCGCGGCTTGTTCATGTTTTACTTTCTGCGGATAGGCGAACGACAATACGTGTTCCGCGTCCATTGGAAATTGGGCTCTCAGCTTTTATGCTGCCGCCCATTGCGTTGGCGATCCCACGGCAAATGGCTAGCCCCAGACCCGTACCAGGAGCTCTGCCATCGCCTTCAGCCACGCGGTAGAATTTTTCAAAAACCTGGTTCAACTCTGTGGGCGGAATGCCAATGCCTTCATCCTCGACGATCAACAAAACATCATTTTTGTCGTCCTCAACTCTCACCTTGGTTGCAGTTAAAGACGGCGTATATTTATTGGCGTTATCAATGAGATTGAAAATTAACTGCTCCAGCAGCATTGCGTCACCGATAACCGTCAAATTGGGATTAGTAAACTTTGAAATGATTTCGCGTTGTGGCCAAGTATGTTTGGCACGGCGAACTGCAGAAGAGACAACATCTGAAATTTGAATACTATTATTTGAAAGCCTGATTGCACCACCTTCAATCTTGGTCATATCCAAAAGATTGGAAACAAAACGCGAAAGATGGTTTGCTTCTTCCTCAATATTCATAAGCAGATCATCGCGAACTGATTTCGTCATCTTATGCTGCAAACTTCGCAGCGTTGATACAGAGCCGATAATTGACGATAGCGGTGTTCGCAAATCATGTGAAATTGACGACAGCAAAGCTGAACGCAACTTGTCACTCTCCATATTTGCCCGTGCTTGGCTGGCTTCGTCTGCCAGGATGGTACGTTCGAGTGCAATTGAAACCTGACCCAATAAAGCATCGGTCATGCGGCGCGCCTCAGAAGAGAGTTCTGAACGATCAGGCCTGATACCAACCACACCCATCACACCATGTGGTGTTTTCATCGGGTGGTATTGAAATTTTGCATTCGGAAGAGTTTGCGAATTCCAACCGGCAATTTCAGCGTGGTTCAACGTCCACCGCGCCGCAGTCCAGTCTGCGGGCCCCAAATTATCTTCAGGTGGCATGCCCGATACGATGAGAAGATCGTCATTGTTTTTCATCAGAACAATAGATTGACCTTTGGCAGTCGATGCTGCCTGAGTTGCAACGACCCACATGAGATCATCAACAATCATTGTGGCCGAAAGCTTACGCGAAAGGTCAAATAGTGTTTCGATTTGCCTCACCCGGGAAATGGCAGCATCTGATTGTTCACGCACGCGCCCGGCAAGCCCACCTGTTAAAATCGCAACCAGAAGAAAGATAAATAAAGCAAGCAACTCGTGCGGGCTGGCGATTGTGAATGAATAAGTGGGTTCGATAAAAAAGAAATTATAGGCCAAGAACGAAAGAGCCGCCGCGATCACGCCACTCCATGTGCCATAGGTAATTGCACAAAACAAAACTGCCGCCAAGAAAATCATCGATAGATTAGGCAATTTAAGAAAATGGCTGGCGGCCATCCCCGCAGCGACCGCCACTGCAACGGCTGAAGGTGCGGCGAACGCTTGACCTAGAGTGATGGATGGACGTTTAAAATTGGTCGCCAGCTTCTCAGTCTTTTCGGCAGTTACCACATGAACTGAAACACCACGGGCTTGTTGCAAAACTTCATCCGATAAAGATCGATGTCGAAATTGTTTCAGGATTCCAGGTGCTGATCTCCCCATAATAATTTGCGTAATATTTTCTTGGGCCGCAAATGACAAAATTTCCGTTGGCAGATCTTTACCACTTAAACGCGTCACGTCCGCCCCAAGTCTGGATGCAAGCTCGAGGTTGGAGTCGAGTTTCCTTTGACGCTCTTCATTCAATATTGTTTCATTCGGTTTAGAAACGTAGGCAGCCAACCATGTGGCATTGAGCGCTCCTGCGATTCTGGCTGCTTGCCTGACCACATTTTCAGAAAGATCATCACCGCCCACGCAAACCAAAATACGGTCGATTGTAGGCCATGGGCCTTGAATTGCGTTTTGGCGCAAGTAATCCACCATCTGGTCGTCAACCCGTTGCGCTGTGCGGCGCAAAGCGAGCTCTCGCAATGCTGTTAGATTTCTAATTTGAAGAAAGTTATCTGCGGCACGTTTTGCGTTTTCGGGAAGATAAACTTTGCCTTCCTTTAAACGCTGGATGAGCTCATCAGGTGTAATATCAACCACCACAACGTCAGCGGCATTTTCGATGACCGTGTCGGGCACGAGCTCACGCACTTTTACTTTCGTTATTGTAGCGACCACATCCGATAGACTTTCGATGTGTTGTATGTTCAGTGCCGTCCAAACATTAATGCCAGCGTCCAATAATTCTTCCACGTCCTGATAGCGCTTCGGATGACGCGATTCAGGGGCATTGGTGTGGGCCAGTTCATCAACGATGATCAGCTGTGGCTTTCGTGCCAGCGCCGCATCCAAATCAAATTCCATGAGGGCGTGACCGCGATAGACAAGCGATTTTCGGGGTAAAACTTCAAGTCCAGTGAGCAACGCGGCAGTTTCAGACCTGCCGTGAGTTTCAACAACGCCGACAATAACGTCTTTTCCCTCGGCCATCAGGCGTTGCGCGCCAGCCAGCATCGCATAGGTTTTACCAACGCCTGGCGAAGCGCCTATAAATATTTTAAGCCTGCCGCGTTTTTCATTCGCGGCAAGCTCAAGAAGTCTGTCCGCTGCGGGACGTCTGATATCAGCTTCACCCATTTGTCTACTTGTTTAAACCATCCAATGCTAAATTCAGTAACAAAACATTGACGCGTGGCTCGCCAAATAATCCCAGCGCAGCATTTTGGGTATTGGCAAAGACAATGGCTTTGATACGTTCTTCTGTTATGCCACGAGTTTTGGCAACGCGTGCAATTTGCAGATTCGCATATCGCGGCGAAATATGCGGATCAAGCCCACTACCGGAAGCAGTCACGCTGTCAGCTGGTAGGAGCACTTTGTCATTCGGGTGGCCAATTTTTTGGATGTCGCCATTGATCCGGTCAATCAGGGCTTTGGACGTCGGGCCTAAATTGGAACCCGATGACGCGGCAGCATCATAACCCTTGCCAGCTGCTGAAGGCCGTCCCCAGAAATATTTGTCAGACGTCCAAGCTTCACCGATTAAACGCGAGCCAATGACCGTGTTAGTATTCATGATCACACTGCCATTGGCGGAATTGGAAAACGCAACTTGTCCAATCCCAGTAATAGCAAGCGGATAAATTAAGCCAGTTAGAACTGTCATAATAATCAACATTAAAAAGGCAGGGCGAAGATGCGATAACATATTTTTCTCCTTAAGCTAAATGCAGTGCGGCAACCAACAGATCGATGATCTTGATGCCAATGAAAGGGACGATCAATCCGCCAAGGCCGTAGATGAGTAAATTGCGGCGAAGCACTGCCGAGGCACCAATAGGGCGGTAAGCGATGCCCCTGAGAGCAAGTGGAATGAGTGCAATGATGATGAGTGCATTGAAAATGATGGCCGAGAGAATGGCGCTCTGTGGCGATGCAAGATGCATAACATTCAAGGCACCAAGTTCGGGATAGGTCGCAATAAAAAGTGCGGGGATGATTGCAAAATATTTGGCCACATCATTGGCAATTGAAAACGTTGTCAAAGAACCGCGCGTCATTAACAGTTGCTTGCCGATCTCCACAATCTCAATCAGTTTGGTTGGATTGGAGTCAAGATCAACCATATTGCCAGCTTCGCGTGCTGCTTGCGTACCAGACTGCATGGCAACGCCCACATCAGCCTGAGCAAGAGCAGGGGCATCATTCGTACCGTCCCCACACATGGCAATCATACGACCTGATTTTTGTTCGGCGCGGATGTAAGCAAGCTTATCTTCAGGCGTTGCTTCAGCGATGAAATCATCAACGCCTGCTTCAGATGCAATGGTAGCTGCAGTGATTGGATTGTCACCCGTCACCATGACAGTCCGAATGCCCATGGCGCGCAGTGCATTAAAACGCAATTTAATGTCGGGCTTTACAACGTCTTTCAGATGAATAACGCCGAGCAGTTTGCCATTTTCGGCAACGCCGAGCGGTGTGCCACCCGTGCGCGAAATTTTGTCAACCGCTTGAGTAAACTCGGGTGGAGCTTTTTCGGCTGTAAGCCCGACATATTTTAATATTGCATCAACAGCGCCTTTGCGAAGTTTGCGTGTGCCGATATTTATGCCTGAGATTCGCGTTGTCGCCGAAAAAGCAATAATTTCTGTTTGTTGCCTAGCCAGGTTAGGTTCGGTTAAGCTGTAGTTACTTTTGCAGAGTGCAACAATCGAGCGACCCTCAGGTGTTTCATCGGAAAGTGAGGCAAGGAGAATTGCCTCTGCAAGCTGCTTTTCGGCCACGCCCGAAACAGGGATCAATGCTGTGGCAAGGCGGTTGCCATAAGTAATGGTTCCAGTTTTATCGAGCAACAACGTATCTACATCACCCGCAGCCTCAACCGCACGGCCCGATGTTGCAATGACGTTGAAACGAATGAGGCGGTCCATTCCCGCAATGCCAATCGCGGACAGCAAGCCACCAATGGTGGTGGGAATAAGCGTGACAAGAAGTGCCACAAGCACAGTGATTGAAAGTGTGGTGCCTGAATAACCAGCCAAACCCCATAAGGTTACAACAGCGATCAAGAATATAAGAGTGAGACCAGCCAATAGAATTGAAAGTGCTAATTCATTTGGAGTCTTCTTGCGCTCAGCACCTTCAACCAAAGCAATCATCCTGTCGATAAATGTATTACCCGGCGCTGCCGTGATTTTCACTTTAATCCAATCTGAAAGTACCGTTGTGCCGCCCGTCACTGCAGAGCGATCACCACCTGATTCACGAATGACCGGAGCTGACTCGCCCGTTATTGCGGATTCGTTGACAGACGCTATGCCTTCGATAATCTCTCCATCGGCTGGAATAAGATCGCCCGTTTCGACTAAAACTAAATCCCCCGGGTTCAGCATTGAAGCCGACACCTTTGTAAATATCCGATCATTTGTTTCGGGAATAATAAGACGTTTGGCCATTGTATCAGTGCGCGTGCGGCGCAAAGCTTCAGCTTGCGCTTTACCACGTCCTTCGGCCACAGCTTCGGCAAAATTTGCAAACAACACCGTAAACCAAAGCCATGCCGCAATTTGCCCGGAGAACCATGCATTACCGTTGTGACTCAATAGATCGCGTATCCAAAAGGCCGTAACGAGTGCTGCCACCACTTCAGTCACAAATATAACGGGATTGCGCGCCAGCGTTTTTGGATTCAGTTTCAAAAAAGAATCTCTAATGGCCTGAACAAGTATGGCGCTGTTAAAAAGAGCCGGAGCTGCGAGTTTCGTTGTCATTTAATGACTCCAATCAGAATGTTTTGCCGGCAAGCATCAAGAAGTGCTCAACAATCGGGCTAAGAGCGAGAGAAGGGAAATATTGCAGACCGCCAAGGATCAGGATCACACCCACTAAAAGCGCAACAAACATTGGGCCATGGGTTGGAAAACTGCCTGATGATGCAGGGATCTTAGTCTTGGCTGCAAGCGATCCGGCTATGGCCAGCATTGGCACGATGTAGGCAAACCGGCCAAGGAACATTGAAATGCCAAGCGTTGTATTAAACCAACCTGTGTTGGCATTGAGGCCAGCAAAAGCCGAACCATTATTGCCCGCAGCTGATGAGTATGCATAAAGGATTTCTGTCAAACCATGAGGGCCTGCATTGGCTAGGCTTGAAAGCGCAGCGGGCAACATGGCAGCAACCGCACTGAAGCCAAGGATAACCAGAGGTAAAATCAACAACGCCAACATGGCGAGCTTCATTTCTTTCGCTTCAATTTTCTTGCCGAGATAGTCTGGCGTGCGACCAACCATTAATCCCGCAATAAATACAGTAAGCACAGCGATAACCAGAATCCCGTAAAGGCCAGAACCAACACCACCTGGCAACACTTCGCCAAGCTGGATCATGAACAAAGGTACTAAACCACCAAGAGGTGTCAGCGAAGAATGCATTGCATTTACAGCACCACAGGAAAGGCCAGTCGTCGCCACAACAAACAGCGCTGTCATGGCTTGGCCAAAGCGCAATTCCTTGCCCTCCATATTACCCTGCAATGGATCAATGCCCAAAGCTTGAATGATCGGATTGCCGCTGGTTTCGGCCCAGTAGACGATGGCGGTACCCACAACGATGAACAATCCCATGGTGATGAACAAGGCGCGTCCTTGACGTTTGTCGCCAACCATTTGCCCAAACATGAAGGGCATCGCACCTGAAACAACCAGCATGGCGAAGATCGAAAGATAGTTCGACCAAGCCGAAGGGTTTTCAAACGGATGGGCAGAGTTTGCGTTCAAGAAACCACCACCATTCGTGCCTAATTGTTTGATGGCTTCTTGGCTGGCCATAGGGCCCATAGAAATAGTTTGTTTCACACCTTCAAGAGTGATTGCATCAAACGAGCCCTGCAATGTTTGAGGAATTCCCATAGCCAAATAAACAATGGCAACAACGATTGAGAGCGGCAGCAAGATATAGAGCGTCGATTTCACGAGATCGTCCCAGAAGTTGCCAAGTGTTTTTGACGAACTACGGGCAAATGCGCGCGTGAAAGCAACTGCAAGCGCAATGCCAGTGGCCGCTGAAAGAAAATTGTGAACTGTAAAACCAGCCATCTGAACAAGATGACTCATGGTTGATTCACCCGCATAAGCCTGCCAGTTGGTATTTGTAACAAAGCTCATCGCGGTGTTGAATGAGAGTGCTTCAGGAACTGCCGAAAAGCCCTGCGGATTCAGAGGCAGAAAACTTTGCAAGCGCATTAAACCGTAAAGCACTACAAAACCCACGGCATTGAAGGCTAACATCGCAAGGGCATAGGCCTGCCAGTTTTGTTCTTTAGGTGAAACACCAGCCAAACGATTTATGCCGCGCTCCATGGGAGCAATCGCAGGCGTTAAGAATGTGCGTTTGTCCGTAAACACAGCAGCCATAAACCTACCCAAAGCCCATGCGCTGAATGTGACAAGTGCAAGCAATATAATAATTTGAGACCAGCCAACGAATGTCATGGCAAACCCTTTTGAATTGAAACGTTAATATTTTTCAGGATGCAACAATGCGTGAACCAAATAGGCACCAAGCCCAATTGCCACGATCAAACCGAAGAATGCTTCTGCCATGTTAGCCTCAGAGCTGATCGCAAAAGCGCACATAGGCGGCAGTTAGAAAAAACAAGCCAACACCGAGAGCGAGATAAATAAAGTCAAACATGAATGGTTCCTTTTGGAAAACTCATTCATTAAGATGCTGAATTCGGCATAAGGTTGCGATATGGAATGTGACGTCGGCGTATAAGGAAATCATAAGGGTGAATAGCCCCTAGATTTGCAGACACTTTGCCCCATTAAAACGAGGCAAGGAGACGATCATGGGACACATTCATCACACGTCTTTTTCAGGTGGGTGTTATGATATCTACAATGCCATTCAATCTACTTAAATGAAATATCATTCAAGTATGAACAATCTTTGGCACTTTTAGCCTCGGGAGAGCCTCACCATCGGCGCCAAACAAGTGGCAGTCACTGGCTTTGAAGCTGAGGGCCATGTCTTGGCCCAGCTTCACCAAGGTCTCGCCATCAATCAAGCCGGTAAATGATACGCCAGATTTGGTTTTGGCTTCGACAAAAGTTTCATGGCCCAAGTGTTCAACCAATTCCATCTTGCCGTTAATTTTAAGATCGCCCTTAGCGTCAGCCCGCATATTTTCGGGGCGAATGCCGAGAGTTAATTTATCGCCTGTTTTCACGTTGCCTTTGGCAACTGGGATGAGCTGCTTCGCAAAATCAGCTGACTTAACTGTGATGCCAGCTGGTGAAGTGGAAACAGCTTCGACAGACATGAAATTCATTTTGGGTGAGCCGATGAAACCTGCCACGAATAAGTTATCGGGCTTGTGATAAAGCTCTAATGGCGAGCCCACCTGGCGAATTTTGCCGGCATCTAAAACCACAATTTTGTCAGCCAAAGTCATGGCCTCAACTTGATCATGGGTCACATAGATCATAGTGGCCCCAAGATCGTTATGCAGCTTTGCAATTTCAGCGCGGGTGTTCACGCGCAAAGCGGCATCGAGATTTGAGAGCGGCTCGTCGAACAAAAATACTTCGGGGTTGCGCACAATGGCTCTGCCAATGGCAACACGTTGGCGCTGCCCGCCGGAGAGTTGTGAAGGCTTGCGGTCGAGCAAGTTTTCCATTTTTAGGATGCGCGCGGCTTCATTTACGCGTGATTCAAGTTCGGCTGCTGGGGTATTGTTGATCTTCAGACCAAAGCCCACATTCTGCCGCACTGTCATATGCGGGAACAGCGCGTAAGATTGGAACACCATGGCAATGCCGCGATCTTTGGGCGGCAGCTCATTGACCACGCGGTCTTTGATCGAGATTTCACCTGATGTGATATCTTCGAGGCCTGCAATCATGCGCAGCAAGGTGGATTTGCCACAGCCTGAGGGGCCAACGAACACGACGAATTCACCATGGGCAATTTGCAGATCAATGCCTTTAATGATTTCAGTCGCGCCATATGATTTGCGAACATCTTTGAGTTGCACATTAGCCATGATCAGTCCTCTTTCAAACTTAGCAATCCATCACTGCCGACAGACAGCGGCACCGGATCGCATATTTTTCCAATAAAATTTTCAGCCTCATCAAACTGAATGAATCCCATGATGAAAAGTTTTCCGTCCACTTCGACGATCTTTCCTGCGTAACGATTGCAAGGATTGCGACCATCAAGAAATGGCTTTGCCGCAGTCCATGGTCCCAAATGCGATTTTGCCATGAGATAGGAATTTCCGGTGACCGGCGTTTGCGGGTTTCCAACTTTATAGCTTTCCGCCCATTGCCCAGCCGCGGTGCAGAAGGTGCAATACCAATGCTCGCCGTATTTAAAAACTTGTGGTACCTCGAGTTGGCCAAAATCGCCGCCTGTATAGATGGGCGGCTGCAATGTCCAAGTGGTGAGGTCGGGAGATGTGGCAAAACCGATGGCTCCACCTGCGTTAGGTTCGCTGCGACCGGGAACACGGGCTGTGAAATACATAATCCAGCCCTCGCCATCTGGGTTTTTCATCACCCAAGGGTCTCGCATGGCGCGGTCATGCCAATGGCCGGGCGTGTATTCTTCATAAAGGTGCGCGTTGGGGCCAGTGAGATCGAGGCACAGACCATCACCCACGCGAAGCCATGAGTGCATGTCCATCGATGTGGCGTGACCTATGCGTTGATGTAGGCCTTCTTTATCGTGCGTAGTTCCAGTGTAGAACAAATGCCACGTGCCATCGGGTCCTTGAATTGTGCTGCCGGTCCATGTGGTCCAGTCGTCCCAGGATTTGATTTTAGAGGGTTCAAAACATGTGCCTTTAAAATTCCAATTCACCAAGTCTTGAGATACGGCATGGCCTTGCGTCACATTGCGGTGGCGCATTTCGGGGTCGGGTAAGGTGTTATCGGCTTGCAAAAAATACATGTGCCAATCGGCAGCATTTTTTACCAACCAAAAGTCCCAAATCCATTTGTTATCTAATGAAAACACTTTGCGTTTAACCTTTAATACCTGAGCCAATGGCCGACTGAATGAAGAAGCGCTGGAACGCCAAATAAATAACGAGGATCGGCAATGACATGAGAACCGAGAATGCCATCACATCACCCCAGATGGGTGGAGGTGTTCCAAAGAATTGCGCTAAAGCAAGAGATACTGGACGCACATCCGATCCACGGGTCACCATCAGTGGCCAGAGATAGGCATTCCAATATTCAAGGCTTTGCAGAATTGCGACCGTCGCAATGGTGGGCAGCGAGAGTGGCATGATCACGCTCCAGTAAATCCGAAAGCGTGATGCGCCATCGACATAAGCCGCTTCATCCAAGTCCTTAGGGATTGCAGCAAAAAATTGGTAAAACAAAAAGATTGAGAATGGATGCGCGATGAAGGGTACGATCTGCGCTTTGAAAGTATCCACCCAGCCGACCTTGGCCATCATCAACAGAAGCGGTATAGCCACTGATTCAGTTGGTACAATGATCAACGTGATGATGAAGAGTACAATCAAGTTACGCCCCTTGAAGTTCATACGCGCCAGAGCAAATGCGGCCAACGAATTCACAAAGATACCAACGACGACAATTGAAACAACGACGATGCCGGAGTTGCGCATATACCGCAAAACCGGAAACGTTGTGTTGTTTAAAACATCGCGGAAATTCTCAAGCGACATATTCCACGGCGACACCCAGAAAGCGTTGGCATTGCCAAAGTCACGCAAAATTTGTTGCTCGTCGCCTTTGAATGCAGTGGCAAACATGAGGAATAGCGGTGCCAACACGAACACAGCGACAGTGATGGCGACAATTTTCAGCAAAAGGCTTTCGCTGCGAGTTTTCATTGAATGGCACGCTCCTCTTTGACCAGCTTGCGCTGAATGTAACTGATAGCCAAAACCAGCAGGAAGAAGATCACCGAGGCCGCTGCTGCTTTACCCACCTCTCCGCGCTTGAAGCCGGTCATATAAATCACGCGCACCATCGTGTCGGTTGTATCGCTTGGCCCACCTTGAGTGAGCAGTTGCACTTGCGTGAAAAGCTTCATTGCGAAAATTGTCGTTGTCATGCCCACCAGAATATGAGTGTTGCGAAGGCCCGGCATGGTGACGTGCCAGAACTCTTGCCAGCGTGTTGCACCTTCTATTTGGGCGGCTTCATAAGTTTCTTTGTTGATGCCTTGCAAGCCTGCCAGATAGATAATCATTTGAAATGGAAAGCCTTGCCACGCGGACATCACCACCAATGCTGGCATGGCGATATATTGATTGTGCAACCAATCAAGATGCGGAACAGTTCCGAAAGAGACGAAGCCCAAAGCCGAATTAAAGAATCCCTCAGTTTGATAAAGCGAGGCCCAGATGACGGAAACCACAACCATCGACATAACAGTAGGTAGAAAATAAATTGTCCGAAAGGCATTGCGCATTGGCAATTTTGAATTGATCAGCATGGCTGCAGCAAGTCCTAGACCGCATTGCAATGGCACAACCAGAATGGCGAAAGTTGCGGTCCGGAAGAATGCGTTCTGGAAAACACCGCCTTCAAACAGGCGTTGATAATTGCGGAACCCAATAAATTCTGTTGGTACATTGGCATTGGGCAGCAAGCGCTGATCAGTGAATGAGAAATAAACTGACATTAAAAATGGAATGACAATAAACAAACCCACCATACCTATGGCAGGTGCTAGCATGGTCCATGCAGTGCGGTTGTTGTTCATTTGCGTCGTCCCTAAATTTGCAGTGATGTGGGGGGAGTTTCCTCCCCCCACCTAGTCCCCCGTTGAGTCTTAGACTTTGCCGAAGGGAGGATATCCCTTGTTGTCTTCGATGTTTTGATCGATGGCTTTGGCTGCAGCATCCAATGAATCCTGCACGGGTTTACCATCAACAATATCAGCCACGGCCTTAGCAAAGGACGCGGTGATGGTTGGATAAGCTGGATGTGCCGGACGTGGGAAGCCCATGCCGGCATTGAGTTGTGCAAGATAGAGGCTAAGCGGGCCACCTTCTTTATACAGATCAACATGAGATGCGGCTGATTTAACCCCGGGAACACCGCCCATGGATTGCTCTAGATCGCTCACATTCTTGGTGCTCATGAAGAATTCGAGAAGTTTAGCTGTGCCTGCTGGATTCTTCGAAGTTTTCGTGATGCCCCAGCACCAGCTGCCATTGCCGGTTACATGTTTGCCGCCCCAATTTGGCATTGGCAGCAGAACCAGATCATCGCCCAAGCCCTTTGAGTGAGCTGGCCACATCCAGTGACCCACAAACGAGATTGCTGAAGTTTTCTTGCCGTAGAAGGTGTCGTCGCCATCTGCTGCTGGTACCACGTAGCCTGCTTTGATCCAGCCTTGGAAATGCGTCATGGCTTCAACAGCGGCTTTGCCGTTGATTGTGCCGGTGGCTTTCCAGGTGGTGCGGTCAATCAGATCGCCGCCGAAGCTTTGGACGATGGGCGAGAAGCCATAAGTAAACCATTCGCCTTGACCATAGTTCAATTTCACGTCGAGAGCGTGAGTAATACCTTCAACTTTTTGCAACTTGGCCAGAGCATCTTCAAATTCTGCCATGTTCCAAGCATCATCAACACCTTTTGGAATGCGAACGCCTGCTTTTTCAAGTAGGGACTTGCGACCCCAGAGTGACAAGCCAGAGTCGCCGATGCCAAGTGAATAGAGCTTGCCGTCTGGCGCGTAGGTGCCTTGAGCGATGATCGAAGGAATCACATCATCCAATGTCGCTTTTGAGATTAAATCATTCAGTGGCAGCAGATATCCAGACCAAACATAGTTGGCATAGTTTGGGCCGTCAAAGTCGAGTAAATCTGGCAGACCACCGGAAGCGGCAGCTGCTTGTACTTGTTCATTATAAGCGCCTTCGGGCTGGATTTCGAGAATTGCCGGAATGTCAGGATTTGCAGCGTTCCAATCCTTGATCAACGCTTCCATGCGGCCACGTTCACCATCGCCACGACCACCGTGATGCCAGACCTTTATTGGATCGGCAGCAAAAGCCGTTGTTGAGAGTGTTGTCATGCTGGCTGTGGCCAACACTGTTGCGCCCAAGAGAGCGGCGCGTCTTGTCATTTTCATTTTCGTATCTCCCATAGTGTTACACATTATGCTGACGGTTTGCCCGCCAGTTTATTCTCTCGGCGCAAGCTCAATTGAGAGTGCGGCAAGATTCTCGTTCGACCAGTGGGCAGGGCACCAGAATTTTTGGGGACCAGCCATCGTCTTGATTTTTTGACTCGCGCATCAACTCCACAGCACGTCTGCCAATTTCAAAATAAGGCAGGGCCACTGTAGTGAGGGATGGGCGCAAATTTTCAGAAATAACTTTGAGATCGTCAAAACCCATGATCGAAAGATCTTGTGGCACATGCAGATCGAGGTGTGCGGCGGCAGAGTAGACTTGCAGCGCTACTTCGTCGTTGCCGCAGATGATTGCGGTGGGGCGATTTTTCTGCTGCAGCATTTTTACAGCAGCTTCAAACGCCACTTTCTTTTCATAATGCAAAGGACCAATTACGCCACTTTGATCGAGGCTTTCATCAAAGGCAAATCCTGCATCTCTAAAAGCCTTCCTAATACCAAGCCCTCGAAGGCGGGTTGCATCAATTTGTGGGTTCAGTGTCAAAAGCCCTATGCGACGGTGGCCACGCTTTAAAAGATATTCAGCTTGGGTATAACCACCGCCCTCATCGTCGGGGACGAGTGAGGGTCGATCGGAAGCCCCGGCGTAGCAGTTGGCCAACACTATA
Organism: uncultured Aestuariivirga sp.; assembly: GCA_964247245.1. Lineage (GTDB taxonomy): Bacteria > Pseudomonadota > Alphaproteobacteria > Rhizobiales > Aestuariivirgaceae > Aestuariivirga. The sequence goes on from CAXTTK010000001.1 coordinate 456,986, forward strand.
AAATCATTATAGGCGGGGTGGCCCATGTTATGTGCGCGGTGAAAGACCGATGCGTAGATGACACCGCTCACGCGCTGGGCGCGAAACATGCGCCAAAATTCGGTTTCTTGTGCAGGATCACCATTACTATTGGCGATAAGCAGAGTTTGGCCCTGTTCTTTAAGGGCCGCTTGCGCGCCGCGCACGATATCAACCGAGTACGGCGTAGTGGCCACGGCATCGGTCATCAATCCATAAACCGTCGATTGTCCGCCGCGCATCAGACGGGCGGCTTGGTTGGGAATATAATTGAGGCTTTTTAAGTGGACTTGGACAGAATCCCGCGTCTTCGCATTCACGGCGGGATCGCCGTTGACAATGCGCGATACGGTTTTGATCGAAACGCCAGCGCGCTCCGCCACCTCCCGTAAAGTGACCACTCGAAATTCCTCCCAGAACGGTTGCAACGTATTTTTGACAACGTTGTCATTTGTTAGTCTGAGTTAACGCATGAAATGACAACGTTGTCAACTCAATCTAAATTCGTATCTTCAACCGCAACTAAGTCCGATGGCAGGCAGTAAAGTTAGCAAAGGAAATTGGCCAAACCGTCAGATTTTGATGATATCGTTTTCAAAGTCGCGTTTAAAATGATCATGCCTTTGGAAATTGTTGATTGCTGCGCCAGTTCGAGCGACATATTTTACGATGCGCATATGTGTTTTAATGTGAGCTATAGAAAGAGGTTCTATAACTCATGCGGTGGAACTGGGTACAGAAAGTTCGGTCAGAATTCTTATTGGACTTACCCGGGTTTATACAAGTCTACAGCGCGAGCTTGGGATTTGATAACGGTGCCGGAACCTTGAAAGCGCTCGCAGGGTGGGCGGTCGCTCCTTGCCGCCCACCCCGCTTGCTAGGTTGTTTTGCGTTAGGAAAGAAGAGAAACTAACAGTGGTAAAATAGCGCGAAAGGACGCGTTTTATTGTCCATAAACAACGGGCATAAAAGGACATTTTTGAGATTTGGTAGTTAGATAGTCGCTGATTGGTTGCTAGGGCCATTTTGCCGCTTTAGCAAAATCGCTTAAATCTTTGAAAAGATTGGTGGAGACAAGCGGGATCGAACCGCTGACCTCTTGCATGCCATGCAAGCGCTCTCCCAGCTGAGCTATGCCCCCGTTTAATCAGGTAATGGGGTTTGGGCAAATGAACGCCCAAACGCGATTGGTGATCTAGTAGGCCAACAGGCCTTAAGCAAGAACTTTATTGTTCTTCGTCTTCTTCCTTGCCGCCGCCTTCGACGAGATCAGACATGTTGCCTTCGTCTTCTTCTTCAACAAGGAAGGTATCATCTTCATCGTCATTGGTGGTTTCTGCGGCGTCTTCGCCCAGATCCACATCCTCAATGCCTGCGGTTTCGTCGTCGGCTTTTTCTTCAGCTGCGGCTTCATCCAAGCTGATCAATTCAACTTCGCCCGTATCGGCGTCATCAGCCTCTTCACGGGGCTTCGGCTGGGCTTGTGGCACCATGCCGGGGAATTCAGCTTTTGATGGCAGAATGGACATGGCCATAAAACTGGTGGCGCAAGATGGGCACACAATCGGGGATTTCAACAAATCATAAAAACGGGTTGCACAATTAGGGCAGGTCCGCTTGGTTCCAAGCTCAGCTTTAACCACTGCAAATTCCTTCATAAATAGGGTTGATTGAGCGGGCTTCTGCCACGGGTTGGGCGGAATGTCAAAACTTTGATTGAGGGAGGGTGACAGCGCTTTTGAAGCCGTGTATTCGGTCGGGTCATGACCCATTCAGCTTTAAAGCCCACACCCCTTATTTCCCGCAAATCCGGCCCACTCAAAGGCCGCATTAAAGTGCCCGGAGATAAATCCATGTCGCACCGCGCATTGATGTTTGGGGCAGTGGCTATTGGACAAACGCGCATTACTGGACTTCTCGAAGCCGAGGATGTGGTCAATAGTGCCAAGGCCATGGCCGCTTTGGGCGCAAAAACTGAAAGATTGCCTGATGGCACATGGTTAGTGGAAGGTGTGGGCGTGGGGGGCCTCAAATCACCCAAGGGTGATTTGGATTTTGGAAATTCGGGTACGGGTGTCAGGCTTGCCATGGGGCTGATGGCCTCGACAGATTTGACGGCGCGTTGCATTGGTGATGCTTCATTGTCCAAGCGGCCGATGGGGCGGGTCACAAGACCGCTGGCGGCGTTTGGCACAAAGTTTGAAACAGCTGAAGGTGACCGCCTTCCTTTAAAATTGCATGGCGCGGCCAATGCCAAACCTATCACTTACACTTTGCCTGTTGCTTCAGCCCAAGTGAAGTCAGCTGTCTTGCTGGCGGGCCTCAACACCAAAGGTGTGACCACGGTTATTGAACCCATCGCCACGCGCGACCACACAGAGCGGATGCTTACGTCATTTGGCGCAAAGATCAGCGTGGTGATGAAAGACGGTGCGCGGCATATTTCGGTTGACGGCCAACATGAGCTCACGGCGCAGGATTTGGATATTCCGGGTGATCCTTCATCTGCGGCTTTTCCGATGGTGGCAGCGCTGATCACTGAAGGTTCAGATATTATCATTGAAAACATCATGCTCAATCCGACGCGGACTGGGCTGATTGATACACTCATCGAAATGCATGGCGATATTACCATTGAAAATCGCCGCATGGCTGGTGGTGAAGAAGTGGGCGATTTGCATGTGAAATATTCGCATCTCAAAGCGGTTCGGGTTCCGCCGGAGCGTGCGCCATCAATGATTGATGAATATCCAATCCTTTCGGTTGCGGCATCTTTTGCTGAGGGCACCACCCGCATGGAAGGGTTGGAAGAACTGCGCGTTAAAGAAAGTGATCGCCTTAATGCTGTGGAAGCTGGCCTTCAAGCCAATGGCGTGGCCACCGCTTCTGGCCATGACTGGCTGGAGGTTCACGGCGGCGGCGCCCCCGGCGGGGGCAAAGTGACAACGCATATGGATCACCGCATTGCCATGAGCTTTCTGGTCATGGGCTTGGCTTCTCGCATTCATACGAAAATTGATGACAGCGCTTTTATCGCCACCAGCTTTCCGGGATTCACCGATTTGCTGAACGGTTTGGGCGCACGGATTTCGCCCGCTTGATGATTATCGCCGTCGATGGGCCATCAGCTGCGGGCAAGGGCACGCTGGCACGGGGCATCGCGCAGCACTATGGATTTCATTTTTTAGATACGGGTGCGCTTTACCGGATGGTGGGGCTGCAGATGCTCCGTACACAGACTGATTTCACCGATGGTTCAAAGGCCGCCGCGTTTGCGCGGGATTTGAATGTCGATGATTTTGAGGATCACGAACTCCGCAGTGAAGTGGTGGGTTCGGCTGCTTCCAAAGTGGCCGCCATTCCGCAAGTGCGCGTAGCCCTTTTAAAATTTCAACGCGATTTTGCAAAGCGCTTGCCTGGTGCTGTTTTGGACGGCCGCGACATTGGCACGGTGATTTGCCCCGATGCTGATGTAAAATTCTTCATCACAGCTTCGGTGGAAGCGCGCGTTTTGCGGCGGTGCAAGGAACTGCAAGGTTTGGGCATTGCAACTACTTTGGGAGAGGTCACCGCAGACATCAAAGACCGTGACGCCAGGGACGCTATACGAACACAGGTGGCGGCGGATGCGGTTGTGGTCGATACGTCCGAGCTGGGGGTGGAGGAGGCTTTAGGGTTGGTTTTGGGGGAGATCAAGACCAAGATCACTATTTAGTCATACAGTAGGTGTTTAAAGTCGTTTTAAGAGGCATAGGACACGATTCTTGCGCTGGGAGCTACAGGGGTAGCGGGCAGTTTCGATTACACTGAGCGGGGCTGGCAGGCGCCTTAGGATAGATTTCTATTTTAGGTTTTAATTGATTTTTTGAGTTTTTTTCTAATAGTAGCAGTATCCATTCGTTGTGCTCTCTTTACAAAAGACGAATCGACCATAAAATACCAATATATTCAGAGGCTTATCAGGACTTTTAGGTATAAAGATTGGTTTATGTGGATTCTCCACAGAATTTATCGTTTAAATTCAAAGGCTTGATTATTTCGTTAGTCGTAAACTTGACTCACTCGCTCGATTTGTTGTCCAAGTGTGGTTGATATTTGAATCGGAAAGGCCGTCGAACTCGCGATTCAACGGCCTCAATCTGATTTTTATTCCTGCACTCAACGTATGCCGAACGCGGGATTTGGACACAGACACAGGGTAGTTGCACAACAATCCTGGACCAAAGTCAAGTTCGGCATCATTAAACATGAAAGGCCTGTAAATGGCTCACCGCACTTATCCGTCCTATTGGCTCTACAAAGACAACCAAAATCTTTGGCGTTGGAGTTATGATGCTGCGAATGGAAGGACCATCTCTGTAAGCAGCGAAAGCTATCACAATAGATCAGATTGTGAACGAAGCATTGAGATAATGAAGGCTTCCACTAGCAGCCAAATTTGGTACCCAATTCATCTTGTAAATGCTGCTTAATTTATCCGCCCACCAGGGAAACTTGGTGGGCAATTTTTAGCGCTATTCAAGCCGCATCCGCTGGATGCACCCGCTTCTTGATCTCTTCGCCATTCTCTCGCTCGGCCACGGCAATATCAAACTGGCCTTGCAGGTCGAGCCAGAATTGGGGGCTGTTGCCGAAATAGCGGCCTAGACGCAGGGCTGTGTCTGCGGTGATCGAGCGTCTCGCATTCAAAATATCAGTAATGCGGCCTGAGGGCACGCCTAGATTTATGGCTAATCGGTTGGCGCTTAAATCTCGCGCTACGATTTCGCGGCGGAGGAGACGGCCGGGGTGGATTGCTGGTGTCATGGTCTAACCCTTGTGATAATCAACAATTTCAACGTCATAGGCATCGCCATCTTTAAAAATGAAACAAATGCGCCATCTGGCATTCGCCGTCATGGCCCATTGGTTTTTTCGGTCGCCTTTTAACTTGTGCAGACCGATGCTCTTTAAAGGGCTCAGATCTTTCAGGCTTTTGGCCACATTTAAGGAAGCCAAAAGCTCAATTGCAAATTCTTCGTCCAATCCACGAAACGCTTTGCCACGCTCGCCTTCCCAGAATTTGCGCGTGGCTGAGTTTTTCCAAGATTGGATCATGGCAAAAACGTAGTACGTTAGAGCGTTTTTGTCAAGTTGATCGGATGAAGACGGCTGGATATCTCATATGGCTGGCAGGCTCCCCCTCCGCCCTTCGGGCACCTCCCCCAGCAAGCTGGGCGGAGGGTGGTCTAACGTGAGTTCTGAGCTAAGTTATACATCGCGCTCCACCAACTTGTTGGGGGAGCTGTCCGAAGGACTGAGGGGGCCCGCGATGTGCAACAGTCCTGCTAGAATGAGGTTGGCCACTTGCCCTTGCCCCCCGCTCCCATCTGGGCTATAGCGCGGCGATCTTGAGGTCGGGAGTTCGCTCCCGGATGTCACTGGGGTGGGTTTTCTCATCCTGAATTGTTTTAAGCGTTTGTTTGCTTTGCGGTGCCTCTACGTTGTGAACTGATGTTTGGAATGCCTTTAACCGCTGCATTGCAGCCTCGCGTTTTTTGTGCCCCGAGTGGCTAAGCCCTCCGCCGCAACGCGAATAAGGAAATACCCCATATGGCAAAATCTGCCGTTTCGATGACCCCTACACTTGAAGATTTTGAATCACTTCTGGCCGAGAGCTATCTCGACCGTCCCGTCAATGAAAACACCGTTGTTAAAGGCAAGGTGTTGGCGATTGAAAATGATTTTGTAATCATTGACGTTGGCCTGAAGACTGAAGGCAAAGTTCCGCTGAAGGAATTTGCCATGCCAGGCAAAGAATCAGACATTAAAGTTGGCAGCACAGTTGATGTTTACTTAGAGCGTATTGAAAACGCTTTGGGCGAAGCTGTTCTCTCACGCGATAAAGCCAAGCGCGAAGAGGCTTGGACCCGTCTTGAAGAAATGACCACCAAGGCCGAGCGCGTTGATGGCGTGATCTTTGGTCGTGTTAAAGGCGGCTTTACGGTTGATCTGGGCGGCGCTGTTGCGTTCCTTCCCGGTTCACAGGTTGACGTTCGCCCGATCCGCGATGTTGGACCCCTCATGCATGTGTCGCAACCTTTCGTGATTTTGAAGATGGACCGCCGTCGTGGCAACATCGTGGTATCACGCCGTGCCGTCATGGAAGAAACCCGTGCTGAGCAACGCTCTGAACTGGTGGGCAATCTGGTTGAAGGCCAGGTGGTTGATGGTGTGGTTAAGAACATCACTGATTACGGCGCCTTCGTTGATCTTGGCGGTATTGACGGCCTGTTGCACGTAACTGACATTGCTTGGAAGCGCGTAAATCATCCATCGGATGTTCTCACTGTTGGCCAAACTGTTAAAGTGCAAATCATCCGCATTAATCCTGAAACCCAGCGCATTTCACTTGGCATGAAGCAATTGGATAAGGATCCATGGGAAATCGTTGCTGAGAAATTTGCTGTTGGCAGCAAGGTTAAAGGCAAGGTGACGAACATCACGGATTATGGCGCATTTGTTGAACTGGAAGACGGCATTGAAGGCCTCGTTCACGTTTCAGAAATGAGCTGGACCAAGAAGAACGTTCACCCCGGCAAGATTCTTTCCACATCGGAAATGGTTGAAGTGCAAGTTTTGGAAATCGATAGTTCCAAGCGCCGCATTTCACTTGGGCTGAAGCAAGTTCAAAACAACCCATGGGAAACTTTCGCTTCGAAATATCCTAAGGGCACAGTGCTTGAAGGCGAAGTGAAGAACATGACTGAGTTTGGTCTGTTCGTTGGCTTGGACGGCGATGTGGACGGCATGGTTCACTTGTCTGATCTGGATTGGAAGCGTCCTGGCGAAGAAGCGATCAAGGATTACAAAAAGGGCGACATGGTGAAAGCCGTTGTTCTTGATGTTGACCAAGAAAAAGAACGCATTTCACTTGGTATCAAGCAATTGACCGAAGGTTCGGCTGGGGCATCGTCAGCTCCTGCGAAGTCTGCGGGTGGTGGTGCTTCTGCTCCTGTAACCGGTGGTGCACCGCGCAAGGGATCGAAAGTCACTTGCGAAGTGTTGAAGATCGAAGATGGCGGCATTGAAGTGCGCATCTCTGGCACAGACATCACAGCTTATGCCAAGCGTGCTGATCTGGCCCGCGACCGTGACGGCCAGCGCCCTGATCGTTTCGCTGTTGGCGAAAAGTTCGACGCGTTGATTACTGCTATGGATGCCAAAGCCCGCAAGGTGAATGTGTCTATCAAGGCGCTGGAAATGGCCGATGAACGCGAAGCCGTGGCCCAGTATGGCTCATCGGATTCGGGCGCTTCGCTTGGTGATATTTTGCAAGCTGCTTTGAAGAAGAAAGAGGCTGAATAAGATTTTCGGTTTATAGCTTTACGAGCCAGCGCGGGAAATTGCGCTGGCTTTTTTTATTCGTAGGACGACATTGCACGCCCTGATTATCCAGCTTATAAGACGATACACTGATTTCAATTCGGACACCCAAATCATGATCAAGTCTGAGCTCGTTCAAAAAATTGCTGATAAAAACCCGCATCTTTATCACCGCGATGTGGAGCGGATTGTGAATAAGATTTTTGATGAAGTGATCGAATCGATGAAGGGTGGCTCGCGCGTTGAGTTGCGCGGCTTTGGGGCCTTCTCGGTGAAAGAGCGTGATGGCCGTCAAGGGCGCAACCCGCGCACAGGTGAGAGCGTTGAAGTGACGCCAAAGCGCGTACCGTTTTTCAAGACGGGCAAGGAATTACGCGCGCGGCTGAATGGCAACACTGCCAAAGAAAAGGTCTAGTCTTTGCGCCGTATTCTGCGTTGGATTATCTGGGTACCTGTAGCAATCATTGTGATTTCATTTGCAGTGGCCAATAGACAATGGACAAGACTTTCGCTTGACCCATTTTCATCGACCTCACCTTTCCTGACGATTGAGATGCCGCTTTGGCTGCTGTTTATAGTTGGCGTGTTTATTGGATTGATTGTGGGTTGGGCCATGTGTTGGTTTGCACAAGGCAAGCACCGCAAATTGGCTCGAGAGCGGCGCAGTGAAATAACGCGGCTGCAAAGCGAATTGGATACAGCGAAGGATCCCGCTGCGATTTCCAGTTCAACTGAGCTTTCACCCTTCATCGGGATTGGGCCATGAAGTTTATCTCAGCTGACGAGATTGCGCGGCTGGTTTCTTACAAAGATATTGTTGAAGCTTTGCGCGAAGGGTTTCGTGCGGAGATTGAAACACCTGTACGCCACCATCATGAAACCGGGTCTGCCACAACATTGCTTTTGATGCCAGCTTGGGGGGCGGAGTTTACGGGTCTTAAGACTGTGACGGTGAAGACGGATAATGCCGCCTTGGGCGTGCCCACGGTACAAGCTGCTTATATGTTGATTGACAATAAAACTGGAACGCCAGTGTGTTCAATGGATGGCACGGAGCTAACCAAGCGGCGCACGGCTTGTGCTTCGGCTTTGGCTTCGGATTATTTATCGCGGAAAGACTCTTCGACACTGCTGATTATTGGAGCTGGTGCGTTGGCTTTGCATTTTGCCCACGCTCATGCTTCTGTGCGACCCATTAAAACAGTTTTGATTTACAATCGGACTTTAGCCAAAGCGCAAGACGTTGCAGCCGAGCTAAGCAAAGAAGGATTTGAGGCTGAAGCGGTTTCAGATTTACAAAATGCCATGGGACGATCTGATATTATTTCGGGGATCACCAGTTCCAACGCGGCCATTGTTAAAGGTGCATGGTTAAAGCCCGGAACGCATGTGGATTTGGCGGGGGCGTTTAAACCAACCATGCGCGAGGTGGACGGCGATACGGTGGCCGCTGCCCGCGTTTATGTCGATACGCGCGAAGGAGCCTTGGCAGAGGCTGGAGATTTGATTCAGGCGCGCGATGAAGGGCGCTTTGATTTTAAGGATGTTCAAGGCGATTTGTTTGAACTTTGCCGGGCCCAAGTTCATGGCCGGAAAACTGAGGCGGAGATTACGCTGTTTAAATCCTGTGGCACGGCCTTGGAAGATTTGGCGGCGGCGACATTGGTGCATTTGCGCAGTTAAGAATTTCGCGCTAGGTCAATTTTATGAACTTTCAAAATCCCATTTGCGTGGCTTTGGACACGCCAGAACTAACCCGCGCAATTGAATTGGCCAAGCTGCTGCATGGTCATGTGGGGATGCTCAAAATTGGCATGGAGTTTTTTTATGCGCACGGTGCGCGGGGCTATGAGGCGTTGGGGGCCCAAGGCATTCCGATTTTTCTGGATATGAAATTGCATGATATTCCAAACACCGTGGCGCGGGGGCTTCGTTCACTTTTGAAACTCGCACCCGCGCCTGCCATCACAAATGTGCACGCCACAGGTGGGCTTGATATGATGAAAGCGGCGCGGGAGGCGGTTGGGCCTGAGACGAAATTGATTGCCGTGACAATTTTGACTTCGCTTTCCAATGAGGATTTGTGGGCGGCTGGTTTTGCGCGCGATCAAAAGACAGATGATCAGGCTGTACGCTTGGCGGAGCTGACACAGCTTGCGGGGCTTGATGGTGTGGTCTGCAGCCCACTCGATTTGCAAAACATCCGTACAAAACTGCCACGGAAGTTTTTGACTGTGGTGCCGGGAATCAGGCCTGTTGATAAGTTGGCTCATGATCAAAAACGTGTGGCCACGCCGAAATCTGCTGTCGATGCAGGTGCGGATGTTTTGGTGATCGGTCGGGCGATTACAGGCGCCGATGATCCGGTGCTTGCTTCTCAATCCATTTTGGAAAGCTTGCGTTGATGGCCCAGGTTAAAATTTGCGGACTTTCAGAACCCATGACCATGAAGGCCGCACTTGATGCAGGTGCCGATATGGTGGGCTTGGTCTTTTTTACTAAATCTCCTCGCAATGTGAACGTTGAACAGGCAGCCGCTCTGGCTAAGATGGCTAAGGGTAAGGCTGCTGTGGTAGCTCTGGTTGTTGATGCCGATGATAAATTATTGGAATTGATTACCAAACGGGTGCGGCCTGATTATTTTCAGGCCCATGGCAATGAGACGCCGAACCGAGTTTCCGAAATTGCCAAGCTGACGGGTGTGAAGGTGATTAAGGCTATCGCGGTTCGTGAGGCTTCGGATGTTACAAAGGCTGAGAGCTATCATGGCAAAACTGACCTAATTTTGTTTGACGCCAAAGCTCCAGAGACTTTGAAAGATGCTTTGCCAGGCGGCAATGGGATTTCGTTTGATTGGACTCTTTTAAATGGCATCGAAGGGTGTTTCATGCTGTCTGGCGGGCTCACGCCTGAAAATGTCGCAGAAGCTATCGCCATCACAGGTGCGCCGATTGTAGATGTGTCTTCAGGCGTAGAAACAGCCCCCGGCATTAAGGATGTCACTCTCATTCGGAAATTCATTGAGCAGGCCAAGCAGGGCGGCTAGAACCAGTTTAGTTTTAAGGATCTATTATGACGGCAATTCCCAATTCCTATCGCACAGGCCCTGACGAGAAAGGCCTGTTTGGCATTTATGGCGGGCGCTTTGTGGCCGAAACTTTGATGCCGCTGATTTTGCAATTGGAGCAGGCCTATAAGGATGCGAAAGCTGATCCATCATTCCAAGCTGAGCTTGATGATTTTCTAGAGCACTATGTGGGCAGGCCATCGCCGCTCTATTTTGCTGAGCGCCTGACCGAGCATTTGGGTGGTGCCAAGATTTATATGAAGCGCGACGAGCTCAACCACACTGGTGCTCATAAGATCAACAATGTGATGGGTCAGATTTTGCTGGCGCGGCGCATGGGCAAGAAGCGCATTATTGCAGAAACAGGTGCTGGCCAACACGGCGTGGCGACGGCCACGGCCTGTGCGCGCTTTGGTTTGGAATGCATTATTTATATGGGTGAAGTAGATATCGCCCGCCAAGCACCAAATGTGTTCCGGATGAAATTGTTAGGTGCGACAGTGGTTCCAGCCAAATCAGGTTCGCGCACTTTGAAGGATGCTCTCAATGAAGCGCTTCGTGATTGGGTGGCCAATGTGGAAGACACATTCTATTGCATCGGCACTGTTGCTGGGCCGCATCCTTATCCAGAAATGGTGCGGGATTTCCAATCGGTGATTGGCAAAGAAACAAAAGTCCAGATGATGAAGCGCGAAGGCCGTTTGCCGGATTCTCTGATTGCTGCGATTGGCGGCGGATCAAATGCAATGGGATTGTTCCATCCATTTCTTGATGATGCCTCAGTTGAGATTATTGGCGTTGAAGCAGCGGGGCATGGTCTCAAGAAAAAACATGCAGCTTCGATTACAGGTGGCAAGCCCGGCATCTTGCATGGCAACCGCACGTATTTGTTGATGGATGATGATGGCCAGATCACTGAAGGCCATTCGATTTCGGCAGGTTTAGATTATCCAGGCATTGGACCCGAGCACGCTTGGCTTCACGATATGAAGCGCGTGCAGTATGTTTCGGCGACTGACAAGGAAGCTTTGGAAGCGTTTCAACTCTGCTGTAAATTGGAAGGTATTATTCCGGCATTGGAGCCTTCACATGCGCTTGCGCACGTGATGAAGATTGCACCAAAGTTGCCAAAAGAACATTTGATGGTGATGAATATGTGCGGGCGTGGCGACAAAGATATTTTCACTGTGGCTGAAATTTTGGGAGTGAAACTGTGAGTACCCGCATTGACCGTCGCTTTGCTGCACTAAAAGACGAAGGCCGTGCGGCTCTGGTTACATTCGTATCAGCAGGTGATCCTGATTATGATACTTCGCTCAAGATCATTCAGGGCTTGCCAAAGGCAGGTTCTGATATGATTGAATTGGGCATGCCGTTTACGGATCCGATGGCTGATGGCCCGGTTATTCAAGCAGGCGGGCTTCGTGCGCTGTCGGGTGGCCAGACGATGAAGAAGACTTTGAAAATGCTCAAGGCCTTTCGTGCTGGTGATGACGTTACGCCGATTGTGTTGATGGGTTACTACAATCCCATATATGTTTATGGCGTTGAGAAATTTCTGGTTGATGCTAGGAAGGCTGGTGCTGATGGTTTGATCATTGTTGATTTGCCGCCTGAGGAAGATGATGAACTTTGCATTCCTGCGATGAATGCTGGAATAAATTTTATAAGGCTTGCCACACCTACGACTGATGATGCACGCGCGCCCAAAGTTTTTAAGAATACATCTGGTTTTGTTTACTATGTCTCGGTTCTTGGCATTACAGGCACAAAAGCGCCTGATTTAAAGAGTGTGAAGCAGAATGTGAACCGCTTGCGCAAACATACTTCACTTCCCATCTGTGTCGGGTTCGGCGTTAAGACTGCTGAGCAGGCCCGCGTGATTGCAAAGGATGCCGATGGCGTTGTGGTGGGATCAGCTTTGGTTAGCGCAGTGGAGAAAAGTTTGAACAAACAGGGCAAGGCTACAGCCAAAACGCCCAAGGCCGTTCATGATATGGTGCGCGAAATTGCGAAGGGTGTGAGAGCTTAAGATGAACTGGATCAAGAATTTCGTTCGGCCACGCATTCGTAGCTTGCTTGGCACAGCCAAGCGTGACGTGCCCGAGAATATGTGGATTAAAGATCCTGATTCAGGGGAGATGGTTTTCTACAAGGATTTGGAAGCCAATCAGTTTGTGTTTCCGGGTTCTAATCATCATCACCGTATGCCTGCTTCTTTGCGTTTATCGACGATGTTTGATGGCGGTGAATTTGAAAAGATCTCAGGGCCAGCGGTTGCTGTTGATCCACTAAAGTTCAAAGACGAAAAGCGTTATGCTGATCGTTTGCGCGATGCAAAATCCAAGACGGGTGTGGATGATTCTATTCAAGCAGGTTACGGCCAAGTGAATGAGCAAGCCATGGTGGTGGCTGTTCAGGATATGGGCTTCATTGGTGGCTCACTTGGTATGGCGGCGGGTGATGCGATTATTGCGGCTATGCGGATGGCGGTTTCTAAGTCATGCCCGTTTGTGATTTTTGTGGCTTCCGGTGGTGCACGCATGCAGGAGGGGATTTTGTCTTTGATGCAATTACCGCGCACGACGATTGCTGTGCAGGAATTGCGCGAAGCAGGGCTTCCATACATCGTCGTACTTACCAACCCGACGACGGGCGGTGTAACAGCTTCATATGCCATGCTTGGTGATGTGCATTTGGCTGAACCGCAGGCAACGATTGGGTTTGCAGGCCAGCGCGTGATTGAACAAACTATTCGTGAGAAGCTCCCAGAAGGTTTTCAGAAGTCGGAATATTTGCGCGAGCATGGCATGGTCGATTCAGTTGTGCATCGGCATGAAATGAAGAGCACAGTCAGCCGCATCGCGCGAATGTTGATGAAAGCTCCGGCGCGTGAAATTTCGGCTGGCGCCTTGGTTGCTGTTAACGCTTAAATTATGGCGCGCAGCGATGCCATATTGATGCGGCTTTTAGAGCTGCATCCTAAAATTATTGATCTTTCGCTGGAGCGCATGTGGCGGATTCTTGAGCGCTTGGATAATCCACACAAGAAATTGCCGCCTGTCGTTCATATTGCCGGTACGAATGGTAAAGGTTCAACACTGGCCATGGCACGCGCAATTATGGAAGCAGCCGGATTGAAGGTGCATTGTTACACGTCGCCGCATTTGGTGAAATTTCACGAACGCATTCGTGTTGCAGGTGAGTTGATTTCGGAAGGTGATCTCTCCGCCTTATTAGAGGAATGCGAAGCGGCCAATGGGTCTGATCCCATTACTTTCTTTGAAATTACGACGGCGGCGGCATTTTTGGCGTTCGGCCGTACACAGGCTGATTATCTCATTTTGGAAGTGGGACTTGGTGGACGTTTAGATGCGACCAATGTGATTGATCATCCGGTAGTGAGTGTGATCACGTCTATCGGTCTGGATCATCAACAATATTTGGGTGAAACGATTGAAGAGATTGCCCGCGAGAAGGCAGGTATTTTAAAGCGTGGCGTGGTTGGCATAATAGGTGCGCAATCTGCCCAAGTGCGTGATGAAATTGAACGCATTGCTCAGAGAGTTGGGGCGCCACTCAAGATCGCCAATCAGGATTGGCAGAGTTACACACAATATGGCCGTTTGGTGTTTCAAGATGATGATGGATTGTTGGATTTGCCGCTGCCAGCGCTTCAGGGACCGCACCAGATTGATAATGCGGGAAATGCTGTTGCAGCGATCCGTGCTTTGAAAGATGCTCGTATCAGCGATAATGCAATTGAAGCAGGCTTGTTAAATGTGAGTTGGCCCGCGCGAATGCAGCGGTTGACAAATGGGCATCTCAATGAGCTTATTCCGATTGATGCAGAGCTTTGGCTGGATGGTGGGCATAATGGCCCTGCTGGTGTTGTGTTGGCGCATACGTTGAAAGATTTGAACGCCAAAAATCCGAAACCATTGATTATGATTTGGGGCATGTTGAACACTAAACACCCCGGAGCTTTTATTGCGAATTTCAACGGCATTGCCGAGCGCGTGATCACCATCGCAATTCCTGGCGAGATCAATACCATTGCGGCGGAAGAATTGGCCTCCGTTGCAAAACAAAGCGGCGTTTCATCCGCAGCTGCAATATCGCTTGAAAAAGCATTGGAGCAGGCTGCGATTTTGCACCCTACTCCAAGAATTGTAATTTGTGGTTCACTTTACTTGGCGGGCCATGTTTTGGCCGAGCAGAGCGGTGAGACCATGTCAGCCCTCAGCGGGGCCGCGAAACGTTAGATTGAGCTTTCGATCCAGCTTTGCAGCTGGCTTTTTGGCAAAGCGCCGACCTTGGTTGCAGACAGCTTACCATCTTTGAAAACCATCAATGTTGGAATGCCGCGCACGCCGAATTTGGATGGCGTACCGGGGTTTTCGTCGATGTTGATTTTCACAATTTTGGCCTTGGGACCGAGTTCCTTGGCGATTTCTTCCAAAGATGGGCCAATCATCTTGCAAGGACCGCACCATTCCGCCCAGAAATCCACAACCACAGGAGTGGACGAATTGAGTACGTCGGCTTCAAAGCTGGCATCGGTGACTTTATGGGTGGACATGAGACTTCTCCAAATCGGCAATTATGTAAATAGGTAGTGACGAACAGGCGCAAGGTCAAGACGTATGAGCCTCAAATGAGTTCAAAGCTCGTTCACGTGCTTGTGCCATGAAGCCATCAGAAATCCACTCCAATTTTGCGGTCTGCGTCCAAAGCAATGCTGCTCTGATCTTATGTTTGGGGTAAATGCCTGAGAGCAGACCTGCATAAAGTGACAGCTGACGAATATAGGGATGATCAGCATCCAGAGCTTCAGGCACGAAACGGTCCGATTTATAGTCGAGCAACAAAACTTCATTTGAATTTACTATGAGACGATCAACCCGACCAATAATGGATTGGCCGTTTTCAAGCACACCAGAAATTTCAACCTCCGACTCGCTATGAGGCTCTAGGAAGGGTGAAAGAGCCGGAGAGTTGATTAGATCCACAAGTGAAATCGCCGTCTGCTCGTCCAAGCCTAATTGCTTTGCTTGAACTTTTGCAGTTGCCATTTGATGTTCCCGCAGGATTGTCGGTAGAATTTGAAGTAGGGTATGGATTGCGGTGCCCCGTTCGAGTTCAACTTGCTTGGAATTTGACCGCAGTGGCTCCCTGTTAGATTTCAGAGCTGTTACGCTTTTAACTTTGAGAACCGTTTCTCGTGGTGCGTCGTCTAATGCCCAATGTGGTATTTGTTGCATTTCCTTTTCGACACTCGGTTCGAGTAATGTGCCGCGATCGTCATCTGCTGAATGTTCTGTTACACCAAGAATGGGCTCAACCATGGCATACCAACAATCCTTTGGAACATCTTTGCGTTTACCCTTCGCGCCACAAATATAGAGTTCATCTCGGGCTCTCGTCATTGCAACATAAAGAAGGCGTTTTCGCTCCGCGGCTATTTTATATTCAGAACCATCGATCCATTCCTGCATGTTTGGAGAGATCGACAGGCCACTTAGGTTTAGAAGCGGCAATGACATTCCGGTTTTAACGTCCGGAATCATTGTTAAACGGTTTGCGTCACGCCCTTTTGGAACTGAAGCCGCATCGGCAAGAAAAACGATATTTGCCTCCAAGCCTTTTGCGCCATGTACTGTCATCAGACGCACCTCCCCTGACGTCATTTCAAGTTCTCGTCTTATTTCTGTCTCACCTGCATTAAACCAATGGAGAAAACTTGTGAGAGAGCGACCATGTTCCAATTCGTAATTGCGCGCCTGATCGAGAAACGCGTCGGTGGCGTCGCTCGCTTCGGGCCCCAATCTTTTCAACATTGCCTTTCGATATCTGCTCAATATGTATGAGAAGAAATCATAAGAACTGGCGCTTTGCGAACGAATTATGAGATCCATGAGCCATATCGCATTCGAAGTATTTTGACTTTGCACTCTGTCCCATAAGGATTGCGATAGTCGGTTGTATGCCAAATCGTACAGCTCAATTTCAGTCAACGGATTTGGTACAAATGGGCTTTTGAGTAAACACGCCAATGCATAATCATCAATCGGAAGAAGTACCCATTGCGCGATTGCCGCTAGATCTTGGACCGCGATGCTTTCGTGCAATTTGAGACGGTCAGCACCCGCCACAGGCACGTTCATTTTACGCAATTCGGCAATTAACATCGAAAACAATGAACCGCGCGATTGAAGCAGGATCATAATGTCGCCTGCCACAATTGCTCGGTCCAACGAAACCAGATTACGCCTTCCGATCCATGACTTTATCGTACGCGCAATTTGCCTAGCCAATCGGCGCTTGGGTGATTGGGCAGGTTCGCGGTCAATGGGCGCCAACCAATGGTCGCGCTCTTCTTCGGCATCATTTGGCAATACCAAGGGCCAAACTTCAACGCGGCCGATAGCACCTGATCGGTTCGTGGTGTGGTCTTGTTCTGATGCATCTTCTGGGGCAAAGCCTAACCTTGCCGGATCGTTTGCTGGGAAAACTTTGTTCACGGCGTCCAATATTTCTTGGGTGCTGCGGTAGGAAATATTGAGTTCGATTTCGGCAGATGGCTTCGACTTGCGCTTTATCAAAGACAGAAAACTCTTGCGGGCTGCTGCAAATGTAGCTGCGTCTGCGCCTTGGAAACTATAGATTGATTGCTTGCGGTCCCCGACGACAAAAATTGTTCTCTCAGTCGATTTCGGCTGTCCAGACCCAGCAAAGAACTCATCTGCCAAAG
Source organism: uncultured Aestuariivirga sp. (assembly GCA_964247245.1). Lineage (GTDB taxonomy): Bacteria > Pseudomonadota > Alphaproteobacteria > Rhizobiales > Aestuariivirgaceae > Aestuariivirga. The sequence continues at coordinate 474,190 of CAXTTK010000001.1, forward strand.
CTTGAATGATCTGCCATTGCGCAGGGCTGGTGTCTTGGGCTTCATCAAGTAATATATGATTCAAACCCGAATCGAGTTTATAAAGCACCCATTGCGTGGCGCGCGCATCACGTAAAAGCAGACTGGCGCGCTTAATTAAATCATCAAAATCATAGCTACCAAGTTGTCTCTTTTTTATTTCAACACGTTCGTGGATTGATTTACTCAAGGTGAAGATTGCAGTGGTGAATTCTATCCGCTTTAAGATATCCTGCTGATGGAAGAGAACCCTCAATCTCTCCTGTTGCTCGCTGATAAATTTTTCAGTTTCAGGATGTTCACTTGCTGCATCTTTTGCGATGAGTTTTTCGCGGGGCTTTAAGTTTTTGTCCTTCGTAAAAAAAATATTCTTGAGAAGTCCAATGCGCTCATCGACACCGGCCAACTGCTTCATCATCTTCGAAGCATCATGGCCGCGATATGGCTTGTATTGGCCGATAATCTGAGAATGAAATTGATAAGAGGCTTCATCTATTTCATTCAGTTTATTGGTAATAGACTCCTGTGTTTCATCCAGCCCTAGTCCAGTTGCATTCTTCAAAAGCAAAGAAAAACTCTCGCTATCAATGTCAGACTCAAGAAAATTTCTAAGATTATTTGTTGAACTCAGAAAGTTTTGAACGAGCCCACCAAAAGCCTCGCTATTGCAATTTTCTACAACCAGCGAGAATGCATTCGACAATATCTGGTCGGTTGCGGTTTGGCTTAAAACTTCTTTTTTTGCTTCATCTCGCAAATGACGTGCTTGCCGTTCATCCAGGACACGAAAACCCGGCGCTATTCCCGCCTCAACCGGAAACAACTGTAACAATCTTTCGCAATAGGCATGAATAGTTTGGATTTTCAATCCACCCGGCGTTTCTAACACCATCGTAAAAAGTTGACGGGCTTTGATTAGATGTTCGGATTGAGGATTGCCTATGCCTATTTTCGAAAGTTCAATTTTCAAAGTTTCGTCATCGAAGGCCGTCCATCTGCTCAAACGATCATAAAGGCGCGTTGCCATTTCTGCAGCAGCAGCCTTTGTAAACGTGATGCACAAAATCGACGATGGCTCGGCACCGTCAAGCAACAACCGAATAACACGTTCGACTAGTACATGGGTTTTACCAGAGCCTGCATTGGCCGTTACCCAAACTGATCTTTTTGGATCTGCCGCATCTGTCTGTTGGCGTGTTGGGGTAAAAGGCTTTTTCAAACACTTCCCCCATTGAGCATCCATTCACGGAAGCGAGATAGATGATCGTAGTCCAACTCATTTTCTTCTCTTAGAACTGCAACCCGTGGCAGATAGGCTTGGTCGTCATTCTGATAGTCTGATAAGAGTGTTTTCAGCCCAATTAAGTGACGTTCTGCTAATTCGCTTATTGTTGATCCATCTGTGGGCTTGATTGAAACAATTTCAACAGGTGCAGACCCGCCACCCAATTTCACATAATTGATGGATGTTGTTATTGAACCCATTAAGCTTTGAAATTCGCCGTGTTTGAGAATTGCCGCTTCCAATGTCAATTGTGGGCTAAGGCCTACTGTAACTTGTTGTGAGGTTGGAGACGCACCTGTTTTATAGTCGATTACACGGGTCGTTCCGTCATTGAGAAGATCAATGCGATCTGCTCGACCAAAGAGCGTGTGGTCTATTCCGTTGATTTTGAATTCGTATTTACCAATTATCTCGGCGTGAATCTGGGTCAAATCTTTGCTGAATTCAGTCTCTTCTTCTATCAAGTATTTGGACATTCTTTCGAAGCGCGGCCACCAAAAATTTGATATTTCTGAATCATTCAAGAAAGGTGCAAAGGTTTTTCTGCCCGCTTGAATTAAAATATCCAAACTGTTCGTCACAGTAGATTCGGACAAACGTTGATTCCATTCATTAATTGCTAGGTGAAAAAGAAGACCGCGTAACGCTGCATCGGCACGTCGTTCAATGGGAGGAAGCGGATCAAGCTTGAGGACTCTCCTCGCGTAAACAGAATAGGGATCGCGGATTAGTTTTTCGACCTCGGTTATGCCAATTCGAACTGGACGTGCCGTTAAAGGAGGCGACGGTTTTGGTTTGTCGATAGGAGAAAGCGTTTTTGGTTCATCAATCACTTTGGCCAAAGTAATCCATTGATCGTCTTTAGCATCTGCTTGTTCAATCCCGGCAGCCCTTAGCACGGTCATCAAACGAAGAATCCAACGGGACGGGACAAGTGGCGAACCATCGATACGCTTTGACCAAGTTAAATAAACTTTGTCGTAACCCAGACCTTGTGCAAAATCGTGTGCAGCCACACCAATTTCACGCTCAGGCTGTTGTAAACCCAGCACATCGCGCATTGGACGATTGAGCCATGTGCCGGGGTCTGGTTGAGCTGGCCACTTAGTATCGTTCAAACCGCCCATAATTAAAATATCAGCGGGCATCATTCGCGCTTCGAGCAATCCATAAATTGCAAGTCGTGGATGAGACCTAGTGTTTTCTCTTAAAGACTCACCGTTCAAAACATTTAGTATCAGCATGCCGGCTGTCAGAAGATCGCACGAGGGCAAGCGATGTGCATCTAACTTAATTTTATTTACAACAGCACCAAATTGTACATTCTCAAGCGCTTCGAGATCATGTTGTGGTGCAAGTGACTCAATGCAATTCAGAAGAATCTGGAGCTGCTCATGAAAGGGAGCAACCACTTTTAATGACAGAGGTTTCAAACATTCTGAAATTCGCAAAAGTAATTGCTGCATCGCCTGCCAATCTTGTTCTGATAATTTTGCGATCAGTGGCGATACGCGTTCCAAATTTACGAAAGCAAGTCTTGCCATCTCAAAAGCTCGTTCAAGATTTTCAAGCCCATTGCCGACACCATAGTTTCGCAGTATCGCGATCTCAAAATGATGAAAGATTTGTAAAACTTCCTCGCGGACTAATCCAAAGTCACATGTTTTATGATTAAGCAGACTGATCATACTCGAAGGTGAAAACCCTTCTGAAATAACCTCAAGAATTTGTTGCAAGAGCGAAGCGAGGCCAAAATTAGTGAGTGGCTGACCTGCTGAATCTTCAATCTCTATATTCCAGCGCGATAATTCAATTTTTACTCTGTGGGCCAAATCGCGGTCTGGGGTAACTAACGCTCCAATTTGACCTGCGGTTTCCAGCGCATTCCTCAGAATCAAAGCTATCGACCTAGCCTCAATATGACTATCCGGCGCTTCGATAAGCTGTAAGTTCTCTATAGAAGATATAATTTTGTCTTTTTTTGCGGAGAGTTGTTCACGCCATAGATGTGCGGTTTGGGTGGGCCGCATCAGCTCTGAAGAAAGAAGGGTCCGTTGTTCATTTCCCGAACTCAATTCAACAACTTCACTACGATTAACTTGCAGTTCCGTAAGTAGTTTTTGGAGAGCGTATTGTGGGTGATCCGGCTTCAAAGAAGACCAATTTGTCTCCTCCATATGTTTGTCTAAACCTGGCAAAATAACTGCACTTTGCGGACGATGGGCAATCGCATTCAGGAGCGCTCTCGTTGCGGGAATAGTGCCTGTTGAACCAGCAGCGATTATTGGTCCTTGCGAGAGATCACGTTCGATGCGTAGCGCTTCCATCCGGATCAGACGATTTCTCCTTTGGGATGGCGCTACAACATTTTCATCAATCAATATTTTGGGTAGTGCGGTTTTGACGAGTTCCAAAAGACTTAGAATTGCGTTTCGATGTTCGGAGAGATCAGTGTCATAAACTTCCGAGAGATTTTCCAGAGTCATTTCTTCAGTTTCGAATTGTTCGACGAGTTTAAGCAAACTGTTCGTCAGCGCGATGCTCTGGGCGGGCGAATTGGCTATTTCATTTGCCAAGCCAATTAAAGGGTTTTCCTCACTCCAACGGCGCAGCAGTGAAAACAATGCAAAGAATTGTCCAGACTTAGACATAGCCTTCGGGAGTGCTGTTATTAGTTCGGCACCGGCTAATTGATCTTCTTCTAAATCACCAATCGGCCTAATGCGGGGCAAGCGAATGGCCTTCTGGCCTGATTGCTTAAGTAGTATGAGCCCCAGTTGGCGTGCCGCGCGCCTAGTAGGCAGGAGAATTGTCCAGCGGGAAAGTGCTGGCCGAACTTCGGACGGTTCGAGAGGAAAACCTTCTAAAATCTTTCTCGCAAGTACGTCTAGAAAGTTACCTCCGGGCGCTATGTTATAGACACGCGGAAGCGTCGTTGGCATTGCTAAACCTGTTTCAATTTTAATTCAGCTTCAGATATTGCATCTGGAGTTCCAACATGGAACCAATGACCATGATGCGCAATACCGAAAAGGCGACCCTGCATTATGGCGTCGTCCCAGAGCACGTTCATCGAAAACTTCCCACCCGGCGCGTTTTTAAACAAACGTGGATGGACAAGATAGGCACCTATATAGGCCATGGCATTCTGGCGCTGACGCTTCAATTTACCGTCTGATTCAATTGCAAAATCGCCGTTGCCGTCATATCCCGTTGTCTGAACCGGATCGCAGAGCAGAAGGAGGCAATCCATCTTTGCATCGTCCCAGGCGGAGCGCAATCTGTTTAGAGCGGGGTCGCCTTCATCAGACCAAAAACAATCGCTGTTGAGAACAAAAAATACATCCTCTCCAAGCATAGGCAATGCATTGGCAATTCCTCCACCTGTATCAAGGATGACGTTTGATTCATCCGAAATTATGGTTTCAGGATCTGAGAATGTGTTGCACCAATCAACAACTTGTTGAGGAAGGTAATGAACGTTGACGATTGCCTTCTTCACTCTTGCTTCACGTAACTTATCAAAACCATAAGCAATGATGGGTTTGCCCGCCACTTTGATCAAGGGCTTTGGCGTGTGGTCAGAAAGAGGCCTCATACGCGTGCCAAGACCAGCGGCCAAGACCATTGCGGTGTCGCCAATTTTGCTCATGGCTTCACCGCCAATGCTTCGGGAAGATTATTGAGATACCATTGTTTTAATTCTGCGAGTGCGGGATGTTCAAGGTTCTGAACCAAGTAACGCGATACACGCGGCATGTGTTTAAGATAGGCTGGCTTGCCGTCACGCTTGTTTAGCCTTGCAAAAATGCCAAGAATTTTTGTGGCGCGTTGAGCTCCTAATATGGCGTAGGCGGTTTTGAATTCAGTTTCAGAAAAATCATTTTTTTGTGCGATTGCCAGGGTGCCAGTGGTGAAATTGGGATTTGCCTTACGCAAAGCAATGTAGTGTTCAAAAGTTTGCTGCGCGAGTTTCTCAGGTATGTCAACGCGCGCATCTTGGATCATTGAAACAAGATCATAGGCAGCATGGCCCATGACTGCATCTTGCGTATCTATTAAACCTACACGTAAAATCCCTTTACGATTTGGAATCCACAAAAGGTTGGGGGAGTGAAAATCACGCATCACGATTTGAGGTGTTTTTTGTTTGGCTTTGAGAAGAAGTTTTTTCCACACCACATCGAATGATGATACCACCTCAACAGGTGGTTCAGTGTTGTTGATATGGGGCCAGAACCATTTGGGCAGAAGTTCAGTTTCAATCAGCAGCGCTTCTTCATCATATGGTGGAATTGTATATGAACCCCACAAAAAAAAGTTTACTTTGTCGGTGTGTGCACGATGACCTAAATCTGCGAGAAGTTCCGCTGCTGTGAGCATGGGTTCGGTCATGTCTTCGCCCGCCAGCAGCATTTTTCCAAATACATGACTGCCTAAATCTTCAATGATGGCAAGGCCATTATCATAGTCAAAGCCCAGTGTTTTTGGTGTGCTGTAGCCGCCCAACATATCAAGCCAACCATTCACGCAAATGACTGATTTAATATTTTCCGCCAAATGCGCGATTTGACTATAGGGCTTGCCGTTCTTCACTGCTGGCCCGTCGGGGCGTTGCGGCATATCCATGAGCAAAACCTGTGTGCCATCGCTATGCAATTTCTCATAGCGCCTTGAAGATGCGTCACCTTCAAAAAATACGCGCTCGGCATTTCCATAATTATGTAAGTTCAGAAATGATTCAATCGTTTCATTGCGGTCAAGCGTCCCAACCCATAAGCCTTCAGCTTTCATTTTAATTTCGCGTACTTCACCGCTGCCAGAAAAATTCAGTGTGAGTGTTGAAGTAGCTAACGCTTCGGTCATACGCTCAGGCCATTCTACTAATACGATATACTGTGTCAGAAGTTCGCCAAGTCCTAACTCATCTACTTGTTGGGCGGTATTTAAACGATAAAGATCAATGTGTGCAACGGGCACACGCGTATTATCATAGAGTTGTACCAGCGAGAAACTTGGGCTTGGTACATCAAAGGTTTCATCTGATTTGGCTAAGGCCTTTATAAAAGCGCGGGCGAAAGTTGATTTTCCGGAACCTAATTCACCTTGCAACGCTATGACTTGTCCGGGCTTGGCCCAGAGAGACAGCGTTTGTGCAAGTTTTTCTGTTTCGATTTGAGAGTTACAAACTACAGTTTGCAAAATTGAAATGGTCATGCCGCGAAGTTTCGGTTGCTCGATGTGGTATCAGATTTCCGTGGGCCATTGATTGGCAAAGTACATATAACGGTTGTTCCATATTCCAATTTAGAAACCAATGATACTTTTCCGCCATGGAGTTCGGTGAAACTTTTGACCAATGCTAGCCCAAGTCCTGGACCACGATGGCTACCGGCTGAAGGTTTGGCTTGGAACCTATCAAATACTTTTCGTTGAAGTTCAGGTTCAATTCCGCGCCCACTGTCGGCCACCCAAAGTTGAATATTTTGCGCCTGCTTGCGAGCGCCCATTTGAATGGTACTGCCCGGCGATGAAAAGCCTGCAGCGTTCGAAAGCAAGTGTACCAAAACTTGTTCAAGACGCGCAGGGTCGCCAACCATATTCCTGATGTCATCAGATAGTTCAATTTTGACTGTCAACTTTCGTTTTTCAAGGATTGGCGATAGCCTTTCGGCGGCAGATGTTAAGAGGTCACCAATATCGATTTCCGATAGCTTTAATTCCATCTGGCCTGCATCAATCGCCGAAAGATCAATGATACCGTCTATAATTGTCTTTAGATCTTCGGATGATTTCCTGATATCTAAAACATATTCACGCTGTTTGGCTGTGAGTGGACCTGCAATCCCGTATTCTAATGTTTCGGCGAATCCTACGATGCTTGTAAGTGGTGTACGGACTTCATATGAGACATTTGTCAGAATGCTATTTTTGAGGCGGTCTGCTGCTTCCAATGCTTCTGCACGGTCCCTGAGCGCTTGTTCGGCTTTTACACTATCAGAAATATCAGTGAAGGTGATGAGCGCGTTGCCGTCTGGCAAAGGAACTGCGCGGTAACGCAAAACTCTTCCATCTTGATTCATTCGGCCTTCATAGTGCTTTCGGTTTGCTTCAATGCCGGTAACACCGAATTTAATGTCCTGCCAACCTGCTCTCGCATCGACACTTAATGTTGCAAGTTGTGCAATATCTCCAACGTGTGGTTTGTCTGCGAGAAACTGACTATCAAGTGACCAAAACCGCATGAAGGCTGGATTGAACAGTTTTAATCTGCCGTCAGGCCCGGACAGTGCAACGGCTTCTGCTAAATTATCAAGCGTTTCACGCTGAACGTCAAACAGCTCATTATACTTACTCTCAAGTTGATATTCTTTTGTAAGATTTTCATAAAGGTAAGTTACACCACCGAATGGGTGCTGTTCACAGATGACTCTCAGTGAACGACCATCAGGCAAATACCAATATGCTTCTCTGAATTCGAGATTTGTATAAGCCGCCAATTGCTTGGCGCGCCATTCACGGTAGTTCACTTCCTCGGGCAAATCACGCTTTGCCCGCAAGCGATCAAGAATTTCTCCATCGCTCGGTTCAGTCTGCAGCCATTTTTCATCTAATTGCCATAGCTCGACGTAGGCTTGATTGAAGAATCGCAATCTTTGATCAGGGCCAAATATTGCAATTGCAGTGTTCAATTTATCAAGCGTTGAAGCGTGCGCATTGATGTGGCGCTCAAGCTCCTTTTCAATTTGTTCAATAAGTGTGACATCAATTGCATAGCCGGCTTGGCCAATACTCAGTTCTGATTGAAATATATTATAGGCTTTGAGTTTTCCAGATTGAACAGCATGGGCTCTCCCAACCAAACCAGAACCTGGATCTGCACTCTTGCGATCTAACGCTTCAAGTTTTGCAATCTGGGTTTTTTGCTTCAGTACATCATTGCTGTCTGGTGCCTCAGTCGCCCTCACATAGGCCTGATTAACCCATCCTAAGGTGCCAGATTTATCATTGATCCAGATTGGGAATGGCGCTGCATCGAGTATTGCGCTCAAACGCTCTACTTGTTTTGCTAGTTTATGAGCGTCGTAATCCGTTTCACTTGCAACACGCCGTTCGCCAGCCAATGGTCTCAAGCGCAGAGTTGCAAGACCAGCAGCTGCACGCCCTGCCGCCTCGATCAAGTCGCCATCCAATGTTTTTATTGCGATATTAAAACCGCTCCCGGTTTCTCTTAAATTTTTTACGACATCTTCTAAGATAACTGCAGAATCGTTTTCTAGCCACGCGCGGAACTGCGTAAACTCTTCCAAGTTTGTTGGAATACCATTCAGTTCATGAATGCGTCCTGAGATGCGTTCTGGTGCTGAATCGCGACCACGCCACGCCACTAAAATTTGAGGCTCAGAGTCAATTGCTGCTTCTGATTCATTAAGTTGACGCTCCAAATCGACTAACCTGCGTCTTGTCGATTCTTCGCTTTGTTTCAGTTTTCGGTAGTGCCGATATATGAAAAAGCCCGACCCTAAAACTACTAAGCCGGCAAAAGTTCCAAGCAGGCTCGAAACCTCTTCGAAAATTGGAGCGGCCTTGGCAAGTTGAACATCAAAGGCGATAAAGGCAGACGAAGAGGTTGCAAGAAACAACATGCGATGTTGTTTTGTGCTTCTCGTCTCATCTCGACCTTGCAACTTGTTTTCTGCCAATCCTGCGGCTTTCACGAATCACGCCCCTGCCCGGTCAAGATATAGACGCAAAAAGCCTGCTTCGGGAATCCGTGTTCTTCCCAAAAGCAGGCTTTCTGTTGGAGATTTTCTATTGCTCAATAGCGGTAGGTTTCTTTCTTGAAGGGGCCGTTTTGGGTGACGCCAATATAGCTGGCTTGTTCTGGCTTTAGAGTTGTCAATTTAACACCGAGTTTGCCAAGGTGAAGTCTGGCTACTTTTTCATCCAGATGCTTGGGCAAAACATAGACTTCATTTTGATATTTACCATTGCCTTTGTTGGTATAAAGCTCGATCTGCGCCAATGTTTGGTTGGTAAATGATGCTGACATCACAAAGCTTGGATGGCCTGTGGCGTTACCGAGATTGACCAAGCGACCTTCAGACAAAAGGATAATACGGTTGCCTTTCGGGAATTGAATGATGTCAACCTGTGGCTTTACATTGGTCCATTTGAAGTTCTTTAACTGAGCAACTTCAATCTCATTGTCGAAGTGGCCGATGTTGCAGACAATCGCCATGTCCTTCATAAGACGCATATCATCTACGGTGATCACGTCTTTGTTGCCTGTTGCCGTTACATAAATGTCTGCAGTTGGCAGTGCGTCTTGCAAGGTTTGCACATCATAGCCGTCCATGGCCGCCTGGAGTGCGCAGATTGGATCAACTTCGGTTACAATGACGCGTGCACCAGCGCCACGCAGAGAATCGGCTGAACCTTTGCCCACATCGCCATAACCACAGACAACGGCAATTTTGCCAGCCATCATAACGTCAGTACCACGACGGATTGCATCAACCAATGATTCGCGGCAACCGTATTTATTATCAAATTTTGATTTGGTGACTGAGTCGTTCACATTGATAGCCGGGAAGGGCAGCTCGCCCTTTTTCTGGATTTCATAGAGGCGGTGAACACCTGTGGTGGTTTCTTCAGTTACACCAATAATTGCGGCGCGCTGTTTTGCAAACCAACCTGGCTGGTTCTTGATGCGCTTGGCTATTTCAGCATAAAGATATTCTTCTTCTTCGCTGGTTGGTTTTGCAATGAGCGCTGAATTTTTCTCAGCTTTTTCACCGAGCAAAATGTAAAGCGTCGCGTCGCCGCCGTCGTCTAAAATCATGTTAGATGGTTGATGATCGGGCCATTCGAATATTTTCGCAGTGTATTCCCAGTATTCCTTGAGCGATTCCCCTTTAATGGCAAATACTGGAATGCCCGAGGCTGCAATGGCAGCGGCAGCGTGATCTTGTGTTGAAAAAATATTACATGAAGCCCAGCGGATATCTGCGCCCAGATGTTTCAAGGTTTCGATCAGCACCGCTGTCTGGATCGTCATATGCAAAGAGCCCGAAATACGTGCGCCCTTTAGAGGTTGCGCCTTTTCAAATTCGGTACGCGTCGACATCAGTCCAGGCATTTCCATTTCGGCCATATCAAGTTCTTTGCGGCCCCAATCAGCAAGTTTAATGTCTTTTACGATGTAATCTGAGAATGCAGCCATGATTGGTCTCCTGATGATCTGAATGTTCTTTGGATGGCTGCCGATAGCATGAAAGGATTTAGGCCGCAAGAACCACATAAAGATATCTTTATATCCTTAATTGGATTTTGATTTGATGAGCTTCAGGATTTCGCGGATTACAATTGGCTCAATTTTGCCGATGGTTTTTGCAAGTTGATTGGCCAATTCTGTTGCTTCGGGTTCAAGACCAGATGTGTCTATGGTTATTCGCGGATGTGACACACGCGAAAGGCGCACCAGCTCTTCCGCTTCATCCCAGATGATGTTCAGGTATGAGATGATTGCTTGGACCAAGTGCCAAGACGGTCTTCCGCGTTTGCCGTGTTCCAATGCTGAAAGGTAAGCACTCGAAACATTAATGGCTTTTGCCATTTCAGCCAAAGTCAAATTTCGCCCTTTGCGCAGCTCCCTCAATTTCGCGCCAAAGGGAGTCATTCTATCTCGCCAGTTGACCGGCGGAGCTTTACGTAAAACGCACCACCCCCGCCATGGCGCGGATGGGCTGGTTGGAAACCAATAATATGTTTGCGAAATTCAACATCGTGAAACCACATGGGAACTTCACGGCGCAATTTTCCCTCACGCTCAGGCGTGTGAAAATGACTGTGTCCATGCAATGTGTGTCTTGCAAAAGGTGATGAGCCTTTGCCTGTGATCACCAGAACTAATCTATTTCCAAACTGACGTTGACGGAAAATGAAATTTAGGAGAGCAAATCTTGCGGTTTCAAGATTCTCACCGTGAAGATCAATTCTTGATTCCGGTTCGACGCTGCCACGGCCCAGACGCTGCGCCGTGCGGCGGTCAAAGCTTGATATCGCGGGTGGGTGATTTGTTGGTATATTTTTAGGTAAAGCGAAAGTGCTGGGATATATCTCAACTTGAGCCGTTTGCAGCGCTGGTCTTAATGCTTCGATCAGCCGCGGTTTGGCCTTTAAGGCCTTGCGCCTGCCCAGCGGGCTAATTGCTTTTTTTACCTCATCCCATAAGTCGAGATCCGGGACGCTGATCGTTTTGCGACTCATGATTTTTGCACGAGCCTTTGGGCTAAGGCTTTTGGAAGCAAAACAGTAATGCGACCTGGACTCTTCATGTTGCCAGCAATTAATGCTGCGTCATCTCCCCAACCCCAATAGACATCTCCTCTCACATGACCTCTTATGGCTGTACCTGTATCTTGGGCCACCATCAGATGGCGAAAAGGCTCTGAGTCGTTCGGTGATTCTGGAGGCCTTGTCGTATCAAGCCAGATCGGTGTTCCATACATCCAGATTGATCGATCGACTGCGAGGCTTCTGAGGGGCGTAAGATTAACTTGTTGGGCACCCAAAGCGCCCAGTGCATCGTCAGGTACTTTAATATCACGGAAGAAAATAAATGAATTATTGTTCCACATTAATGCCCGGGCTTCGTCGGGGTGCGAAGCCATCCACTCTCTGAGGACTTGCATCGACATAGTTTCAGGTGTTGCAACGCCTCGCTTTAAGAGAACACTTCCAATACCAGTATAAGGTTGGCCATTCTTGCCAGCATAGGCCAGCCTGATGATTTGGCCATCTTCCAAAACAATCCGCCCTGAACCTTGGATATGAATAAAAAATGCATCGACCCAGCTTTTCAACCAAACGATTTCAAGTTCTCGGTTGGCAAGAGCCCCCTTTTCAATTTGTTCACGCGTAAAGAAAGCTTCGGCTTTGCCGTTCGCTACAACACCATATGCAAGCCCCGTGGTCTTTTGGCTTTCGGCATCAAGTGCCACAAGTTCACGTGGTTTGCGGTAGATTGGAACTTGATATTCATTGGACTGTTTGAAACTGCCCATAGCCTCTGGTTCATAATAACCCGTAAAAAGACCCTCTGGACGAACAGGATCTCGAACTTCACATGGGGTGAAATAGGTTTCAAAAAAAGCGCGCGGATCTTTAATATCAAAAGCTATTTCAGGGATCGCAAGCCAATCTTGTAATGTTCCACCATACAAAGCCTCACGTTTGAAGCCGTGAGCAGTTTTTCGTATTTCATCATAGGATCGCTTGAAGGTCGCCAATGCTGCTGCATGATCGTCGTTGTTCCAACCTTGAATGTTTGAAAACGTTGTCTGCTGTAACGCCATCGTGGAACTTGAATTCATTGGTTCTGCTCAATTTCTTCTGAGTCTTGAGTGGCAGCCAAAATCCAGTTGGGATCTTTTGAATTAAGATCGCGTTCAAATATCCAATATTCTTTTAGACCACTCACCGCCTTCTCGTCACCCGAAACAACTTCTTTGTTTACGTTCAACGTAGCCGAGATAATTTCGCTTTCAAACAAAATACCGAGTGCCATGGTTTTTTTTTCGACATCAGCAGAATAGAGCTTTGCTGAATTGATCCCGACAAATTTAAATATTTTTGTATTGCGGGCCGCATTGTCCTCATCGATTGCCTTCTCAAACGAATTGTAGACCGCCTGGCTTAAAAGCGGCTTGAGTGTTTTTTTGTCTCCCTTGGAAAACGCAACTAAGATCATTTCGTGTGCTGATTTTGCGCCATCCAAAAAATGCTTGATGCTGAATTCTGGTTGCACTGTTCTAAGTGTTTCTAAACCTGCGCTTAAAGTACTGCCCGGAGCGGCATACTGCGCCCAGTCTTCAGTTATAGTTTTGGTCGGTCTGTCCGGCGCCGTGTTCAGTTTAGTGTTGGGTGGAATAATCTCAATTTCCTTACTGGTTCGCTCAAACCCTGTGCGCTGTCCCAACACAGACTTCAGCCACCACAAAACTGTGACTGCTGCGATTAGCAAAATAAAATTTATCGGATCAAATAGAACTTCCATATTTTTCCATTTTCATAAGGTCAATGAGCGGTGCTTCCTATATAGGGGTTTATTACTGCCTGCCAATGCCGCTTGAGTGACTCTTGCGGCTTGACTTACTTCATGTTAGCCAACTGCCATTGAGAGATCTTCTATAGGAGATCTAGAATCAGAGGCAAAGATGGCAAAAACGCTTAAAACAGCTCCACGCAAAGCTCCGGCAAAGGCTTCAAACAGCAGCAAAGCTGCTCCAGTTCAAAGTCAAAAAGCACCAAAAGTTGAGCCGAAGGTTTCCACTGCAACACTCACTGCTCCAGAGCCTACACCTGGCCAACAACCGTCACTCAAAATTCTTGGTCAATATTTGAAGGATTTGAGCTTCGAAAATCCAAATGCGCCTTTGTCGTTGGCACCGCAACAACAGCAGCCCGACATCAACATTTCAGTGAATGTAAATGCGCGCAACTTGGGCCCATCCGATTTTGAAGTTGAACTTCATCTCGATGCTAAGGCGACGGCTGACGGAAAAGTTATTTTTGCGGCTGATCTGCTCTATGCGGGGATGTTTAGACTTGAAAATTTTCCGGCTAATTTGTTGCATCCAGCGGTATTAATTGAATGCCCGCGCATGCTGTTTCCATTTGCACGGCAAATCTTGGCCGATGCAACGCGCAATGGCGGCTTTCCACCGTTGATGCTTGATCCAATCGACTTCACGGTTATGTATCAAAGACGATTGCAGCAACAACAGGCGACAGCTCAAGCCTAATTCTGCTTACTCCAGACTGCCTCTCCGCCGAGCTCTGTTATCAGGCTATTGTGGGTGGCAAGTTCTTCTTCGGTCAGCCTCACTGACAAAACATGGGGTCTCATTTTGTTATGACTGTTCTGACTCACCACTAACTTGGTTTTTGGTTTTGCTTGAGCTTGAAGAGTCATGGCAGTTTGGCGACCGCCTATGAGTTCAAGATAGACTTCCGCCAAGAGTTCAGCATCCATCAAGGCGCCGTGTTTAGTCCGTTTGGTATTGTCGATGCCGTAACGTCTGCAAAGTGCATCTAAACTGTTTGGTCCCATGGGATGTTTGCGACGTGCCATTTGCAAAGTGTCGACCACGCGTTCATTGCCGATCATCTCAAGGCCCGCGTTTTTAAGCTCGGCGTTTATAAAGCCCATATCAAAACTGGCATTATGGATGATCAAGACAGACTTTTCGATAAATTCGATAAATTCGCTGGCCTTAGTTTTGAAGGTGGGCTTATCTTTCAGGAAGGCTGAGGAAAGCCCGTGTACGGCTTCAGCCTCACTGGGCATGTCGCGTTCTGGATTGAGATAAAGTTGGAACGTTTTGCCAGTGGGCAAGTGATTTAACAGTTCGACAGCTCCAATTTCAACAAGACGGTGACCGTCTTGAGGCGAGAGACCTGTAGTTTCCGTATCGAGGATAATTTCACGCATTCAGATGAGTTCCTGGAAAATTTTGCGTATATTATTTTCTAATTCGGCGAGGTTACCATCATTTTCGATTACGAATGTACTGTGTTTTCGCTTTTCGGCAGATAGCATTTGTTTTGATATGATCATTTTGAATTTTTCTTCGGTCATTCCCGGCCTTAACATTGATCTGCTTTTTTGAGTTTCGGGCATGGCGTCAATCAGGATTGTTGCATCCATATCTTTATGGTGGCCTGATTCAACGAGTAGTGGTGAATCGATTACTGCTATTTTATAATTTTCGTGTCTCGATTTGGTAAGAAAATCATTTTCCGCTTGGCGAACTAGAGGGTGAATAATCAATTCGATTTGTTTTAAAAGTATTGGTTGTTTAGCGATGAGTTCTGACAGTCTTTTGCGATCGACGCTATCGCCGTCTATTGCGTCAGGACATAAGATTTTCAGGTGTCTTGAACCTAAGCCATTTTGATAGATTTGATGGACAGCGGCGTCTGCGTCGAAGACTGGAATATTAAGTTTGCGAATTATTTTCGCTGCTTCGGACTTTCCCGTCGCGATGCCGCCCGTTAGACCGATAACTTTCACTTTGATTGTTCCATGGTAATATCATGGGCCACTAAATCATAAAGCTCTTGGCTCACTTTCGGTCTCACACCAAACCAATGTTGAAACCCTTCAACCGCTTGATGCAGTAACATGCCAAGGCCCGGAACAGTTTTTAGCCCGAGAGATTCTGCCTTCGCAATGAGTTCGGTCTTTAGTGGCACATAAACAATATCGGCGACTAAGGCGTGTTTTGGCAAATTTTTTATTTCGATTTCCAATGCAGGTTGACCGATCATGCCTTGCGATGTTGTGTTAATGAGCATGTCAGAGGTTTTCAGGTATCGCTGAATTTCATTGGATGGAACGATATTAATTTTGCTGCCAAATGATCGTTGCAGTTCAAGCGTACGTTCTAATGTTCGGTTAAAAATGAATATTGTTTTTGCGTTTTCTTTAAGTAATTTCTGGCAAATTGCTTTTGCAGAACCGCCTGCCCCAATAATGAGGATCGTTTTGTCTTCGATTTGGAAATCTGGGTAATATGATAGAATATTATTCATGAATCCTTGGCCATCCGTTGATGTGCCACGGATTTTACCGCCATGGAAAAAAACAGTGTTCAACGAGCCCGTTTCCAGCACGATTTGATCGTAGTTATCGACGGCGGCGAGTGCTGCCTCTTTATGGGGTATCGTGACGTTGCATCCGTGATAGCCATTTAGTTTGAGATTACGAATAAAGCTCAGCAAGTCTTCTGGTTCAACTGCAACGCGCTCGTATAAACCTTCGATTTGCAATTGCTTTAGCCAATAATTATGGATCAGTGGGGACCTAGAGTGTTTGATCGGCCAGCCTATGACACACGCTTTTTTCATGAGGGCAATAAGTCTCTGGTGCGTAAAAATTTCATGAGTGCTGGAAGCGGAAATCCTAGAATCGTGTAATAGTCCCCTTTGATCTCTTCGAACAATTGTATGCCTAAGCCTTCGATTTTGTAAGCTCCGACGGAACCTAATATATCATCACCAGTTTGGTCTAGATAATTTTCAAGAAATTCTTCAGAGAATGACCTCATCGTGAGTTCGGCTTGATCGTGAAATTGCCATATAATTGTACCGTTGAAAGCGCAGCTCAGAGCTGAATGTAGTTGGTGTGTTTTACTCCTGAGCGCTTGTAATTGTTGTTTCGCTTCGTTGCGGTTTATGGGTTTGTGGTAAGCTATAGAGTGGCAAATAAGGGTTTGGTCGGCACCGATTACAAATGAATTTGGATGCTGCAACGAAATAGAAATGGCTTTTGCATCAGCTAAATGTTGGGCCATTGAGATTGAACTGTGCTCTTTTAGGTCGTCTTGGAGTTTTGCTTCATCCATTGCAGGTGCCAGGGCTTCAAACACAATTCCGGCGTTTGATAAAAGATTTCTGCGGGTGTGGCTGCTGGATGCGAGGATCAACATGATTTTGGCTGTGCTTGAATGTGTTAATGAAATGTTAATAAATTGTATCTTCTTGCGTCAGAGGCGTTTGTTTAGCTCATTAGCCTGAGGATTATCCACAAGTAAACTTGCGAACTTGGTTGTTATTGTGTTTGGCGCCGAGTTGTTGGTTTTTGAGATCAATCATTAAATATATGATTTCTTTTTATTAAATTTGTTGGTTTTTTACTTGTTAGGAGATATTAACAGGTTGTTCATTATTCTAACGTGAATTTGGTTTTATCGCCATTATCCACGGGCCAACAGAATCCTCAATTAAGAATCCTTCTTTATTGTTATGTAGTAAGCATTGTGAAACCTTTACTCGACGTATTAGCGAATAAGACCCCTTCAAGACGCCCTGTTTGGGTTATGAGACAGGCTGGACGATATTTGCCGGAATATAAGAAGGTCAGGGAGACTGCAGGTTCATTTTTGAAATTATGTTATAATCCGGAGTTGGCGTGTGAAGTAACTTTGCAGCCCCTGCGGCGTTTTGATTTGGACGCTGCCATTTTGTTTTCGGACATTTTGGTTGTCCCACACGCTATGGGGCTTTCTTTGGATTTTAGAGAGGGCGAAGGACCGGTTCTTCAGACTGTGTCTAATCTTGTCGAAGTAGAGCGTTTGGTTTCTCAAGGTTCATTTGAGCAGTTTGACCGGGTTTGGGAGACTGTGAGTTTAGTACGATCGAGCTTGGCACCGCATTTGAGTTTGATTGGATTTTGTGGTGCGCCATGGACCGTGGCGAGCTATATGATCGAAGGTGGTAGTTCGGATCGTAAACGGGCTTTGGCTGTTGCACAGGAAAATCCGGTTTGGTTTCAGGTTTTGTTGGACCGGGTCGTTGAGGCTTCAATTGTTTATCTTTTAGGTCAAGTTAAAGCTGGTGCTGAAGCGTTGCAAATATTTGATAGTTGGGCTGGTGATTTACCCGTAGGTCTTCTCGAGCGTTTGGTTTCTTCGCCGATCAAGAGGATAGTGGATGGTGTTCGCCAAGTTCACCGTGACTTTCCAATAATAGTCTTTGCGCGTGGTGTTGCATTGAGCCATGGTGTAATAGCTCGGGCAACTGATGCCAATGCTGTTGGGGTTGAGGAAGATGTTTTACTGCGTGATGTTCTTGCGCAGTTACCCGATGATGTTGCTGTTCAAGGTAATTTGTCGCCACAACTTTTGTTGGGTTCTGATGAGGCGCTCTTTGCTGGTATTAAAACGGTTTTAGATGGTGTTCCGATGAAACGACATATTTTCAATTTGGGCCATGGTATTACACCTCCCACTGATCCGATGATGCTTGAAAAGCTAGTTGCTGCGGTTAGGCGGCATGACTTTGAATTTGCATGATTGTACTTTGGATTAAAGCTTTACATGTGATTGCCATGATCGCTTGGATGGCTGGTTTATTTTATTTGCCAAGATTGTTCGTTTATCACACACGGCAAGAGGTTGGGTCGAGCACTGATACGCTGTTTAAACATATGGAAGAGCGGCTGATAAAGGTAATTATGCGGCCTGCTGGAATTGTTACGGTTTTGGCTGGTTCGGCTTTGGTTTCTATGTCTGGGTTTTCCTGGGGTGATAGTTGGCTGATCGCTAAGCTGCTTGGTGTGGCTGGCATGATCGTGTACCATTTCAGCTTGGAACGCTATATGGTGCTGTTTGCTGTGGGTTGGCGGGGTCGTGACGAGAAGTTTTTCAGAATTTTGAACGAAGTGCCCACGCTATTGTTGATCTGGATTGTGGTTTGGGTGATCGTTAAGCCCTATACGTAAATTCACTTTGATCTTGGTATAGTTTCTGTTAGAGAAGTTTCTGCAAGCTTGGTTTCGGCCCGGCTCCCGCTCACTCGGTGCGCATTTGCCCACCATTTTTCAAAGCTTGGACATATGACTGATCTTGTCGATCTCAAGGAGATTAAGCTCTCCGAACTAAAACGTAAAAACGCTGCCGAACTGTTGAGCCTCGCTGAAGAGCTTGAGGTAGAAACCGCTTCGGCACTGCGCAAACAGGAATTGATGTTTGCGATCTTGAAAAACCTTGCGGCCCGAAATGTTGAAATTATCGGGGAAGGGGTGATTGAAGTTTTGCAAGATGGCTTTGGTTTTCTGCGTTCCGCAGATGCCAATTATTTGGCCGGTCCAAATGATATTTATATCAGTCCTAGCCAAATACGAAAATTTGCTTTGCGCACGGGTGATACGGTCGAGGGGCCCATTCGGGGCCCTAAAGACGGTGAACGCTATTTCGCTTTGGTCAAGGCTAGCACTGTAAACTTTGAAGATCCAGACAAAGCCAAACACAAAATCAATTTTGATAACTTAACGCCTCTCTATCCTGACCAACGTTTGGAAATGGAAATCAATGATCCGACGCGCAAGGACTTTTCTGCGCGGGTGATTGATATTGTGGCTCCGATTGGCAAGGGGCAGCGCGGCTTGATCGTTGCTCCACCGCGCACCGGTAAAACCGTTTTACTGCAAAATATTGCGCATTCGATCACAACGAACCATCCGGAATGCTATCTCATCGTGTTGTTGATCGATGAGCGTCCGGAAGAAGTAACTGATATGCAGCGCTCGGTTAAGGGCGAAGTTATTAGTTCGACGTTTGATGAGCCTGCAACGCGCCACGTTCAGGTTGCCGAAATGGTGATCGAGAAGGCTAAGCGTTTGGTTGAGCATGGCCGTGATGTGGTTATCTTGCTCGATTCGATTACGCGGCTTGGTCGGGCCTACAATACGGTAGTGCCATCCTCAGGAAAGGTTTTGACGGGTGGTGTTGATGCCAATGCTTTGCAGCGACCTAAGCGTTTCTTTGGTGCAGCACGCAATATCGAACAGGGTGGGTCGTTGACCATTATCGCGACTGCTTTGGTTGATACGGGCAGTCGTATGGATGAAGTTATTTTTGAAGAGTTCAAAGGTACGGGTAACTCAGAAATTATCCTCGACCGCAAGGTTGCTGATAAGCGGGTGTTCCCATCTATAGATATTTTGCGTTCTGGCACGCGTAAGGAAGAGCTGTTGGTCAAGGCCGAGGTGCTCAAGAAGACTTATGTGCTGCGCCGGATTCTCAATCCTATGGGCACTGTCGATTCAATTGAGTTCCTCCTCGATAAGCTTCGTCAGACAAAAGGCAACAGTGACTTCTTCGATTCTATGAACGCGTAGTGCTACTGTTCTGGATCGAGATTGGTATCGATTCGAATCCGAAATGAACGACAAAAGCACCATTTATGCGCTGTCTTCTGGGGTTGGTAGGGCCGGTATTGCCGTGGTTCGTGTTTCGGGGCCGAAAGCATCTGAAGCGCTTATTCGGTTTTCGGGCGCATTGCCAGCACCGCGTTTGGCTTCACTTCGGAAGCTCACTTCAGCCAAAGATAGAAGTGTTATTGATCAGGCTTTAGTGTTTTGGTTTCCTGGCCCTGCCACTGCTACGGGCGATGATGTTGTAGAGTTTCATCTTCATGGCAGCCCGGCAATCGTGTCGAAGATGTTTTCTGAACTTGCAGAAATAGAGGGCGTAGGGCCTGCTGAGCCTGGTGCATTCACGCGCCGCGCTTTTGATAATGGTGTTTTGGACTTGGTTGAGGTTGAGGGCTTGGCGGATTTACTTTCTGCCAATACTGATACTCAGCGAAGGCTTGCCATGCGACAATTTCTTGGCGATGCTAGTTCCATTTATGAAACTTGGCGTGCTGATTTGATTAGTGCTTTGGCATTGATTGATGCTGCCATTGATTTTGTGGAAGAGCCCGATGTGGTTGCTTCGGCTGTTGCTCAAATGCTTCCGTCAGTACGCAAGTTGCTTGGTGAGCTTGAGGCTGCTCTTTCGCAATCATCGCGCGCTAGTGCTGTGAGGGACGGTTTGCGCTTGGTGATTGCGGGGGCGCCGAATGTTGGCAAATCTTCTCTGCTCAATTGGCTCGCCGGTCGTGACGCGGCAATTGTTTCTGATCAAGCTGGAACGACGCGAGATGTGGTTGAAGCGGTGGTCGAGTTTGAAGGCGTTCGATTGGTTCTGGCGGATACTGCGGGTCTTAGAACAAATTCGAAAGATGAAATTGAGAAGATTGGAATGGCGCTTGCGGAAGCAGAAATTCGTGATGCGGATGTTCTGCTGTGGTTGGTTGCGCCCGATGTGAGTAGTGAAGTAGGGCCGGATCGTACACCAGATTTGGTTGTTGTGAACAAGGCGGACTTGTTGGCCGTTAGTTCGATTCATATCCGAAATGAATCAGAGCTCGCAGTTTCGTTGAAGACGGGTTCGGGATTGCCGGAACTACGTGAAAGATTAGCCCAATTGATTTTGGCGCGTTCTGCCTTGAGTAGTGATGCTGTTGTAGTTCGAGATCGTCATGTTGTGGCTGTTAGAAAAACGATTCGGAAACTTAACGATATTCTTGATCATCCCAGCCTTCCGATTGAAGTTATGGCAGAGGAACTGCGTGATGCCTGTCGTATAATGAGTTCGATTACTGGGCGCATTGATGTTGAAGATTTGTTGGGGCGGATTTTTTCTGAATTCTGCATTGGTAAATGATGTTTCACGTGAAACTCATTCTTCTTTGACCTTGCTCCGTGGACGGACTAATAGGCTTTAATTGTTAAGTCCGAGTTTGAAAAATGAATAAAGCGTATGATGTGATTGTTGTTGGTGGTGGCCATGCGGGTTGTGAAGCAGCCGCTGCATCTGCGCGCGTTGGCGCAAGCACAGTATTGCTCACACATAAAGCTCATACGATTGGCGAGATGTCTTGCAATCCTGCGATTGGTGGATTGGGCAAGGGACATCTGGTTCGTGAAATTGATGCGCTGGATGGCTTGATGGGTAAAGTGGCCGATGCGGCAGGAATACAGTTTCGGTTGCTTAACAGATCAAAAGGCCCGGCGGTTCGCGGACCTCGTGCTCAAGCAGACCGCAAACTTTACCGGCAAGCGATGCAAAAAGCTTTGGCGGAGCAAAACGATCTCGACATCATTGAAGGCGCGGTTTTAGGGCTGATCATCGAGAACGGTCATGTGGTGGGTGTTTCGACGGAAGATGGTCGCGAATTCCGAAGCGGTGCTGTTGTCCTAACCACTGGCACTTTCCTGAATGGTCTCATTCATATTGGCGAGCAGAAAATTCCCGCAGGTCGGGTTGGTGAAGCACCTGCGCGCGGGCTATCCGAACAGATGAGCAAGGCGGGACTAGCGCTTGGTCGGTTGAAAACGGGGACACCTGCGCGCCTCGACGGCAAAACAATCAACTGGAAAATACTCGAGGAACAGAAAGGCGACGAGCCCCCAGTTCCATTCTCCTTTCTGACTGATAGAATTACAACACCGCAGATTTCCTGTTTCATGACGACGACGACTCAGGCCACCCATCAGATCATCGCCGACAATATTTCGCGGTCGCCGCTATATTCGGGGCAGATCACAGGAACGGGCCCGCGCTACTGTCCGTCTATTGAGGATAAGATCCACCGCTTTAAAGAAAAGAATGCACACCAAGTGTTCCTTGAACCTGAAGGTTTGGACGACGACACGGTTTATCCAAATGGAATTTCAACGTCTCTGCCCGAAGATGTGCAGGCTAACTTTATCCACTCAATGCCGGGCCTTGAACATGTACGTATTATTCGGCCAGGTTATGCCATCGAGTATGACTATGTTGATCCACGTGAGTTGAAGCACACCCTGGAGCTTAAGAAGCTGCCTGGGCTTTATCTGGCTGGCCAAATCAATGGCACCACTGGTTATGAGGAAGCTGCTGCCCAAGGACTGATTGCGGGCGTCAATGCGGCTCGTGCGGTTGGCGGGCAGGCACCAGCCGTATTTGGACGAGCAGATGGTTATCTGGGCGTTATGGTCGATGATCTGGTGATGAAAGGCGTTTCAGAGCCCTATAGAATGTTTACGTCACGGGCCGAATACCGCCTCACGCTTCGTGCTGATAATGCGGATCAAAGGCTAACTCAGCGAGGCGTTGAATTGGGGTTAGTTGGAACGACTCGTCAAAATGCTTATTTCACAAAATTGAGAGCTTTAGACGAGGCGCGGGCGTTGTCGAAAGGACTTACCCTCACATCTTCTGCAGCGGCCAAGCTTGGTCTGCGGGTCAATCAGGATGGAAAGACCAGGACAGCAATTGACCTCATTTCTATGCCCGATGTTGGTTTGGACGAAGTAGAGCGTATTTGGCCAGAGTTTGCGGCTTTGCCGCATTTTGCCAAAGAGGCTCTGGAGGCCGATGCGCTTTATTCAGGGTACATGGATCGTCAGAACAACGAGATCGAAAACTTGCGCCGTGAGGAAGAATACCAAATTCCCCCGGATATTGACTATTCAGCACTACCCAGTCTTTCGATAGAACTACGCCAGAAGTTGGCACGAATTCGCCCAGAGACCCTTGGGCAGGCTGAGCGTATTGATGGTATGACCCCTGCCGCTTTGGCTTGCTTGTTGGGTCATATGAAACGTCCCAAAGCGCGCAACGCCGCCTAATATGCCCAATCAAAGTTTTGACGAGGTCGAAAAATTTGGTGTTTCACGTGAATCACTGGAACGGCTGCTTATTCTCGAGAAGTTGCTTTTGACTTGGCAAGCCCATATTAATCTTATCTCGTCGGCGACTATTTCGGATCTATGGAACAGACATATTGTTGATAGTTTGCAGATCTTGCCGTTAATACCAAAAACAACAAAAGCGATTGCTGATCTTGGCTCCGGCGGCGGGTTTCCTGGTTTGGTCTTGGCAGCCACGCAAGAAGCCGAGGTCCATTTCTACGAGTCGAACACGAAAAAAACGGCTTTCCTTCAGGAAGCTTTGAGACATATGAAGATCAAAGGAAGGGTTCATCGGCAGAGACTGGAACCCATGCAGGCTCCACCTGAAATGCCGAACGTGCAACTTGTGACAGCACGCGCTTTCGCGCCTTTGCCTTTGCTGCTTGGCCTCGCCGAACCCTTTATGCGCGGCGGCGCGAAAGCACTTTTCCACAAGGGTCAAGAATGCCACAATGAACTCAACGAAGCTGCTAAATCATGGAAAATAGCGTATGATACGCATCCAAGTGTAACCGATTCGCATTCTGTTATTCTGGAGATCAAGGAGATCGCCCATGTTTAGCAAAGAAGCCCAAACACCTCGTATTCTCGCCGTTGCCAACCAAAAAGGCGGCGTCGGCAAAACCACGACGGCTATCAATTTGGGCACAGCACTTGCCGCCGTTGGTGAATCTGTTTTGGTGATTGATCTTGACCCACAAGGCAATGCCAGCACCGGGCTTGGTATTGCCAGACGGCAAAACCAAAAATCGTCCTATCACGTGTTGATTGGTGAAGCTGAGCTAGATCATGTGATCGTCGATTCAGCCATACCAAGGCTTCATTGTGTACCTGCAACTATTGATCTTTTGGGTGCCGAAATAGAACTCTCTGATCTTGACCGCAAAACGCACCGTCTCGCGGACGCCATTGCACGGATGCGCCAGCTTCCAAATCGGAACTACACCTATATTCTTGTTGATTGTCCTCCATCACTCAACCTCTTGACCATAAATTCACTAACAGCGGCGGATGCCATTCTGGTTCCTCTGCAATGCGAATTCTTTGCGCTGGAAGGCCTGAGTCAACTTCTTAAAACAGTGGAACGGGTTCGTACCACGCTCAATCCCCGGCTTATCATTCAAGGTGTCGTGCTCACCATGTTTGATAAGCGCAACAGTCTTTCTGACCAAGTTGCCGCGGACGTGCGCGAAGTTCTTGGGGACAAAGTCTACCAAACGGTCATTCCGCGTAATGTTCGTATTTCAGAAGCGCCGTCTTATGGTAAGCCCGTTCTACTTTATGATCATACCTGCGTAGGGTCTCAGGCCTACATTAAGCTTGCGTCGGAAGTGATTAAAAGAGAACGAGAATTACGTGCGGCATAATCGATTCGGTACAGAAACAATCTGAGCCACAGAAATAAACAGGAAATCAATCATGACTCAGGTTCAAAAACGTAGACTAGGTCGCGGCCTTGCGGCACTGATCGGTGACGACACATCGGAAGAGGCAATTGTGCAAGATGCGCGTAGCTTGCGGCATGTGCCGGTTGAGCTGTTGCATCCCAATCCACATAATCCACGCAAGCATTTTGCCGAGGAAGATTTAGAAAGTCTGGCAAAATCTCTGAAGGATAAGGGTCTGCTTCAGCCCCTCGTCGTTCGTCCTCGTGCGGATGGCTCGTTTGAAATCGTTGCAGGTGAACGCCGTTGGCGGGCCAGTCAACGCGCTGGGATTCATGAACTGCCGGTTTTGATTCGTGAGCTGGATGATCGTGAAACACTTGAAATCGCGCTCATCGAAAACATTCAGCGTAGCGATCTCAATGCTCTCGAGGAAGCGCGGGCCTACCGTCAGCTGATGGATCAATATAATTACACACAGCAACAACTCGCTGACTCAATCGGAAAAAGCCGCAGTCATATTGCTAACACGATGCGATTGTTGAGTTTACCGGAAGCTATCCAACAACAAATTGAAAATGGAAAGTTAACCGCGGGTCATGCGCGATCGCTTGTCGCTACCGAATATCCTGCCGAAATGGCCGATCAAATTATAAAACTTGGTTTGACTGTGCGTGAGGCAGAAGAACTCGCTCGAAAAAATTCAGCAGCGCCAGAGATCAAATCTTACACTTCAGAAAAAGATGCTGATACGCGTGCGCTTGAAAAGACTTTGACAGAAGCACTTGGTCTCAGCACTTCAATCAAGCACAAGGGCACAAGTGGCGGTTCAGTATTGATAAGTTACAAATCGCTCGATCAACTTGATGACGTGATTCGCAAATTAACCGCGCAGGCCGGATGATTTCGAACGCGCGAGGCGTGCCAAAGAGAGAAGGGTGCGGCTGGTTATCGCATCATTGAGATCGGCGCTCTTACGCGTTTGAAAAATTGCAGCTGCAACAGTCTGTTGCATAGACAAAAGCTCGGTTGCATCGAACTTTCGGAGCTGCGAAATTACTGTGGATTGACGCTTGAAGAAAATCGGTGGTCTGGCTCCGCGAACTACCGTGTCGGCATTAGCACCGCCATCCATAACTCCACGCAATTCCTGGAGCCTTACAAGATGCATATTTGCCGAAGACAGAATCATTTTTTGTCCGCCGGCATCACTGTCTAAATTGCCGAACATACGGTCAACCGATTCAAGATCACCCATGAACATCGCATCAATTAAGCTATCGGAACTTGATGACGCCGTATCGCCACAGACAGCTAGAACATCAGCGACAGCTATAGTAGATTGACCCAAACAATAGACTGTGAGCTTTTCGCATTCCTGGGTGACCATACTGCGATCAATTCCGACGATCTCGATAAATGTTTCTTCAGCACCGTCCTCCCATTTCAATCCCGCCTTTGTAACTAAAATTCCGAGGCGAGCACGGACAGTTTCAATTCCTTCTTCATATAACGCCAACGCACCAAAGCTCGGGGCTTCCTCGCATGCCAACCTCAACTTCGAAGTTTTTGACAATGAATCAGCACTGAGAAAAATAAAATTCGCCGATTGAGTTGATACAATGATTTCCGCGAGCGTTTTCAAATTGGCATCGCCGACGTCGTCGATCCATAGAACTCGTCGGTCGCCCAACAGCGACAATGAATAGAATTCATCCTGAATTCGCCCGGCACCTTCTTTCAAAATACTGGCGTCATATCTCTGGGCCTCACCACCCCCGCCCACTATCGCCCTTACGATTTGTCGACCAAAACCGGCCACGGCGGCGCTATCAGAACCGTGAACGAGAACGCCGTTTATCGCCCCGATTTGGCGTTTCAAAAATTGCTCAAAGCCATCTTCGCGGAGGACAGTCACTATCGAAACTCAAGCGGGATGATCAGCGAAATAGGCTGCAATGCGTTGGCGCAAATCTTGTCCAACTTCCTGCGCCGCACGCTCCATGGCGTTGTTGGCAGCTTGTAAATCAGCAACCGGTTGGCGCACTGTGTCAAAAGAAACATTGGAAAAACTATCACCAGAACTCGCAACTGCTCCAGATGAAATATTCACCAAATCATAATGCACCGCCAGATTAAACCGCTTGCGATGAAGATTAGATGCCGACAATGTTGAGACATCAACAGTCTTTTCGGTCACGACCATTTTCAGAGTGAACTTAACCGGAGCAGAGCCCATGTTATTGAGCAATTCATTGCGCACCAGTTGGGCGCTCCTGGTATGCTGTTCTGGAACCGTCACGGCAGCGAGAGAATTTGTAACACCTTCGCCGTTTGGACCTTTGCCGTAGAGCGGGCGAAAAGACGTGCAGCCTGCTAAAAACAGTAGGCCAACGCAGATCAGACTAGCCAAAATTATTCGCATCAACCCTCGCAAACGATGTTTACAATACGGTCCGGAACAACAATAATTTTCTTTATATTCTTGCCCTCGAGTTGGCGCTTAATGGTGTCCAAAGCCAATGCTGTAGCCTCCACTGTGCTGCGATCTAGACCTTTGGCCACTGTCATTTCATCCCTGCGCTTACCGTTAATCTGAACGGCAATGGTCACTTCGTCAACAGCCACTAATGCTGCCTCTACTTCTGGCCAATTGTTATCTACAACTGCTGATGTGTGACCGAGTAGTTTCCAAGACTCTTCGGCCAAATGCGGCATCATTGGAGCCATCAGCAAGACTAGGAAGGAACCAGCTTCGTGCAATGCTCCATTCAGAGCTTCGGACTTGTTTGCTGACTGCAAAGATTGGCCAATCGCATTGGCCAGTTCATAAATCCGAGCAATGGCACGATTAAATCGCAGATTGTTTAAATCATCTGTGACGGCAGCAACCGTTCTGTGGGAAATTCGGCGTAATCCCAAACCCTGCTCATCCATTGAAATGGGTTGGGCAGGTATTGTCACAATATCAGTTATCAGACGCCAAATCTTTTGCGTAAATCGCCAAGACCCTTCAGCACCAGCCTCTGTCCACTGAATGTCGCGTTCCGGCGGCGTGTCGGAAAGCATAAACCAGCGCGCGGTATCAGCCCCATAAGATGCAATGATCGTATCAGGATCAACCACATTCTTTTTGGACTTTGACATTTTTTCAACGCCGCCCAGTTCCAGCGGCTCACCCGAAGTGCCATGAACCCAAACACCATCCTTGGTCACGGCGTCGGACGGCAACACCCATTCCCCGGCTTTCGTTCTAAAGGTTTCGTGGATGACCATGCCTTGCGTAAATAAGCTTTCAAAAGGTTCCTTTACTTGCAAATGAACTGTCTTCACCATCGCCCTTGCATAGAAGCGCGAATAAAGCAGATGCAAAATGGCATGTTCAACACCACCAATATACTGATCAACCGGCAGCCAATATTTCGAAGCGTCTTGATCAACGGGGATTGATGCATGAGGTGAGGCAAACCGCGCGTAATACCAGGACGAGTCAATGAAAGTATCGAACGTATCAGTTTCCCGTTCTGCAGGTTCATTGCATTTGGGACAATTGACATGCTTCCAAGTTGGGTGATGCAAAAGCGGATTGCCCGGCTTGTCAAACTTCACATCTTCCGGAAGCTCAACTGGCAATTGAGATTTGGGCACAGGAACAATTCCACAATCCTTGCAGTGCACCACCGGAATGGGGCAACCCCAATAACGCTGCCGCGATACGCCCCAGTCACGCAAGCGAAAATTAACCCGTACTTCACCGCGGCCAGAGTCTTTCATGCGCCTGGCGACTTCCGCCTTTGCTTGCGCGACGTTCATGCCGTCTAAGAATTGTGAATTTACAAGAATACAATCGTCGCCGTCTTTTTCAAGGTAGGGAGCATCACCTAAGACTGGAGCTGTTAGGCCACGCGGTGCCACGACGGGCAAGATTGGCAAATCATACTTCGTCGCAAAATCCCAATCGCGTTGGTCATGGGCTGGGCAGCCAAAAATGGCACCCTCGCCATAACCCATCAAAACGAAATTGGCGGCATAGACCGGCAATTTTTTGGTGGGATCAAATGGATGACGAGCAAACACACCTAAGGCGCAACCACGCTTCTCAGCACGTTCGATATTTTCTTCGCTGGTTCCGAGGGCTGCTACTTCTTTGCGGAAGGCCGCCACATCTTCATTCGACTCTGCTATTTCCTTGGCCAGTGGATGATCGGCAGAAACAGCGCAGAAACTAGCGCCAAAAATCGTATCGTGTCGTGTTGTATAAACTGTTAATCCTTGATCGCGGTTTTTCCCCGCCGTGTCCTCAAGATCAAATGTGAAACGCAATCCCTCCGAACGGCCGATCCAATTTTTTTGCATCAAGCGCACTTTTTCTGGCCATTTGTCGAGACCGTCCAATGCGTTTAAAAGTTCATCTGCATAAGCCGTAATTTTTAGAAACCACTGAGCCAGCTCTCGCTTTTCAACGACAGCACCAGAGCGCCAACCCTTGCCGTCAATGACCTGTTCATTAGCCAAAACAGTTTGATCAACGGGATCCCAATTGACCAAAGAAACACGCCGTTCAACCAAATTCGCATCCATAAAATCGATGAACATCGCCTGCTCATGGCGATAATAGGATGGATCGCACGTTGCAAATTCGCGCGACCAGTCGATGGCTAGACCCATTGATTTGAGTTGCTTGCGCATGGCCGCAATATTTTCATAGGTCCATGATTTGGGGTGAACACCACGTTCGATAGCGGCATTTTCCGCCGGCATACCGAAAGCATCCCAACCCATAGGGTGCAGGACATTATAGCCACAAGCGCGCCTGAACCGCGCGATCACATCCCCCATTGTGTAGTTGCGGACATGGCCCATGTGAATTCGGCCCGATGGATAGGGAAACATCTCAAGGACATAATATTTCGGGCGCGAAACATCTTCCTTGGCTTCAAAGGACTTATTCTCTGTCCAAAATTTCTGCCATTTGGGCTCAACTTCCCGGTGGTTATATCGCTCAACGGCCACGCCAAATTCCTTTTAAATCAAAAACAATTGCCCACCCGTACCAGTCCTTGAAAAGTGCTGCAAGCGTGGTCATAAGGACAGGTAGAATGACCCAATCTCGAAATCAGTTGGCCTTGGTCAAAGAGCGCATCGAAAGAGCGGCGATTAAGGCTGGGCGCAGGCAATCCGACGTGACTCTGATTGCAGTCAGCAAAACCTTTGACGTTGAAGATATTATCCCGGTCTTGGAAAGCGGTCACCGTGTGTTTGGAGAAAACCGTGTGCAAGAGGCTCAGAAAAAATGGCCAGAGTTGCGTCAGAAATATCCAGGCATTGAACTTCATCTGATTGGCCCGCTTCAGAGCAATAAAGTATCTGAGGCCGTTCAGTTGTTCGACGTTATTCAAACTGTTGATCGGCCCAAGCTTGTTTTGGCACTCACCAAAGAAATCCAAAAACAAACAGCTAGCACCAAAATGTTGGTGCAGGTAAACACAGGTCGCGAACCTCAAAAAGCTGGTGTTCTTCCAGAAGAATTGGAGCAATTCATGAATCTGTGTCGTGAACAGCTTGCTTTTCATATTCAGGGATTTATGTGCATTCCGCCCGCTTTGGATGATCCCCGGCCACATTTTAAGATGCTTAAAAGTATGGCTGAGACCTACCACCTCCCCACACTCTCGATGGGTATGAGTAGTGATTTCGGGTTGGCAATCGAAGAAGGTGCTACTTGTGTGCGGGTTGGTTCGGCGATTTTTGGAACAAGGCCGAAAGTTATTACGAACTAGGCCAGATCAGGAGGCGAACATCCTCAGTGCAGCGTTCAAGCACCATGCGTAAATGTTTTTCTGAGAGAGCTATGCAGCCTTCCGTGCCTTTCGTTCCGTTTATAACATGCAAAAAAATAGCGCTGCCAAAGCCCCTGATGCGTGGGCGCTGATTATGACTGGTTGAAATCACCAGATCATAGGCACTGTCGCCTCTCCAAAGTTCTTCATGGCTTACACTGAATGGCAGCTTTACCAAGCGATTATAAGCAAAATGAGCTGTAGCGTCGCACCAACCGTCTGCTTTTAAAAGGGGGCGTGATTTCAGATTGGTTCTTGGTCGCAACATTTTGTCTGAACGGTAGAAGAGCTGTTCCAGCTTAAATATGCCCACAGGGCTTGCCCCATCGCCCTCACGTTTGCGGAAGCGCCGCCCGGTCTTTCCCAATCGGCAGGGAAACCTCGTGGCCCCAAGTGTTAAGATGCCCCGGCTTGAACACGCGTTAATCGCGCGAACGTGAAGTTGTGTTATCATTTTGCTCACGGTGAGTTGTGTTGTCCGTCTGCCTCGCTTCGGGCATGGATCATAACACGAAGTTCACCTCAAATTGAAACTGCGAGATTGGAAACCATGTCTACGACCAAGAAAATCCTGATTGTTGATGATGATGATACGCTGCGCGAGACCCTGAAAGAGCAGTTCAGCCTGCATGATGAATTTGTGGTGACGGACGCGGCAACTGCAACGGCCGGTGTTAAATCTCTCAAAGCTGATCACGCTGACATCGTCATTCTTGACGTCAATCTGCCTGATATGGATGGGCGTGAGGCCTGTAAAATAATGCGCCGCAATGGCTTTAAAGGGCCGATTGTAATGCTGACCGCGCAGGGTTCAGACTCTGATACAATTTTGGGCCTCGATTCTGGTGCCAATGATTATGTGACCAAACCATTCCGGTTTGCTGTTCTTCTGGCACGCATCCGGTCGCATTTGCGTCAGCATGAGCATAGCGAAGATGCGGTTTTTCAAATCGGGCCTTATGTCTTTAAACCCGCCAGCAAAGTTCTTATTCGCGACGACAATAAGAAAATCAGGCTGACTGAAAAAGAAACCTCGATCATTAAGTTCCTGTATCGGTCAGGCGAACAGAGCATGAGCCGCGAGACCCTCCTGCAAGATGTCTGGGGCTACAATGCTGGTGTTTCAACCCATACGCTTGAAACGCATATTTACCGTCTTAGGCAGAAGATTGAGCGCGATCCTACCCATGCAGAGATTCTGGTAACAGAGGGTGGCGGGTATAAGCTCATCCCTTGATTTCAAACGCTAATCGCAGTCAAAGGAATGGGTGATTCGCTAAAGGGGAAGATCGGACATGAGTGTTCGGGCAGATGCCGAAACATTGCGCCAAATTCCGATTTTTCGGGAATGCGAATCTGTGCCCTTACAGATCATGGCATTTGCTGCTGAACGACAAGAGTTTTCAGCTGGCGAAGAAATTTTGACTGAGGATAAAAAGGCGCGCGCCGCATTTTTTGTCTTAAATGGAAGTGTGGATTTGCGGAGAGCTGGCGAGAGTATCGGCCGTGCCGAACCCGGGTCGTTGTTGGGTGAAGTTGCGATGATTGGCGGAAATCCTAGTACATTGACGGCAAAGGCACTCGATCTGGTTTCAACGGCTCGCATTACTCATGAATTGTTCTTGCGTGTGGCCAAAGAATATCCCGAATTTGGCCGGGTGGTGCTGCATAATCTATCCGAAAAACTTGTGAACTCGGTGCGCGAGTATGAATCAGTTCGGGTGTTATTGACGAAAGCTCGAAAATTTTCCGATCTCTAAGCAATGTTGAAATCGAACTTGGCCAGCACGGGCACATGGTCGGATGGCTGCGGCCAATTGCGCACGTGGCGCAGCACTTCAATACTCGTGCAGCGATCCGAAATATCTTTCGTCGCCCAAATATGATCCAACCTGCGGCCACGATCGGACGATTCCCAGTCCTTGGCGCGATAACTCCACCAAGTGTAAAGCTTCTTTACTGCAGGAATATGATTGCGCATGACGTCTTGCCAGCCACCTGCTCTTTGGATGCGGCCAAAACCTTCAACCTCGATAGGTGTGTGACTGACAACCTTTAGAAGCTCACGGTGAGACCAAACGTCGTTTTCAAGTGGTGCAATGTTCAAATCGCCAACGGCAATCGCACCATAGCCTTCAGGCATTGCATCGGCCTTTGACCACGCTTCCATTTCATCAATAAAAGCGAGCTTATGTGCAAATTTTTCATTGATTTCAGGATCAGGCTCGTCTCCGCCAGCCGGCACATATAAATTATGCAACAAAAAGGGCTTTTCACCTTCAAAGCGCACGCTGACGTGGCGGCTGTCGCCCTTGTTGCAAAAATCGCGCGAATGTTGGGTGTTAAAGGGGATGCGTGAAACAATGGCAACCCCGTGATAGCCCTTCTGGCCGAACTCAGCGATATGACTATATCCCATATCATTCAATGGGCCTGACGGAAATTGGCCTTGTGGACATTTGGTCTCCTGCAAACACAAGATATCTGGTTTTGCCTCATTCAAAAGGCGTTGCACTAAACCAATGCGAAGGCGAACCGAGTTGATGTTCCAGGTGGCAATTGAAAAGCTCATACCAAACAAATGGCATGAGCTTTAAACAGGAGCAAGGACAGAATTTAAAAAGCCTAAGGCTTAATTTTGCTTTGCCTCAGGACGGTCAATTTTCCCGACGAAAAGCTTGGGATCAAACTTGCCGCCGGTTTCAATGTTAGCAAGTTGCACCGTAGTGCGGCGATCTTTACCATCAACAATAATCCATTGTTGCAGTTGGTTCCTTTGCTCGTCGAACACCAAAACGATATAACCACCTAGGGAACTCTTGCGATCAGCCAAAGAAATGCTGGTAATCCCGTCTTTGCTTTCAAAGCCAATCACATCAGTTTCTGAAGCAAGATCAACCTGTGGCGAAACAACCAAGCGCAGAGGTGTTGCAGAGAGCGGGAACTGGTCACCCTTTTCTTTAACGCGATTCTTGATTGTTAACCACTTGCCATCTGAGACGATGAGCATTGGATTTGGAGGCGCATATTCAAAACGCAATTTGCCCGGCTTGCTGATTAACAGTGTGCCCTGGGCCATTTGCCCTTTAGAACTGATCTGCGTGAAATCACTCTTCATGCTCTGGAAGCTATTCATAAACGCATTGATTTTTTGCAAGGAGCGTTTTTGATCTGCATTCAGACTGACGACTGGATATTTTTGAGCCGCCATCAAAATCGGCGATGAGGCAAGCAAGCCAATCATCACAAGTGCGGAACTTAAAAGCTTAAAAAATTTTGTCATTATCAACTTTCGAATCTCTTGAACTTTGCGCCATTGCTATAGTTCATGTTTCGATAGACACACAAGCGGGCCATTTTACGGCGGGATTGAGCCTAAACCCGTGCGCTATCTCCTGGAACCAGAATTTCACGTTTTCCGGTCGCGTTTGCGGCAGAAATGAGGCCCTCTTTTTCCATGCGCTCAATCAGGCTGGCAGCCTTGTTGTAACCAACTTGCAAACGACGCTGGACATAACTGGTCGAGACTTTCTTGTCGCGGAGAACGACGGCCACGGCTTGGTCGTAAAGATCATCTCCTGAATTGCCGATAGCGCTGGCCATGCTACCGCCCTCACCGCCCATCTCGTCTTCATCTACTTCTTCAGTTACAGCCTCAACATATTCAGGTTGGCCTTGCGCTTTTAGGTGATTGACGATTTCTTCGACTTCAGTGTCTGTGACGAATGGTGCGTGGAGACGTGAAATACGCCCGCCGCCTGCCATATAAAGCATATCGCCTTGGCCCAACAATTGTTCAGCACCCTGCTCACCCAATATTGTTCGGCTGTCGATTTTTGATGTTACTTGGAATGAAATACGGGTCGGGAAGTTTGCTTTGATCGTGCCCGTGATGACGTCAACCGATGGACGTTGTGTGGCCATAACGACGTGAATGCCAGCGGCACGCGCCATCTGGGCCAAGCGTTGTACAGCACCCTCAATGTCTTTGCCTGCAACCATCATCAAATCTGCCATTTCGTCGATGATCACGACGATGTAAGGCATGGGTTGCAAATCTAAATCTTCTTGTTCGAAAATCGGTTTGCCAGTGTCTGGCTCAAATCCTGTTTGGACAGTGCGCGAGAGCTTTTCACCTTTGGCGATCATCTGGGTGATTTTGGTGTTGTAGCCATCGACGTTACGGACACCAGTCTTCGACATTTTCTTATATCGATCTTCCATTTCGCGGACTGCCCACTTTAGGGCCACAACGGCTTTGCGTGGATCGGTCACGACAGGAGCTAAAAGATGCGGGATACCTTCATAGACTGAAAGTTCCAGCATTTTCGGATCAATCATGATGAGTTTGCATTTGTCGGGTGGCAAACGGTAAAGCAGCGAAAGGATCATCGTATTGATGCCCACTGATTTTCCTGAACCCGTCGTACCAGCGATCAACAAATGTGGCATGCGGGCGAGATCCGCGAAAATTGGTTCGCCGCCAATGTTTTTGCCGAGCGCCAAAGCGAGTGTTGTGTTGTTGTTGATGAAGCTTTCTGTCTGCATCAGCTCGCGCAGATAAACCGTTTCGCGTTTGGGGTTTGGCAACTCGATACCAATGGCGTTGCGGCCAGCCACAACGGCGACACGCGCTGAAATAGCACTCATTGACCGCGCAATGTCATCGGCCAAACTGATCACACGCGATGATTTAATACCGGGTGCTGGTTCAAGTTCGTAAAGTGTTACAACAGGGCCGGGGCGCACATTGATGATCTGGCCTCGCACGCCAAAATCTTCCAACACACCTTCTAGACGCCTTGCGTTTTCTGCTAGAAACTCTGGCGCAAATTCAGGCTGGCGGCCCGCTTTTTTTGGTTCGCTGAGGAGTGTAAGTGGTGGTAATTCAAAATGATTGGCAGCAGCCTTTGTTTTTGATTTTGTAAACGGTTTTGTTGTTGACCTTTTCGATGCCATTGGCATTTCTTCGAGTTCATCCTCGTCGATCATTTCCAATGGATCGTCAAAATTCTCTTCAGGATCTGCAATCAAATCCTCTTCAGAATGACCTCCATCCAACGAGGGCTCGATTCGATCAAGCTTGGCTTTTGGTGACTTCTTGAGATTAAGTGGTGCAAACCGACTGAGAACATCCTCCGAGGATATTGGTTGTTGTGCTGCCCTTGATGGCTTAGCTTTAAATTTCGAGCGAGACGCTACAATAGCAGACCAACTACCCAATAATGACTGCGCCCATGATGCGCGCTTGGGCTGCTCTGTCTTTAAAACGCGCGCCGGCTTTTTGGTTCGACGTGCAGGCAACAGCGCTGGAACACGGGCAAACTCCAAAGCCTGCATTGATGTCCAAATGAATGCGGCGAAGGCCAAAATTGCAACGAGGGATTTGGCAACAAAGCCTTTTATGCCGATCGCCAAGATTGAGAAAAACAGGCCCGAAAGAATATCTCCTAAATTTCCGCCCATACCGCTGGCCAAATGCCAGAAGCTCGGAACAGGAAAGCAGGCCAAAAAACATCCAAATGAGATTGTTGCGCCAATCCAACTCAAACCAGAACGCCGGAATTCACCCGGCAACTGATGATCAAAAAGACCCATGATCCATTTCATCGGAATGAACAAAAGGGCCAAGGTGGCCAGCCCTAAATTCTGGATCAATTGATCAGCAATGATCGCACCGGGCGCGCCGAGCCAATTTGCAGGCTTGTTGCCCGTTGCATGATTGAAAGATGGATCGGCGATTGACCAGCTTGCTAATGATGCAGCGATAGTCACTATAATCAAAAAACAGATGATACCTGCAAGTTCAAAACCGCGCCGAATGAGAAACAGTTTCAATCTGGCTGGGATGGTGTTTTCATCCGTTTCAATTGATTGATTAAGAGCCATGCCCATTCTCCATATGCTGACAGACCCCGTTTTGTGCGGGGTCTAATAAAAGGTTAATGGCAGTGTGAAGGGATAGGGTTAAGGCCCCGTAAATTTGGGGCATTGCCCAAAAAAAAGCGCTCCCGAATTGATCGGAAGCGCTTGTTTCGTTGAGAGGCTTGCTCGCTTATGAGTAAGCGCGCTCGCCGTGGCTTGAAATATCCAAACCTTCGCGTTCAGCTTGTTCTTCCACTCGCAGGCCAACCGTATATTTACAAATCAAACATGCGATAAAGCTCACAGCGCCCGAAAGGATAATCGCTGTAAAAATATCATAGATTTGCGCGGTCATCTGGGCTGAGAACACATATTCAGCAACAGTTGATGATGTATCAACGGCCAGATAATTTGGCACACCAGAACCACCAAGGGCAGGGTTTACAAAGATACCTGTCATCAACGCGCCCAAAATGCCGCCAATGCCATGTACACCGAACACGTCGAGTGCATCATCATAACCAAGCTTCGCTTTCAGCCAGATCACTGCAAACAGACAGATAATGCCTGCCGCTGCACCAATGACGATTGCTCCCATTGGCCCAACCCAACCGCATGCTGGGGTAATTGCAACAAGACCTGCAACGATACCCGATGCGGCACCCAGCAAGCTGGCGTGACCACGCACCATCCACTCTGCAGCAATCCAAGCCAGGGCTGCAGCAGATGCACCCAAGATTGAGTTCAGAAGGGCCAAAGCTGTCAGACCGTTGGCTTCAAGGTTTGAGCCTGCGTTAAAGCCGAACCAGCCAAACATCAGCAAACCAGTGCCAAGCAACGTGACAGTAAGGTTGTGCGGAGCCATAGGTTCTTTGTTTAAACCAACGCGCTTACCCAACATTAATGCACAAACAAGACCGGCAACACCGGCATTGATATGCACAACTGAACCGCCAGCAAAGTCGATGGCCCCCTTGTTGAACAACCAGCCATTGGCGGCGTTCACTGCGTCATTGTAAGCTGAAAGAACGCTGGCTTTGTCGGCATCAGTCGTTGCGGCGGCCAATTTGGCCAAGAAATCCGCGGCGGCTGAATCACCAACGCTTGCCTTGACTATATCGATGTTGGCAGCGCTCAGAGTGTAAGCGTCTGGGCCTGCCCACCACCATACCATGTGGGCCATTGGTAAATATGAAAAGCAAAACCAGATTGTCAAAAACAACAACACAGCCGAAAATTTCATACGCTCAGCAAAAGCACCGACGATCAACGCTGGCGTAATGGCTGCGAATGTGAGTTGGAAAATGACATAAACATATTCTGGAATGTAGGTTTCCTTGGAGAAGGTCGCTGCCATGCTATTTGTGGTGATGCCAAATAGACCCCACTTGGATAAACCGCCAATGAAACCAGCAGTGGCACCGCTGCCATTGGTAAATGCAAGCGAATAGCCGAACAACACCCATAAAACTGCGATCAAACTGAAGCAGATGGTCACCTGCATCAGAACAGAGAGCACGTTTTTCGAACGCACCAAGCCACCGTAAAACAGCGCCAAGCCTGGTACCGTCATCAGCACAACCAAAGCGGTTGCAGTTAACATCCAAGCTGTATCACCCTTGTTCACACTTGCCGCCGCTAAGGCTTGTGTTGCAGGCAATAGAGCCGCAAGCCCCAAGCCGGT
Organism: uncultured Aestuariivirga sp.; assembly: GCA_964247245.1. GTDB lineage: Bacteria > Pseudomonadota > Alphaproteobacteria > Rhizobiales > Aestuariivirgaceae > Aestuariivirga. Next base: position 512,339 of record CAXTTK010000001.1, read on the forward strand.
TCCCAGCGCCATCAGGCTTTTGGGCAGTTTTGCCATTATCATTTTCTTTTTCCTTTCCGAAATTCTTAAAAGATCAAAGCGCTGCTGCGCCGGTTTCGCCGGTGCGCACGCGGGTTGCTGACTCCAGTGGGAGTACAAAAATTTTGCCATCGCCGATCTGGCCAGTTTTGGCTGCGGTTTGAATGGCCTCGACAACTTTGGCTGCGAGACTTTGTTCAACGGCAACTTCGATGCGGAGCTTCGGTACAAAGCTCACAGCATACTCAGCACCCCGGTAAAACTCAGTATGGCCACGCTGGCGACCATGACCTTTGACTTCGGTCACTGTAATCCCCTGAACGCCAATGGCGCCCAGAGCCTCCCGCACCTCTTCAAGCTTGAAGGGTTTAATGACGGCAATAATATATTTCATTGGCAAGCCTTTCTCTTGTTCAGGGTTAGGCATAACAAGTTGCGTGCCAGATTCAAAAATTCTGGCAACCATCTGAAATATATCAACTATTTAAAATTGAATGAAGAATCAACGGCGATCAAATGCTTAATAATTATGCAAATAACCAAATTTGCATAATATTTAATCGCGCGATTTCCCTTCGTTCTTCAGCTTAGTTTCGTAAGTTTGCCAAATCGTGTTTTCGTCACGACCAAGTTTTGCCAAGTAGCTCCACGAATACAAGCCGGTCGAATGAGTATCGCTGAAAATCAGGCGGACGGCATAGGATCCGATTGGTTCAGCCTTTGTAATGCTTACGTGGCGTTTTCCGAACACCAGCTGCTCTTGCCCTGGTCCATGGCCTTTAACTTCAGCGCTTGGGCTTTCAACCCGCAATAGTTCAGCGCTCAACGTGTAAGAGGTGCCATCATCAAAAGAGACGAGCAATTTTGCACCATTATCCTGAACCCGAAGTTCGGTCGGCCACGCATCAGTCACGGTTGATCTCGCGGGCTTCGCCAGCCAGCATAATGGGAATACCATCGCGGATAGGGTAGGCCAACCCGGCTGCACGCGAAATTAACTCAGCACTACTTGCGTCGTACTCTAGGCGCGTTTTGGTAACAGGGCACACCAAGAGTTCGAGCAGTTTTGGATCTACTTTGCGAGGCTCCATCATTGCATCCTGCGGCTGGGGCCGGATGAAGATTTGGCGAGGGCTAATTCAGTCAGTGCAACTAAAACATCGGCGCGGGATTTCAAGTCTGGCGCTTCGAGGAGAGCCTGCTTATCGCGCGCTGGGTAGGGTGCAAGCAGGGAAAGCGTATTCACCAGCACTTCAGTCGAAACAGCTTCAACCTCATTCCAATCTGCACTCATATCATTGGCTTCAAGATATTGTCTGAATGCCTTGATCAATTGATCGCGGTTTACGCTGCGAGCACCCGTTTCGCTCACAAAGTCAACAGCGAAAGGCCTATAATCAACATTGGCCTGGCGATAAGGCGCTGATGTTTCAACTTCTTCCAAAATGGCAAAACGACAAATCCCGGTTATCGTCACAAAAAGTCTGCCATCATCGGTTTCAGAATATGACGTAATCCGACCCGCACAACCGATAGACTCCAGGTCAGGCTTGGTATTATCAGAACTGTCTTGTGGTTGAATGATGCCGATAACGCGATCTCCTTTCATGGCTTCCTCGATCATGAGCAAATAGCGCGGCTCAAAAATATTCAAGGGTAAATCGGTGCGCGGCAATAGAAGTGCGCCAGCAAGCGGAAACAGTGGGATGGTTTCAGGGAGATCAGTTGGTTCTCTATAGCGTGACGAAATCGACATTTTTAATCCTCATGAGAACAATACGGATGAAAGCTTGCGGCGGCCCGCCAATGTTGCCTCATCCTTTGGCCCCCAGGCTTCAAAGAATGAAACAAGTTGTTTTCGTGCCGCATCGTCATTCCAGCTGCGATCTTTGCGGATTACGTAAATCAACTGGTCGATGGCCTCTATACGATGACTTAATCCATTTAGGATTACGGCCAATTCAACGCGGGCCGCATAATCATTAGGCGTCTTTGCGATAACAGCTTCAAGGCGGGTGAGTTCAGATGTATCAACAGGATTCAGGGCAAGATCCAATGCGGCTTTGGCACTAATCACGTTTGCATCTTGCACTTTATCAGTAGGAACCGCGGCCAGGGTTTGCGCGGCTAAATCGAGCAGCCCCAATTCAATTTCGGCGCGGGCTTTCAAGGCATAGGCTTCTGTCTGTGTTGCCTCAACCTCAATGATCTGATCCGCCATATCGATGACGGCCTCAAATTCTTTTTTGTCTAAAGACTCGCGCGCCATGACCAGCGCCGCCTCAATCTGCTCAGCCCGACCGCCCATCTTGCTCAGTTTGGAAATGAACTGTTTGACCTGCGATTCAGGGAGCGCGCCCATGAATCCATCCACAGGCCTGCCATCAACAAAGGCGAATACGGCGGGGATTGATTGAACGCGCATTTGGCTGGCCACTTCAGGGCTCTTATCAATATCAATTTTCACAAGTTTGATTTTGCCCTTGCCTTCACGCGTTAGTTTTTCAAGAATGGGCCCAAGGGTTTTGCACGGGCCGCACCAAGGGGCCCAGAAATCAACCAGCACAGGAACAGATTTTGATGCTTCAACAACATCCACCATAAAATTCTTGGTGTCGCTATCTTTAATCAAATCCACATCGGTGCTTGTTGCACCACCCAAAATCATGTCGTTCATCTTCGAAACCTTATCATCCATCACCACTAGATGGGAACAGGGACTGTTTAGCGCAAGTTTCAGCTGACCGCCACAATGCGCGGGTTATGGCCGCAGGCTTTGATAAAAACCAAAAGGTCAGAGGCCACAATTGTTGTTGTGGCATCATTCTTCAAAGGGTGGAAATTCAAAGGGTCTTGCTTCATCATGGCTTCATCGAGAATGACGTTCACCCGGTTGGTCTTGTCATTGATCAAGCTGAACGGCGTAACCGAGCCTGGCTCAATGCCCAACACTTCCATCAATAATTCGGGTTTTCCAAACGACAGACGCCTTGATCCAATTTTAGCGGGCGCAGCTTTCAAATCGATAGCCGCATCTTCCAATGCTACAATCAACCACAAAACGCCTTTTTCGTCTTTGCAAAATAGATTCTTGCAATGGCCACCAGGTACGTCGTCATGAACTTTTTTGGCTTGTTCCACAGTGAAAACGGGTTCGTGATCAAATGTTTTAGTCTTGATTCCAAGCTTATCAAAAAAAGCAAAAAGTTCGGCGCGGCTGGCTGGCATGAATGGTCTTCACCTTGGTCTGATTGGATTTAAACGATGCTATTGCATTTGTCGTTCAGTTAGGCAATAACGCGCCCGTTGAAGCGTTATTACCAAGTTTCAACCGCTCAAGCGGGCGTAGCTCAGGGGTAGAGCACGACCTTGCCAAGGTCGGGGTCGAGGGTTCGAATCCCTTCGCCCGCTCCAGTTTCTTCCAATGGAAACATGGTTTTATGCGACATGTTGATTTTCCCCTTCTGGTTCAGTGGCACGCAAGTGGAACGCAGGGGCCAAATACTCCTTACCGACTTCCAACAAATAGGCATCAATGGCAGCGCGACCTTCGCTGAGATAGTCGGGGCTAAATTCGGCGTATCCATCAGTGATGTCGTTTGCGCCATGTCCTAGAAAGCCTTTGGTCTCCCATTTGTCGACGCGTCTGCGACGAAGTTCCATGGCCATAGTGTGGCGCAAAGAGTATTGAACCACATCCGAGGGCAGTCCTGCCAATTTCACGGCAAGCGCAAATGTCTTTTTGACGCTCTTGATTGGTTTGCCGCGCCATAAGATAAAACGCTCACAGTTGCGATCACTTACGAACGGCAAAGCAGCATCAGCGAGAGGCACAATTGGGCGGTATTTTTTTGTCTGCTCTCTGCCTGAGGGATTGAGGTCGATTAACCGAAAATCAAGTGAGACTTGCGATGGCCTAAGCTCCAGCACCGCGCTGGGACGACCCATCGTAGTCAAAGCGAGTACAATGTAGGTGTGCAAATGAGGCCATTGCCGTGAAGCTGTGAGCAAAGCCCGCAGTTGAGGAATCGTAAGCTTTGGGCGTTTCACAGAGTCGCTGGTCTTACGCTCGTCGATAATGAATGGAACTGAAGTGACCTCGCCACGCTTGTATGCAAAGTTTAAGGCCGCGCGGCCAATGGTCAGAATGCGACTGATATAAGCCCCGCGAAAGTCTTTTGCTTTCAACCAAGCGCGAAACTCTTCCTGCCGCTTGTGGGTCAGCCCTTCGACAGGAGTGTCTCCCCAGAAATCACTCCACAAGCGTAAAGAAATTTTGGCTGCGGCGGCGCTTGGCTTATGCCGCGCATGATCTTCGAAGTAGCGAACCGCAGCTGTGACGAAAAGATAAACCGAAGGTGGGCTTTCCTTATACTCGGTTTGCTTGACGGCAATCTCTGCTAGTTTCAGCTTCGCTACTTGAAGGTCGTCTGTGCCAAGTGAACGGCGGCGAGTTTGGCGGCTTCCTCCGTCGAACCATGTGGCGTGGTAGAATGGGCTTTCTTCACGCTTAGAGAGCCAATAGCCTTGGATTTCAAATCTGGGGGTACGCATATTTGTTTACTCACTGATTTTACAAATTCTTCTAACTGTTCGGGGGAGTAACGAATGGTGCGGCCCAGCATATCCATGCAGGCAATTGCACCCGACTTACGTAAACGACGGATTTTCGAGAGCGATATGTTCAAAAACGCTGCCGCTTCCGCTTCGGTCTTATAAGGCGAACCCAGCTTTGGCTTTTTGCGGACAATCTCGCTAAGCCAACCCAATCCACTTTTTGTGTTGGGTGTGGATGGCGCTTTCAATAAGTCCATTGCAGTCACCATTGGCTTGGTCCCCTAACCTTCCGCGAACGTGGTAAGGTTATTCGTCGGCTCTTTTGGTAAGGTTGATGAAGCTCCTTCAGCAAACATCGCAACATTCAGAAGATGTACGACTTCACCATTCATTGAACGAACGTTCTGTACAGAACGCATTTCCAGCCAAGCCTTCATTTTGCTTGGCAGACGAATTTTCAGAGACAAATCACGCATATTGAAACCCCATAAAACGGATAATTATTTACCCCGTTATGGGTAACATAAAATTTGCTTGATGTAAACCCCATGTTGGGTTATTTTCTAACCCATGACTCAGACCCCTCCAGACATGAAATTAAGAATTTCAGCCGACTTGCGCCAAAAGATCGAAATGTCGGCCAAAGAAAACAATCGCACGCTCAACTCTGAGATCGTTTCGAGGTTAGAAAAATCATATCAGCCAACAAATTTGAGAATCTTCAAGCAAGGCGACCCAGATTCACCCAAGGGAGTGGAAAAGCGAGTTGCGCAGCTGGAAGAGCAAATGGCAGAGCTGCTGGCTCAAAAATAGTAAAAGGGGTCTACTGAAATCTGAGGGCTTCAGGTGCCACCATAGCCGCCCTAGTTAGATAAAAATCAAAATAGCCAATCAAACTAACCATGATCTTGGTTGCTACTTTAAAATTCTCTGAGCGAGCATCATTGATGATATCCCAGCTCTTTCTTAGCCGGAAGTTCAACCAAAAAAATGGCGGCAATTTATTCTATTTGCCCAATTTTTCAAACTGCTCGGTGATTGCCGCACGCAGATCAGGTCCAATGCGCTCAAAGCCGAGAGCCTTTGTTACTGCCGAAACCGCTTCATCGCTAGTCAGCTCTCCGTTGTCCATAACAGACTGTCTAATTGCTTCTTTGATTTCAGCGGGAGGGATCATGTTGGCCCTTCTCAACGTTGCGGACGCGTCAGAACGGTTACGAACTTTTGTTATTTCTAAAGCATTCGAATCCCTCCAAAAGCTCCCTTCATTGGAAACGTTGCCTGTTTTCAATGCTGTTCTAAGACTTCTCAGAACACTGTCTGATATTCTAGTCCCTGTGCGATCTTTACCAAATAGTCGCGCAACACGGCGCGCTATTTCCTCTTCGTGTACGGGGCCTTCTATCACTACGATTTTAATGACCATTTCTGACATCTCGTGAGGCGTGAGTTCATGTGGCTCGCCAGTGTAGTTCACAGCAAAATCTGCCTCTTCGTATGGCCGATTTGACGAAAGGGCTGAGGACAAAACTTTCGATGCCTTCTCGTCTTTCAAACTGGAATTTGTGGGCGAAAGAGGTTCGTTCGCGTCTGGCTTTGGTGCTTCCATTTTCCGCGATGCAGATTCAATTGATTTCAGGATTGCTGCGCGCAATTTTTCCTTCTCGCGATCAGGACGTTTGAACCAGTCCGTGCTCCAAATACGGTAAAATTGCCAACCCAATCCCTCCAAAACTGACTGTCGCAATCGGTCGCGTTCTCTCGCACTTTTTGATGAGTGATAGCTGGCACCGTCACATTCAACTGCAATGATATAGCTGCCCATTTGTTCAGGATTCTTCACCGCGAGATCAATTCGAAACCCTACAGAACCTACTTGTGAATCCACTTCAAATCCCATGGCATGGATAGCGTCCGCCACTGATTGTTCGAAAGGTGAATCAAAGCCACCATTTGCGTAAGGTAAATCGGCGGAACCTGTTTCTCCAAATTTCAGAAAACGTTTGAGAACCTGCGGGCCGCGTTGGGTGGTTCTGCTCAGGTCAATATCACCTGATTGGAATGAAACAAAGACTTCGCACTTAAACCTAGCTCTGGTGAACAACACGTTCAATCGACGTTCACCACCTTCAGATGAAACTGGTCCAAACGACATGCTGTCGAGGCCTAGGCCAGCCTGTCTTGGGCCATACCCCACTGAAACAAATATGACATCGCGTTCGTCGCCTTGGACAGTTTCGATATTTTTTACGAAGATTTCGTCAGTACCTAAACGCGCGGCAAAACGCTCAAGGACCTGATCATTTCGTCTTTCAACTTCAAGTAAGTCATCAATCAATTGCTTTTGAGTCATTGAGAACGTGACAATACCCAACGATCTCTCAGGCGTGTTGCGGGCGTGGAATTTTATCGCTTTTATGACTTCTTCTGCTTCGATTCTATTGGTGCGTTTTCCACCGCGATCATAGGCTCCGGCTACATTGCGCACGATAAAACCATTCTGCCCGCGATCATATTCTGGGGATGGCGGCAAAAACATATTGTCTTCGTAAAACTCGCTATTCGAAACTTCAATCAAGGAAGGATGACGTGAACGATAATGCCAACGCAACATACGGCTTGGTACGCCGCGTGCTTCACAAAGTGTGAGTACACTCTCCATATCGCCCACACTGGTAACTGTGGCCATCTCTTCATCTTCGTTCTCATCACCATCATCATCCACCATGCGATCAAAGAAGCTTGTGGGTGGGAGCTGTTTCTTATCGCCGACAACAGCAATTTGCTTGCATCTCGCTATTGCACCGAGGGAGTCCTCCGGTTTCACTTGGCTTGCTTCGTCGATTACAAGCAGATCAAACTCAGCAGCTCCGGGAGGTAGGAACTGCGCAACGGATAGCGGACTCATAAGCATCACAGGTTTGATCTGCTGTAGAACCTGTCCGGCACGTCCCACGAGTTTGCGAACTGGTAGGTGACCGCGCTTTCGGGCGATCTCGCCGCGAACTGTTCCCATTTGGCCAACGCTGCCGCGCGGCATTTTTGCACCGTGGCTTGCCAATACCTCACGTTGCGCGAATTTTTGCCGTTGATTTTCCAGTAACCGAAACTCTTCGACCAGTTCTTGTCTAGCTTCTCCTTCGAGTTGGGATAGTTGTGGCTGCACACGGAGCGCGGCCCTCCAAATCTCTTCTGCTCGACAAAATGCGAAATCGGCTTCTACGCCATTTATTGCGATAGTTCCCGATTCTATATCTTCAGCAATTGAAGTTAAGTCTATCTCATCCAGAGTTTTTCTCGCTCTGCATATTCTTACCCATTCATCGTAACGATCTGTTTGCCCGAGCCATTCTTCAAGCTTGACCATTATCAGCAAAGGGCGGCTTTCTCTCAGATAATCCGAGTGCCCAAAACATTGCACAGGGTCTGCTTGTAGTTGATTTGTAATGTCGTGAAGTTGGCGTTTGCTGTCTATCAGCTGATGTTCGATGTTTGTAACGATTTCATTCAATGAAGCTATTTCCAGCTTAACATTAGATGTGACATGCGGTGCAATCCAATTGGCTTCTGCCTGAATTTTATTAAGCCAGTAGATGATTTTCTTGGCAAGCGCATAGTTGATAGGCTGTGTTTGCCAAAGTGTCCCAAGATTTTGAGATACAAATTTTTCATCATTCTCCATATGGTCATAAGCCACCATCGCTACTTTAAGTCGATCAACCCTGCGGACCTGTTCGTTTACATCTTCCGGAATGGGAGTATTGCTGATTGAACGGAAGGTATCTCTCGCCTTTCTGTAATCACCGCTTAATCTACCAATGAAGGAATTGCCTTTGGTTGAAAGTGTATTCCCCAACGCGACAAGATCAACTTTCCAAGCAAGTTCATTGAACCAGATATTGATTTCGTTAGCATCGGCATCAAATTTTTCTGCGGTTTCGATGCAGCTCAATAGCCGATTTCGGTCTGAGCAATTTAACATTACATCGATCACGCCGGAGATGCCCGTCGGCCTCTCAGCTAAGATTCTTGCTCCGTTGCAAATCTTTTCAATATCACCGAAACGAGGATCACCTTCCCAATTGAGTAAACTTACAAGTTCTGGAACAGATTTCTGTAGATTCTGAAATGCAGAACTTGCCGCGCTGAGTTTAAGAGATAACCGATGCGAATCCGTTGGTTGGAGTTCAAGATTTCCAACACTGCGCCACGGGTGGTTCTTTGCTAAACCAGCCGTTCTGGTCACATCGGCATATTTCTGGCAAGCTTTTTGCGCGTATTCAAATTGTGAAGGCGTCCAACGTGAAGCTTGGGGAAGTACAATCTTTGGCGGCTGGATGCCGCTCTGCGTGAGATAGACTTGCATACCAAGTGCTTCAAATGGGGTTACAGCAGTGTTACCAAACGGAGTATTCAGAATAGCGGCAAATTGATTGAGTTTGTCTCTGGTCCGCGTCAGTTTTTCTACGATGTCATTACCAGATAAAATGGATGAAGAAGACGCAAGTGTTTTTCCGATCTCCTCAAGAACCGAACGCTTATTGGCGCTTCGGCTATGCAGTTCAAGACATATTGCAGACAACCCAGCGGTTTTTAGACGTGAATAAACAACATTCAGAGCCGCGAGTTTTTCTGCAACAAAAAGAACTCTTTTTCCTTCTTTCACGGCTATGGCTATGATGTTGGTGATCGTTTGTGACTTGCCAGTCCCGGGCGGTCCTTGCACGACCATGTTGCGCCCTTGTCTGATGGCCTCAATCACTAGCGCTTGAGAGCTATCTGCGTCGACCACATGAACCATGTTGGATGGATGTAACACTTCGTCCATATTGGCATCATCTGGAAACAGTTTCTCTTCTTGCTGAAATCCGTCCGCCAAAAGTGAACGAATAATGGGATGTTCAAGTAGTTTGCCATCTGGCCAATTTGCAGGATCAAGATCGCGGAACATTGCAATTTTCGTAAAAGAGAAGAATCCCAAAGCCATCATATTGTCATCAACGGCCCACCGTTTTTGACTAGCGATGGCTTCTCTGAGCAACTCGTAATAAACGGAGGGCGTCCAATCCTCATCATCGGGCATTGGTGGCACTGTTATCCCAAAGTCTTGTCGGAGCCGCTCCTCCAGTGCAATATTGTGGGATAAATCTTCTTCTCTAATTTGAAGCTTGAAGGAAGATCGTGAATCGTCGCGCACTAACTCAACAGGTAACAGGATCAGCGGTGCATAACGCGGTGTTTCGGAGTTTGGTGCTTCATACCATTCAAGAAAGCCAATCGCGAGAAACAGAACATCTACACCCTGCTCATCCAGTAGAGACTTGGCATCGCGATAAAGGTTAAGCAGTCGCTTCTGCAAGCCTTCTGGTGTTAGTTTGGTTTGCAGTTTTGTGTCTGTGTGACGGGCAGCGGGGCCGCCTCTCTCAGCATCATCCGGCGGCGGAAGATAAACTCCGAGATCGCCTTGAGTCGCTTCTGAATTAGTAATGCCAGCGCGTCCGGACAGAAAAGACATTTTTCTACCACTACGCAGAAGAATCTCAAAAATCTGATCTGATAGTTCATCGACAATCTCGAGCGCCTTGATCTTTGAGTTGCCTTTGGGGAAGTTTATCAATCGGTTACGTGTGCCGGTTTCAATCAACGACTGCCTTGCTTTTTTTAGGAGTGACTCCAACAGGCTGTGATCTTTGCTTTTGATATCTACTGGATTCAATTCCGACATCTAGTGACCATCCTTTGCAAACCCCAAGCCATATCGCGAAATATAAAGCGAATTGTTGTTAAGAAAGTTTAATATCCGTTATGCCCTGCAACAGCAACTTGAACGATCTTTTCATATCAGAGTCTCTGTAGGGCACCCACGCGTTGAACGCCCACTTTGGCTGGCTAAATACCAACCATAGCTACCCTATAGGTATTTCCCGAGGTACCTTGCCAGCCGTGTGGAAATAAAGTTGTTTAAATTTTCACAATATCGCCCCAGCCGCATTTTCAGTGAACAATTCACCATCGCGGATGTATCGGCCCAACATCACGTCGCTGGCATGGCCAGTCTGTTTACGGATGCGCCAAGTTGAAACGCCGGCTATGGCGGCAGAGGTGGCAAAGCCTGAGCGTAGGCTGTGGCCGGAATAGCCTTCAGGAGTCATGCCTGCTTGGGCGATGCGATGTTGGATAATATCAGCCACAGCATTGGTTGAGAGCCGCTGGGGCTTTATGTGGCCGCCTTTGGCAATGGACGTGTAGATTGGCCCCTGCGTGATAGAGGCTCTGTGGAACCACGTTTCCGTTGCTTTGACAGGGCAATGCTTTGTTCGCCCGAATGGGATTCCGATCTTGCGGCCTTGGCCCTCTTGATCGGTTTTACTGTGGCGCAGGGTGATAATCATGCCCTGCCGCACGAAGGCCAAATCCTTAACATTCAGGCCAACTAGCTCTGATCTACGAAAACCACCCGCAAAGCCAATCAGAAGCAGTGACCTGTCACGCGCATCCTTGATCGCGTCACCCATAGCATCCAGAACAGCGAACAGGTCTTCCTTGACGAGAGGCTTAGCGGCTTTCTGGGCCATACCGTTGACTCGACGAATGCCTTTGATGACGGAACGTACCAATTCACTGGTGGTCGGTGAGGTCAAACCCATAGACCGATGGGCCACGGCAAGCGAAGCCACATAGCGCGAAAGGGTGGCGGGTTTCAGTTGATCGGCCCGTTCGGCAAGGAATTGCGCCACCTGTGCTGGGGTTGATGGTAGTTGCCCACCCCATAGCTGAAACTGCTCAAGGTCAGAGGCATAGGCTTTCAGGGTATTCGGGGCGCGACTTTGCCGGATAAAGGCTTCCACCAGATCGTTAGCCTTTTCCAGATGTGAACAATTTGATTCAAATTTGCAATTGATTGCAATGAAATTGTTAAACTCTTGTTTACCATGATTGCCCGCTGGCTCCATATTTCGCTCCCTTTTTTGGGTTGGATAATTGAATGTTATCGAAGGTAAATTATCCAAAGCTGACAGCCCTTAATTGATTCAGGATTTCGATGTCTGCTTTCAGCAAGGCCAATAACTCAGTGCCATTTGGGCAATGGCGGCCTAAACAGTCACGCTGCCAAGTGGCCCTCAACCTATCAGCCAGTTCCCAGCGCAGGCGCTTTCTCATCTGGCCGCCTTCAACGGCAAACACAGCGAGTCCCATAATCTCAATTTGGCCGGAACGAGGAATGTGGGTCTTAATCCAAGTTGCTGTCTTGCAATCGGTGAGCAGGAAGTGCCGGAAAGCTTCGCGGCCCTCACGGGTGAATTTGTCTAAAGCCCAAAGCGGGACGCCATTCACTAAGCCTTGAGGTAGCAGTTCGTCATCCAACACCTCACCACATGCGGGCTTGGCCATCCAGATCAACGGAGACAGCAAAGGCAACGTCTCACGGGTTTTCTTGAAGCCCTCAAAGCAAATATCCAGCACATGGCTGGGCACGCCTAGACTTTCATATTCTTCGGCCAGTAAATACGGATCGCGGTAGCTGCGCTTGGGCGACTTGCCATCGCGCAGGAAGGCATTGAGACTCCACACCACAACCGCCTGTTCTTCAATAGTATCTGCGGCCCAGAGCAAATCAAGTGAATCCGATGCTTTGCCCGCCGCCATGTCCAACCGCAGTTTGGCCAACTTTGGGTGGGTATCGGCGATCATATACAGATCATCAACGGCTCGGCATTTCTGTGCGCTGCATAACCTGCGGATCAGATATGAGGCGACAGGCCATTCCCCACCAAGCTCTGCCCGAGAGCGTTTGCCCGCCAAACCCGCAATCGTAAGTGATAGCGTTTCAAAATCACCTGCTCCTAAATCTTCAAAGGCTGCAATGCCGACCCTTCGCCAGACGCGCTCAGGGGCCGAATTGAACAATGTCGCCGCAGCCCGAAGGCCAATCTCTGGTTCGTTGCGGCGGATAGCTTTTTGTAAAGCACTCATCGCCACCCATTCGCTGCACTTCAATGGCGTTGGCGGTTCATTCTTAACCCGATCTTCAAAGACGGCTTGTGCAAGCCTGTCTCGAAGTTTTGTGAACGTAGTATCTGGCATTTGGCCTCCTGCTTAGGTTTGCGGGAAGCTTGGTCAATCAAACCCACTATTGACGTTGGCACTTCACGTCTCAAAGGCAAGAGGAATTGCATTGATGATGAATAGAGAATTTAGATTGCACACTCTAAGACGATCAGCGGACACGCCCAAACATTCGAGTAGAGTCTCAGTTTGGCCCCCAGCAGGAAGGGCTACGACTCACTCTGTAGCCTCTTGCCTGCATGATCGAATGTTATAAAAAGTTAAAATCATCAATAACCAATGTTGCCTTCAAAACATTCGTCAAAGTTATTGTATCTGTTGGGCTGAATGTGAACACGGTATTGGCTCCAACTTGGGTCGCAACAGCCATCACTTCGGCGTAGGTATCGAAGGCGGTTCCAAGAGCGAGATGCAATTCGTCAGTTACGCCAAGACCTGCCGTAAAGTCGGTGATCGTATCCTTGCCAAAGCCCGTTGAGAACACGAAGCTGTCGTTTCCAACTCCACCTGTCAAAGTGTCGTTGCCTGCACCACCGATAAGCACGTCATTGCCAGCACCACCATTCAAGATGTTGGCAGAGGCATTGCCCGTGATGATGTTATCAAACTCATTGCCTGTGCCGTTGATGGCTGCGGTTCCTGTCAGCGTCAGGTTTTCGAGGTTGGCTCCAAGCGTCCACGTCACCGAGGATTGCACCAGATCGGTTCCACTGTTTATTGCTTCAGTTGTGATGTCACCAATGATGTCGATCACATAAGTATCGTTACCAAGCCCGCCAATAAGCGTGTCAGCACCAGTGCCACCATTGAGGATATTATCAGCAGCATTGCCAATGATGATATTGGCCAGAGTATTGCCTGTTCCATTGATAGAGGCGGAGCCTGTGAGTGACAGCTTTTCGATGTTGGTTGCCAACGTCCATGTAACAGAGCTTTGGACAATGTCAGTTCCTGCGCCTGCCGCTTCAGTCGTAATCACACCTGCAACGTCAACCACATAGGTATCATCGCCAAGGCCACCAATGAGCGTATCAAGTCCACCTGCGCCGTTAAGAATGTTGTTTCCGGCATTGCCCGTGATGACGTTGGCCAAAATGTTGCCAGCGCCGTCGATATTGGCAAACCCAGTTAAAGTCAGATTGTCGAGTTCTGAGCCAAGCATCCAACTGAGTGATGCTTGCACCAAATCTGTGCCGCCTCCGGCAAGTTCAGCTGTGATATCACCAACATTATCGACGACATAAGTGTCATTGCCGAGGCCACCGATTAAAGTGTCGGCTCCAAGGCCCCCGTTAAGGACGTTATTGCCACCATTGCCAGTGATCACATTGTCGAGCGCATTGCCAGTGCCATTGATCGCAGCTGTGCCAGTGAGTGTCAGATTTTCGAAATTATCTGCCAAAGTCCAAGCAATGGAAGCCTGCACAAGATCAACGCCTTGACCTGTCAACTCTGTCACGATGTCGCCTATGTTATCTACGACATATGTGTCGTCTCCCAAGCCACCGATAAGTGTATCTGCGCCCGTACCACCATTGAGTACGTTGGCGGCGCTGTTGCCGATGATCACGTTGGAAAGCGTATTGCCTGTCCCATCAATCGCCGCTGCACCCACGAGGGTCAAGTTTTCTATATTCGTTGCGAGCGTCCAAGTGACAGAACTTTGCACGGTGTCAGTGCCAGCATTTGCGGCTTCAGTCGTAATGACACCCACTTGATCAACGATATAGGTATCGTCGCCAAGGCCACCGACTAGGATATCTACACCACCGCCGCCATTGAGAATGTTACTACCCGCATTGCCTGTTATTGTGTTGACGGTACTGTTACCAATTGCGTTGATGTTGGCGGTTCCAATCAGTGTCAGGTTTTCGAGATTGTCGCCCAAAGTCCAATCAATTGAAGACTTCACCAAATCGGTGCCAGCACTTGCAGCTTCGACAATCGTATCTCCAAGACTGTCAACAAGATAAGTATCGTTCCCGATGTTCCCAATCAGCGTATCCCCGCCAAGCCCGCCGTCCAAGATATTGTTGCCAGTGTTGCCAGTAATTATGTTGTCGAGTGCGTTACCCGTTCCATTGATATTGGCAGTTCCAGTCAGCGTCAGGTTCTCGAAATTGGCCAAAAGTGTATAAGATATAGAAGATTGAACCGTGTCGATGCCTTGACCTAGCTGCTCGACCAAAGCGTCGCCTACATTGTCAACAACATAGGTGTCATTGCCAAATCCGCCAATCAAAGTATCCGCGCCTGTGCCACCATTGAGGATGTTATCAGCGCTATTGCCCGTAATGATATTGGCTAACGTGTTGCCAGTGCCATTGATTGCGGCTGATCCAGTCAGAATGAGGTTCTCAAGGTTATTGCCCAATATCCAAGTGACTGAGCTTTGAACTGTATCGGTTCCTGCGCTAGCCGCTTCGGTAATGATGACACCTGTTTGATCAACGACATAGGTGTCATCACCAAGTCCGCCAATGAGCGTGTCCAAGCCTCCGCCGCCATTGAGAACATTGTTGCCCGCATTGCCCGTGATGATGTTCACAGCACTATTGCCAGTACCATTGACGTTGGCCGTGCCTGTGAGCGTAAGGTTTTCGAGGTTTGTTCCCAATGTCCAACTGATCGAGGATTGCACCAAGTCCGTGCCCTCATTGACAAGCTCGATGGTTTTATCGCCGACACTATCCACTACATAAATGTCATTGCCGATACCGCCCACCAACGTATCCACACCGCCATTGCCGTTGAGTGTGTCGTTGCCACCAAGGCCGTAAATCGTATCATCACCTGCTGTTCCAGTGAGAACATTGTTAGCTGACGTACCCGTGATTGTCTGTCCCGCTATCCCGTGGACATCAAGCGAAACAGTAGCACTTGCCGTACCACCACTGCCATCTGAGATCGTGTAATTGAAACTCGCAGCTCCAATATAATCCGCATCGGCTGTAAAGCTAACACTACCATCGACAAGCAGGGCGACCGTGCCATGCACCGCATTCGATACACCCGTAATCGTCAAAGTTGGACTATCGACATCTGTATCATTGGAGAGGAGCGAAGCCGCCGTAAAAGTTTGCGTCGTGTTGCAAAGTGTCGAAACTGGGCCGTCGTTATGAGCAATTGGGGCATCGTTCACCGCTGTGATCGTGAGCGAAAATCCGTTGGACACATTTAAGGTGCCGTCAGATGCGGTGACTACTACATCAAGTGTGCCTTGATCTGTGCTGTTCCAATCTTGCGGTGGCGTTCCTGAGAATGTCTGGGTTGCCACGTCAAAAACCAGCCAGCTAGGTAGCCCTGTTCCATTTGCCAAAGTGGCGTGATAAGTTAAAACCGCATTATCGACATCGGTGAATGATCCGGTTGGAATAATGAAGCTGAAGGCCGTGTCTTCTAGTGAAGATTGAGCAACCAAATTTACGGCAACAATCGGAGCATCATTTACGGCAGTGATCGTGAGCGAGAAGATATCCGAAACCGACAAAGACCCATCGGAAGCAGTAACTTTCACATTAACAATACCGTGTTCGATGCTGTTCCAATCTTGTGGCGGCGTTCCAGAAAAAGCTTGGGTTGCTGAGTCAAAGACCAGCCAAGCAGGCAAATCCGTACCATCTGCCAATGTCGCAGTATAGGTCAATACGTCGCCATTAGGATCAGTGAACGAACCAACGGGGATCATAAAGCTAAACGCGGTATCTTCAGAAGAAGATTGATCGGCTAGGGCAGAGGAAACAACGGGCGCAGCATTTGTGTTGATATGCGCCAAGATATCAGCGCGGCTCCACACCGTGCCATCAGCAAATTGAATCTGCTCAACACCTGTTTGACCGTTGGTTGTTACACTGTTGAGCAAGACGATTGAACCAGCATCGCCAGCTCCAGTAGAAGATTCAGCAATCGTCAAAACAACATCGTTGCCCGACAACGTGACTGTTAATCCGTTGACGTCAACGTCTGTGAATATCAGCTTATCAGCGCCGCCTGTCGCCGAGTTCTCGTCAATTGTGTCATGGCCATCGCCATAACCATATGTATAGCTATCATCACCACCCAGACCGACAAGTGTATCGTTGCCGCCATGGCCTTGAAGCTTCTCGTTGAAATCCGTGCCTGCCAATGTGTCATTATTGGAGCTGCCATTTAAGCTCACGACCAAATGGTCAACATCTAAAGTCGGCGGTGTAACGTCTGCTGCAAATGTGCTGAATGCAGCTAGACGGTTGAGGCCATTTATTGTTTGATCTGAGCTTAAAGTAAATACGTTTGCCGCATCTTGTTCTGCCTTTATTTCAGTTTTCAGCGCATTAATCTCGCCAATGTTTGCAGTGAACTCGAAAGGACTGAGTTTTCCCGGAGGCAATCCATCGGCTTCGTAGCTCAGTGTTCCGACAGTATAGTCGTGAAAAATAATTCCAAAGTCACCTTGATGGAAGTTTTCGATCTCTATTTTGTAATCTAAAAAAGTGCCATCAGCTAAAACATTGTGAACATCAATATTAAGTTTCGCGGTCTCCTCAAACCAATCATAAATTATGTGGGTTGGCTCATCTCCCAATAATGTACCAAATTGTCCTGTCGGTGTGCCGAACAGCGAGAACCCAACAGGAGCGTATGGACTGTCGGGGATGTATATTTGTGATTGGATACTGGGGTTCAAAATGGCATCATAATGTTTATAATGAGATCCATTCTGATCAGTAAAATCATTTCTCGCGGGACCTGTTACATAAAAATAACTGCTGGTGTCCGAGTTGTAATACTGTCCATATTCAACAAGAATTCCGTTGATCGAATATCCAGTTTCGTTTCCAGAAAAAAAGTCAGTATTAACAGTAAGTGCCGCGACTCCACCTGTAAGCGCCGTCATCTGCAGTGCCCCATTGGAAGCTGCACTGTTTCCTGTCATGTACGGCATTAACAGCAGGTGATCAGATCGGTCTCCTCCAGTAATATGTACTATTGTTCCTTCTGTGCCAGCAATAACAACGTAATCAGAACCCGCACCACCATCAAGCTTCTCACCAGTTACGCCACCAGAACCTGTGGTATTGTCTAGCGTTCCTGAGATGAGGATATCAGAGCCTAATCCACCTTTGAGAACATCTGTGCCATTGCCTCCAACTAGAATGTCATTACCATCGCCACCGATGAGCAGATCATTGCCGTCGCCACCTTTCAAGACATCTTTGCTTGCGCCACCGATCAACACATCATTATTGTTCGTTCCGGTCAGGTGACTTTCGCCATCAATTCCGAGAACAATGGCACCAGCATTCGCTGAATCCGCGAGTTGATAGCCATCGGTGAATACGATTGCGGCGTCGGTGGCAAGGACAGTTTGTGTTTCTGCAAAGACTATAAATTTTGCACCGTTCAAAATAGCCAAAGCATCAGCATCAAGAGGAACGAGCGAACTACCAGCTTCTGTGGTGGCTAAGTCTTGAATATTGTGTCTGATGTCAGTTATTGCACTTGTATCGCTCACAAGATGCAGCGCGTTGCCAGTTGCGTCAATTGAAACAGCCACATAATTATTTTGGTTTGATACAAACAGGCCATCCGTTGTTGGCAGGGCAGCCAGATGAACTTGGTTTGCAGCAAGACTCTCATCATAGCCAATCATCAGTTTGCTAAGATTAGTCAGCAACTGCTTTGAATCGATGTAGCCAAATTTCTCTGCGATAATTGAAATACTATGATCTTTGTCAAACAATGGTGCCAAATCATTTGCATCATTGAACATCAATTTGGCAGCAGCATCGCCATATGGTTCGTTACCCTCATCAATGACGGAGTAGGCAATCATGTCACGCATTTTATCACTGGCTGTGCTGACTTCGCCTTGATTCAGAACAATGCCCAAGCCTGAGGCCAAAGATTCATCGTAAAGCTCAAACAAGGTTGAGCTCGCGATTGAAGTCCAAGCTGTGTTGGCAACTTCGTGAGTAGCGTAAAGCAAAAGAACTTCAAGCGAAATACTATGCAGTTGGATGGTCGACAATGTTTTTGTGTGTGGGTCTAACTGCGAACCATTCCCCTCGGCACCCGAATTGCCAAGCCAGGAACCAAGAAACTGCCCTGTGGTTTCCCATTGGTTGATGTGACTAGCGTCGTTCGCAATTGGAGCTACGCCAAATGGACCATAGATGCTTGAGTGTACCTCAGGTACCACGGCACCAAGATTACCAGATATAGTCCCTAAATATGCGTCTGTAGCGGCTCCTCGATATGACATTGAATTAAAAATGTCCGCCTGCCGACCAAAGATGTCTGCTACCAACCCAGCTAGGCCGCCACCAAGGGAGTGGCCAACAAATGTTACATCTGCTGTATAAGGATTGATGGTATTTGGGCCGCCAGCTCCCAGAGAATCTAGTGTCGCCTTGTAGAAGTTGATAGCAGACAGCGCCTGCGGTGCTATTGGATTGCCAATGGCTATCCCATAGCCGTTGTCTAGATCAGAACCACCGCTAACGCCCGAGCCAAAAATACTATCTGTACCCCGATAGGCAATAATCGTTTCGCCGTTCCAACTGTAACTTGTTGCAGAGAAGCCGATATTGAAGTCCGAACCTGCGCTCAGGTTTTTGGGCGTGGTTAACACAACGCTTGCGTTTCCAATTTGGAGAGTACCTATACTCTCGCCTTTTCCATAACCCTGATTATAGGAATCCATCGTCAGGACGGCGAGAAATAGGTCACGGTTCATTTCTTAATACTTCCATTTGAATGAAGAATAGCCAATACTTGATAACACTGGAGATTTAGGTCCAACGTAGCTAGTTCCATCAAACGAACCTTTGTCTTTGGCGTGCTGTGCTAGCCACGGCAAATAATGAAGAATCTGCTCAGTAAGTGGTTCATCTGTAATTTCAACTTTTGCACTTTTAATTGCATAGCCTGAGCCTAAGACCGTATCAATTTGTGTAGGCACTAGACGTCGCATTGTTTTGTAGTCACTGACTTCAGTCAGCGTGACTAATTCTGGGAGCTCGCTAACGTTCAGTTCAAACGGGCCACTTAGACGTGCAGCAATCAAAGCTTTTCGAAATTCTGGCGCATAAATCATGCAATTGGGGGCACTTCTTTTACAAAAGACATCACTATTTATGTTAAACATTTCATGGGAACTCGGGGTTTCTCCGCGTGTTAGGTCACTGAAAAGAGTCACCACCAAATTCTTTCCGGAGCCAAGATCAATAAACAGCGCTTCACCGTTGGTAACCGCTCCTCCAACGCTTGGCATGAACTCTTTGCCTATCAAGCTAAAAGTAGTAGTGAATTCATTCACAACTGAGCTTGACTTAATTCCAACGGGTGTCTGTACTTCAACAGTCATTTTGAAATGAAAATGGATCGTTGGATAGTTGATTTGGAAATAACTCCAGCCTAAGGCCCCAAGCATTAAAAAGGGCGCGAGCACCCATTTAACAAACCAATTGTTTAGTATTTGCTGCACCGCTCACCCCTGTACCTCAACCATAAGGTGTGATTGCAACTCGTCAAGCAAAATTAACGACTTATTATTATATTGCGAACGGTTCTTAAAATTGTGGTGAACAGCTAAATTAAAACCAGCTGCAAAGGCGATAGTGATATGTTGCTGTAATGTTTTGCAGATTTTGACACCAGCCAGCAAGCGACGACGCGTCCGCAATTCGTTGGAAATGCAGCTTCGTCATGGATTTTTTATTTCCAGATAAGAGCCAATTTTTGGTGCTTAAAAGCTCATGAGGCTTCACTACAGCTAGATTTGCAACGTTGGAATATGGTTGATGACCTTGCCAATGGAACAGCCTCCACACCAATTTGCGTTGAAATGGCTACTGCATCGGATCGGTTTATTCCGGAAATTTTTATTGCACTGCTTAAATTGAGCTGAGCTAACGTACTTTTCTATTACTGAGGGAATTGATCATCTCCTTACGTTATCGAGTTTTTGCGGATATTGTTGAACCTACTTTCATATTTTTCGAGAAGCCTCCTAGGTAAACTTGCGTTTGATGTGTAATTTCTGTGTCGTTACACAAGCTTTTTTAAGCACCGAAATGACGGCTCAGCGCGAGATTAACGTCCTTGTAACTGCATAGGTCGTTCACATATTTTTATTTAGCAGCACGTGTTACGATTTTTTAGTCTACCTAACGTTCACCTATGGATCGTAACGTCCTATATCGGAATCGCGCAGCTTTGACGCGACCAACTACCTAATCAACGTCTCCCGCATTTCGACTTTTGGTATTGCTGTTCAATCTCGCTTCCCGACGAGCCTTGGCAAATGCTTCGATGTCGTCTTTCACATATTGGCGACGATAGTAAGTAGGGTCATCGCGTTCGGGAGTTAGCCCTGCGCGTTCCCAACGGCGAAGGGTGCGGAGACTAACCCCCAAAAACTTCGCAGCATCTAGCGATGAAATCCTCGGCTTATAACTTGGGCTGGCGAAGACGCTGTTTATCTTCGCTTCGAGTTCATCCAAACTGATTTGCTGTTTCATTTTTTAAATTCTCCAAAATGTCACTATGTTTGCAATCATAAGCAATGCGTCATGCGTCATGCGGCAAGCGGTAATGCAGGTTGGTCACAGATGTCCAGATATTTGCCCCCAGATTGGATTGAGAGTGCAATTTTTGGCCAGTCATCCCAAAGCTCAGAAGGCTTCCAGTATTTCGTTGAATTGGCTTCAATATGGTTCCGATACTTAGTGCGGGAGTGATAAGGTAGGTTAGTCATCGCGCCCATCGAGCCGAGTACTTTTGAAGTGCAAAGAAACTGTGTCCAATCCCATGACTTAGCCCACTCTGGCTTTGGAGGCTCGGTTGCTAGCACTGCAAAGTTGTTGAAGGGGTTTTCAAGTTCGTGAAGCTTCCTCAACAATATCTTTCCGCACCACTTCTGTTCAATCCGCGTCACCGGAACACTGTTTGCTAGTTTGAGCTGAGCGGTCTTGTCGTAGATGGTGGATTGCACGCCTTTTTGGCTACCAAATGTCAGAGTCTGAATAGTACCATTCCGCGCCACTCCGAAAGTTGAAAGTGTGTGATTGTGGACAGCCCACACCTGTTCGGGCTTCACGTTCCAGAGATCAACAGCCGCGTCAACCCGTCTGGTGTAGCCAAAATTAAACAGCAATTTCCAAAAATCTTCGACGAATGTCTCCATGAATACGGCAAGCTCACGCTTTGCGAGTTCGCTGAGTTTTGAAGGAGTAAACTCCAACCTAATTAAATTACATGGGGGATTCCGTTGGAGCAACCACACACAAGGCTGTTCATCCGAGTGTTCAAGCTTTACCTGAAATGCCAACCTATAACCGAATTTCTTTTGAAGAGAGTTACCCACCACTTCTGGATCATTTACGATTGTGAAGCCGTTAGCGTGAACAAGCTTAGCATATTGAACCGAACCGCCATTGAACTTGCTGTTGGGCATGATTTCATCAAGGTTAGGAAGCTCGACAATTAGTTTGTCTGCGAAGAGTTGACCATTCAATCCCATAAAACCTTTAGCTATTGCTTCTTCTACGTTAGATACTTTGATCTTTGCTTTCGTCATCTGATACACTCACTCGATTATTTTCATTGTTAGGGGGCTTCTTAGAATGAGGGTGATTGGCGGGGGCGGAATAGGCAGCAGTTTTAAAAAGCAATCAGAACTTATCAAGCTGCACTTGTTATGGTGGCACGCAAGTGGCACGCAACGTGCGAAAAACCGTTGACTTACATAGGCACGGCTCAGTACTACTTGTTGTTTAACCCATTGAAATTGTTTATTGACCCTTGCGTTGCCAAGGTCGGGGTCGAGGGTTCGAATCCCTTCGCCCGCTCCAATTTAGCCAATGTAATTAAGAACTTACGGAAGTTCAAAATTACAGGCTGCTGCATAGTTTAGTTCCGGTGACCACATGGTGACCACAAGCCGGGGAATTGGTATTTGGGTTTTACCCGTAGAATTTTTGCCTCTCATAGAAACAGCCAGCAATAGTGAATCATTGCAGCATTTGAGAAATGGCGCTCTCAACTATACAATTCCCTAGGTGAAAGCGTCTGACCGAAATGCCAACCCACATTTAATCTATTGCGATAGCCAGGCATTAGACCAACCTGTAGAGCGGACATCAGATCGGGCGCCAAATTGTTTAAAAATATCGACTTTCATTATTTAAGACTTGAATTCAACTAACTCACCATCCTCTTTACGAAATGGTACATTAGGCAGTTGATCGAGCAGTTCAATGACCGCTTCACTGGGTCGGCAGAGTTTGACACCAAGTCTTGTGCAAACGATGGGTCTGTTCACCAAGACAGGATGTTTGATCATTGCATCGAGAATAGTATTGGAGGTGACATTCTTTTCCAGCAAGCCAAGCTCTCGCGTTGGAGATTTTGTCTCGCGCAGTGCTGATTTGGGTGAAAGACCCGCTGCGGCAAACAAGCCTAAAAGTTGTTCTTTCGTCCAGCCTGTTTTGAGATACTCAATCACCGTAGGCTGGTAACCCGCTGCTTTTATGAAGCCGAGCACATTGCGTGATGTCTCACAATCGGGGTTATGATGAATTACAATATCCATCTTCTACTCTTCAATAAAAAGCCAACGGCATAAAATGACAGCAAGTACTGTTCCAGCAATCTGTGCACCGATAAAAGGCAAAACACAACTTGGCGAGATTCCAGAAAAACTATTGGTCAGGCCGCGCGCGATAGTGACAGCCGGATTTGCAAATGATGTCGAGGCAGTAAACCAATAGGCAGCGGTGATATAAAGCCCAACTGACATTGGAACAGCGGCGGCGTTATGCCGAAGGCTACCAAAAATAGTAACCAACAATACAAAACTCGCAACAGCTTCAGCAGCCCATTGGCCTCTACCCCAACGCAATTTATCTGAAACTTCAAAGATGGGCAGATCAAACATCGCGTGCGCAATCCAAACTCCGAGCATAGCGCCAAAAATTTGACATCCAACATAGGGCGCAAGACGTGACCACGGCATGCGACCAACGCTACACATTGCAAGTGAGACGGCTGGATTGAAATGCGCTCCAGAAGTTGGTCCGAATATTGTGATTAAGACCACCAGAATGGCTCCGGTGGGAATGGTGTTACCAAGTAAAGCAATGGCAACATTCCCCCCAGAAAGCCTTTCAGCCATTATTCCTGAACCCACGACAGTCGCCAGCAGAATTGCGGTTCCTAGAGTTTCAGCTACGTAAATTCGGTTTGTTGTTGCGTTAGACATCTGAGCTCAAAAAACTTTTTCAATTTCATATCGTACCAAACATGACAAATATGTGACGATCGGAAATGACGATAGAAGCGGATCAGGATAATCGATTATCAAATTGATTTCGGGTTGATGATTAACTAGCGGCGGCGCATTTTGAATCGGCATACATAGCCACCAAAATCTTTTTTGCTGATAAGATCAAGGTTAAGTTCATCAGCCAGCTTCATCAATATAGAAGGTAATTCTGAGCGTGGAAAAACGTGGAAGAGGTCAAGCCACTTGAAAAGTAATTTCTTGAAAGGCGAAGGCCATCTTTCGCATTGGCCGAAATCAACGATATGAAGTTCGCCATTCTCCGCCAATAGCGTCGTCGCATGTCGGAGGGCCATTTGCCATTGCGGCACCATTGAGAGTGTGTAGGAAAAGTAGATGCGATTAAACATTTTTCTACCGAGCTTTACATCAGCGTCAAAATTTGTGGCGTCGCCCTGAGCCAAGAATGTTTTAGAAAGAAGCCCCGCTAGGGCCAAAGATTTTTCGGCAGACTTCAACATTTCATTTGAAATGTCGACGCCAAAATACTGGCACAGCGGATAACGCTTGGCCGCACCTATCAAATTTCGTCCCGTGCCACAACCTATCTCCAGAATGGACTGTTGGGGTGAAGCACTTAATTCGTCCAACATGCGGTCGCGACCGAGCAGATAATAGCGCCTTGTCAAATCATAGACATGACGTTGCAAGCGATACATGCGGTCCATGGCGGCGCCATGGCCTGTGGCCGCATCAATGCGCGAGTTCATAAATATGAAATCCACCGTAAATTGAAGAACGATCTTGAAGGCCAAGTTCGGCAGAACGCTCCTTTAAGTATGTCCAGCGCTTAAGCACGGCTTCAGCAACGCGGCCCGGCAAAATAGTTGGTACACCCGCCGTACGAAAAATAACACGTGCCCTAGGAGCTGAGGCATGAGATATCGCATCCCATAGATCATTCAACTGCGTGTCTGTCATCCAGTCTTGCGCATCAAGCAAAACCACGCGATCAACACTGCCAGCTGGCATAGCGCGCAACGCGGCTGTCATGTTGATTTGATTTACATTAACACGCGCCGCATTTTCTCTTAGGCAATAAAAATTTTTAGTTTGCAAATAAAGCGGTAGTGAGCCGGAAGCTCCGGGTGCATAACCGCGACCAAAAGCTTGCCAAGCAAAATAATTATCCCCGAGCGAGAAGTCACAGGTCAGTTTTTCAAGGCGCTGATAAAGGACATCAGCCATCGTTGAGGTGCCTGCCAAAGCTTCATATTGTGCGGGGGGTATGCCAAGGCCGTATAACGAAACTTTCTGATTGGTCAGCCATTTCACGAAACGCTTTTGAAACAAGGGGGCGATTTCAGATTCGAAATAACTACGTTGTTCTTGAACAGTCTTGCACACAAGGAATTCATTTAAATTGCGACCGTAAAATTTCGCGAGACGATGGCCAACACCAATGAAGCGGCCGAGCAGGCCGTGCTTATATATATTCTTCTGAAATTGCTTTAATCGCCTAGAACCAGTGAAGCCGCGACCTTCCCAATAGCTGCGCGTTTCCATATCCAGAAAGGATTGCAAGAAAAGCTTGTAGTCACGGATATTTTGGCGTTCATCGGCCTCGCCAAAAAATCGGTAAAAAGACTCCCAACCGGGCAATTTTTGTAGCCCGGCTAATTTTAGTTTGGTTAAAGCAACATGGGCGCGGTTCAAATCAACCGCCGTAATCTTCGCTGGTGACGCTGTTAAGTAACTCAGAACATTACACCCACCAGATGCAATGGTCACGATGTGATGATGGGACTCAACTTCCATGGCAGCTAAATCAACGGCAGGGTCTTCCCAAATTTGGGGATAGACTAAGCCGCGAAATGCAAATGAGAAAATTCGTTCTAGAAAGCCATCAACACTTAAAAATCGATTGCGGAGAACTGCAGATCTAACCAGAGTCCCGGTGGAGTTTTCTAATATCGCATCAAGCGTCATCCGCTTTTTCCTCAAAACAAATCAGTGACAATTCAGCAAAGCTGGTACGGCGCCATTGTGACAACTCAATTACAAGACAACAAAAACAACTGTCATAAGGTCTTCACACAGCACGTCTCATAGAGAGCAAACAATCAACACTATGACGAATCATGAAAGCCAACGCATCTTCTGCCAAGCGATTCAGAGCAATCTTCATTTCCGATATGCACCTTGGCACCCGCCGCGCGCAGTGTGATGCGCTGCTCGATTTTTTGCGTGAAACCGAAAGTGACTATCTCTACTTGGTTGGTGATCTGATTGACTTTTGGTCGCTTAAGAAACATTGGTACTGGGATCAAAAGCAAAATGACGTGCTGCAAAAGCTGTTGCGCAAAGCGCGCAAAGGGACGCGCGTAATTTATATCCCAGGCAACCACGATGAAAACTTTAGAGACATTGCGGGGCATCGGTTTGGTCGGGTCGCAGTTTTGCATGAAACGGTTCACAAAACGGTGACGGGTAAACGCTATCTCGTTCTCCATGGCGATAAATTCGACAATGTTATCTACTTTGCCCCTTGGCTCGCAAAGCTCGGTGATTGGGCCTACGAACGGTTGATGGATCTCAACATTGTCGTCATGGCGGGGCGGCGCCTCTTTGGGCTCGGTCATTGGTCGCTCTCGGCCTATTTGAAATTCAAAGTGAAGAAGGCCGTGGAATTTATTTCACGGTTTGAAGAAGTCATTGTTCGTGAAGCGCGGCTACAGAAGTGTGAGGGCGTAATTTGTGGGCATATCCATACGCCTGATGATCGGATGATTGATGGTATCCATTACTTGAATGACGGCGATTGGGTAGAAAGCTGCACAGCGCTGGTCGAACATCATGACGGTCAATTTGAAATAATCGACTGGAAGAAACATTACCAACCGCAACTGGAAGAGCTGAGCAATGCGCATCCTGATCGTAACCGACGCTTGGCCACCGCAAGTTAATGGCGTTGTGCGCACGCTGCAAACGGTGGGAATGGAGCTTCGCAAGCTTGGGCATGATGTAAGGTATATAACGCCCGAGGGCAGGAAACATTGGAAAGTTCCGTCCTACAAAGAAATTGAGCTTAGCCTTGTGGGCGCAAGAGCAATTGGTGTTGAAATTGACAAAATCCAACCTGATGCAATTCATATTGCCACCGAAGGGCCGTTGGGTTGGGCCGCGCGCCGGGCCTGTTTGCGCCGGAACCTTCCGTTCAGCACAAGCTTTCACACCCGATTTGCAGAGTATGCGCAAGCGCGCGTACCCATGCCTGGTGTTAGTCAATTCTTCTGGTCTGTTCTCAGATCCTTTCATCGGCCAGCGGGCGCTGTGATGACGCCGTCTCTTACCATATCAAAACTCTTGGAAGCTAAAGGCTTTAGCAATGTGAAGACCTGGACCCGCGGCGTTGATCACGATGTGTTTAAGCCAATGGTACGCGATTACTTTGATCTGCCTCGCCCGATCATGGTTCTGTCTGGCCGTGTTATTATTGACAAGAATATTGAGGCGTTTTTGGATACAAAACTTCCAGGCACAAAAGTGATTGTTGGTGATGGGCCAGATCGCAAGGCAATGGAAAGCAAATATCCAGAAGCAATTTTTACAGGATTCCTTTTTGAACAGTCATATGCGCACGCACTGTCGAGCGCAGATTGTTTTGTCTTTCCAAGCCTGACTGATACATTTGGTTTGGTGATGATCGAAGCGATGGCCTGTGGCACACCCGTGGCTGCATTCAATGTACCCAGTCCGATCGACGTCATCGAAGAAGGTGTCACAGGCTGTATGGACGTCAATCTAGGAGCAGCTATAACGCGAGCATTGAAATTAGATCGCGACACCGTGCATGCCGCAGCACAAAAATTCACTTGGCGGCGCACCGCTGAGATGTTCGCAAACTGGTTGTTGCCAACTCAACCAGCAGAATCTGAACACCCAAAGCCGGTCTCGACAATCTTACACAGCCGATAAATCTGGTCAGTATTGGCACAGAGACGGCATCTTCTAAATTCCAAGAACAAAGACCTTAAGAATTTAATTTTTATGCGCACTTCAAGTTCGCTTGCAAAGCTCGATCCGTCTGGATTCAGCACTGACCGAATTTTTACCTTTGCACCAGCACCAGTGGCTGCTGTTAAGAGGTTTGCCATGGTCGCAAAACGCAATGGCTCTGCTGGATCGAGCAAATATGATTTTCGTGTTCCCTTTTTGTCGATCAAACTGAATTGGAAGTGATTACCATTAACGCCAGAACCTTTTACATTGATAGTGTCAATGCGGCCTGAAAATTCAAATTCGTTCCCGGCAACTTCTTTCTTCTTGTCCAATTTCTTAGGGTAGAGCTTTTGAGCTTCAGACTTCTTCTTACTACCGCTTTTGGAAACAGTGGGAACGACAACTTCGCTTGTATTATCTTGAGACATGACCATTTTCTCACAACTTAACAGTTTGTAATTAAACCTGCGCTTGTCACGATTATATAATCAAACTGTCACAATCAACACCAACCTTCTAAAGGAACAAGAACAGCCCTAACGAAAATCTTAGACGGTCTGATTAGTAGCGGAGGCTGAAACGGCACCGTCCCACGGATAATTAAGCTAACTCGCTTTTCGGATTTGAGTGACGGATGCATCTACGTCATAAACTTCCGTTTCCACACGAACACCAGTTTGAACATTAAAAAGTTGAATTTGTTCCGGTTCGATTGTGACGTGGAGCGGGATCCCAGCTTTCACATCATGATCTGATTGTGATGTTACTATAATTAGCTCGCCCGCCAATTCACAATGCAGTTGGCGGGATACGCCGAGTTCTTCAATAAATTGAGGATTAAGGGTGAGGCCCTTTGATGAATTGCGAAGCGAAACGGCTTCCGCTCTAAATCCGGCAATAATTTCACCCGCATGCAAGTTGGGCCAGCGCTTGAGGTCATATTGGAGAGCCTGCCCATCGTTCAATTTAATTGTCGCTGTATCGGGGTTAAGGATGCCTTTGATCATGTTGAGACTGGGCGAACCGATAAAGCCTGCAACATAGGTTGAGGCGGGCCTAGAATAGATTTCGAGCGGTGTGCCCACCTGCTCAATTGTGCCCTTGTTCATGACCACGATCCGGTCTGCCAAGGTCATGGCTTCGACTTGATCATGGGTCACGAACAAGGTGGTGGTGCCTAGGCGTAGTTGGAGTTTGCGAATTTCCAAACGCATTGCCACACGCAATTTGGCATCAAGATTTGAAAGCGGTTCGTCATACAAAAATATTTTCGGCTCGCGGATCATGGCGCGACCCATAGCCACACGTTGGCGTTGGCCGCCCGAGAGTTGGGCCGGCTTACGGTCTAGAAAATCAGCGATGTTCAATGTTTGAGCAACAGCCCTGATTTTCGCGTTCCGTTTAACTTTCGGCACACGTGCAATTTTCAAAGCATAGCCAATATTTTCGGCAACTGACATGTGTGGATAGAGCGCGTAGTTCTGAAACACCATGGCACAGCCGCGTTCTCGCGGTTCAAGCTTGTTGACGATTTTGTCACCAATGGCAATTTCACCAGAGGTAATGGCCTCAAGCCCTGCCACCATGCGCAGAAGAGTTGATTTACCACAACCTGAAGGCCCGAGCAGCACAACAAACTCTCCCGCCGCCACCTCAAGATCAACGCCATGAACAACTTCGTTTTTGCCATAAGTTTTTCGAACTTTGCGAATGCTAATGTTAGACATGTGTTTTCACTTTTCAGTTGAGATGAGGCCGCGCACGATGAAACGCTGAAGCAAGATTGAAACCAACGCAGGAGGAAGCAGTACAATGAGATTGGCTGCCATAGCGGTGTTCCACACAGGAGGTTCTGCTTGGCCACTGGGCACGAGCTTTTGCAATTGCATCGTCGCCGTTGCGTAATTTTGTTGATCGGTAACCACAAGCAATGGCCAGAGATACTGGTTCCATGAATAGACAAACATGATGGCGGCCAGCGCTGCCATGTTGCTCTTCGAAAGGGGCATCAATATCTGCCAGAAAAATCGAAGAGGGCCTGCCCCATCCATCTTTGCGGCTTCGGCCAATTCTTTAGGGATGGTCATAAAAAACTGACGATAAAGAAATGTGCCAGTGGCAGTTGCAATCAGCGGCAGAACTAAGCCCGGATAAGTGTTCAGCAAGTTCCACTCCGGCAGAGTGATGCTCAATCCAACAAAGTTCAACATTGATTGCAGCGGGCTTAACACGTTTGCAGCTACGGCATAAGTCGGCACAATGCGCACTTCGAGCGGCAACATAAGCGTGATGAAGATCAACCAGAACACCATCATGCGCGCACGATAGTTGAAGAACACGATTGAGAACGCAGTAATCGAAGCCAAGACAATCTTGCCAACCGTCACGGCAACGGCTGAGATTAAAGAGTTCCTCATGGCTTGGCCGAAATTGGCCTTCACCCAGACTTCGCTCAAATTTTCCCACAAATGCCCACCCGGCAACAACGGCATGGGCACTTTGTTGACGGTCACAAAATCATGACTTGCAGCAGCAATCACAATGTAAAAAGGCATGAGAATAGCGAAAAATGCCAAACACAATATAACTTGCGTTAGAAAATTAAAAATCGGTGTGCGCTCGATCATGTCAATATCTCAACTATAATGAACGCGCCGCTCAACAAAGCGGAACTGGAAAAATGTGAGCGCGATGACAAGCAACATCAGCACAATCGATTCGGCTGCGGCGAGCGAATAATCTTGCGCTTTAAAGCCGTCGAAATAGATTTTATAAACCATCAAGTCCGTTGCGCGCGCAGGCCCGCCATGCGTGGTGATGTCAACAATGCCAAAACTATCCACAAAGCTGTTCGTGAGATTGATCACAATCAGAAAAAACACTGTTGGTGCCACTAAAGGGATTTGAATGTCGATCATGCGGCGCAAAACGCCAGCACCATCCATCGCACCCGCTTCGGTCAAGGGGCGGGGGATCGATTGCAGTGCGGCGAGGAAGAACACAAAATTATAACCAATCGACTGCCAAGACTGACAGAGAACAATTAGAAGCAATGCGTGGGTGCCATTGGTGGCAGGGTTCCACAGATTTGGATACCACTCATTAACAGCTGCCATGAAACCAGCACTTGGTGCAAAGATAAACCGAAATGCTAGGCCAGCCGCGGGTGCGGCCATGGCATAAGGAATGAAATAAGCAAATGAAAAAAGCTGATGGCCCGGCAAGCGCCTGTCAACCAAGAGCGCCAATCCAAGCGACACGAATAATGAAATTGTAGTGGTGGCCAACGCAAAGACAATTGAGACGACCACAGAGTTCCAATATTTCGGATCGTTGAACACCGTTTGGAAATTCTGCATACCGACCCATTGGTTGCTGCCGCCAAAAGGCTGCTCCAACGTAAAGGCCCAATAGACAGCTTCACCGGTTGGCCAATAGAAGAAAACAAAAACCAACAACAGCTGTGGAATGATGAGCGCTATCGCAAGCCAAGTGTTAGAGAAGGTCGCGTGTTTATCCACGTCGTAACTCCCAAACGATAGTAATAGGAAAGGGTGCAACCGCAATGGTTGCACCCTACTTCTCTTATTTTATGGGAGTTGCGAGCCTTTGAAAGTTTGCTCATAACGACGCAAGATTTCATTGCCTTGCTTGACGGCATCGTCAATCGCAACCTGCATGTCTTTTTGGCCAGCAAATGCAGCTTCCAATTCAGAGCGCAAGGCTTTGCGGATCGACGTGAAGTTACCCAAACGAACACCGCGTGTTACAGGTGTGCCGTTTGAGGCAGTGAGGGATTGAATGGCCACTTCACGGCCAGCATTGTTTGGATCTTCATAGAATTTGGCTTTGTTGAGCAGGTCCAAACCATCGGCGCGCACCGGAATATAACCAGTGTTTTCGACGATGTATTTTTGTCCGGTTTCAGGTGAGGTTACGTATTTCAAAAAGGCAGCTGCGGCTTCATATTCTTCCTTCGATTTGCCCTGCATCACCCAGAGAGAAGCACCGCCGACCAGAGTGTTTTTGCGTGTCACGCCATCCAGCAATGGGATCATAGTAACGCCCCATTTGAAAGTCGTGGCTGTTTGTTTGAAGGTTTTATAGTCAGCAATCGATTCAATGATCGAAGCGCAACCACCTTCACCGAAGCTTTGGTCAATATCCTTGCCTAATGCTTCTGTTTGCAACTTGGCATAGCCAAGATCAGTCCATTCCTTGTACTTCTTCATGTGATCAACGAAAGCCGTCTTGTTGAACACAAGTTCAGCACCCAAGCCTTCATAGCCATTGTTCATGGTGGCAATCGGCAGATCATTGGCAGCTGAGAATTGCTCCAGGTTCATCCATGTGTCGTAGTCATAGGCCATGCCACATGCCACGCCTTTTTCTTTCATGGCCTTCAAATCTGCTTCATATTCTGTCCAAGTTTTTGGCGCTTCCGTTTTGCCAATCTTGGCCCAAGCATCCTTGTTCCAATACATAACGGCTGTTGAAGAGTTGTAGGGGAAAGACCACATTTCGCCTTTTGACGTGGCATAATAGTTCTTGATGCCACCAAAATAAGAAGCCCAATCAACTTCAATGCCATTATCCTTAGCAAATTGAACCGCTGGAATAACGGCGCCCGACAACATGAAGTTTACAGTACCTGCATCATAGATTTGCACAACAGTTGGCTGTTGTTTGGCGCGGTAGGCTGCAATCGTATTTTGCTCCGCCTTATCGTAGCCGCCTTGACCGGTGCATACGGCTTGATACTTGTCCTGCGATGCATTGAAGAGGTCGCAATGCTTTTGAACAACTTCACCGATTTTGCCAGTGTTGCCATACCAGAAATCAAATTTAATTTTATCTGCGGCATGTGCAGATGTTGTACCGAGTAACAAAGTTGCAAATGCAAGCTTGCTGAAGCTAAAATTTGTCATGGCTCTCTCCGATGTTTGATGATGAGCTAACCCGCTCACCGGGTATCTGAGAGAAAGTTAATGACAAAAATTATTCGGCTCTGTGAACAAGCTGTGACGGTTTCACACGCCAGCGCTCTGAATTTTGAACTCATTGCCACCACTGGTTACAAAATGGCCCGGTTCAATTTCTTTGAGTGAATAGCATTTTTCCTGGCCTTGGCGGAGTGACTTCCAAAATGTGCAGACCTGGTTGCCATTGATCGACCAGCTGCCTGAGTCGCGCGAGGGCTGTGGTGTTTCCACGTTGATCAATGCTCGTCCGCCAGGAAGTAACACCAGATTTCCACCCATCCAGCCCGTACTATCCCACCAAGCAATTGATTGGCCAACAATTTGGTCATGAATCTGATTCGCATCTAAATCGCCAGCGAATGCTGATTTTGCGATGAAAATCAGAGAGATAAATATGATTGTGCGCATGTTGATCACCCTGCAATACATAAATCTGTTACAGTTTGACGACGATCATTGTCATAATCCAGAGTGTCTTTGATCTGCCAAGAAACTGTTGCACGAACTTCACTGCACTTTCCTATTTCGAGATCTGGCATCTCAAAAGGAAGGAGTTCACCATGCTTTCGAATGGCGTTTTTGGAACCGGAATTTCAGCGCATAAACGCGCCAACGATCTTTCAGATTTGACCGAAGAGCTTGACATGATCGATCAGCTTGGAGTCGAGACCGTGGAGCTCCCCACTTACGACATGGACATTGTGGTGGGTTGCAAAATCAGACAAGACCAATTGGCACGTTTGAAGAAAGCCTGTGCACAGCGCGATGTGTCTTTCACGGTGCATGGTCCACTATCAATTAACTTTATGGATGAGGCTTACCGCCTGCCGCGCCACTTTGACGTGCTCAAAGCATCGCTTGATGTGGCCGCCGAAGTTTCTCAAACCAATTACGTGGTTCATGCGGGCATGGTTCCCACCCAACAGGCGGCCGGCATTGAGGCTGCTTATGACCGCCAGCGCGAATGGCTGCTGCGCGGTGGTGATTATGCAAAGTCTGTTGGACTAACTCTTTGCGTCGAGACACTCTTCACCGATAATGGCAACACGCAAACCGCGTCACCCAAGCGCTTGGCTCAGGAGTTGACCGCCATCAACCATCCAAATGTTATGGCCACCATCGACTTCAGCCATGCTTACATCAAATTGGATTATGATGGACGCCGTAAGGATTTCATTTCCGAAATTGCAGCACTCGCACCTTTTGCAAAACACCTGCACTTGCATGATAGCTTTGGCCGTCAAGATGATATTTGGATGTTCACCGAAGGTGAGCGCTTGGCCTATGGCCATGGTGATCTGCACTTGCCTGTGGGTTGGGGCGACGTTCCCTGGGACGAGATCATGAAAGCTTGTGTGTTCCCGCGCGGCGTTGTTTTCAATATCGAATTGCAACAACGCTATTGGTATGAAGCCAGCGCCTGTGTTGACCGGGTGAAGGCTATGGCGAAGCACGCGGAAACTTTGGCTTTGGCTCAAGCAGCAGAATAGAGATCTAACTCTGTGCGTTAGTTATCACCAGCGCACAGAACTCTTCGCCCGCTTCAGGCAAGCTGGTCTCATTGCGAATGACAAAATGACGTGGGTCTAAGGACGGTGCACTGACTTTACGGGTGGCACGCTTAAAGACATTACCATCTGTGGCACGACCGCGCTCTAAAATTCGCGTTTCGAGAATTTCGGGTGAGGCCGTAATTTCAACCACCATATAATTGGGATAAAGCTTCGGCACGTCGGGCAAAATGGTACGTGATACGTTGACGATCAAGTGCTTGCCTACCGCAAGGTCATTATTGATTTGGGCTGGCACGCCATAGTGTAAATCATGCGCCTGCCAGCTTAGGGCCAAACCGCCTTGCGACTTGAGCGCCAAAAAATTAGGCACGTCAATTGAATCATGATCTTCGGCTGTAACATCGGCTTGCCGCGTTATGACACGACGCGGAAAAGTGAATTGCGGATCGCCTTTGAATTTTTCCATGGCATAGCGAATAACACTATCTTTGCCCGCTCCACTGGGGCCAACCACCAAAATCAGTTTGCCGCTCACAATACCCGCTGGCCTTCACGCCACATTTTTTTCAAAACCGGTTGGCCAGATTTGACGCTTACTTGAATCAAGTCGGCGCGCTTACCAATTTGGATGACGCCACGATCATCAAGACCAGCGGCTTTGGCTGGGCCTTCAGTAACATAGTAAATCGCTTTGGGTAACGTGATGGCTTCGATACGTTCGGCCAACGTAAAAGCGCCTTGCAGAAGGCTAGACGGCACGTAATCTGAAGAGAGAATATCCAGATGGCCAGACGCGGCAACATCCAGTGCTGAAATATTTCCGGAATGCGAACCGCCGCGCACTACATTGGGCGCACCCATCAGAACAGCCAACCCTTTTTCATGCGCCGCCTTTGCGGATGCGGCAGAAGTTGGAAATTCAGCTATCACAGCACCATCACCCAGAGCTTCCTCCACATGAGCGATCGTTGCATCATCATGGCTTGCAATTCTGATATTGAGTTGCCTCGCCATTTTTAGAATCATGACTTTGTTTTTATCGGCATAGAGCTTCTGCATTTCCAACTTTTCGGCAATGTAGCCATCTAATTTTTCAGGAAGGATCAACTTCTTTCCGAGATAATATTCTTTGAATTTATCCATGCTGGTAAATTGCCGCCATCCCGGCGTGTGATCCATCACAGAGATAAGGCGTGTTCCGCCTTTTTCCAGCGTGTTTTGCAAAACCTCAATTGTGTCGGGGCAAGGCAATTCACAGCGGATGTGAATGAAATGATCGGCACGTAAATGTTCTTTCTCTTCTGCAGCATGAATGGCGGCGGCGAGAACCTCGCCCTGCCGTGCTGAGATGTCGCTGGGGTCAAACGAACCGGCGCGTAAGGCATCAAATACGGTGGTTATGCCAGCCGATGCAATCTGCGCATCATGGGCGATGATGGCGAAATGGGCTGGCCATTCAACACCTGGGCGTGGCTGGAAATGGCTTTCCAAATGATCAGTGTGAAGTTCGACCAGGCCTGGGAGGAGATAATCGCCGTCAAGGTCTTCTGCGATTTTCGCTGCGCTGTGATCAAACGCTGAAATTTTGCCCCCGACGGAGGAAAGTGAACCGTTCACAACCTCATCGGACAAAATGATGCGTGCATTGGTGAAAGTAATTTCAGTCATGAGGCAACCTTTGCGAATTGCGGTAAAACGAGAGGGAACTGTTTGGTGATTGTCATTGGCAGCGCTGACTCAATTTCTTCAAAGATGCTGAGACAATCGATGGTTAGGCTTTGCCCTATCACGGGCGCAAAATGCTGATTCGCGCGTGACATAAGCCAGTCTATTTTCTCTGTGGGCAATTGATTTGTCAGCGTGATGTGAAATTTAAATTCATCGAGCACATACGGGTAACCAAAGGCCAAGAGGTGTTGATTTTGTTGAGGCGTAAGGCATCCATTTTGGCGGCGTGCAATTTCGTTACTGGTAAGAGGTGCACGACATTGATCCAATTCGCGCACGCAATTTTCGGCCAAATGATAGAGTGGTGCTTGCGTTTGATGTGGAACCAATGCCAGGAAGTCATTTTCTGCAGTTAAAATTAAATTGGATACTTTGACAGATGATTGAGCTAACGAGAGAGTTCTTACGGCCTCTTGCAATGCTGCAGCATGCAAGCCGTGTTTCAAACGAAAAGGTGCTTTTAGCGTCGCATGCAAACCATAACGCGCAGGCTCCGAAGTCATTGCTTTTATGCCGATAATATCCGGCTGTTCCAATTCTTCCCCGGTATAAGCATCACGGCCAAGCCAGCTTGAACCTAGACGGTGTAGAAGACTGTCACGAGCGGGAGCATAGTAAATGGCATAACGCATCATCACACCATGATGCGGCGCAGCTGTTGCGATATGATGTCAACAATGGCGACGGTTGCGATCATCATCAACATGAGGGCTGCCGTTTCTGAATAATAAAAACCGCGCACATTTTCAAATTGCACTTGGCCAATGCCGCCTGCGCCCACAATTCCAAGAATTGTAGCACCCCGTACATTGGCTTCAAAACGATAGAGCGTGTAAGAAATCCACAGCGGCATAACTTGTGGAATAATACCGTACAGGATTTCATGAATCTTTGATGCGCCCGTGGCGCGGATGCCTTCAATAGGGCGGGGGTCTGAAGCTTCGACGGATTCAGAATAGAGCTTTCCGAATACGCCCAATGTATTCACAAAAATTGCCATGACCCCGGCAAAGGGGCCAAGCCCCACAGCCACCACAAAGAACACGGCCCATACCAACTCATTGATTGAACGTGCCGCATCCATCAAACGGCGCACGGGTTGAACTACCCAAATTGGCGCGAGGTTATTGGAACACAAAAGCGAAATGGGCATTCCGAAAATTGCAGCGAGGAACGTGCCCCACAGTGCGGTCTGCACCGTCACCAACATTTCTTCGAAATAGTATTTCCAATCATGAAAATTCGGTGCCAAAAACCCACTGGCGTATTTTCCCATATTTCCGCCATAAGTTATCAAACTTGTGGCCTTATACATTTCCGAAGGGCCAAAACTCCACGCCAGTAGAATAGCCAGCACTATCCAAAAAATATACTTGCTCCACCGCTCACGGGCTGGAACAGGAGGAATAGCAATATCGGCTGATGTTGTAGTCATTCTGAAGCCCCAATAAAGAAATGGGCGGGACTTCTCCCGCCCTAGTGTTCCCCAGCAAAATTATGTGTTTGGCTGCGTATCCATCAGTTTTTCAAATTCTGACTTCTTTGCCATCAATTCCTTGATCTTGGCCTCCTTGTCAGCTTGTGGCATGGCAGCATCCCCCATTACTTTGTTCGCAGCTTTGGTCACTTCCATGATGCGGATTGGATAGAGCTGTGAATCAGATGATGGCTTGAATGTTGACCAGCCGAGGCCAGCGAGTAGATCGCGAGCGGCTTTCACTTCCTCAACAGTGCCTTGGCGACCATAGGACATGAAGAAATTCATGATCTTGCCTTTGGTGTTGGCATCCAAATCTTTGCGCCATACAAATGGATCTGCTGGGATCAAAGGGGATTTCCAGATGATCTTGATTTTGCTGAAAGCTTCTGGATCTTTCTTTTCCAAAATTGCCAAGTTTTCAGTGTTGTTCGTGGCGAAATCAACTTGCTTATTGGCAACCGCCATTGCGTTTGATTCATGGTTCGCATTGGTTACAGCTTTATAGCAAGTTTTAACATCAATGTTCATCGCCGAGAAAATGAAAGTCGATGGCACGAGGAAGCCCGATGTGGAGTTCGGATCGCCATTGCCGAAGCTGAGCGACTTATCGCACTTCTTGATATCGTCAACACTGTTGACGGCGGCATTGTCTTTGTTAGCCAGCAACAAGCCGTAATAGCCTTCTGTGCCATCCTTGTTTACGGTGTGTGCAAACACTTGGCCTTCAGAGCGATCCACGGCTTCCATGGCAGATTTGTTGCCATAGGCTGCAACCTGAACCTTGTTGAACTTCATGCCTTCAATCACGCCAGCATAGTCTGCTGCGAAGAACGGATTAATTTTCAATCCGGTCTCTTTTTCCATTTCCTGGATGAATGGTGTGTATTTATCTTTCAGCGCTTGTTGGCTTTCGCTGGAAACAAAGCCAAAGTTGATTTCAGTGGTGTCTGCTCGGACTGGCATTGCGGCAAGCGTCATAAATGCTGCAATGGCAAGACCCTTCATAAAAGTCTTCATATCGGCCTCCTGGTTTTTGTTAAACTAAGCTGCAACAGCTTTCAGGCTGTTGAGATCAGCAGCATCAGGCAGCACAAGTTCTTCGCTGGCCGAGCCGTAGATTTCTGATAGACGCTCATTGGTAAGGGCTACACTTGGCCCGTCAAACACAATGCGCCCGGCTTGCATGGCAATGGTGCGCGGGCAGAACCGCCGCGCATATTCTACCTGATGCAATGAAACAATGATGGTGATGCCATCTTCGCGGTTAATTCGAACCAGTGTTTCCATCACGCGGCGTGCTGATGCAGGGTCAAGTGAAGCAATGGGTTCATCTGCGAGCAGAACCTTGGCACCTTGCACAAGTGCGCGGGCGATTGCGGCACGTTGCTGTTGACCGCCTGAAAGAGTTGAAGCGCGCTGACGTGCTGTTGCTGCAATGCCAACGCGCTCCAGAGCCTGCATGGCGACTTGCTGATCGGCAAGGGAGAAATTGCCGAGAGCACCTGCAAGCAGGGGCATTTGTCCAAGTTTCCCAGTCAATACATTAGTAAGAACTGAAAGCCTGCCTACCAGATTGAACTGCTGGAACACCACGCCAATATTACGGCGAATATCACGGATATTGGCAGCGATACGGCCTTTGGCTTGAACAATGCGACCGTCAACATTGATCGACGTACCCGCGTTGACATCTGATTCAATCAAGCCCGCGATATGGCGTACCAAGGTTGATTTTCCGGAACCCGACGCACCAATTAATGCTACCATTTCTCCAGAGCGAATATTGAGATCAAGGCCGTCTAGGGCTCTTGTGCCATTGGCAAAAGTTTTGCTGAGAGATGCAATTTGAATGTTGGACAAAGCTCAAATCCTCATTGACTGAGAGAACTCCTATCGATTCAAAATGACACTTGGCTAACGGATTTGTGACAAGATATTTACAGTCGCAAGCGCTATAGTGCGATATCGCGTTCGCAAACTTGGTGGCGCTCTTCTTCATTGTGGAACACGGCGAGAATAGCACTGCCATTGGCACGGGCCTCTCTAATCAACCCCATGACGCGGCTGCGATTTTCATCATCGAGGGAGGCTGTTGGTTCATCTAGAAGTAAAAGAGGATGATGCGCAGCAAAGCCGCGTGCAATGTTGACACGCTGCTGTTCACCACCGGAAAATGTCATGGGTGAAAGTTGCCAAAGCTTTTCTGGTATATTAAGCTGCTGTAACAAATGTTGTGCGCGCAGTTGCGCTACAGAAGCATCAATTCCACGATTGATCAAAGGTTCAGCAACAATATCCAATGTGGGAATACGCGGAATCACGCGCAAGAACTGTGTCACATAGCCAATTGTTTTGCTGCGCACGTCCATCATCTGGCGTGGTGCCAAGCTTGTTAACTCCAGCCAATCGATCTCATGAAGGACTTGGATGGAACCTGATGTTGCAATGTATGAACCGAATAACAGTTTCAACAGTGAACTTTTGCCGCGGCCTGATGGACCGGTGATCGCCACAGCTTCGCCACGCTCCACATTAAAGTTGAGATTCTGGATGACGGGAATTTGCACGCCACCCTGCTGATGCAACGTGAATTGCTTTGTAAGGTTTTCGACTCTCAACATGGCATCACACTTGCAATATCGAAGACACGAGAAGCTGCGTATAAGGCGCTTGCGGGTCTTCAAGAATTTGATCGGTGAGCCCGGTTTCGACAACGTGGCCGCCTTGCATCACCATCATACGTGTAGATAATAATCGTGCCACTGCCAGATCATGTGTCACAATCACCGCAGCCAATCCAAGATTGCGCACAAGTCCGCGCATAAGGTCGAGTAATCTTGCTTGAACAGAAACATCAAGTCCGCCAGTTGGTTCGTCCATGAATATAATGCGCGGCGCGGTGACGAGATTACGGGCAATTTGTAAACGTTGCCGCATGCCCCCCGAATAAGACCAAGGACTATCATCAATCCGGTCAGTGCTGATTTCGACGCGCTGCAGCCAATCCTCAGCAGTAAGACGAATACGGCCGTAGTGCCGTTCGCCCACAGCCATCAAGCGCTCTCCCACATTAGCCCCAGCGGAAACGCCCATGCGCAAGCCGTCGCGCGCATCTTGATGGATGAACCCCCAATCCGTACGCATCAAGAATCGGCGTTCAGCTTCGCTCAGTTTTTGCAAGACAACTTGGCTTCGGTCGCGCTTGGCATAGACTACGCTTCCAGAACTCGCCTCCAATTGACCGGAAATACATTTCAGCAAGGTAGTTTTGCCCGAACCAGATTCACCCACAATTGCCATCACTTCTCCCGACCAAAGTTCGAAATTCGTGGCATGGCAACCAACTCGATCGCCATAGTTCTTCGCAATATTGCTGACAGACAAAAGTGAATTCATTTCACCGCCTGTGTCTTGCGGCAATGATCGGTATCCGAGCACACAAACATGCGTCCACCTTGATTGTCCATAACAATTTCATCTAGGTAGCTCGTTTGCGATCCACATATCGCACAGGGCTTATCCCATTTTGGTAAGGTGAAAGGATAGTCTTCAAAGTCGAGACTCTTCACTTTGGTATAGGGCGGAATGGCGTAGATTCGTTTTTCGCGTCCTGCGCCAAATAACTGCAAGGCTGCTGACTGGTTCAGTTTCGGATTGTCGAATTTTGGAATAGGCGACGGGTCGAACATATAACGCTCGTTGACCAAAGCTGGATAATCATAGGCCGTTGCAATCTCGCCAAAGCGCGCGATATCCTCATAGAGCTTCACATGCATCACGCCGTATTCTTCCAACGCATGCATCTTGCGCGTTTCCGTTTCGCGCGGTTCCAAAAAACGCAAAGGTTCGGGAATAGGAACCTGATAGACCAGAATTTGATTTTCGGTCAGCGGCGTTTCAGGGATGCGGTGACGCGTTTGAATGATGGTTGCGTCTTCAGTTGCTTCGGTTGTGGCAACACCCGCTGTCTTCACAAAGAACTTGCGAATGCTCACAGCATTGGTTGTGTCATCCGCACCTTGGTCGATCACTTTCAATGTATCATCCGCTGTGAGACATGCGGCAGTCACTTGCACACCACCTGTGCCCCAGCCCAAGGGCATCGGCATCTCACGCGCCGCGAAGGGCACTTGATAACCAGGGATTGCCACGGCTTTAAGAATGGCACGGCGGATCATGCGCTTGGTTTGCTCATTCAGATAAGCGAAATTATAAACCGGGCCGCTCATTCTGCGGCCTTTTCTTTCCGCAAATTTCGCAGCAAAATAAGTTCGGACTGGAAATCAACATAATGCGGCAGTTTTAGATGCTCGACAAAACCCGTGGCTTGCACATTATCGGAATGTGAAATCACGAATTCTTCGTCTTGCACAGGTGAACCCACTTCTTCGCCCAGTTCGGCTGATCGCAAAGCGCGGTCCACCAAAGCCACCGACATGGCTTTACGTTCGCAATGGCCGAAGGTCAGGCCATATCCACGCGTGAACTGTGGAGGCACATCGGCTGAACCCTTAAATTGGTTTATCATTTCGCACTCAGTGACGGTGATTTCGCCAATCACAATTTCGAAACCCAGCTCTTCAGGAACAAAGGAAACCTCAATTTCGCCCAGTCTAATTTCACCTGCAAATGGATGGGTGCGACCAAAACCACGTTGCGAAGAGTAAGCGAGCGATAAAAGAAACCCTTCATCACCGCGCGCCAAACTCTGCAAGCGCTCGTCGCGCGGCATGGGAAAACTGGGTGGATCTTGGGTGATATCGCCAACAGTTGTAGCGGAAGGCAATGCGGGCTCAATCAACCCTTCATCACCCAATAAGCCTAAAACCTTCGGCATATTTTCAACAACCAGTTGATCTGCCAACT
Source organism: uncultured Aestuariivirga sp. (assembly GCA_964247245.1). Classification (GTDB taxonomy): domain Bacteria; phylum Pseudomonadota; class Alphaproteobacteria; order Rhizobiales; family Aestuariivirgaceae; genus Aestuariivirga. The sequence continues at coordinate 554,819 of CAXTTK010000001.1, forward strand.
GAGCGGCTTCAGGTGGCATCACCTCTTCGAGGAGGCGGAGGGTGTAGTCAAAAGTTGGTCCCAGTATCTGCCCGCCAGGTAAATCTTTGAATGCCGCCGAAATGCGCCTGCGAGTCTGCATCTTGGCGGTGTCGAGAGGTTCAGCATAGCCAAACCGTGCCAAAGTGGTGCGGGCCGCGCGTAACAAAAAGATAGCTTCAATCAAATCACCGCGCGCTTGTTTGATGGCCAGCGACGCAAAGCCCCGATCATAAAGCGAGCCTTCGTTCATTACGCGGTCAACCGCGAGTGACAATTGTTCTTCAATTTGTCTTATTGAAATTTCAGGCACCGAAACATCGCCACGGCGCGCTTCTCCCAACAACTGATGCGCCGCGTCAATGGCCTTCTCACCACCTTTCACCGCCACATACATTAGTCTTGCTCCTGAACTTGAATTTGGGTCGAGCGAGGAATCGCCGCGATCTTCCCCTTGCTCACGAAGATAAGATCAACACCCAAGGGGTATTGCGCATGATTGGCTGCAACATCTGCCCAAAATAGCACACCTAATTTCTCGACATTGAAGCGTGTTTGGTTGGCGATGCCAGGACCCGCTAGAGAAATTCTTCCGCCGTTAGACATTGTATCGGCTTGAATAACCAAGGTCGTTGAGCGATCGGGGTATTCATGCGTACCTTGTGCAAATTCTTCAAGAGACGACAGCTTTTCTGGATCGTTGACAATGGCATAAGTTGCTGCAGATTTTGTGTTGGTGAAAGTTGCACCGGCGTGAAACTTAAGAAATTTTTCAATTCCGACTGCTTTAGATTTCATCCATATGGAGGTTTGAAAATCACAAAGCGTGAACAATAGGGTTGCCATCTCCGCACTAAGTCCAGATGTTGGGCTGAGTGATGGAACCTTAAAATCGACAATGCGCCCGGGATGCGACATGGCCTCCAAAATCAATCTGAAAGTCTTGGCCTGATTTTGTGCGGACGAATCTACATCAATCATTTTCGCCGCGTACCAATGTGAAGAAATCAACTTTTGTGGCTTCGGCCTTGCGCGAAGCGAGATCGCGTCTCGCGTTTAAAATTCCTTGAAGAGGTTGCAGAACCAAGCGTTCAATTTTCTCAAACATGCTTTGGTCTTGCAGCAATGCGTCGCAAATTGCCGCAAGCTTTGCATGCTCGGCGCTGCGACCCATCACATAAGCATGACCTTCAGTCCCGGTATAGGTTTTGATTGCGCAACGCGTAACCGTGGCTTCGCCCACATTAAACGCCGAGCCCGTGCCTCCCATGCGACCACGCAGCATCACCAATCCTGTTTCAGGTTTACGTATAACTTCGCAAGTGATCAGCTCAAAATGGGATGCGACTTTTTTAAAGTCCTCCCATTTCGAGAGCGCCAGCAATCGCATCCAAGCCTGTCTATTCTTTGAAGTTGATTCCATAGTTGTTTCAATCAGCGCTGATTAACGGTTTTGTGACAATGCAGATCACTCATATTTTTCGAAGAATGCTTCAACATTCAAGGCCCTGAAATCTGGCAGAGCCGTCCGAAGTGTTTCATGATCCCAATTCCACCATGCCAAGTTAATCAATCGCTGGGCGACCACCTCGCTGTGTCGCCACTTTATGAATTTCGCCGGAACGCCCCCCACTATGGCATAAGGTGGCACATCTTTGGTCACGACAGAATGTGAAGCAACAACAGCGCCATCGCCAATTGTAACACCCTTCATAATGATAGCCGCATGCCCAATCCAAGTGTCATGCCCAATTTTCACGGGCCGCGACCGCCGCCATTCAAATATCGCTTCTTCATCTTTTTCGTTATCCCAGTAATAGCTGGAACGGTACATGAAATGATGAAGAGATGCGCGCTGATGGGGGTGTTCGCTGGGATTTATGCGAGAAAATGCGGCTACATTCACAAACTTGCCAAGTGTAGTATAGGCAATATCGGCAAATCGATCCGTGTAGCTGTAGTCGCCAAGAGTGCTTTCCAAGATACGCGTTCCCTCGCCAATTTCTACAAATTGACCAAGAGTGCTACGTACAATATTTGTGTTGGGATGGAGAAAAGGCGACTTAATGAGGGTGGGCATGGAATAGATTAAAACTCCTTTTCCAGCACCCTCTAGTGTCAAATATTTTTGAAGATTAGGTGACAGTTGATGACCACAGGAGCATTTTCTAGAATTTGATCAGTGTCAATCGCTTCCAAACAAGTCTCGGGTAAAAACCTTTCCCTTTATGTCAAGAAGCTCGTCCGTCATGCGATTTGTTACGATCAGGTCGGCCATCGCTTTAAATGTGTTTATGTCTTTGATGACCGAAGAGTTGTAGAATTTGGCTTCATTCAAATTCGGTTCGTAAACTACAACCTCGACACCCCTTGCTTTGATGCGTTTCATAATACCTTGGATGCTGGAAGACCTAAAATTGTCCGAATTTTTTTTCATTGCCAATCGGTAAATACCAACCGTTCCAGGGTTGGTTTTCAAAATGTATTCAGCGATGAAATCCTTACGCGTCGAGTTCGACCGAACAATTGCCTCAATCAAATTTTGCGGCACCTCGCTATAGTTCGCAAGCAGCTGCTTGGTGTCTTTCGGCAAGCAATAACCGCCATAACCAAAAGAAGGATTATTATAATGCTGACCAATGCGGGGGTCGTAACAGACACCGTCGATTATGCTTCTTGGGTCCAAGTTGCGACTAAGAGCAAAACTGTCAAGCTCGTTAAAAAAAGCCACACGCATTGCCAAATAAGTATTGGAAAATAGCTTGGTTGCTTCGGCTTCAGTTGACCCCATGAACAAGACTTCGATGTCTCGGCTGTTGGCCGCGTCTTGCAGGAGGCGGGCAAATTCGATTTCAGTTCCGGTACTGCCGCCTATGACAATACGGCTTGGATTTAGATTGTCGTGCAAGGCGCAACCTTCGCGTAAAAACTCCGGCACGAAAAGGATGTTGGGGTAACTCAGCTGCTTCTTTAAGTTTTCGGTGAAGCCCACTGGAATTGTCGAACGAATAACAAGAGTTGCATTGGGATTGACCGCTGTCGCCAGTTTTGCAACAGAAAGCACAGACGACGTGTCAAAAAAGTTTGTTTGCGGATCATAGTTTGTTGGCGTTGCTATGATGATGAATTCCGCGTCGGAAAAAGCTGATGCCAGATCTGTCGTAGCCGACAGACTATGACCTTGGTCTAAAAAGCGCTCGAGGTCGCAATCTGAAATCGGCGAACAACCATTATTTACGAGTTCAATGCGGTCTGCCGAAATATCTGCAACCGTTACAGAATTAAACTTTGAAAGCAGCGCGGCATTAGACAAACCGACATAGCCACACCCTGCAACAGCAACCTTGTAGCTCTTTTGATGGGAGACTCTTTGAAGCATGTATCAGAGTTGTAAAATCAACGTGCGAAAGTTTTGTGACATAGCACATGCAAATGAGAAGCCTCGCGCTTCGTTATTGGGCGACAAACCGCTTGTTCTATGCCGCAATTGATCGACATAGCTCTGTCATAGAACCTGATTAGCCAGTCCCTGTATTCGATGAACACGCCATTCGAATGACCCGATAAGAGTAAAAGGAACAGGCAATGAAATTTTCAAAAAAACTTCTTAATACAACGGTCGCTTGGGCACTGCTAGCTTCTATGACAGCTGCCAATGCCGCCATGATGGATGATCTAGTAGCAGCAGCTAAGAAAGAAGGCCAACTTACTGTAATTGCTTTGCCACATGATTGGTGTGGTTATGGCGCGGTAATTGATGGCTTCAAGAAGAAATATGGCATCACCATAAATGAACTTAACCCAGACGGTGGTTCGGGTGATGAAATTGAAGCTATCAAAGCAAACAAGGGTAATACCGGCCCACAGGCTCCAGACGTTGTTGATGTTGGTCTCTCATTCGGACCACAAGGTAAAAAAGAAGGCTTGTTCCAACCCTATAAAGTTTCAACATGGGATTCGATCCCAGACACCGCCAAGGATGCTGAAGGCTTCTGGTATGGAGATTATTATGGTGTTCTTTCATTCGTTGTGAACGCCGACATTGTGAAGAAGTTGCCAACCGATTGGGCTGATTTGCAAGCACCAGAATTGAAAAATTCCGTTGCTCTGTCAGGCGATCCACGCAGTGGCAACCAATCTTTGCAGACAGTTTACGCCGCTGGTCTTTCAATAACTGGCGGCGACGCCAGCAAATCAGCTGAAGCGGGTTTGAAGTTCTTCTCAGACTTGAACAAGAGCGGCAACTTCGTTCCGGTTGCTGGCCAATCGGCTTCGCTTGCTCAAGGCACAACCCCAATCACCGTATTGTGGGATTACAATGCGTTGGCGGCTCGTGACAGCTTGAAGGGCAATCCAAAGATCGAGGTGATTGTGCCAAAGACTGGCGTTCTGGCTGGTGTATATGTACAAGCTATTAGCGCATTTGCACCACACCCATCAGCGGCCAAGCTTTGGATGGAATATCTCTATTCAGATGAAGGTCAAACCATGTGGTTGCAGGGCTATTGCCACCCCATCCGCTTCAATGATCTCGCCAAGAACGGCAAGATTTCTGCTGAAGTTATGGCCAAGCTGCCACCAGCTGAAAACTATGCGAAAGCCGTGTTCCCAACATTGGACGAGCAAGCTGCCGCAAAGGAATTCGTTGCCAAGAATTGGGATAGCGTCGTTGGCGTGACTATTCCTAAGTAACTCAACTCCTAGCGCGCTTCACTGGCTATGGGTGTGAAGCGCGTCTCCCAATGTGGACGCCACGCGTGACTGCTAATTCTCCTCGCATATCAATAGGTCTAGGTCGGCAACTAGGGCCATGGCTTGGTGTTGCGCCATTTTTCGTTTTTGCTGCCTTGTTTCTTGTCCTGCCAACCGGGCTTTTGTTGGTGGGCGCTTTTCAAAATTCTGATGGCCACTTCACTCTGCAGAACATAGCGAATTTAGCCCGAGCTGATATCATCAAATCATTCTGGTTGAGTATCAAAATCAGTGCCGCATCAGCGATCGGCGGCGCTATGATTGGTTTCGCACTAGCCTACGCTGCGATCAATGGTGGCCTGCCCAAATGGATCCGCCCTGCTCTTATGACATTCAGTGGTGTGGCATCAAATTTTGCAGGTGTTCCGCTCGCATTTTCATTCATTGCCACCTTAGGTCGCCTCGGCTTGGTGACAGTATTTCTCAACAACATATTCGGTTTCAATATCTATAATGCAGGTTTCAACTTGCTGGATTTTTGGGGCCTCACGCTCACCTATTTATATTTCCAAATACCTTTGATGGTTCTTATCCTCACGCCCGCTATTGACGGCCTTAAAAAAGAATGGCGCGAGGCCTCAGCCACATTGGGCAGTAGCACGTGGCAGCACTGGCGATACATCACACTTCCTGTTCTCTGGCCGAGCCTCGCGGGCTCAACACTCTTGCTTTTTGCTAATGCTTTTGGCGCAGTGGCTACCGCATTTGCCCTCACCAATTCATCACTCAACATTGTTCCCATTTTGCTTTTTGCACAAATTCGCGGTGATGTTCTGCATGATCCAAACTTAGGTTATGCACTGGCACTGGGCATGGTGCTGATCACCGGCCTTTCAAATGTGCTTTACATCATGCTGCGTGCGCGTGGCGAAAGATGGCAGAAATGACCAAGAAAATTGTAAGCTGGATCGCATTTTTCTTCGGCGCACTTTATTTTCTGCTGCCGCTTATTGCCACGTTTGAGTTTTCATTGCGCTTGAAACGTGATGAGTATAGCTTTGAAGCATATAGAATTGTGTTTGCAGATTCCACCTTCCAAGCTGCGTTTCTATATTCTTTGGTGCTGGCATTCGTCACGATTGTTATCGGAATCCTCATTGTGGTGCCGACTGCCTACTGGGTACAGTTGCGCCTGCCAAAATTGCGCCCCGTCGTTGAATTCATAACGCTCCTGCCTTTGGTCATTCCCGCCATCATCATCGTGTTCGGCTACATCCGTATGTATAATACATCATCTATTTTGCCGCTTACTCAGACTTCCCTTGGCACTGATACGCTTTTGTCGCTGGGCTATGTGGCGCTTGCTTTGCCTTATATGTACCGTGCCGTCGAAACAGGATTGCGCACCATTGATGTCGCAACCCTCACTGAGGCTTCCGAAAGTTTAGGCGCAGGCTGGGTGACGACCATGTGGAAAGTCATTCTGCCCAATATTAAGTCAGCGGTTCTCAGCGGAGCATTTCTCACTTTCGCAACAGTGATTGGCGAGTTCACCTTTGCAAGCCTTCTCAATCGCCCGACCTTCGGCCCCTATCTGCAATTGATCGGAGCCAAGCGCGCCTACGAACCTGCGGCACTCGCAGTCATCACTTTCCTCATCACTTGGGCCTGCATGGGGTTAATCCAACTTGCAGGCAACACCCGCAAAATTGCCAGAGATAAATCATGAGTTACGTTGAAATCTCCAAACTGAATAAGTCCTTCGGCCTAAACCATGTGGTCAAAGATGTGAGCCTTGAAATCGAGAAGGGCGAATTTATTTCTTTGCTCGGCCCGTCGGGTTGCGGCAAAACCACTGTGCTGCGCATGCTTGCTGGTTTCGAATTGCCAAGTTCTGGTCAGATCAAAGTAGAAGGCGTTGATATGACCAGCGTGGCCACGGCCAAGCGCGGCGTAGGGATGGTGTTCCAAGCCTATGCGCTGTTCCCAAATATGACAGTGGCAGATAATGTGGCTTTCGGGTTGAAAGTTGCGGGTAAACCGACAAGCGAAATAAAATCTCGTGTCGAAGAAATGCTTACTTTAATCAAGCTTCCACATCTTGGCACTCGCTACCCTTTTCAACTTTCCGGCGGTCAACAACAACGTGTGGCTCTTGCTCGTGCCCTTGCCATTCAGCCCCGCATTCTCTTATTGGATGAGCCACTCTCAGCGCTTGATGCAAAAATCCGTGTTTCGCTACGCGAAGAAATTCGTGAGGTGCAGCGCACGCTTGGCATTACCACAGTCTTCGTCACCCATGATCAAGAGGAAGCATTGTCTATGTCAGATCGTGTGGTGGTGATGAATGAGGGAAGCGTTGAGCAATTAGGAACTCCGCTCGAAATCTATAACAAGCCCCGCACCCGTTTTGTTGCATCTTTCGTTGGCACCTTAACGATTATGAAAGCGAAGATCGTTAATCCCATGGCCCGCACATTGACAATCGGCGATCAAACCGTCACCTCAAAATTTTCGCCTCACGGTAAAGCTGGCGATGAAGTTTCAATAGCCCTGCGACCAGAAGCAGTGAGCCTGGGTAAAGCAAAAGCCACTGCCAACACATTGAAAGTAGATGTCACTGATATCAACTTCTTAGGGTCAATCATGCGCGTCAAAATGCGCTGTGGGAGTCAAAATATTTCGCTTGATATGTTCAATCAAACGAAAAGCAAACCACCTACCATAGGTTCATCCGTAATGATTAATTTTGATCAAAATGATCTTGTGCTCTTGGACGCGTAGACATTCAGATCAATTAAATCTTGTCCATCTCGACTTGCATTCGTCAAACTGTCACAAACCAACTTCACTCTGTTTTGATCGCGATTAAGCGGTTACCGGAGATTGATCATGACGTTCACAAAATTCTTTTTGAGTGCCGCTTGTGCTGGCGCTCTTTGTCTCACATCCCCAGCCGCGTTTGCTGAAGGACTAACCAAAGGTCAAATTAAACATGTCCTGTTGCTTAGCGTCGATGGACTTCATGATTCTGATTTAACCACCTATGCAACGGCCAATGCGAATTCTGCGATGGCAAAGCTTGTTGGCCATGGCATTCATTACAGCAAGGCGTCTTCGGCAAAGCCATCGGATTCATTCCCGGGCCTTCTCGCAATCATTACGGGTGGCAGCCCAAAGTCTACTGGCGTGTATTATGATGACAGCTATGATCGCGCACTTTCTGCGCCTGGTTCTGATTGCTCTGTCAAAGGTACAGAAGTTGTTTACGACGAATCTATTGACCTTAAACCTGATGCTCCAGACGGCGGTGGTGGCATTGATGAAGGCAAATTACCACGCGATGGGGCCAATGGTTGCAAGCCCGTTTATCCTCATTCATTCTTGCGGGTGAATACAATATTTGAAGTGGCCAAGGCAGCAGGATTACGAACTGCTTGGTCGGACAAACATCCTGCTTATGAACTTGTGAATGGCCCATCAGGCAAGGGTGTAGATGATTTATTTGTGCCTGAAATAAACTACAGCGATGATGTAACTGCCAAAGCTGCCAATACCGCAATCTATGACGACACAAAGGTTGCAGCCATTCTCAATGAAATTGACGGCAAGACTCATGACGGAAAAGATGGTGTTGGTGTTCCAGCAATCTTTGGCATGAACTTTCAAGCAGTAAGCGTCGGTGAAAAGACGACCGGCTATATTGATGACAAAGGTACTCCTTCACCAGATCTGGCTGAAGCCTTGAAGCATACAGATGAATCGATCGGCAAGATGCTGGCGGCAATTGAAGCCAAGGGCCTCGATAAAGAAACCTTAGTTGTGCTTTCTGCCAAACATGCTCAGGCACCAATGAACCCAGCTTTGCACAAGATCGTCGATAAGAAGATGATTCCAGGGTTAGTGAATGCCGTTCAGAAAGACTTGGCGTCACAAGTCACACAAGACAGCGTTTCATTGGTGTGGCTCGCGGATCAAAGCAAGACTCCGGATGTTATTAAGGCACTTGACGCCAAGAAGGCTGAAGCGGGCATCGCCGAAATCTATGATGCAGCAAAAATTAAGGCGATGTTTGGAGACGCCAGCAAAGACTCACGCATTCCTGATATCGTGATCTTGCCTGTGGATGGCGTGATGTATGCCAAGCCGACCGCCACTAAAATTGCAGAACATGGTGGCTTTAGTGAGCAGGACACACATGTTCCAATCATCATCTCTAACCCAGCGCTCAGCGCATCTGTGGTGAGTGATCCAGTAACCACAATGCAAATTGCCCCGACAGTTTTAGTTGCTCTCGGACTTGATCCAAGAGCACTTCAGGCTGTCAAAATGGAAGGCACGTTGGTTCTGCCGACAACGGGACTGACACAATAGTAGCACACTGTTAAATCTTGAACCCGCAGGTTTTTCCTGCGGGTTTATTATTGAGCTTTGGGAGATTTGATCTAAAAATCTATTCCAGTGCCGCCCAAGTTATCCTTGGATCGTCTTACGTTTTGGTTTGTTGGCTACATTTTTTCGACGATAGAATTCAATAAATGTTGCATGAAACCGCAATAGAAAATTACCTTTCTTGCAACAATTTCCAATCAAAAGCGTTCAAATTGTTTCAAGTGAAAACGAATTTTTTTCCGCTCTACGTTGATAGTTATAGCTATGTAATTTTCTATTTTGCATTTCCTATTTTGGCCATTCGGTGAGGTTTTTTGCTTCAACTTAATCTATTTTTTGTCGACATGCTGTATTTTTCTAACGTGAATACGGCATGTAAACTTCGAGCTAACGTTCAGCTGAATTTGAAAAAGCGTGAAGGACGATGATTTATTTGGTATATGGATCATTGTGGAAGAGGAAAGCAGGATTAAAGCAATGTGCACAAAGTGGTACCAAGATTGCCGAAATGCATTGTAGTAGAATGACATACGATGCCAGCACTTTTCGGCCGTTAATGCAAAATGTGGACAACATCGCTGTAAGCCATTGAAATTATTGACGTCAGCGGACATCACGTTGACACTACCTAGCAATTAGAACAACTCGCCACATCTGACTTAGTGGGACGCTCCATTTGGAGTTTTTATTGTCATGTCAAATGAGTTTGATTTCGAGCCGCGCTTTGGCAGGATCGGTCACAGTAAGTCAGCACGCCCGAAGCCCTTTGTTCGACAGGTCTTGGACATCGCCTACAAGAGCGGGTTCAAGACAAGGCGTAAGTCATCATTCACCGGACAGCGCATTGGACGTGGTGCTGCATGGGGCACATTGGCATCAGCAGGCTTCATGAACAAAGGGGGCCGCCGCGCCGTTGCGAAGGTCCGCATCGCCAAGCTGAGAACCGGCAATCTCGCAGCACCCCGCGCCCATCTGCGCTACCTCCAGCGCAATGGCGTCGATAGGTTTGGTGAGCCGGGAAAACTCTATGGGCCGGAACTGGACGAAGTCGATGGTGGCGCATTCACCGAGAAGTGCAACGGTGACCGCCATCAGTTTCGCATTCTCGTATCTCCGGATGACGGTGACAAGCTGTCTGACCTCAAACCCTTTGTCCGGGATTTGATGCAAGACATGGAGCGCGACCTTGAGACCAAGCTGGATTGAGTGGCTGTTGATCACTACAATACCGGGCATCCGCATTCCCATATTATTATCCGGGGCAAAGCTGAAGACGGCAAAGAGCTGATCATAGCCAAGGATTACATCACCCATGGCATCAGGGCTAGGGCGTGTGAATGGCTGACATTGGAACTTGGGCCGGAGGATGAGTTTGAAAAAGTTATCAAACTCGCCCGCGACGTTCAGACAGAACGCTTCACCAGACTCGACAGATCAATCCTGAAGCACGTGGATCAAGGCATATTAGTTATCAGTTCTATGCCACCAGTCGAACCACAGGTGCATGCCTCGCAAATGCGGAGGCTCCACGCCGTGCTTGATCGTCGTGGACTGGTCAAGCACCGTAAGGGGAGAAAGAACAAGGCCGTGGGAACGGTGTTGTCCAATAGTGAGCAACCCAATGACCAGTGGTGTGCCGACTATACCCTTGTCTTCGGAATAAAGTGTTACCTATGTCTCAGGAAGGACACTTAAAAATAGTTAGAGATAGGAATGCTGGTTTCTTCCGGGCCAAAACCGCCTGCTTCAGAATTCATCTAAATTCAAATTGATATGGCCGCATTCTACGCCAGTTCGAATTAACGTTAATCGGTTCGGCCTACTGCCAAACCAAGTCCAATGATTAACTGAAGGCCGCTGGGCCTTAAAGCACTATCGCTCAAGCTGTAATATTCGTTAAATTTTGATCGAGGAACTGTCTCAAAACAGTGCATTGCTCCAGTGATTTTTGATTATTAGATTCGGAGTGAAAGCTCAAGGGCTTGTCAATAATCATATTGATTATATTTTTCCCTTATTTTTCAGAGATATAACGTGCTTCATTTTAGATTAATTCAATATTAACCAATTTGATTCAGTTAAGAAGCAGTTAATAAATATGAGTTTAGGTTGCGATCAACAATTCTTGACGCAACCTCTGGATAGTTTATTGCTCTTGTTTTAGTTGTATTTTTTGATTCGAATCAACTAAAGATTTAAACAATAGCAGGTCTAGTTGAGCTTTCAATTTGTGTGTCGAGTGCGTTTGGCAACCTAAACTAGGGGGAAGGCACATTTTTGGTCAGTTGACTAATTGTGCCTTTGTAGGGATTGATGGTAAATTTGTTTGCGGGGTCGATATACAAGCTTGCCTTGAGTCTTTCGGCTGAACTCCGGCGTGCTACTGCCCAAACAGCTTCGATATTGCTGATTCTGCTTGTAAATTTTCTCCCCGTAAACGCTGCAACGACTGGTCAGTGGACTCCCACTGGAACCACAGGCGGCACCGCGACAGCCGCTGGGATAACCGTAACAGTTGGCGGCGTCACGAGTACAAATGCAGCGGTGGGCGGCGCCACCAGTGTTTTGAACGCAACAAGCTTTTGGTCTAATCCGTATACAGGTGGCGCGCCTTCAGGTGGGCCATCGCTTACCGTACAGCCAAACCCTTATGGCACAAATCAAACCATAACGATTACGTTCTCGAAGCCTGTCGACAATCCTGTTGTGCATTTTGATCGCCTTGGCGGCTCCATAGGAACGAGTGCCTCGACATCTTTGTGGACATTCAATTCTGCAACTTCTACATTTACAGGATCTTCTGTTACGCCAACTCTGTTGGGTGGCAGTAACGTCGTCTTCAAATTCACGAGTGCACCTTACACTTGGCAACGTGACCCTGTGCCGGCAATAACAGGTGGCAGTGAATGCTTAGCAAATAATACCGCAACGGCGTGCGGCTCGGTTCAGTTTGTGGGCACCGGGATTACCAAACTTTCTTTTGATGTTACTTGGGCTGGAACCAGTAACACGGCCACCGGCGACGGACTTGAACTTGCAGTCAGCCTTCCTGATCCATCACTTACGTTAAAGAAGACAGTCACCAACAATAATGGGGGCACTCTGGCGGCGAGTTCTGTCGTCCTAACCGCAACTGGCCCTAGCACAATTACGGGCGCTTCCGGTTCGGTTGCAGTCACCAATGCAACTGCTCCAGCTGGTACTTATGTTCTAACTGAAGCAAATCCCGCTGGCTATTTGGCGGGAGCTTGGAGTTGCACGTCTGGGACATTGACGGGCAACAGCTTGGTCATTGTTTCTGGTCAGTCGCCTACCTGTACAATCAACAATGATGATATCTCTCCAACTCTAACTCTTACTAAGATTAGCAATGGCGGGGCTGGACCTTTCACATTCACCGGAAATAATGGATGGACAAGCCAAACCATTACCACTGTAACGAGTGGAACTGCTGTTTCGGGGCTAAAGCAGACCTTAACGTCCGGGGCCGTTTCCACAATAATCACCGAAGCTATTCCAGCAGGTTACATACTGGTCTCCGCCACTTGCTCTGGCTTGGGAAGTGGCGGAACAGCAACGCCAAATCTTGTAGCAGGAACGCTTACGCTTGATGCCGCTGCAACTGCAATTGGTTCGGACATTGCGTGTACCTACACAAACACAAAACTGCCAACTATTACCCTGACAAAAATCAGCAATGGTGCCGTTGGCGGATTTACATTCACTGGCACTAATGGTTGGACGAGCCAGACTATTACAACTACAGTTTCAGGCACAGGCGTTGTTGGAGCAACCCAAGCCCTCACTGCAGCGGCAACTGCAACAACAATCACTGAAGCCATCCCCGCAGGCTATGTTCTTGCATCTGCAACTTGCTCTGGTCTGGGCACTGGCGGAACGGCAACGCCAAATTTAGCCACGGGCACAGTGGCTTTAGACTCTGCAGCTACGGCTGCGGGCTCTAACATAGCCTGCACCTTCACCAACACAAAACTGCCTACAATCGTTGTAACCAAAAATAGTGTTGGTGGGGTTGGTCCGTTCAACTTCACGGGCACGAATGGCTATCCAGGCCAAACCGTAACGACGATTACCAGCGGTGTAAATGCATCGGGCCCCGCCGTAACTTTGACCGCTGCTAATACGCTGACCCGCATTACGGAAGCCATTCCTGCAGGATATGTTCTGTCCAACATTGCTTGCACGGGAACGGGTGCAGGCAACACCACTAATAACTTAGCATCAGGTTTCGTTGATATTGCTGTTGGCGGAACTGCTCCCGGCGCTACGGTGAACTGCACGTTCACTAACACCAAGAAGCCAACGGTCACTTTGACGAAGATCAGCAATGGCGGCGTTGGGCCATACACTTTCACAGGCACGAATGGTTGGACCAGTCAGACGATCACCACAACAGTTGCTGGAACAGGCGTTGCTGGTGCCACTCAAACATTAACTGCGCCTTCAACGGCCACGACTATTACGGAAGGTATCCCCGCTGGCTATGCTTTAACAAATGCAAGCTGCACAGGGCTAGGGACAGGTGGAACTGCTGTACCAAATTTGGCAACGGGGGCTTTAGCTCTTGATGCAGCTGCGACTGCTGGCGGTTCGAATATTTCCTGTACTTTCACGAACGCCAAACTTCCGACTGTGACGCTTACAAAAATTAGTAATGGCGGTGTAGGGCCATACACATTCACGGGAACCAATGGCTGGACGAGTCAAACGATTACCACGACAACGGCTGGCACCGGCGTTGCTGGTGCAGCTCAAACGCTAACAGCAACTTCGACCGCCACAACACTGACTGAAGCAATCCCTGCAGGATATGCACTAACGGGAGCAACTTGCACGGGACTTGGCACAGGAGGAACCGCTGTACCAAACTTTGCAACGGGTGCTTTAGCTCTCGATGCCGCTGCCACAGCACCGGGCTCTAACATTGCCTGTACATTCACAAACGCCAAACTTCCCACCGTTACTCTCACCAAAATCAGCAATGGTGGCGTTGGCCCGTTCACCTTTACAGGAGACAATGGTTGGACGAGCCAGACGATCACAACAACCGCTTCGGGAACAGGTGTTGTCGGCGCACTTCAGACGCTTAATTCTCCGGCAGTCACAACCACGATCACTGAAGCCATCCCTGTTGGCTATGCGTTGGCATCGACAAGCTGTACTGGCCTGGGTTCGGGCGGCACCGCCACACCAAATCTTGCAACGGGTGCTTTGGTTCTTGATGCCGCAGCCACAGCAGCGGGTTCTAACATTGCGTGCACTTTCACCAATACGAAGCTTCCAACAGTCACACTGACGAAGATCAGTAATGGCGGCGTTGGGCCGTTCACGTTCACCGGCAATAATGGTTGGACCAGCCAAACCATCACCACCGCAACTGCCGGAACAGGTGTTGCTGGCGTAACCCAAATATTAGCCACGCCTTCAACTGCAACAACGATCACTGAAGGTATTCCGAGCGGCTATGTTTTGGCTTCGGCCACTTGCTCTGGCCTTGGATCTGGCGGGACTGCTACACCTAATTTGGCGACTGGAGCTGTGGCGTTTGATACTGCCGCAACAGCCGCCGGTTCTGCCATCAATTGTACATTCACCAACAACAAACTGCCAACGTTGACGCTGGCAAAAACTGTAACCAACGACAATGGTGGCACCGTTGCCTTAAGCTCTGTTACACTTACTGCAACAGGCCCCACCACAATCACTGGCGTCACAGCCGCGGGTGCTGTTACCAACGCTCAGGTTCCACTTGGAACCTACGCGTTAACAGAAGCCAACCCGACTGGTTACTTGGCTGGCGCATGGAGCTGCTCGGCAGGCACCTTAACCGGAAACAGCCTTGTTCTGGCTGCAGGTCAAAATGCGACTTGCACAATCAACGATAATGACATCTCGCCGATCCTCACACTCATAAAGGCCGTCACAAACGATAATGGCGGTACGCTTGCCGCAAATACGGTTGTACTTACGGCAACTGGCCCGACGGCTATTACAGGCGTGACAGCGGCCCCCACCGTTACCAATGCTGCCGTTAACGCTGGCACCTACACACTTACCGAAGCTTCAACTCCAGGCTATGCGCAAGGCGCTTGGAGCTGCACAGCTGGAACGCTGACAGGTAACAGCCTGGTTCTTGTGCCTGGCCAAAACTCAACCTGCACCATCAACAACAATGACATTTCACCAACTCTAACGCTGGTGAAAACTGTAACGAACGACAATGGCGGCGCACTCGCCGTCAACACGGTTACGCTCACTGCCGCTGGCCCGACACCTATTTCTGGTGTGACGGCTGCTGCTGCAGTAACAAATGCGAACGTGAGTGCTGGCACCTATACGCTTTCGGAAACGGCAACACCGGGTTACACGCAAGGCGCATGGAGTTGCTCAGCTGGCACGTTGACAGGCAGCAGCCTTGTCTTAGCGCCCGGTCAGAATGCGACTTGCACAATCAATAACAATGACAACGGCCCTGTGCTCACCTTGGTCAAAACCATCACCAACGACAATGGTGGCGCGGTTGCAGCCAATACTGTTTCGCTTTCCGCCTCTGGCCCGGTTTCGATTGCAGGTGTCACTGGTGCAGGCGCAGTAACTTCTGCCACCGTCAGTGCTGGCACTTATACTTTGAGCGAAGCCAACCCAGCTGGCTATGCAGCTGGCGCTTGGAGTTGCACGGCGGGAACATTGACGGGCAGCAGCCTTGTGCTGGCGCTCGGCCAGACATCGACTTGCACAATCAATGACAATGACATTTCGCCAGTTTTGTCGCTTGTGAAGACTGTGACCAACGATAATGGCGGCACAATTCTCGCTTCATCGGTCAACCTCACCGCCACCGGCCCTACAACAATCACGGGTGCATCCGGTGCTCCTGCTGTCACCAATGCAGCGGTGAACCCCGGAACCTACACGCTCACAGAAGTAAATCCATCTGGCTACACTGCAGGTGCTTGGAGTTGTACAGCTGGAACTTTGACGGGAAATAGTCTTGTTCTGGCATTAGGCCAAACAGCATCGTGCACAATCAACGACAATGACATTTCTCCAACTTTGACTTTGGTAAAAACCGTCACCAATGATGATGGCGGCCCGCTGGTGGCTAACACGGTAAATCTAACAGCCACAGGCCCCACTACAATAATCGGGGTCACTGGTAATGCGGCTGTCACCAGCGCTTCGGTTAATGCTGGAATCTACGCACTTACTGAGGCCTCGGTGCCAGGATACACAGCTGGCGCGTGGAGCTGCACGGCTGGCACGTTATCTGGTTCGAATCTCACATTAACACCGGGTCAAAACGCCACTTGCACCATCAACAATAACGACATCGCGCCGAAGCTCACTTTGGCAAAGACCGTCACAAATGATGATGGTGGCACATCAGCTGCAACCGCTTTCACACTCACAGCCGCTGGCCCAGTCACCATAACCGGAGCAACAGGTGCTGCACCCGTAACCAGCGCAAATGTTAAAGTTGGTACATATGCACTCTCGGAAACTGGTCCTGCTGGTTACGCGGCGGGTGCTTGGAGTTGCACGGCTGGCACTTTGGCAGGCAGTAATTTGACTTTGGCTGCAGGTCAGGTGGCGACCTGTACAATTAACAATAATGACGTCGCACCAATTTTGACTTTGGTGAAAACTGTGACCAATGACAATGGCGGCACAGTTGCCGCCAACACGGTTTCGCTCAGCGCTGTAGGTCCGGTATCAGTAGCTGGTGTTTCGGGTGCCCCAGCGGTTACCAGCGCTACAGTCAAATCTGGCGTCTATGCGTTGTCTGAAGCCAATCCTGCCGGATACACTGCCGGAAGCTGGAGCTGCACGGCTGGCACATTGGCTGGTTCAAGCCTCACTTTGGCCAACGGTCAAACCGCAATCTGCACAATCAATGACAATGACATTTCGCCCGTCCTGACTCTCGCCAAAACTTTGACCAATGACAATGGCGGAACAGCTGTTGTTTCGTCTTTCACGCTCACAGCAGCGGGACCAACACCTGTGTCCGGCACAAGTGGTTCTGCAGCTGTCACCAGCGCCTCCGTCAATGCTGGTGTTTATGCCTTGAGCGAAACGGGACCTGCTGGTTATACAGCGAGCGCTTGGTCATGTTCGGCTGGCACATTGGCTGGCAGCAACTTAACACTTGCACCCGGCCAAACGGCAGTTTGTTCAATCGATAACAATGACGACCCAGCCAAATTGACATTGGTCAAAACCGTGACCAACGATAACGGCGGCATCAATGTTGTTGCTGACTTCACCTTGAAGGCGACTGGCCCCACGACAATTACTGGTCTCACCACAGCGGCCTCTGTGACTAATGCTACGGTTAATGCGGGTACGTATGCACTCTCCGAAACGGGCCCAGCAGGCTACTCTGCTAGCGCATGGAGCTGTTCAGCCGGAACATTGACGGGTTCAAGCTTGGCTCTGGGATCAGGCCAGAATGCCACTTGCACGCTCAGCAACAACGACATCTCGCCAAAGCTCACATTGGTAAAGACAGTCACCAACGACAATGGTGGCGCATCGGTCGTTCCTGATTTCGCACTTGCTGCAACAGGCCCGACACCGATTACTGGAATCACTGGTGCAGCCGCGGTTACTAATGCGAACGTAAATGTTGGAACTTACACGCTCACAGAATCAGGCCCAACTGGCTACACGGCCGGCGCTTGGAGCTGCACCGCTGGAACGTTGACCGGAAACAGCCTCGTCCTTGCGCTGAATCAATCGGCAACCTGTACCATTAACAACAATGATATTTCGCCTAAACTCACATTGGTAAAGACCGTTACCAATGATAGTGGCGGCTCCAGTGTTGTCGCAGACTTCACGCTCAAAGCAACAGGCCCCACCACCATCACGGGTATGACGAGCAGTGCATCCGTCACCAATGCAAACGTAAATGTAGGCACATATGCACTTTCTGAAACTGGGCCTTCTGGCTACACAGCTGGCGCTTGGTCTTGCGATGCGGGAACGCTTAGTGGCAGCAACTTAACACTTGCTCTCAACCAATCCGCCACTTGCACACTCAATAATAATGACACCCCTGCCACCATCACACTCAACAAAATTTCGAATGGTGCAACAGGCGCATTCGTATTCAATGGCACCAATGGTTTTGGTACAGCACAAACAATTACCACAACGGTTTCTGGCGCAAGTGTTTCAGGCGCAACCCGTACTCTGGCCGCATCATCAACGCCAACAATTATAACAGAAACCATCCCTACTGGTTTTGGTTTGACTGCTGCCAGCTGCACGGGCATTGGTTCAGGAACAGCCACACCGAATCTGTTGACTGGCGCACTCGCACTTGACGCTGCCGCAACGGCACCAGGCAATACAATCAACTGCACATTCACCAATGGCGTCGCCAGCTTCACTGTCGCCAAGTCCGCCGACATCTCGAACATTATAACCCCCGGCCCAATCACTTATACGATAACCGTTGCCAATACTGGCCAAGCCGATCTGACGTCGCCAACACTTGTTGATAATCTGACACAAGGTGGTTCACCGAAAGCACTCAGCACAGGTCCAACATTGACGTCAGGTGATGCCGCGTTCCCAGGTGTTCTTAATGTTGGTGAAACGTGGATATACCAAGCCATTTATAACGTCACTCAAGTTGATATTGATGGCGGTGGTACATTCTCCAATACCGCCACATTTGACACACAACAAACCAACCCGTCTGTATCTGCGCCTGCGGTCACAACTGTTAGCCAGTTGCCAAAACTGTCGGTAACTAAATCATCTCCAACGACCAGTTTTGCTACGGTGAATGATCCGATTTCCTATTCATATCTCGTGCGCAACACAGGCAACGTAACCGTTACGAATGCGATTACAATTGTTGATAACAAGACGACTGTCTCATGCCCCCCTCTTACAGGCGGCATCTTGGCTCCGAACGATACGATCACGTGCACAGCTAGCTATCTCGCGACTCAAGCTGATATCGATGCGGGTGGCGTAACCAATACGGCAACTGCCAATACTTTGTTTGGCGGTAACCCCGTTGCTTCGCTCCCTGTGAACAAGTTTGTACCCGCCGTTCAAAGCCCGGGCTTGTCGGTTGTGAAGTCTTCACCTTCCTTCACCTTTATCAATCCGGGCGATATTGTGAACTACGAATACTTTGTTCGTAACACTGGCAACACGACGCTCAATGCGCCGTTTACGGTCAATGACAATCTCGTAACTGTCACATGTCCCGCCACGCCGACGACACTTGTTCCAGGTGCGCAGGGCTCGCCCGGAAATGACATAACTTGCACCGCAAACCATGTGGTGACACAAGACGACCTATTTTTGGGATCCGTTACCAATCTTGCGTCGGCGACCAGCGGTACAACCACATCGCCACAAACATCGAAGACAATTCCTCCAACCGCCACACCGGCGCTTTCAATCACAAAAGACACGGTTCCTCCTGGTGTAACTTTCAACACTCTCAATCAGGTGGTCACATATACTTACACTGTTCAAAATTCTGGTGGGGCAACACTTACACGCGCCATTGATGTCTATGACGACAAAATTGCTGGCGCAATCTCCTGCTGGACGCCAACCGTAGGCGACCCGAACTTTACTCCGGGCACACCAGCACCAAATGGTGAGACTGCAACTTGCACCGCCAACTATACCGTTACTCAAGCTGACCTAGATCTCGGTTATGTCACCAACCAAGCCTATGCCCAAACAACATTTGGGGTCGGCAACATTGTCGTCACATCGCCTCCTGCACCAAAGACCACTAACGCAGTGCAGGCACCGCAGCTCAAAGTGACAAAGAGTGTTTTGCCTGATCCCGTTGTCGGACTGGCACTAGGTCAATCACTCACTTACGCAATCGATGTTCAGAATATCGGCAACATTACGGTCAGCAATATCAATGTTACTGATCCGTTGATCCCAGCGCTCGGCTGCAACATTGCAAGCTTGGCTCCTACGATTCACAATGCTGTCAACAGCTGCACGGGGACTTATATCGTCACACAAGCAGACGTTGATGCTGGCAACATTCACAATACTGCTTCGGCCTCGGGTGTAACGCCACAGGGTGCACCCGTTCTGCCAATCGCCACAGGATCAAAAGATACAGCCATTCCGCAAGTAAAAACGATGAGCGTCGCGAAAGCGCTTTCATCTAACGCAGATCAAGATTCATCGTCTTCTATTACACTTGGTGATACACTGACCTATTCAGTTACAGCCACGAACACCGGTACAGTCACGCAAACCGGTGTGCACGTGACTGACAGTAAAATTACGCCCGCCAGCAAAATTTGCTCAACGCTTGCACCAAACGCTACGTGCATCCTGACTGGTACATACACTGTTACTCAAGCTGATGTTGACGCGGGTACTATTGGTAACACTGGTACGTTGACGTCAGACATCATCACTGCGCCGCAAACATCTGTTGTTAATACGCCAGTGGCTCAACTGTCAAAATTGACGACGTTGAAGACTAAAACTGGCTTTACCGATAATGATGCAAATACAATCCTGACAGTTGGCGATACGCTTCATTACACAGTGACGGCGACCAACTCCGGCACAGTAACTCAGAACGCCGTGACAGTTTCGGATCCTTTGCTCACGCCAAATTCTAATACATGTAATCCTTTGTCTGTCGGCGCAGTTTGTACGCTGACGGGTGACCATATTGTAACTACCGCCGAAGCCACGGCGGGCGTCGTGAACAACACGGGCTCGGCTACATCAACACTGATTACCACACCCGTTACATCATTGGTCTCAACACCCGTAACGCGCATCATTACAGCAGTAACGGATGCTCCTGCTTCGGTTAATGGCGCGACAGGTGCGCCATCGCTGGTCAATGCTTATGCAAACGACACACTCAATGGTTTTGCTGCCACGCCCTCCAACATAACAGGCACAGTTCTTTCACCAGCAACGCCAATCGCTGGTGGCCCAGTTCCAACACTTGATGTTGCAACAGGAATTGTATCAGTTCCACCCGGAACACCAGCTGGTCCTTACACAATCAATTATCAGATTTGTGAAATTGCCAACCCAACGAATTGTTCGACCGCAAATATAAATGTGACTGTCACCGCCGCGCCCGTTGTTGCAACGGGTGATACGGTTACGGGTATTAATGGTGCAAGCGGTGCGACCGCCGTGACCAGTGCCTTTAACGGCGATACGATTAATGGAAATCCAGCAACGCCTAGCAACTCGATACTGACCGCAAACACAGCGGTTCCTCCACAACTTGCTTTTGATCCCACAACCGGCAGCGTTGATGTTCTGCCAGGCACGCCTGCAGGCACCTACACATTCGACTATAAAATCTGCGAAAAACTAAACCCAACCAATTGCAAGATTGCAACGATCAGCGTTACGGTTGACGCGGCACCATTGGTTGCCACGAACGACACGCCTCCGCCAGTCAATGGCGCAACCGGCAATCCTTCCTTGGTTGATGCCTATGCCAATGACACACTGAATGGTGTTCCGGTTTCATTGGGAACGATCAATGGCACAGTGGTAACGCCAGCTGTTCCAATCGGGGGCAAACCCGTTCCCGTGCTTGATCCTGCAACGGGCCTTGTTTCTGTGCCTGCTGGCACGCCCGCAGGAACTTACACAATCACCTATCAGATTTGTGAACAGCTCAACCCTATTAGTAATTGTAAGACTGCTTTAGTGACCGTCAACGTCACCGCTGCGCCACTCGTTGCTGCAAACGACTCTCCAGCTCCGGTTAATGGTGCGACGGGCAACGCCAATCTTACCAATGCCTTCACAAATGATACGTTGAACGGTGTTCCAACGACGCCAGCAACCACAACGGCTTCAATCATTACACCAGCCACGCCAATCGGCGGTGGCCCGGTTCCAGCGCTTAATCCTGCAACGGGCAATGTGGCGGTTCCAGCAGGAACCCCTGCCGGTAGTTATACAATTACCTACGAAGTTTGCGAAAATCTAAACCCGACCAATTGCAAGCAAGCCACTGTCAACGTTGTTGTTGAAGTCGCACCAATTGTTGCCACCAATGACACACCAGCGAATGTGAATGGTGCCACAGGCAACCCAACGCTGGTTAATGCATTTGCCAATGACACACTGAATGGTGTTGCAGTAGTGCCTGCTAATATTAATGCCTCAGTTGTCACCCCTGCGACACCGATTGCTGGCGGTCCAGTGCCGACGTTTAACGCCGCGACAGGCAATGTGGCAGTTCCGGCTGGCACACCAGCTGGCACATATGTGATCACCTACAAAATCTGCGAAAAACTAAACCCAACCAATTGTTCAACAGCCGATGTCACAGTCGTTGTTGACCCTGCGCCGATTGTTGCGGTCGCAGATACGCCTGCCGCCGTGAATGGCGCAACAGGCAATGCCAACATCGTCAACGCCTATGCCAATGATACTTTGAATGGTGTGCCAGTAACACTTAGCAATATCACGGGTACTGTGCTTTCACCTGCAACACCGCTCACGTTTGGTGCCTCGGTTCCGGCGCTTGATCCAGCGACAGGTTTTGTTTCAGTTCCGGCTGGTACACCTGCTGGCAGCTATACGATCAGCTATCAAATTTGTGAAAATCTAAACCCAACGAATTGTGCAACATCGACGGTGACCGTCAATGTCACCGCAGCTCCAATCTTAGCAGTTGCTGATGCTCCCGCATCAGTGAATGGTAAAACAGGCAATGCCAATCTGGTTGATGCTTATGCCAATGACACGCTGAATGGGGTTCCTGTTACCTTGGCAAAAATTACGGGAACAGTGCTTGCCCCTGCAACACCTGTAACCACAGGTGCAAATGTACCGTTGCTTGATCCTGCGACGGGAACTGTCTCGGTTCCTGCTGAGACGCCTGCCGGCACCTATACAATTGATTACAAGATTTGCGAAAAGCTCAATCCAAGCAATTGCTCGACGGCAACCGTCACCGTTGTTGTTGATGCAGCGGTCATCGCTGCTCTGCCTGACACGCCTGCCGCGATCAACGGCGTCAATGGTGGAATAACAGCAACCGTTCTTCAGAATGATGCCTTGAATAGTGTGGCTGTTGTTCCGTCCGAAATTAATTTGACCCCGGGCACTGCGCCAACGCCAGCAGCTGGTGCGATCACCATGAATGCCGACGGCACAATCACGGTTGCGCCAGGAACGACAGCTGGTAGCTATCCTTATTCCTACACAATTTGCGAAAAACTCAATCCGCTGAATTGTTCGTCAGCCACCGCAACTGTGGTTGTCGCTGCTGCGCCAATCTTGGCTAACGCAGATACACCGCCTAATGTGAATGGCGCATCGGGCAACCCATCGCTTGTTGATGCTTATGCCAATGATATTTTGAACGGCGTACCCGTCACGCTTGCGACCATCACTGGATCAGTCACTATACCTGCAACACCAATCGGCGGTGGCCCAGTTCCTATGCTCAATCCGGCAACAGGTGTTGTGTCAGTCCCTGCGGGAACGCCAGCTGGCCCTTATACAATCACATACAAAATTTGCGAAAATCTGAACCCAACGAACTGCTCGTCATCGACCGTTACGGTGAATGTGGATGCCGCTCCTGTGGTTGCCACAAACGACACGGCTTCGGGCGTCAATGGGGCAAACGGGGCAACCGCCGTTGTTAACGCCCTCACCGGCGACACCATTAACGGCAATCCTGCATCGGCTGCCAATTCCACGCTCACAGCGAACACGGCAGTTCCGCCACAGCTTGCGTTTGATCCCGCAACTGGCATCGTTGATGTAGTGCCCGGCACGCCAGCAGGCACATATACATTCGACTATAAATTATGCGAAATTCTGAACCCAACCAATTGCAAAATTGCTTCAATCTCGATTGACGTGATTGCAGCTCCAATCTTGGCCACCAATGACACGCCAGCCAGCGTGAACGGTGCAACAGGCAACCCCTCCTTGGTTAATGCTTACAGCAATGATCAATTAAATGGTGCTGCGGCAACACCCACAAATATCACAGGCTCGGTGCTAACACCTGCCACGCCAGTCAGCGTAGGTGCGCCCGTACCCGTGCTTGATACAGCAACAGGCGTAGTCTCAGTTCCTGCAGGTACGCCAGCTGGCAGCTATTCTATTGGTTATAAAATCTGTGAACAATTGAACCTGCTTAATTGTTCAACCGCCACGATCTTCGTTGTTGTCACTGCAGCACCCATTGTCGCAACGAATGACTTTACGCCAGCGCTCAATGGTCTTGTTGGTAATCCTTCGCTTGATAATGCCTATTCCAATGACCTCTTGAACGGTGTTGCCGTTGTGCCCGCCAATATTATTGGCTCAGTATTGACGCCTGCCACACCTGTCACAGTCGGTGCACCAGTTCCTGTACTCAATGCTACGACGGGCAACATCTCGGTTCCAGCAGGCACCCCCGCTGGCAGCTATGTTATCCATTATCAAATTTGTGAAAAACTCAACCCAACAAATTGTGCAGTTGCTGATATCACAGTGCCGGTTGATGCCGCTCAAATCGTTGCGCTTAATGACACGCCAGCTTCTGTGAATGGCGTAAATGGCAATCCGAGTTTGACCAATGCCTTCACCAACGACACGCTGAATGGCTTAGCCGTCATTCCGGCCAATATTCTGGGCTCGGTGCTCATACCAGCCACGCCAGCAATCGCGGGAGCACCCGTTCCAGCTCTCGATCCTGTCACAGGAAATGTAGCAGTTCCCGCCAACACGCCTGCTGGCACTTACACAATTCACTATCAAATTTGTGAAAAGCTCAACCCGAGCAATTGCGCAGTTGCTGATGTGATCGTTGTCATTGATCCTTCACCGATTGTCGCGACCAATGACACAGCAACAGGCATTAATGGCGCATCAGGTGCGGCCAATGTGACGAATGCATTCACTGCGGACACCATTAACGGCCTTGCCGCAACGCCCTCTAATGCGGCTCTTAGTGTAGCAATTGGTTCGACTGTTCCTCCACAACTGACATTCGATACTGCCACTGGTGATGTGAGTGTGCTTTCGGGCACTCCCGTTGGCACTTACACTTTTGATTATCAAATCTGTGAAATACTAAATCCCACAAATTGCAAAACCGCAACAGAGACTGTGACCGTGGTTGCGGCGCTTATCGCTGCTAATCCAGATACGCCGCCATCAGTGAATGGTGCTACAGGCAATCCATCGCTTGTGAATGCATATACAAATGATCTGCTCAACGGTGTGCCCGTCACGCCATCGACAATCACTGGCACAGTTCTGACGCCCGCAACGCCTGCAACATTCGGAGCGCCAGTACCTGCGCTTGATCCCACAACCGGATATGTTGCTGTTCCGCCAAATACGCCAGCTGGCACATACACAATCACCTATCAAATCTGCGAAAATCTGAATCCTGCGAATTGCTCTTTCAGCAGTGTAACGGTTGTTGTCGATCCATCACCCATCATTGCCACATCTGACACAGTAACTGGTATTAATGGCGCTGTAGGCTCACCATTGGCATTGAATGTGTTCACGGGAGATACTGTAAATAGTGCAGCCGCGGCGACAACGAATGCAATTTTGAGTGTGGCTACGGGTTCAACTGTTCCAACGGGCCTCACATTTAATACATCAACGGGCGATGTTGCAGTTGATCCAGGAACACCTGCAGGCAGCTATACATTCGACTATCAAATCTGCGAATTAATCAACCCTACGAATTGCAAGACAGCCAGCGTCACTGTCGGCGTGATTGCGGCTCCATTGCTAGCGGCGAACGATACGGCCAGCAACGTCAACGGTGCTTCAGGTGCAACAGCGGTTGTCAATGCGTTCGCAGGCGACACTTTAAATAGTGCTCCTGCAACGGCAGCTAATTCAACCTTAACCGTTGCAACGGGTTCGACAGTTCCGACGGGTCTGACCTTTAATGCAACGACAGGTGATGTTGAAGTCGTGGCCGGAACGCCAGCGGGTTCATACAGCTTCGATTACCAAATTTGCGAAATTCTCAATCCAAGCAATTGCAAGATTGCAACTATCACTGTTGCCGTTGTTGCTGCGCCGGTTGTTGCTACAAATGATACGGTAACGGGCATTAATGGTGCCTCGGGTGCCACGGCAGTCACCAATGCCTTTAACGGGGATCTCATCAACGGCGTTACTGCTACATCTGCAAATTCTGTCCTGACACTCGCAACAGGGTTTACAGTTCCAACCCAACTTGTATTCGACCCTTCGACGGGTGCTGTCGATGTTAAGCCTGGCACGCCAATTGGAACTTACACGTTTGATTATCAAATTTGTGAAATACTGAATCCGACAAATTGTAAGATGGCGACTGTTTCGGTCGGCGTGGTTGCGGCTCCTGTTGTCGCAACACCGGATACGGTTTCTGCGATCAATGGTACATCTGGAGCGACTGCCGTTCTCAATGCCTTTAGCGCCGACACTATCAATGGTGCTCCAGCAACAACAGCCAACGCAGTCTTGAGTGTTGCGACTGGCTCTACTGTGCCATCACAGCTCGTCTTCAATCCGGCAACAGGCACAGTTGATGTGAAACCCAACACACCTGCCGGCGCTTACACATTCAACTATCAAATCTGCGAAATGCTGAATCCACTTAATTGCCAAATAGCGGCGATTACAGTGAATGTCGTCGGTGGGCCTGTGCTTGCGGTCAATGACAGTGCATCAGGTGTCAATGGCGCTTCTGGTGCAACCGCTGTCGTCAATGCCTTTGCAGGTGATACGATCAATGGCGTTACCGCAACTGCAGCAAACTCGACCATCACATTGGCCGTAGGCTTCACAGTTCCACCAGAGCTGGTCTTCAACCCGGCCACAGGTGACGTTGATGTTTTAGCCGGAACTCCAGTTGGCACATACGCATTCGATTACACAATTTGCGAAAATCTGAATCCAACCAACTGTGCCACCGCAACGGTTTCGGTGCTTGTTGGAACGGCTGTGATTGCCGCTAATCCTGATACGCCTCCAAGTGTAAATGGAGCTACGGGCAATCCAACTTTGACAAATGCCTTCACCAATGACACTTTAAACAGCGTTGCCGTTGTGCCGAGCAAGGTGAATACAACAGTGACCACCGCTGCAACACCTCGCAGTGTTGGTGAGCCAGTGCCAGCGCTTGATACCACCACCGGTGTCGTATCAGTTCCTGCGGGCACACCTGCGGGAACATATACAATTGCGTATGAAATCTGCGAAAAGCTGAATCCAACCAATTGTGCCAACTCTATAGTCACTGTGGTAGTTGATCCGGCGCCTGTGGTTGCCACTGCCGATACAATATCTTCTGTCAACGGTGCGAATGGCGCAACAGCCGCTTTGAACGCATTCACCGCCGACTCAATTAACGGTGCGCCAGCGACCCCTGCAAACTCAACGATCGTACTGGCGACAGCTTCAACAGTTCCACCGCAATTGGTGTTCACGCCAGCAACGGGTGGTGTTGATGTGCTGCCCAACACGCCGATTGGCACTTATACATTTGACTATAAGCTGTGCGAAATTCTCAATCCGACCAATTGCAAGATCGCGACGGAAACTGTGAATGTGATTGCAGCTCCTTTGGTTGCCGCAAATGACACCCCACCCAATGTGAATGGTGCAACAGGCAATCCTACGCTGATAAATGCCTTCACCAATGACTCGTTCAACAGCGCCCCAGTTGATCTGGCAAAGGTTACGGCAACAGTTACTACGCCAGCTGTGCCAGCTACTGCGGGCGCCCCCGTGCCTGCGCTTGATCCTTCGACAGGCAACGTATCGGTTCCACCTGGCACGCCTGCAGGCACTTATACGATCACCTATCAACTCTGCGAAAATTTGAACCCTATTGCCAATTGCAAGACTGCCATTGTGACAGTGCTGGTCGATGCAGCACCAGTTGTTGCGACTGCTGATACAGCTACTGGCATTAATGGTGCATCAGGTGCAAGCGCAGTTGTGAACGCATTGACGGCTGACACAATCAATGGTGCGCCTGCCACAACGGCAAACTCAATCCTTAGCGTTGCAACTGGTTCAACAGTTCCGCCACAACTCGTCTTTGATCCGACGACTGGCAATGTTGATGTAAAGCCTGGCACACCAGCAGGCACATATACGTTTGATTATCAAATCTGCGAGAAGCTGAACCCGACCAACTGTAAAACAGCAACCATCTCAGTGACCACAGTTGCGTCGCCACTTGTTGCGGTGGCAGATACGGCAACCGGAATTAATGGTGCCTCGGGTGCTACGGCAGTAACCAATGCACTGAATGGTGATCTCATCAATGGTGTGGCAGCAACACCTGCCAATGCGATCCTATCTGTGGCCACAGGTTCAACCGTTCCACCACAACTCGTGTTCAACTCCGTAACGGGTGCGGTTGATGTTCTACCTGGTACTCCAGCAGGCACATACACATTTGACTATCAAATCTGCGAAGCTCTCAACCCGACAAACTGCACCACCGCTACAATCTCGGTGACAACAATCGGAAGCCCTGTCGTAGCAACTGCCGACACAGCTACCGGCATTAACGGTGCCACGGGTGCGACAGGTGTAACCAACGCGCTAAATGGTGACCTGATCAACGGCGTAGCAGCCACGCCAACAAATTCGGTTCTGAGTGTGGCAACGGGTTCAACAGTTCCGCCACAGCTCGTGTTTAACCCAGCAACTGGTGCTGTAGATGTTAAGCCGGGAACACCTGCTGGAACTTACACATTTGATTACCAAATCTGTGAAGCCCTAAACCCAACCAATTGCAAGATCGCAACCATCTCTGTCACCACAGTGCCATCACCGCTGCTCGCCGTGAATGACACTGCGACAGGGATCAATAGTGCCACGGGCGCAACGGCGGTCACCAATGCATTGAATGGTGACTTGATTAATGGATTTGCTGCAACCACTGCCAATTCCATTCTTTCAGTGGCAACGGGTTCGACAGTTCCTCCGCAGTTGGTCTTTAATCCAGCAACTGGAGCCGTTGATGTCGTGGCTGGCACTCCCGCTGGCACTTACACTTTCGATTATCAAATTTGCGAAACGCTTAATCCGACCAATTGCACGACAGCCACAATTTCTGTGACCACAATTGCCAGTCCGATTATCGCAACGGCCGATTCGGCAACTGGTATCAATGGTGCTTCAGGTGCAACAGCCGTTGTTAATGCGCTGAATGGTGATCTGATCAACGGCGTTGCCGCAACCACTGCCAATTCCATTCTTTCAGTGGCCACAGGATCGACCGTTCCACCGCAACTGGTCTTCAACCCAGCGACTGGTGCAGTTGATGTTGTCGCTGGAACACCTGCTGGCACTTACACATTCGACTATCAAATCTGCGAGACGCTCAATCCGACCAATTGTAAAACCGCAACTATATCCGTCACCACCTTGGCCTCGCCTATCGTGGCAACGCCTGATACTGTGGCAGGCATCAATGGTGCCTCTGGTGCCACCGCTGTTATCAACGCGCTGAACGGTGACTCCATTAACGGTGCACCTGCCACAACAACAAACTCAATTCTCAGTGTTGCAACAGGCTCAACAGTTCCGCCACAACTTGTCTTTGATCCGACTACTGGCAATGTTGACGTTACGCCCGGTGCGCCTGCAGGCACTTACACATTCGACTATCAGATTTGTGAAACCCTCAATCCGACCAATTGTAAGACGGCAACGATCTCGGTCAGTACAATTGCTTCTCCGGTTGTTGCTACAGCTGATACTGCCACTGGCATTAATGGAGCTTCTGGTGCACCTGCTGTTGTTAATGCTTTGTCAGGTGACAGCATCAACGGGGCGCCTGCCACGATAACGAACGCGATCCTCAGCGTGGCTACAGGCTCAACTGTTCCACCACAGCTCAACTTCAACCCGGCCACGGGTGCGGTGGATGTAAATCCAGGAACAGCTGCAGGCACATACACATTCGATTATCAAATCTGCGAAGCCCTCAATCCAACCAATTGCAAAACGGCAACCGTCTCGGTCACAACAGTCGTAAGCCCAGTGGTTGCCACTGCAGATACTGTCGGTGGTATCATTGGTACCACAGGCGCAACGGGTGTAACAAACGCACTGAACGGTGATCTCATCAACGGTGTTGCTGCAACACCCACAAATTCCATTCTCACGGTCGCGACAGGTTCAACAGTTCCGCCGCAACTCGTGTTTAACGCCGCTACAGGTGCCGTCGACGTCAAGCCAGGCACACCCGCAGGGACTTACACATTCGACTATCAAATCTGCGAAGCTCTCAATCCAACCAATTGCAAGACGGCGACAATTTCTGTCACAACTGTGCCTTCAGCAATCATAGCAATGTCCGACACCGCCTTGGGTGTGAATGGGGCAACAGGGGCGCTCGCTGCAACAAATGCGTTCAACGGTGACCTGATCAATGGCGCAGCAGCAACACCAGCCAACGCTGTGTTGACTGTTGCAACAGGTTCGACTGTTCCACCACAACTCACCTTCAACCCTGCAACAGGCTCAGTTGATGTGAACCCCGGCACGCCAGCTGGCACATACACATTCGATTATCAGATCTGCGAAACGATCAATCCAACTAATTGCAAAACAGCAACGGTGAGCGTTACTGTAGTTCCGCCGGTCATCGCGGCCGCACCTGACAGCCCAGCGACTGTGTTTGACACCAAGAATGCAATCATCGGTGCTGTGAATGTGTTGACCAATGACACCTTGAACGGGGTACAGGCTACACCTGCCACAGTCATAATTACGCCAGTCGGAGCATTGCCACCGGGTGTGACTTTGAATGCGGATGGCACGGTCGACCTTGCTCAATATTTGGCGAGCGGCACTTATACCTTCGATTACCAGATCTGTGACATTCTGAATCCTACTAACTGCAAAACCGCAACGACGACTATCAAGGTTAAGAAAACTGTGCCCGCCGTTTCCGGCACCGTGTTCTTCGACACCAATGGTAATGGCGTGCAGGATGGTGGTGAATCTGTGCTTCCGGGCTATACGGTTGAATTGGTGCTAAATGGTGTGGTGGTCGACACAACGCTCACGGCGACCGATGGCACCTACAGCATCTTCGGCTTCCCGCCAGCTGCAGGTTATAAATTGATATTCAAGAATCCGTCAGGCATAAGCGTTGGCGCAATCACTGGTCTCGACTTTACAAACTCAACCATTCTTACCAATCAAAATCAGCCAATCGATCCAAGCGGTGTGATCTATAACTCGGTGACAGGTGCACCTGTGGCTGGGGCTGTGGTGACGATGACAAATGCCAGCGGCACTTTGCTGCCAGCAGCCTGCTTGTTGCCAAATCAACAAACGCAAACCACGACCGCCAATGGCCAATACCGCTTTGATATATTAGCTGGTGGTGCCCCTGAGTGCCCAGTTGGACAAACTGAATATCGGATTGTGGTTGTCAGCCCTGTCAATTATCTGCCAGCGCCATCAACCAATATTGCTCCTCAAGGTTCACCGCTGGACGCCAATGCATGTGCCGTTGCACCCGCAGCTTGCCTCGTTTCGCCAAGCGCTGTACCGCCACCCGTGGCGACACCAGCGCCTTATTACCTCGCATTCCTGCTGCAAACGGGCAGCCCCAATGTGATCAACAACCATATCCCACTTGATCCAATTCTGGCGGGTACAGCTACCTTCACGAAGACCGCACTTAAAACTGAAGTGCACCGTGGAGAGCGCGTGCCTTACGTTATCCAGGCAACGGCCATGAACTTCACCAAGGCCAATGTGGTCGATATCGTGCCGCCCGGCTTTGATTATGTACCAGGTTCCGCACTTGTGAATGGTGTTGTTGCAACACCAACCATCAGCGGTAATCAGCTCACCTTCACAAATATTACGGCGACAGGTGGGGCGCTTAAAGTGGAACTTACGTTGATCGCCAATGCCGCGGTTCAGCCAGGTCCTGCGACTAATAAAGCGCAGCTGATCAACTTCCTATCCGGTGCCTTGGTCTCAAATGCACGTGCAACCGTCACAGTTATTGCCGATCCCGTGTTTGATTGTGGCGAAATCATTGGCCGGGTATTTGAAGATGCCAATCGTAATGGTTATCAGGACGAGGGCGAAAAAGGTTTACCCGGCGTTCGCATTGCCACAGTGAAGGGCTTGCTTGTGACCACTGATAAGTTTGGTCGCTTCCATGTGGCCTGTGCTGATATGCCCGATCACGACATTGGTTCAAACTTCGTGATGAAGCTTGATACCCGCACCTTGCCGTCAGGCTACCGTCTCACAACAGAAAACCCACGCGATGTGCGCTTGACGTCGGGCAAGATGACCAAGCTGAACTTTGGTGCTTCGATTGCGCATCTGGTTGACCTTGATCTGAACGGCCAAGTGTTCAAGTCTGGTTCGTCTGAGTTGCTGCCAGAATGGCGTGCAGGTTTGGGAACTTTGATTGCCAAGCTCGACGAAGAACCATCAACCTTGCGTCTCACCTATCACACGGGCTCTGAGCCAGCAGCTCTGGCATCAAAGCGTCTCACTGCTGTTTCAACGCTTATTACCAATATGTGGAGCAAGGTCGACGGCCGTTACAAACTGCCAATTGAAACACGAAGTGTCGATGCGAAGGGAGGTGCCCAATGAACGTCTCCTTGAACATTAGGCACATGCTCCGCCACAGCCTTCTGGTTTCTGCCGCTGGCACAGCTTTGTTGATCGCTCCGATTTCTTCGGCTAGCGCGGCGACCATTTGCAAAGTTGAACCTTGCCAAGTTCAAACCCGCGGCAAGGATTTGGATAACTCGACCGCGGACGCATTGCCCGTGGGTGCTAATACCGAAACCGAAACTGTGCCCAGCACGGGTGGAGCCATGTTCTCGATCAGTGTTGATGGTCAACATGTTGCCGGAACCAAAGCACCAAAGAACAAGCAACGCCGCAACGATGTCGGTCTTGACCGGGTGGACATTCAGGTGAAGTTTGATGGGCTTGATGTAAAGCCGATCCTCAACGTCTCAACCTTCCCGGTGCGCCAGACTTATCAAGCTGGCGAGCAAGTCAATTTTCTGGCCAGCAACAATTATCCAGCTTGGATTACGAAATCTGAAGTCCGGATTTTTGCGGAAGGACAAACACCCCAAGGACAGCCCGCCTATATTGTTCCAACGACAAGTCTGGGCGCTGCCTCTTGGGCAATGCCGAGTGATGGTGACTCTAAGCTTTATTATGTGCTGCGCGTCTATGACCGGGCTGGCCGCTATGATGAAACCAAGCCTCTGGCCTTAACCCGCACTAAAGACCATTACGACCAACATGCGCCACAAGATGCCGCTGTTGCTCCTGGCTATTCCGATGACCGCACGGCGTTTCGTAATATTCCGGTCGAGGGTGGGGCGGTCACAGTCTATGGCTCTCATGTTCCAGCGGGTCATTTTGTGACTGTGTTGGGAAGTCCCGTCCCGATCGATCAAGAAAATGCTTTTGTCGTGCAGCAGATTCTGCCGCCGGGCGATCATAATGTTGATGTTTCCGTGCTCAATAATCCGCGCGGCGGCAAGGGACTTCATTTTGACCGTGAGATCAACATTCCGTCCAGCGAGTGGTTTTATGTGGCGCAAGCCGACATAACGGCGGGCTACCGTACCGGATCAGCCAATATCCAGCAGGTCAAGCCTGGTGAATACAATAATATCTACTCAAAAGGTCGTCTGGCTTTTTATGTAAAGGGCAAGATCAAGGGTAAATACTTGCTGACCGCCGCTGGTGACACAGGGGAATCAAGCCTTGACCAAATGTTTGTCGGTCTCGATGGCAAAAATCCGAAAGAATTTTTGAAACGCATCAACCCCAATGATTATTACCCGGTTTATGGTGATGATTCCACGGCGGTTGAAGACGCTCCGACACGCGGCAAATTTTTTGTACGCCTCCAGAAAGACGACAGCCATGTGATGTGGGGTAACTTCAAAACCCAAATCACCGGTACAGAGTTCTTGCGTAATGAACGCGCCCTTTATGGCGCAAGTGGTGTTTATAGATCTCCTGAATCAACAAGCTTTGGCGCACGTCAGACGGAAGCCTCAGTCTATGCCGCCCAACCCGGAACTTTGCCGCAACATGAAATCATCAGAGGTACTGGTGGTTCGGCTTATTTCCTGAAGCACCAGGACTTAACCATCGGCTCGGAAACCCTTTCAGTGGAACTCCGCGATTCCGTGACAGGCAATGTCGTTTCAAGAACCCAGCTGCGCTATGGCGCTGATTATGAGATTGATTACATCCAAGGCGTTGTCATTCTTAAAAACCCGCTCAGTTCATCGACATCTGCAACTGATGTGGTGCGCAATGCCACGCAAGGTAATAATGAAGTTTATCTCATTGCCAATTATGAGTTCACGCCAGTTGCTGGCAATGCGGATGGCTATGCCTTTGGCGGTCGCGGCCAGCAGTGGATTGGTGAACATGTTCGCGTTGGCGTGACAGCTGAAAGCGAAAAGACCGGTGGTGCTGATCAAACACTCTATGGTGCCGATATATTGCTGCGCAGATCAGACCGGACATTCATCGAAGCTGAAGTGGCGCAATCGTCTGGCCCGGGCTTTGGCACGTCCACATCCGCTGATGGTGGGTTGACGATCTCTGATAGTCCCACTGCGGGTCTGGCTGGCGTTACAGCTAAAGCGATGCGGGTACATGGTCATGCCGCACTTGAAGACCTCACTGATGGTTCAACCAAGGGTGACATCGATGGTTATTACAACCGTGCCGATAAAGGCTTTGCCTCGCTCAGCAAGCAAGCAACCCAAGATGAAACCAATTGGGGCCTCAAAGGCACGATCATCGCCAACGAAACATTAAGCGTCGAAGCATCAGTTGACGATCACTACACCGCCGATGGGCGCCATGAAAATGTGGCCAATGCCCAAACCAAACTACAATTAGATGAACTTTGGTCGATTGCACCTGGTGTTAAACAATCGCTGCACCAAGTGCCGCTGGGAACAGATAATGGCAACCGCACTGATGTGGGCGCCAAGCTTACCTATAAATACGATGATGAACGCCAAGCCTATCTCTTTGGCCAAGGCACAGTGGCCATCACAGGCAACCGCAAGACCAATAACCGTGTGGGCATTGGCTTCGAAACCAAACTCGCTGAAAAACTTGATCTTTCAGGTGAGGGCTCAATTGGTGATGGTGGCATCGGTGCCAGAGCGTTGCTCAACTATAAGCCTACCGCCGATGATCGTTACTATTTTGGCTACTCGCTCGATCCAACCCAAGATGCGAGTGGCGATCTCACGCGCATTGTGAGTAATGATGGCTCAGGCACATTCGTGGTTGGAGCGCATCATGCTTATAGTGAACAGCTCTCTGCG
Organism: uncultured Aestuariivirga sp.; assembly: GCA_964247245.1. Classification (GTDB taxonomy): domain Bacteria; phylum Pseudomonadota; class Alphaproteobacteria; order Rhizobiales; family Aestuariivirgaceae; genus Aestuariivirga. Next base: position 590,296 of record CAXTTK010000001.1, read on the forward strand.
TTTGCTGAAGAAAACACCAACCCCTTTGGCCCACGTCGTTCGCTCACTCAAACCTACGGCGTAAAGTACACGCCTGCACCCGAATGGACATTGGGTGGAGGCGTCGAAGTCGGTACCATTTGGGATGATACCATCAACACCACCACGAACCTCAAGAATAGCGACTTTGATCGCAAAGCGTTCTCTGGCAGTGTTGGCTACCACACGGAAAATGGCTTTGATGCTCATGCCAAAGCCGAAGCACGCTTTGAAAACTCGCAAGATCATACGCGTGATTTGAACTCCTATCTGCTTTCTGCAGGCTTTGGTGTGAAGACCTCCGATGATTGGCGCATGATCGGCAATCTCAATACTGTTGTGTCTCAAGCCACAACCACCACACGCGACGGCACCTATATTGAAGGTGGTCTTGGTTTTGCTTATCGGCCCGTCGACAATGATCGTTTGAACGCCTTGTTCAAATACACCTATGTTTATGATTTGCCTGGTGCTGATCAAATCAGCGTCGGTGGCACGACCAATGGCCCATCGCAGATGAGCAATATTCTCTCGGCGGATGCTAGCTATGATTTGAACAATATCTTCACCATCGGCGGCAAATACGGGTTCCGTTTTGGCAGCACCAAGGACCGTGCCGTTGGTTCAACATGGCAGGATAGCTCTGCTCATCTCGGCGTCCTTCGCCTCGATATGCATATTGTTAAAAACTGGGACGCTTTGATTGAAGGTCGTGTCTTGTGGTCACCATCATCGCAGAGCACAGACTTTGGCGCATTGGCGGCAATCTACCGTCAATTCGGCGATAACTTCAAAATGGGCATTGGCTATAATTTCGGCCACTTCTCAGATGATCTCAGTCACATTGAAGCCGATAATCAAGGCATCTTCATCAATGCCATCGGGAAGTTCTAATCCAGCTTAATGGCGGAAGTGACGAACACCAGTAAACACCATGGCAAGGCCCGCAGCGTCTGCGGCCTTGATCACGTCATCATCGCGCATCGCGCCACCAGGTTGAATGATCGCCGTTGCACCTGCCTGCGCGGCGGCTTCGATGCCATCAGCAAACGGAAAAAAGGCGTCTGAGGCCAACACCGCGCTTTTAATGAGCGGTGTCTTCAAACCTAGCGCCGTTGCCGCATCAAGGCTCTTCCTCACCGCAATCCGCGTTGAATCAATCCGTGACATTTGCCCCGCACCAATGCCAACCGTGGTTCCATTTTGTGCAAAAACAATGGCATTAGATTTGACGTGCTTTGCCACTTTAAAAGCAAAAATCAGATCAGACATTTCCTGCGGGCTGGGTTGGCGCTTGCTCACCACTTTCAATTCCATTTCAGAAATGCTGTCTGAACTTTGCACAAGAAATCCGCCCGAAATGGATTTCACAACTATGGCCTTAGGGCTTGGGACTGCCAATTCAGCAAGCAGTAAAAGTCGTAAATTCTTTTTCTCACCTAAAATATTGCGCGCGTCATCATCAGCACCGGGTGCTATAATCACTTCGGTAAATATCTTGGAAATTTCTTGAGCCGTATTGCCATCAAGTTCGCGGTTGAAAGCCAAAATGCCACCAAAGGCACTGGTAGAATCACATGCCAATGCTTTGAGATAGGCTTCGACCGATGTCGCTCCTAAGGCGACGCCACACGGGTTGGCGTGTTTTACGATCACGCATGCCGCTTTTTCAGACCCGCCAAATTCACGGATCATTTCGAGTGCAGCGTCGGCATCATTGATGTTATTATAAGAAAGCTCTTTGCCTTGAAGCTGCGCCGCATCAACAATGCCTGTGCGACCGTCGTTGGTTTTATAAACAGCAGCCTGTTGATGAGGATTTTCACCGTAACGCAGCGATTGATGAAGCTTACCCCCAAGTGTGAAATAATCGGGTGTTGTCTCGTTCAACTGTTTGTTGAACCAATTTGCTATGGCGCTGTCATAGGCTGCCGTTCTGGCAAAAGCTTTTGCGGCAAGTTTCTTTCGTGTGCCGATCAATGTTGCAGCGCCATTTTGTTTCAGCTCGGCAATAATCAAATCGTAATCGGAAGGATCAACAACAACCGTCACATCATCATGGTTCTTTGCCGCCGCGCGGATCATCGCCGGGCCGCCCACGTCAATGTTCTCAATGGCATCGTCCCATTCAGCACCCTTGGCAACAGTCGCCTCGAAAGGATAAAGATTGACCACCAGCAAATCGATATTTTCAATTCCATTTTTGGATTTGGCACTCTGATGTTCGGCGTTGGCGCGAATGTTCAAAAGTCCACCGTGAATTTTGGGGTGCAGCGTTTTCACCCGGCCATCCATGATTTCAGGAAAACCTGTAACTTCCGACACATCTTTCACGTTCAACCCGGCCTCGCGCAGCGCCAAAGCCGTCCCACCGGTTGAGATGAGTTCAATGCCAAGATCGCTCAAAACTGTTGCAAAAGGCAATAATCCAGTTTTATCGGAGACAGACAGCAGCGCGCGTTTGATTGGTTTTTTGGTCATGGCGATGCCATAGCCTAAGGCACATGCCGATTAAACCCCGTTTTTTAAAACAACAACCCCGTCTCAAAACTTTGCTTTTGGCGCGGGCTCTTTAGGGTTTTTGCCTGCTTTTTGAGCGACCAGTTAATCTTGCTCTGCTGCGTATTTCCATCGTGTTGAATTAGAATTTCAGATTGCATCTTTGATTGGCGGATATGCACAGTTCCGCCGCGTTGCTTCAAGTGCCACACCGATTGATCGGGCAAAACAAACATCACGGCCTGACCCTCCATCAGTGGTGATAGTCGAATGCCAGCTGCAACTTGGATCAAAATTTCACCTGCGACGTTGACGCCAAATTCATCCTCAATGCGAAGGTCAAGACCATCAGCAGACAGGAAGCAGGTTCGCTTTTGACCGGCACTTTGCATCATTAACACCGTGCCTTGCGGTGCGGTCTGCATAATGGCAGGACTCGTATGTCCGTTTCTTAAGCTCTGCGTCTGCATGATCTTCTGTTTTCCGTCAGAAAAATCAATACCAAGTTTCACTGAAGTTTCGGCAATCAATTTTGCCTTTTCATGATCAATGCGGGCAAAGTTCGATTGCGGTGCAAAATTGAGTTTTGGAATTTCAATTTGCCCAACAGAAAATAATCGCTTCAGCCGATTAACATCATAATTTTCATTTATCAAACTAGTCAATTCGCCCTCAGCGCATCGCAATAGTTGAAGCATCGCCAATCCATTTTCCGCTGCGCGCGAAAGCGAGAGCGGCATGATTGGTGTTTGGGTCAGTTGCAATGGAACGACGCGTTCTAGAAAAACAATCAGGTTTTGAACGCTACGCGACACATGGCCGCCATCTGCCAAAATCACGCGGTCGAGATTGCGTTCAATCAGTTCATAAGCCAATTCACGTAAATGCCCCAGGCCTTGAAAGCTATTCAAGCAATAAAGTAATGCAATAGCCTTATCTAAATTTTGTTCTGAATCCCGTGCGCTCAACTTCAGCAACATTTTCAATTCACGCGCAACAATCTCAAAATAAGCAGCCTGAATAGAAGTCTCACAACGCCGTGCAATCGTCTGGCCATGCGTTGCAAGTGAAATCAAAATTCTTGTTTGCGCCGCAATACTTGTCGCCGTACGTTTTGATTGGTTCCAATAATGAAGAAGTCGCATGGCATATTGGTCATGCAGGCTGCGATTGCTTGCATTGAAGTGAGTCAGCCAATCAAGGCCTGTCATGGCAACGCGCCAGTCCGGCCCTGCAGCGTTTTGCGCAAACACGTCAATCGGAGATGCCGTAATGATTTGGCCAGCAAAGACAAAGCGTCCGGCATACATTTCAGATGCTTGCTCTGCATTACCCACAGCAAGTGGTGTGATGATTTGGCTAAAACCAATTGGAATAGAGTGACGCGCACGTAAAGCCGGGCGCAAACCCGCGGGCAGGTTTGTAAACCAAGCCAGCTTGTCTTTGGTCGCGCCTAAGGGCACTGCATTAGGAACAGACATGCGTCGACATTTGCCTTGCTATATGAGCTTCGGAAGTGGGAAAGTTGAAGTCTGGCCAAGCTATGGTTAATGAAGTGCTAATTTTCGAGGGTGCAATGACAATTTCAAATCAGGTGGAAAAACGCCAGCTTTCAGGTGCAGCAAAACGTGCTTTGGCCGAGGCAGAAGCCCGCCGTGCCGCCTCTGCCGCCCGAAATCTGCCACCCGAGCAAGGTGGCCCCAAAGGCCCAGAGCCAACCCGTTTTGGCGATTGGGAAAAGAAGGGAATCACTTCGGATTTTTAAGATGGAGCGATTGCTAAAACTGTCTGATCTGGAAAAATCGGTTATCGACCTTTGTAACATTGAACCTCGTTTTCAAGCTATACTTGAACTCCACGGCTTGCCGTCGCTTCGCACCAGCCCGCAAGGTCTCGAAGGCTTGTTGATGATCGTGACTGAGCAGTTTCTGTCTCTTCAAGCTGCCGCAGCCATTTGGGCAAGGGTGCGCGAACGCATAAAGCCCTTTGATGCTGAGATGATATTGAATTTATCTGCAGAAGAATTGCTGAGCTTGGGTCTTTCGCGCGCGAAGGCTAAAACTTTTCACGAGATAGCACGACGTGTTTTAAATCGAGAGTTGGATTTCAAAGCGCTTGAAAAACACGATGAACAAAATGTTGCAAAGCAGCTCTGTGCGTTGCCGGGTGTGGGACCATGGACGGCAGATATTTATCTGCTTTCCGTCATGGGCGCCTCGGATGCTTGGCCTGCGGGTGATTTGGCGTTGCGCATTGCCGTGCATGATTTTTTAAAATTGAATGATCGCCCTGAAATCAAAGATATGCCGCACCATGCCGAAGCTTGGCGGCCACACAGGGCGGTGGCTGCAAGGCTGCTATGGAGCCATTATCGGGGTCTCAAAGGCCTAAAACAGGCGTGACAACTGCCCCCTTCACAGAACCGTTATAGTCCTTATAGTACAAGGGACTGATTGGTTTGAAAGAGGATTCCCTTGTATCAAGCGCCCATCGCGCCAGAGGCTTGCCCGGCTTTAGTACTCAATGCTGATTATCGGCCTTTGAGTTACTATCCCTTATCCTTGTGGTCTTGGCAGGATGCAATCAAAGCCGTGTTTTTAGACCGCGTAAATATCGTGTCTGAATATGACCGGGTCGTTCATAGTTCATCTGCAGAGTTCAAATTGCCCAGCGTTATTGCGCTCAAAAATTATGTGCAGCCTTCGCGCACGCCAGCCTTCACACGGTTTAATGTTTTCCTACGCGATAAATTCATGTGCCAATATTGCGATTCGCCCGATGATCTAACTTTTGATCATGTGATCCCGCGTTCGCGCGGTGGTCAGACCACGTGGGATAATGTGGTGGCAGCTTGTTCGCCCTGCAATTTGACCAAGGGTGGCGATCTTCCCAAAAAAGCTGGCATGTTCCCACGCCAATGGCCCGTTGTTCCCACTGTCAACCAACTGCATAGCAATGGGCGGTTATTTCCGCCTAATTATCTGCACGAAAGTTGGATGGATTATCTTTATTGGGATGCTGAGCTGGATCCTTGAATCTTGCTGAACGCCAAGACCGCAAGTGCTGCCGATATAATGGCATTATAGCCAGCCAAAGAAATTCCTAAAATCCGGATCGCGGCTTGGTCACACATCACAGCCTTCTTGGTCAGATCAGGAAGGCCACCTGCAAAATCACCGGTGCATTCGGTTGGCCCCGCCCAGAACTTCCATTCCACGCCTGAATGATAAATGCCAAAGATGCAACTGGCGAGCATGATCAAACCTAAAACAATCATCGCATTTTTTTGAAGAGCTGAACTCTGCCCAAAAAGCAAAACCATCAACAAGCTGATGGGGATAGCAAGATAATAAGCCAAGCGTTGTTTCAAGCAAAGTTCGCATGGCGGATAACCTGCATATTCAAAAATCCAAGCCCCAATAATCGTTGCAAGTGCTACGGTAAAAATAATTGCGAATGCTTGTTTTTGAGTAATGCCGTTTAACATGTCAGTGCTCCGTGTCCGCCGAGATACTTCACGCCCAAATACAGCGCAATTATGATTGCTGCCGCACCACCTGCTATCAAGCCCAAGCGACGTTCAATAAAATACTTGATTGCCTCACCATAAGTCCGCAGCGCCCAAGCCAAAGCAAAAAACCGTGCGCCACGCGCAATAATGCAAGACAACACAAAAAACACAAAACTGATTTGCATTGCACCAGCCAAGATCGTCACGATTTTAATGGGAGGTAAATGGGCAAGGCCAGATGTGGTTAATAATACCAAAAGCGTTTGCTCTGAAGCACAGGATTTGAAATGTTCAAATTCTGCGAGAGCGCCATAGAAATTCAAAACCGGTTTAGCAAAAGCCTCATAAGCGAAATAGCCCAGAAAATATCCGGCAATGCCACCCAGCACAGAAAAAATCGTGGCCACGGCTGCATAACGATAAGCTTTTTTTGGTTGCGCCAATGCCATCGGCAAAAATAAAATATCGGCGGGCACTAAAAACACCGAGCTTTCAACAAAGGCAATCACCGCCAACCACGTTTCAGCACTTTTGCGCGAGGCCAATCCTAGCGTCCAATCATAAAGTTTTTTCAACACGTATAAATCAGTCCAAATCAGGTTTGTTGCGGCGCAGAACTTTGGTTTGCCCGCGTTTGACTTTGGATTCAATGCGTTTGAGCGTTGAAGAATAAGTGGGCTTGGTTTTACGGCGAGGTATTGGCCGCACTAACGATTTTTGCAACATCGCAACCAATTTGTCCTGCGCTGCTGCGCGGTTGCGGTCTTGCGACCGAAACTCTTGGGACTGTATCACCAAAATATTGTCCTGGGTCAAAAGTCGCCCGGCCAAAATCGCCAGCCGCTCACGAGCATCTTCCGGCAGCCCAGAGACCGAAACATCATAGCGCAATTCAACTGCGGTCGAGACTTTGTTGACATTCTGCCCACCCGGCCCCGAAGCCCGCATAAAGCTTTCCTTGATGTCGCGCTCGTCAATATAAAAAGAATCGGTAATTCGGATCATTTTCACTTTAAAGCGCCTTGGGGTTGACGGCGCAAGGCTTCCCCGTTTAGAGAGAGCCGCATCAAACCTGTTTTATGACAAGTTTGGCCCTTGTGGTGGAATGGTAGACGCGGCGGACTCAAAATCCGCTTCCGAGAGGAGTGGGGGTTCAAGTCCCTCCAAGGGCACCAAACCTTAAATTATGGTCGTAAAATGGCATTAATCTGCGGCGCATTCGCTGTTGATTGGTTGGGCCAATTGGATTAGGCCAATAGGTGTTCGTTAGCTTGGAGTTTTGGTCGTTTGAGTTTGATGTTGCGAATGCTTCTGGTGTGCGTGTTTGGCATTTCTGTCATAGCTTCCGCATGGGCTGAAGACAAAACTGTTAGCAACACAGGGCCTTCGCTTTTGTTTGATGCCTTCACGGGCGAAGTGATCAGCCAGGAGCGCGCTGGTGAACCGTGGTATCCAGCTTCGCTCACCAAATTAATGACAGGCTATGTCGTCTTTCGTAAAATTCGTTCAGGCGTTTTAAAGCTCGACCAAAAAATTCCAATCTCGGCTCTGGCCCATTCCCAACCTGCCAGCCACACAGGCCTGCCGACAGGTACGATGGTGACGGTTGATTTTGCTTTGCAAGCCATGCTGGTCTATTCGGCCAATGATATGGCTTATGTGCTGGCTGAGGGAACCAGCGGCACTGTTAAAAACTTTGCTAAAGAAATGAACGATGTCGCCAAGGATATGGGGTTGGCCGCAACCCATTTTGAAAACCCCAATGGTCTCTTTGATCCACGCCAAATCACCAGCGCGCGTGACATCGGCATTATCGCTGCATTGATCATCAATCAATTTCCTGAACACTCGCATTATTTTGCTCAGGAAGCCGTAGTCGTAGGTAAGCGCCGCCTGCCCAATCACAACAGCCTCATTAGGCTTATGCCCGAAGCCGTGGGCATGAAAACGGGCTTTGTCTGTAACTCTGGTTACAATTTGGTGGGCTCTGCCATTAAGGGCGGTCGCCAATTGATCTCGGTGGTTCTGGGTGCACGCAATGGCGGCCAACGCGCTCAGCTTTCGCAATTTCTGTTGCAGTCTGGTTTCGAACGCCCTTCGGATGCTCAACATCCAAAAGTCGCTGAAATCACCGATCAAATTTATGGTGCCATTGTGCCAGCTGATATGACGACGACCGTTTGTAAAAAGAAAGCGCCAGTCACTCCTGCCAATGCCAATAACATGGCGGGCTGGGCGGTTTCATTTGGAACATATCCTGATGCCATGAAGGCCGATATGGCATTGCGTGGTCGGTTGATCAGTCCCGTTGGGATTGAGGCAGGTGGTATTGGTGGCGTCATCAAGATGCCGAACAAAGCTGGTTATGCTGCGATGTTGTGGAACCTCGAAATGGCGTCGAGCCTTTCGCTGTGCAACCTTTACAAACAAGATGGCGCAACCTGTGATGTGATGCCTGAAACCCTGATCCAACAAATGGCAGCAGCATCGCCCCCTGACGCAAACAGCGATCAGCAGGTCACAGATGAAGGCTCTGATGATGATAAGTTAGGTTTCCGGTCCCCTCCGAAAAACTTAAAATCCAAAAAGCCTTAAATGTTGGCTGCCCTTGCCTTACCTCGGAATGGCGGTGGCGCGTTGGTTCTTGCCGCGCTTGTGCTAGATCAAAATAATTTTAGATGTGACCAATCTCACACTAAACCGTTATCCCCGCGAAGGCGGGGATCCAACTTTCGAAAAGCTGAATTTGGGCAAAGTTGGTTTCCCGCCTTCGCGGGAATGACGATTAATTTTATGCTTTGAAATATTTTGATCAACAGACTTCAATTGAGAATAAGATAACGACTTCATGATCGACCGCACACCCATCCCCACCGCTATCCTCACTGGATTTTTAGGTGCGGGCAAAACATCGTTGCTCAACACGCTATTAAAAGACCCGATGATGGTAAACGCGTGCGTTATCATCAATGAGTTTGGCGAGATTGGCATTGATCATCTGCTCGTTGAAAAATCTGATGATAATATTATTGAGTTGGCCTCGGGGTGCCTGTGCTGCACCATTCGTGGTGATCTGATTGATACAATCGGCAACCTACTGACCAAACGAGATGCTGGCGAAATCAAAGCCTTTGACCGTATTCTTATTGAAACCACAGGCCTTGCTGATCCAGCTCCGGTGCTCCATGCATTAATGCGTGATGATTTTTTATTGCAGCGCTTGCGCTTAGAAGGCGTGATCACGGTTGTTGATGGCGTCAATGGTTGGGCCACACTTGATGCGCATCCCGAAGCTGTCAAACAAGTGGCAGTGGCTGACCGGATCGTGCTCACGAAATTGGATTTGCTCAATGGCTTAGAGGGCGAAGAAAAAATGTTCGCCATCATTGGTCGCCTCCGTAAATTAAATCCAAGTGCTCGCCTTCTCACCACGCACCGGGGCGAAGCCAATGCGGAACGTTTGTTCACCATGGGTCTCTATGATCCCAAAACCAAAACACCCAATGTTCAAGCGTGGCTCAATGATGAAGCTGTGCTGCGCGCCGAACATCATCACCATCACGATAAATCCCGCCATGACGCGCATATTCGATCCTTTGCTTTCAAAGAACCACGCGCCATTTCTCCGCAAGGGTTGGAGCTGTTTTTAGAATTGCTCACCTCTTATCATGGTGCCAATCTTCTGCGCATGAAGGGACTGATTAAAACCTCTGATGATCCGACGCGCCCCTTGGCCGTACACGGGGTGCAGCATGTGTTTCATCCTCCCGTCCGGATCCCTGCATGGCCCGATGGTGTAGAGGAAACACGGTTGGTGTTTATCGTGAAGGATATTGAAAAGGCCGAAATTGAAGGTCTGTTCAAAGCCTTCACCGATCAAATCTATGGCGGCGCTGATGCGTTCACGGATAAAACATTGTCATTGAGCGGCTCCTCAGATTTTAACTCAAATGTCACAATGCTGCCGACCAAAAAAAACAAATTCTGAGGCAGTTGCATGATCATGAGAAAACAATTCGCAAACCTGCCATATCCGTTTGTCATTTTAATATGCAGTCTTTCCATTCTTGTTGGATTATTTTATTTGAGACTAATTGGCCTTATTGCAGGATCAGTTTTTACGTTTGTCGTTATCGGGGACAGAAGATTGAAGACAGTTTTGTCTATGGCACAATATTGGGCCATTTCGTTAAGTGGAACGTTCATAAGCGTTTCGACATTTTGCTACATTCTGGTTACGGGTCACAAACTTATTAGTCGATCATCAATTGATGCGTTTTTTCATCAAAGTCTGATTTCTACGCCCGTAGAGAGATTGCTCCAGTTCTTACACGGCAACAAGACACTTTGGGATGCAGATTTCTTTAGCGGGCGAACAGATGAAAGCCCTACCTGGCTGCATTTGTATGAACCACTTTTTACTTCAACAATTATCAGTAGCATCTATATGTCGTTCTTAGTACCAACCATAGTTTTGCTTTCGGGGTTAAATAAATTCCGAACCATTGATGAGAAGGCAACAGTTTTTACTGGTGTAATCAGCTTATCAGTTCTCATCACCGTGCCAACACTGACATGGTTTTTTGATACATTGATCATCGTTCCGGAAGGTTTAGGAATTGGAGACATTTCACCTTTCCTAGAGGCACCATTGTTCTGGGGACTCTATAGCGGCTTGATCCTCCTAATTTCTCGAATATTATTCGATGCAAACTTGAAAAATGAACCGGAGTCGGTAAAATGAAGATCAAAGCCTACGGATTAAAGAAATGCTCCACCTGCCAAAAAGCCTTGGAGTATCTGGCAGAGAAAAAAGTCGGCGTAGAGTTCTCTGATTACTCAGTTGAAAAACCCACCAAAGAACAAATCACCCGCTGGTCCAAATCCGTTGGCGGCTGGGAGAAAATGATCAACCGCGCCGGCTATACATGGCGCGGCCTGCCCGCTTCTGAAACTGAAGGCTTAACCGAAGCCAAAGCCGTCAAACTCGCCATGGAACACACCTCCCTCATCCGCCGCCCTCTGATTGAATACGAAGACGGCAGCGTGACCGTTGGATTTACGACCAAGGTGAAAGAGTTATTTTAGTCGCCCTCTGCCGCTTTAGCGGGAGAGGAAAGGGTCCCATCCGGCGAAGCTGGATGGGATAGGTGAGGGCAAGTCATTTTTAATCTTGTAATATTTGTTGATCCCAATTTGAACGATTATCAACCACACGCATAATTTCAATATGCTCTTTCGCAACCCTATATAAAAACGAAAACGGCGTGCGTGAGATATGAAACTCGCGCGCGCCGTTTACTGTTTCTGATTGATGTCCGACCAGCGGATTATCTGAAATCAGTATTTCGGTCTTCCGCAATTGTGATCTTGCGTTGCTCCGGCCCGCCGGAAAGACTTCATTGTAATATTTCCGCACCCAATTCATATCGCGCAAGGCTTGGGAAAGGTAGATGACCTTCATTGCTTAGGCGCGTTTCAGAAAAACATCTGGCTCAGGCAAAGGAAGCTCGTTTTCTGAGTCCCAAGAATCCATCCATTTATGAACGGCTTCCTGCGAAACAAACACACCCTTATCGGCCTCAGCTATTGCGTCCCTCATCATTTGGTCGCGGCCTTCGGTTGAGCGTTTGGTCTGTTCCATCGACTGGACAACCATGTAACCTAATGAACGATCTTTGCGTTTAGCCTGCTTCTCAAACCATTCTCGCAATTCAGGTTCAACACGAACGGTAATTCTATCACTGGCCATTGTTTTCACTCCTGTCGGCGCTTGTCAGACAATGTATGCTATGCGCTGACAATTGTCAATTATGCCCACACCCCCAACGTCGTCTTCGTGCACCTTGCAAGACTTGTTGGAAGTTCTGACCCAATTGTGGAGTATTAGGACATTTAGCCCATTCACCGTACGGTGTCAAGCTTTATTCCTGTTTAGATAAAAATAATTCTATCCTCTGACCAAAGGCCTCGTCATACAGGTCGGCCCGCCTTCGCCTTTGCGGCAGATATCCACGCCCTGAATCACATCCACCCGAACCCCCGCCGCTTTCATGCGCGCCTCAGTTATGGGGTTGCCCGCCACCATCATGGCGTGGCGTGGGCCCATGGCCAAAACGTTGCAACCCATGGTATCGAACTCGGATTCCGGAACTTCGACAAATTTAATGCCGCGCGATTCCAGAAACTCAATCAGTCGCCCGGCCATCAGCGGTAGATACACCACAGCTAAATCCTGATCGAGCGGGCTCAAGCAGCTCATCAGATGGAACACATCCGAACGGCCCTTATAATGCGGCATGTCAAACCACATCACATTCACATCGGCCCCACAAATGGCCTGCAATTGCCGTACACCCTCAAGATTGGTGCGGTAACCAATGCCCGCCAACACCGTGTTTTTGTCAATCCAAACCAGATCGCCGCCCTCAATTTTGCCTTCGCCCGAAATCTCCCCAGCAATCGGAAAACCCAGTTTCTCTAGTTGCGCGCCATTGATTGCAGCTTCATTGCGCCGCTGTGGTTTGCCCATGCGCGGGCGCACGAGGCCTTTGGGCGTCACGATCAAAGCATCATGGGTATAAAGGCTGTCGAGTGTCAGGCCTTCAGCAGCGCCAAGCTCAATCACCTCAGCGCCAGTATCTCTAATGACTTTTTCAACGGCCTCAAATTCATGAAGCGCATTTTTAAAATCGGGCCGGGAATGGAAATTCAAATCCTTCCACTCTGCGTCAATCTTGGCGTCCGACACAAATGCATCAATGGGTTTGCGCACAGCAACTTTTTTGAGAGTTCCCCAATTATTGAATGCGCCGAAATCATAAGTCATTTTCTTTTTATCCTGAATCGCAAAACCTCACCCGATTTGGACTGCTCCAAAAGCTGGTGGCCTTGCTCGTTGCAAAAATGCGGCATGTCAATTGTCGCCATCGGGTCAGTCGCTAGAATGACCAATTCAGATCCGGAAGGCAAAGCCATAAGCGCCTTCCGCGCCTTCAAAACCGGCAAAGGGCAGAGCAGGCCAGATAAATCCAGCACAGTTTCTGGGTGGTCAATATCCATGAGCTTGCTATAGAGTGGAAATTCAATTCGGAAAAGTGCCATGCCCCTGCAAACAAAACTTTCCTTTATGGGGAAAGTCGAACAACTTCTTTCGCGCGAAAGCCGCGATGATGGTTTTGATAAACAACAGCGTCAAAGCTTGTCGCTCAAACTCTCCGGCCCAGACGGTGATTGCCACACAGGGTTGACGCGTTTATCCGACAGTCGCACGTTGCTCACCTATAAGCGTAACACGATCATCCGCAATGTCCGCCAGCTCACATTCATCTCGGTTGAAGAAATGGCAGATGTGGCAAAGGCAATGGAACTTGTCTCAATCAATGCGTCCTGGCTTGGCGCTAATATGGTCACTTCAGGCATTCCTGATTTGACATTGCTGCCACCTTCGACACGGTTACAGTTTTCATCAGGCGCAACGGTCGTGGTTGATATGGAAAACGCGCCATGCCGTCAGGTCGCCGATCAAATTTCCAAGACTCATCCAGAGCAAGGCCCTAAATTTGTAAAGGCCGCCACCGCCAAACGCGGCGTGACCGTATGGGTTGAATGCGAAGGCGATGTAAAAATTGGAGATGACATAAAAATCTTCATTCCACCCCAAAGGATATATAAGCATTCATGAATATTCTTGGAGCCATCATTGCTGGCGGCAAATCAAAACGCATGGGCGCTGAAAAGTCATTTGCCAAGCTTGGGCCAAAGACACTGATCGTGCGGGTGATTGACCGGCTCAGCCCGCAAGTTGAAGACATTGTGATCAATGCCAATGGCGATGCAAAGCGGTTTCAATTTTTGGAGTTTGATATTATTCCCGATATTGAAACTGAGATTGATACGCCCCTTGCTGGCATTCATGCAGCACTGAGCTATGCCGATGAGGAGGGCTATGATGCGGTTGTTACCGTTCCCTCCGACTCGCCTTTTCTGCCGCATGATCTGGTTCGTAAACTTGCAGGAACCAAACCAGCTTTTGCCAATTCAAAAGGCCAAGATCATTTCCTAACTGGTTTTTGGCCCACCAAGCTTTTGCCCCATCTTGAAAAGGAAATGCACAAATCAAACCGTGTTCAAGATTGGGTTTTTAAAATTGATGCAGCAAAAGTGAATTGGCGGGCGGATGATTATGATCCGTTTATGAACATCAATACGCCTGCCGACATAACGGCTGCGCTGAAGATTTTGCCAAAAGTTCGCTGAATGCAAAAAGTTATTGGTGTTTGTGGCTTTAAAAATTCCGGTAAAACCACGCTGGTAGAAAAACTTGTGCGCCACCTTACTGACCGAGGTTATAAAATTTCCACCGTCAAACACGCCCACCATGATTTTGATATTGATCATGAAGGCCGCGATAGTTTTAGGCACCGTAAAGCTGGGGCCGCCGAAGTTGCCGTCATTTCACAAAATCGATTTGCGATTATGAATGAGTTGCGCGGAACTGAACCGCCTTCGCTCAATGAAATTTTGGTAAAGCTATCACCCTGCGACTTGGTTATCGTCGAAGGCTATAAGCGCGACACCCATGACAAGATCGAAGTTCGCAATTTGGAACTCAACCATCAAACGTTAGCTGGCGATGACCCGACGATTGTGGCCGTTGCCGCCAACGGTGAAATTGTCAATTGCGCAGTTCCAGTGTTCAGCCGTGATGACGTGTCCAATCTGGCTCAATTCATAATCAAGCACACGGGGCTGGCCGTGTCGTAATCGGCTTTGCCGCTGTCGCTCAATTCTCACCTCTGTTGAATTTTGCTCACTATTGTATAGTCAATCAAAATTTCGAGCCAAAAGGGCGTTCCCATGAAATCCAAAGCTAAGGTTGTTGTCATCGGTGGTGGTGTGGTGGGTGTTTCAACACTTTATCACCTGGCCAAGAAGGGTTGGTCGGATGTGGTTTTGGTTGAACGCAAGGAGCTCACGTCGGGTTCCACTTGGCATGCCGCCGGTTTGCTGCCGCTTTTCAATATGTCATATTCTGTCGGACAAATTCATAAATACTCAGTGAAATTTTATCAAGAACTGGAAATTGAAACAGGCCAGAATGTCGGCTTCAAGAAAGTCTCGAACATTCGTCTCGCCCGGACCAAAGACCGCTGGGATGAGTTTATGTATTATGCGGGCATTGCTGAAACCATCGGCATTAAGGTGAACTTGCTCACACCTCAACAGCTCAAGGAAATTTGGCCACTCTGTGAAACGGACGGAATTCTCGGTGCTATTCAACATCCCGACGATGGCTATATTCAACCTGCTGATTTAACCCAGGCGCTGGCTAAGGGGGCTCGTGCGCATGGTGCTGAAATTTACCGCAACACATCGGTAACCGCGATTGAGCAGCTGCCATCGGGCGAATGGTTGGTGAAGACCGATCAAGGTGATATTATTTGTGAACATGTTGTTTCATGCTCCGGCAACTTCGCGCGCAAGACTGGTGCTATGGTTGGGCTTGATATTCCAGTTATTCCGGTTGAGCATCAATATATCGTCACTGAGCCACATCCATTGATTAAAGAACGCCAAGCAAAGGGCTTACCCGAAATGGGTGTTCTGCGCGAGGCTGATTCAAGTTGGTATATGCGCGAGGAAAATGGTGGGCTTCTGCTCGGGCCTTATGAAAAGGGTGCGCCGGTTTGTTATGTTGATGGGCCGTCAGATCAGTCTGAGTATGAATTATTCCAAGAAGATTTAGACCGCTTAGGGCCTTACATTGAAACGGCGATTACACGCGTGCCTGCATTTGGCGAAGTGGGCATTAAGAAAGTCTATAACGGTGCAATCGCTTACACGCCTGACGGTTCACCCATCATTGGCCCTGCTTGGGATAAAAAGAATTTCTGGCTTAATGAAGGCCATTCCTTTGGTGTAACCGCTGCTGGTGGCGCTGGTTGGCAGTTGGCAGAATGGATTGTCGATGGCGAACCGACCATTGATATGATGGGCGTTGATCCGCGGCGCTTTGGGCCTTATGCCACCAAGGGCTATCTCAAAACCAAAAACGAAGAAGCTTATGCAAACGTCTTCACACCGCACTATCCTGAAGAAGAACGCTCTGCAGCACGGCCATTAAAGCGCACTGCAATTTATGACCGGATGAAAGATTTAGGAGCCGTGTTTGGTTCAGTTTATGGTTGGGAGCGCCCTGGTTGGTTTGCGCCAAAGGGCTATGCGCTTTCAAAAGAAGAACTGAACTCTGATGATACTTTAACCAATCACAACCACGCGCCTGCAACTGATGATGGTCGCATTGTTGAGAAATGGTCTTTCCGTCGGTCAAATTCTTTCAAATTTGTTGGCGAAGAATGTTTGAACGTCATGAACAATGTTGGCATTCAAGATATGTCGGCATTTGCCAAGATGGAAGTCTCTGGCCCAAAAGCCCGCGAATGGCTTGAATCTATTCTCGCCAATAAAATTCCAAAAAAACAAGGCCGCATCGCGCTGTGTCATTTACTGTCACCGCGCGGCGGTGTTCGTGCCGAGTTCACTGTTTATGAATGGTCGCCCGGTCGCTTCTATCTGGTTTCAGCTGGTGCTTATGAACGCCATGATCAAGACTATTTGCGCAAGCTGGCACCCACTGATGGTTCAGTGCGGCTTAATTCAATCACAGCGCGCCTTGGTGTAATTGTGATCGCCGGGCCAAAGTCACAAAAACTTTTAGCAAAACTCACAGATGCGAATTTGAGCAACGAGGCTTTCCCATGGCTCTCCGGCAAAGAAATTACGGTCGGCACGGCCACAGCCCATGTGCTGCGTGTGAACTTTGTGGGCGAGCTTGGCTATGAGTTCCATGTGCCCGTTGAACAACAGGTGGCACTGTTTGATCATTTGATGGAAGCAGGCAAAGAATTTGGCATCAAGCCATATGGCATCAAAGCCATGTCATCGCTATCTATCGAAAAATCCTACCGTCTGATTCCGCGCGAACTTTCAATCGAATATTCAGCCTATGAATCAGGCCTCGATCGTTTCGTACATCCGAGCAAAGGCCCTTTCATTGGCCGCGATGCGTTGGTAGCTGGCAAAGAAAAAGGCCTTAACTGGAATTTTGTGACCATGGAAGTTCATGGCGTAACTGATGCTGATTCCGATGCGCGCGGTTCTGAGCCCATCTATTCTAACGGCAAACTCATAGGCCGCGCCACCAATGGCGGTTTTGGATGGCGTTGTAATAAATCGCTCGCACTTGCCATGGTGAAACCAGAATATGCTGCGGTTGGAACTGAACTTGAAATCAAAATATTGGGCAAGATTTTTAAATCGACTGTCGTGATTGAAAGCCCGTTTGATTCTGACAATATTAGACTGCGAAATTAATTCATTTAAAATATATTTAAGGTTGAATATAAGCTGTAACTCACCTTGCAGGAAATTTTGCTTTAGCTAGAGTTGTGACGATTCGGAGCGAACATGACGACAGGCAGGCAAGGGTTTGGGGTTGGCGTTTTCTATGTGCTGATCGCCAATTTCGGGTGGAGCCTGTCTGGGCTGTTTGTGCGCCTAATGCCCGGGCTTTCCGGCTGGCAGATCAATTGTTGGCGTGGCTTTTGGATGGCCGTGGCACTGCTGTGTTATTCAGTTTTGCGGTATGGGCCTGAGACTGGAAATGTTTTTGGCAATATTCCGGGATGGGCGATGTTCTGGTCGGCCCTGTGCTTTGCGGCTGGTACGACATTTTATGTGACCTCGCTCACGCTCGTGCCCACCGCAACGGTTTCGGTGATTGGGGCTACTTCCCCACTTTTTGCCGGACTTTTATCGAAGGCAATTACGGGTGAAAAACCAAACCTCTTTGCCTGGCTTGCGGCGATTATTGCGATTGCTGGAACTTTGGTGATTGGTTGGAATGGTTTTCAATCCGGTCATCTCGGAGGCTTGGCACTTTGCTTTGGTGTGCCCCTTACATTTGCAGCGCAAACATTGTTGCTTCGGCGTTACCGCGATTATGACATGATGCCGGCCATTTGCGTGGGTGGGTTGTTGTCCTTTATTGTGGCGGGGATCGTCAGCCAATGGCAGGGGGGAACAGCCAGCGCATTTGCAATCGACTTTAAATCTTTCGGCTTATTGATGCTTATGGGGCCTATCCAACTGGCAATACCATTGGTGTTTTATGGTCTTGG
The DNA here is from genome assembly GCA_964247245.1 of uncultured Aestuariivirga sp. Classification (GTDB taxonomy): domain Bacteria; phylum Pseudomonadota; class Alphaproteobacteria; order Rhizobiales; family Aestuariivirgaceae; genus Aestuariivirga. The sequence continues at coordinate 608,506 of CAXTTK010000001.1, forward strand.
CGCAAAAACTGTTCAGGGTGTAACGCTGGCACTACTCGCAATGATGGATGCAATTATAAATCCATTTTGGTCTTGGCTTTTTGTGGGCGAAGTTCCTGATCGTTCGTCGGTCATTGGCGGAACCATCATTCTGTTGGCTGTTCTTCTCAGTGTCGGCGGACAAACTTGGCTGAATGGTCGCGAGACAAGGCTTGAATAAGCCCCAAGCCACACTGGTCGGCTTTGCTGCGGTCATCATGTGGGGTTTTCTGGCGTATTTATCAAAAAGCGCCGAAGCTATCCCGCCTCTACAATTAAATGCCATGGGTTTTTTCGTTGGAGGTCTCATTGGCGTTTCTAGTTGGCCGTTCCGACGCCAAGCTTATATGGTATTGTTTGGGCAAAAATGGCAGGTGTGGGCGCTTAATGTTGGGGCGCTGTTTGGTTGCCATCTTTTATATTTTATCGCCATCCGCAATGCGCCTGCTGTCGAAGTGAGCCTCATTGCTTACACTTGGCCCTTGTTGATCGTGGTGTTTTCCGCCTTTGCACCGGGCGAAAAGTTGAAATGGTATCATGTCTTGGGCGTGGCCCTCGGTGTTGCCGGTGCCTTTATCGTGATCAGCAAAGGGCAACTCAATTTGCTTTCAGCTGGGTTGCAGCTTGGTCACATCATCGCCATTCCTTATGCGATCATGTGGGCAGGATTTTCAGTGCTCATCCGAAAATATGGGAATGTACCAAGTGATATTGTTGCGGGCTTTTGTTTTGCCTGCGCCGCACTTTCAGGAATTGCCCATTTTGCATTGGAACCCACACTCTGGAGCTTAAGTTCATCGCAATGGTTTGCAGTGCTTAGTCTTGGCCTATTGCCCATGGGGCTTGCATTCTATGCTTGGGACTTTGGCATGAAACACGGCGACCGTATGATTCTTGGGGTCAGTTCCTATGCAGCGCCATTGCTTTCAACATTGGTGCTGATCATGTCAGGCTTTGCGGTTTATCATTGGTCAATTGCCATTGGCTGCCTGCTGATCACAGCAGGTGCTGTTATTGCTGCCAAAGATATGATTTTCAAAAAAACTATTTGAAGTTATTTTTGCGCGTTCGAATTTCAGCAAATACTTCCGCATAGCTTGCTGTTTCCATTCCGAGATTTTTACGAATTTCAGGGCTATCACAACGCAAATAAGGATTGGTTTTAAGTTCCTCACCAATAGTGGTGGGGCAGGTCATCTCGCCTTTTGCACGCAACGCAGCGACCGCGTGGAAGCGATTTTGCAGCGCTTTGTTTTCAGGCTCAATGGTCAGAGCAAACTTCACATTCGCTTCGGTATATTCATGGCCGCAATAAACATAGGTGCTGGTTGAAAGGGTTTTGAACTGATTCACCGAATGGAACATTTGCTCCATCGTGCCTTCGATCACACGCCCACAGCCCACGGAAAACAATGTGTCGCCCGCAAAAAGCGAGAACTCGCCCGGAATGCTGAAAGCGATGTGACCTGACGTATGCCCCGGGCAATCATGCACAAAAACTTCCCGGTTTGACCAGATGAATTTTTCACCGCCCGAAATTTGCATATCAATACCCGGAATTTTATCGGACTCGGCTTTGGGGCCGATGATCTTACAACCGTAATGTTCCTTCAGTTGCGCATTACCTTGCACATGGTCGGCGTGGTGGTGGGTTGTAAAAATATGGGTGAGTTGGCGGCCAAATTTCTTCAGCTGTTTTTCAACGGCGTCTGCATCAGGTGCATCAATTGAAGCCGTGGCTCCGGTCACGCTGTCATGAATGATCACGCCGTAATTATCTTCTAAACACATAAACTGACGCATATCGATGTGAGCCATTTAGAAACCCTATTTCATTCCATGGGTGACCCAAGCGCGAATTGGCGCTAAATTGAGACCCATGGATATTGTTGATCTGCGCGAATACTATGCCACTTCATTGGGAAAGGCTACCCAACGATTAATTACGGCCAAACTTGCGGGCGATTTGCCACATGACCCGCAGGCTACCGTTCTGGGATTGGGCTATGCCACACCGTATCTTGATAAATCGAGAGAATCTGCATTGCGGCAATTGGCTTTTATGCCAGCGCGGCGCGGGGTTATTCATTGGCCGGAAGTAGGGCCGGTGTCGTCAGCTCTGGTTGATGAACTGGATCTGCCATTAGGTGATAACGCAGTCGATACGGCCTTGGTTATTCATTGCTTGGAATTCACCGATAGCCCTGAAGAATTATTGCAAGAGGTTTGGCGCGTGCTGACACCGCAAGGCAAATTACTTTTAGTCGTGCCCAATCGCAGCAGTCTTTGGGCGATGCGTGATATTTCACCTTTCGGCCATGGCCAGCCGTTTTCGCGGCAGCAACTACAAGGACTGTTGAGATCGGCTCAGTTTTCTGTCACGCGGTTTGAATATGCCTTGGTTATGCCGCCGTCCAAAAGACTTGCAGGCTCCGCTTTAGCCCGTGGGCTTGAAAAGCTTGGTTCAGCTGCGGCTTTGCGCGGTATATCCGGCGCTTTGATCATAGAGGCGCAAAAACAGGTTTATGCCTATGCGCCGGGCCGCAAGGTGAGGCGTGTATTGCCGAGGTTCAAGCCCGCCTTTTTGCCAGCTCCAAATGCGTCGCACGGCAAAATATAGTCGCTTTGCATTTATCGCTTCTATTCCTTATGAAGCTTTATGACGGCCTGATTAAAGCTTTGGACCCAACTTATGAATTCTGATGATCCTCATTCAACAACATCTCCCAGCCTGGTCGAGGCGCGTCTAGCGCTCGATGAGATTGATGACCGCATTCTTGACCTGTTGGCCAAACGCATTGACATTACGGGGCAGGTTAAACGCGCCAAGCAAAATGAAATTCAGATTTTTGCATCGCCTTTGCGGCCCACACGCGAGGCCGCCATTATGCGTCGGTTGTTGGCGCAGGCCAAAGGCACTGACGTTTCACCTGAACTGATTTTACGTGTTTGGCGGGCCATCATCAGCGATTCGAGTTTGCGCCAAGCGCCAATCACCTTGCATGTTAGCAAACACTTAAACGCCAACACCGCGCATCGTCTGCGCCTTAGGGATTATTTTGGTGCCATTAATGTTGAAGAATACCGTGATGAGGCGCAAGCCTTAATGCAGATTGATTCCGCGCCTGGTGATATTTGTGTGGTTGAGACTGAGCAGCCATGGGTTGAAGCCTTTATGTCGGGTCATGGCGGCAAGGCGCAGGTGATTGCAAGCCTGCCGATTCTGAAGGAAGAGGACGTGCCGAAACTTCTGCTCATTGGCCAAGCACCAGTTGAGGTAAGTGGTTATGATGAAACGCTGGTCATAACCGATGGCAAGCTGCCACGGGATTTTACGCCCCAGCCGATTTGGCAGAGTAAGATTGGAAACTTGCGACTTTCATGCTTGCCCGGATACATGACCGAGCATGAAGGGCCGCTGGTTGGTTTGATGCGCTCCAATGCTTCGCTCAAGCTGAAGATCGCTGGGCGTTATAGCAGCGCCATTCAGGTGGAAGTTTAATGTCGGTTGTTGCGGGGCCGGAACCAAAACCGGGTATTCTTGGTATCCAAGCGTATGTGCCTGGCAAGTCTGGGCCGAAGGCGGGTCGGGTCTACAAGCTTTCATCGAATGAATCTCCCATGGGGCCTAGCCCAATGGCAGTTGCCGCTTATCAAGACGCAGTCTCACAGAACCTCGCACTCTATCCTGATCCAAGTGCGACTAAGCTGCGTGATGCGATTGCTAAACGTTATGGGCTGAATGCGGCCAACATTGTATGCGGTGGTACGGGTTCTGATGAGCTGTTGCAAATGTTGGCCCATGCTTATTTAGGCGTGGGCGATGAAGCGATTTATTCGCAATTTGGTTTTCTGGTTTATCCGATTGCGATTGCAACGAACGGGGCCTCAGCAGTGGTGGCACCTGAAACGAATTATGTTGCCAATGTCGGCGAGATTCTATCACGAGTCACAGCCGCAACCAAGATTGTGTTTCTTGCCAATCCCAACAATCCGACGGGAACTTATTTGTCCTATGCCGAAGTTAAGCGCCTGCATGCAGGCCTTCCTTCTAACGTGTTGCTCATTCTCGACGCGGCCTATGCGGAATATGTTTTGGCCAATGATTATGATGCTGGCATCTCATTGGTTGAGAACAACACCAATGTGGTGATGACTCGGACATTTTCGAAAATATTTGGCCTTGCCGGTGTGCGTATCGGTTGGGCTTATTGCCCGCCAAATGTTGCCGATGTGCTCAACCGAATTCGTGGGCCGTTCAATGTGAGCACGCCGGCGATTGCGGCGGGCACGGCGGCGATGGAAGATGTTGGGTTTATTGAACAGGCTGTTGCGCATAATACGAAATGGTTGGAGTGGGTTTCAGCAGAAGTGCGCAAGCTAGGGCTTGAGGTCACGCCGAGCGTTGGCAATTTTGTTTTGATTCATTTCGCCTCGGCTGAAAAAGCCGTTGCTGCCGATGCGCATTTGATGGCGCGTGGCATCATTGTGCGGCGTGTCGACTCTTATGGCTTGCCAAAAGCGTTGCGAGTTTCCATTGGTTCTGAAGAGGCCAATCACGCGTTTATGTCTGCTCTGACGGAATTTATGAAATGAGTTTTATGTTTGAAAAAGTGGTGGTTTTGGGCCTTGGCCTGATTGGTTCTTCGCTCTGCCATGCCATGCGCAAAAAAGGTTTGGCTAAAGCTATTGTGGGTCATGCCAAGAGCGAAGAAACGCGCAAAATTGCGTTAGAAATTGGCTTGGTTGATGCTGTCTATGCAACGGCTGCCGATGCCGTTAAGGGCGCTGATCTAGTTATTATGTGTGTGCCGGTTGGGGCTTGCGGCCCGCTGGCTGCTGAGATTGGCCCGTATTTGAAGCAAGGCGCGATTTTGACTGATGTGGGTTCTGTCAAAGGTGCCATCGTTCGCGATTGTGGGCCACATGTGCCCCAAGGTGTTCATTTCATTCCGGGCCATCCCGTTGCTGGTACAGAGCAATCTGGACCACGTTCTGGCTTTGCCGAATTGTTTGAAAATCGCTGGTGCATTTTAACGCCGTTGGAAGGTGGTGATCGTGTGGCCACCGCAAAGCTTGAAGCTTATTGGCAGGCGTGTGGATCAAACACTGAACTGATGACGGCTGATCATCATGATTTGGTTTTGGCCATCACCAGCCATTTGCCGCATCTCATCGCTTACACCACTGTAGCTACTGCTTCTGATCTTGAAAGTGTGACCAGCAGTGAAGTTATTAAATATTCGGCGAGTGGTTTTCGGGACTTCACGCGCATTGCGGCATCGGACCCCACAATGTGGCGCGATGTGTTTTTGAATAATAAAGATGCGGTTCTTGAAATGCTCGGGCGATTTACTGAAGAGCTCGCAGTTTTGCAGCGTGCGGTGCGTTGGGGTGATGGTGAGACCTTGTTTAATCTTTTCACGCGCGCCAGAGAAGCGAGGCGCAATGTTATTGCAGCGGGGCAAGACATCCCTGATTTTGGACGTGTGCCTAAAAAGCAATGAAGCCAGAAGATTGCCATCATATTTTTGCCTATGGCTCGTTAATGTGGCGGCCGGATTTTGAATATGTGAATTCTTCTCTTGGAACAATTACCGGCTACCATCGTCGCCTCAGCATTATCTCGCACCATTACCGGGGCACTCCTGAAAAGCCCGGTTTGGTTTTAGGTTTGGATGTTGGTGGGAGTTGTGTTGGCGTCCTCTATGAAGTGGCGCTTGCAAATTGGCCTGACGTTTTGGCCTATATTCGGAAGCGAGAATTAATCAGCGAAGCCTACCGCGAGGTTGTAGAAGAGGTTCAGGTGGCTGACCAATCAAAAACCGTTCAAGCCGTTACCTATGTTGTGAACCATGAACACACACAGTTTTTTGAACCTCAACCAATCGCAAAAACTCTTGCCATGGTGAAGCAAGGTCATGGGTTGGCCGGAAGCTGTGTCGATTATATTTTAAACACTGTTGCGCATCTGCGTGGTCTTGGCATTCATGAGGCCGAGCTTGAAGACATTATTGAGCATCTGCCAAATTCAGGCAGCGTGAACCCATAATGAAGCGCTTTCGTTTAATTCTTGCGGCACACGAGTTTCACCCAAAGCCGAACTCAAATCTTTCATAATGCAATCTGCTGCATCAGAGCCACGCGCCAGCAAGTGAACATGAACTTCATCAACGCCTAAGCGCTGCAAGCGGGTCGAATCTTTTTCGGGCAAAGTCTTATCCCAGAAAGGTGTAAAGCGCCCGACAGTCACAGCGATGCGCAAATGGCCCGCGCGTTTAACACCCACATAAACTGCACCAGGCAAAGGTGGGCATAAGTCTACATCATAGACGGAGTGAATGTATTTTCGTCCCGATGTGCCTTGCCAATACCAGAAACGGTCGGCCATATCGGCGTCTTGCGGAGAGGTCAGGGTGATTGGGGTGCCATGTATTTGCATGAGAACAAATATGGAACAAAATTATAAATAAGTCAAGCCCTATTTCAGCCGCACAGCGCATATCCGCAATTGGTGCAGGATTTGCAGCCTTCTTTGGCCACCAGATTATCGCTTCCACAAGATGGGCAGAGTTCTTTTGCTTGTGTCGGTGATTTCAAAATTGATCCCGTGATATCATTGGGCCTGAATGTGGTGCAGCCCTTTAGGCCCAAGGCATAGGCCTGTTCATAAACCGACGTGAAACTTTGAAAATCGATCATCTCTGGCACATTGACAGTTTTGGAAATGGAACTATCGACAAACGGTTGAACCGCAGCGGCCATGTTCAAATGATCAACTGGTTTCAAATCATCGACGGTTACAAAAGCGGGTGGCAATCCATCAGACCTAGAGCGCCACAAAGCCACGGCATAATCTTCCAACAATTCGGTGCGGTGGCTGCCATCCGGATTCGTGATGTTGCGTTCATAACCAGCGTTAAAAATCGGCTCGATGCCGCTCGAAACGTTTCCGGCGAGCAATGAAATCGTTCCCGTCGGCGCAATCGAGGTCAACAAGCCATTGCGCAAACCATTGGCTTTGATCATTTCACGTTGCTGGCCGCTCAAACTCTGCGCATATTCAGTCGCCAAATAATCATCTGTGTTGTATAGGGGAAAGCAGCCCTTCTCTTTCGCCAATGATGTACTCGATTCTAGAGCCGCATCGCGAATCGTGTTCATGCACAACGCTGCAAGTTTCGCTGACTTGACCGATCCATAACGCAAGCCGCACATTAAAAGCGCATCGGCCAGACCCGTTACGCCCAACCCCAAGCGGCGCTTATTGAGTGCCTCCGCTTTTTGTTGAGGAAGAGGATAGTTTGAAACATCAATTACATTATCAAGAAAGCGGATGGCCAGAAGCGTTGCGCTATGCAGTGCCTCAAAATTAATTGAAGCATCATTTTCAAATGGCGCGTTCACAAACTTGGTCAAATTCAGTGAGCCTAACAAACATGCGCCGTAAGCTGGCAGAGGTTGTTCGCCGCATGGATTGGTGCAGGAAATGGTTTCGCAATAGGCCAAGGGATTTTTGGCATTAATCCGATCAATAAAAATCACGCCGGGTTCGGCGCAATCATATGTGGCCCTCATGATTTTCTGCCACAGGCCGCGTGCCGAAACTGTTTTGAAAACTACGCCATCAAAAATTAATGGCCACTCGGCATCACCTTTGACAGCTGCCATAAATGCATCTGTCACCAGCACAGAAAGATTGAAATTGCGCAGTTTGGTTTTGTCGCGCTTGGCTTCCACGAAGGCTTCAATATCAGGATGATCGCAGCGCAGGGTTCCCATCATAGCACCACGTCTGGCCCCTGCGGACATAATGGTGCGGCACATCGAGTCCCACACATCCATAAAGCTCAAGGGGCCTGATGCATCAGCGCCCACACCATGCACCAAAGCGCCCTTGGGCCTGAGCGTTGAAAAATCATGGCCAATGCCACCGCCCTGTTGCAGGGTTTGGGCGGCTTCATTCAGGCCGTTGAAAATGCCAGGAATGGAGTCGGCAATTTTGTCCATCACGAAGCAGTTGAACAATGTGACGGCGCGGCCCGTGCCAGCACCTGCCAAAATTCGCCCTGCAGGGAGAAAGCGCAAATCTGCCATCAGTCCAAAAAACTGGCGCGCATAAGTTTCGCGAAGTTCGGGTTTTTCAGCGGCGGCGACCGCCTCGGCCACACGCATGAAGCTCGATTCCAAAGAACCTTCAGCAGCGCCCAAGCGATATTTCATCTCCCAAATTTGTTGGGAAATGGCAGGCAACTGGCCTTTCAAGGGTAGAAAAATCGCATTCATGTTGGAAACCGATCAAACGAGAAAAGAAACATAACACGAACGAAAGTAAGAGTCGAGAAATTGTTCTATTTTTGTACTGATAAGGCTCGTGCTTCTGATATAAGCCTTGTGGAGCTGGTTTCAATTGCGGCTTCGAGACGTTTCTGGAATTCCTTGCGTGGCAGACCAGCGGGAATTGCTGGCATAAACTCAACCACAATCGTTCCAGGATTTCGCAAAAATTTGCGCCTAGGCCAGAACAAGCCGGAGTTCAAACCAAACGGGACGCAGGGCACATTCAGCGCATTATAAAGTGCTGCAGCCCCCGGCTTATAATCTGGCGGATCGTCAGGCCCGCGCCTTGTGCCTTCGGGCATAATGATAATCTCGCGACCCCGGGCAATTTCTTGCTTGCCGCGCGCAACGAGTTTGCGGAGAGCTGCACTTCCAGCACTGCGTTCCACGGCGATCATTTTGAACTTCAAAGCGAACCAGCCGAACAGAGGAATGAAAGTCAGTTCACGTTTCAGCACCATGCATGGGTCATCAAAGAGTGGAAGCACGGCAAATGTTTCCCAAAATGATTGGTGCTTTCCTGCAACCAAACATGGCCCGCCCATAATATTCTCGCCTCCTCGCACTTCTATCTTGGTGTTGCAGATAACTTTCAATAACCAGAGCGAAGATTTTGCCCAAGCTTGCAAAGCCCGAATGGCCCAAATCCTAGGGCAAAGAAAAAGCCATGAGCCTAAAATTAAAAACAATGCGAGGTTCACATAAAAAATAATATTGAAAATGATTGAACGTAGAACAATCATGGTGCAGCTCGTAGGATATGAGTGAGTGTCATGTTCGCAGTGACTAGCGCAATCAGCGTTGCCACTAATGGTACGGCGAGAACGATCACAAGCGTCGATAATAGATCGCCATGAGGCGCAAACAAAAGTGTGAAGCTCGCTGCCGCCACGCCATTGCCAGCTGCTTGTCCGGTTGATCCTAATCCTAAGAATGTGATGCCCGCTAAAATGATTCCGGCACAACCTGCGAACAAGCCTGTGATCAAAAAGCGCTGCGAAATCTGGCGCGCGATGAAACTATTTTTGGCGCCCACGAGGCGCAATACCTCAACCACTTCGCGGTTGGCATCAAGGGCGGCACGGGCTGCAAAGATCACCATGGCAATTGCAGATCCGCAGATCAGTGCCAATATCCACCATGACAGTAGTGTCAGGCTGTGGGCCATGCGGGCGAGTTCGGTTTCCCAGCGCCTGTGTGTATCGAGACTTGCGCCTTTGATATTGGCCACAAGATTTTTTTCGAGTACTTCAAAATCAGGCGGATTTGCTTCGTCAATGGTCACACGGATCAAACGCGGCACGGGGAGTTCATCGAGATTAGTGTTGCCCAACCACGGCTCTAAAAGCTTTAAACTGGCTTTGCGGTCTAAGGCTTCGACTGAAATCACGCCCGCAGCGCCTTGTAAAAGTGCGGTGGCTTTTTGAAGTTGTGCTTCAGTATCAACATTGCTTATCTGACGAAGCTGAACCGTCACTTCGCGCGAAATGCCATGTGTCCAATCTTCAACGGCGCGGTTGATCAAAATCAATGCGCCGATTGCCAGACAAGCGAGATAACACATCACAGTCATGGTCACGGTCATGGTGCGCAGCGATGCGGCACCCGACGGAATAATCGCCGATGGTTTTGCGCTGATCTCTTCTATCACAGCGTCTCATCCTTTAATGTTCCGTGTTCCAGTCGCAGCACTTGGCCCTTGGCTTGTTTGATCAAACTCAAATCATGGGTCGCCAGAAACACTGTGGTGCCAAGGCGGTTCAATTCCAAGAACAAATGCAAAAGACGTTTGGCTAAAACTGGATCGACGTTTCCAGTCGGCTCATCTGCTAATAAAATTTCAGGCTTCGATACAACCGCTCTTGCAATGGCCGCGCGTTGCTTTTCACCACCCGATAAAATTTCAGGCCGCGCATTGGCTTGATCTTTCAAACCTACCCAATCCAGTAAATCCATGACATCGCGGTGATAGTCATCAGGCTTCTGGCCAATCACGCGCAAGGGCAACGCTACGTTTTCAAATGTGGTTAAATGATCGAGTAACCTGAAATCTTGAAACACCACGCCAATGCGGCGGCGCAGTAGCGGAAGATCGGAACCACGCAGTTTGGACGCGTCTTGATTAAAAATCGAAACCAGACCTTTGCTCGGTTTCAGAGCCATAAACAGCAGGCGCAGAAGCGATGATTTGCCAGCACCTGAAGGGCCGGTCAAAAACCGCATGTCACCTTGTTCCATTTTGAAGTTCACTTCCTTCAAAATTTCGGGTCCGTCGCCATAGCGCAGACCGACCCCCTGCAACTCAATCAATCAATTCACTCCACTTCGAACCTTTGTTAGATGCAAGGGTCTTAACCGCGCATTAACCACGTTTGTAGTTAGCCTCTATCAGAACTTCTAGGCGTTTTGGAGAGTCTATGATCGTCCGCTGCCCGTCCTGTGCCACACGTTATGACATTGCTGACCATGTTCAAGGAAGCTCGTCCTTTACCGTTTCTTGCCGTTCATGTGGGCATAGCTGGAAAGAACATGCCGTTGTTGATGTTGTCGAGGTGCCTAGCCGTTCTGTGGCCCGGGTGTTTGATTACCGCGAAGAGCCTGAGTTTGATGTGCAGCGATTGGTTGAGGCGGCAAAGAATGCCCAAGAGGAATTCGCTTTAAAGCGCAGCAAACGGTTTAAGCGCGCTGGAGGCTGGGCGTCTTTGGGTCTGTTTGTTCTCGCGCCGTTTATATCAGCGGCCCTCATGCCTGAAACTGTTGTCATGGCGGCTCCAGCCACGATCAAGGTTTATGAGAAGCTGGGTTATAATGTGAATGTTTACGGCTTGGATATTCGCCATGTTGAGCAACAAAATACAGTTATTGATGGCGCTCATGTTTTGATGATCAAGGGTGAGATCAGCAATTCAACTGATTCCGTGCGCAAAATACCGTCCATGCGCTTCGCGTTGCATGGCGAAGGGCCACAAGAGCTTTATACTTGGACTTTGGATACCTCGTCCCGGCCATTGCGGCCCGGCGAAACGACGACTTTTACCACCCGCGTGGCCTCGCCGCCGGAACTTGCGAAGAACTTGAAGATTCGCTTTGCACATTTGGATGAAATAAGCTCAAAAGCCAATCCATGAGCAGCATCACCATTGACGGACACCGTATCGATGTCCTTTTTTCCGAAGCCCAGATCGCGGAACGCATCACGGTTTTGGCGCATGAAATCGCAACCCTTGAGCCGCACCGACTTTTGGTGGTCCCGGTGTTAAAGGGCAGTTTCATCTTTGCCGCTGATCTCATCCGCGCCATGCATCACGCTGGCTTGTCACCCGAAGTTGATTTCATGATTCTGGCGAGTTACCGCGCTGCGCAAACGTCATCGGGCCAGGTTGATGTGCTCCGCGATATTGAATCGATTGTTGAAGGCCGCGATGTGTTGCTGGTGGATGATATTTTGGAGTCCGGACGAACACTTGCTTATGCTAAAGATTTGCTTTCGGCGCGCGGCGCAAAGTCAGTTAAATCTGCGGTGTTACTATACAAGCCCGGTCATTTGGCTGCCAGCATAAAGGCTGATTTCTGTGGCTTCGATTGCCCCGATAGATTTGTTGTCGGTTACGGCATGGATATGGCGCATCAATTCCGCGAGTTACCCTTTGTCGGGCACATTGTGAAATAAGCTAATAAAGCCCGCGCAGCAATCTATCGATATAGGCCTTCTCGCCAGACCCTAAATTTGGATCATCATATTTCTGGCGCAGGGTTTCCAGAATTTCGCGGGCGCGGCGCATGGAAAGTTCCGAGGGCACCATATTTTTGTTGGGGCCGTTGTCAGGGTTACGCGTGGCGCGGGGGCGGCCGAGTGGATCATTATTGTCGCTGGCAGATTCGCCGTCTTTGCCTTGCTGGCCAGTTTTACCTTTGCCTTGTTCAGCCAGTTTCTTGCCAAGTTTCTGCGCGCCATCGCGCATTTGCTTCATGGCTTCGCCTTGTTGACGAAGCGCATCATCTTTTGAACCATCTTTAAGCGAACCCTTAGCGCCCTTCATGCTTTTGCTGGCATCGCCCAGCTCAGCTTGGCCACCTGGCCCAAGTTGTTTGTTCAAGTTATCAAGCATTTCCGACAGATCGCCCTGTTTGTCAGCCAGTGCGCCAGAACCATCATCAGGCCTATCGGGGGCTTGCTCGCCTTCACCAGGCCTTGGAAGCTTTTGGGTTTGATCCATGAGTTTCTGCTGCTTGCGCATCATATCGGAAAGCTCGTCCATCTTTTGCTGCAAGCCGGGATCACCATCTTTACCCGCTTGGTCAGTAAGACCGGGCTGCAAATTTTGGAGCAATTGATCGAGCTGCGACAGCATATCCTGCGCGGCATCTTTCGAACCGCTCTTGCTCAGCTTATCAATGTCATCAAGCATTTTTTCCAAATCGTCGCGGCTGATGGATTTGCCATTGGGATCTTTTTTCATGCTGCCATCAGCCATACGCTTTTCGGCATCTTTGCGCATTTGGTCCATGAGCTTATCCATGCCTTTGCGCATTTTATCCATGAGTTCGGCAATGCGCTCAGGCGGTGCGCCTTCTTTCAAAGCTTGTTCCAGTTGCTGTTTCAAATCGCGCAATTGGGCGCGAATGTCCGAAAGTTCGCCATCTTCGATCGCCAGAGCAAGCGGCCACAGATTCGTGACCGCGGTCTTTACATCTTCAGTCTCGCCAGCATGGGCCAAGCCAGATTTGATCACGGCCAGTTGCAAGATTAGTTTGCTTTGATCACGAATTGAATAGGGATAGGCCGAGAACGCATCAAGCATAGTAGCAATATCTGGCGCATCATCTGGCACTATAATCAGTTTCTTGCGTTGCTCAATCAGCGCCTTTGCGAGAAAGCGGAAGAAACTGCGCTCGGGTAGTTTGAAGCGCTTGGATTCGGATGTTGCCGTGTGACCTGCGCCGTCTTTTGCTGTCAGTTCCATCGTCACATAAAGACCAGCCCAAGGATGAGCGCTTAAATCCTGCTTTGATATCGTGTCTTCAATTTTTGCATTTGGCTTTTGCATGCCGACTTTGAAAATAGGTGCCTCATATAAAAACACGCCATTGCTAGCAAAGCCGGTTCCATTTTCCTGCTCATCGGCCAATGATATTTCAGCCGTAATGGATTTGACGCCATAATCGTCAGATGTCTTCCAATGCACATTGAGCGCGCCGTTATCGCCAGCCTTTGGATCGTCAACGAAACTGATCTTGGGTGCTTCGTCGGGGATTAATGTGATCGGCCATGAGGCCAGCTCTTTGGTGTCGTCGAACAATTTTACAGTGACTGGCCGATCAAGCTTTACTTCGGCTGTAAAGCCTTTTTCAGTGTTGGTGACCTGAGCCGAAATAGACTTGATTTCGGTTTCAGGAGAAGGCGCTGTGCCCGGCGAATAAAAGGCAAGCCTTGGCTTGGCAGAGCCAACAGCGCGGATACTTAAGCTTGAATTTTCGGGGACCAGAATTTCAGGCGAGGTGCTGAGTTTATCACGCATCGCGGCGCTGGTCAGCAGGATGGGTTGTTTTCCTGTATAAGCTGGCGGCTTCAGCCACGCATCGAGTGAAGGTGGGAGTGCTGCAATGGCGGGCGCAAAATTCATCGCGTTGCGGGTATTAGATATGAGATCGCCCGAACCCAGCAATATTGATGCAATCGCCGCTAAGGCCACTGGCACGCGCAAGGCCGTTGGATCAAACAAACGCCAAGCTGACTTGGGGGGTGATAACTTCACATTTTCCAAAGCCTGCAATTGACGGCGCTTATGCTCTTCCCACAAAGATTCGGCGGTGCCGTTGTTGCTTTCTGCAACAAGGTCATCGTCATGGCTCGAGAGGCCACGATGGTTGATGGTGGAATACTGTTCCATGCGGCGCATAGCGGCGAGGCGGCTGGCGGTTTTTAATTGGGCGATATCTTTGAGACTGTATAAAAACACCGCAACCATCAAACTTAAAACAGCAAGGTCAAACCATTCTGGAAACCAGTCGAGTGCGCCTGAGGCCAGAATTATAATTGCAAAACCGATCACAATCAGAGGCTTTTGAGTGCAGTTCCAAAGCTGTTCCCACAGCAAGGCGGTGCGTTGCAGTGTGATTTTTCTATCTAACTGGTTTGGCGATTCAAAATTCATCGGTTTTGACTATAACACGATTCCACCAAAATAATGGCATTATTGCCAAGGGGCAAGCCTGTCCAATCCGATCAACTCTTCGTAAGTCTGGCGGGGGCGGACTATGGCAAACTGATCATCCTTAACCAAGACTTCGGGGATCAGTGGCCTCGTGTTGTAGGTTCCAGATTGCACGGCGCCGTAAGCACCTGCCGTCATAATCGCAATCAAGTCACCCTGTTGCAACTTGGGCAGGCGGCGCGATTTGGCAAAATAATCACCAGTTTCGCATACCGGGCCAACGACATCGGCCTCTTGGGTTGTTTCATTGCGGCTTTCTTCAACCGCCAAGATTTCATGATAGGCATCATAAAGCGTGGGGCGGATCAAATCATTCATCGCGGCATCCTGCACAACGAAAGTTTTGCCTTCATTTTCCTTCACATAAATAACGCGTGACACCATGATTCCGGCATTGCCGACGATCATGCGGCCCGGTTCCATCATGTATTTAAGACCGAGATGACCCAGCGTGCGTTTCACCATCGCTGCATATTCATCTGGATGCGGCGGAATATCATTATCGCCCCGGTAAGGCACACCAAGCCCGCCGCCCAAATCGAGATGGCGAATATTATGGCCTTCGGCCTTTAACCGCACCACCAATTCACCCATTAATTTGAAAGCCTGCTCAAACGGTGCGAGTTCGGTGATCTGGCTGCCGATATGCATATCAACACCCGTCACATCAATATTGGGCAATGCCGCAGCACGAGCATAAACTTCCGACGCACGCAAATAAGTGATGCCAAATTTATTATCGGCTTTTCCTGTTGAAATTTTGGCATGGGTTTTGGCGTCAACATCGGGATTGACTCGAATGGAAACTGAGGCGCGCTGGCCCACACGCTGGGCCACCGTTGAAAGCAGTTCCAATTCTGGTTCGGACTCGACATTAAAACAGGCAATGCCTTCACGCAAAGCATAGGCCATTTCCCTGGCGGTTTTACCAACACCTGAAAAAACAATTTTGCGCGCAGGCACACCAGCAGCCAAAGCACGACGCAGTTCGCCTTCGGACACAACATCCATGCCAGCACCTAAAGCCGCCATGGTTTTGATGACAGCTTGGTTGGAATTGGCCTTCATGGCGTAGCAGAGCAAATGGTCAGTATCTTTAAACGCGCCGTCCATCACGCGGAAATGGCGCTCTAACGTTGCAGTCGAATAACAGTAAAACGGTGTTCCCACTTCTTCGGCGAGCGCTTGCAAATTCACATCTTCGGCATGAAGTACGCCGTTTTTATAAGCAAAGTGATGCATTTATTTTGTCACAGTTTTAGGTGCTGTATAAACCGGGTCATTGCGGATGCCGCAGCCAGCCAGAGAAAAGGTGGAGACGATGATGGCCAAAAATATGGCGTTTCTTAAGTAATACACCATCGCTCACTTTCCTTTCGGGAACTTTAGCCAGCGTTTGGCTGCACGGCGCACATTAACCGGTGCAGTGCCACCAAAACTGGTTCTGGAGGCCACCGAAGCTTCAACAGTTAAAACCTTGAAAACCGCTTTGGTGATGCCAGACGATATCGATTGCATGTCTTCTAGCGAAAGTTCGGACAAAAGACATGATTTTTTTTCAGCCAAAGCTACGATGCGGCCTGTGACATGGTGCGCGTCCCGAAATGGCATTTTGAGGTTCTGCACCAGCCAATCGGCCAAGTCCGTTGCCGTGGCATATCCGCTATTGGCGGCGGCTTTTAGAACATCCTTGTTGGGCTCCAAATCGCGCACCATGCCTGCCATGGCGGAAATGCCTAAAGCGAGATTATCGAGCGCATCGAAAGTCTGCTCTTTGTCTTCCTGCATATCTTTGGAATAAGTCAGCGGCAGGCCCTTCATTACCACCGCAAGTGCTGTGAAAGCGCCCAGAATCCGACCCGGCTTTGCACGGACCAATTCCGCTGCATCGGGATTGCGCTTTTGCGGCATGATGGATGAGCCGGTGGTGAATTTATCGCTCAGCTTCACAAAACGGAATTGCGCCGAACACCAAATAACGATTTCCTCAGCAAGGCGCGATAAATGAATGGCGCAAATGCTGGCGGCCGCCAAAGTTTCCAGCGCGTAGTCACGTGCCGCCACTGAATCCATCGAATTGCGCGTGGGACGGTCAAAACCTAAATCTTTTGACGTAATATTCCGGTCTATCGGGAATGAGGTTCCAGCAAGAGCGGCCGCACCCAATGGATTTTCGTTCATCCGTTTTCTGGCATCGGCCAAACGCCCACGATCCCTGCTCAGCATTTCAACATAGGCCAGCAGGTGATGGCCAAAGGTGACAGGCTGGGCCGATTGCAAATGCGTGAAACCGGGCATGATGGTGGCGGCTTCCGACTCAGCTTTGGTCGCCAAAGCCAATTGCAAATCGGCCAAACCTGCATCAAGCTGGTCAATATAGTCGCGCACATAAAGCCTGAAATCAGTTGCCACTTGATCATTGCGGCTTCTGGCGGTGTGAAGGCGACCCGCAGGTTCACCGATCAGCTCTTTCAGACGGCTCTCGATATTGAGATGGATGTCTTCCAGCGCCTGGCTGAACTTGAATTTGCCAGTTTCGATTTCAATTTTGATCTGGTCGAGTCCAGTGTGGATGGCTTTCAGGTCGGCCTTGGAAATAATGTTTTGCTTGGCCAACATAGCAGAATGGGCCTTGGAACCCGCAATGTCTTGGGCATACAAGCGCCGATCAAAATCAATTGATGCATTTATTTCTGCCATTATGGCAGAAGGGCCCGACGCAAACCTGCCACCCCACATTTTATTGGTCATTAAATATCCTTTTTCGAACTGGAAACTCTCTTTATGAAAACCAAATTCCTGCCCGTCTTACTTGCCGCACTTATTATCGCAGTTGCCGTTTACTTGTTTCAGGGCACTGGGCGCAAGGTGGCTGTTGCGCCCGCCGCTGAAACTGCCTCAACTTTGGCGGCTTTTATCAAGCATCCAGCGCCAAAAGATATTGCCGCCTTCTCGTTTGCGGATGGCAAGGGTTCCCCACTGGATTTAAGCCATTGGAAGGGCAAAGTGGTTTTGCTCAATCTCTGGGCCACATGGTGTGCGCCCTGCCGCAAGGAAATGCCGGAACTTGCGCAGTTGCAGAAATTCCTGGGTTCGGCTGATTTTGAGGTTGTAGCGATTAGCGAAGACTTGAAAGGCGCGGAGGCTTCTGCGGCTTTTTTGAAGGATTCGGGCGCAGAGAATTTGGCTTTATATGTCGATCAGAAGATGGCTGGATTGGCGGCGGTGCAATCACTGGGATTACCAACCACATTGCTGATTGGCCGTGACGGCAAGGAAATTGGCCGTTTGTTAGGGCCAGCCGATTGGGCCTCGAAAGACGCACAAGATTTGGTCAAGGCAGCTTTGGCGGAGAAATAGATGAGTTCTGAACGCTTTAAAAGACTGGCCTTGGCACTTCCAGAAACCGAGGAAAAATCTCATTTCGGAAAAGTTGATTTTCGCGTTCGTGATAAAATTTTTGCAGGATTTGACGGTAAGGGGACGGCCTATGTGAAGCTCTTGCCTGAACAGCAGCAGATGTTATGCGAATCCGAACCCAAATTCATTTCGCCAATCGCGGGCGGATGGGGAAAAAAAGGTTGGACGCTCGTTAATCAAGACAGAGCCGATGAAGCGCTGATCAAAAGTGTTCTGCACATGGCTTGGCGCAATGTTGCACCGAAATCACTTCAACGCGTCGGCACCGGCGTCTCGCCGCGGTAATCATAAAACCCACGCTTCACTTTGCGACCAAGCCATCCGGCTTCGACATATTTGACCAGCAATGGGCAAGGGCGATATTTTGAATCGGCCAAGCCGTCATGCAGCACCTGCATCACTGATAAACAGGTATCGAGTCCGATAAAGTCAGCCAACTCTAACGGCCCCATGGGGTGGTGCGCGCCCAGTTTCATGGCGGTGTCGATAGCGGTCACACTGCCTACGCCTTCATAGAGCGTGTAAATCGCTTCATTGATCATCGGAAGCAAAATGCGGTTAACGATAAAGGCTGGATAATCTTCCGAGATGGCCGTGGTTTTGCCTAAGGTCAGTGTGAAAGCCTGAATGGTTTTGAACACAGTTTCGTCGGTGGCAATGCCGCGGATCAATTCAACGAGTTCCATCACCGGAACCGGGTTCATGAAGTGTATGCCCATAAATTTTTCAGGTCGGCCGGTGGTGGCGGCAAGGCGCGTAATCGAGATTGAAGATGTGTTAGACGCAATGATGCAATCGGCTTTCAAATGCGGCGTAACGGCCTCAAAAATCTGGCGCTTGATCGCCTCGTTTTCGGTGGCTGATTCAATCACCAAATCAAAATCGCTAAAACCTTCAAAACCATTTACGGGTGCAATGTGGGCCAGCAACGCTGACTTTGCATCTTCCGTCAGTTTGCCTGACTTCACGCGCCGCGAAAGGCCTGAATCAATACTGGCTATTCCCGCTGCAATGCGGTCGGCTGCTGCATCATAAATGCCGACGTGATAGCCCGCCGCAGCGCAGACTTGTGCAATGCCGCAACCCATCTGGCCTGCGCCAATGATACCCACCTTTGCAATTTTCATATTGGACATTCACTTTCGTTCAATTCATGATTTGGACTTAGCCTATTACTCTGTTGCAGTGCGGGCAAGAACATTTCGCAGTTGCGAAAAGAGTGAAAATGACGGAATCTCGAGTTAATCTTGCACTATGGGCTATGGTGTTTGGCAATTTTGTGATTGGCACGGGTGTGCTTTTGCCAGCGGGGATGCTCAATCAGCTTTCGGCTGAGCTTCATGTGGATACGGCAACGGCTGGTTTATTGTTGCTGGTTGGCGGTGTCATTGTGGGGATCGGTGCGCCCGTGCTTGCCATGCTGACCACGCGCGTTGATAGGCGGTTATTGCTCACGCTTTCAATGTTGCTCTACGCGCTGGGGCATTTGGCTTCGGCTTTTACCAATGATTTTTGGTCACTGCTGATTGTTCGTGCACTCATGATCAGTGCGGCTGGCATTTTTTCACCTCAAGCTGCGGCCACTGTGGGTTTACTAGTGTCCAATGAGCGCCGCGCTTCGGCAATTTCATTCATCTTCATTGGATGGTCTATTGCGTCTGTCGGAGGTATTCCGATTGGTGCATTGCTCGGCGACTGGATTGGCTGGCGTATGGTATTTGCTTTAATGGCTGGCCTGTCACTCATCAGTGCTGTTGCAGTTTGGTTCACCGTGCCGCCAAAACTGTTTGGCGTTCCGCTCAATCTGAAATCCTGGGTTTCAGTTTTCACTTCACCCGCATTGCTTTGCGTCTTGTTGGTCACTTTGCTCAGCATGTCTGGGCAAATTTCGGTGTTGGGTTATCTTGGCCCTATTTTGAAGCAGGTTACCTTGGCAACGACACTGCAAATTTCCTTGGCCTTTGCCATTGCCGGTGCAGCCGGAGTTGTTGGCAATACACTCGGTTCAAATATGGTGCGCAGCATGTCGGTTCATAAAGTGATTGCTTGGGCGCTGGTGAGCCTGTGCATCGGTTTTGCGGTGTTTACGTTGATGTTTGGCAATTACTGGGGCATGATTTTAGGCATGGCGCTTTGGGGGCTTGGAACATTCTCTTCAAATTCCCTGCAACAAAGCCGCTTGGTGCAACTGGCCCCACCTTTGGCTTCCGCCACCGTGGCGCTCAATACCTCTGCGGTTTATTTGGGACAGGCCATTGGCTCAGGGGTGGGTGGTCAGCTTTTAAAAGGCGGTGCATCACCGATATCAGGTTGGACGGCGCTGGGATTCTTGATTTTAGCTTTATTTGCGTCGCTTTATGCCAATCGACTCAAGGTCTAAAAAGATAAAAAAATGACTTGGCCGGTTCGGGGGAGGAGCGGGCCAAGTCATTTAACAACACATCAGAATGTGTTTGTTCTCAGTGCGCAGCATTCGGGGGGGGATTATGCTTTGCGCAATTGATTACAACACGAAAACGCTCGTATTTCCGGAATAGTTCCGCTTAGGAGTAAATATTTTTAATTATTTTCCGAGCTTGCCCAGTTCAGCCTCAAGTTCAGGTACAGCCGTAAACAAATCTGCCACCAAGCCATAATCAGCAACTTGGAAAATTGGCGCTTCATCATCCTTGTTGATGGCGACGATGATTTTTGAATCCTTCATGCCAGCCAGATGTTGAATGGCGCCTGAAATGCCTACCGCAATATAAAGATTGGGGGCAACCACTTTGCCGGTTTGGCCTACTTGATAATCATTTGGCACATAGCCTGCGTCGACAGCGGCGCGTGAAGCACCTACAGCGGCATTGAGCTTTTTGGCCACAGCCTCAAGCATCTTGAAGTTTTCGCCCGATTGCATACCACGACCGCCTGATACGATGATCTTGGCAGAGGTGAGTTCAGGGCGATCTGATTGCGTTAAATTTTCACTAACATAAGACGACAGTGCGGGATCAGCCGCAGCGTTTGCATTTTCAATTGCAGCTGAACCTGTTTCACCAGCGGCGGCAAAAGAAGCTGTACGCACGGTGATGATTTTTTTGGCATCAAGTGATTGAACCGTCTGCACGGCGTTACCTGCATAGATCAAGCGCACAAATGTGTCGGCGGATTTTACTTCAGAAATATCCGAGATTTGCATCATATCCAAAAGTGCTGCCACGCGCGGCATAATATTTTTGCCGTTTGTAGTGGCAGGTGCCACGATATGATCATAGGCCGGAGCCAAAGCCACAATTGTGGCGGCCATTGGTTCAGCCAATGGGCGCTCCAAGGCTTTGGATTCGACATGAAGCACTTTCTTCACACCTGTCAATTTCGCAGCGTGCTTGGCCGCAGCGCCAGCATTGTTACCCGCAACCAGCACATGAACGTCTCCGCCCATTTGAACTGCGGCAGTGAGCGCCTTATGCGTTGCATCTTTAACAACATGATTATCATGCTCAGCAATTAGAAGAACGGCCATTAGATTGCTCCTGCAGTTTTAAGCGCGCCAACAAGCTCGGCCACTGATTTCACTTTTATACCGCTCGCGCGTTTTGGTGGTTCTTCGGTTTTAATCATTTTCAATCGTGTCTTCACATCTGCGCCATAGTCAGCCGGTGTTTTTTCTTCGAGTGGCTTTTTCTTGGCCTTCATGATATTGGGCAGTGACGCATAGCGTGGTTGGTTCAAGCGCAGATCGGTTGTGATGATCAGTGGCATCTTCACTTTCAAGGTTTGCAAACCGCCATCGATCTCGCGGGTGATGGTGGCTTCGCCTTGGCCGGGTTCCAGCTTGGAACAGGCGGTGGCTTGAGGCCAACCCAAGAGCGCAGCGAGCATTTGGCCCGTTTGATTGCAATCATCGTCAATGGCTTGTTTGCCGAGGATCACGAGTTCTGGCTTTTCAGCTTCGACGATGCCTTTAAGGATTTTGGCTACGCCCAATGGTTCCACATATTCGTCATGCTTTACGAGGATGGCACGGTCAGCGCCCATAGCTAGCGCGGTGCGCAGAGTTTCCTGAGATTGAGCAGGGCCGATTGATACCACGATGATTTCTGAGGCGATGCCTTTTTCTTTCAGGCGAATGGCCTCTTCAACGCCGATTTCATCAAACGGGTTCATCGACATTTTCACATTGGCCAATTCAACGCCTGAACCATCCGCCTTGACGCGAATTTTCACGTTGTAATCAACCACGCGCTTTACAGCGACAACAACTTTCATGAGAACCTCATTGGGAAATTTTGCCGGACACTAGTGTTGGGGGCCACGATAGTCAATTCTGGGAACGGCGTGGACTATTCAAATGCGACCATTTGGCGTGAAGGCCAATCTGCTCCGCATGATCAAGGTTATCACCAATCCGAAGGTAAAACCGCCGATATGTGCCCACCAGGCAACGTCTTCGCCCGGCTGGGCGGCCGCCACATGGTAAACTTGGAGCAGAAACCAGAAACCTAGAACCAAAACCGCAGGAAGTGGAATGGGCACCAAAAAGAACGGCAAGACCCAAATGCGGGCGCGGGGAAATAGAACGATATAAGCCGCAAGCACGCCTGAGACGGCACCTGACGCGCCAATCAGCGGACTGTCGGAATTCGGCATCATGATAACATGGGTAAGGCCACCAAACACGCCGCAGAGAAGGAAGAAGATCGCAAAACCCACATAGCCATAAGCATCTTCGATATTGTCGGCAAACACCCACATGAATAGCATGTTGCCGATTAAATGCAGCCATCCGCCATGCAGGAACAGATAGGTTATGAGGGTGAAGGGTTCGGCAATAGGATCGCTTGTCACCATTGGATGAAGCAGCTGCACCGGAATGAGGCCGAAATTACCTTCGGCGCTGGCCAACATATGATTGTTTCCCAAAGGGCCTGTATAGAGAAAAATCAAAATATTTATGATGATGATGGCCATGGTGACGAATTGAAAGCGGATCACTCTCAGCGGCGTGTCATCATGGAGGGGCAAGAACATTCATGCTGTTTAGCCGATAAGCAATTTATATGCGAGATAGAACATGATGAGGGTGATGATCAGGTCGATACCGCGCCAAACGATGGGTTTTGACAGAGGCCCGCGCAAGGCTTTGGCACCATAGCCGATTAGAAAGAACCATGCGAACGAGGCCAGTGATGCGCCCAGTGCAAAAGGGGCTTGCTCGCCGGCAGGCCTGCTATTTGCGATGGAGCCCACAAGGATCAATGTATCAAGATAGACATGGGGATTGAGCCATGTGAAAGCTGCGCACGCGGCTAGGGCGAAAAACAAGCTTGTAACAGTTTTGCCTTCTTCTTTGAGCGCTTCGGGTTTTAAAACGCGACGAAAGGCTTTAATGCCATACCAGATGAGAAAAGCCGCTCCGCCATAGGTCAGCACCGGAATAAACCAAGGTAGGGTTTCAACAACGAGGCCCATGCCATAAACCCCACTCCAAATCAGGATGGCATCACTAACCGCGCAAAAAAAGCAAATCCAAAAAATGTGACTGTTCAAAACGCCTTGGCGGATGACGAATGCATTCTGCGCGCCAATCGCAACAATAAGACCGCCGCCCAAGGCGAAGCCTGCAAGGACGGCATTTAGCATTTAGCGCGTCTTCCCCGGAACCCACAGGACATCGCCAGATCCTGCTTTAAAATTCACCCAGCGACTGGCGACGAAGAAAAAATCAGAAAGGCGGTTGATATAGGCGATGGCGCCTTCGCTGACATGCTCGCCTTTGATTGCGGCAAGCTCGACGACCAATCGCTCAGCGCGGCGACACACTGTGCGGCACACATGAAGGTGGGCGGCAGCTGCATGGCCTGCTGGCAACACGAAAGATCGCAGAGGCGAAAGCTCGGCATTAAGTTCATCGATCTCAGTTTCAATGCGCTCATATTGTTTTGGCAAAATGCGTAAAGGTTCGAATTCCAGTTTTTCGCCGCGATCAGGCACGCAGAGGTCTGCACCCAGATCAAAGAGTTCATTTTGAATCCGCGCCAGCATGGCATCGAGTTTAGGCATTTCGCCCAGATGCAACCGCGCCAAGCCTATTGTGGCATTGGTTTCATCAACCGTGCCATAGGCGGCAATGCGGATATGGGCCTTGGACAGGCGTTCACCTGTTCCTAATGCGGTTTGACCAGCATCGCCGGTTCTTGTGTAGATTCGATTTAAAACAACCATGGGGCCTTATTACTCATTTCTCAAATAGAAGGAAGGCTTGGCAGAAAGGGCGCGTGCCGTAACGCTGAGGCCTGCCGCAATGGTGAGAACCATAGCAACGAGAGCCGTGATGATTGCGGTGGAAGCCGAAAAGCTCCACGGCATTTCCAAGATGTAATATGCGAGGAACCAGGAGCCGAGCGAACCTACGACAATGCCGAACACAGCGGCGACCAATCCGAGCAACGCATACTCAATGGTAAATGCGCCAAGCAACTGGCGGCGGGTCGCACCATAAGTTTTGAGAACCACTGCTTCATAGCTCCGTGAGGAAAGGCCCGCAGCCAGAGCACCCGCCAAGACGAGAATGCCGGTCAGCAATGTGATGATGTTTGCTCCGCGCACGGCGGTTAACATTTTGCCGAGGAGATCGCCGACTGTGGCTAATGCATCTTTCACCCGAATGGCGGTCACAGCAGGATAGGCGGCGGCCATGGTGTTCAGCAATTTGCCTTCATCGCCCCCTTTCATTTCTACAGTTACGATTTCAGCATGGGGTGCGGCCTTCAAAGTGCCTGGCGTAAAAACCAATACAAAATTGATCCCCATGGCGCGCCAATTGACGGTGCGTAAATTTGCGATCTCGGCTTCAACTTCACGACCCAAAATATTCACTGTGATTTTATCACCGATCTTTAGATCCAAGCCTTGCGCAATATCTTGCGTCATCGAAACAAGATTTGGCCCGGCATAATCTTTGGCCCACCACTGGCCTTCAACAAGTGTTGACCCTTTGGGCAGTTCATCTGCATATGTAAGGCCGCGATCACCCTTCAAGGCCCAGGATGCGTCTGAATTGGGTTTCACCTGCTCAGCGGGAACACCTTTCACTTTCGTGATGCGGCCTCTGAGCATGGGCGCGTTGGTGATGTTGGTCACACCATCTTGAGCTTTGAGTTTCGCTGTGAACTCATCAAGCGATGTATTGGGAACGTCAATAAAGAAAAAAGCTGGAGCGCGATCAGGGATGCTGGATTTGAGTTCATTGCTAAGGGTTTGATCGGTGAGCGCTAACGTCACAAACAATGTAAGCCCCAACCCCAAGGCCATGATTACCGAACGTGATGTTGCACCGGGTTTATAAAGGCTGAGCACGGCTTGGCGCAGCAAAAGGTTCTTAGGGCGTGGCAGAAGACTGGCGGCTTTGACGATCAGTGATGCCAAAAGAGCGAGAATCACAAAACTTGCTCCGAGGCCACCGAGATAACCCGCAGTCACTTTTGGGTCTTCAAAGCTCAACAAAATGAGCGCTGCGGCGATTGCAAGAATGCCGAATGAAGCTAAGGCATAGCGCCAGTTTATTTTACCTGCTTGTTCCATGCTGTGTGATCGAAATAGTGCGGCACCTTGAATGTTCGCAATACGAGAAAGAGGCCAAAGCGAAAAGGCGAGGGTGATCAAGAAACCGAGCATGGCTGCAAAACCAAGCGGCATCCACATGATGTGGGTTGAGATTGGGAGAGGTAAAATCTTTCCGAATATTGCATGCACCGCAAATGGCGTTGCCGCTCCGGCGCATAAGGCGATGGCAATGCCAAGCAAACTGACGGCGATTATTTCTGTAAGACTGATTCCCACCACGTCACGGTTTGGTAGTCCTAAACATTTGAGCGTAGCGATGGCGTCGCGCCTGCGATTAACAAAAGCCGATACAGCATTAGCAATGCCAGCACCACCGATGACCAATGCTGCAACGCTGACTAGCGTCATAAAATATCCAAGCTTGCCCACAAATTCATCTG
Source organism: uncultured Aestuariivirga sp. (assembly GCA_964247245.1). Classification (GTDB taxonomy): domain Bacteria; phylum Pseudomonadota; class Alphaproteobacteria; order Rhizobiales; family Aestuariivirgaceae; genus Aestuariivirga. The sequence goes on from CAXTTK010000001.1 coordinate 634,487, forward strand.
CACCCTGCGCGGCTTTGTCCGTGGTGCGGGTGCGCCAGCCTGCTTCAGGGAATTTAGCTTTGGCCTCTTCGGTGACGGCTTTACCAGCGCTCAGATTGCCTTCGCCGTTGAGCTTTACATGATAGTTATAGGTAAACAATGAGCCTGGTTGGATGAGGCCCGTTGATTGCATGGCGTCTTGGCTCATGATCAGGCGCGGGCCGAAGATGATGCCGTTGGCGAGACGGTCTGGTTCTTCATCTATTGTCGCACGGATGGTTACATTGGCTTGGCCTAGCTTTAATGTGTCGCCAAGTTTCAGATTGAGGCGCTGCAATAAAAGTGAATCAACTGCCACACCAAATGATCCGTTTACAGAAGAAAATGTATCGGCATCAGGAGGTGATAATTTTAAAGCGCCGTAAAGTGGATAGACTTGGTCAATTGCTTTGATCTCAACCAAGGTGGATGCACCATTGCTTTGTGCCATGGCTCTCATTGAGGAGAGGGCGCTCACGACACCCTTGGATTTCATGTAAGCGAGTTCATCAGCTTTGGCTTCTCGTTGCACGATGGAAAACTCAACATCGCCGCCTAAAATAATCTGACCTTGCTCATCTAAGCCTTGCTGAACGGCGCTCGCCAATGAACCGATCATCGCAATGGCGGCGACACCGAGCGTCAGGCATGACAGGAATATCCAAAAGCCTTTCAGGCCTGATCGTAGATTCCGAAAGGCGTACTTAACCCATAAATCAATCCTCATCTGGCCTTGCTCTCTGCCACCTTGCCATCGCGAACTTCTAAAATGCGATTGCAGCGCTTAGCCAAAACTTTATCGTGTGTCACCAAAAGCAAAGTGGCGTTTTCTTTTTCTTTCAACTCAAACAAAAGATCGATGATGGTTGAACCGGTTTCCTGGTCGAGATTGCCTGTCGGCTCATCGGCTAGTAGAATTTTTGCGCCCGATGTGACGGCGCGCGCTATGGCCACACGCTGTTGTTCGCCCCCTGAAAGCTGGCCCGGGTAATGATCCAGCCGGTGGCCGAGGCCCACACGCTCTAAACCCGCACGCGCTCTCGCGAATGCATCTTTGGCACCTTTAAACTCCAAAGGTACGGCCACATTTTCAAGCGCTGTCATGGTGGGGATCAAATGAAAAGATTGAAATATGATGCCGATATTGTCGCGGCGGAATTTGGCGAGATCTTCTTCCGAGCGATTGTTGAGACTCACGTCGTTAACCGAAATTGTTCCGGATGTGACCGTCTCCAATCCGGCAATCACCATCAGCAGAGAAGTTTTGCCCGAACCTGATGGCCCCACAATGCCAATGGCCTCGCCAGCCTTGGCGTTCACATCAACACCCCTTAGAATTTTAACCTCACCAGCTCTGCTTGATAAAGTTAGGTGAACATCTTTTAGATAAAGGGCTGAGGTCATGAAGGATCCAGATTGAGGCTTGCCAGAACAGGCGATGTTTTCCATATTAGGCAAATGAGAATTCTTATTACAGTTTTTTGTGCGCTTTGGTTCATGTGGGGGCAGGCGTTAGCTGGCACAACCACTATTTTGGCGTTAGGTGATAGCTTAACAGCAGGCCTTGGATTGGATGCCGGCAAAAGTTTTCCCGACAAATTGCAAGAAGCGCTGAATGCCAAGGGCCATGATGTAACGATAATAAATGGCGGTGTTTCGGGCGACACTGCAGCGCAAGGGGCGGCGCGTTTGGACTGGGCGTTGACGGGCGATGTGAAAGCGGTGATCATTGAGCTTGGTGCAAATGATGCACTTCGCGGGTTAGAGCCTTCGCAAACCGAAACTTCACTTCGACAGATTTTGGACATGCTGAAACAGAAAAAATTGCCGGTTTTAATTTTGGGCATGCGTGCGCCACCTAATCTGGGCGCTGATTATCAAGCCAAGTTTGACGGCATTTATGCCAAGCTTGCAGCGGAATATGGCGCGGCACTTTATCCGTTCTATTTGGACGGTGTGGCGGCCAATCCTGACTTTAACCAAGCTGACGGGATTCACCCGAATGAAAAAGGTTTGGCCATTATTGTGCCCAAAATCCTGCCCTATGCTGAGGCACTTGTTACCAAGTTGCCATAATCGGCCTGTCATATATTATAGGCGAATCAAATTACGGGGGTAACTCAATATGTTGCGCTTATTTACCGGAATTGAACTTCCCACACTGGTCACCGAAGATTTGGCCATGATGCAGGGTGGCATTATGGGTGCCACATGGATTGACCCTGAATCTTTCCACATTACGCTGCGATTTATAGGCGATATTCAAGTGGGGCTTGGTCGCGAAGTGGCGTTGGCGCTGGATAGGATGGAGCTCAGACCATTCACAATTTCTCTTAAAGGCATTGATGTTTTTGGTGGCAAGAAGCCCCATTCAATTATTGCCCATGTGGAAGAAAGTGCGGAACTTCGCCGCCTGCAACAGTCTCAAGAACGCATTTGTCAGATGTTGGGCTTAGAGCCAGAGCCGCGCAGATTCATTCCACATGTCACTCTCGCGCGACTGCGCGATGCTGATCCCATTGCCCTTCAGCGTTACATTGAGTCGCACGCACTGTATCGCAGTGGTACCATCAGAGTGGAACGGTTTGTTCTGTTCTCTTCGCGGCCTTCGCGCGGCGGCGGGCCCTATGCGGTGGAGGAAATCTACGGCATGGTCGGCGCATGAGCAAAGTTCTCACCGATAGTGAAGTGATGTCGCAGCTTACGGGCTGGAGCATTGTCCAAGGCCGTTCGGCCATTATGAAGAGCTTTAAATTCAAAAGCTTCGGCCAAGCTTTTGGGTTTATGACTGAGGCCGCTTTGGTGGCTGAGAAAATGGATCATCATCCCGAATGGTTCAATGTCTATTCGCGCGTTGATGTCACGCTGACGACACATTCTGACGGTGGTATTACCGATCTTGATGTGAAGCTGGCCAAAGCCATGGACAGCATCGCCAAATCTTAACCATTCTGGTCTTGACGCAACTCAAACCCATCCCCATATTCCAGTCTCGTTCTCAGGAGGAACATTATGGCAGATCTTCGTAATTTCCCACAAGCAGGTGCCGGCAGCGGCGTTGCGGTGGATCAAGGGCTTCGGAGCTATATGCTCCGGGTTTATAATTATATGTCCGTCGGCTTGGTGCTGACGGCGGTTGCCGCCTATGCAACTTTCCACATGGCCGTCGTCAATGGTGCTTTAACACCATTTGGCGAAACCATCTTTTTAGGCCCCGCAAAATGGCTCATCATCTTGGCTCCTTTGGCTTTGGTGTTTTTCATGTCGTTCCGATTGCACACGTTAAGTTTGCCTGCGGCTCAAGCCACGTTCTGGATTTATGCTGCATTGGTGGGCGTTAGTTTTGGCTCACTTGGCCTGATCTACACAGGGGCCAGCATTGCCCGCGTGTTCTTGATCACAGCGGTGACGTTCGGTTCGATGAGCCTTTATGGCTACACAACCAAGCGCGACCTCACAGGCATGGGTTCGTTCCTGTTCATGGGCTTGATTGGTTTGATCGTGGCTTCACTGGTCAATATTTTCTTCCAGTCATCGGCCATGAGCTTTGCCTTGTCAGTGATCAGCGTTCTGATCTTCACAGGCTTTACCGCTTATGACACGCAGGCCATCAAGGAAACTTATTATGAAGGCGACGGTTCGACCACGATGGGCCACAAGGCGATCATGGGGGCGTTGAGGTTATATCTCGACTTTATCAACCTGTTCTTGTCGCTGCTGCGCTTGTTTGGCAATCGCAATTAGTTTTTCGAAATAGAATTACAGCGCCACGGGTGGAAACATCCGTGGCGTTTTTGTTTCTCCCCCTCCGCCCTTCGGGCACCTCCCCCAGCAAGCTGGGCGGAGGGCAAAAAATATCACGCTCCCCCCAACTTGTTGGGGAGCTGTCCGAAGGACTGAGGGGGCCCTTGCCACACGCGATGGCTATGCGTGGAGAGAGCGAGATCATTTCACCGGAATGAAAATCTCTATCCGGTCATCGCCATTGTTGAAGTCTTCGCCATAAACTTCAAACTGCGGGCCTTGCGCCACTTCCAGTTTGGCGGCGGGCAACCACTCATCAAAAATCTTGCCCCATGTTGCTGGCAGTCCCGCAATATCGCCCTCATGCAGAAACACTGCGGTTTTGCGTTTGGGGATGGTGAGGGTGTACATATAGCCCGGCACTTGGCCTGGATCTTTCACTTCAACACCCACCAGATAATCCATTAATCCGCTGCCAAATGAATGGCACACGCCATAAGCGGCAAAACCCACCTGGCCCTCAATCTTGCCAAAGTCCGTCATAAAACTCGCCCATTGCTCCTTCATGGCAGGATCAGGGCCAACTTTATAAGTCTTGTTTCGGCCCGCGAGGATGAGCGGTGGTGTGATGAGGGTGCGGATGGGTTGGGGCATGGGCTATGACTCAAGTGAATTTAGTGTTATGTCTAGCTCATGAATTTAACTTTTGAAACAGAGCTTGAAACTGACGGTCGTTGGATTGCCGAAGTGCCAGAGCTTGCGGGTGTGATGGCTTATGGTGCCACGGAAATGGAAGCTGTGGGCAAAGCGGAGGCGCTTGCTTTGCGTGTTTTGGCTGAACGCATTGAACATGGTGAATCACGTCCGATGGACGTTCGGATTGTTGTCGCCGCTGCATGAGCAGGTTTCCGGCAACCAAAGCCAAGCGCGTTTTGGCGGCATTGCTTAAATCCGGATGGGCTATTAAACGCCAAACAGGCTCGCATCGCACATTGTCTCGTGAAGGTTGGCAGGATGTTGTATTTGCTTTTCACGAAGGTGAAGAAATTGGACCTTCGATGCTTGCACGCATAGCGAAGACGACAGGATTGAAGCCAGAAGATCTTTGAGGAATAAATATGCCTGTCTTAGATCGTTCCGTAGTTACACTTAGAATTGCTGGTGACGCGTTAGAACCCGCTGAAGTTACGTCACTGTTGAATTGCGCTCCCACATTCGCACAAAGAAAGGGAGATGTGCATGTAGGCCAAAAAACCGGTCAACGTTACGTTAGAAAAATTGGAATGTGGCGACTGCAAGCCGAAGATAAATCGCCAGAGGACATGAATGGCCAATTCATGGATATTTTAGATAAGCTACCAAGTGATCTCTCAATCTGGGGAAGCCTATCTCGTCGTTACGAAATAGATTTTTTCTGCGGATTGTTTATGAAAGAATCCAATGAAGGGCTGGAAATTTCTCCAAAAGTTGTTGCCGAGATGGGGAAGAGAGGCATTCAGCTTAGTTTTGATATCTATGGTCCGCTCGGAGACGATGCTGCTTTTGACGCCCCAATCGTCGACACCTCTATTTGACTTCTCCCTCCGCTTCCCCTATGTCGCCCACATCCTAAGACGCTTTTCAAACGTCTCGAGGCTTTTTGCACATGGGGCTTTTGTTCCCGGGAGGCACTAAGCCCACATCCGGCAGCGAGTTTCGCTCCCGGGTGGTTTTTCGTTTGAAATGCGGCTTGGGTGCTCTTTATCTGCCTTCTCCCCTTGAGGGAGTAGGTGTCACGGAGTGACGGATGAGGGGTATGCCTGACGCGGAGTTCTGCTTTTGGCACACCCCTCACCTGTCTGCTTTGCAGACTGTCCTCTCCCTCAAGGGGAGAGGATTAGGAAGGGCGAGAAGAAGTGTAGAGTGAAGAATGTTTGAAACTTTAAGCGACCGCCTCTCTGGCATATTTGATAAGATCACTGGTCGCGGTGCGCTTTCGGCTGAGGATGTGGATGTGGCGATGCGCGAAGTGCGCC
>CAXTTK010000002.1:0-619342 GCA_964247245.1 uncultured Aestuariivirga sp.
CGAGTGCTTTATGGAGCCGGGTTTGGGATCATAAAAATGGAACCACTCCGGGCTTCACATCAAAATACAAACTCAATCTCCTAGTCTGGTATGAACACCACCATGGCATGCTCGATGCCATCAAGCGCGAGAAACAATTGAAAGTGTGGAAACGCGATTGGAAGTTTCGACAGATTGAACAAATGAACCCCGATTGGTTGGATTTGCATGATGCAATCGACGCAACAGCCACACTCGTTGAGCCCAAAGCTGGACCCTTGCCTTCGCAAGGGTGACGGAGCCTAGGGGGTAACGAAGTTCGGGATGACGCTTTATGCTGTCTTAAATGCGCGCAGCAGCATGTTGATTTGGGCGCCGACTGATGTTGTGTCGTTGACTTCATCGTTGTTTACGGCTTTGCGGTTCAACATCGAGTCTAATGTTTTGATGCGTTCCAAAAGGCGCAAGGAACGCTCGACTAAGCTTCTCAGGCCGTCCGGCATTTGCTCGCCGCCTTTAAGATCGTGGCCTCTGCCGATTTCGCTTAAATTAATGCGATGTTTTTCTTTGAGGGCTTCGTCGTGGTTCATCTCGCCGGTGGCGATGGCGCGCTGAAGAAGGAGCCAAGAGGCCATTTGCATAAGACGTGTGGTGAGGCGCATGGATTCTGTGGCGTAGGCGATAGCACCCACACGGTCGAGTACGCGCGCGTCGATGCGGCCTTCGCCGTCTAAATAATTGGCGGTTTCTTCAACGAGGCCCATGCCTTCTTTGAAGGTTTTTTCAAATTGTTCGCTGTCGGTGAATTTTGAGAGGAAATCGATTGTTCCTGTTTCAATTGCTGTGTTGCTTTGCACGGTTAATCGCCCCTTACGCATAAACATAAAACTTTCCCCAAATTGATCATGACGCGGCTTTGTGCCTGCGTCAAGTTCAGGAGATAGGAGCAAGTATCGGGCCAGAAAAAAAGCCGCATAAAGATGCGGCTTTGAGTTTAAACAGGGAGGCGTCAAACAGAGTGGACAGAACCCACTCGGAGAAACCCAGAAGGTCTGGGTTGAGAATGAAGGTAAACGTTAAGTATTACTGAATGGTTAATTTTGGTTGCAGACCGATTCAATTTTATGATTATTTCTTGAAAAAAGCGTCGGCTGCGGCTTTTCCCGACTGTTTTTTCACAATCTCAGCGCGAATGCGCGCGATCTCGGAGTCTAATGCGATAATGCGGTGTTCCAATTCGGCAATCGAAATTGCGTCCAAGTTTTCGCCGATAACCATGTGGGGTTTGGCGCGGGGTTCGTTTTCAAGGTCCATGTGGCCTGCTCCCATGTTGTGTTATAGAGCATGCAACAGTCTTGAAATGGTCACAATAGAAACTTGGGAATCCAATAATGAACCACATGAAAGCAATTTCAATTCGCGAACCCGGTGGGCCAGAGGTGCTGAGTTTGGTTCAGATTGAACGGCCCCAAGCAGGGGCAGGGCAGATTTTGATTAAGGTTGCGGCTGCGGGTGTGAACCGGCCCGATATTTTGCAAAGACAGGGCGGATATCCGCCGCCTGCTGGCGCCCCTTTAACGCCAGGGCTTGAAGTTGCGGGGGAAGTGGTGGCGCTGGGGCAGGGGGTGAAGCGGTACCGGCTGGGAGATCAGGTTTGCGCTTTGGTGCCGGGTGGGGGCTATGCGGAGTATGTTGTGGCGGCGGAAGATAACTCGCTGCCGGTTCCTGCTGGTTTGAGCATGATAGAGGCGGCGGCCATTCCTGAGACCTATTTTACGGTGTGGACGAATGTGTTTCAGCGTGGGGCATTGAAGGCTGGCGATAAGCTTTTGATCCATGGCGGATCGAGCGGGATTGGCACGACAGCGCTTCAGCTGGCCAAGCAGTTTGGCGCTTATGTGATTGTAACAGCGGGCAGTGACGAGAAGTGCAAGCAGTGTTTGGCGCTTGGTGCAGACATGGCGATTAATTATCGCACCCAAGATTTTGTGGCCGAAATGGAGAAGGCGGGCCTTAAGGCTGATGTGATCCTCGATATGGTGGGCGGCGATTATGTGGCGCGGAATTTAAAAGTGGCCGCGCTGAATGGGCGGATTGTGCAGATTGCGTTTCAACAGGGATCGAAGATTGAGGCGGATTTTTTACCGATCATGTTAAAGCGGCTGACTTATACGGGATCAACATTGCGGCCACGGACTGTGGCTGAGAAGGCGGTGATTGCGCGCGAGCTTGAGGAGAAGGTTTGGCCGCTGCTGGCGGCGGGCAAATGTTTGCCGCAGATTTATAAGACATTTGCATTGGGTGATGCTGTTGAAGCGCATAAGTTGATGGAGAGCAGCGCGCATGTGGGGAAGATTGTGTTGGTGGTATAACGCCTTCATCTCACCAATTGCACTTTTACGCTGATTGATAACTCCGCCCAAACTCTATCAGCCGTTAGAACAGGCCAACCCTTTGTCATTGCCAAAGCGATGCAGGCGCGGTCGCCTAGGGAGAGACCTAGGTGGCGAGTTTGAGATCGAAGTTGGCTTGAGGTTTCGGCTTGGGTTTTGTCGAAATCGATTGTCTCTATCGCGAGGCTCGCGAGCAGGACTTTGGCGGGTTTCGCGTCAATGCCACGATCTGAGATTTTTGTTAGAACTTCGGCGTAGTTGACTGCGCTCATGACTGCGCCGTCGATGCGGTCTAAAACCATATCGCTGCCGGGTTCGTTCCAAATTATCGCGAGGACGGCAGAGGAGTCCAGAACAGCACTCATCCTCTTGCGTTTTCTGCGCGACGTTCTGCGATCAACTCATCAACCACCGAACCTGTGCCCGTGTCGGTTGCTTTGATCAACTGCCTGAGTTTGATCACAGCAGTTCGCGGCGACATGAGTGTTAAGACGCCGTCTTGCACTTCGGCTGTTAGGGTTGTGCTTTCACCAAGGCGCAGTGCGGTGCGAATTTCGAGAGGCAACAAGACACGGCCATCGCGCCCGATTTCTAATTGCACAGGAGGAACATCCAAGACTACGGCCTTTTTCACGCGTGTGGGTGGAACTTCAAACGGAATTTTGTTCCACTGTGAAAATTGGGTTGAGGCCGTATTCGTGTTTCCGCCTTCTCGGGCATAGGCATCCATCACTTCTTTGCGCGTCGCTTTGCGACCAAGTTCATGCGAAAGCCTATCGGCTAAAGTCCAAACATCGCCAGTCTTCAAGCCGTCTTGTGGTCGGTGCACATTTAATGAGTGGCGCATGGGGAACTCCTCTAAATGACGCTTCGACAACTTGTACTATCCAATCTATAAAATGTCAAATTTATTATTTAATGACATCTATTTATATTTTATGTGATTTATCCGAATTCCCAACAGAGCGAACTGGTTTTGGATAAATTTACATCTTTGCCGCGCCAAAGCTGGATCCCAGCTTTCGCTGGGATGACGGGTCGGAGGGTGGAACTAAACGATTGCAAATCGTGCTTGCTCCGATTATATCCACCCTATCCCCGACATCGTTATGTCAAACAATACAGGGCCGGAATACGGTTCTGAAGGAGAAGAAACACATGTCCGCACCTCTGATGCCTAAGGCCACTGCCGTTTGGTTGGTTGAAAATACTGCGCTTACCTTCAAGCAGATCGCTGATCTTTGCGTGTTGCATGAGCTTGAGGTGAAGGGCATTGCCGACGGTGATGTGGCAGCCGGCATTAAGGGCATGGACCCGGTGACGGGTGGGCAACTCACCCGCGATGAAATTTCAAAGGGCGAGGCTGATCCTAATCACCGTTTGCAAATTCTGGTTTCAAAAGTTGCTATATCAGTGAAGCGTTCGACGACCGGCCCGCGCTATACGCCGGTGTCGCGCCGTGGTGACCGGCCTGATGCGATTATGTGGTTGCTGCGCTATCACCCTGAACTCACCGATGCGGCTTTGATGAAACTGGTGGGCACTACGAAACATACGATTGCATCGGTGCGTGACCGTGATCATTGGAATGCTTCCAACATCAAGCCTGTTGATCCTGTGACGCTTGGCCTTTGTTCACAATTAGAATTGGATTTGGCGGTTTCCAAGGCTGCTTCAAAAGGCATGAAGAAAATGCCGATGCAGGATGCAGCAGCCCCGCGCACGCTAATTCCGGCTTCTGAAGTGACAGGTACAACGGCGCATAGCGCTGCGATGGCAGAGGCTGAGGCCGAGCGTGCTCAAGCTGAAGCGCTGGCTATTCCAGCGCCGCGCGAAGTTGAAAAGACTTATGATGCTGATTCAGTGTTTGCTAAACTCAAAGGCCTGAAACTCGACGAGGAAAAATAAACATGCGCATTCTGGTGGTTGGTGCTGAGGGTACAGTTGGCCAAGCGGCCATTGGTGGGCTTCGGGTTGGCCATGAGATTATCAAAGCTGGACGCAAATCTGGCGATGTGACTGTGGATATGATGGACGCTGCATCAGTGAGCGCCATGTATGACAAGATTGGCAAGGTGGATGCGGTTGTTTGTTGTGCGGGGCATTCCTATTTCGGGCCGATTGATACGATGACACCGACGCAGTTTCTTGATGGTATGAAAGATAAAGTGATGGGCATGGTCAATCTGGTTTTGCTTGGTCATGCTCATGTGAATGATGGTGGCTCGTTTACGTTGACCAGCGGTATTCTTTCGCGCGACCCTATTCGCCAAGGGGCGAATGCTGCGGCCTGTGATGGGGCGCTTGATGCGTTTGTAATTTCAGCGGCCATTGAAATGCCGCGCGGCATTCGGATCAATGCGGTGAGCCCCGGCTTGTTGCAGGACGCTGAAACGAAATATGATGGTTATTTCCCCGGCCATGATGCGGTTTCATCACGGCGCGTGGGTTTGGCTTTTGCCAAGAGTATTGAGGGTGCCATTACGGGGCAGGTTATCTGCGTCGATTAGGGCAGGGGTGTTCGGCTGGAAACTTCATACTTCTTGTCGTCATTCCCGCGAAGGCGGGAAACCAACTTTTCCGACTGATCATGTTATCTTAAGTTGGGTTCCCGCCTTCGCGGGAATGACGATTAGACTGTGAAGTTTAAAATAGCCGCACGATTTTCTATTCTTTCACCGCCACTACATAATTAAGCGGCATGCGTGCGCCATCGGCGTAGATTACTTGGCCTGAGATGTAGCTTGAATCATCACTCGCCAAGAAAGATGCGATGGAGGCGATTTCGCTGGCTTGGCCAATGCGGCCCAGTGGCGTTCGCGACATGATGCGGTGCATAGCAGCTTTATCTGTGGCCACTGATTTCAACATGTCTGTCATGATGGATCCTGGGCCAATGGCGTTCACACGGATGCCGTGGGGAGCAAGTGCTAATGCTGCAACCTTGGTGAGCTGACGCACGCCGCCTTTGGACATTGTGTAGGGTGCGATGGCGGGGATTGCGAGCGTGTCGTTGACCGATGACATGTTCACGATAGCACCTGGTTTGCGGCCAGCGGCGATTTGTTTGACCATTTCCTTGGCGCAGGTTTGCAGCATTAGGAACGAGCCTTTGAGGTTGACGCCGATCACCGTGTCGAATTGTTCTTCGGTGATTTCGAGGAAATCGCCGGCAATCGAGATGCCTGCATTGTTGACAAGAATATCAACCGCGCCATGTTGCTTGATTGTTGCGGCGACGACTGAATTTACGTCTGCTGCTTTGGATACATCGCAGTGCAAGTAAGTTGCGCCGATGCGTTTGGCTTCTGCTTGGCCTTGGTCGTCGAGCACGTCGGTCATGACTACCGTAGCGCCGTCGGCAATGAATCGTTCAGCAATGGCGAGGCCAATGCCACGGGATGCGCCGGTGATGATGGCGATACGGTTTTTGAGATTCAAAGCGAACTCCTAAAACAAAATATTTTTTCGTTATCAATACAACCCAAACTCGTCATTCCCGCGCAGGCGGGAATCCAACTTAAGACGCACGTTCTTGGTTGAAGTTGGATTCCCGCCTGCGCGGGAATGACGGTCGTAGGGTAGTTTTATAAAAAGTCAAAACGTTTTAGTGGGTATGAAAATTGCCTGTGTCGGATTCGAGCACGATGTTGGCGAGCGTGAGATGACGCGGGCGGCTGAGGGCGAAGAGGGCTGTTTCAACAACGTCACGATTGGTGATCCACGAATCTGGGCCGGGTATGGCGTTCCATTCAGTTTCATTGAGTGGTGAAATGTCTTTGATGAAAGTGGGGTAAAGCGCATTGACGCGTACGGGCCTTCCACGAAGCTCTTGGCGGAGCGCATCGGTCATTCCCGTCTGTGCGTGTTTGGATGCGATATAAGCAACGGATGCGCCCTGTAGTGGCGCGTTGACCATGCCGCTGACGGAGACGATGTTCAAAATATCGCCAGCACCTGAATGTTCGAGCAAGGGCAGAAGACCACGCGTGAGCAGGAGCGTGCCTGTGACATTGCTGGCAATGGTGGTGGAGATTGCATAGGCGTCGTGCTCGGTCATTGAGCCTGGCAACCAGGTGGCGGCGTTATTGATTAAAATATCAAGGGGACGGCTGTCATCACGGAATTTTTTGGCCAGTTGAGTTACGTCGCCTGCGTCGGCAAGATCCAATTTAAAGTTGGTGGGTGAATGACCTGTTCGCAAGCGAATAGACTCCGCGAGGGCTTTTACATTCTCCGTGTTGCGCGCCGTTAGCGTGAGGTTCGCCCCGAGATCAGCCAACACAACCGCGAAAGCTGCGCCAAGGCCACGGCCCGCACCGGTGATCAGAACATGTTTATCTTTGAAAGTCATTTGCTTAGCTTAGCAGCTTTGTCGTAGTTGTTAAGTATCTAAACCAGCGAAAAGAATCATGACCGTATCACCCACCAGCAAATATGCAGTGAGCTTTGTCTTCATCACCGTGCTTTTAGACATGGTGGGGTTTGGCATGATCATTCCGGTGCAGCCTGCTTTGATTCAGCAAGTTGCGAAGCTCGATCTTGCGGCTGCTGCTTTTATTGGCGGTTGGATGTTTTTTGCTTTTTCGGCCACGCAATTTTTGTTTGGGCCAACGCTGGGTAATCTTTCTGATGCTTATGGGCGCAGGCCGCTTCTGCTCATTGCAGTGTTTGGGTTGGGTATTGATTTTCTCGTCACTGCGCTGGCACCCAGTTTGTTGTGGCTCTTTGTGGGGCGCACTTTCGCCGGGCTGTGTGGTGGATCATATGTGATCGCCAACGCTTACATTGCTGATGTGACGCCGCCTGAAGGACGCGCCAAGGCTTTTGGCATGATGGGTGCGGCGTTTGGTTTGGGCTTTGTGATTGGGCCGGCGATTGGTGGATTGCTTGGTGCTTATGGTCCACGGGTTCCGTTTTTTGTGGCATCTGGCATTTCACTTTTGAATTTTGTGTTTGGATATTTTGTTTTGCCGGAGACTTTGAAACCCGAGCAACGACGGGGTTTTGAATGGGCAAGAGCTAACCCATTTGGCACATTCAAAGTATTTCGGAGCTACCGTGGAGTGTTGCCGCTTTGCTTGGTGATGTTTGTTTATTTCTTTGCGTCAGCAGTCTATCCGGCGATTTGGCCATTCTGGGGCATTGCCAAGTTTGGCTGGAGTGCCGCAATGCTTGGTATCACGCTTGCAATATTTGGGACGCTGATGGCACTTGTTCAGGCGTTTCTGACGGCTCCGGCCGTTAAATATTTTGGTGAATCTCGATTGACTATTATTGGGCTGATATCAGCTGTCGTGGGCTCGATTGGTTTTGCTGCAGCTCCACAATTTACGTTTGTTGCAATTTCGCTTCTCCTCTATGCGCCTGAGGGCTTTGTGCAGCCGATGCTTTCTGCATTGATTTCTAAATTGGTGCCAGACGATGCACAAGGCGAATTGCAGGGTGGGCTAGCTAGCGTTATGAGCATTTCTATGTTGCTTGGCACTTTGTTTTTTAGCCAAGAGTTTGGATATTTCTTGAGTGCAACGGCGTGGTTTATTTCGCCCAATGTGGCGATGTACACTTCAGCGGCCATTTCTGCTCTGGCTGCAATACTTTTTGTATCGAGCACAAGAAAAAAAAGAGCGTGAATCAGATGAAGAAGATTTCTGCAATCACATATTTGGTGCGCGATTATGATGAGGCGATTGCTTGGTTTATGAGTGCGCTTGGGTTTGTGCTGATTGAAGATACAGACATGGGCGCAGGCAAGCGCTGGGTTGTGGTTTCGCCAGAGTTGCGTGGCGGAGTTAGTCTTCTGCTTGCGAAAGCAGTTGGGCCAACGCAAATCGAAGCCATTGGCAAAGTCGCAGGTGGGCGCGTGGGTTTCTTTTTGAATACAGAAAACTTCATCCAAGACCACGCTCGCATGATGGCGGCTGGTGTTGAATTTAAAGAACCCCCGCGCCACGAACCTTACGGCATTGTGGCGGTGTTTGCAGACCTATACGGCAATCTCTGGGATCTTATCGAACCCAGACATGGCGTTTAAGCAGCAAGCTTCACTTCCCGCTCAATACGGGTGATTTCGTCTTTGATCTTAAGCTTTCGACGCTTGATTTCAGCGAGCTGCGAATCCGTCGTCGCTGGATGGGCAACAGCATCTTTCAGCTCTTTTTCCAAAGCTTGATGTTTACCGATGAGTTCATCTAAGTGGCTTTTCAGGCTCATTCCATTCTCCGCATAAAAGGGTAGGGAACCTACGCGCAAATCATTCATATGATTGCAACAGTAAGATGACATAAAAATGGGGACTTGTCGAATGCTTCGCAAGCGCATAGTTGAAAAATATATTATGTATTTGGTCAAAGGTTAACGAATACGCTCATGGATACGCTGCAAGAAGTTCAACTGAGATCAAAGCTGCACCAACTCTATCAAGAACATCGGGATTTGGATGATGCGATTGCTGCATTTGAAGCCTCTGGTAAAGCAGATCCGCTTCAATTGCAGCGGTTGAAAAAGATGAAATTGGGCATTAAGGACAAAATTTCGCAAATCGAGAATATGTTGATCCCCGATATTATTGCTTAAAGGATTGAATCTTTGAAACCTGTTGTCGCCATTATTATGGGGAGCCAATCCGATTGGGCTACGATGAAACACGCGGCTGATATTTTGGAAGTGCTTGGCGTGGCTTATGAATCCAAGATTGTTTCTGCGCACCGCACACCTGAACGCATGTATGAATTTGCCAAGGGTGCCAAAGCTGCAGGTTTCAAGGTGATTATTGCAGGAGCTGGCGGGGCGGCACATTTGCCGGGAATGACTGCATCTCTTACAACTTTGCCGGTGTTTGGGGTTCCGGTGGAGTCAAAAGCTTTATCGGGCCAGGACTCTTTGCTTTCTATTGTGCAGATGCCAGGTGGAATTCCGGTCGGCACTTTGGCTATCGGCAAGCCCGGGGCGATTAATGCGGCGTTGTTGGCGGCGCGGGTTTTGGCGTTGCAGGATGAGGCTTTGGGCAAGCGGCTTGAGGCGTGGGCCGATAAACAAACGGCTTCTGTTGCCGCAGCACCCAAGGATGAAGCATGAGTGCTTTGCCGCCCGGTTCAGTGATTGGTATTTTAGGGGGTGGGCAATTGGCGCGGATGCTGGCGCTCGCTGCAGCTCCGCTGGGGTTGAAGTGTCATATATTTGCGCCTGAGACTGATAGTCCGGCATTTCAAGTTTCAGCGTCTAACATGGTTGCTCAGTATACGGACGAATCTGCATTGCTGGAGTTTGCTGCTGAAGTTGATGTGGTGACTTATGAGTTTGAGAATGTTCCAGTTGCAGCAGTCGAATTTCTTGAAAAATTAAAACCCGTGCGGCCGGGATCGAAGGCCTTGTCTGTTGCACAAGATCGGTTGAAAGAAAAATGGTTGGCCCGGGACATGGGCGCAATGACGGCAGATTTTACATCTGTGGGTTCATTGGAAGAATTGCGCAAGCGGGCAGGGTTGATGATCGAATATCCGTCAATCCTCAAAACCACGCGCTTGGGATATGATGGCAAGGGGCAGGCTAAGCTTCATTCTGAGGCTGATATTGAGGCGGCTTGGTCTGTTATGAAGAATCAGCCTGCTATCCTTGAAGGGTTTGTGCATTTTGACCGTGAGATATCGGTTATTTGTGCGCGAAGCGTGGATGGCGCGTTTGCCGCTTATGAGCCCACCGAAAATGTGCACCGCAATCATATCTTGCACACCTCTACAGTGCCAGCCGTTCTTGATGTGGAGTTGGCTATTGAGGCCGTGTATCTGGCGCAGCGGATGGCGGATACCCTTGAATATGTGGGGGTGCTGGCGGTTGAATTTTTCGTCGGCCAACATTCGCTTTATGTAAATGAAATCGCACCTCGCGTGCATAATTCCGGCCATTGGACGCAGGATGCTTGCGTGGTTTCACAGTTTGAGCAGCATATCAGGGCTGTTGCGGGCTGGCCGTTGGGGGCGACTTTCAGGCATTCTGACGTGGTGATGACCAATTTGCTGGGCGATGAAGCCGGAGCTTGGGAAAAGCTGGCAAATGAGCCAAATGTGGGTCTTCACCTCTATGGAAAGGCTGAATCTCGTCCGGCGCGGAAAATGGGGCATTATAACCGGATAACCCCTCGACAGGGGTGATCACCTGTGTTAGGGACTCGCGCAATGAAGGCCCCATCCGGGCCTTTTTAAATTATTTAACTCTTTTTTAGTTCGAGGTTTCGCTTGCAAGTTATCGTTCGTGACAACAATGTTGATCAGGCTTTGAAAGTTCTGAAGAAGAAAATGCAACGTGAAGGCATTTTCCGTGAAATGAAGATGCGTGATGCTTTTGAGAAGCCATCCGTAAAGCGCGCCCGCGAAGCAGCAGAAGCTGTGCGCCGCGCCCGCAAATTGACCCGCAAGAAGTTACAGCGCGAAGGCCTGTTGCCAATGCCAAAGAAGATCGAGAAGCCCAAGCGCTTCGGCGGTGGAGCTGGTGCTGGTGGCGCTGGTTTCTAAGCGACATTGAATTTTTGAAAGAGCCGCTGGTGATCAGCGGCTTTTTTGTTTGATATTGGCTTTTTCGAGTGAAATATGCTAATATTTGCGTATGTCAAATGCCAAACCAATCCCTGAGCACTTAACCGAATTCATTCCGGTTACAACGATGGTGGAAGTTCCAATTCTGTCTGAATTGGAAAAGGCAGAGTTTATTGCTTCTTTGGAAGATGGAAGACAAGAGATTGCGGAAGGACGTGGCCTAACCTTCACTGCCGATGAATTTGGGGTCTGGCTGTCTGAAAAGGCTGCTGAGGCGCGAGCCCGTAAAAACAAGCATGTATAGGCTTGTTGTCGCTCCTAAAGCGCGGGACGAAATCGAAGGATTTTTGGAGTGGCTTACAAATTACAATGAAAAGACAGCTGAGGAATTTCGACTCGATTTAGAGCGCGCTGTTAACAATCAAATATTGCAAAGTCCAAACGCTGGCCTTATTTCTTCCTCACAGGAAGCCCTTTTCGCGCTCATCTCTATACAGTTTCACGTCGTACAAGCTATTGGGTTGTGTATGAAGTTGATGAAGAGAGGCAGCTGGTAACCATTCTTCGGTTCTGGAACGGAGCACGTGATCCTGCGAAGTTCAAAGTCTGAAAATATCGGCAGAAAAAGGTACTACTGCATTTGAGTTCGTTGATCAACTGGTTCGAAAATACGGAAGTTTTCGGGTGTTAGGTTTTCTCTGGTGACTCCTTGCAAGAAAATCGAAGCGCCATTTGGGGCGTAGATAATCTTTACGCCCTTCATGCCACCTTCTTTTGTGTCTTGCATTTGCATTTTTACAAAATTGTATCCGCCAATTATCGTCAGGATATCAGATGCCTTAAAATCGGTGATAGTGTCTGCGCCGTCAAAGCCGCTGCCGGAATTTGAGTAAGCTGAAAATACGAATTGATTTTTTCCACCGCCACCGGTGAGCAAATCATCACCGGGGCCACCGTTGATTTTGTCGTTGTCTTGGCCGCCAATAATGATGTCATTGCCAAAGCCACCATAGAGGCGGTTGTGGCCTGGGCCACCCGAGATGAAATCATCGCCGCTGCCACCAAAAATAATGTCGTCGCCATTGCCCGTTGTGATGGTGTGGGTTTGGTTGTCGTTGAATAAGATGAGACTATTAGCGTTTGGGTTTATTTGCGTTTCATCAAACTTGCCATCTGATGCCGAGATGTGGATGTCGACGCCCTTTTTTCCTTGGGGCAATATGCTGTGAAATTCGTTGCCATGCAAAAACGCGTTATATGCCAGTCCCGCTGGTTTCCAATTTGGCTGGCCGCCGGGTTTTAGCTTTGAAGCGGCCAAGCCATATTGATATTGATCGCTTTGGATTATGCCATCTGCTGGTTGTTCAAACATTTCATAGACTGTTGCAGTGTTCACAAAATCCCAACCGCGCATGAGGCCTAATGTTTGTAAGAGTGTTTCGGCTTGGGTATTTTCAGCCATTTTTTGTGGCAAGGTTTGGCCCAAAGGCACTTCGCCATATTTGAAGGGATCAGCGAAGGTGGTGTTAAGCTGGGCGAAGAAATCCGATTTGGTCGGGTCACCCACATATGAGCTGGCACCCCATTCGGAAAAATTCACGCTCATTTTGCCGTAACCCATTTGCGCAAAGCGCGCCATGGTTCGCGTTACACCCATCTCAGTGTTGGTATCGAAATATTGATCGGCATTATTGTTGCGACTGGCATAGTTGAAGATGCGGTCTTTGAACGGTGTGGACTGGGCGCGATCAACAAGCGTGTCCCATGTGAAGCGATCATCGGTGGGCATCAACACGCGGCCGTAAGTCATATTCCCGCGCACATCATTGGCACCGTCTTCAAGTGGCTTGTGATAGCTGGTGTAGGGTTCAAGCCAAGCTTGAACAGTGTTGCCATAGGGATGCAGACCGATTTGATCCAAGGCGAGATGGCCTGATGCATTGGTCGTGCTGGCGTGTTTTGGTTTGTAGTCGGCAATGGCTTGCCAGAAAGCTGAGTTGTAAGTTCCGCCGACCGGAGGGGCAATCATCGGTGGGCCATATTTCAGACCAATGCTCGCATACGCGCTGTGCACGCGGACGAGTGCGTCATCAATCATTGAAAGATATTCTGTGTATGGCAATTGCGTCCACGAATCGGCGGGGTCGTTGCTGCCTGTGATTGGCGGCGTGCCGTTGCCATAGATGGTGCCCACCTCGTTGAAGACTTCCCACCCGCCCATGCTTTGAAGTGTGGCGTTGCCATCTGGTTGTTTTGAAATATAGATTATGAAGTCGGCGAAGAATTGACCGACATAATCTGGGTTGGCAAGTGAGTTTTCAGTGAGACGCGAAATTTGCTCTGGCGTTGGGTGATAGGTGAATTCACCTTTTTCGCCTGATGTCCAAGTGGTGAAATTTGATGCTGGTTGCCGCGCCCATTCTGGGATTACGCCGAAGTTAAAAACGGATTTCAGGCCGAGCAAATGTGCATCATGCAAATCCTTGTAGGCCTCAAAAAGATTACCACCATTTTCGCCGTAACCACGGTCACTCAGATAGCGCAAATATTGTGCGGGTTTGAGTTTTGCTGAATTGGGGTTGAAGGCGGCTTTTGGTTTTGATTGAAAATTTTGCCAACTGGTATCCATGCGCGCGGCAGTGCCGCTAGTTTGCTTCAGCTTTTCCATCAACTGGATGAAACGGGTAAAGCCCGTTTCCGACCAGCTGTGAAGGTGATAGCCAAACCTTGCGCTCTGCTCTGCGCGCAGATTTGTTGCACAAAGCAAGCTGATGGTGAGAAGGCAAGTGGTGCGGAGCATTGGAGATGTTTAGCGTAAAGTTTGCGTGCCTCGCAAATGCAGTATTGAATATTGCTTAATTAGACTTTGATGATTTTTGGTTGATCCATTAACTTCAGTTCGTCTTGCCCGCGCAGGCGGGCATCTGCGTTTCCGATCCAAGAAAACAGAGATTCCCACCTTCGCGGGAATGACGACGTATTGGGAGATTGGTTCATCATAAATTGATCATGCTCTAGGCAGCAGGAAGCTTCTTCGCTTCCGCCAACGCAGCTTTCATTTGTGGCAATAGATCAGCATTTGAGGCGATGTAGTTGTTGGAAAGCAAAGGGTTTGGCTCGCCGTTCAAACCATGCACAAAGCCGCCAGCTTCGCGGATTATCAGTACACCTGCGGCCATGTCCCAGGGTTTTAAGTTTGCATGCCATGCGCCATCGAGCCTGCCACAGGCGACGTAACACATATCCAGTGCTGTAGACCCCATGGCGCGGATGCCTGCGGTGCGCAGTTGCATGATCATCATTTCGGCGCGCCGTTCGGCATGATCCTTGTTGCCGCGATTGGGCAGGCCTGTTGCCACCATACTATCGACCAATTCGCGGCGACCTGCTACGCGCATGCGCTTATTGTTCACGAATGCGCCTGTGCCTTTTTCGGCGTGGAAAAGTTCATCGGTGATCGGGTTATATGTTACACCCGCGACGATCTCGCCTTTACGCTCGAGCGCGATGGTAATTGCAAAATAGGGCAGGGCGTGCATGTAATTAAAGGTGCCGTCGATGGGGTCGATGATGAAGCGGTGATCAGGATCTGTGCCTTTGTGCTCGGCTTCTTCTTCGCCGAGAATGCCGTAAGCGGGGCGGGCTTTGAGCAGCTCTTCGCGCAAAGTTTTTTCGGCTTTTTTATCAGCGTTGGTGACGAAATCACCGGGGCCTTTAACGGAGATTTGCAGGCTGGACACTTCACCAAAATCACGCTGCACGCCACGGGCGGCTTTACGAACGGCGGCGATCATTATGGTCATTATAGGGGTGGACACAGGGCATTCTCCGGATTTGTTGGAGGGTGGATAGCAAGTGTTGGATGAGAAGGCTAGTTTTTAGCTGGGGTTGCCATGGGCTTGAATGCAGCGGCGCGGACTTCCGCCTCTTTTATGATTGATGGGGAGAGCTTTGCTGCGGCATCATCAAGCTCTGCATCGGCGCGGCCGCCAGCCTTGGCGAGGAGGTTCCATTTGGTGGCTTCGATGGCATCTGCCGTCACACCTTTGCCCAAGGCATAGAGTTTCGCCATGCGGTTCTGGGCTACGGCATTGCCGTGGTTTGCGGCAACGAGGAGCCATTTGGCACCCAGTTTTTCGTCTTTCTGAACGCCTTCGCCACGGAAAACGAGAACACCATATTCTAGGGCCGCATCGGCCATGCCTTGGGTTGCGGCTTTGGCAAACCAATCAGCGGCTTTGATGGCGTTTTTTTCAACGCCGCGACCATCGGTATAAAGCAGGGCCAAATTATATTGTGCTTCGGCCAAACCTTTATCGGAGGCTTTTTGGAAGAGTTCGAAGGCTTTTTTCCAATCGGGCTTGTTGTTGTAAACACCGCTATGGAAAAGGGCTAAATTATATTGGGCTTGGGTATTGTTTGCTGCGGCGGCCTTTTCGAGCCAAGCGCTGCCATCATTCAAATTGGGTTCGCCCAATGTGCCATCAAGCAGCATCATGCCTAAAGCTAATTCGCCGTCAACATTGCCTTTTTCAGCGGCTTTGCGAAACCAGAGCTTGGCAGTTGGCGCGTCAACCTCTACGCCCAAACCTTTTTGTGACATGGTGCCCAGCATCACGAAGGCGCGCGGATCATCCTTTGCGGCAAAGGCATCAGCGATGGGTTTGGCTTCGGTGTAATTGCCATCGGTGAACAAGGCCATGGCTTCCTCAAATGTTGCATCATCAGCACGCGAGGGCGCGGCCAAGCAGAGCAACAGGAGGAGACTGGCGAGAATACGAATCATGCAGACAGCTTAGCACTCAACTCTTTGATGATGCGCGTGGCGGCTTCGGCGCTCTGCCACATGTCATCTGATGGCCGGATAAAATCCGGGTTGTGGGGCAACATTGTGGCCAGTTCCGCCGAGGTGACCGGATTAAACGGCACGGCGGGGATCTCTGCAATATCGTTCCACCATTTGATGAGTGGTTCGCCAGTGGTTTGAGATTTCTGGTTGAATGCCACATAATCTGCGCCTTGCTCAGCGGCTTCCATTGCAGTGTGGCGCGAGGTTCCAGCATTAATGCCGACCATGGCATCACGCGGCAAGGACATGCGCAGATCGACGATTACATGGTCCATGTTATTCAAATGCAACCCATCGGCACGCAGGCGGCTGACGATGCGAGGTTCAACGTCTTGAAGGAATACTGCGAGACCAAGCTCTTGAAGAGCTGTTACGTCTTCTGTCGAAACGGTTTCAGGCACAATGATCGAAGCGCAATCGCCCGCAACGCAGGCGGCTTTGGAGCAACCGATGATTTGGGCGGGTGGAAGCGTGTTCGGTGCGACCAGGTAAAAGCGGGCAGACATGTGGATTAAGGACTCGCAAAAATGATTTGTCGCAGTATCGGGCTTTATGTCTTTGATTTCAATTGCTCAGTGCTGGGCAGGTAATAAGCCAACAGGCCAATGGCAGGCAGCACGGAGCAGAGCTCGAAAATAAACTGTAACGTGGTGTGGTCGGCGATTACACCCAGCACGGCGGCCCCCAACCCACCTGAACCAAAGGCGAGGCCAAAGAATAAGCCTGATATCATGCCAACGCGGCCTGGCATGAGTTCTTGCGCATAAACGACCATTGCGGAAAATGCTGATGACAAAATAAGTCCGATGGGGATGGTGCAGGCCACCGTCCAGAATAAGTTCAGATGTGGCAATGCCAGCGAGAATGGAAGCGTGCCAAGGATCGAAAACCAGATGACGGATTTGCGGCCAATCCGATCTCCAATCGGGCCACCAGCGAATGTGCCCACAGCCACAGCACCGAGCAGAACGAAGAGATAAAGCTGGGCTGCTTGTGTGCTGACGCCAAACTTATCGATCAGGTAGAAAGTATAGAAGCTGTGCATGCAGGCCATGTAAACAAATTTTGAAAACATGAGTGCTACAAGAATAGCCAGTGAAATCTTCACTGTTCGTTGATCGAGGCCAGATTGAAGGATGGTTTCGCTGGATTTATTTTGTGTAAGGTGGGTGGAATACCAGCGACCCACGCCAGATAAGATGATAACTGAAACAGCGGCGAGGCCTGCAAACCAAGCGAGGCTGGCTTGGCCACGTTGCAGCACGATGCCCGCTGCTAGAAGTGGGCCAATTGAAGTGCCAATATTTCCGCCCACCTGAAATAAGCTTTGGGCCATGCCATATTGTCCGCCTGAGGCAAGCCTGGACACACGCGAGGCATCAGGGTGGAAAATCGATGAACCTATGCCGATGCAGGCGGCGGCGATAAGCAATGCTGGATAGGAATGCGCGGTGGCCAACAATATGAGGCCAAGCGCCGTGAACGCCGGGCCGAATGGTAGGATATAAGGCAATGGCTTTTTGTCTGTGAAATGCCCGATCAGTGGTTGGAGGATGGAGGCTGTGACCTGAAAGACCATCGTCAATAATCCAACTTGGCTGAAGCTAAGGGCATAGTTTTGCTTCAACATGGGATAAACCGAAAGCATGACGGCTTGCAGCGTGTCGTTGATCAAATGGCAACCAGCCGCCGCGAAGAGGATCGCATAGACGGCAGTGTTGGCGCGGGTGGGGGAAAGTGTGGTCACATTTGTTTTTTAGCAGAGTGGCTTGATTTGAACAGCTGGCCAAATTGCATGGACGGCATGTTCATGTGCATTGCTATTTGTTGCTATCTAATGATATAAATATTGCTTAGTGGAGATTGATAGCATGAATGTTTCGCTTGGAAAGAACTGGGAGAAATATGTTGCCGAACAGGTCGACGGGGGACAATTTAATAATGCCAGCGAAGTGGTTCGCGATGCGTTGCGGCGGCAACAGGAATATCTGATCAAGCTTGAAAGTTTGAAACGCGACCTGTTAAAGGGCGTTGAGTCTGTGAAAGCAGGTAAAGCTCGTAAGGTTGCGGTGGATGATATTATCGCCAAAGCTAAGTCGCGGAAAAACGGTTCGTGACAGACTATGTGATTTCGCCGGAAGCTGAAATTGATCTTTTGGATATTTTTGATTTCACGGTTGAGGAGTGGGGTGAAGCTCAAGCCGAGAAATATTTATATGAACTTTATACGGTTTTTGATCGGCTTGTCGTTCGCCCGATGATTGGCCGTGCGAGGCCCGAGCATGGGGAAGACTTGCGCAGTTTTCCGTCCGGAGCTCATGTTATTTTTTATTTCATCTGGAACGATCAAGTTGCAATCGTTCGGGTTCTCCACGCTTCGCGAGACGTGGAGAGTTTATTTTAGTATTCTATTTCTCCGCAAACAGTGCTGCAACACCGGGCAGGTCTTTGCCTTCAAGCCATTCGAGGAATGCACCGCCCGCTGTTGAGATGTAGGTGAAATCATCGGCCACGCCTGCGTGGTTTAAAGCTGAAACGGTATCGCCACCACCTGCGACAGTCACGAGCTTTCCGGCTTTGGTGCGCGCCGCCGCATATTGCGCCACCGCGACTGTGGCGGCATCGAAGGGCTGCATTTCAAATGCGCCGAATGGGCCGTTCCACAATAATGTGTGTGCGTTATCGATGGCGGCTTTGATGAGGTCAACCGACATGGGGCCCACGTCCAGCATCATGCCATCCGCGGGAATGCCGTCCACGCCATAATCATGCGAGGGCGCGTGGGCTTTGAATTCATGGGCCACAATGGCATCGACGGGCAAGATGATGGCGCAATTGGCGGCTTCGGCCTCGGCCATGATTTTACGCGCGGTGTCGGCCAAATCTTTTTCAACGAGTGATTTGCCCACTTGATTGCCTTTGGCAAACAGGAACGTGTTGGCCATAGCGCCACCGATGACGAGGGCCTCGACTTTTTTCATAAGGTTGCTGAGCAGATCAAGTTTTGATGAAACCTTAGCTCCACCGACAATGGCGATGACCGGGCGTTTTGGAGTTTCAAGCGCTGCGCCCAAGGCTTTGAGTTCCGCTTCCATAGCGCGGCCCGCATAGGCGGGAATGATGTGGGCGATGCCTTCGGTGGAAGAATGTGCGCGGTGGGCGGCGGAGAATGCGTCATTCACAAAAATATCGCCGAGGCCAGCGAGCATTTTGGCAAAACCCTGATCATTCTTTTCTTCACCTGCTTGATAGCGGGTATTTTCCATCAGGACGACATCACCGGGCTTGGCATGGATGTGAGGGGCGGATTGCCAATCGGTGAAATGGAAATGCACTTTGTGGTGAAGCGCTTTTTCGAGCGCGGGGGCCACTGGCTTTAATGACATTTCCGGAACCACTTTGCCCTTGGGCCGATCAAAGTGGGCAAGGATGATGACGGCGGCGCCTTTGCTCAAAAGTTCTTTTAATGTGGGGATGACACGATCGATGCGGGTGGTGTCTGTCACTTTGCCATCGGCGATTGGTACATTCAGATCAAGGCGGATGACGACGGTTTTGTCTTTGACATTAACATCATCGAGAGTGCGGAATTCGGGCATAGGTGGCTCCTGTGGATTTTGTGAGGGGCGTACATCAAGCGGCGCTGGGAGGGAAGCACCAATTTTTTTAATCTATTCCGACAACCGTCACCCCCGCGAAGGCGGGGGCCCCGCTTTTTTTTGCAACGAGCGTTGAGATCGGATCAATGCTTTCATGTAAGTCTAGCCAATCCGAATTCATTTCTTCAATAATGCGAAACTTCCAAGGTCGGTTCCACTTCTTGATTTGTTTTTCGCGACGGATCGCATCTTCCATGTCGTAATGATGTTCATACCAAACCAGAGTTTTAATGTCATAGTCTTTGGTGAAACCTTCAAAGCGACCGTTTTTGTGATCCCAAACACGCTGCCACAAGCCGCTTGTTACACCCGTGTACATCGTGCCACGATAACGGCTTGCCATGATGTAAGTCGCGGGGAATTTTTCTTCGCTCATATTGTAGAAATATCTGACGGTGAGTTTGTGTCAAGCAAAGCGGGGTCCCCGCCTGCGCGGGGATGACGATCGGTTGTGAGAATTATTTTTTCGTCGTTGCCGCCTTCACCACCGCCTTGGCCGTGATGCCAAACTTCTCATACAGCACCTCAGCAGGAGCGCTTGCGCCGAAGCTTGTCATGCCGATGAAGTGTCCGTTGTCGCCGATGAATTTTTCCCAGCCGGTTTTGACGCCGGCTTCGATGGCGATGCGGATTTTTTCGGTGCCCATGACGGATGCTTTATAGGCTTTCGATTGGCGTTCGAAGAGTTCCATTGAAGGCACTGAGACGACGCGGGTGGGGATGCCTTTTTTGTCGAGCATCACTTTTGCATCCATGGCGATTTCAATTTCGGAGCCGCTGGCGAAGATAACGGCCTTGGCCTTCTTGGCTGAAGGTTGCAGCTCATAGGCCCCCAATGCACAGAGGTTTTTGGCAGAATAAGTGAGGCGCGCTGGCTTTAGTTTTTGGCGGGTGATGACCAAAATACTTGGGGTCTTTTCTGACTCCAAAGCGATTTGCCAGCATTCAACTGCTTCTACGGCATCGCAAGGGCGCAGCACCAATACATTTGGGATGACGCGGCAGGCGGCCAGATGTTCGACGGGTTGATGGGTTGGGCCGTCTTCGCCCAGACCGATTGAATCATGCGACATCACGAATATGCTGCGGATGCCCATAAGGGCGGCCAAGCGAATGGAAGGCCTGCAATAATCGGTGAAGCAGAAGAATGTGCCTGCGTAAGGGATAACGCCGCCATGCAGGGCCATGCCATTGAGCGCTGCGGCCATGCCATGTTCGCGAATGCCGTAAGACACGTAGGAACCGGAATAATCAGCAGCGTTGAATGATTTTTGATCTTTGGAGTTGGTATTGTTGGAATGCGTGAGATCCGCCGAGCCGCCCATGGTTTCTGTGACGATTGGGTTGATGACATTGAGGGCCGCTTGGGACGATGCTCTCGTGGCGACATGAGGTGGTTTGGCGGCCAGTTCCTTTTTATAGGCGGCAATGGCGGCATCGAAATTCTTTGGCAATGCGCCCTTCATCAGACGGGTGAATTCGGCCTTGTGTGGCGATGCAGCCAAGCGCGCTTCCCATGCTTCACGAGCCGATTTGCCTTTTGATCCAGTTTCGCGCCACGCTTTCAAAATGTCAGCGGGAATGACGAATGGTGCCGCGTCCCAGCCCAGGACCTTGCGCGCCACGGCGATTTCTTCTGCGCCCAGCGGTGAGCCATGCACGCCTTGTGTGCCTTGTTTGTTGGTGGCGCCAAACCCGATTATGGTTTTGCAGGCAATCATGGATGGGCGGTCAGCGTGTTGAGCGGTGAGCAAAGCTTGATAGACCGCGTTATGATCATGGCCATCAACCCGCACCACGTTCCAGCCCGAGGCGGCAAAGCGTTGCAGTTGATCCGTTGAATCTGAAACACCAACCTTGCCATCAATGGTGATGCCGTTATCATCCCACATCACGATCAGGTTTTTCAAACGAAGGTGACCAGCGAGTGATAAGGCTTCCTGGGAAATGCCTTCCATCAAGCAACCATCGCCACACAGCACATAGGTTTTGTGGTTGACGAGGTCATCACCAAACCTGGCGTTCAAATGGCGCTCGGCCATGGCAAAGCCCACGGCGTTGGAAATGCCTTGGCCCAATGGGCCTGTGGTAGTTTCAATGCCGGTTGCGTGGCCATATTCAGGGTGGCCAGCGGTGATTGAACCCCATTGGCGGAAATTCTTGATCTGCTCCATGGTCATGTCTTTGTAGCCAGTCAGATGCAGAATGGCATAAAGCAGCATCGATCCATGGCCAGCCGACAGGATAAATCGATCCCGATCTGGCCAATGCGGGGCAGAAGCATCAAACTTCAAAATATCGGTGTAGAGCGCTGTTGCCACATCGGCAGCCCCCATAGGCAGGCCGGGGTGGCCGGAATTTGCCTTTTGCACGGCATCCATGGAAAGTGCTCGGATGGCGTTCGCCATAATACGGGGGGAAACGGTGTGCGCATCAGACATTTTCGTGATTCCTAACCAGCAGAATTAAAGTTCGAAAGCTTTGATAACACTGGCAACGGCGCTGTCAATTGCCGGATTTGCTCGTTTTATTATTCGGGCTTAATGGGTTTTGCTGGCCTAAAGAATCAGTTATGCGGGGCAAAGAGTTGTGCTAAAAGGGAATTTAATAGAAATGGAGTCGGTTGTTACGAGGGGCAAATATGACCGAAGTCAATAAATTAGATGCAGCATTTGCGCGCTTCGAAAAAGCCTTGGGCCAATTTGAAGTGGTGATGAAGAGCAATACCGAAGAGACCAGCCGTTTAAAAGCGTTGGAAGGCGAAGCTGCGAGCATTCAGCGCGACCAACAGCGTCTCAACAAGGAATTAGACCTCGTGCGTGTGAAAGCTGCTGAGCTGGTGGATACGTCAAAGCAAGCTGCAGGCAAGATTGACACAGCCATGGGGCGCATTCGCTCGGTGCTTCACTCGAATAGTGGGGCTTAGACATGGCTAATGTTGTTGTTACTGTCGCTGATCGTCCCTACACCATGCAATGCCCCGATGGTGAGGAAGATCATCTGCGTGAGCTTGCTTCATTGCTCGACGCAGAAGTCGTGCGGATTAAGTCGAGCGTTGGTTCGATCGGCGATATTCGCTTGCTGGTGATGAGCGGCCTGATGGTGGCAGATCGTTTGAGCGAATCTATTCACAAGATCGAAGCACTCGAAGAACAAGTGCAGGGCCTGCGTGAAAGTCGCAATTTGGTGCAAACGCAAATGAAGACGCTGGAAACCAATTTGACGACGCAGCTCGATTTGGCGGCGGCCAGGCTTGAGCTTATGGCGAAGGCTGTGGCGCAATAGCTTTTTTTGGTTCGTGCACAGCGGTGACCAGCACGAAGCTGATGATCATGAGTAGATACCATGAGCCCAGTTTTTCAATGCCAACGGGCGACCAACCATGTTTGATTTGATGGGGGTAGAGCCACACTGATGTGAATGTGCCGATGTTTTCGGCAAACCAGATGAAGACAGCAACGAGAAAGAAACCAAGCAATAACGGCATACGCCTTGGGATTTGATCGCAGGTAAAATAGATCCAAGTGCGGCGATACATGAATGCTGTTGCGGCGAAGATGACCCAGCGTAAATCGAAGATATAATGGTGTGTGAAGAAGTTCAGATAGATGGCCGCGCATAGAAGCCATGTTGCATTTCGTTTTGGGTAGTTTGAAAATCTGAAATCAAAGAGTCTCCAGCACCGTGCGATGTAACTGCCGATGGTAGAATACATAAAGCCTGAAAACAGCGGCACGCCGGCAATGCGAAAGAAGTTGGCCTCAGGATAGATCCATGAGCCTTTATAAGTTTTGAAAATTTCCATGATGGTGCCGACCACATGAAAGATTGCGATGACTTTGGCTTCCGCGCGATGTTCGAATTTGAGTAGGATAAGCAGTGCTTGCATTGACAGCGCTAGGAGAAACAGAAAATCGTATCGCGCGAATTCAGCATCTTTTGGATAGAATAAGTATGTACCGAGGATCGATGCGATCATCACAGCTGCAAAAACACACGCCCAAGCCTGTTTAATTCCGAAGATCAGGAATTCGTGCCAGAATTGGCCGAATGGCAAGGGTGCGATGGTTCGGCGCGAAAAGGATGTGAAAGAGGCCAGCCAATGGTCGCGTCTGCGCAGTTTCACATTATCAATCATGGATTGAAAGTAACTGATTTGGTTGCGCTAAGCTATATCACCATCTTGCGCTTGAGATTTTCGACCCGTCACCATGGCGTGAACCAAATTTTCTCCGTGGCGGATGCTGGCGAGGATTACGCCGTAGATGTGGCCGATGAGAAGTAATACGACGCTATAGGCGAAAACAGAATGGGTGATCTGCATGGAGTCTTCTCCATACCAAGTATCAGTGGTCATCAGATAGCCGGTGAGTGCCGTGCCTGCTACTCCGAACAAAAGGGCTAGCACCATCATGCCGCCAGCAGGGTTGTGGCCGATATATCTGGCCTCAGTGCCCTTCAGGATATCGAATAGATAGTTGATTGTGGTGCGTGGGGAGTGGATGAATTGCGAAAAGCGAGCGTAGTGCGAGCCGACAAAACCCCACAGCAATCTGAATGCGATTAGGGCGGCTGCGATCAGGCCAATCCACTGGTGGGTTTCGTCACGCGATGATGATGTGAACCATGCAGCGCTAAAACTGGCAACAAGACTCCAATGGAATATCCGCACCCAAAGATCCCAGACGCGCACGCCCCCATGCGCGTCTGGGCCCCCGGTGTTATTGTTCGCCGGCTTCGGCATTGTCGAGCATCTCGAATGTTTCAGCGTTGTAAGCAGCGTTTGCCTTCTTGCCTTTTGCGTCTACGGCGTAAGTTTCGTAGCAACCTTTTTCGACTTTAATTTTTGAAACGATAATGCCTTCAAGCTTGAGCTTGGCAATCAATGCGGCTTGCGGTTGAAACTTGGTCTTGTCGGTGGCGCAAGCTGGTTTTGCAACAGTTGCGGCAAATGATGTGCTGGCCATAAGAATGGCACAGGCAGCGATGATAATAGAACGATTCATGTCGTTAACTCCATTGATTGGCCAAATCTGTCGGCCATCACTTGGGTTTAGCCGTGGCGACATGACGGCTCCCTGACAGGTGGACTTTTCTCTTGCGAACTCCTACATAGGGCATGGCGATGCTGCTCGGTGCGTGTGGAACCATTTTTCCCAGGGCCTATAATCGATCATCTTGGGAGCTGTCCCTGAGCCAGACCGTGGTCTGATTCAAACGGCACCCACCTACGTAAGTAGGGACCAGGGATCGTCAGTTCCCACGGCCCATGGTGGCTCGCCACTTTCAGTTTATGACTGAATTTCTTTTGCGCCAGTTTACGAAAGTGGCCTGCCACTTTCAGTCTATGACTGAAATTCTTTTTCGCCAGTTTACGAAAGTGGCCTGCCACTTTCAGTCTATGACTGAAATTCTTCTGTGCCGCTTTACGAAAGTGGCCTGCCACTTTCTTTTTCAGTCCAGCCTGTTTAAGGCTGAGCAATGGATTTAGATCAGATTAAGAAAGAGGCCCGTGTGGCTGCCATTGCTGCGCGGCTTGTGGCGCATGAGGCGTGGCAGGATCGTGCCTCTCTGGCTTTGGCTTCAATGCCGTTTCCTTTCAAAGCGCGCGCTGGCTTTCACGTGGTTTCCACGTTTCATCCGTATCAATCAGAAATCGATACGCGGCTGCTTTTAGGTAAGTTGGCAGGCGAGGGCTGGACGACGTGTTTGCCGATTGTTTTGGGCAAGGGTTTGCCACTGGAGTTCAGGCGCTGGCTGCCGGGTGAGCCTTTGGTTAAAGGTGTGTGGGGTATCGAACGACCACCGGAGACTTCGCCACTTGTGGAGCCTGATGTGTTGATCATTCCATTGTTGGCTTTTGACCGCCAAGGTTTCCGCCTTGGTTACGGCGGCGGGTTCTATGACCGCACGTTGGAAAAGCTCCGTGTACTGAAGAATATTGTGGCCGTCGGAGTTGGCTATTCGGGCCAAGAGGTCAACGCAGTGCCGCATGGTGCGCATGATCAGCCCTTGGATTATATGATGACGGAAAAAGAGATTTTTAAATGCGGTTGATATTTTTAGGCGACGTGGTGGGCAAATCTGGGCGCGAGGCGGTTTATGAACAGTTGCCGATTATGCGCGATCGTTACAAGCCTGATCTCGTTGTGGTCAATGGCGAAAACGCAGCCCATGGCTTTGGCATTACCGAAGATATTTATTTGAAACTGCGAGAAGCTGGGGCTGATGTGGTGACCCTCGGCAATCATTCGTTTGACCAGAAAGAAGCACTTATCTTTATTGAGCGCGAACGCAATATGTTGCGCCCGATCAATTGGCCTGCAGGCTGCCCGGGGCGCGGGGCGCAATTGGTGGAGACGGCAAAAGGCCAGCGCGTGTTGGTGTTGCAAGCCATGGGCCGCGTGATGATAGAACCACAGCTCGATGATCCATTCCCCGCCGTGCTGCGCGAGATTGAGCAATGTAAACTGGGCCGCGACTGCGATGCGATTTTGATTGA
Organism: uncultured Aestuariivirga sp.; assembly: GCA_964247245.1. Lineage (GTDB taxonomy): Bacteria > Pseudomonadota > Alphaproteobacteria > Rhizobiales > Aestuariivirgaceae > Aestuariivirga. The sequence goes on from CAXTTK010000002.1 coordinate 25,914, forward strand.
TATGCATGCTGAGGCTTCATCTGAGAAAATGGCAATGGGACATTTTGTTGATGGCCGTGCTTCACTTGTGGTGGGCACGCACACGCATACGCCAACCGCTGATCATCAGATTTTACCAAACGGCACCGCTTATATGACTGATGCTGGAATGTGCGGCGATTACGATTCAATCATCGGCATGGCCAAGGAAGAACCACTGCAACGGTTTTTGAGAAAGTTGCCCGTGGAACGCATGAGACCCGCTGAGGGCCCGGCCACAGTGTGCGGCGTGGCGGTGGAGACTGATGATCGCACGGGGCTTGCCATAATGGTGGCACCGATCAGGGTGGGGGGACGGTTGAGCCAAGTAGATGTGGCGGGTTGGCTCTAAGCCAACGCCGCCTTTGTCCGCATCATGCTTAACACCAGTGGCAGCGCCCCGATCACCAAGCCGCCGATGCCGATGATCAGCGTGATGTTATCAAAAGTTGGGATTGAGTAGAGGCCGATGAAGGTCATGAATGCGGCACCGATGAACGGCCAGACCACGTGCGACAATGCGCCTACAAAATTATTGCTCAGCATTTTACGGTAATGCCAAGCGCAGGCATAGCCAGCCAAACTCATATAAAAACAAATCTGGATGCCAATGGCGAGGATGGAGCTTTGCAGAATAGCGTTTACTGAGGGCATGTAAGATGATGCAAACAGCAATATGACGCCGAGGCCCCAGATCACTAATGTGGCTACAAAAGGTGTTTGCCATTCGGGGTGAATTTTACCGTAGCGGGGATGCAACATTTCATCACGCGACATGGAGAACATGGTGCGGCTGAATTGCAGGATTTGGGTTTCAATGGTTCCTATGGTCGACAGAATTGTCGACAGCACGGCCAGATAGCTCCACGGGGCCGGGAATAATTTATCGGCAACCGCATAAAGCACATTGGTGTTGGCCTTGGCGATTTCATCATCGGTGAGCACGATCAAAACGACGATCATCATAATGATGAAAAACAAAATCAGATTGATCATCGCCCAGAATGCGCCACGACCTGCGGGGGCGGGGTCACCGTCTTTGGTCTCTTCGCCTAAGTTCATCGTCACATCCCAACCCCAATAAAAGAAGATCGCTGTTAAAGCGCCTGTGGCGAATGTTTGCGGAGTGAATGAAAAGGGTGAGACCCAATTCCATGTCGGCATGTGGGCTGGATTGTTCCAGAAGTGATAGAACGCCGCAATGATGATGGCTACAACGATGATGGTTTCGATAATCGTGAGTGTCACTTGCGCATAGCTGGCGTGTTTGATGCCTTTGGTGACAACGGCTGTTACCACCGTCAGCCAGAGTGCCGACACAAATGTCACCCAGCCCGTGCTTTCCACAAAGTCTGGCGAAATTAAATTCATGATCGAGAGAATTTTGAGCGTGGATGTGGCGGCCGGAATGGTGGCAGACACCATGAACACGACAGACGCAACGAGAAGGCCCCAGCCTGCAAAGAAACCTAAGTTACGGCCAAACACGCTGCCCACCCAGGCGAATGTTGCGCCGGCATTAGGCGACATTTTATTGAGGTTTGAAAACGCTAACATCAGGCCAAACATGATGAGGCCGCAATATAAAATACTGCCCACTGATAGGACGCCAACAGCGGCCACGATTGTTGCCGTGGTTACAGCCACACTGAAGGCTGGCGCTGTGCCTGCCACACCCATGACTGCGGATTCTAATGTGCCCAAGGCACCTTTGGCTAAGCCCGCTTGTTCTGACATGAATTGCAACTCCCCGCTGTATTTTTTCACAGACTACCAGCACATTGAAAAAATGGAAGTGATGAAACTTGGCTGGGGATAAGGCTTCAAGTTGGTGCTTGCCATGGTCGCAGGTTTAGTACCATTATTGATGCAATAATAATTCATGCCATGAAACTGGCGGGGTGGAAAATTGGCTGAGCAGCCTGTTATCGCGTTTGAAAATGTGACCAAAAGCTTTGGCAATGTTCATGCCGTGGTTGAGAATAATCTTGCAGTGAAGGCTGGGGAATTTCTGTCGATCTTGGGGCCATCGGGTTGCGGCAAGACCACGAGCCTTCGGATGATGGCGGGGTTTGAGCAGCCGACATCAGGTTCGGTTTCCATTCAAGGACAGAATATGAATGGGGTGCCCGCCTATCATCGGCCCGTGAATATGGTGTTTCAACATTATGCTCTGTTCCCACATCTGAATGTGGCGGATAACGTGTCTTATGGTTTGCGTCAGCGTCGGCCAAAGCCTTCTGATCATGAACTTGCAAAATCTGTTGCTGAAGCTCTGGCGATGGTGCGGCTTGAAGGCTATGAAAAGCGGCGTTCATATGAACTATCCGGTGGCCAGCAGCAGCGTGTGGCCTTGGCTCGGGCTTTGATCAATCGACCTGCCGTATTGTTGCTGGATGAGCCATTGGCGGCGCTTGACCGTAAGCTGCGCCGCGAGATGCAGATTGAATTGCAAAATTTACAACGCAATTTGGGCATCACATTTTTGCTGGTCACACATGATCAGGAAGAAGCCCTATCAATGTCAGACCGGGTGTGTGTGATGCGCGAGGGGCGCATTGTTCAAATAGGTTCGCCGCGCGAACTTTATGACAAGCCGATTAACTCCTATGTGGCGGGCTTTGTGGGCAAGGCTAATTTTTTTGTCGGGCCGAAGGCAGAAACGGTGCTGTGCGTGCGGCCAGAGCTTCTTGAAATTTCGGCCACGCGCAAAACCTTGCCACGCGGCCTTTCTGATCAATTTGATGTGACGGTGCTTAACCGTATTTTCTTAGGTGAACATACGGAGTATCTTGTGCGCCATGAAGGTTTGGGCGATTTTACAGTTTTATCGCCGCGCAAATCTGAACAAGCTTCTGGTGTATTTGATATTGGCGATAAGGCCGCCGTGGGTTGGCATAAATCCGCCGCACAAATTTTAACAACAACTTAAAACATAGGGAGACTGAAAATGAGCAATGATACAATCAAGCCAGAAAAATTTCTCGAAGAACTGCGCCGTTATGAGAAAGGTTCGGTCACACGTCGGCACTTCTTGGGTGTGACAGGTTTGGGCCTTGCCACCGCCGTGATGAGCGCCGCGGTACCGGGATTGCAACCTCGTAAGGCTTTTGCAGAAGGGCTATCTGGCACAGTGAATTTCACCACTTGGCCCAATTATTTTGCGCAAGAAAATATCGATAACTTCACCAAAAATACTGGCGTGAAAGTGAACGTCACGATTTTTGGTTCGAATGAAGAAATGCTGGCCAAGCTGCAAGCGGGTTCCACGGGTTGGGATTTGTTTGTGCCGACCAATTATACGATTTCAACTTATAAGAAACTCGATCTCATTGAGCCAATCGATTTGAAGTTGGTTCCAAACTATGACGCATCGGCCCAAGACCCACAGTTTACGGGGCCTGGCACGATTGACGGCAAGCTTTATGCCATCGTCAAAGATTGGGGCACTACTGGTTATGTGGTGGACACGCGCAAGGTGAAGAAGACGCCTGATACTTGGAAGGATTTCTTTGATGCTGCGCAGGGGGAACTTTCCGGCAAAGTTCTGGTGCATGATTATCAATTGACCACGATTGGCGGTGCGCTCAAAGCCCTCGGTCATTCGTTCAATTCAATTGATGCGGGCGAAATGGCAGCAGCCGAAAAACTGTTGTTGGCTACCAAGCCACATCTGTTTGGCATCAATTCAGATTATCAACCATCGATGCGCAATGGTGATGCCGTTATGTCGATGTGTTGGACGAATGATGGCGCACAGTTGCACCGCGACATCAAAGAAATGGAATACCGGCTGGGCACAGATGGCGGAGAAATTTGGGCCGACCATTATGCCGTTCCAAAGGGCGCACCAAACCGCGCGGCGGGTTATGCCTTGATGGATTATTTGCTGACACCGGAAATCAACGCCAAGGAAGTGAAATCCAACGGTGCGCCATCATCGGATGCGCGGGTCAACAAATTGGTGCCAAAGGAGATGTTAGAAAATCCAATTCTCTACCCAGCAAAAGAATTGCTTTCGAAGTTGGAATTTGGTGCAGCTGAAACTTTAACAAACCCTGCACGCGCTGAAATCATGGCCCGCTTCAAGGCTGCTTAATTTATGAATGATACAAGGCGCTCCCGCACGCTCACAGCACTATTGCTGGCACCTGCGGGGGTGTTTTTTGTTTTTCTATTAGTGCTGCCATTGATCGTGATGTTGGTTTATTCATTTGGTGTGCGTGCGCCTGAGGGCGGATATCAAGCTGCCTTCACTTTTGATAATTATCTCAATCTTCCCGCGCGCAGCAAGGCCTTCACTAATACGCTTTTGCTGGCACCTTTGGCCACGGCACTGACAGTTTTGTTTGCTTACCCGATGGCCTATTTCCTAGCGGTGAAAGTTTCTCCGCGCTGGCGCAATGCCATGCTGGTTTTGGTGGTGGCTCCGTTTTGGACGAGCCAGTTGCTGCGTTATTATGCATGGATGATGATCCTTGGATCGAAGGGCATTCCGTCATGGCTGGAATGGATTGGCGTTGCTGACGTGCGCCTGCTCAACACACCTTATGCGGTGCTGATCGGAGCTGTTTACGGGTTTTTGCCACTGATGGTGCCACCGATCTTTGTTAGCCTTGAAAAGCTTGATAAGCGGTTGCTGGAAGCATCAGCTGATCTCGGCTCAAAACCATGGCAAAGCTTCTTGCAGATCACGCTGCCATTATCGCTGCCCGGTGTGGCTACGGGGTCAATGCTGGTCTTCATCTTGTTGATGGGAGATTATATTTTGCCGCAGTTTCTTGGCGGCGGAAAAGTTTACTTCATCGGCAATGCGCTGGTTGATCTTTTCTTGCAATCACGCAACTGGCCATTTGGTGCTGCGGTTTCAATTGCTTTGGTTATTATCATGTTTGTGACCATGTATTTTTACATGCGTTTTGTGCTGGGCAAGACAGACCAGCGCCGCGTTGCGATGGTGTAGCTTATGCGGATTTATGCCACGCTGGTCTACGTGTTCTTGTATTTCCCGATCATGTTAATTGTAGGGTTTTCGTTTAATGCCGGAAAATATGCGATGGATTGGCAGGGTTTTTCGCTCGCCTGGTATAGCAAAGCCTTTTCCAACCCTCTGATCTTGCAAGCTTTGATCACAAGTTTGATCATCGCTGGAATGACAGCTCTATTATCAGCCATCATTGGCACAATGACAGCACTCGGATTAGAGCGTGTTACAGGTCGCACACGAACCATTTTTGATGCGTTGATTTATGTTTCCATCATGGTGCCGGGAATTGTGATTGGCATTTCCACTTTGATTGCGTTTGTAACCCTGTTCAATATCGTCAATCCATTTCTGTTGTCGCTCTGGAATATCAAAATCGAAATGGGCATTTGGACGGTGATTGCCGCACACGTGTTGTTCAACCTGGCGGTGGTGTGCTTGCTGGTGCGCGCGCGGTTGACAGGCATGGATCGCAGTTTGGTTGAAGCCTCGGAAGATCTATATGCAACACCGATGGGCACATTTAGGCAAGTGGTTCTGCCCTTATTGATGCCGTCGATACTGGCAGGATTTCTGTTATCTTTCACATTTTCTTTTGAAGATTTCATTATCACATTCTTCGTCGCTGGCCCCAATGTGACATTGCCGATCTATGTGTTCTCTTCGATCCGGCGCGGCGTTACTCCTGAGATTAATGCGGTGGGAACAGTGGTACTGTTGTCATCGCTCGTGTTGTTGGTGTTTGCACAAGTGATCTTACAACGCGGAGAAAAAACTATGTCGGAAAAATTGTAAACTGCGAATGCTGCAAAAAATTATTCTCTCATCCATTTGGGTGACGACAGCGAACGAGCTAAATCATTAATTCAGTATTGCAAGTTTGGCGTGTAGCAGGTTTCTCCCCGTGACCATGCTTGGCTTGCGTTCTGTTCTGGCGTTCAGAGTTGAAGCTGAATCCCAACTATCTGCAGATGGCAAAGGGCCGCGCGTGACTCCCTAGTTTTGCGAGGCCCTTAGCTATGAAATCTATACAAAGTTCAAAGTTACTTTTTTCCCTCATCCAATTGGATGACGACATTCCGTTCAATCAGTGGTGAATTAGCATTATGAGCTGGCGGGTTTCTATGGTTTCTCCCTCGGATAACGTCCAGCCCAGATTTAATTCCATTGACCAGGGTTGAAGCTGGTTATTGGAGTTCTGCAGATGGCTCAGGGCTGCGCGCGGGATGCCCCCTCCGTGTGTGTGGCCCTTTGCTATTGGGCCCACCCGAGCTTTGAAGGGTTGATCAAAGTTTAGAACACTTCATTGAAAATTTATACTCAAAGCGATTTTGGCTTTTGCATGAAAAGTCAAAAATGTTCTGGCGATGATGAATTCATTTCCGCGCTGAGCAGCACAGTATATTTCCGCGCATCACCTAATTGGATGACGACTGCTTGAGCATAATTGTTCAATAGCGTTGGGGGGGGGTCAACATAGAGTTTTGCATGCGCTTGTGCGTTCATCTGAATGGTGATGCAAAATTAAAGATGCAAGGGATGCCGCCATGAAAAATTACAACATGTTCAAAAATTACGTCACAAAAACTATTTTTGATACGGACAGTCAAGAATTTGTAGAACGCCGTATTGAGCAAGAAGATTTCGATGTTTCCCCGCACCGAATTCAAGAAGTGCCATTGGCGCTGGCATTCATGATCGTTGGTTTGCAGCGTCACACAAAGCATAAACAGCAACGCTAGAAAAATGGCAATTTGCCAAATGAGAGTCGACAATGATGAATTGGCGGTCACATAGTCTGTTGCTTTTAGCTTCGTTTATTTGGGGTTTTAGCAACGTATCGCAGCAGAATATTCTGCAATTTCTGGGGCCAATAACGACGGTTGGTCTTCGCTGTCTGCTTGCTAGCATCGTGGTTCTGCCATTTACTTGGAATGCCAGAACAAGCCTTCCACGAATTCGCCATTCAGGAAAATTGCTGGCCGTGGTTACAGCTGTAACCTTTGGTGTCGCCGTGTGCCTTGCGCAAATTGGGATTGGTTATACGACAGTCATCAACACCAGTTTCTTTATCAATACTTGGACGGTGATGACGCCGATTTGCATTTGGATTTTGCAGCGAACAAAACCTGCTAAATTCACGTTGTCTGCCGCTGGCATCACACTGGTTGGCACGTTTTTAATGGCGGGCGGCACGCTGAGCGCGTTAACAATTGGAGACGTGTTGTGTCTTTTGGCGGCTTTTGTCTATTCGATTTGGGCAATTTGTCTGACCGAGTTTGTCAGAAAATTTGATGGAGCTCTTTTGATTTCATTGTTTCAGTTTGTTGTCACAAGTGTTCTTTGCCTAACTTTTGGTTTCTTGACCGAGCCTTTCAGTTTGCAGAGTCTGCCCAATGCCATTCCTGATCTTTTGATCTTGGGCGTGCTCTCAACCGGCTTTGGTTATGTTTTGCAAGCTGTGGCGCAGACAAAAGTATCAGCGTCAGTCTCAGCGGTTATCCTAAGCATGGAAGCCGTTTTTGGTGCCCTAGGTGGCATATTGTTTCTTGGTGAAAATTTGACCACGCTGAGTTTTCTGGGCGCCGCGTTGATATTCGGCGGCGTTGTTTTAGTTCAAGCAACTTGCGAATCCGAATTGCCCATACGTCAAAAACCACTGGCTGAAGCGCGTCAGCTAAAGCTGATATAGCGCTTCAAATCGACCTTACGTTTGGCAAGGCAATCGCTATTAGATTTTATGCCTTTTTGCGGAAAAAGCTTGGCAGCTTGGCTTCGCCAGCGTCGGCAAGCCTGCGGGAGATGGTGGTAGCTTTCTCAATTTGGCCCTTTTCAAGCGCAACCGTCGCGCCGTGGCTCATTTCGGTCAAAGTCGCGATGGAGGCAAAAAGCCTTCCCGTGGGAGCAGAATCAGCCAATGATTTAACCTTTCGCAATGCCGCAGCGCCAGAAGCGCCAAAACTCTCGCCGTCAAACGAGAATGTTTCAATCGAAGCCAATTTTGTATTCATACTAAACTCCACACACAAACTATATTGGCTTCAATCTGGCGTGTTAACGTTAAAAGCTGGTTAAAGCTGGGCGCTTGTGTGAATAGATTGTGACTGTCTAAGGCAAATTCCAACAGGTGACTTCACCTGTTTGGAATTTGCTCTATAAGGCTGAAACAGAATCTTAAGGGGCGCGCCATGGCTGGTCATTCACAATTTAAAAATATCATGTTCCGCAAGGGCAAGCAGGACAAGATGCGCTCCAAGATATTCTCTAAACTGGCCCGAGAAATCACGGTGGCGGCCAAAGCTGGCGTGCCTGATCCATCGGCCAATGCTCGTTTGCGGCTGGCCATCCAAAACGCCCGCGCTGAAAACCTGCCCAAAGATAACATCGAGCGCGCCATTAAAAAAGCGGCCGGTGCTGAAGGCGGCAATTTTGATAATGTGCGTTATGAAGGTTACGGCCCCGGTGGTGTGGCCATCATTGTTGAGGCGCTCACTGACAACCGCAACCGCACGGCTTCTAATGTGCGCTCGCATTTCACTAAACTTGCGGGTCATATGGGCGAAACTAATTCGGTTTCCTTCATGTTTGCACGCGTGGGTGAGATCACCTATCTGCCAGCCAAAATTTCGGCGGATGCGATTATGGATGCGGCCATAGAAGCGGGCGCCGATGATGTGGCGTCAGACGAAACATCACATGTTGTAACCTGTGCATTCGAAAGCATTGGCGAAGTTTCATCCGCATTGGCGGCAAAGTTTGGCGAAGCAGAAAGCATCAAGATTGTGTGGAAGCCAAATGTGATGGCACCGATCACCGAAATTGAAAAAGCTGAAACGCTGATGAAGTTGCTCGATTTGCTGAATGAAGAAGACGACGTGCAAATGGTGTTTACGAATGCCGAAATGTCTGATGAAGTTGCGGCAACACTTAATCCGGAAGAATGAACAAGGTTCGGATCATCGGCATAGACCCTGGCCTTCGGCATACGGGCTGGGGGATTATTGAAGCGGAAGGCAACCGCCTTTCCTATGTGGCCGATGGGGCTGTGCATTCGGTGAATGAAGATGATCTGGCCACAAGGCTGTTGCAGATTCATCAGCAAGTGCTAGCGATATTAAATGAGTTCAAACCAGATGAAGCCGCGATCGAAGAAACTTTCGTCAACAAAGATGCACGCGCCACTTTGAAACTGGGACAGGCGCGCGGCGTGGTGATGCTTGCGCCTGTGTTGCTCAAAATCGGTGTTTCTGAATATGCCCCCAACGTGATCAAGAAGACTGTAGTGGGGGCAGGGCACGCGGAAAAAGATCAGGTGAAACACATGGTCAAATTGTTGCTTCCCCGTGCTGTTATGAAGACGGCGGATTCGGTTGATGCATTGGCGATTGCCATTTGCCATGCGCATCATCGAGGCGCGCGGAAATTGGCCGAGATTTTAGAGCGTTCTTGACTTGTTCTTAACTCCTCTCTAGCACATTGGGCCATCAAGGGTGATTGCATGATCGGCAAGCTTAAAGGCAGAATAGACTCGACTGGGCCAGATTGGGTTATGGTGGATGTGGGCGGGGTTTGTTATTTTGTGTCTTGCTCGTCCAATACTTTGCGAGCGCTATCGCCAGTTGGTGAGTTTGGCGAAGTGCATACCGAGATGTTGGTGAGCCAAGATAATATTCGCCTCATTGGTTTCGCCACGATTTTGGAGCGTGATTGGTTCAGACTTTTGCAAACGGTGCAGGGGGTGGGAACGCGGGTTGCACTGGGCATTCTTTCAACGCTGTCACCATCCGAAGTCGGAAATGCTATTGCGCTGCAAGACAAGGCGATGATTTCGCGCGCGCCCGGTGTTGGCAAGAAATTGGCGGAGCGGATTGTGTTGGAACTCAAAGACAAGGTTCCGGCTTTTGCTGTTTCCGAGCTTGGGCAAGTGGCAACTGAGTTGTCATCACCACGGCCAACGGCGACGACGGATGCGGTTTCGGCTTTGGTCAATTTGGGTTACGGGCAAAGTCAAGCGGCGATGGCGGTTTCGCAAGCGATCAAGAAAAACGGGGATGATCAGCCTACGGAGCAATTGATCAGGCGGGCGTTGAAAGAGTTGGCGTTGGGATGAGTGCTAATTGGAGTCGAAACAACAAGGTTCATTTTCCCGCCCCCAAGCTATCAAATTGGCTATTAACGCTTCTTGTTTTTTCGGTTTTTGGTGTGTTTGCCGACGACTTGGTGAGCAACATGATTGTATTTTGGAAATCATGCACTGTCGCATTCCCCGGCTCTGGTTTGAGCGATTTGATCACAATCATTTTCAAGAACGCAATTACATCAACTGTTTCGGATTTTCCAAGATTTTTCGTTTGGCCATCTTATCATTTGGCCGGTGTTGCAGCGATTGTATCTGCCGTGAGATTCGGAAAACCTTCTATATTTTTCATTGTGTTGGCTTACGTAGTTGCGACAGTGGCGTTCTATACTATGGCTGGCGGTGTTGGAATGCTAATAAGCATGAAAGTCTTTCTTTTGCCAATGGTACCAATCGCCTCCATTGTTGTTGTGCCATTGTGTTGGCTGATTTCTAGATTTTTTTGGCAATAGGATCGTTTCGTGAATCGAATTCTAGATCAATCACCCAAACCCGAAGACGCTTTAGACACGCATCTGCGTCCGCAGCGGCTTTCTGAATTTGTTGGTCAGTCCAAGGCCAAGCAAAATCTTTCGGTGTTTATTGAAGCGGCCAAGGCTCGCAAAGAAGCGCTGGATCATGTTTTGTTTGCTGGGCCGCCCGGTTTGGGGAAGACGACGCTTGCAGGGATTATGGCGCGGGAGCTGGGGGTCAATTTCAGGGCGACATCTGGGCCGGTGATTGCCAAGGCGGGGGATTTGGCGGCGCTGCTCACCAATCTGGAAGACCGCGATGTTCTGTTTATTGATGAAATCCACAGGCTTTCTCCGGCGGTGGAAGAAATTCTTTATCCGGCGATGGAGGATTATAAGCTTGATCTGATCATCGGCGAGGGGCCAGCGGCGCGTTCGGTTCAGATTGATTTGGCGCGTTTCACTTTGATCGGGGCTACCACGCGCACGGGGCTTTTGACTTCGCCGTTGCGGGATCGCTTTGGCATTCCCATCAGACTTGATTTTTATTCGGATGATGAGTTGCTGGATATTGTTCAACGCGGATCGCGCATTTTACAAATGCCGATCACCCAAGATGGTGCGATGGAAATTGCCAAGCGTTCGCGCGGCACACCACGCATCGCGGGAAGGTTACTTCGCCGCGTGCGCGATTTTGCTTCGGTTGATGGCACGACGAAAGTTGACCGCGCAGCTGCAGATAAAGCGCTTCGCATGTTGGATGTTGATCATGCTGGCTTGGATGCGCTGGATCATCGTTATCTCAAATGCATCGCGCTGAATTTTGGCGGCGGGCCTGTGGGGATTGATACGATTGCCGCCTCACTTTCCGAGGGCCGCGACGCGATTGAAGACGTGGTTGAGCCTTATTTATTGCAGATGGGATTTTTAAACCGTACACCACGCGGACGCTTGCTCACGCCTCATGCTTTCAAGCACTTGGGATTGGCGGTTCCACAAAGATCAGAAATAACCCAAGGTATTTTGCCGCTTGAGGGCGATGATGTCTGAAATTCTCAAATATCAAGTGCGTGTATTTTACGAAGACACCGACTTTTCGGGTTATGTGTATCATGCCAATTATCTGAAATATTGCGAACGCGCACGCTCGGACTATTTGCGGGTGATTGGCGTTGATCAAAATGCGATGTTTGCCGAGGGCCAAGCTTTTGTGGTGCGCAAGATGGAATGCGAATTTCTGCGGCCCGCAAAATTTGAAGATGTGTTGGATGTGGAAACGCGTCTGATAGAAATGGGCGGCGCAAGATTTGAATTAGCGCAAATTGTAAAGCGTGGGGCGGAAGAAATTTTTTCCGCTAAAGTGACGGTTGCGATTATTGGTAAAGATGGCAGGCCGCAGAGGGTGCCGGAAAATTTAAAGACAGTTTTTTCGCAACAGACTAATTTCTAAAGTCGCTCTACCTTTGTTCCAGCCCAGCGGTCATAGATACCACGGCCAGGCTTAGCGCGCGGAAATAATATTGAAACATGGATGTAAAGTTGAATTAGTCCAAGCAGCACTCCGACAATCATGAGTGGTGTGAAATAGCTGTTAAAAAATTGCGTCGGAAAAACAACGACCAATGGATCACTTGGCGATAAAAATACCATAGGATCTACTGTGTAGGGCAAGCTGGAAACGCCAGCCACAATCAAAAATGTGTAGATAAAATATTTTATTGCATTGCGTTTTAGCGATGCCGATAGCGGGACTTGAAATCCGTCAATTGTGCTTACCTGCAGACCCATCAGTTTGCGTCCAGGAGTGCCTCGCCTCGCGCTTGCCTCAAACAATATGCTACCTGGGATAAGCAATATCCAAAATAGATAAGACAAATCGTAATATGATTTAATACGGTTTGAACCATCGAGTCCAAAGCTTACTTTCGTCGTCCAAGTTGAATTGCCGTTCTTTGCCGTCTTTACGAAAGTGCCGATGCGACTTGGAAAGAAAAAGTTGGCAATGCTGTCGCAGACTACGACGCCATCCCAACCAGACATAGACAACTCAGCACCTGCTTCATTGAATATTTTACCTGAATTACAAGAACTGGAATTCACAATCCCGCCAGACAATTGAAACTTAGAATTCAGATTTGTTGCAAAGGGAAATAGTAGAATACTTATGAGAATATTTATGATGAGACAATCGATAAAGAACGCGGCAATTCTGCGCCAAATGCTTTTTGCATGCTCAACATCTTTCGCCATCGCCAACCCGCCCCCTCAGCTTAGTGGATCAACTTACACAGAATTGTTGACCTTGCAAGTTGGCAAACTGGATTTAGGAAGTCTTAACCATATCTGATTCAACCCCTCTCAACCCTAGGCTATAAGGGTTCTGGCGACGGGGTGATTCGAGAAACGCTTGAATTGCCGTAGTTTTGACAGATTTAGGCTGTTGAGGGGTTCTTCTTCCTGGGGGAAGTTAGGCCACTGGGCGGCCTTGAGGGACAAAGATAGATTTATGGATCCGATTACGACTGCACCTGTGAGCGCTGGCGCACAGATTTCGATATGGCATTTGGTGTTTCAAGCGTCTTGGCCGGTTTTGCTGGTGATGATTGGTTTGGCTTTGGCCTCGATATGGTCATGGGCCATCATATTTGAAAAATTCTATGCCGTCCGGCGCATGAACGCGGCCAATGACAAGTTTGAAAGCACGTTCTGGTCTGGGCAATCGCTTGAAGATTTGTATTCCATGATGTCCAAGCGAGAAAATGAAGGACTATCAGCCATATTCGTTGCGGCCATGGAAGAATGGAAGCGCAGTCAGGGCTCTGCCATGCGTGCAGGGTTTGCTGGTGTGCAAAAGCGTATCGAAAAAGTGATGGATGTGGCCATTCAAAAAGAGATGGGTGGCCTTGAATCGCGGCTGTTGTTTTTGGCCACCACAGGTTCGGCAGGACCGTTCATCGGACTGTTTGGAACAGTGTGGGGCATCATGACGTCGTTCATGGGCATTGCCAATTCGCAAAATACAAATTTGGCTGTTGTGGCCCCCGGCATTGCAGAAGCTTTGATTGCCACGGCCATCGGACTTATTGCTGCCATACCAGCGACAATTTTTTATAACATGTATTCGGCAGACGCTGGCAAAATTGGTACGCGACTTGAGAATTTCGCTGATGAATTCTCAGCCATTATTTCACGCCAGCTGGATGAACGAGCATAAACATGGGTGCAGGTGGAGCGAGAGCAGGCGGATATACGAGGCGCAATTCGCGTCGTCGGTCTTCGCATGGGGCGATCAGCGAAATTAACGTGACACCCCTTGTCGACGTCATGCTCGTGTTGCTGATTGTGTTTATGGTGGCGGCACCATTGATGACCGTGGGTGTCCCCATTGAACTTCCGAAGACAGAAGCCAAGCCGATGAATCAGCAAACGGAGCCGCTCACGATTTCTGTTCAGGCAGACCGCAAAGTCTATATTCAAGAGACTGAAATTCCATTGGGCGAACTTGCTGCAAAACTTCAGGCGTTGGCCAAAAATGGCAATCAAGAACAATTGATGATCCGCGCCGACACCGCTGTGCCTTATGGCGCTGTGATGGAGGTGATGGGTGTTTTGAATTCGGCTGGCTATACGAAGATTGGCCTTGTGACTTTTCCGAAAGACAAGGTAGCACCCGCAAACTGAGCATGAAGAAACCAGCCACCATATCGATTGGGTTACATGCGGCAATTTTGTTTGCCGCATTGGTTGGGTTTTCGGCACCTAAGCCCTTTGACGTGAAACCCATTGAAGCCATTCAAGTCGATATCAGTACGATCAGCGATAAGACACAGCAGATGGCCACCGCCAAAGATGCCACACCTGTTGCTGCAAAGCCTGCACCTAAACCCACCAAGATTGTAAAGGATGTTCCGCCTGCGCCAAAGGTGGCTGATGAAGTAAAGACCGCGGCGCATGAACCTGTAAAGCCGCCAGATCCGACACCGCCTGAACCGAAACCTGATCCAACACCGCCGGAACCTCAAACACCGCCGCCTGATACCAAAGCTTTAACTGATCTGTTGAAAAAGACCGAACCGCCGAAACAGGAAGAGCCAAAGCCCGTGGCTGATGATGCTTTGAAAAAGATTCTAGAAGAGCAACAGGCCGCAGAAGTTCAGAAGAAAGCCGAAGAGAAAAAGAAGGCTGATGATCTGAAGAAAAAAGCTGAGTTAAAGAAGAAGGCAGATGATAAAAAGAAGCGGGCTGAGATGCTGGCACAAGCTGAAACGGATTTGCTGAACAAGATAAAAGGTGAAAGCACAGCGCCAGCCAAGCCTTCGAAAGCTGAGGGTTCGCCTAAGCTTGCGGCCAACGATGCTCAAGGTTCAGATGCGGCAGCGACTGCGACCATCATCGACGCGCTCAGAAGCCAATTGAACAGTTGCTTTAGCCCGCCCGTTGCTTCGCGTGAAATGAAGATTGTGGTTCCTGTGCATTTTGCGCTCAACCAAGACGGTACAGTTTCGGGTCAACCTGCATCACAGGACGCAAGCGGTGATCCGCTGCATGATGGTGTTGGGCGCGCTGGCGTTGCGGCTATCATGGAGTGCCAACCTTTCAAGCTACCGCCAGAGAATTATGATCTCTGGAAAGATAATGTTTTTAATTTTGATTCATCAAATGCATCTGGCACATAAGAGAGTGGCGCACCAAAAATGACTTCGAGAAATAGCTTCCGTTTTATTGCAATTGTTTTGGTGACCTTTGGGTTTTTTGTGCCTGAGGCTTTTGCCGTCAATGGCACAGTTAATCCAAATGGCAAGATTGATCCCATTCCAATTGCGATTTCTCCGTTCATTGCTGATGGTGAAGCGGGCGATACTGCCGCGACAGTTGCTGGTGTTATCGCCAATGATTTGGCTCACTCAGGATATTTCCAACCATTGCCGCCCGAGTCTTACATTGAGAAAATAAGTAACTTTGAAGCGGCTCCACAATTTGACAGTTGGAAACAAGTGCAGGCGCGTGATTTGGTGGTGGGACAAGTGGTCAGCCAAGGTGGCAAGGCGACGATTGCCTTTAAGCTCTTTGATGTGAACACAGGTCAATTGGTTGGTGGAACCAGTTTTACAGCATCGCCAAAATCGGCACGTCGCATTGCGCATAAGATTGCGGATTTGATTTATAAATCAGTGACAGGTTTTGACGGTTATTTTGATACTCGCGTTGTATACGTTGACGAGTCTGGCCCTAAGAACCAACGTATTAAACGCTTGGCAATTATGGACCAGGACGGATTTGGTGCGCGCACGTTAACCAATGGCAAAGACATTCTATTGACGCCACGCTTCTCACCCAACAGTCAGGAAATTACCTATGCATCAATTGGTGCAGAAGCAGCGCGGGTTTATCTTTTCAATTTGGATACGGGGCAGAAAGAAATCGTAGGCGATTTTCCGAACATGAGTTTTGCGCCGCGCTTTTCGCCGGACGGGCAAAATGTTGTGATGAGCTTGCAAAGTGATGATGGCCGCGATGCCAATATTTTCGAGATGGATTTGCGTTCAAAACAGATGCATCAAATTACCAATGTGCCAGCGATTAATACTGCCCCGAGTTTTTCACCTGATGGTTCGCGCATCACATTCGAATCTGATCGTGGCGGCACACAGCAAATCTATGTGATGAATGCAGATGGTTCGGCGCAAAACCGCATCAGCTTTGGCAAAGGGCGTTATTCTACTCCAGTCTGGTCGCCTGATGGAAAATACATTGCCTTCACAAAACAAGGCGAAGGCAAGTTTGGTATCGGAGTGATGGCCCCTGATGGATCAGGCGAACGCATTCTGACCGAGGGGTTTCATAATGAAGGGCCAACATGGTCGCCCAATAGTCGTGTGTTGATGTTTTTCCGCGAACAGCCCGGCGAATCAGGTGGGCCGCAACTCTTCTCGGTTGACATCTCGGGATATAATGAGCAGCGCGTTCCGACGCCGCAGTTTTCTTCTGATCCGGCTTGGTCACCACTTCTTAACTAAAGATCGTCAACAGGTTGCGTGAAAGGGCTTGTGGCCCAGAATTGATTAAAATTGGCCACAATCTCGCCGTTCTGTTGCGGTTATGACGGCAGCAACAAACGGGTTTTCTTACGAAATGGGCTTATTGGCCATTGTTTGTAATATATTAACCATGTGTCCCCACACTTGTGTGAGGAGACGTTTTGCGCCAAAGGCGCGTTGAATTTGGGCGAATCTGGTTCCCTGGGATGGGGCGGGCTTTAGCCATCGAAGGAGTGGGATTAATGATGACGCGTGTTGCGGGTTTAAAATTTGCTGCCATTTGCTGCTGCTTTATGGCTTTGGCTGCATGTGCCAAGAAGCCTTCACTTGATCCTTCAGGTGATGGTGGTGGTGGCCTTGTTGGTGGTGATGGCGCTGGTACAGCTGCTCCCGGATCGAAGGGTGATTTTACAACCAATGTTGGCGACCGCATTTATTTCTTGAATGATCAAACATCGCTTTCGCAAGAAGCGCAGGATACTTTGGCCAAGCAAGCGGAATGGTTGAAACAATATTCGAACGTTACCGTTCAGGTTGAGGGCCATGCCGATGAACGCGGCACGCGCGAATATAATATTTCGCTTTCTGCACGTCGTGCTACGGCTGCCCGCGGCTTCTTAATCAAGAACGGTGTTGCTGCGAATCGTATTTCATCAATTGCCTATGGCAAGGAACGGCCAGTTGCTTTGTGTGATGCTGAACAATGCTGGTCGCAGAATCGTCGTGCTGTGACGGTGATCACGGGCGGAGCGAAGTGATCTGTTGCAAATTCGCTACAGTTTGAGGCTTTTTAATATGACCTTCGAAAGGCCTCAATTCTTCCGCGATTGGGTTGCAATTATTCAGGCAACAGAGATTTTGGATTTACTCACATGATCAAGCCTAAGCTTTTTGTTGTTGCCCTTTTGATGGGTGCAGCCTTTACCCCAGCCAAAGCAGATGACGTTTCGAACCGTGTTGACCAACTGCAACAGCAGCTTCAGCAATTGGTTGGGCAAGTTGAAGAACTGAATTACACTGTGAAGCAGCTGCAAGCCCAATTGGCTACTGCCCCGAAACAGCAGTTGGGTGCAGCTGATCAGCCGCAAGTTTTGCCGCTCAAGAAGAAGATAGCTCTGGCACCCGCAGTAGCGCCGCAATCAAAGATCACAGGTTCAGCAAATGGCGTTGAAACCATTGAGCAGGCGCCTCTGCAACAAGACGCTGCGACCACGGGTGAGCCAGCACCTGGTGAGACGATTTATGGAACCAGTGGTGACCAAGTCGCTGCCGCCGCACCAGGAGCAAAGATTTTGGGCTCTATGGATAATAGCGCCGCAAAAGCTGGCGATGGTGGTTTTCAGGGCAAGTTAATTGTTCCGCCAGATGGCACCGATCAAGCAGCTGTGACAGATAATGGCTCAGCCACTGTTGAAACAGTTTCTGCTCAACCTGAAACGCCGGATGATCTTTTCTTGCGTTCCGAAAAATCGCTTTTGCAGTTGCAGTATGGCGAAGCCGAAAGCGGCTTCAAGGAGTTTTTGGCAAAGTATCCAGATCATAACTTGGCGGGCAGTGCACAGTTTAAACTGGGTGAAACTTTTTATGCGCAACAGCAATATCAAGATGCGGCGCAAAATTACCTCACCGGTTACAAGCAATATCCCAAGAGCAGACGCGCGCCTGATAGTATGTTGAAGTTGGGTCTTGCGATGAACAAGATGGGGCAAAGCCAACAGGGCTGCGCGGTGCTTGGGTCTGTTGGTGATGAGTTTCCAAACGCTGTTGAAGTGAAAAAACGCGCGCAGGCGGAATTTAAGCGTGCTGGCTGTTAAGCCAACAGATTTCTCTCAATTTGAAAGTCTTTTTTCTACCCTTGAAGGCTTCGAGCGCATTGCTTTGGCCGTTTCGGGGGGATCTGACTCTGCAGCGATGTTGCATTTGGTGCAGCAATGGAATGCGGGTCGAAATTTTAGAACTGCTCTCACTGTTTTGTCGGTTGACCACGGATTGCGTGCTGAGGCGGCCAAAGAGTGCATGCTGGTTGCCGCATGGTGTGGGGCTCTTGGGCTATCTCACGTAACTTTGAAATGGACAGGTGAAAAACCTGTGACAGGACTGCAGGCCAAGGCGCGTCAGGCTCGCTATGATCTTTTGACCGAGTGGTGTTTGGCAAATGATGTTCCAGTTCTTTTGACGGCGCATACGGCTGATGATCAGGCTGAAACCGTTGTGATGCGGAGAACGCGAACCTCGAGTTTGAAAAGCCTGGCCGGTATTTGGCCTTCGCGTGATTGGAACGGTGTTCGAGTTATGCGACCTTTACTTTCCGCGCGCCGAGAAGAATTGCGCGAATTTCTTTTGGCGCAGGGTCTAACTTGGATCGATGATCCAAGCAATTTGGATCAGCGATATGAGCGGGTGAGGGTGCGTTCACAGCTCGAAGGAAATGCGAGTGCCGCGAACTCTGCGACAGATGCGCAGCAGCAGGTCGCGGCTGTTCGGGACAGTGCTTCGCAATGGATTAAGACTCATGTGGATATTTCAGAATTAGGATTGCTTTGCTTTCCGCGAGCTGCACTGTCATGTTTTGAAGCGGATGTATCAGACGAGGTGTTGGTGGGGCTGTTCCAGATCAGTGGTGCGAACCATTTGCCGGAACTAAAACAGCGCCAAAATCTTTTAACTTGGATGCAGGATGAACAGGGTGTTCGCCGCACTTTAGGAGGGTTGGTTTTCGCTAAACGCAGGGATGAAATCTTGGTCGCACGCGAACCGGGGCGAATTTCTGCGGTGCCCGTGACAATCCCACCCTCGGGCGAAGTGATCTGGGATGGCCGATTTCAAGTAAAAGCGCCTGTAGGATCTGAAATTAAGCCTGCCAGTGAGTTTGGTGAAATTCCACGTAGGCGTGACACGCCAGCCTTTGTGGATAGTGGATTACCTGTTGTTTGCCATGGAAAGGGCATTTTAGCAGCGCCCTTTCACGGAATCGGCACTGGAGTATCTGCCGAATTTATTGGTCTTAAGCATATGTTGCGGACTTGGAATTACAAACTCTAGCCATTATGTTAGGGACTAGCCATTCAGAATGCTTGTAACCCCAGATTGGGGTGGAAGCAGAAATCGAGGATTAAATTGAACCAGTTTCGTAATTTTGCAGTTTGGATTGTGATTGCCGTTTTGTTGGTGGCGCTGTTCAGCCTTTTCCAAAATCAGGCCATGCATGTCGGCAATAAGGATTTGACCTATTCGGAGCTGTTTAAGAAAGTTGACGAAGGCTCGATCAAAAGTATCACCTATTCGGGCACGGCTGGCGGAACATCAATTGTTGCTAAAGACGCTGGCGGCTCTGTCTATGAGACTTTTGGTGTAATTACAGATGGCGATTTAGCCAGCTTGCGTGCCAAAAACGTTGAAGTGAGTTTTAAACCGGCAGCTAGCGAATCTATTTTTACAAATATTTTGATGTTCTGGTTACCTCTGATCTTGATGGCAGGTGTTTGGATTTTCTTCATGCGCCAAATGCAATCGGGTTCTGGCAAGGCCATGGGATTCGGTAAATCCAAGGCTAAGCTTTTGACCGAGAAGCATGGCCGCATCACATTTGAAGATGTGGCTGGTGTTGATGAAGCCAAGGATGATTTGCAGGAAGTTGTGGAGTTTTTGAAGGATCCACAAAAGTTCCAACGTCTTGGCGGCAAAATTCCAAAGGGTGCTTTGTTAGTTGGCCCTCCTGGCACAGGTAAAACTTTGTTGGCGCGCGCCATTGCTGGCGAAGCAGGTGTTCCGTTCTTTACGATTTCCGGTTCGGACTTTGTGGAAATGTTTGTGGGCGTTGGTGCAAGCCGCGTGCGTGATATGTTTGAACAGGGCAAGAAGAACGCGCCTTGCATTATCTTTATCGACGAAATTGATGCTGTGGGTCGGCACCGTGGCGCAGGCCTTGGTGGCGGTAATGACGAGCGTGAGCAAACGCTGAACCAGTTGCTGGTTGAGATGGACGGTTTTGAAGCCAATGAAGGTGTAATTATTGTTGCGGCTACAAACCGTCCTGACGTGCTTGATCCGGCCTTGTTGCGCCCGGGTCGTTTTGATCGTCAAATCACTGTTGGCAATCCTGATGTGAAGGGCCGCGAGCAAATCTTGTTGGTACATATGAAGAATGTGCCTTTGGCTCCAGATATCGATGCGAAAGTTATTGCCAAGGGCACACCCGGATTTTCTGGTGCTGATCTTGCCAATCTGGTGAACGAAGCCGCATTGCTTGCTGCGCGTCGCAATAAGCGCATGGTTACTCAGGCTGAGTTTGAAGATGCCAAAGACAAGGTGATGATGGGTGCTGAACGGCGTTCACTAGTGATGAACCCAGCTGAACTCAAGAACACGGCTTATCATGAAGCAGGCCATGCGATTGTTGGTTTGCAGGTGCCTTATGATCCATTACACAAGGTTACAATTATTCCGCGTGGCCGTGCACTTGGTGTAACGATGAATTTGCCCGATGGTGATCGTCATAGCTATTCGAAGGAATGGTGTGAATCTCGCCTTGCTGTTTTGTTTGGCGGCCGTGAAGCTGAGTTAATTCTCGGTGGCGAGAAGAATGTAACAAACGGTGCTGTTGGCGATATTCAGATGGCCACATCATTGGCGCGCGCCATGGTTATGGAATGGGGCATGAGCGATAAGCTGGGCCGAGTTCGTTATGGTGCAAATGAGCAGGAAGTGTTTTTAGGTCATAGCGTGACTCAGAGCAAAAATCTTTCTGAGGATACCGCCAAGTTGATTGATCTGGAAACACGCAATCTGATTCAGGCTGGTGAAGCGAAGGCCAAAAAGATTTTGGCTAAGTATCGCGATGGGCTTCATAACGTGGCTAAGGCGCTTCTTGAATATGAAACCTTGTCTGGCGAAGATGTGAAGCTGGTCTTAGCTGGTGGAAAGATCAACCGTGACGAACCGCCGAAGACACGACCAACTGCAAATACGCCAACTGTTCCGCGTACTGGAAAACGTGCGGGCGGATTGGAACCGCAAACTCAGGCTTGAGTTTTTAGGTGACGCAAATCTATCTTAGGCCTTTGGGCCTTCTGTTTGGCCAAGACGCGCGCGAGATGATCGCGAGTGGCTTGGCCTTTTCCTTGGGCGGTTCACCAAACATCGCGTTTGTGGCTGCAGAGGAATTTGCGCGCGATGGCAAGTTGGTTAAGCGTCGGAAGTTAGATGTCTCTGAACTTCGTGGACACGCGCTGATTCAGAATGTGACGCGTGTGCGGCCCGATTTTGCGGGTCTAAGTCTTGATCAGACCCGCATTATGGGGATTGTGAATGTAACGCCGGACAGCTTTTCTGACGGCGGTCAGTTTGATGTTGCTGAAAACGCAATAGCCCATGGTCGGTTAATGGCAGAGCAGGGGGCCGATATTCTTGACGTCGGCGGTGAGTCGACGCGGCCTGGTTCCGATGAAGTTTCAATTGAGCAAGAGCGCGCACGGATTATGCAGGTGATTGAGACACTGGCGAGGGATTATGTTGTTTCAGTTGATACACGAAAATCAGTTTTGATGGCGGAGGCCGCACAGGCCGGTGCCAAAATTATTAATGACGTTTCGGCTTTAAGTTTTGATCCGCTGAGTGCTGGTGTTGTGGCTAAGGCGCAGTTGCCGATTGTTTTAATGCATGCGCAAGGTAACCCGCGAACTATGCAGCTGGCTCCAAAATATGATGATGTGGCGCTTGATGTTTATGACGGACTGGCCGCGCAGATTGAGAAAGCTGTGGCTGCAGGAATTCCGCTTTCGCATATTTGCGTTGACCCGGGCATTGGGTTTGGAAAATCGTTTCGGCATAATCTTGATTTGTTGCGGCAACTCACACTTTTTCATGGGCTTGGTGTTGCTGTACTGGTTGGCTTATCTCGCAAAGGAATTGTGGGCGCTGTGACGGGTGAGAAGACTGCAGCAAAACGTGTTGCTGGGTCAATCGGAGGCGCACTGCAAGCCGCGATGCAGGGTGCACATTTACTACGCGTCCATGATGTAGTGGAAACAGTTCAAAGTTTAGCTATGTTCAACGCAGGATTGAATCCGGATTCGGCCGATATTTAAGAATTATTGTTAACGCCGCTTTGGGGGCATTGGGTGGGATTATCATGACGCGGAAATATTTTGGAACTGATGGTGTTCGGGGCAGAGCCAATACGGGTGCCATGACCCCTGATGTTGTGATGAAAATAGGCATGGCTGCTGGGCAATTGCACCGCCGGGGCGGTCATAGGCACCGCGTGGTCATCGGCAAGGATACGCGGCTTTCAGGTTATATGATTGAGCAAGCATTGACTGCTGGTTTGCTTGCGGCAGGTATGGACGTATTTTTGTTTGGCCCAGCACCTACTCCCGCTGTTGCGATGTTGACGCGTTCGATGCGTGCCGATTTGGGCGTTATGATTTCGGCTTCGCATAATCCTTACTATGACAACGGCATTAAGTTTTTTGGGCCAGACGGCTATAAACTTTCCGACGAACAAGAGTTAAAAATTGAAGACTTGGTCGATAACTCATCTAAAATCACGCTTGCTGGTTCTGATCATATTGGTCGGGCGAAGCGGGTTGAGGATGCCGGTGCGCGCTATATTGAATTTGCTAAACGCACTTATGTTGGCGAGACCGGCCTGGACGGTCTGCGGATCGTGATCGATACGGCCAATGGTGCTTCTTATAAAACAGCACCGCCTGCACTTTGGGAATTGGGTGCCGAGATCATACAAATTGGTGATGAACCTAACGGCATGAATATCAATGCCGATTGTGGTTCCACGCACCCCGAAGCGATGTGTCAACGGGTACGCGACACGCGCGCTGATATAGGCATTGCGCTGGACGGCGATGCAGACCGGGTGATCATTTGCGACGAAAATGGCGTTGTGATCGACGGTGATCAAATTATGGCTTTGGTTGCCACTTCATTTGCAGCGCGTGGTGCTTTGCGTGGCGGTGGACTGGTCGCTACGATCATGTCGAACCTTGGGCTCGAACGCTTTATGGAATCAAAGGGCATGACGCTAGCTCGCACTAAAGTGGGCGATCGTTATGTGGTCGAGCATATGCGGGCCAACGGGTTTAATGTTGGCGGCGAGCAGTCTGGCCATATTGTGATGTCAGATTTTGCAACGACGGGCGATGGTCTGCTTGCTGCATTGCAAGTGCTTGGTGAAGTGGTTCGCCAGGGTAAGCGCGTGAGTGAAGTTTGCAATATGTTTGATCCGTTACCGCAAATCTTGAAGAACGTAAAATTCGCGGGCGGCGCGCCGCTTGAAAATGCGCATGTGAAAGCAGCGATTAAAGATGCCGAAACAAAACTTGGGAAATCAGGCCGCCTTGTTATTCGCCCATCGGGCACTGAGCCATTAATCCGGGTTATGGCGGAAGGTGAAGATGCAGGCTTAGTGCGCAAGTTGGTTGATGACCTTTGTAGTGTGATCGCAAAATCAGCGGTGTGATTTTAAGTTTTGTAAACATCGTTAATTTTTAAATGGTCTCTATGAAGACTTTGTTCCAAAATGACCCAAAAATCGTTGTATTAAGGCAACAGTCGAGATCGTTCACATTTTAGCCATTTTGTTGCCTGTCTCCAAACACAAGCGGACATCATATTCTGTTCATCGACCGGGATGGTTTGTAAACGAGGTGTATGATGAAAAATTTTAAAATTGTTTTGCTGGTGGGCGTGGTTTCTTTGCCGTTCATGGCGTCAGCACAAGCTGCTGACAATAATGCTTATATTCCACCAGAGACGTCAACTGTGACAGGTTTTTATCTGCGCGGCGATATTGGCGGAAGCTATTTGACTTCGCCTGGCCCTGCCAATGTTGGTGCGTTCACAGGCGGTGGCGGTATTGGTTATCAATTCAATGATAATTTCCGCGCTGATGTTACGGGTGACTGGACAAGCAATTATAGTGTGGCGCCCGGTGCTACGCTCAGCACAACAGCTGTGATGGGTAATGTTTATTACGATTGGAAAAACGAATCTCCAATCACGCCATATGTTGGTGTTGGTGCAGGCTACGGTTGGGTTAACCGTGCGGGTTTGGGCGTGAGCGATCAAGGCGTTGCACTTGGTGCAACTGTTGGTGCTTCGCTTGATATGACAACCAATCTCGCTCTTGATGTTGGTTATCATTTCCGTGACACAATGATTACGGGTGACGATGCCATCGAACATTCTCTAACGGCTGGTTTGCGTTTTAAATTCTGATCCACAATCGCGTTTGATCACGTAGAGAGATGCGCTACAGACGGAAAGTCTGTGGCGCATTTTTTATTGTCCGCTATGGTCTAAGTTTCAGGAGTGATCGCTATGGGTACACGTATTTCATTTTCGCGCGTAGATGGAAAAAAGACCGAAGGATATTTGGCCAAGGCTGGGCACGACCATGCGCCTGGTGTTCTTGTGATCCAAGAATGGTGGGGCCTTCAAGACCAGATCAAAGGTGTGTGTGATCGTTTGGCGTTGGCTGGGTATGATGCGCTTGCACCCGATTTATATGAAGGAACTGTGGTGCCTTATCACGATCACGCTGCTGCAAATCTTGAGATGAGCTCGCTGGATTTTCAGGATGCAGTTTCACAGAATGTGCGCGGTGCTGCGCAATATTTGGCGAAGTCGAATGCTAAAGTTGGCATTGTTGGGTTTTGTATGGGTGGAGCCGTTTCGCTTCTTGCTGCGACCCATGTTCCAGAAATTAGGGCTTCGATTTCGTTTTATGGGATGCCACCGGCGGGTGCTCTTGATGTAACAAAATTGAATGTGCCGTTTGAAGGGCATTATTCAAACAGCGATGATTATATCACGCCGAAGATGGTCGATGATTTTGAGACCGAGTTGAAGCGCGCAAAAAAAGATGCCGCGTTTTTCCGCTATGATGCCGATCATGCCTTTATGAATGAACAGCGCGATGTGCATGATAGGACAGCGGCAGAGCTGGGCTGGCAGCGGATGTTAGCGTTTTGGAAGGCACATTTGTCATAAAGAAAATTTTAAGCTTGATCGGCGACGCAATTTGTTGCAAACGCGTCGTCGGGCGAGCTCTCCCCACCGAGAGTCTTCCCATCTGTAAGGATGGAGATCAAAATGACAGATATGAAGCCGGCTACGAAGCCGAATTGCGCTAATTTTTCTTCTGGCCCATGTGCTAAATTTCCGGGCTGGACACCTCAACTCCTCAATAATGCTGTTTTAGGCCGTTCACATCGCTCTTCTTTGGGCAAGAAACGCTTGAAGAAAGCCATTGATTTAACGCGCGAAGTGCTTGGTGTTCCTGCTGATTATAAGATTGGTATCGTGCCTGCATCTGATACGGGTGCAGTTGAAATGGCCATGTGGTCGCTGCTGGGTGCGCGCGGCGTTGATATGGTCGCGTGGGAAAGTTTTGGCGAAGGCTGGGTTTCGGATGTTGTGAAACAGCTGAAACTGAAAGACGCGCGCAAGATCATCGCAGCCTATGGTGAGTTGCCGGATTTGACGCAGATTAATTTTGCCAATGATGTAGTGTTCACATGGAACGGAACGACTTCTGGCGTGCGCGTTCCAAACGCAGATTGGATTCCAGCTTCACGCGAAGGGTTGACGATTTGCGATGCCACATCTGCCGCTTTTGCGCAGGATATGGATTTTGCCAAGCTCGATGTGGTGACTTTCTCATGGCAGAAAGTGTTGGGCGGGGAGGGCGCACATGGCGTTCTTATTCTCAGTCCGCGTGCTGTTGCGAGACTCGAATCATATGTGCCAGCTTGGCCAATGCCGAAGATTTTTCGCCTCACGTCTGGTGGCAAATTGATCGATGGCATATTTGAAGGCGAGACTATCAATACGCCTTCGATGCTTTGTGTTGAAGATTATGTGTTGGCGTTGGAGTGGGCTAAATCAATTGGTGGCCTCACAGCCTTGCGCAAGCGTGCCGATGATAATGCTGCGGTGATTGATGCGTGGATTTCCAAAACATCTTATGCACATCATTTGGCGAAAGTGCCTGGCACACGTTCAAACACTTCGGTGTGCCTAACGCTTGATGGTTCTGAAGACGTGCCAAAGAAAATGGTGAAGCTGCTTGATGCTGAAGGCGTTGCCTTTGACATTGGCGCTTACCGCGACGCACCTCCGGGGCTTCGCATTTGGTGTGGGGCGACGGTTGAAACCACTGACGTTCAGGCGCTGATGCCTTGGCTTGATTGGGCCTATGCCCAAGCGACTGCATAATTTATTTCATTTTTTTGAGGAGAGCCATCATGGCCCCACGTGTTCTTATTTCCGATAAGCTTTCAGAAGCTGCTGTTCAAATTTTTCGCGACCGCGGTGTTGAGGTTGATTACTTGCCTGATCTTGGCAAAGACAAAGATGCATTGCTCGCCAAGATTGGTGACTATGATGGCTTGGCCATTCGTTCTGCCACTAAAGTTTCTCCAAAGATTTTGGAAGCTGCAAAGAAATTGAAAGTTATTGGCCGCGCCGGTATTGGCGTGGACAATGTGGATATTCCAGCGGCCAGTGCGCGCGGTATCGTTGTGATGAACACGCCATTTGGCAACGCGATCACCACGGCTGAACACGCATTATCAATGATGATGGCGTTGGCGCGGCAAATACCGGAAGCGTCTGCTTCAACATTGGCCGGAAAGTGGGAGAAGAACCGCTTTATGGGCGTTGAGCTTTTCAACAAAACCTTGGGTGTAATTGGCTGCGGCAATATCGGCTCCATCGTGGCTGACCGTGCGCTCGGTTTAAAAATGAAAGTGATCGCCTATGATCCTTTCTTGTCTCCCGAACGCGCGCTTGAAATTGGTGTAGAAAAGGTTGAGCTTCTTGATCTCGTTACGCGTTCTGACTTTATTACGCTTCACACACCGCTGACTGATAAAACCCGCAACATCATTGGCGAGGCCGCTATCTCTCGGATGAAGAAAGGTGTTCGCATCATCAATTGTGCGCGCGGTGGCCTGGTGAATGAGGATGCCTTGTACAATGCGTTGGTTTCAAAGCACGTAGCAGGTGCAGCACTTGACGTATTTGAAGTTGAACCTGCGACAGATCATAAGCTCTTCAAATTGGAAAATGTGATTGCAACGCCACATCTGGGTGCATCGACAGGTGAAGCACAGGAAAATGTGGCTTTGCAAGTGGCCGAACAAATGTCCGAATATTTGATTAAGGGTGCGGTGACCAATGCACTCAACATGCCTTCTATTTCTGCCGAAGAAGCGCCGCGTCTCAAGCCATTCGTGGCGCTGGCTGAAAAACTTGGCAGCTTTGCTGGGCAACTTACTGATGGTTCGATTTCAAACATTGTCATTGAATATGCTGGCGATGTTGGCGAAATGAATATTCGCGCACTCACTTCAGCGGCGCTGGCTGGTATTTTGGCACCGCAAATGGGACAGGTTAATATGGTTTCTGCCCCTGTGGTGGCGAGGGAGCGCGGCATTAAAGTTGATGAAGTGAGGCAATCCAAACGCGGTGCATACGAAACCTATATCCGCATTACAGTGAAGACAGAGAAATATGAGCGAGCAGTTGCGGGCACTGTGTTTTCGGATGGCAAGCCACGCATTATTCAAATTAAGGGCATTGAGCTGGAATGTAATTTTGGGCCGCACATGCTTTATGTGACCAACAAAGATAAACCAGGTTTTGTAGGTTCGATTGGCACGGTTTTAGGCAATGCCAAAATCAATATGGCAACGTTCCATCTAGGCCGAAACAGCGAGGGCGGAGACGCAATTTGTATTGTTGAAACTGATGGCGCAGTGCCGGAAGCAGTGATGGAAGAAGTGCGTAAATTGGCGAATGTGCAGCAGGTTAAAGCACTGCAGTTTTAGGCTGGGATTCGGGGATGGTGATTGACCATCCCCGTTTATTATTATTTCAATTTCGTAGGATCAATACCGTTCACGAGTACTTTGCCGTCTGGTGACGATTCCACGTTCCACGTCAGGCTGCCATCTGCTTCGGCTTTGGCCATGCCTTTGGCGACGACGACGAGTGCCGCGCCTTGTTGCAATCCTGCTTCAGGCGGTGCCTCTTGAATAATCTTCATAACTTCGTCGAGGCCCTTGGCGGAAATTTTAGCTTTGCCAGTGGGCAACGCCGCAGGACCAGCGGTTAGACTGCCTTCAATATTAACGCTGTACGTATCGTTGTCGATAGTTGTGGGATTGAGCGTCACATCAACTGTGCCTTTGGGCATGAAAACGGGCATCAGCACTTGCTCAAACCCATCTGGCAGAGGCGGTTCTTTTGCGAGATCAAGCTGGTCCAAAATCATCTGTGCCGGTGAAGCAAGGTCAAATCCTGAAACAGTGAAATCGAAAGCGATATTTTTCGGGACAAGTTTCGTGGCCCATGGCGGCACCAGCGCTGCTGGCAATGCAAGCCCGGTAAAGGCCAATTTTTCACGCAGTTTTCCGTCTTTTGTAATTCCATTTACATCGCCAACTATTTCAACTGAATCAGCGCCAAATTGTCCGAATTGGCTGGCAACTGTGACGGCATTGAACTTCGCATTCACTAACATGTTTTCCCAGATAGGAACGCCATCTTTCAAAGCTGTTTTCAACGTTGCCTGATCTTTAGCGATCAACTCTTTGCTTTGATGCGCTATCATGAATGCCAAAACGTCCAGAAATGGTTTTGACTTAATGCCCTTCGCATTGAGATCGTAATTGCCACCAGCAGCGTTGATCACCAGGTTCATAGGCGGCACGCCGCTTTCTGGTTTTCCAGCGGTATTGATGTTTTCAACCAAATTCCCAATCGTATATTTTGAAACCACATCGACGCCACCATTGGCTGCGGCGGTTCCGGTTTGGTCGACCTGAACGCTCTTTACAGTCGCACTGATTTCAATTGGGCCAGAGCTTGGATCAGTCATTTTTTGATTGACGCTGATGTCTGTTGCTTCGCCTGTTAGTTTGGAAAAATTGCTTAGTTTTTCGTCAAAAATGCCCGACAGTTTTAGGGAACCAATTTTTTCGTCAACTGCGCCTTTTTCATTCAAGTCCATAGTCAGTGTTAGGGCTTGGTCTTGAACGACTTGCCATTTCCCTTCGCCTTGGCTGGCCATTTTGAATTCGAACGGAGTAATTTTGACCGTGCCACCTGATTGTGCAGCCAGTGGGTTGAAGTCTAACTTAACGACATAGCCATCACCATCGGTTTTAACGTCTACGACACCCTTGGTGTCGGTTAGATAGCTTGAAAATAGTTTTTGTAAGCGCGCTGCCTCTTCATCGCTCGCGAATGCATGCGATATTGTGCTCGCCAATAGTATAATTGAAGTTGAGAGGATCAGGCCAGTTCTTGATTTCATATTGGTCACTTCCATTTCATTGCCCCGCTCTGAGCAGGATGACATAGTTCTGTGACGAATAAAACCAAAACTCAACATGTTTGCGAACAAAAGGGGAGACATTTATCTCCCCCTTTCCGACGCAACTTACTTTGACCGCAATACTATTTCTTCTTTTTCTTCTTGATCGTGGTAGACGCGCTGTTGGGCGTTACGCTTCCAGCCAGAGGTGGTGTTACGACGGGTGCTGAGTCGTCAGATTCATCCTCAGTTTCTGTCTCTTCATCAGGTGCGTCATGGTCTGTTTCATGCGATGACGAACCTGTCGAACCGCCACCCGAACCACCCGAACCATGCGATTCTCCACCGCCTGAATGTTCGCCTTCTTCAGCAAGCGCGTTGCTGATCAGTGCCGGGGCAGCAATTGCGATAAGGCCAAAAAGACTGATGGACTTTAGTGCTAATCGACGTGAAAGTTCTTTTTCGTGATTCATAACATTTTCCTCAATTTACAAATTTTGAGACCAAGCTTGATCTTGTTCTTAGACTAGGAGGATGCGGCTGACGGGTGGCTTCTAAGCGTTGTCAGCTGGCTGTCAGTTATGTAGCCTTTATGGTTACAGAATTATTAACCGCATCTTAATAACTGTCCATGTTTGCCGTTATCCCGCCGCACAATTGCCGCGAGGAGCGCATTCCTTGCACGCCCAATGGCCGTTCTGGCCATCTGGAGGAAATTATGAAAATTCAATTTGTTGCGCTGCTTTTGGTCAGTAGTTCGTTCACGCCTGCTCTTGCAGAAGATATTAAAACGCTTTCTCATATTGATGCCGTAACGGTTTATCCGCAGGGGGCGGATATTATTCGCGTCAGTTCTGTGGAACTTAAAGCAGGCGAGCACACACTGCTGCTTGAGGATTTGCCGGGCTCAATCGATCCGCAATCGATCCGTGTTGACGGTGCGGGCAATGCAGGGTTGGAAATTACTTCGGTTGACTCCAAGCTCATTGAGCTTTCCTCAATCGATATCGATGCCAAACGCAAAATCATTAATGATCAAATTGAATCTTTGATGGATGAGCGTTCGGGGCTTGATCAAACCGTTGTCGATGCGCAAGCGCAGCAAAGATTGTTGATGTCGCTTGCGGATAAACAATTGCAGCCGGGCTCGACGACTGAAACAGTGAAGACAGTTGACGCAACTGCTTTGGGAAACTTGGTTGATTTAGTTGGCGCGCGACTGACAACGATTTCGAAATCGATCCATGATGCGCAATTGCGCCAGAAGACCATTGATAAATTGGTGGCGGATTTGAATATTAAAGCCGAGAGCTTAGCGCCGGATGAAGCTGCGCACATGCAGGTGGCGGTGCATGTTTTGGCTTCTGCCGCGATGACAGGTTCTGTAAAAGTAAGCTACCGCATTGGTGGTGCTGGTTGGCAACCATTTTATGATGCGAAGCTGGCGATTCCTGCGAAAGGCGAGAAAGCCAAGCTGGAAATTATCCGCCGCGCTGAGGTAATGCAAAATACCGGTGAAGCTTGGGATAATGTTGCGATGACATTGTCAACGGCGCGCCCGACGGGTTCGACGGCTGCGCCCGATTTAGGCGAGGATCCAATTCAAATTGCGATGGCAGAAGCTTTGGGGCGGGTTGATATGCCTGCACCGGCGGCACCGATGGTTGCAGATGATAAAGCAAAAGAAGAGGATGGATCAACTTTTCTGGCGCAAGACGCATTGAAGAAAGTTGATGTGGTGGCGATCCAGCGCCAAGCCGTCATTCAAATGGCGGGGTTCAATGCAAACTATGTCATTCAGGGCCGGGTGAGTGTTGACAACACAGGCACGGCGAAAAAGGTGCGCATTGCCACTGATCAATTTGATGCGACTTTGCAAGCAATCACGGTTCCTAGGCTTGATCCTAATGCTTATCTCACAGCCGCATTCACCATGAAGGGCGACGCACCTTATTTGCCGGGCGTGGTCAATCTGTTTCGCGATGGAATGTTTATGGGGCAGGGCAGTCTGCCGCAACTGAGCGCTGGCGAAGACACAAAGCTTGGTTTTGGCGCCGATGATTTGATCAAGGTGAAGCGCGCCGAAGTCAAGCGCAATTCTGGAACGGAAGGGATTATTACCTCATCCAATGTGCAGGAATTGGCATGGGATATGTCCGTCACCAATTTGCACGATGTGACCATTCCAGTGACGGTGATCGACCGCAAGCCGTTCTCCACCCAGTCTGAAATTACAGTCGAGACACTCGGTGGGATGACGGAACCCTCCATCACAGATTTGGATAAAAAACGTGGCGTTTTCGCTTGGAACTTTGATTTGGAGCCCAAGGCAGAGAAGGCGATTAAGACCGGCTACAAAGTGACCTCGCCGAAAGCTGCCAATATCAGCCTGAACGAGTAATGTGCATGGGTCAGCGCGATGGACAAATCGAACTGACCCGCAACGCCGATGCGATAACTGGATACCATTTTATTGCGGTCAATTGAGCCCGACAACAAAACCGCCGTGAAGGGCCAGGAGCGGTAATTCAGAATTCGACATTTGTATGGCCAACGGGTAGACTCCACCGGATGGCCAAACCGAATTTGCCTTCTCTCAAAGGTAACAGAGTCTTGCTTCGTGCGCCTCGCCTCAATGATGCAGTCGCTCGTCTTAAGATCGGCAGAGATGCCGAGATTTTTCGGATGTATGGTGGCAGTCTGGACGACATTCGCCCAATGACGGCGGACGATGCCAAATGGTGGGTACAGCGCCTACTTGAACACGATTATGCGTGGGTCATTGAAACCACGTCTCTCATAGGTCACATCCGCCTTGATCAGGTTAACTTGCTAGATCACAGAGCCTCTCTGGCTGTGGGTATCGATGATGCTGCTAATCTCGGACAGGGCCTCGGCACTGAGGCAATCAATCTTGTACAACATTTTGCTTTTGAAAAGTTGAAATTGCACCGCTTGTCTGTGCGTGTCCTTGCTTACAATACTCGGGCTATAAGTGCCTATAAAAAATGCGGATTTATAATTGAAGGACAGGAACGCGAAACTGCCCTTGTTGATGGTACATGGCACGATGACATTATGATGGGCGTTTTAAGTCGTGAGTTTACTGCTGCGGTAGCTAGTTGATAGCCGATTTGGGTCAAATTCCGAAGTTATGAGCGTTTCTCTGGAGTTCTGCTTTTGAACCACAACCGGAACCTCAAATTCACCCACAGCCCAACACAGCTGGGTTGCACTGCCCCTTTTTTGGTGTAAGACCCTGCAACGGCTCCGCCAGAATCTTGGCAGGAGCCGTAGTCATGTTTGAGAGGGATTGAACCATGGCCAATGTGGCAGTTGTCGGCGCGCAATGGGGCGATGAAGGCAAGGGTAAGATTGTGGATTGGCTTTCGGAACGCGCCGATGTGGTGGTGCGGTTTCAAGGTGGACACAATGCTGGGCACACGCTGGTCATTAATGGGGTGACTTATAAATTATCGCTTTTGCCTTCGGGCATTTTGCGGCCTGGCAAGCTTTCTGTCATCGGCAACGGCGTGGTGATTGACCCTTGGGCGTTGATTGCTGAAATTGAAAAGCTGACCAAGCAGGGTGTTACGATCAATCGCGATAATCTTCGCATTGCTGGCAATGCCACTTTGATTTTACCACTTCACAGTGAGCTCGATAAATTGCGCGAAGCTGCTGCTGGTGATGGCAAGATTGGAACCACGGGCCGCGGCATTGGCCCGGCTTATGAAGACAAGGTTGGCAGACGCGCCATTCGCGTGAATGACCTTGCGGACTTAGCAACGATTGGCCCAAAGATCGACCGGATGCTCACCCATCATAACGCTCTGCGTCGTGGTATGGGTCAGCCTGAACATACGGCGGCATCGATCATGGCGCAGCTTGCCGAAATTGCACCGAAGATTTTGCCGTTCTCTGACGCAGTGTGGGCCAAGCTTGATGATATGCGCCGCGATGGAAAGCGGATTTTGTTTGAAGGTGCGCAGGGCATATTGCTTGATATTGATCACGGCACCTATCCCTATGTCACTTCGTCAAACACGGTGGCAGGGCAGGCGGCGGCAGGCTCAGGTTTGGGGCCATCGGCGGTGAGTTATGTTTTGGGAATTTGCAAAGCCTATACTACGCGCGTTGGCTCGGGGCCGTTTCCGACGGAGCAAGCCAATGATGTGGGTGAATGGATTGGCGCGCGTGGCCATGAATTTGGCACTGTAACAGGCCGCAAGCGCCGCGTTGGTTGGTTTGATGCGGTGTTGGTGCGCCAGGCGATTAAGACGTCTGGCATTCAGGGCATTGCGCTGACCAAGCTTGATGTTTTGGATGGGCTTGACGAGATTAAAGTGAGTGTTGGTTATAAGCTCGATGACAAGCGGATAGATTTGTTTCCGGCGGCTGAAGATCAACAGGCCCGCGTTGAGCCGATATATGAAAGCTTTGAGGGCTGGAAGGGAACAACGGCAGGGGCGCGGTCATGGTCGGCGCTTCCTGCTCAAGCCGTGAAATATGTGCGCTATCTTGAAGAACTGATCCAATGCCCGATTGCAATGCTTTCAACTTCGCCTGAGCGTGAAGATACGATTTTGATGAAGGATCCGTTTGCGGATTAGAAGTTACGTCTTTCAACGAAGAACCCATAAAGTGACGTCAGTAAATTTGACGTCACCAGCGTGTTAAAAAACACGATGGGCATGATCAATACAAAGCCGCCAATCTGTGCCGCAACCGGGTTAATGATCTTTAATATTCCGACGATGGTGATGAATGCCATAAGCACGCCGAGTATCACCAGAACCATCAAGATCAACAGCGCCAAAATTTTGAAATTATTGCCGCGCGTAACTTCAAGTGCTTCTCGCATACCAAAATCTGAGTTGTTGACAGCAGCTGCGGGCAGCGTGAGTGACATGCGATAGCCGAACACGGCGAGTTGGACGAACAATGCGACTATAATCGGCAGCAGCAGCGGTGGCGCAAAATCAACTGCCAACACAAGCGCTAAGAGTGGAATGAAGCATATTGAGATAATTGCTAGGATACGTCCCAAGTAGCGCCAAACTGCACGATCGAGACGGAATATTTGAACCGATGTCAAGGGCACGTCGCGTAGAATAAATTGGTTCCAAGTTACTGCAATTGACGAGCCCGCGATCACTGCCGAGACCAGATCTATCCAGTTTACGGCGAGTTCTGTTTGCGGCGAAGGAGATGAAACTTCCGATTTCAAAACCCAGGCGTTGAGCAATGCGACGATGACCAGCCATGGCAAAGCAGGTTTCAACGCTTCGCGCCAATGGGCGGATACCCCGCTCAATATATGCGAGAAGGCCTTAAATACTGGCAAATCTCGATGTTCGGCTGGTGGGGAGAACGTCATAACTTATGCAGGCTAAGTGGATTGTATGTTACTACGAATTGGCGGAGCGACCACAGTTGGGTGTGGTGGTTCGCGCAACTGGCTGGCGTAGTTTTTAAGAATGATTGCGGCGATGTCGGTGGCACTGGCGGGCTTACCCGTCAAATAACCTTGCAAATAATCGCAGGCATATTCACGCAACAGGGCCACATGCTCTGGTTTCTCGATGCCTTCTGCAGTGATTTTTAGCCCAAGATTGCGTGACAGATCGATGATCGACCTTAACATTCCGCGCACCAAGTGCGTGTCATCCAATGCCAGTATAAATGAGCGATCAATCTTCAATTTTGAAAACGGGAACTTCCACATATAGCTGAGGCTGGAGTAACCTGTGCCAAAGTCATCAAGCACAATGGCGCAGCCCATGTCGCGCAGGGCATTTAACTGCGACATCACCATTTCAAAATCTTTGAGCATGGTGCTTTCGGTAATTTCGAGCTCGAGCCTGTAAGCAGGGAAGCTTGAAAGTTCGAGCGCGTTGTGAACGTCGGTCAGCAATGTGCCACTGTAGAATTGTTCAGGTGAAATATTGACGGCGACAATGAGATGGTTCGGCCAATTGGCGGCTTCACGGCAGGCTTCGGCCAAGGCCCAAGCGCCGATCCTGGTGATATCGCCTGATTCTTCCGCCACTGGGATAAACTCGGCTGGTGATATTGATCCAAGTTCGGTGTGGTCCATGCGCATCAGCGCTTCGAAACCGACCAGCTCGCCAGATTTGGCGTTGAAATAGGGTTGGTAATGCAATTTAAAAAGCTGCTTATCACTTGGATCATGCAAAGCTTGCATCACGTCGGATTTGCGCTTGGAAATTTGCGCGAGGGCAGGGTTGAAGAAGCTGTAGCCCGGGCCATTTTTTTCGGTGGCCGATTTGAGCGCAAGGCTGACATTCTCCAAAAGTTCTAACGCATCTTTTTGGCCTTCGGTGGTGAGCGCAACACCTGCGCCCAATTCAACTTTCAAATGACGATCAACCCAGTCAACAGGTTTATTCAAAGTTTCGATAAATGATTTTGCAGTTGTCAGTGCTTCGAGTGGATCATTGATCTTGGGAATGAAGATTGCAAAACTCCAATAATCGAGACGACAGCAGAGCGTTTCAGGTTCGCGCATTCTGTTGAGACGAGCGGCCAGTGCTGAGATCACATAATCAGCAACGTGCCTGCCCAATGAACCGGTGATGCGGGGAATGCCGCGAATGCCGATTTCAATCATTGCGCCTTTGGTTTGCGAATAATCAGTGGCGGTAATAATACGGTCAACATCTGAGACAAAAGCACTGCGGTTCATCAAGCCGGTGAGTTGATCATGGCGGATCAAATGGGCAATGTCTTTCTCGAGTTGCGCCACGTGTTTGCGCAATTGTTCAATGTCTGTCGTTTCAATTTGATCCATAACGTATTTAAAGATAGCTGATGTGAACGTGATTCGTATTGAGGTTTTGGATTGGTCAGAAAACTTAATTGTCTAGTGGTATTGTCGGTTTGTGCACTGATCGTTTTGACTCTGCCTGCTGAAGCGCGCGAGACTTACCGCCAATTGATGTCGCGCATGGTTGCCGCAGGTCTCGAAGTTGAACGGCCAGACTTGGAAAGCCAATTGTTTCAATTGGCCAATCAATATCGCAAATCCAAGGGTTTGCGCGGTTTGGTGCTTAATCAACCCATGCATGATGCCAGCTTGGCTCATGCCATGGATATGATGCAGCACAACTATATGGGGCATGTCGCAAGCACTGGGCATGATTTTGACAGTCGCATGCGTGCGTTGCGTGATGGTGCCATGAATTTGCCGAGCATGGGCGAGAATGCCGCGCGGCTAAGCCATGCTGATCTGAACGACCCTCAAGCCGCACAAAAGATTTTTCAGCAGTGGCTCAACAGCCCGCTGCACCGCCATGCACTGGCGAGCCGTGATTATGTGAGCGTGGCCACAGGCGTGGTGGCGCAGGGAGACAAAATTTATGCCGACCAGATATTTGTAGGGCCCGAGGTCGTGACGAATATTGGGCGTGCGCAGCCGGAGCAGGCGGAGGGCAGCTTGTATTGAATACATCCAGTCGTCAATTGAGAATTTGTTGCCTGATAAATCCACGTTCTGGCCCAAGCGGAACGCCTTCCGCTGATGACATTGAAAAGCTGTTCCAAAGCCACAGCGTTAGGCCGCACATCATTGCGCTCAATAAGGGTGATGATATCAGCGCTTTGACCAAATCTGCGATTCGAGAAAAATACGATGTTATCGTTGCAGGGGGCGGCGATGGCACAGTCAACGCGGTTGCATCTGCCTTGGTTGGGGTGAGCGGAGTTAAATTTGGCGTGCTTGCTTTGGGCACGCTCAACCACTTTGCCAAGGATATGAAAATTCCAATAGACATCGCTGAGGCGATCAAAATTATCGTTGCGGGACATGTTCGATCTATCGATGTTGGCGAAGTGAACGGACATATATTCGTCAACAACTCAAGTGTTGGTCTTTATCCTTCAATTGTGAAACTGCGCGAAAGTTTGCAGAAAACGGGTCTGAGCAAATGGCCCGCTGCTGCCAGGGCATCGCTTCAGGTTCTCATGAGATTCCGTCTTTTAAGATTGAAGCTCAGTGCGGCAGAGTTAGAAAAAGTCGAACACAAAACCGCGATGCTGTTTGTGGGCAACAATGTTTATGATGTGAGCTTTCCAACGCTTGGAACGCGTTCAACGCTGCAACATGGCGTCATGGGCATCATGATGCCGCGCGCTTCCACTCGGCTTGGACTTTTGTATAATTTTTTCTCGTTGGTTTTTAAAGCTCAACCGAAATCCGATGTTTTGACTTTTGAAACGACATCTCTTTCGATCAAGACCAAACGCAGCTTTGTTAAAGTTGCGGTGGATGGGGAGGTGATCATGCTTAAATCACCGCTGAACTATCGGATACGACCGAAATCATTGAGGATCATTGTGCCCTTCGCTGATGGCGCAACAGGCAAAAGCGGATGACGCGGCAGCAGCGGGTTTCAATAGCGTTGGCTTGTTTAGCTCCACTCGCTGTGCTGACGGTATGTGTTTGGACTGGATATACCGATAATTTCGACGTTCAGTTTCACGGTTGGGCGCTGGGCGTTTTTCCTTCAGGGAATGAACGCATTTGGGAGGGCATCACTTTCTTTGGATCGGGATTGGCGATCATCACGCTAACAGTATTGGCGGTGATCCTGTTGGGCCTTCGCCAAAAATGGGATGATGTGAAACATCTCATCTTTGTCATGGTCGCTGCGGGTGCCACTGAAGTTACAACGAAATGGCTCGTCCACCGTCCAAGACCACTCGAAGTCTATGCCAACACCCTGCCTAACTCATTTAGTTTTCCCAGTGGCCACACAATTTACGGCACGACATTTTATCTGGCCATCGCATTGATCGTGACGCCTAACATAAAAGGCCCGAGTCGAATTGGTGTTTGGTTGGCTGCTGCATTACTCGCATTGCTCATTGGAGCATCGCGCATTTTCTTGGGCGTGCATTATTTTTCTGATGTGGTGGGTGGGTATCTTGTTGCAGGCTTTTGGTTGACACAGCCTTGGAATTTCTCAACAAGAAATTTGATTTATCGATAGTCCTGACTGTTCATAGGTATCAATTTCGCGTAATGACTTGTCGCTATTAAACCATGCCTTGCGCTTTAATCTGTTGTTTGATTTAAAGTTCATTTCCCGCAGCAAAAAAACCGAGGCATTTCATGACAACGCATTTTGACGCCATCATTATTGGTTCAGGCCAAGCGGGGCCATCACTTGCCGAACGGCTTTCGAAAGCGGGGCGCAAAGTTGCCATTATTGAACGCGAAAATTTCGGCGGCACTTGCGTGAACAATGGCTGTGTTCCGACCAAGACCATGGTGGCTTCTGCTTATGCGGCCCATTTGGCGCGGCGTGCTTTGGAATACGGCGTTGATATTGAAGGATCGATCAAGGTTGATATGACCCGTGTGATGGCACGCAAAGATGCGATCGTTGAGAAATCGCGCAATGGCGTTGAAAGCTGGATGAAGGGCTTAGACAATGGTAAAGTTTATCGTGGTCACGCGCGGTTCACTGCCCCCAAAAGTGTCAGCATCAATGGCGAGATTATTTCTGCTGATCAGATTTTCATCAACACCGGTGGACGGGCTTTTGTTCCACCAATTCCCGGTGCCGACAAAATTCCATACCTCACCAATGCCTCGATGATGAGCGTTAATTTTCTGCCTGAACATCTGGTGATTATTGGTGGCAGTTATATTGGGCTTGAATTTGCCCAAGCTTTCCGCCGCTTTGGTTCGCGTGTGACGGTCATTGAAATGGCCGACCGTTTGATTGCACGTGAGGATGATGATGTGTGTTTGGCCGTGCAAGACATCCTCGAAAAGGAGGGCATCGATATAAGGCCCGGCGCCAAGAACATGTCTTTCGATAAGTCAGGTGATGTCATTCATGTGAATATTGAAAGCAAAGCTGGCGCAGCGCGCATTGATTGTAGCCATGTGTTGATGGCCGTTGGGCGGCAACCCAATACAGATGATCTGGGGCTTGATAAAACCGGCATTGCCACTGATGCCAAGGGCTTCATCATTGTTGATGATCAATGCCGCACAAATGTTGAAGGCATATGGGCGATGGGGGATGTGAATGGTCGTGGCGCGTTCACCCACACGTCTTACAATGATTATGAAATTGTTGCGGCCAATCTGCTCGACAATGACCCGCGCCGAATTTCAGACCGCATCTCTTGCTATGGCCTCTTTATTGATCCGCCATTGGGCCGCGTGGGATTGAGTGAGAAAGAAGTGCGAGCCAAGGGCATCAAAGCGCTGGTAGCCAAACGCATGATGACCTCAATCGGCCGCGCCCGCGAGCGTGGCGAGACAGAGGGTTTCATGAAAGTTATCGTGGATGCCGAGAGCAAAAAAATTCTTGGCGCTGCCATTCTGGGCATTGGCGGCGATGAAGTGGTGCACGCGTTTTTAGATATTATGGCGGTGGGCGCGCCCTATACGGCAATCTCGCGGACGATGCATATCCATCCAACAGTCTCAGAATATCTGCCAACGATCTTGCAAGATTTGAAACCGCTGGATTAACGTCCTCTGCCTTTCCTTTAAAGGGAGAGGAAAGGGGCCCGTTGCAAAGCAACGGGATAGGTGAGGGGCCGTATGCAAAGATTTGATATGAGAGCCTAAACTAAGGCCCCTCACCCTCCCACTTCGCTGCGCTACGCGGGCCCCAACCCTCTCCTCAACGAGGAGAGGGGCAAGTCAAGTCACCCTTAATTCCCTCTCCCCGTCGGGGAGAGGGTTGGGGCCTATGCGCCGAAGGCGGATGGGAGGGTGAGGGGCCTTAATGTGGGTTTGGTCATTTGAAATTAATTGACGTGGCACCGTAACCCCATAACTCTCGCCCACCACATCACCGTAGTTCTAGCCTCAAGAGCCTTGTTCTGGCAATTCAGATTTGCCTCGCATAAATCCCTTTAATCTCAGCTGAACTGCAATATTTATCAACCTAATGAGTCCCACATCAATTGCGTACAAAAGGAAAAGGTCGGACGATCCGTTGTGAGGATCGGCCAGTTTTTCAAGACAAAAAACAATAATTTTTGCGGTCTTTTTTACATCTCCGCTAAAGTTATCAAGATCGATTGCGTCAAATAGCAATTCTATTCGCTGGCGTAATTCATCGCTGATACTGCCAGTTTTGATTTCAAATGTCAGAGATGAATGCAGCAACCATGGTGTGAAACTTCTATTGCTTGTGGGAAAAAAGTAGCTGGTGGTCGAATCCAGCTCCAAATCTCCTAGAATCTCATCCAAGCCAAATTCTACTTCCCCTGAGTAGTCTCTAATATAGCTATCGATGTGTTGAAGTTTGCTAACGATTAGATCGTAGGTTTCACGTGTGAGATCAGGTTCAATTGAGGTCCAAAATTCGAAAGATTTAATCATAGACTATGGATGCCTCACCGTAATTGTTTTATCTGCAATTGAATGCCATGAGTTAAACTCTTCCAAATTACCATGACAGTGCATTTTATTCGTTCGCATCATGGTAGTCCCTTTGCATCCGTTACTTTATTCGATTTCCATCATGGCTTGGTCGCAAACAAAAAGCCACCTCTTGCGGATATAGCCACCACATCCCGTGCACCATGCAAGACTCGGACTATTATCAATTCAGTTTCTGTCGGCTTGTAGTAGATCGCGTAGTTTCCGGAAAAACCAATCCGTAATCCTTTGCCAAATTGATCGCGGGCAGGGCCGGACAATGGGAAGTGGCAATAGATTTGAGCATCATCTTCGATCTTCTTGATGAGACGCGTGGCAATCGCTTCTGAAGCTTCTGCTGCGACATAAGACCAAATTTCCGCTAAATCGCGTTCAGCAGTTTCGGCTAAACGGAGGATGAGCGGCTGACTAATAGCTTCCTACCGCGCTCAACAATGCGATCAATTTCGAAATCTTGAACCCGTCCTGCGGCAATATCGGCTAGACCCACATTAATGTCGGCCTTGAGGGTTGCAAGTTCTTCGAGTTGAAGCGTGCGTTTGAGTTTCCAATCGCGCAGAGCTGCTCTTATCACTTCACTAGAGGATGCGTAATCACCCGTATCTACTGCGTTTTTTACGATGGCGGCCATCTCGGTCGGCATCGTGATTGTCATGCGTTCAACGTCAGCCATTCACTTCTCCAATTTGAGTAAGCTTACTTTATCATACTATATATGATTGTGCAATTTTCCAACTCCAACGTCGTCTTCCTGATGGGCTCAAGACTATTGTTGAAAATGGGGAAGCTCCGGAAGGGTAACCCATTTCTGGAGGCTAGCCAGATGTAGAGGTTGCACCGTACGCTGTCAAGCTAAAAATCCTACTTAACACTAAAAAATCATAACCTATTGAAATCCCGCCAAAACTTCGAACGCCCTAAAACGCAAAAGGCTGGACATCTCCATCCGGCCTCAATTACGCAAACTCACTTAAACTAACGGTCTAACCTTAAGCTCCAACTCCCGCCAGAAGCGGTGTGCCCTTGGGGAGCATGGCTTTTTGGGCGGCGTTCTTCACGGCCTTTTGCAGCTTCTCGAACGCCCGCACTTCAATCTGGCGTATGCGTTCGCGGCTCACGTTGAATTCCTTTGACAGGTCATCAAGCGTTGATGGTTCATCCTGAAGTTTGCGGGCCTCAATCACGCGGCGTTCGCGGTCGTTCAGTTTGCTCAACGCTTCGCCCAGCAGGCCATGGCGCATTTCAGTTTCCTGGCTTTCAACCAGCACAGTTTCTTGGCTGTCGCTGTGATCAACCAGAAAATCTTGCCATTCGCCTTCACCGTCAGCATCATTGCGCAAAGGCGCGTTGAGAGATGTGTCGCCGCCCATGCGGCGGTTCATCGACACAACGTCTTTCTCGTCCACGCCTAAAGTTTTGGCGATGTATTTGACTTGATCTGGCTTGAGATCGCCTTCTTCGAGAGCTTGGATTTTGCTTTTGATGCGGCGCAGATTGAAGAACAGTTTCTTTTGGCTTGCAGTCGTGCCGATTTTCACCAGCGACCATGAGCGCAGCACATATTCTTGGATCGAAGCTTTGATCCACCACATGGCATAAGTTGCCAGCTTGAAACCTTTGTCGGGCTCAAATTTCTTCACGGCCTGCATCAGGCCGATATTGCCTTCTTGGATCACTTCGCCCACGGGCAGGCCGTAGCCGCGATAACCCATGGCAATTTTGGCCACAAGACGAAGGTGACTGGTGATGAGTTTGTGCGCAGCTTGGGTGTCGCCATGCTCTTTCCAGCTCTTGCCTAGCATATATTCTTCCTCAGGCGCCAACATCGGGA
This sequence comes from uncultured Aestuariivirga sp., assembly GCA_964247245.1. Taxonomy (GTDB): domain Bacteria; phylum Pseudomonadota; class Alphaproteobacteria; order Rhizobiales; family Aestuariivirgaceae; genus Aestuariivirga. Next base: position 69,153 of record CAXTTK010000002.1, read on the forward strand.
ATTTGCGAATTTCTTGCAAATACCGGTTAAGGCTGCCATCAGCACCAGAAATCATAGGTAAATTCATTGACTTAGCCAATTTTTCCATCCTTTTCGGCCGTCTTTAGGCGGCCCCGCTGCAACAGATATAGGGTGCGCTTTTAAAATTAAAAGACACTTTTGTTGTTGCAGATTAGTAAATGTTGTTACGACGCTTAAGTTCCAGCGGATTGCAGCCGCAAATCATGGAGAAGTTGTGACAGCGGTTTTGGCAATTCTGCCTCAAAGCGCAGATGTTTTCTTGTCACCGGATGGTCAAAACCCAGAACGGCAGCGTGTAAAGCCTGTCCTCTCAGATAGTTAAGGCTGTTTCTTGCGGCTTCGGCAAGTTTAACTTTGGAGGTTGAAAAGCCCGCTCCATAGGTTCCGTCGCCCAAAAGTGGATGGCCGATATGCGCCATGTGCACGCGAATTTGATGGGTGCGACCGGTTTCGAGGTTGCAGCGCACCAAACTGACGATGGTTGGTTTACCGAATTCTTCGATGGTTTCATAATGCGTGATGGCTTCGCGGGCCATGGCTGAGTTAGAGACAGCCATTTTCTGGCGGTTACTGGGGGAACGGTCGAGGCCAGTGGCGATGGTACCTTGGCGGCGCTCGGGCTTGCCCCAAACGAAAGCCAGATATTCCCGTTCCATCCGCCCATCGCGGCCATGGCTGGCAAATTGTTCCGAAAGGCCCGTGTGGGCCTTATCATTCTTGGCAACCACGAGGAGGCCAGAGGTATCCTTATCCAATCGGTGCACAATGCCTGGGCGTTTGACGCCGCCTATGCCAGACAGGCTGGCACCGCAATGGGCGATGAGGGCGTTCACCAATGTGCCGTTTTCATTACCAGCGCCGGGGTGAACCACAAGGCCTGCAGGTTTATTGATGACGATCAGATGTTTGTCTTCAAAAACAATGTCCAGCTCAATAGCTTCGCCTTGCGGCTCGGCGGGTGCGGCTTCGGGGATGGTTACGTTGATGCGTTGACCGATTTTAAGTTTCACACCGCCGTCATCAGCGATCATGCCATCCACACGCACGTGACCATCCGCGATCAGCTTTTGAAAGCGGGCTCGGCTGATATCAGTAAACATCGTAGCCAGAGTCTTATCAAGGCGCGCGGATTCTGTGACGTTCGTTTCAAGGGCTTGTTCGGTGTCGGACATTGAATAGAATTAAGCTCGATCAATAAAGGAGTTAAGATCGGCGTCTATAGCATAGGTAATCTTGATGTGGTGCGGTTAATTGCGATCACTCGCATTGCTGTCCACCATGAAGCACGTCGGCAATTTTGCCCTTGGCAAACAGGGCAGCTTTTGCTTGGGTGACTGCTAGATATTTCACATAATAAGCCGTCATTTCTAACTCAGTGGCGCGGATCGTTTTTTTCCGAACACCAACAAGAGAGTGCTCCTCGTACTTGGATTGGGATGGTGCAGCTTTATAATCTTCAATCGCACGCGCTGAAGGGGAGAGCACCTTATCAACCGTGACGTTGAAGCTGCGATAAGCTGAAAAGCGTATTGTCCCGTCACAGGTCGGCCAAGCCTTATTGATTTGCCGAACCAGGTAATCGAGGTTTGGTGTCGGGGGCGCAGTGACGTTGCAATTGCTATTGATAATTAAATTATCCGCTGTTGATCCGAAATAGGAATTGGTGGCATCCATTAAACTTTGATGTCTCACGATATAGCCGCATGGCAAGGGCGTAATTGAATCAAATGTAGTAGCACGAAAAAAACCAGCGAAGTCACGGCTGGATTTCAAAATGTCTTCCGGTTTAGATATGCTTGCATCCTCAAAAAGCTCGGCGTTGAAATGTTTGCTAGGATCGGCATTTGATTTTTTCTGGATATCTTCAAAAACCGGAGTCACTAGCCTTATGATTTTTTCGCGCTTTCCAGAAAGTTCAGCGGTGAACCAGTCCGCACCATCCGGTTCGGACGCGAAGATTGAAAGCGCCTCATAGTAAGGTTCGGTCTCAACGTTGTGGTCGTGTAAAATCTTGAGCGCAGCTTCGGGTGCCTTTGCCATTGCTGAGAAAGCCAGTTCAAGGTTACGGGCTTTGTAAAGTTCAAGCACACAGCTGGCTCTTTTGTCGGCTGCCAATGCCAAACAATCTTTGCGGTTGGCAAGCCAGCCCTTTTGTTTGGCAATTTCTCCGGACGGGCCTTTGCCAAACATACTGATACGGGCAACGGCAAAAAGTTCCGCCATAGTCGCGTCCTGCGCCTTAATGTCTGCGTCGGCGCATACTATTTTGTCCATGTAATTTGCGACTTTGCTGCAATCGATACCTTCGGCCTTTGCAGGGTGGCAGAGTGCGAGCGGAGCGGATATTGCAAGAACGCTGAGAAGTTGTTTGGTTTTTTTCATTATACGTATGGATTAAGGCATATAGGTCGGCATTAGTACTGGCAATTCCTTCAAAGATTGTCACCATCCTTCACATGCACCGCACATTTTTGCACAAAGCCGGATAAATTCATGCATTTGCGTTGAAGACTTCCTACTTGGCCGCTAAGGTAAAATAGAACGCGCAAATCATGCTAGCGCATGATTTCGCTTAGGTCCCTTCGTCTATCGGTTAGGACGGCAGCCTCTCACGTTGCAAAGGCGGGTTCGACTCCCGCAGGGATCACCATTGAAAGAATTCAGCGCTCTTTAAAGGCCCTTGAAATCTGATCTTGGAACGGCTTGACCAAATAAACCAATGCTGTCCTGCTCTCCGTTTGGATGAAGGTTTCGACCAACATGCCGGGCATCAGCTTTTTTTCGCCCAGCTTGCTCAGTTCAGAGGGTGCCACTTCAACTTGCGTAACGTAAAACACATGGCCTGTGGCAGGATCTGTGGTTGTAGCGGGTGCAACAAAAGCGACTGTGCCAAAGATATCTGGTGTATCGCGTGAGCTGAAGGCTGTAAACTTGAGTTTGGCTGTTTGCCCCACAAAGACTTGATCAATATCATTGGGTTGCAGTTTCACTTCTACTTGCAGTTTTGCATCTTGCGGCACGAGGGTGAGCAGGCGCTGGGCTGGCGTGATAACCCCGCCAATCGTATTGACGTTGATTTCATTCACGATGCCTGCCACCGGACTGTGAATCTCCATCCGTGTCATACGATCTGCGTTGGCAGATTTCCGCTCTACCAACTCAGCAATGCGCGGCTCAAGTTCAGATAATTGTTTTTGCGCTTCGGTGCGAGCCGTTTGATTGAGATTGTCTTTCTGGAGTTCCAACTCATTATGATGCGCTTTGGCTTTGGCTATATTGGAGATAAGTTGATCGTGCTCGCCCTTTAATTTGTTTAACTCGCGCGCATTGCTGTAGACCCGCGAATTATCGATTAAGCCCTTTTCATGTAGGCTTGCCACCTTTACGGCTTCCGTTTGAACCAAGCTCAGTTCCTGCTTGTTTGATTTTTCTTGCGATAAAAGGCTGTTCAGCTCCTCATCGGCCTGCAGAAGGCCTTCCTTAAATTGCGCCAGTTGGCTGGCCCGCGTGTCACGATTGCCGTTGAATAGGCGTTGTTCTTCAGCAAATGACGGCGTGTTGGTGAGATTAACGCCATACTGCGTTGTGCCAGGTTCCATTGCATTTGCGCCATCGCGTTCGGCTATCAGGCGTTGGCGCTTGGCCAGCAGATCTAAAAACTGCCCGGCAATAATCTGGCCCTCGGCTTTGAGTTGTGTGTCATCCAAAGTAAACAGAACTTGGCCTTCAGCAACGATATCGCCTTTTCTCACATTGATGCTGCGAATAATCCCGCCGTCTAAATGTTGAATAGCGCGCAAATCCTTGTCGACCACGACTTGGCCTTGGCCGACCACAGCGCCCGAAATCTCAGTCGTTGCGGCCCAACCACCAAAGCCTCCCACCATAAGAACCATGGCTAAAGCGCCAACCCACACACGCGAACGAATGCCGGAATTTTTATCCTTGGAGAAATTCAAATCATAATTCGGTTTCTTGTCAGATGCCGCAACAGCCTTGGCCATTTTATACCTCAATACGCAACAGTCTCGCCTGCCACTTCAATTTGAAATGTAAGTTACCTTATAGCCCTAAATGCGCAAAAGCGCTTCAGCTAAACGATATGATTGTTAATGACCAATTGGTGGCATCCGTCAATTTCAGCTACGGTATGATAAACGCCGGAGTCATCGAGATCAGTTTCCACGTAGGTTTTATGAATGTCGTGGATTGTCTCGTAGCGAACACGAATCGGAGCCACAGCGTCTTGCGTCGTCGCCCCGGGATTATCATCCTCATTGTCTGCATAGATTGCTTGGAACTGGTCATCTTCTGCATTTGCGGATTGTTCGTAGATGTCATACTTCGACATCTGAATCAAATCGCCCACTTCAAATCCGCGAATTTCTACGTGAATTTCGGAACCGGCGTTTGGTGCTGCAAAAGTAAATAGATCCTCACCGCCACCGCCCTCGAGAACATAGCTGCCATTCCCAACTGTGAAGTGATCGTCGCCTGCGCCGCCCACAAAGTGCTCGATATTGGCGAATGTGTCATGGCCAATATCATCACCCGTTGCTGTGGCAGCGATTAGATCTATATCCAGTGCATGTTCTGCTTTGCTATAGTTCAGGGTATCGACACCTGCGCCACCATCAAAATGCTGGTCAACTGCGGCCCCTTTGACCGTGTCGCCCGATGCATCATCAAGCACGAGAAGGTTGGCATTGCCGGGCGCATTCGACGCAACAACAGGCCCATCAGTTAAGTCTGGTTCATCGGGCGCGTCAGTCATGGTCATGTGATGGGCTGTGCCATGGCCCGCGGCGACGAACGTATCGTCACCAGCGCCTGCGGTAAAGCTTTCGATAGAAGAGAAATAATCTGTGCCGATTTCTTCGCCATGGGCCATGCCGTGAACCACATCAATGGTAAGCGATTGCTGGGCTGGGCTGTAATCCAGCGCGTCGGTGCCCGCTCCGCCTAAATAGGTGTAGCCTTGATTGACGGCGGCATCGGGCAAAGTTGTCACGACATCAGTCACATCAATGTGCTGAGGCGCTGGCACCGCCGCCACGGGCGTTGCATCGTGCTGATCATCCACAGCTGAACCAGAGTCTGTCGTTGCCTGATCGGTAGGGTTGCTGGTCGTATCATCTTCATTTGCAGCGCAAGGCGTGGCATCCGACGGCGACGGATCGCTATGATCACTTGGACTTGATGGTAAATCCACATGTGCAACGGGTGGCGCGGCAATTACTTTGGCGTGGAACACCGTTCCACCTGTTCCGCCTTGGATCACTTGAAAATTAGTAAAATTATCGACGCCGATACCCTGGCCCGTTCCCGTGCTGGTGGCGATGCCGGTGTTCAAATTGATATCAAGATTGCCTTTGAAAGTCGCATAGCTCAGCTTGTTGACGCCCGTACCGCCATCAAAATAATCGTTGGTGCCATCAGTGGTCGCAAATACAGTGTCGTTGCCAGCGCCGCCGAAAAATTTGTCGCTACCATTACCGTCAAAAATCCAATCGCGCCCGGTGCCGCCCAAGACGGTTGAGTTGCCGTCGCCTGCATAAATCAAATCATTGCCAGCACCACCGAGCAAGTAGTTGTTTCCAGCACCGCCATAGATTGCGTCATCGCCATTGCCGCCAAAAATCGTGTCGTTGCCGTCGCCACCATAAAGCGTGTCATTGCCGTCACCGCCATAGATCACATCTTTGCCAGCATCGCCATAGATCGTGTCATCACCACTGCCGCCATAGATGACGTCATCGCCAGCTTGGCCGCGGATCGTGTCATCGTCAGCACCGGCGCTGATATTGTCGCCGCAATCTGTGCCAAGGAGCGTGTCTTTGCCGTCTGTTCCCAAAATCGGCAGGCGCGGCAAGAAATTTACAATAGCGCTGTCGGCGACAGATGTAGTTCCGTCTGTGACATTATAGGTCACTGTGGTGAAGCCCATGGCATCGCCGTCATAAACATAGTGATCATTGACAAGCGTCAATGATGTGCCGTTTATTTTGACATTTGTAACCGACAGTTTGTCACCATCTATGTCAATGACATTTTGCAGCAAGACTGCAACCATGATTGAAATTGGGTCGCAGATATATGCATCTGGAAGCCGAACACTTCCTAATACAGTCGGGGCGCGGTTGGTTTTTGGGGTGGCTGCTGGTGGGGTCTTTGTGACTGGTTTGGCACCGGAGTCTGTGCTGCCGCCACCGCTGCCTGAACCAGAATTGCCGCTGCCACCGGTACCGCCAGTCGCGGTGCCACCGTTGCCACTTGAGCCAGGGCCGAGGTGATTATCATTTCTTGGGTATGCAGACATGCCCATCTGGTTGCCAAAGAATGAAGCTGTACTGTCTTGGGCGGGCTTAAAATTTGCTTCAACAGAGTCAGAGCGAGTGTCGTTCAGATGCATATCAATGCCAGTGTACATTGGAAGCATCAATGACCCGTGTTTTAACAGGTGTGGTAAATGTGACGAAGTTTCAGCCGTTGTTCCGAAATCGCCGCGCAGACAAATCTTTTTAAGGTCTGCATCTTGGATCTCGGCAACAGATTGTTGATGCTGATCATGATTCTTGACAAGCTGGTTCTGTTCTTCGGTTTGACCTTCGTGGGCCTGCGCAAAAGGCACCACTGAATTCTTAAAATAAAGCATCAATGCGCTGAGCGCCGCGCCAACATAAAATGGAACCCTTGAAATGCGGTTCGGGTCTTTTTCTTCATAAAGATCGCGACTTGGAGCATCTGGTTTTGTACTGCCGCGCGTAGCTTGAACTTGAATGACGCTCATTTTTTCAACCTCATCCTGCAACTAATTGTGGCGATGGCGCTAGCCGCAGCGCTGCCGCTTGTTGTGGGCGTGGTGGCGCAACTGGCGCATTGGCTGCCACTGGTTTTTGACCTTGACCTAGAATTTCATCTTTCGCGCCAAAGGCGACCATACGGCCATTTTGAACGACGGCGATCAAATCAACCGCAGCTAAAGCGCTGGGGCGATGTGCCACTACAATTGCAATACCACCGCGTTGTTTGATCCCGTTGATTGCTGCGGTCAGCGCTTGTTCACCTTCCGAGTCAAGATTGGAGTTGGGCTCATCCATGATCACTAAAAATGGCGAACCATAAAGCGCGCGCGCCAAGCCGATCCGCTGGCGCTGACCAGCTGATAGGGTGTCACCCTGCGTGCCAACTTGGGTCTGATAGCCCTCACTCATATGGAGGATCAGCTCATGAACGCCAGCAGCACGGGCTGCGGCAACGACAGTTTCAGGATCAGCTTTGGGGTCAAGACGCGAAATGTTTTCAGCGATTGTGCCGTCCATGAGGGCCACATCTTGCGGCAAATAGCCGACCATCGAGCTTAAAGTTGCCTCTGGCCACTGATTCATTTCGGCCTCGTCCAAACGGACTGATCCGCGCAGAGAGGCCCATATTCCTGTGAGGGCGCGCACGAGTGTGGTTTTACCGCCACCTGACGAGCCGATTACACCTAAAGCCTGTCCGGCCTTCAATTCAAAGCTGACTTCGCTCAACAGCACGCGACCTGTTGAAGGTGCTGCGACGGTAAGTTTTTCGACTTTCAATGCCTTAGTTGCCACAGGCAAATCCATTGGTTTGCGTTCATCTGCTAAGGCCACCATCGTATCAATGATGCGTGACCAGGCGTTACGTGCATTGACCACATTTTTCCAATTGGCAATTGCCATATCAACTGGTGCCAAGGCCCGCGATGAAGCGATAGAGCAAGCAATGATCGAGCCACCAGACATCTGGCCCTGAATGGTGAGATAGGCGCCAAGGCCCAAAGTGGCTGATTGCAAAATCATTCGCAGGATGCGCGAAACCGCACTCATCGTTCCGGATATATCATTGCTCCGAGTTTGCAATTCGAGATGTTGTCTGTTGGCTTCAACAAAGCGTGAAACCGCACGACCTGAAAAGCCCATAGCCCGCATCACTTCAGCATTGCGTGCGTTTGAATCGGCGATCACATTGCGTGCGATTGTGGCGCTGTGGGCCACACCTGCAAGTTTGCGTGTGAGCAACTCATTGGCAATTGCCAGCATTGAAAGAACAAAAGCACCCGCTGTGACCAACGCTCCCAGATAAGGATGCAAGGCGTAAACGAAAATCAAATAAAGCGGAAGCCAAGGCAAATCGAACAGGGCCATTGGGCCTTGGCTACCCAGAAAACTACGCACCGTGTCAACATCGCGGCCACGTTCCAATGCTTCTGAAGGCGAAAAACCAAAGCGTGGCATGTCGATGGCCACTTTGTGGGCGAGGGGTGCAAGCTTGCGATCAATCCCTGCACCTACGCGCACCAAAATCTGGCTGCGCACAGTCTCAAATATGCCTTGGAATAAGAAAAGGCCGATGGCCAAAACCGAAAGGCCGACAAGGGTCGGTATGCTCTGCGAGGGGATGGCGCGATCATAGATCTGCATCATGTAGAACGAGCCCGTCAACGCCAACAAGTTAATGAGACCAGAGACGGAGAACAAGAATATGAAAATGCCACGAAGGCCCTCAACCAGTTTTGCTGAAGCCTTGCGCCGCGCTACACTACTATCTTTTTTCATACCCTTGCCCTTGCCGTGCTGGGCTGTCGCCGCCCGAGTTCGTTTTGCTCAAAAATTGCCGCTGTCAGCGCTTCATTCTGGAGCAGTTTCAGGGGGAACACGCATTGCCTCGCGTGTTCCACCCGAACTTATTGTTTATGCAGCAAAGTCTGTGCCAACCACGTGATGGCCTTTCACGTCGAAGCTGAAGTGGTTACCACCCTCATCGATGCCCGTGACGATTGAGTCGCCGTGGGTTGTTGCATCGAATTGTACTGCGATGTCATGGGCCGAAGCCGCAGTTGAGACGAGGTTGATAGTGCCGCCCATCATGTTATGCAGATCGATTTTGTCACCGGTCTGGAAGTTCAAGATGTTATCGCCATCAGCCGAAGCCGCAGTGCGGAAGATCACTGTGTCATGGCCTGCGCCATGATCACCCACGTCGATTGTGTTGTGAGCATTTGATGCGGTAATCGTGTCATCACCTGACCCAGTGGCAATGTTTTCGATGCCATAGAGATGGTTGGTTTCGGTACCCACTTTTGCCCAGCCCGCATAACCCGTGCCGAGATTGGCTTCGATGCGCGCGCTGATGGCGCTCATGTCCAGCGTGTCGCTGGCGCCGCCACCATGATAGGTGTCGTTGCCATCATTGCCGCTGTCGACAAACGTGGTGTTGCCTGTGCCGCCGAAGACAGTGTCATCGCCAGCTCCAGCACTCACCCAGTTGGTGCCATTGCCCAAGAACACGCTATCTGCGCCGAGGCCCGCATCCACATGGTTGTTGCCGTTGCCCAGAACAATCGTATCACCACCTTCACCAGCAATCACATTGTTGTTGCCGTTGCCAGAAGAGATCATATCCTCTCCTGCCAAGCCTGCGATGGTGTTATTGCCATCACCACCAGCCAGAATATTGGCATTGGCATCGCCTTGGAGGGTTTGATCAACAGGGGCCACCGGAGCTGTTGAAGCAGGTGGAGTTCCACCCGTTCCACCGCTTGGAGGTGTTCCATGTTGGCCAGGGCCCATACCATCATCCGAATGGGTGTGGTGGACTTCGGTTTCTCCCGCGCCAGAACCAGATGTGTCAGTTCCACCAGTGCCAGTGCCCGAACCAGATGTGTCGGTTCCGCCTGAACCTGCATTACCATAGTTCACTACGTCTTGTGGACGCAGATCACCAATGATCTGGTTCGGGTTAGTTGCACCGTTGAACACGATGCGATGATCAGAGGTGAGGCCCGTAATATCAACCTTATCGTCGGCACCGCCGTTAATGGTGATGGTGCTGAAGTTCAGGCTGGTTGTGGCGTTTGTTGTCGTACCGAAAGTGCCGAGGATTTGGATAGCGTCACCGCCATTTGCGCCGCCATCAAGTCCACCATTCGTGTTATTTGCCGTGACAGCCAACGTGTTCACTTGAATTTCTTCGATGTTGTCGAGCTCTGCGAGCACGGCAAGACCTGAGAAGTCAGTGGCCAAGACAGCATTACCAGCCTGACGGGTGATAACGATCTCAGTGTTGGCATTCAAAATCAGAGCTGGCATTGCAGCGAGAGCTGCAGCGCGCGTCATAATCTTGAAAGTTTCCGCTACGGCTGAACCATTGAGAACGAAGGTATCCGAACCAGTGTCACGGTTGTTGACATCAAGGGTAGTTGTGCCGCCGTCGATGAAGTCACGACCGCTGGTTACTGCAAGGCCGGTTGTTGTGACGGTATAGTTGATTGTGTCGTTGCCAGCACCGCCAGCTACAGTATCATTACCACCACCACCATTGAGAACGTTTGCAGCAGCATTGCCAGTTATCGTATCAGCACCCGAACCACCGATGAAGTTTTCGATGTTCTGGATTTGATCGGAATGGCTGACCGCAGAGTTTGCGCCATTTCCGTTTCCTGTTGCCGTGCCCGTACCTGTGACAGTGGCCAAGGTGGCACCGTTCAGTGTTACAGAGAGATTGGCTGTGCTTGACGAGTAGTTAGCGGTGTCAGATGTTCCGGCTCCACCATTAAGAATGTCACGCACATTGTCGATACCTGCAATTAGCGTATCGTCACCAGCGCCTCCATCAAGGTAGTCAGCGCCGGTTCCGCCCGTCAATGTGTCGGCGCCACCGAAACCGAGGATCAGGTCATTGCCAGCTGTGCCCGTCAGCAGAGCAACAGCATCGGCAGCGTTGGTACCCTGCACCAAGTTGTAACTGAGGGCACCGTTGCCGTTTCCGAAGCGTAGTGTTTCGATGCCGCTGATCGTGTCTGTATCACCAGCTCCAGAATTCACTGTGATGCTGCCAGCATTTGGACCGACTGTGACCAAGCCATAAGTCGCTTGACCCACAGTTCCACCAAACGCTGCAATGTCGACGCCCAGACCACCAATCAGGCGATCATTGCCAGCTCCACCTTCCAGTACGTTGGCACCGCCATCGCCTGTCAAGCTATCGTTGCCGTCACCACCGGTTACGTTTTCAACATTCTTGATCTGGCCAGCAACTGCCACTCCATTGCCGTCGGTAAAGCCTGTCGCAAAACCTGTAGCCAAGTTGACGGTTATGTTGTCGGCGCTGATGCCGTAATCTAGCGTATCACCAGCTGCCGTATTCGTACCAAGATCAAGCGTGAAGGCTTCAACGTCTTGCGCCGGGCCATTGAGGCCAGACATGTCAACCCAGGCACCGCCTGTGTATTCCACAGTCATGGTTTGGTTGCCTGTTCCAGTAATGAACGACAATGTATCGATGTCGTCGCCGCCAGAAACTGTGTCACCAGCACCACCATTGAGATTTTCAACAATGATCAAGTCACTGCCAGCATCGCCGTTGATGGTGTCATCACCAGCGCCACCGTTCAGCGTGTCGTTGCCTTCACCGCCGTTCAGCGTGTCTGCACCATTGTTGCCAAAGAGGCTGTCATCGCCTGCCAGACCATTCAGAACATCATTGCCACCGAGACCATAAATGGCGTCGTTGACCGTGAGGCTGTCGGTGCCGTCAAGTGTTGGGCGCGCAACTACCAAGCCTTCATCATTTAACGACGTTCCGACAACGATGTTCCATGCTTGAGTTTTGGTATTGCTGTTACCTGCAAAGTCGAGGTAGGTCGCCGTTTCGTTCACGATTGTGCCAGCTGTGGTGCCGAGAGTCAGCGGGTTAGTAAGAGCTACGTTCAATGCGTTGGTCAACGCATATGTGATCGGCTGGGTGACCGCACCTAATGTGTTGCCTACTGGATTATTGATGTTTTCAATGTCAAACAACGTGCTGTTTGGCGAGAGCGTAACACTGTTTAGACCTGCAACTCCGGCAAAACCCATATAGCCAGTTGGCTGGTGATTTGCCAAGTTCAGCAGCGTGTCAGTCACATCCGCGAATTGGAACTTCTGAATACCAATCAACAAGTCAGTGCCTTCGTTGACCAGTGGGTCACCTGCAGCGTTGCTAACAATGTTGCCACCAGCATCCAACACAAATCCATCCACATCTACAGGACGGTTGTCGGTAATACGAACTGCGAAGGCAGTTGCCGCATTGAAGGTAATAGCGCCAGCAGCATCCAGCATCACAAGTGAGTAATCATTGTGGTTGCCAGTGTAGACAGCAGTATTAACGCTGGCGTTTAAACCAGTCATATCGGCCGCTACCGAGCCATCGGCATTGGAGTTGCCTAGTACCATGTTCTTGAACTGGTCAGAACGCAGCATTTCAGTGAAGTGCTTGTCAAACATGCCGGTGTTTGCACCGCCGAGGAAACCACCCGTTACAGCGTCTGTGTAAAGCGCACGGTGGGAGGCGCCTTGGTATTGGGCGTCTTTCAAGACATCGGCGGCTGTTAGACCAGCGTTATCGTTGTTGTTGTCATAGACATTCATCCCATCTACGCCTGTGTCGGTGTACTTACCAACCAACGCATCCAAGCGGATGGAGCCGCCGATGATTACGTCGTTGCCGCCATTACCCGTCAGCAAGTCGTTGCCTGAGCCGCCGATGAGCCAGTTGTCACCCCAGACTTCTGCGCCAGGTGTTGTGTCATTGTCGTTACCCGTCAGCGTATCGTTTCCGGCTGAGCCAATCACGCCTTCCAATTGGAATGCGGCGATTTGCTTTGGAATGCCGTTCACGTTCACAGCTGGGTTTTGTTGCAAGCCGAGGTCGAAATCAACACCACCGAGGCGCACAGCGTTGTCGCTGAAGTCCACGAGGTCGAAGCCGATTGTGCCTGGCGCGTTGCCAGCGTCGGTTACGCCGTCGCCGCCGAGCACTTCGTCGGTGCCGATGGTGAGCGCGCCTGTTGTGTCGCCGGGGCGAATGATGTCATCGCCATTGCCGCCGAACATTTGGTCTTGGTCGGCACCGCCATCCAAGAAGTCATCGCCATTATCGCCGTAGAGAATGTCGCCGCCTGAATTGCCTTCAACCCAGTCGTTGCCGTCGGAACCGTGGGTGAAGGGGTCTGTGTCTTGACCACCAATTACACGGTCGTCTCCGGTGCCGCCCGAGAGCTTGTCAATGCCGATGCCACCATCAACATAATCGTTGCCGGAGCCACCGATCAATTGGTCGGCGCCGTTAATGTCTGAACCTGAAGACTCGCCGAACAGGAAGTCATCGCCTGAACCGCCGTCGATCAAATCAGGGTTGTCACCGCCGTAAAGCGCGTCGGAACCTGCACCGCCGTAGAGACGGTCAATGCCATAACCACCTTGGATGTAGTCGTTGCCACCTTCACCGTAAACTGTGTCGTCGCCACCTTGAGCGTAGATCAGGTCATTGTTCTGGGAGCCGACGATCACTTCGTTTGATTCAGCGCCCGAATTTGGTGTTCCATCAAGATTAGTGCCGCCGTTTTGCGCATAGGCACTGTTTGGATCAGAGTCAGCAAGTCGGGTATCTTGGATGTAGTTTTGTGTTGTTGGCGCGTGAACAACGCCATCAGCTGTAGTAATCGTTGTGGTATATGCGCCTGTCAATCGATCGCTTGCGTTGTTCGGGCCACCATTGGAATAAATACCAATTCCATTTGTCGTGAGAAGGTCACCATATTTGTGTTCGTTGCTGGTGGTGTTGACTGCGTCTACTGTCGCACCAAGATCAACATATTGATCAGAGTATCCGAAGATGTTTCCGTTCAAGTGGGTGAGACCCGTGTTGCGTTCAACGATGTCCTTCAACTGGCCACCGCCAACTTCTTCAGCAAACTGCTGACCAGCCAAGCGGTAGAGGTAGTAGAAGCGATCACCATCCATCAGGCTTTCGATTTGGTTCACGAAGACCTTATCGAAGGTTTCGCCAAGCAGACCGCCAGGCTGATGGATTTCGGCCAAACCGCCGAGCCATGTGTCGATTTTGTTGAAGTTAAGGTCGCCACCTGAGAGGAAGGCGTTGGCAGCTTGAACTTCAGCAAGAGTTCCAGTTACGGTTCCGTCGGCCAGTCCCACAATCTTTGTAGCTGCCGCCATGTCGCCGTCGAATGCATAGGCAGCAATGAAGTTTGCCAGCGACGATGGGTGCTGCATGTTTTGGGCGAAATCAATCCAGCTTGTGTAGCGGATGAGGCCAATGGCTTCGCGGAAATCATTCAGTGTTGGCAAGCCAATATCACGGCCACGGGCAATGTTAATTGCACCAAGGTCAAGCGCCTGACCCAAGAGACCTTGGTTCAGCGCTGGTGTGATGAACTCGTCAACTTCGTTCATTTGCTGATGGCTCATGCCGAGCAGAACCGCAGCAGGACCAACTTCCGCATATTTATCAGGGTTCAAGAATGCGTCACGCAAGGCAAAGCCCATAATTTTGCCGGTGAGGCCGTGGGTTGGGTCAATGGTGTCGATGGTTTCACGCAATGTGGAATGGCCGAAGCGGAATGCACCTTGGGCATATTCCAACGTTACGCCGGGGTTCTTTTCAGGTGTGTAACCAACGAATTCCTGAATGTTTGGCGTTACGTTGCGAGCATATTGATCCACAGCCGCATGTTGATATTCCATTTCAACAATAAGCTTGGTGGCATTGAACATCTTGTCCATGTCCCAAGAGATGTTGCCGTTTATATCCAGATAATCACCAGCTCCATTTGTGTTATTCAAGGCCAAGTTATTATTAACTTGGAAATCATGCAGTCTTACATGGTTGTCTGGCGAGGCAATATCTTGTGTGTGCAGTGCTTCCATCAAGTTTGTAACTTGGAAGTTATGCTCTTCATGGAAGATGTGGTGGACGGAGGTAAGGCCGAAGTTTTCGTTCACACGACCATCGCCAGCGATGTAGTGATCACCAACTGAAGCCATGAGGATTTCACCTACGGCGGCGTGAGCAGCGGCTAAAGTTGGCGTATTTGGTAGTGCAATGCTGAAGTTTGCAAAGTTAACCCACAACATCATCGCATTTGCGCCAGTATAGTTACCAAGTGGAATTGTCATCGTCGTACCCGGACCGGTTGGGACCGTTAAATCCGTGTCCAAATGCAGTGTCAATTTGCCAGCCACCATTCCAAACGTATCGGCAGCGCGTAGACCCGTTAGAGCACTGTTTGCATGGTTGCCGAGATAGTCAATGGCACTTTGAACCACACCATCTTGGGTGTCTGTGCCGTTGAACAAATGCACATCATCAAAGCGTGGATTGCTGTCGAGGATCAGGGCAGAGCCGCTTGTTCCTGTAGATACGTGGCCGCTTGCGTCGCGGTTGCGGAGGTCTGAAACATCTTCCCAAGTCAAGCCATCACGGTTCGTAGCCAATATATGAGCGCGGAGTTCGTTCAATGTTGGCAAGGTGTCGTGGCTTGTTACACCGTGGCCATCGGTCCATTCATGTGCCAGTGTCTTACCATCGAGCATTTTCATGCCAGCATGGAAGTCTGTTGCTGATGGTGTGGTTGTATCTGGAACCCATTCGCGCAACAAAGTTGTGAGCTGGCTGCTGGAGCCATAAGTCTGGCTTTGGTCGATGAACGGTGATGTGTGGTTGACGTATTCTGGCCCATTGGCATCAACATGATCAACGGTGGCCCGGTTAATCGTGATAGATGTGACAGGCATTCCATCTGGGCCAATCATGCCATAAAGTGGATCATCAACTGCAAGTGCAATCTTGATGGTGGCACCTTGGGCACCCTTATCGATGAAGTCCAAACCATGGTCAAAGAATTGGCCGAACAACACGAAGAAGCCGTTAGACGGCGAAACACCAGGGTTCAACCCGCCGATGAAATGATCGGCAGTCTTAGGATCGACGCCATCACCTGCGCCAGCAGAACCAGCAAAGCGTGCTTGCGTATCAACTTGGCCGAGGCCGCCATCGGCCACAGTGGCAAGGACGCCCCAATCGAGAACTGTGGCAGTACCGGTATTGCTTACGCCGTAATAAATTTCATTTAGGCCATGTTGTTGATTGGATGGCAAGCCATTGTTTTCCGTAACGTGATTTGCCCAGGTATCGTAAGTTACGCCTGCTGTCGTTGTGAGGCGTGTGATCATGCGTGGGGTGTAGTCAACCACATTAGACATGTTGATGTGTGTACCATCAGTTGCCAATCGCACATCCCCGCCAAGTGCTGCTGTCGTGGACGAGATGGCGTAGCTCTGATGAGCCAAAGCATAAGCGGTTTGATCTGCGGCAGTAGAGCCTGACCCTAAATTTGCAAATTTATGATAATTCCCATCCAGTTCACCTCCCGAAAATGTTGTTATCGGCGTGCCAGGATTTGGTGTCGGGCCCGTCGTAGTAGTTGTAGAGGTCGGCACAATATTGGTGCTTGTTGAGGAGACACTTGGCCCGAATGCACTCACCAAGGTTGTTGTAACAACATCTTTCAAATAATCAGTCGTCGCGGTGGAAACTGTTACATCAGTTTGAACAGTTGTTGAAGAACGAACCAAGTGTTGACCATTGGTCATTTGCGTGGTTGTTACCGTGTCGGTGTTAGTCTTCACTTCGTGAATTGAGGAGATCACTTCTTGTGTAGTCTTGGTGAAGCCGGGTCCAAAAAACACAGGTACAATGCCGCTATTAAAAGTAACAGTTTCGGGCGCAAGTACAACCGATGAGCTGGAGACAGGTGAAGTCGCTACTGCTCCAACTATGGGTGCTCCGGTTGTTTGCTGCGAATAATTGCCATACTTCGCTGCCGCCGAGCGTGGGAAAATTTCGTTGGCTTGGCCCCAATGGGCGTGGGCCAGTGTTAAGTTGTTGTTGAAACCTGAAGGATCGCGCAGGCCAGCTAGGTCTGTGATATTTTGATAGGAGGGGCCATAAGTGTCTAAAGCGGCTTGCGCTGAAAGGCCAATGCCATTCCAAATCGGTTTGCCATAACCATCAAATATCGCGCCGATACCATTCCAATTTATGATCGCGTTGCCCGCGCTGTCAAAAAGTGGCTTGAACTTCACCTGATCCAGCAAAAACTGAAGATCTGTTGCGTTCAACATGAATGGTTTCAGTGCGGGAATAGTGATAGCCATGGTAATAGTCCTCCGTTTGCACAAAACTCTGTTTTGCGCATTAAATTTGAAACCTGAAATCCGGAAAGAGGTCGCCTCCCTAGGGTGACCAGCGCCGGCGCTGTATCGTCACACCCAACTACGTGGGCCATTACGGCCTCTTCGCAGAAGAGTGATCCACTCAAGATTGGAACTGGTTATGCGCATTTTCTCCTGCGCGGTCACTTTACTAGCCTTAAAGCCAGCCCGTCCCTGAGCTAACACTACTCGCCACACCAAAATGAAAAAGACTTGCCTCCCTTTTCATTTTTTAACAACTTTGGTGCGCCCCACCAAAGATTCATACTAAAGTGTTATACTTTACTATTTAAAATTTAAGTGAAAAAATGACAAAGAGTCAATACAATTTTAAGAATGTCAGCAAACAATCAGGTCAACTATGTTAATACTTCTAGTTAATTTAGAAGAATTTGAAGTTTGTTTTTATAATTTTCCTATTTATTACAAATAGATATAGTGGGACTTCACAATTCCTAACGGCCCCTCAGATTGTTGGGCGAGTTACACGCAAATCTCAATTATAAAGTGTGTTTTGTGTTACGACTTTACGATAGGTTGCTTCGGAAACACTGTGTACACCCTTGCCTGATCTTGGCACGGATACGATTCATCAACCGATTCACCTGCGGAGCAAGGCTGCCTCAGTGCGATTGCGAACCCCCAATTTTCGAAAAAGTGGGGTGATGTAGTGCTTTACGGTCGCTTCTCGCAGGTCCAATTTTTTGGCGATATCGAGGTTGTTCAAACCTTTGCCAATTAAATCGAGAATCTGGCTTTCACGATCAGTGAGGTTGAGCGATCGGTCTGTTCTTCTGGAAGCGGATTCTGATGTGTTATATTCTGACGTATCGTCGCCTTGTGCTAAAAGTTTTGCTGCAAGTTCGGGGCCCACGTGTTTTTTGCCTGCATGGATGCCACGCAAGATTGTGGCAAGCTCATCGCCCTCAATGCCTTTTAAAACATAGCCATAAGCTCCGTTTGACATGGCTGAACGCACATTGCTCAAATTGTCAAATATCGTCAGGATGAGAATTTTAGGCGGTTTTGGAACAGCATTGACGCGGCTGAGAGCTGCGATTCCGTCTCCGGGCATATTCACATCCATTATCATGATGTCGCTTACAGTGCCCTTCGCAAGTTCAACTGCTTCATCGGCAGTTGAACCTTCGCCAACAATCTTGAAATCTCCTTGCTCCTTCAGCGCTTCGCGCAAACCGCGACGCAAAAGAGAATGATCATCAACGATCGTTATCCTGATATGATCTGACATAGACTGCCCAACTTAACTTACAAAAGAGGGAAGATAGCCCTTACAACAGACCCGCCCCCGGGTTTATTTTTAAAGGTCAAAACACCGCTAAGCGCTTCGACTCTCGCTTGCATACCACGCAGGCCAAATCTGTCTACCTGATTTGCGGCAGACATCACAATTCCCGGGCCAGAATCTGATATTTCAAGAGTTATGTCGCTCGCCATAATGAGGTTAACGGTCTGGCCCTTGCCACCGGCGTGCTTAAATGCATTCGTCAGTCCTTCTTGTACAAGCCTGTATGCACAGGTTCGCAAAGCCAGTGAACTATCTTGAACGTTTTCACCTAAAATTCGCGTGACTTTCGTTCCAGTATAATCTTCATGTGCAGCGATGGCCTGTTCAATGGACTGGACAAGGTTTTTTTCTTTGAGCTCTGGCAAAACCAGTCCGCCCGACATGCGGCGCACATCGGCCAACGTATCGACCAAAATGTTGCCCATATTGTCCACTGATTTAGACCCAGCACTGCCTTTCTGGAAAAGTCGCTTTAAATGCGATAGACGTAAAACGGCATAAGAAAGTTTTTGAGCCGGCCCATCGTGGAGGTCAGCACCAACCCGGCGCAGCACGGTTTCATTGATACTCGATACTTCTTCGTTAGCCTGACGTAATCGGCTTTGCAGAGTTTCATTTTGCTTGAGTAAATCCTGCAATTCGGAAACCTGAAACAAGAGCTGCTGTCGTTGTTCGGCAATGGTGCGCCCGCCCTGGGCTGCAATCAAAGACAAAAGACCAAGCATTGATCCTGCAACCACACATACAAATAACCAGCTTTCAAAACTGGCCGATGCCACATCATCTGACAGTTGATTACCGTTGACATAAAATTCTGAAATGGCCGTTATTCTTCGTGTCGTCGGATCGCGAACTGGGGCATAAACTTCTAGGAGTTTCAGGCCTGACCGCCTTTCTTCAGCGTCTTCCAAATGTGGATCATCGTCGAAATCGGCACCAATTCCTCCAGCCGCGGCGATATTGAAGTTTTTCGACAACTCAAATTTTTGACCAACAACATCTTTGAATGAACTGTAAATGACCGTCCCATCAAGCTTCCAGACTTTCATAGAAATGATGCGCCTGTCGGTTCGCACTTGGGTCAACAAAGTATCTAAAACCGCTCTTGATGCAACGGACAATTCGCCATTCTTACTGATTTCCAAAACCAATGGCGCAAGCAGATCATCCATCGACACTACGGTTGCTGCCGCAGTGTTTCGCACAACTGCCTCACCTACTTTGGCCGAAATCCACAATCCTGTGAGCCCCATGCCAGGCAACAAAACCGCAATTGAAGCCAGCACGAATTGCTTGGAAAGTGACAAATTTCGCCACCACAATAATGCACCTGTCCACATGATGCACAAAGTTAAACGAAGATGGATTGCGGTGCAATGGCCGCGGGTATTGCTCACACGCGGACGCTTAATGCGAAGTGACCAACTTGGCGGGAAATTTCTGCAGCTAGCGCAGCTATTTCAGAATAGCCTCGTTGCTTTGGTCGATCTCAATCTTGCCGTCGCGTAAAACCTTGAGATGTGCTTGGTAAGTGCCAGCTGGCCAGTTTTCGCCATGAGATTTGTTGCCCGCAAACAGGGTAAATTCGGCTTTGTCGTGATCCAGCTTTTGGCTGTTCTGCGCTAATTGCCCTGCTGGCCCGACGATTTCGAGACTTATTTCGTCTCCGGCTTTAAGATTTATCGCGCGCATATATGCCACCAATTCTGGCCAAGACGGGGCTGGCTGGCCAATCGGCGCAACGCCCAATTCGAGATCTTCGATATTCAATTTTTGTTTAGACCAACCCAATTCTAATAATTCCGTGTTGTGATACTCCAAAAGCTTATTTGCGGCGGGTGACCAAAAATTGGTGCTGTTCACGCCGCAGGAAGCCATCAGCGACCCACTAAATGGATCAAGCTTTGTGGCCTTTTGGCGGAGCGAAAAATGCAGATGGGCAAATGCAGCAGCACCTGAATAGCCGATTTTTCCAAGTGGAGTTCCAGCGGCGACAGGATCTCCGGCCTTCACCACAACACTGCCTTTGCGCATGTGGCAATACTGAGTTTCAAATCCATCTTTGTGAAGCACAACGATGCCGTTGCCGCATTCTTGCTTCAGAGAGGCGCGTAACAGTTCCGGAGTGTTAGCGAGCCTGTCGGCCACACCATCACGAACAGCGCGAACCACTCCTGGCGCAGCCGCAACAACAATGATGTCGCTTTTAACATTGAGCGCACGAAAATCCGTGCCGTCATGGCCAAAATAAGTTTCGCCATTACAACGATAGTCTTTGGCAGTTCCCGATGTTTCATGGTCGGCATATTGTTGGATCCAGCAATCTTTGCCGATTTGGCAAACCACAGGGGATTCTAGCTCAATAGCATGCGCCAGATTTTGTTGACATAAACCAAGAAGTACAACCGCAAAACGATATGATAAGCGCATTAAAAAAATTTATCACATTCTGTAGTGCCTTGCAAACCAGCGATTATCGCACTGAACGCTGCGCCAATCGGGTCAGGAAATTTTGATCACGCGTTTGCCAAAATTTTCACCCTTTAAAAGTCCGACGAATGCTGAGGGCGCATTTTCAAGCCCATCGATTACTTCTTCACGATATTTGATCTTTCCGTCTTTAAGCCAAGCTTCCATGTGTTTGGCAAATTCCGGATAGAGATGGCCGAAATTGTCGAATATGATGAACCCCTGAATTTTTATCTTCTTGCGCAAAATATTGCCCATGAGCCAACTCAATCGGTCAGGGCCAGCGGGCGGCTCGGTGAGGTTATATTGCGAGATTAATCCGCAGACCGGAATACGCGAATTAGCGTTCAACAGTGGCACGACCGCATCAAAAACTTTTCCACCGACATTTTCAAAATAGATATCGATGCCTTTGGGTGTGATTTTCGCCAGTTGTGCGGCAAAGTCAGATGCCTTGTGATCAATGCAATCATCGAACCCAAGTTGTTTTACGGCGTAAGCACATTTCTCAGCGCCACCAGCAACGCCCACCACATGACAGCCCATGATCTTGCCGATTTGGCCTACAGTTGCTCCCACTGGCCCGGTAGCTGCTGCCACAACTAGCGTTTCGCCCGCTTTGGGTGCGCCGATCTGCGTGAGACCTGCCCAAGCCGTAAAACCCGGCATGCCCATTATGCCAAGTGCCCAAGAGGGGTGAGATGGCGATTTGCCAAGATTGGTTACGCCTTTGCCGTCAGACACGGCATAGTCCTGCCAGCCATTAAAGCTTAAAACAAAATCACCAGCGGAAAATCCTTTTGCACCTGACGTGACAACCTGCGCCACCGTGCCGCCCACCATGACTGCACCTAAAGCTACCGGTGGCGCGTAGGAGGGTCTGTCGCTCATGCGACCACGCATATAAGGATCAAGTGATAAAAAGACAGTACGCAACAGCATCTGACCGTCGCTGGATTTTGGAATATCACCTTCAGCCAATTTCAGTGTCGTGTTGGTGGGCTCGCCGACTGGGCGCTCAGCTAAAATCCATTGCCGATTGATCTTGTCGTTTTGTGTCATTTATGTTTTTCCATCCTAAATCAAACTTGTTCAAGTCGCATCGCCTTGCGTCGTAAAGTCAAATGCGCCTTTCACAATTATGCCTAGATTCTGATCGTTTCGAGCTCCAACATCGGAAACTATTTGGTCGATAGCATAGGGTCAATTGTTCCCGCTGCCGCAAGAGCTAGTCTGGCCAGTGCGGGTATAGATTTGCAGCCGGTTTTTGCCATTATCGCAGCCCGGTGGTTTTCGACGGTTCGCTGGCTGATATTGAGATCGGCTGCGATATTTTTACTGGGGTGACCAGCCACCACCATGTCCATAATTTCACGCTGGCGTTGCGTGAGTTCAGCAATATGCTTTGCCGCTTCTTTATTCCAAGCTTCACGCTTTCCTGAATCTTTGTTTTGATCAAGACTGCGTTCGACGCTGGCAATGAGTTCTAACCCACTGATCGGTTTTTCGATGAAGTCAGATGCTCCTGCCTTCATGGCCTCAACGGCCATTGTTACATCGCTGTTACCAGTGATCATGATAGCTGGGATATTGTCACCCATTTTGCGCAAGTGCTGAATGAGTTCCAATCCACTCACGCCGGGAAGATAGGCATCAATCAGTAAACAAGATTCTCGCCCCGGCTTATATTCGGATAGAAATGACTCGCCGGAATCGAATGGCATACAATCGTGCCCCGCATCTGAAAATACGCTGCACAATGCTTCACGAACAAGACGATCATCATCAACGATGAAAATCAGCGCTTTGTCGGGATGAGTGGAAGGTAGCTTTTTGGCGGCAGGCACAATTGATTTGTTGGCGAGCAACTCTTCTATCGTGGCGGTCAATTTATCTAGTTTGACGGGCTTGTTAAGATGAACACAGTTCTGCGCAGAAATTTCGCGCAACAAACCTGTTGAAATATTTCCACTCAAAACAATGATTGGCAATTGGCGCTTCAGCTTTTTGCGCAGCTTTCCAGCAAGCTCTAATCCGTCCATGCCGTTGGGCAAATTGAAATCTGTGATGACGATATCAAAGCGGTGCTGCCCGCTCGCCACAAGTTCAAGTGCACGATTGCCATCAAGTGCGGTTGCCACTTTATGCCCTTCACCTTCCAGGCGCAGCTGTAAAAGCTCATTTACAGCCATATCATCTTCAACAACCAATATTGCGAAGTGCTTTTGATTGAGAACTTTGGGTGCAGGAAATTTTCCGTTTGGCAGAATTTCGCGTCTCAATGGTGGTACAACTGGTGGCAATTTTACTTCAACCGAAAAGCCTGATCCACGCCCATGTTGCGAGCGCACTGAAACTCGGTGATCTAACAATATTCCGAGGCGTTTAACGATTGACAATCCTAGGCCCAAGCCACGGCTGCGTTCGCGAGCACTATTATCGAGCTGATGATACTCATCGAATATAGCCTGCTGCTCTTTGACAGGAATTCCGATACCTGTATCCCAGATTTCGATGCTCACCCGATCTTTCTGCCTGCGACAGCCTAAGAGCACCTTGCCAGTTTTGGTATATTTCAAAGCGTTCGAAAGAAGATTGCGGATCATCTGTTCCAACAGCCGCGGATCAGTGTTTACCGAAAGAGTGCACGGCACAACATGCAGCTTCAAACCTTGAGCTTCAGCATGAAATGAAAACTCACCCTGCATGCGTTGCAGCAGCTCATTGATGGAGAAAGTGACTTTCTCAGTGACGACTGTGCCAGCTTCAATTTGATTGATATCAAGCAGGGCATTCAACATGCCAGTCATCGCACCCACTGTTTCATCAAGGCGTGACACCAGTTTTTTGGTTTTTTCGTCGGTTACACTGGCGGCCAGCATGTCGTGGAGCAGTACCAGCGTTTGTAATGGTTGGCGCAAATCATGGCTGGCGGCGGCGAGAAAGCGTGTCTTTCCTAAATTAGCCAATTGCGCCTGGCGTTCGGCAATTTCCAGCGCATCTGCAATGCGGCGCCGTTCGGTGATATCATTGAATATGATCACAATACCTGCAACGGTCTTTTCGTTCGTGCGGTAAGGTAGAATGCGCCTGATATACCAAGCCCCGGTTTTGGCTTGGATTTCTCGTTCCACTGGCTTGTGGTTTTTGAGAACCGACCGTGCATCAGGCAACATTTCTGCATCTGTTGCGAGTGCACTTAAATCTTCAAGAGGACGCCCAATATCTGTTGGAATAACAGAGAATAACAGTCGTGTTGCTGGCGTGAAAAGTCTGATGTTTAAATTCGGATCAAGAAAAATAGTGGCGACGTCTGTGCTGTAGAGAACGTTCTGCAAATCATATGAATCAGTGCGCTGCCGTTCCAACGTCTCTTGGAGTTGGCTGTTCAGCGCGGTGAGTTCTTCATTAAGAGATTGCAACTCTTCTTTAGAGGTTAATAATTCCTCGTTGGTGGATTGATATTCCTCATTAACCGATGAAGCTTCTTCGTTGATGGCCTTTTGTTCTTCGGTGGAAAATTCGAGATTGCGAATGGCAATCTTCAATTCCGTTTGCGTCGTCACCAGTTCCTGCTCAAGTTCGGAAATGCGCGAAGAACCTTCTGGAATGGCATTAGCGCCAACAGGCACTTCGAGCTTTGTTTCTTGGGTGATACAAATCAATAGCAGATCTTGGCCTTCACTTTTTACGGGTTCAACCAAGACACTGAAGGCCATGTCCTTATCGCCGTTCTTCATGCGACCGCCGCCGAGAAGAACACGTTTATTCTGGTGCATCGCCATTTGTATGGCCGAGCGAAGTTTGGACTTCACGCCTTCGCGGGCCATTTCGAAAATGTTGGTGCTGGTCATGCCCGGGGCCAAAGATAAATAATCTTCGGTCGGGCCAACCGTGAACAGACATTCGTATCTTGTGTTTATGAGAACAGTCGCAGGCGTGTAGTTGGCCATTACAAACTTTTGACAAAGCTCGGCAAAGGCCGTCGGACGGGGAACCACAGTATTTGTGATAGGCGTACGGAGCGTGAGAGGGCTGTCGGTTGATCCCATCAGAAAAAGCAGCTCTCCGGGACGGTTCTGACCGATACGGCGGTAAATCCTGTCGGCTTTGGAAACAACTTCAAATTGATTTTCGGCACTGCCTACTGTCTCAGCGCTGCCAAGCAGCAATATGCCGTTATTGCGCAAAGCAAAAAGAAACAGAGCCATGACTTTGCTTTGGGCTTCCGGTTGCAAATAGATCAAAAGGTTTCGACACGTGATCATATCAAGCTTGGCGAAGGGAGGATCAGTGAGTACATCTTGAATGGTGAAGATGATCATTGCGCGTAACTGTTGAGAGACGCGGTATCCCGCTTTTTCCTTGGTAAAAAAGCGGTCCAAACGATCTTGAGACACTTCGGCCTCGATGGTATCGGGATATAGGCCTTCTCTGGCAAAGGTCACCGCATCAGGATCAATATCAGACGCAAAAAGTTGAATTTTCACATTGCGTTTTTGGAGTGTTATTTGTTCGCGGAACAACATTGCGAGTGTGTAAATTTCTTCACCAGAACTGCACCCCACACTCCATATGCGAAGCGCCTGATCTGGCGGTTGCTTGGCAACAAGATCATGAATGATCGTCGTGGCCAAATGATCAAAAACTTTGGGATCACGGAAAAAACTCGTTACGTTGATCAGAAGATCATTCGCTAGAATTTGGATTTCATTTGGATCATTGTGCAGAAGTTGGAGATAAACATCCACATCAGTTTGGGCGATGCCGAGCATGGCCATGCGTCGCTCGGTGCGGCGCTGCACAGTGCCAAGCTTATAGTGCGAAAAATCATGCGTGGATTTGGTGCGCATAAGATCAATGATCTTTGGCATCCAGTCTTTTGTTTCTTCAATTTGCGGTTTTTCGTCTACGATAGGAGCAGGCGTTTTCTGGCCTGAAAATTTTTGCAACGCATCAGCCATAGCGCCAACATTCAACACCTGATCCGCAAGACCAGTGGCGATTGCACTTTGCGGCATTCCGTCAAACGCAGCTTCGGTGGGTTCTTGGGCAATGACTAATCCGCCCTTTTCTTTAATTGCTTTAAGACCAATACTGCCGTCTGCGCCCGTTCCTGACAGGATGATGCAAGCAGAGGTTGCGCCATAATCAAGAGCCAAGGTTTGCAGAAAATAGTCAAACGGCAACCTTGCACCATGGCGCGCTTGCGGTGGAGTGACATGAAGATAGCCTTTTGCAACAGAAAGATAGGTTCCAGGCGGAATGACGTAAAAATGGCCCGGTTCGATCAGCATGCCATCTTTGGCCTGCAGAACATTCATCTTGGTATGGCTGGCCAGCAAACTTACCATTAGGCTTTCATGAGTGGGATCGAGGTGCTGCACCAGAATAAAGGCCATGCCTCTGCTTTCGCCAAGACCGTCCAGCAACTTACTGCAGGCCTCAAGACCGCCCGCTGATGCACCGATACCCACTACCAAAAACGCAGCCGTTTTATCAACACCCTTTATAGGCATCGCCTGTGGCGGCTCTGGCACAATTCCCTGCATTTCTATTTGGTTCTCTTGGATGTGCCTTATCGATAATCGGCCATTCCAATCTGTTTTCGGCGGTGTTGTCGATCTTTTACAAAAGTGTTCGGAATAGAGGCCCTTACATGGCTCGAGTCAACAAACGCCGCAGATCGCCAGAAGTTCCATTGTGAAACCAGATATGGCAGGCACGGCGCCGTTTTGCCCTGTACTACATCATACCGGAGAAAATACTGTCATTATGCGCTTCAGTCGAAATATTCAGCGCATCCCTCGCAAATTCAAATGCCTTCTTTGCTTCTATGATTGCAGCCAAATGTTCATTGTTGGCATGCATCGTGATCACAGCTTTATGTGATGCAACCGCTGCTTCATGAAGTTCAACAGCTTTTGCACGGTTTTCCCTGTCCATTATCAGCCTCCCTCTGGTTCCACATCTTCACATTGAAGTTGGGGCCACAGGACAATTTTAGACCGTGTGGGAAATCAGGATAGGCTCGGAATCTACTCAGTAACAGGTATTCAATTGGCATGCGCCTTCCAATTCTGCATCTTTCCGCGCCAGTAAATGAAATCGCCAGTTTCCAAACCCCAAGCGATTTCGGCCTGCATGGGCACGGTTCGGCCTTGCACGATTTGATAATCCCAAAACCGCCCATGCCAAGGGTGTTCCGTCATGTTGGCTGCATTTGTGCCGTAAGAGCGCGAAGGCGCGCTTGCTGTTGCAATAAGGCCGTCGTCGCCTAATTTGAAAGTGATTTCTCCTCGGGCTTTGCCTAGGCCTGTTGCCACTTTGAATGTTTTGGGATCAACGGCTGTCCATTCCAGACTGGTGTTAAAAAGCATCGCATCCGGGTTAAGCGGCAGCTCGGCCAGAAAGCGCAGGGCTTCCCCTTTAGCTGCACTATCGCCACCGACCATGTTGGCCATTGTTATTGTGCCCAATATCTTAACCTGCATGCCGCCAACGGATTTGACAAAATAGTCGGCAATCAGAATACTATCGGCAAAGCCCGAAACGGCACGCCACACAAATTCAGTTTCATTGGTACTGATAATTTGCTTTGCGGTCATATCCATTGGTTTGGCGCCGGGTGCCGACCACATTTGAACCACTTGATCGAAGGTCACATATTTTGAAACATCTTGGTGACCCACGCCTACACGATTGAGGTAGGCCATAACAACAGGTGGCAAGTCTGTTCTTGGGAACGAAGGTTCAGAAGATTTTTTGATTTCCGCATCAAGATTATCAAGATGGTTGATAAAGTTTTGGCGCTTTATCAAAACAACAGCTAGCGCGAGTCCGATGATGAGAAAAAGAGTGAACATTATCTTGCCAATCATTGTTGCCTTATTTTCTACATCTCTCGCGGCTTGGTTTGATGGTCTGATTTGAAATAGCTGCGAGCAAAGGCAACCAATTTGCCATCGCTGGGGTGATCAACGGTTTCGACGCATGCGATTTGTTTCATCAATAGTGGCTCATGATGTTCGATATGTTTGACCAACTCGGTTTTTGCATTGGCGGGGCCAGTGATCAGAATTGCTTTTGCATCTTTAATAGCGGCAGCCACAGCATGCAGATAATGTTGGTCTTCAGGTTCGTGACCGGAGCCAATCGTATTACCCTTGTGGTGAATATGCACTGTTGGATTTTCGGGTTGAAGCACGAGCTTTTCGACTTCATCTTGATTGAAGTGAAAAATCTTGGCTTCATGATGATCGATCCAGACGATGGCGTGGCTGAAATTTGGCATGATTGCTTCCTATTCTGTTTCGACCGAGGTTAGATCAATACTGAACTGAATGGCAGCTTCGGAATCTACGCAGATCATTAAATAGCGGTTTCAAGCCAATACAGCATGAAGCGGCCGTCGTAACGCGTAGGGCATGAGTGGGCCATAACCAAACCGCATCACAATATCGGGCCTGCGGCCTGGTAATCCGACAAGTGCAGCCAATTCCGGCCTGAATTTTGCCACCTCAATTGGTTGGTTCATAAACGCCGTTTTGAGGCCAAGGGCTGTGGCCTGCAATGCGAAGCGCTGGCAGCTGCGGCCCACCTTGGTCCAATGTTCATGATCTTCGATCTTGGCCATAAATACAGCAATTCCCGATGATGAATTAATCTGTTTGGCATATTTCTCATTTTCTGATCTCGCTGATGCGACGATATCAAACATCATTGATCCAAGCCAATCTGGCAAATTCGGATTGCCGGTGGTCGCGGCGTACAACCCATCACCACTGGTTAGGGCGTCGCGCGAATTGTACCTGAGCCAAGATTTGAGTTCGCGCAAATAAGCCGTATCAGTCATTTGCACTGTGTTTGCTACAATAATGATGTCGCGTAGCCTATCGATTTGTGCTCGGTCGCTGATCAATACAACATCCACTTCAAGATCTTTCGCGGCCTCCGACAGCTGCTTTAGATCGGTGGTGGGAACGGGTTTGCCATCATAAATATTGCGCGTGGATTGCCGCTGGGTAATCGCAGCAAGCCATGGTGAGACCGTTTTGGGCGCTTCTCGGAATGAAAATATCAAACCACCATCTGCAGATGAATCAAATGTGAACTCACCACTTTGTCCACCAGCCGCTGCCGCAAGGCTCAGATTTTCTGCGGCACATCCAAGGCTCACGAAGAGATGATGATCATCAGGATCAACAACGATCGTTCGTCTTGAGTAATCAGGTCGGATGTGAATATTGTTCGACTCAATTTGAAATGACCATGCTTGAGTATTGTGACTATTGGCGGCGAGCGTTGCTAACCGAATACAATCTTTCAATTCGGGTTTTTCAGCCAGGGCAGAGCGAGTTTGGGCTACTGAATCGTTGTATTCCTGCGCCGATCCCATATTCAAGACTTCAGCCGCACCAATCCCGGCAATTGCAACAGCTGCCCCGCCGCCACTGATTAACGCTGCGCGCTTATTCATGCTTTAATATCTCAAAATCGATTGGCTTGCGTTTCATGTCCACCGTGCCAATGCGTTGATCACGGCAAAATCCGAGCCGCCACTATGCTTCGCAATTGATCTGCAAAAAAGGTTCGGAATCTACTTAGGGTTTCGACGCATTTATTTACGCATATTTGCGCAAATAATTTTCACACAGTGCCATGGTTCCCTCGGTATACGGCAACCCCATGGATTTGGCTAAATCGGTTTCATGGTGCGAGCCGATCAAGGCCACCAGCAGCATGCGACGCAACATCAAGCAAAATCCGCAATTGCTCCTCATAGGGTTTAAGATCAAATTGCATCACTTGGTTTTTTCATTGGTAATCATTGGCAAACTCTGGACCACGCGTAAGTCCGCGCTCGTCAATATACCAAATTTACAGTTATTCTTCGCCGCCGCTTTGCAAAGCTTTAATGCGTTGCGCGAGTGAGATAATGTTGGCTTTAGCCGACGGTTTTATCGGCGTCGGTGCGGGGTAAATTGCTGGGGGCTTTCGGTCAAGCATATGATCAAGTGCTTTGAGTTCTTGCGTCATCGCCTCGGCTTCGCGTTCCGTGTCAGCAACTTTGTCATTCAAGCTTGTTTGGCGGTTTGAAATCAGATTTTGAGTGGTGTTCATGAGTGGTGTATTCAAGTTCTGCACATTGCCATCTTGACGGTCACCCATTTGCGCTGAGATGGACGTGAGTTCGGCGATGCGGCGTTTGATACGATCTTCTCCATTGTCAGAGTCTTGTGAGATCACCGGACGCGTTGAATTCATCCGCAAGCTGGTTTGTAATTCTTCGTTCAGCCTACCAACCATACCATTCTTTTCGCGCAGGTTCAAAGTCAGCTGCGAGACGGACTGGGCGAGTTTTGTGATTTCTAGATCCTTGCCGGTGTTGTCCGCGGTCAGTTGGCTCAGTGTCGTTGCGCTCGCTTCAAGGTCAGCTTTATGCGCTTCAATCTGCGAGTTCAGAGCCGCTATCTCACGGTCGCGGATCGCCAATGTGCCTTCACTTGTTTCCAATTGCTGGATCAAAGATTGCACGCGGTTACGGCTGCGTGAAACTTCAGCCATTTGTTCGGTCATGCGGGCTTTGATATCTTCTAAGCGCAGCTCAAGTTTGCGGGCCATCATGGCGTGTTCTGCGCGCAAGCGGTCACGGTCGGCTTGCAGCTCCAACATTTGCACTGGAACATTTTTGGCGTTGCGGCGCGCGCCCAAGGCTATGGCCACATTCCACATGCCTCGGCCAAACAGCAGCGCTAACAATAACGCTAAGACAAACCCTAAGGCCACTAACATCAGTGTCTCAGTTTGAGACATAAAACCACCCATATTTACGAATTGCTAACCTTTAGCATTAGCATACCGCTAACACGACTCTCGCGTGCGAACAGTGTTAACGCAGTTTAAGGTTTGCCGCGATGGGTGGCCGTGTGGATTTTACAATTTATATTTTTGCAATGATGGGACAGAAGGTCAAAATTCCGACGCAGTTGACCTCAGAAGGGGTTCCAGGTGGCGTGTGGTGAATATTTCAGATAGCCAATATTGGCTCCCAAACGAGCGCCAACACCGGTGCGGATTGGGGCAAGGGTAATATTATCTTTGCGCTGAAAGTTTACGCCCACACCGCCCACCAAATAGGCCGTGCCTTCAACACCAGCAAACCGGTCATAAAGATCTTCTGGTGATTGCGAGTTATAGACCAGCGTTAAGGTGCGCGAGCCATTGCCGCCAAAGTCAAAGCCAACAGATGGGCCCTGCCAGTAAATGTGTTTTTTTGCGCCATTCTTATAATAAATCGTGCCTTCGCCATAACGAAGACCACCCACAAATGCACCAGAGCCCTCTTCGCCTACGATGTAGGCTGTGGGTTCACCTTCGTTCTGGAACACATATTCGATAGCCTGGGCTAAGCCACGGCTGGTTTTACCAAAAAACTGATGGCCTTGAGCCATAATTTCATCGGTCGTGTAAGTGCTGCGCTTTGGCGCTCGTGTTGCGGAGTTGGTGGTTTGAGCAATCGCAGAAGTGGTGGCCACTGTGGCACTCAAAGTGAGCAGTACTGCGAAAGAGCGAAAGAAATTATGCATCATAAACCTCAACTAATGGTGCCTTGCTTTGGCCCGAGAAAAGGGCACTGCCATGGCAGAATTCCGTCCATGCTGTGTTTTTGCCCGGTTTGGCTTTCAACTTGGTTAATAAAATCGAAATTTAATGTCGATCTAGGCTGAGGCAATGAAAGGGGGGTTGTCAAATCCGCGCTGGGTCTTGCCATAAATCAGTGGTTCGCCTGTGGCGCAATTTACTTTGCCGCCCGCCGCCATCAAAACGGCCTGGCCAGCTGCTGTATCCCATTCCATGGTGCGGCCAAAGCGTGGATAGATATCAGCCTCGCCTGCGGCAATGCTACAGAATTTGAGCGAAGAACCGGCACCAATGATTTTCTTTACCGTCAGAGTTGCAAGATATTTCTCAGTCTCGGCGTCACGGTGTGAGCGGCTTGCCAGCACCGTTGCGCCATCAGCGGGCAGGGCGCGCGTTTGGATGGATTGCCAAACAGCGCTGCTCAGCCGATCAGATACGCCGAGCCGCGAAAGCTGAGCACCATGGTTCTTTTCGCCTAAATACATGCGTGAAAGGGCAGGGGCATAGACCACGCCTAAAACGGGCAAGCCATTTTCGATCAAAGCGACATTGACGGTGAACTCGCCGTTTCGCGACAGAAATTCTTTCGTGCCGTCCAATGGATCAACCAGAAAAAACATTTCTGCCACGTCTGGAATTTTGCCTGCTGCTGCGGCTTCTTCGGCCACAACAGGGATGTCTGGCCAGCGCTTTTTGAGTTCGCTCAAAATAATCACTTCGGCTTGCTCATCAGCTATTGTCACTGGGGAAAGATCAGCCTTTTGAGAGGCGCTACAGCCGGTGGCATAGACTTCCATAATCTTGATGCCTGCGCGCTGGGCGATATCAGCCAAAATCAGGGCGCGCGGAGATGGTGTGATGTTTTTCAACTTGAACCTTCGGGGCTAGTTTCGCCCGCTCTATGGTCTCAATTACAGGCGTTCGTCAATGCGGCATTGAAAGCCACAATTTGATATAGCTACGCCCACGAATCACTTTTTGGAATCAGTTCATGACCACTTTAACTCGCCTTACCGATCTCGATCTTTCAGCTCTTTTGTGTTCGCGTGTGTGCCATGACGTGATTTCACCGGTTGGCGCCATCGCCAATGGCTTGGAATTGATGGACGATCCAGAGAATGATGCCGAAATGAAAGCTTCAGCTTTAGACATGGTGCGCTCTGCCGCCAAATCTGCCACTGCAAAATTAAAGTTTTGCCGCATTGCTTTTGGTGCTGCGGGTTCTGCTGGAGCTCAGATTGATATGGGTGAGGCAGGCGATATTGCCAAAGCATTTGTTGGTGAGGAAAAGGTCAAGCTTGATTGGCAAGTTCCGCGCGAAAATCGTCCGAAGCAAGATGTGAAGCTGTTGCTCAACATGTTACTTCTGGCGATTGAAGCTCTGCCCCGTGGTGGTGTCATCACTATGACAGGCGAAGGCAATGGCTTTGTTGTGAAAGCCAAGGGCGACCGCGCCAAGATTAAAGACGCAATTGCATCAGTCATTACAGGGCAAACAGATCTAGCCACACTTGATGCCAGATTGGTTCAACCATATTATGCGCGCGTGTTGAGCGAAGCTCAGAACATGAAGCTTTCTATGGCAATGGAAGGTGAGGATACCGTGGTAGTGGCGGCCATAGCTTAAGCTGAACGGCCGCAATGATACTTATATTATATGACCCAAAAACAAAACTCACTACCGCGAAGCGCTCTCGTATTGGGCCTCGCTGGTCTTTTGCCGCAGGGTTTTGCTTGCATTGTTGCTCTCACACATGAAGACCTCATAGTATATGCGTTGGTCTCAGGCTTTGCGTATTCGGCTTTGATTTTTAGTTTCATTGGCGGCGTGTGGTGGGGCCAAGCGCTTGCCACTTCAACAAGACAGGCTTGGATATTTGTTGCAGCAGTTTGCCCCAGTCTCATTTCATGGTTTGCGGCTTTGCTTATGTTTTTAAATATGAAGTGGTGGCCACATGCCATTGGTGCGGTTGCAATAGGCTTGCTGCTTTCACCTCTCATCGATTTGCAAATCGGTAAAGTGATAACCTTTCCACGAGGCTGGATGAGGCTGCGGTTGACACTATCGATTGGCTTGGGCTGTCTGACTTTGTTGTTGGCTGCGTTTACCCTGCATGCAGCCTAAATTTCTGGCGGCACTTGGCATGTGTCGCAGCTGAACACCCGCCTTGCCGCCATTTCAAATTTGCGGATTTCCGAGTGGCATGCGGGACAAGTTTCTTTCGCAAAAATATTCACGCGCTCGCGGTAGCGCGTTTTCGATTTTGCCACTTTATCTACGGTGATGATTGAGTTGTGTTTCACACCCAGTTGTAAAAGCTTCACAGCATCATTCCAGATTTGGCCGAACGCGGCGCGGTTAAGAGATTTACCCGGCAGTGCCGGGTGAATTTTTTGCCGCCACAAAATTTCCGTGCGGTAAATGTTGCCAATCCCAGCAATGACTGATTGATCCATCAACAGCTGTCCAATCGAAACACGGCTCGCCTTGATCTTCGCCCAAGCTTTTTCAGGATCAGCATCTGCTCTCAGCACGTCAGGGCCAATGCGGTTAGTTAAAGCACTCAGCCCATCTTGATCCAAAATTTCGCAAGTGTTAGGGCCATTAATATCGACCACATGGCTTGGGCTCAACAAGCGCACACGCACAGCCCCACGCGGTTCAGCCGCAGGCGTCTTGGCCGCTCTGAATTGACCGTAAAGTCCAAGATGAATGTGAAGAGCTGATCCCAATTGGAAGTGATAGAGCAAATGCTTGCCATAAGCCTCAATTGCCGTGCAGGTTTGACCACTCAGTTCTTCTGCCCCAGCACTAAAGCGCCCTTGAGGCGACTTAACATCAAGCGCTTTTCCAACAAGCATTTTGCGCTGATCAAGTGCAGCGCGGTGTATGGTGTGTCCTTCTGGCATTGTGGTCTTAAGAGTGGCGACGTTTGGATGGTTAGTCCATGTGGCATTCTGCATAACAAAAAATAAAGCCCGGATTTGATGTCCGGGCCTTGAAGTTTGGTGCGTTGTAAAAATTTAAGCGATGCGCAGCATCTCTTCATCGTGTTCGTGTCCGGGCATTGGTGGTGCGCCCTCGCGCAGCACGTAACCACGGCCCCAGACGGTTTCGATGAAATTCTTGCCCTCTGCAGCGTTGGCCAACTTCTTGCGCAGCTTGCAGATAAACACGTCGATGATTTTGAGTTCGGGTTCGTCCATGCCGCCATAGAGGTGGTTGAGGAACATTTCTTTGGTAAGGGTCGTACCCTTGCGGAGCGATAGCAGCTCAAGCATTTGATATTCTTTGCCGGTGAGGTGCACACGTTGGCCGCCCACTTCAACAGTTTTGGTATCGAGGTTCACCAGCAACTCGCCAGTGAGAATTACTGATTGGGCATGGCCCTTTGAGCGGCGCACCACCGCGTGGATGCGGGCAACCAATTCGTCCTTGTGGAAAGGCTTGGTCATATAGTCATCAGCGCCGAAGCCCAGACCCTTCACCTTATCTTCAATGCCAGCAAGGCCAGAGAGGATCAGGATTGGTGTGCCGACTTTCGACACGCGCAGGCTCTTCAAAACTTCATACCCAGACATATCTGGCAAATTGAGATCGAGCAGAATGATGTCATAATCATATAGCTTGCCCAGATCGACGCCTTCTTCTCCAAGGTCAGTCGTATAGACATTGAACCCTTCGGATTTGAGCATCAACTCAATCGATTGAGCCGTTGCTGTGTCATCCTCGATCAACAAAACCCGCATGCGAATCCCCTTCTATGCCGATCCCTCGTCGCCCGAGAGATCCTTAATTTTCCGCCAGCCCCATTTTGGGAAACTGACGCTACGAACCATTAACTCTGAATGTTAAGATAGACTTATAAAGGTTAACAAAACCTAATCTGTCTCACTCAATTCTTAACGACCTACTTACTACCTATAGTGGCCAGCTGCGCTACACCCTCTAAATCTAGTGCCAAAGGGTTTGGCATTAAGCTAATATTTACGGTAACCAATTGTTAGTGCGCAATTTACTTGGTCTTAAACCTGCTTGTTCATGATGATCTTTGAAAAGCGATTCACCACAGCTAGTTGATTCGGGGAATCGTGAATAGAGTCGAGTTTGAGTATTTTGGCGAATATTATCGCTAGTGAGTTGAGTAAAGGTGGGTAGAGTAATGCGTTCACGTGAAAGTCTATTACGGTTAAACCGTTTCCGGGCCGAAGATTGCCGCAGGCAAGTGGCTGATATGGATTTGATGATCCAAGATTTGATGCGAAAGCACGATGACCTTGATGCACATGTAAAGTTTGAAGAGCAACGCACAGGCGTTAGCGACATTAACAATGTGAACTATTCGATGGCCGCCAGATCGGTGCGCGGACGCCGCGATAATATTCTAAAGACAGTTGGCGAACTTCGCGATCAACATGAATCCATGATTGAGCGCTTGAAAGAAGCTGAGGCTGATTTGCGCAAAGTTGAAATGCTCGTTGAAAAAGAAGCAACAACAGTTAAATCGGTCATTCCAGATATGCCAGGCCGTATGCCTATCCACGCATTAACGCGATAAGAAAAAAAGAAGCTTCAAATTGGCCGGGATTTTCCCGGCCTTTTTATTTGGGTGCGCGAAGTCGTGTCTCTTCTTCTATTGTATTAGACCGTCATCCCCGCGAAGGCGGGGATCCAACTTCTACCAAAGCGACGTGCAGCCAAGTTGGGTTCCCGCCTTCGCGGGAATGACGGGTATACTTTAAAAAGCTAAAACTTACCCCGTGCTCTAAAGCGCGAAGGCCTTCAACTTCTCATAATAGGGTCGCGCTTCATCGGCCACCTTTAGCAGATGGCCATCAAGAACAGTCTCTTTTGATACCTGCTTCTCAAACCCCGTTGATTGCCAAACAGCATTATACCAATGCGGCGCCCACACGCCGTCACATGATTTCGGGCCCTTAGCCCAATGCAGCATTGCTTCATCAAAGGGAGTGGCCAGTGCGGCACAAAGCTTCACTAAACTTTCGCGCGGATTTTCAAGATGCAGGTCGGCATCGACTACCGGTGGCGCGTGGCCAAGCGTCTGTGCAACCTGCTCAAAAATTTCCGCCTGCTCAACAAAACCTATCGCGTGCAGCGAAACTTCATCATGCTTCTTGGCATAAGAAGCGAGAACCTTTTCAGGTGATCTGATTAAAAATGCATTGGTCAGTGTACTGATGAATTTACGATCAAACTTAGCTATCATGTGGTGGGTCATGTGCTTTTGATAGAATATTGGTTGTTCCGCAGCGCTCACGCAGCGCCTTTCCACTTCAGTCCAGTCTGTCTCACACCCACGCAAAATATCCTCGCGCATGGGGTGAGCCAGTCCCGTCTCTTCCAAATAAGCCCCATAAAAAGGTTCGTCCCACGCCACGCAATCTGCACGGTTGGCAAATGAATACATCATGGCAGTCGAGATGTTGCGTGGGCCGGACCACATGGCGATATTCGTCATAATGCGCGTGTTGCTTCTTTTTTTGCCAGAATCTTATAGGCTTCGGACAGCTTGCGTGTGATGGCGCCAGCCCCATTCCAATCATCGTTAGACAATGGGTGGCGCACCGGCCTGCCATCGATGATGCGCACCGGCGTTGTGCCCGCAAATGTTCCGGTTACGAAAGCCTCGTCTGCGCCGTAGGCATCATAGAGCGAGAAGTGTTTTTCATAAACCGGAATGCCAAGATCGCGGCACAGCCTAATAATGTTGCCGCGGGTAATGCCGGGGATGCAATATTGCCCCGTGCTCGTCCACACTTCGCCCCGCCGAACGATAAAGAAATGCGTGGAGTTGCAGGTTGCCACAAAGCCATGCGGATCCAGCATCAAGGCTTCGTCAGCGCCCGCGTTCGTCGCTTGAATACACGCTGTGATGCAATTGAGTTTCGAATGTGAATTGAGTTTTTGATCCTGCACATCAGGATAACCACGGCGCACATTCACAGTGTGCAAGCTCAAACCCTTTTCGAATTTTTCTGGGTTTGGATTCTTGTGTTCGGGGATGATCACAATGGTTGCGGGCGTGATCGTCACGCGTGGGTCTTGATAAGGTGTGGCCTTCATCCCGCGTGTGACCATCAACCTGATATGCACACCATCCTCCATGTTGTTGGCATCGATGCAGTCAAACAACCGTTTCACCAAATCATCAGGGCGCAAACCAATATCCATAAAAATCGCCTTGGCCCCTTCATAGAGCCGCTCAATATGCTCGCGCAAAAACGGCACGCCACCGTTTACAAGGCGGAGCCCCTCCCACACGCCGTCACCCAAAATAAAACCGGAATCAAAAACCGAGACGACGGCTTTCTCGCGTGGCAATAACTCGCCATTCACCGAAATCAAAATATTGGCATTGCGCGGATCGACCGCGATGTCGTGGATGGATTGGCTTTGCGTGTTCATGTATGCATCATGCCGCGCGCACGCGAAAAGATAAAGGGGCCAGCCATGCTACGATTAATCCGCCAGTCTGAAATGCTTGAAGGCCCATGGCGCAATGGCATGGGCGTGTCGTGGGAGATTGCATCGCATAAGGAGCAGGGAGCATCGGAATTTTCCTGGCGTTTTGCCAAAGCCCGGATTGACCGCGACGTGCCCTTTTCAATATACTCTGGCATAGACCGTGTGTTCATGCAGATTTCGGGAAACGGCCTCGATTTAGAATTTGAAGGCGGTCAAGTTTTGGCAGTGCATGAAAGCAACGTGCCCCACGCTTTTGCTTGCGACATTCCGCTGACCTGCAAGCTGCGCGACGGCCCGTGTTTTGATCTCAATCTTTTCACGGCGCGCGGGGTCTATGAAGCGCAGGCAAGTGTATTAAAATTGAGTGGGATGGAGACGCTTGATCTCGCTGGCGTCGAGGCTGTATTCTTTGCGCTCGAAGGTTCGGTTGTGCTGAGCGGGCAGGGCGGGGCTATTCAGTTGCAAACGGGCGATGCTGCTGTGGCAACATTGGAACAAGTCACAAATCTTGCCGGAAATTCAGCGTCGTTGTTTGTCGGAATTCTGCAACGCCTCTGAATAAGTGATGACGTGAAACTCACAACAATAACGCGAGCATTATTCCACCCCCATCACCAAACCTTCGATGTCGTGTTTTTGCGTTGGGGGAATCAAAGTTTCCACCACCTTGCAAACCAGATGTTCGCGGGTGATTTCGGGCAAGGCATCGAAATAATCTTTGGTCACCATCATATCATGCAAAGCCGCGTGGCCAGCGCCGGGTGCGTCTATCCCCAACACCATAACTGGCCGTGCGATGGGCGAGGCGTGCGTTGTTCCCCGGTGGATGGTCAGCGCCGAACGGCATGAGACATCGCCTCTTTGCGGAAACTTACGAATTCCGCGCTCAGCAAATTTGGGCCATTCTTCTTTCTCTGGAAACATTTCATGTTTCCAGCTGCGGCCATCTTCCCATTGCGTGCCGACGGCAATTTCAAAAGGCCCCATATCTGGCGTCACGTCAACACCTGTCAAATTAAAAGCCAGCGAGGTGAGGCGCTTGTCATTGTAAGTGTCAGGCGGTGACGGAAAATCGCGGTGCCATGGCTGGTTTTTGGCACCTTGAAACGGTACATCAAAACCGATTTCCACAATCTCATAGTGCGGGCCACACACAGCACTCGCCATCTCAACCACCCATGGGTGCGATGTGAGATCAGCAAAGCCGCGAAAATCTTGCGGGTGAATTTCCACATACCAGCGCCGTGGCCCACGACCCACCGCACCACCCGGCCTTTGAATGGCCGACCAAAATGCCGTCATCATATCCTCGTGCATGGCATCCACCCACGCGGTGGAGAAGGCAGATTTCAGGCCAACAATACCGTCCTGATAGAGCGTTTTTACATTTTCTGATTGGGTCAAGGTGCTGCTCATGCGTTGAGGGGTGTCACAACACAAGAGCAACATTGTTGGGACTTTGCAACGGCTGTAAAAAAGCAAAGGACCGGATGTTTCGATCCAATTTGGACTAAGCGTTCCTTTATCGTACATTTTATTTGATAACGTAATTTATTTTTTGACGATATTGGAAATCGAGCCCGTGGCCAAGGGACCTCATCAGTCGCGTTGCGACAGCTTCTCCAGAGGAGAAGCGTGAATTGAAAAACCTTGCCCTACTGTTCTGTTAAAGCACGAAATTAGACTCGCCGCTAAACTTCTCGCTTCTCCTTTGGAGAAGCTGTCGCAACGCGACTGATGAGGTCCCTAGCCACACGCTCGAAAATAAATTAGACGAGATGGAATTCCCCAAACATATGACGAAAAAAATAGTTGGAATACAATGACACCGTCCTTTTTTCGAATACAGCAAGATTTGGTTCACATAATTGCACGAGGTACTCAAAATGAGCCATCAGTTGACGAGGCGCACGCGCTAAACATCGAGCTGCTGGAAATCATTCGATATGCACAACAGAAATCAATGCAGGAATTAATAGAAGTTGCAGTTGATTTGAGTAACTGGCTCGATGATGGCGACATCAGGAGTCGTGATCTAGGCTACGCCGAAATTACAACAAAGAAACTCAAACAATGGGCAGCTAGCAACCGCTTTCCTCCTGAAAATATTTGAACTAGGGGTTGTTGTGCCAGAGATACGAGAGACTACGATTACGCTAACAGCATATCAAATTTATTAATCCACCCACCCCCCAACGTCATCTTCATGATGGGCTCAAGACTGTTGTTGAAAAGAGGGTGCTCCAAAATGCTAACCCATTTGTGGAGTATGACCAGATATAGCAGCTCCACCGTGCGCTGTCAAACTAAAAATCCTATTAAACGCAAAAAATCTTAACCTATTGAAATCCCGTCCGAAACCACAACCCCGCCCCAAAACGCAAAAGGCCGGAGATTTCTCTCCGGCCTTATTTACGCAAACTAACCTAAAACTATTGACGGTATTGCTGGATGCGCGTGGTGCGCAGGCCGGCAAGGCCGTGACGCTCGATTGAGCGCTGCCATCCCAAATATTCCTCTACGGTGAGAGTATAGCGAGAGCAGGCTTCCTCTAAACTCAATAGCCCGCCTCTGACGGCTGCCACCACTTCCGCTTTACGGCGGATCACCCAGCGGTGTTGGCCGGGTGGGGGCAAATCGGCAATCGTCAAAGGGCTGCCATCAGGACCGATGACGTAATTGACGCGTGGACGCAACTGACCGTTCATTAACGCATACTCACACAAACTGACTTGTAAGGGCTGCAACAGGCGGCTCTCACACGCTCATAGCTTTGACATGATGAGATTAAAATTGAGCTAAGCGAAAATGAACAAATTACAAATTGGATGGAAAATTTGCACCAATTCGGAACAGATCAAGGCATATCTTGCACATTCACGCATTTCCGCCCATTTAGGCCTTATGAAAATCGCTTCCGCCATTATTGACCGCGTTCATGCTGCCATGAATTTGCCCGGCAACCCGAAAGACCACCGGGTTGTGGCGGCCATGTCGGGCGGCGTTGACTCGTCGGTGGTGGCCGGGCTTTTGAAAATCGCTGGCTATGATGTGGTGGGCATAACGCTCCAGCTTTATGATCATGGCGAGGCGATCCGCCGCAAAGGTGCATGTTGTGCCGGTCAAGATATTCACGATGCAAGGCGTGTGGCCGCAGCACTGGATATTCCACATTATGTGTTGGATTTTGAATCGCGCTTTAAAGAAGCCGTGATTGATGATTTTGTGGAAAGCTATTTGCAGGGTTCAACACCCATTCCTTGTGTGAAGTGTAATCAGACAGTGAAATTTGCTGATCTATTGGCGCGCGCTAAGGATTTGGATGCGTCATGTTTGGCCACGGGGCATTATATTGAAAGTCGAATGCGCGATGGTGGCGGGCGCGATTTGTTTACACCCGCTGATATGGCGCGCGACCAAAGTTATTTCTTGTTTGCGACTACGCAAGAGCAAATTGATTTCCTGCGTTTTCCGCTGGGGCAATTGCCTAAGAGTGAAGTGCGGGTTGTGGCGAATGAACTTGGATTGATCGTTGCCGATAAGCCTGACAGCCAGGATATCTGCTTTGTGCCAGAAGGGCGCTATGCTGATGTGATTTTGAAAATCCGGCCAGATGCGGCAGAGCCTGGAGACATTGTGCATCTTGATGGTCGCGTGCTTGGGCGGCATGAGGGGATCATTCATTACACGATTGGCCAGCGCAAGGGTTTGGGTATCGGTGGTGGTGATCCGCTGTTTGTTGTGAAATTGGATGCTGGCAATAAGCAAGTGATCGTTGGCCCGCGCGAAGCTTTGAAGCAAAATGAAATTGCGGTTTCGAATTTGAATTGGCTTGGGCGCGAGGCTTTGAGTATCGAGCCATCCAAAGTATTTGTGAAGATCAGATCGACACGACCAGCCATTGAAGCTTCCATCCGCCGTGAAGGCGAGGGGGCAGTTGTTGCTATTGCTGAAGGCGAATACGGCGTTTCGCCGGGTCAAGCTTGCGTGCTTTATGACGGCATCTCAACGGGAGCGCGGGTTTTGGGCGGCGGTTTTATTTCGCTGCAAAGACCGCGTGTCGAATTCACGCGCTCAGGGTTTGCGTTGAACGCTTGAGTTTCCTATAATCGCTACAGGGGCATCAAGGAAGAACACGTGGCGAAGCTGAAGAAGATCAATCTGAAAGCAAAGATGGACCTCGAAGTGAAAAAGGGGATCGCTTGGTCGGTTCATGCCTTTACTACAAGCGGCATTGTTCTTGGTTTCTTGGCGCTTGTGGCTGTTTTGAAGAATGATGCAGTTGCAGCCTTTATGTGGTTGGGTCTTGCCCTTTTTGTTGATGGGGTCGATGGATCGCTGGCTCGCAAAGCCAGAGTTCGCGAATACACACCAAATTTCGATGGTGCCTCACTTGATCTGGTAATCGATTTCTTCACCTACGTCGCCGTGCCAGCCTTGATGATTTACTGGTTTAACATGGTAGCTGTGCCGGGACTTTATTTTACCCCTTCAAC
Source organism: uncultured Aestuariivirga sp. (assembly GCA_964247245.1). GTDB lineage: Bacteria > Pseudomonadota > Alphaproteobacteria > Rhizobiales > Aestuariivirgaceae > Aestuariivirga. The sequence goes on from CAXTTK010000002.1 coordinate 111,660, forward strand.
CTGGAGCTTGATTGCTGCGGCCACGATCATGGCAGTTTCGTGTTATACATTCGCCAATGTGGGTATGAAATCGTTTGACTACTACTTTGTGGGTTTTCCGGCCATCTGGAATGTTGTGGTGTTGTATTTCTATTTGTTCAACACAGGCTGGTTGGTGAACGGCATCACCGTCATCTTGCTTTCAATCTTAACATTCATCCCCATCAAATTTGTCCACCCCTTGCGCGTCACGCACTGGCGCGAATTCACTATCATGATGACGGTGTTGTGGGCGGCAATGACTTTGAGTTTGGTGATCAGTGGGCGCAATCCAGACTATTCAGATTGGATTTACAAGGTGGAACTTGGCATATTTGGGCTAACTTCGCTTTACTTTGCGGGCATCTCTTTGTGGCGCACTTTTGTGCTTGGTGATCAGGGCGAAGATGAAGTTGCGAGTGACGCACCAGCCGCTTGACTTTTTGGTGCGGCTTTCCCTATATGCCGCCCACGTGGCGAGGTAGCTCAGTTGGTTAGAGCACGGGAATCATAATCCTGGGGTCGGGGGTTCAACTCCCTCTCTCGCCACCATATTTTTTTATATAAATAACCGGGTGGCAATTGTCCCTAAGACACGGGTAAAAAGCCTTTGCAGTGTTTGCATGAGTATATTCCGAACCTGCCCCAAAGTTTGACAAAGCGCTAATCTCCCCACGAGAATAGGAGTCAAGCGATGCAAAACACGCACAAATTTTTTCATTTACAACTTTGGTTTTTCGAATCCTACGGCGTTCCGAATAAAGTAATCAATTCTTCGCCCAAATTTACCAAAGCGCCAAAGCGCTGAATTTTGCATGAAACTTCTCAACATTTTAGTTGTTGAAGATGATGCTTTGCAGGGCATGATGCTTGGTGAGATATTGGAAGAGTTGGGCCATAGAGTTTGCTCTGTGACTTCAACTGTCTCTGGTGCTGTAGCGGCAGTGGAAAAATATACACCTGAACTTTTGATTGTGGATGCTTGGTTAAAAGATGGAAGCGGGATATCTTTGATCGACAAGGTTTGTAGAAATGGCCATATTCCGCATCTCTTTGTAACTGGGGATGTTGCGAGGATCAGGCTTGCTCGGCCCCATGCCGTAATGATCCAGAAGCCCTATCAGATTGTTGAGATGGAGGCCGCGATTCAACGCGCGATTGTCGCTGAGCCATACGTGTTGATTTAATCAAACATCATTCTGATAAAGCAATGCGCACCTGTTCGATGCATTTTCGATTCCGGTTGTTGGGGCAAAGGCCCTGACTGACATTCCATCTCGTTTGAATTGGGTGAATAGGGCTCTGAGTAGTTTCCGAGGCTTTTCGCCGTTCACCGAGCGCCTAATATAATGGCATTGATCGGACAATTTCAGTCTCGATTGCAATCGATACTTAACATGAAGGACTTTGAAAATGGATAAAGATCGGATCATTGGTACAGCCAAGACTGTGGCGGGCACAATAAAGCAAGCGGCAGGCAAAGCTGTTGGAGATAAGAAGCTAGCAGCAGATGGCCGCGTCGAGAAAATTGAAGGAAAAGTGCAAAATGCATTTGGCGATGCCAAGGATGCAGTGCGCAATGTTTTCAAAGTGAAGTGAATTTTCGACTGACACGAATTCAAAAAAGGAGAATCAATTATGGTTTCTATTCTTAAAAGCTCGGGCAATGGCGAAACGGGCACGGATGTTCAGGCGATTATGAATGATCTTGCTTCGCTGCGCGATGATATTGCTGCGTTGACAAAGCATGTTAGCAATAATGCCTTTGATGCGAGCAACGCTGCTGCTGGGAAATTTAATGCCGAAGCTACTAAGGCTTATAAAAATATGGCCTCACAGGGCCAGGCTACAGCTGATCAATTGAGCGCTGAAGCTACCCGAGCTTATAACACTATGGCCGCTCAAGGTCAGCGTTCGGCGAAAATGATTGGCCAGCAAGTTGAGGAGCAACCTTTGGCAACACTGCTGATTGCCTTTGCGCTTGGGTTTGTTGGTAGTCGGATGTTGCAACGCTAAGGTTGCTGCAATGCTTGGCGCTCAAGTTCGGAAATTGTTGAGCTCATGTGTTAGAAATGGAGCCGCGAATATTGCGGCTCCGGTTCGGCAAGGGGCTATTAAGGCAGGGGCGGCGCTTGTTGCTGGATTGTTGGCGATTTCAGCTATCGGTTGTGTAACCGCAGCCATTTGGATATTTGCTGTGCCTTATGTGGGTTTGGCGGGCGGTGCTTTGATAGCAGCTGCTTATCTTTTGTTTGCGGGCTTGGCGGTGGTTGGAATGGCTGCTTGGACTATTCAAAATCAGACAAGACCCATTGCCCCAAATCCGGCGGAGCAAATTTCGCCGATTATAAATCAACTTTTCAAAGAGCAGAAAGGCACACTGCTCGTGGCTGCTTTAGTGGCGGGCATAATTGCCGCTGATAACCTCCGCAAACGTTAGATTGCTGTAAAATTATTTCTGAGCAACACCGGACAAGATTTCTTGTCGGGTGTTTTCTGGTTGCTTGTCGATGCGCACGAGTAGTTCTTGCAGTGTATTTCGGGCGCCATGCAAATGATCAATCAGATTGAGGATGATCGGAATGGCATCCTCGTTTGCACCAAGTTCATTCAAATCATTGATGAGGTGAGCGCGTGCCAGATCAATCTCAGAGAGATAATCATCTTCTTCGCCTTGTGGCAAAAGCCAACCGGCTTCTACCCAGCTTTCGAGAACATGGGTTTCAATGTGTGCAACAAGCAAAAACTCTGAACGTTTCATATTTAGACTCCCATTTGCTCGCGCGGATTTTGTTCGATCGCGGGTTGCCACTCAGTGATGAAATTTTCGAGCGCTACATCTGGTGTGGGCGGTAAAATGACTTTCAACGTGATGAATTGATCACCTTGGCTGCCATTGGCGCGGTGAACGCCTTGTCCCTTCAATCTCAGCACTGTTCCGGTGTTGGCGCCCTTGGGCACCGTCATAGTTACCGATCCACTCGCCGTTGGCACTTTGATTTTGGCACCCAGCACGGCTTCTTTCAATGTGATGGGAACATCAATGCGAATGTCGTCGGCCACACGCTGGAAAAACCTATGAGGGGCTACTTTAATCTCGATGAGTGCATCACCAGCCCCGCCGCCACCGATGCCAGGCTGACCTTTGCTGCGCAGTCGCAAGGTTTGGCCATCGCGGCAGCCCGGCGGAATATTAACGTCCAACTTTGAACCATCAGGCAAAGTTATTGATTGCCTGCCACCATTAACGGCGCTGAGGAAATCGAGAGTGAGATGATAGCGTGAATCTTGGCCGCGCATTTTGAATTCGCTATTGCCGCCGCGACTGTTTGCTTGACGCCTGAAAAGTTCGGAGAAAAAATCGTCATCATCGCCAAAACCAGCATTATGTGTGTAGGGATTGGCCGTGCCCGCGTCAGCGTAGTCACGATAGTAATTTTGCCGTGGCTTTTCAGCGCCCAGACCATCAATTTCGCCAGCATCATACTGTTTGCGCTTGGCCTCATCGCTCAGCAGAGTATAGGCGCTGGCAACTTCCTTAAATTGTTCTTCAGCTTTTTTATTGCCGGGGTTGAGATCAGGATGAATCTTTTTTGCAAGCTTGCGGTAGGCTTTTTGGATTTCATCTTGCGTTGCAGCTTTATCGACGCCTAATGTTTTATATGGATCGATGGCCATTGCTGTCTCCAGTTAGTAATCCGACATGCAATCATGTTTGGTTGAAAAAGATTTAATTTACGTTGAAGCTGAAACGATATTCGTTCCAGCTTTGCCATGCAGAATTTGAAGCGCCTCTTCCATTTTTCCAATGCCAGCCATTTTCCCGCCCTTACTCAAAAAGTCAAGTGATGCTTGAACTTTTGGGGCCATGCTGCCACTGGCGAATGTGTGGGGTTTAATTTCATCTGCTGTAATTTTTCGCAATTGCTTTTGCTGTTCCGTTCCCCAACCGAGATAAACGCCGTCTACATCTGTCAGCAGGAGTAAGGCATCAGCATTGATTTGCTCGGCAAGAAGAGCGCTGGCGAAATCTTTGTCGATCACAGCTTCGATACCGATGAAGCTTCCATCGTTTCGTTTAATCACAGGTATGCCACCGCCGCCGACGCAGATGACGGTGACCTTATGACGGATCAAGAGCTGAATGATGCCCAATTCCAAAATTCGATGTGGAGCCGGCGATGCCACGCTGCGCCTAAAATGCGATCCATCGGGCATCATGCTCCAACCATATTTGGTTGTAAGTGCAGCAGATTTTTTCTTGTCATAAAGTGGGCCAATGGGCTTGGAGGGATTTTTAAATGCGGGGTCGTCAGCATTCACTTCTATCTGGGTGAGCAATGCCGCTACCTCTTGACCCGGCGTTGCAAAATTCCCGAGCTCTTGCTCAATCATATAGCCAATCATGCCTTCCGTTTCAGCGGTGAGCACATCAATGGGGCTTGCACTTTGGGCATCATAGGCAAGGCCTTGCAAGGCAAGTAACCCAACCTGGGGGCCATTGCCATGGGTGATAATTACTTGGTGGCCTGCTTTGATGATTTCATTAATGGCGACTGCGGCGCGCTTTACATTTGTACGCTGGTTTTCCGCGGACATAACTTCGCCGCGCTTCAGAATCGCATTTCCACCCAGAGCGATCACAACGCGCATGATCTAGCCCGCCAACGTGGCAACGAGAATTGCCTTGATCGTGTGCATACGGTTTTCGGCTTGATCAAAAACGATTGATGCTTTCGATTCAAAAACGTCTTCCGTCACTTCCATGGCATCGATTTTGAATTTTTCCTGAATTTCCTTACCAACTTTCGTTTCTGCATTGTGAAAAGCAGGCAGGCAATGCATGAACTTGACCTTTGGATTTTCAGTCATGCGCATCACATCGGCATTGATTTGATAGGGCTTCAGTAGGTTGATACGTTCAGCCCATTTTTCGTCGGGTTCGCCCATTGAAAGCCAAACATCCGTGTAAAGAAAATCGCAATCTTTAATTCCTGCTTTCAGGCTTTCCGTAATCGTCACTTTGGCCTTGGTTTTCTGGGCAATTGAGTTGGCTTCATCAATGATGCTTTGTTGTGGCCAACATTGTTTAGGCCCACAAAGCCTGACATCCATTCCCATCTTTGCGCCGCCAATCAAAAGTGAATCGCCCATATTGTTGCCAGCATCACCCAGAAAGCAGAATTTCATTTCATTAAGTTTCTTGTTGCTGTGTTCTCTCATGGTCATCAAATCGGCCAGAACTTGGGTCGGATGAAACTGATCGGTGAGGCCGTTATAAACCGGCACACCAGCATATTTGGCCAAAACCTCCACAATATCTTGGCCGAAGCCGCGATATTCAATCGCATCATAAATGCGGCCGAGAACCCTGGCCGTATCTTTCATGGATTCTTTTTGACCGATTTGGGTGCCGCTTGGGCCAAGATAAGTGACATGGGCGCCTTGGTCATAGGCGGCGACTTCAAAACCGACTCTGGTTCGCGTCGAATTTTTTTCAAAAATCAATGCAATAGTTTTGCCTTTTAGTTTTTTCTTTTCAGTGCCTGATTTCTTTGCTGCCTTTAAATCGGCAGCAAGATCCAGCAGAAATTTTATTTCACGCGGTTCAAAATCTCTAAGCGTGAGAACGCTTCTATTTTTAAGACGACCTGACATATTGGTTCTCCCTTTCAAGCGTCGCGTGCGATGGGGCACGTCATGCAGTGGCTTCCGCCCCGCCCGCGTCCAAGTTCAGCACCGCGAATTGTGATCACTTCAATTCCAGCTTTTCGCAGCAAGGTGTTCGTATAAACATTGCGGTCGTAGCCAACGACCACGCCGGGTTCGAGTGCAATCAGATTATTTCCATCATCCCATTGCTCACGCTCTTGTTCGGCAGCGTCACCGCCAGTGGCAATGATGTTCAATTTTTTAATTTTCAGGCACTCCGCGATGACTTCAAAAACATGCGCGGTCTCAACATGAACTTCGACCGAGCCGTCTTTTTGACCCGGGCGCAGGCTGTAGCATCGTAACTGATCTGCCACTTCAACAAAACTGGTTGCCGTTGAGCGATCAACTAAAGTCAGCACCGTATCAAGATGCATGGCAGAGCGTGACTTCGGCATTTGGCAGGCGACAACGCGGGCTACGGTGCCAGATTTAAACAGGGCGCGCGCCAGTTGCCCTACAGCTTGTGGTGTTGAACGCTCACCCATGCCGACCAACACAACACCATTGCCGATGGGCATGATGTCGCCGCCCTCTAGTGTTGCGGGGCCAAAATCTTGATCAGGATCACCCCACCAGACTTTAAATTCGCTGCCCCTGAAGCGCGGATGAAACCTATAGACTGCGGCAGTCAGAAGTGTTTCTTGACGGCGGGCGGGCCAATGCATTGGGTTGAGTGTTACCCCGCCATAAATCCATGCACTGGTGTCACGAGTGAAAATCAAATTTGGCAAAGGCGGCGTGATGAAGCCTTCAGACCCAAGATAGAGGCCAAACATGCCTTGGGTTTTAAAGGGAACGTCGCTCACGGTAATTCCGCCCACAAGAAATTCAGCGAGTTGTTCAGGTGGCAGGGCTTTCAGCCAACTGGTCAACTCGTCCATCATACCGATGCCGATGTGGTTTTCAGTGAACTTGCGGTCAAAGATCCATTGGCGCGCGGCCTCATCGATTAAAATATCAGCGAGAAGTTCGTGCATTTCGAGCACCTCGATGCCGCGCTCTTTCATCTTCTCGCTGAAGTCGTGATGATCACTTTTTGCTTGCTGGACCCAGAACACATCATCAAACAGATAGGAGTCACAATTGGATGGTGTAAGCCGCTGATGCGCTAGACCCGGGCGGCAGGTTAAAACCGTGCGAAGCTTTCCAATTTCTGAATGGACGCCAAGAGGTGAGCTATTGTTTTGAGACTGTTTCATCACAAAGCACTCAATGTGCCATTCCACATCATGTAACCCGCAATACCCGCTGCCAACACAATTCCGATTGCGACTAATATTTCTGCGGTGTTGAAAGCTTTTTCGTTGCGAGATTTGCGCGCCCACCAATAGATCAAGATGCCCGGCGCATAAAGAAGTGCGCACATCAAAAGATAATTGGCCCCTGCGGCATATATCAGCCAGATGCCAAAGACAGTGGCGATCAGGCCTGTAATCATGTCGCGACTGCGTGCTTCACTGACATCATAGCTCTCGCCAGTTGCTGCGAGTTTGAACGCATAAGCGCCAGACAAAACATAAGGTACGAGAATCGCGGTTGCTGAGATGTAGAACAAGGCGAGATAGGTAGAGTTTGCGTAATAGGTGATGATCAAAAATATTTGCACAGCAATGTTCGTGATCCATAGTGAACCTGATGGCGATCCATTTTTGTTTTCGATTGCAAACACTGCAGGCATCATGCCTTCACGCGCAGCACGGTAGGGAATTTCGGCGGCAAAGAGTGTCCAGCTCAGAAACGCTCCTGTAACTGAGATCACTATTCCAACGCGTACCAGTATTGATCCCCATGGACCTACAGCTTTTTCAAGCACGTTCGCCATCGAAGCAGCGGCGGGCAGAGCGCCGAGTTCCGCCTGGGTCATCACACCGAAAGAAAGGAGTGAGACTAAGAGATAGATAATCAAGGCAATGATAAATCCCACGATGGTCGCCGTTCCAATATCGGCGCGGCGTTCCGCTCGTGCTGAAACAACACTTGCACCTTCAATGCCGATAAACACCCAGAGGGTTACCAACATAGTGCTTTTTACTTGCGCCATGATGCTGCCGAGAGCGGGAGTGCCCGATCCCCAAAAATCAAAATTAAAAGTGGGAAGTTTGAAGGCGATCACGACGGCGACAATAAATATGAAAATGGGTGCGAGTTTGGCAATTGTCGTAACCACATTGATGATGGCTGCCTGTTTGATACCCATCAAAATAAGCGCGTGAATTAACCACAGTAAAATTGAAGCTCCGACAATGCCTTGCCAGGTGTTACCTTCAGCACCGAAGGCCGGAAAGAAATAACTCAAAGCACCAAAAATCAATACGACATATGAAACATTGCCAATCCACGCGCTCAGCCAATAGCCCCAGGCGCTGTTGAACCCAACGAAATCACCAAAGCCGGCGCGGGCATAGGCATAGGGCCCAGCATCGAGTTTGGGCTTTCGCATTGAAAGGCTTTGATAGACAAAGGCCAGCGCCAGCATGCCAATACCCGTTATCAACCAGCCGATCATAACGGCTGCGGGCGAAGCCCCTTTTGCCATGTTCTGTGGCAAACTGGAAACGCCACCACCAATCATTGAACCGACGACAAGGGCGATTAAGGAAAGCAAACCAAGCTTTCCAGAAACAGGCTCAGCAGCAACGATCTTTGATGTAGTGGCAGATACCGACATGATCCAGCTCCTATGTTTTGGGCAAGATAGCAATCAATAGGCCTAGGGGTAGGCTCGGAATCTACTCATTGCCGTTGATGCTGATGTAGCGCAACGTTGAGCGAGCCGTTAAATCGGCGGTGGCCATTGTGAATGGAGGTTCCACTAAAGCATGACACAGTTGATTGCGCTTTATGAGAAATTTCACAGCGTCGTTCTCGTTACGATTGCTGGCGTTGGACTGCTTGTCGGTTTGGGATTGTGGTGGCTTGGATCCAATGTTCTAGCGGAATATATTTGGGGTGTTGCAACTACGCCTATTTTGCTGGGCCTGATCATTCAGATTATCTCATCACTCAGGCGTGGAGATGTGGGACTTGATATCGTGGCCGCACTTTCAATGAGTGCTGCCATTGGATTTGGCCAACCGCTCGCCGGCAATGTTGTGGCTTTGATGTATTCCGGAGGTCAAATTCTGGAAATATTTGCACAAGGCCGGGCCAAAAAAGAAATGACGGCATTGCTCGGGCGCGTTGCTCGTACAGCAATGAAATATACCGGAAAGACACTCGAAGAAGTCCCTATTGCATCACTCGCGCCGGGAGATCGTTTATTGATCCGCAAAGGCGAGGTGCTGCCCGTTGATGGCCATGTCTCAGATGCAAACGCCATCCTTGATCTATCAGCTCTCACTGGCGAATCCTTGCCCAAGACAATTAGTGCAGGTGGTGAAGCGCTAAGTGGATCTACGTCATTGGGTTCGGCCTTTGATCTTGTTGTCAGCAGGCCCGCATCAGAAAGCACTTATGCAGGTATCGTGCGTCTGGTGGAAGCGGCACAATCAAGCAAAGCCCCAATGGCGCGGATGGCGGATCAATATGCGATATGGTTTTTGCTTCTCACAGTGATTATTGCTGGAGCAGCATGGTTGCTCACAAGCGATCCATTGCGCGCACTGGCTGTGCTCGTCGTGGCTACACCCTGTCCGCTGATCCTTGCTGTTCCTGTGGCCATCATTTCGGGCATGTCGCGCGCGGCCAAGGCAGGCGTTCTTGTGAAGGGCGGCGGCGTGTTGGAGGCCTTGGCACAAATTAGTATTGTTGTTCTCGATAAAACTGGAACACTTACCGATGGATTGGCGACTATAACGAAGATAAATGTTTCTAAAGGATTTAACGAAACTGAAGTGTTGCGTGTCGCTGCAAGTCTTGACCAAGCTTCTGGCCATGTCGTTGCCCAAGCGCTTATTACCGCAGCAGGTGCCAGAGGACTCGTCCTGAGTACGCCCAAGGCAGTGACTGAAAAACCCGGTTCGGGACTCAAGGGGATTGTCGATCAGAAGCGTGTTGCTATTGGCGGGCGAGACTATGTTCAAACGACGGCGAGCCGTAAAGGTTTTGAAACTCTTTATTCAGGTCTGCCTCCAGATGCACAGACTGTGGCTATTGCTATAACAGGGCAGGCGGCTGGTGTTATAGTTCTGCAAGACCAAATTCGATCTGATGCTAAAGCGGTGCTGCAGGATCTGCGCTCGGCAGGTATATCACGTATTGTTCTGGCCTCTGGTGACCGAAGCGAGATTGCTGAGGCAATTGGCAAGGAGCTTGGAATTGATCTGGTTCTGGGTGATCTCAGCCCATCCGACAAAGTGGCAGCGGTACAACATGAGGCAGCAATTGGCCGTGTGATGATGGTGGGAGATGGTGTCAATGATGCCCCGGCTCTTGCTGCTGCCGATGTGGGTGTGGCTATGGGGGCTCGTGGTACCGCGTCTTCTTCAGAAGCTGCTGGCATTGTCTTACTGGTCGATGAACTGGCGCCGCTGGTCAAAGCCGTCGGCATCGCGAAGCATACTTATGTCATTGCCCTTCAAAGTGTCACAGTTGGGCTTGGACTTTCGATCGCGGCGATGTTTGTTGCTGCATTCGGCTATCTGCCGCCAATTCAAGGTGCGCTCTTTCAAGAGGTTATTGATGTTTCAGTTATTTTGAACGGGTTGAGGGCTTTGAGATAACTTTCAATTTACACGTTTAAAATTAATTTCATGAAACGATGCGATAAGGTCAGAGCAAACAAATTCGGAAGTTACGCTGTGATGATAACTTTCAGAGCCTTGGTTTCAGCAGCGCGGCCGAATGTGTCATAGGCCTCGATGATTTGATCGAGTTTGAAATGATGAGTGATCAGCCGGATTGGATCGATCTTTTTGGATTGAACAGTTTTGAGTAACATCGGCGTTGTCACAGTGTCGACCAGTCGGGTGGTGATCGAAATATTATGCGACCACAATCTTTCAAGATGTAAATCAACCTTGTGCCCATGCACACCAATATTGGCGATGACGCCGCCCGGTGCAACTAAGTCTTGGCAAAGTTCAAAAGTTGCCGCTATGCCGACGGCTTCTATGGCCGTATCGACGCCGCGACCATCGGTCAGTTTTTTGACCATCTCTGCGGCTTTGCCGTCTTTGCTATTGATAGTCTGCGTTGCCCCAAATTGCTTAGCAATTTTAAGACGGTTATCGTCAAGATCAATCATGATGATTTCGGCAGGCGAATAGAGCTGTGCAGTCAAAAGTGCGGCCAATCCAATTGGGCCAGCGCCAACGATTGCTACCGTTGCGCCCGGAGTCACTTTGCCGTTCAAAACGCCGCATTCAAACCCCGTCGGGAGGATGTCGCTCAGCATAACTAAGGCTTCTTCATCGCCGCCCTTGGGAATGGGATAAAGACTGGTATCGGCATGGGGCGTGCGCACAAATTCAGCCTGAGTTCCGTCGATCTCATTGCCGAGAATCCAGCCTCCTGTGGTGCAATGTGAATACATGCCCCGCCTGCAATAGTCGCAATGGCCGCAAGATGAGACACATGATATGATGACGTGATCACCAACTTTGAAAGTTCGCACTGCAGAACCTACTGCGTCCACGACGCCGACACCTTCGTGGCCGAGAATGGTGCCGGGCTTGCAAGTGGCGACGTCACCTTTCAGAATGTGGAGATCGGTTCCACAAATCGTGGTTTTGGTGATCTTGATAACTGCGTCACCAGGATCTTTTATCTGAGGCTTTGGTCGATCTTCGAGCGACTTTTGTCCGGGGCCTTTGTAAATGAATGCTTTCACGTCGGTCTCCTGTTTCTGGCTCTATGAGCAATCATGATCCAACATGGACCATCACCCAAGAATCGGAATCTACTTAGATCGTTCAGGTGAGTAGATTCCGAACCTTTAACGTTGAGGCCCAAAGCGTCATTCTGGAATTTCAATCGGATTGAAACTTGGACATGGCGCAAGCAATGGATGCAAACGACTTTTGGTCAACACTCAAAAAGTGGAAATGGACAATAGTCGGACTCGTCGTGGCACTTGGCGTTGCGGCTTATTTTGCAGTGCCTTGGTTTTTGGGCCCGAAAGTTACGACAGTGGCTGTGACGAAGGGTAATGTTATTCAAACACTGGTTGTTAGCGGCACAATCGCCAACCCGAACCGCGTCGAGATCAGCCCGCAAATGACGGGTGTTGTCATAGGAGTGCCAGCGCGAGAGGGTCAGTTTGTCACTGAGGGTCAACCCTTGATCCTATTAGATGACCGGGAATTGCGGGCCAGTTTTTCCCAAGCTTTAGCAACTGTGAGCCAAAGCGAAATGAAACTTCGCCAAATGCGTGAAGCCGCTGTTCCGTCTGCCCAACAAACTCTCAATCAGACAATCGCGACCTTGAAGCAAGCGCAAAGTCAATTTGATCGCATATCAAAACTTCACGGCAGTCGTATAGTTTCAGACGCGGCACTTGAAGGTGTCATCCGCGATCTCGCTCAAGCAAACGCAGCAAGGAACAGCGCAGAGCTCAGCCTAAAATCAGTTCAACTTAATGGCAGCGACTATAGCTCTGCGGAACAAGTACTAGCCCAAGCACAAGCCAACGTGCGCGGCGTTCAAGCAAAGCTAACTTACACAATCATGCGCGCACCCTTAACTGGGACGGTGATCACCAGAAGTGTTGAGCAAGGCACCGTTGTGCAACCTGGCAAGGTGTTGATGGTTTTGTCACCTATCGGAAAGTCTGAGGTGACGGTTTTGGTTGATGAAAAAAACCTGAGTTTGATTGCCCTTGGTCAGTCTGCTCTTGCATCAGCTGATGCATTTCCCGATCAAAGCTTTACCGCAAAACTCAGTTACATTCAGCCGTCAGTTGATCCCAATCGCGGATCGGTTGAGGTTAAACTTGAGGTTGCCAATCCGCCAAAATTCTTAATGCAAGATATGACTGTTTCGGCGGATATTGAGGTAGCAAAACACACTGATATCTTATTGGTGCCGGTCAACGCGGTTCATGATCTACTCACCAAAAAACCGTGGGTTCTGAAAGTTGATGGTACCCATGCGTTTCGTCAGGACGTAACACTTGGCGTAAAAGGTGTGAGTGAAGTGGAGATCATGTCGGGTCTCGAACTCGGTGAGACACTTATTCCGTTGAGCAATATCGGCATCAAAACTGGAGAAAAAATCAGGCCGCTTCAAACAGTTGTGGAGCCATGAACAGATTTTTGCCCTATGAATGGATTGTGGCGGTTCGCTTTCTCATTGAAGGTGCGGCCCAAACTGCGATGATTATTGTCGGCACATCGGTTGGTGTCGGCGTTATTGTATTTATGTCGGCCATGCTCACGGCAATTCAGGGTAATTTTCTTGATCGCATTTTGAATACTCAAGCCCACATTGTAGTCTACCAACCCGACACAATTTCGCGGCCACTTTTCAATATAGCAGGTTTTACTGAACTGGCTGTCATACAAAAACCTGCTCAACACATTTCACCCATCGATCAATGGCAAAAGACGCTTTCGCAAGTGCGGAGTATGAATGATATTGCCGTCGCAGCGCCTGTCGTTTCTGGCAATGCCCAAGTGGTTCAAGGTGCCACGGTTAAATCGCTCAGTATCATTGGGGTTGAGCCTGATAGTTATTTTGGCATTGTTAAAGTGCCAAGCTTGATTGTCTCCGGCAGTCCAGAGCTAACAACCCAAAACGTTTTGGTTGGTATCGATTTTGCCAGAAAAATGGGTGCTGTCGTCGGCGATAAAATCCGCATCACCGCACTTTCTGGTCAACAATTAATGCTCGTCATTGGTGGCATCTTTGATTTGGGAAACCGAGGCGCAAATGAACGCACCGCCTATATTTCTTTGCGAACGGCTCAGTCCTTAATGGCGGTAAAGGGCGGCGTGATCACTATAGAAGTTACCGTCCGCGATCCATATGCTGCAGAAACCATCGCTCAAGAAATTGCCGCGACGACCGGACTAACCGCTGACAGTTGGATCAAAACAAACGCTCAATTCTTCACGGCTATGACGACACAAAGCCTTTCGTTCACAGTCATTAATTTCTTTATAGCCCTCTCGGTTGCATTCGGCATTGCCAGCGTGTTGGTGGTTTCTGTTGTGCAAAGATCAAAAGAAATTGGCATCCTGCGTGCAATGGGTTCATCGCAAGGGCAAATTTTACGTATATTTGTGGTTCAAGGTGGCATTGTCGGGTTATTGGGATCGATCGGTGGATCAATGCTCGGATTTCTAATTGTATTTTTGTTTGGAACGTTTACGCGCAACGCGGATGGTACGGCGCTGTTCACCATCACAATTACTCCATTGCTCATGTTGGAAACGGCAGCGGTTGCTACAATTGCGGGCCTGGCCGCGGCGATGGTTCCAGCTATGAATGCGGCCAAGCTTGATCCGGTGGTGGCGATCCGTGGCTGACAGTGCAAAAGTTGAAGCCGTTTTACATCTTGAAAATGTTTGCAAGAATTACAATCCCGGCACGGCGTTTGAAGCTAAAGTTCTAAAAGATATCAACTTGACGCTGAACAAGGGTGAGTTTTGCGCGCTAATTGGCCCGTCAGGATCAGGCAAGAGTACACTTCTCAATATCATCGGTCTGCTTGACCGTCCGACTAATGGAAGATTATTTTTGAATGGTGAAGAAACCAGCGTTATGAAAGATAAGGAACTCACCCATCTGCGTGGCGAGAGCATTGGCTTTGTGTTTCAATACCATCACCTCATCACTGCCTTCTCTGCTCTTGAAAACATCATGATGCCGTTTCTCATCGATAGAGGCTGGCCGGATGATGAAATGCGCCAAAAAGCTGAAGTATTGATTGAGCAAGTTGGCCTTACTCAATGGAAAAATAATGGCGCAGCTAATATGTCGGGCGGCCAACAACAGCGCGTGGCCATCGCAAGAGCTTTGGCGATGAATCCCGCTTTAGTTTTGGCCGATGAACCGACGGGTAACTTAGACGGTAAATCTGCAGATGTAGTGTTTGATTTGATGCGCAAGGTGAACAAAGAAAATGGAACAACTTTTCTAATCGTCACCCACAATTTAGAACTTGCAAAACGCACGGACCGGATTGTCGAGGTGGTGGACGGCAGGATTGTGTAATAGGTTTACTCTTTGGCTTGACAGCCCGTTCGGTTCACCCAAGTGATTGGATTTTGACATGTCAGCAGCCACCTGTTTTCTAATGGAACCAAAATGAAGGCTCACCGTTAAACGACCTGAACAGGATGATCAAGTTTTGTGATTACTCGATTTTAGGAGATTTGTGGTGGCTAAAACACAACGTGCAAAGTCTGATACAAAATCAACGGCTTTGAAGACTCCATCGGGCTTCAGCAATTCAGATGCATTACAAATTGCGACAGCACTGAATGGCTTGGTGGCTGATGCTTTCACGCTTTATCTTAAAACTAAAAATTTTCATTGGCATATGAGCGGCCCACATTTTCGGGATTACCATTTGTTGCTAGATGAACAAGCCGATCAGATCTTTTCGTCGATCGATCCGTTGGCTGAACGTGTGAGAAAAATTGGTCAGACAACCGTTAAATCCATCAGACATATTTCTGAGTTGGCCCAGCTGGGTAATAATGACGAAGAATTTGTTTCCGCGGGCGATATGATTGGTGAATTGATCGGCGATAACAGAACTATGGCAGAGGCCATGAGGGCATGCCATTCCCTGTGTGATGATAAAGACGATGTGGCCACTGCAAGTTTACTCGAAGTTTATATTGACGAAACGGAGCGCCGAACTTGGTTCTTGTTTGAAACATCTCGCGCCGCAGATGAAATGGGACATTAGGCGTCGCTAGCCGCTACAGTTTTTGCGGCTATTCAATTTTTTGACAGTGTCAGAACATAAGCCGCCCGCATAATGGAACCAGTATCGCTTGGTGCCGTTTTAGTAGGTTAGCGAAAAAAAATCATTGATCTTTTCTGAAGGAATATCTCGAGTGCGCCCATTACCTGCGAAAGTTTTTGCTGAAGAAATATTTAAACCCACCGCTGGTCAAAATTTGCTGAATGGCTTGGTAATTTTCTTGGCAATTTGCACTATTCTCTTTTTCGGACGTGAAATTCTTATTCCGATCATTTTTGCGATCTTTTTGTCGATATTACTTGGGCCTTGCGTGAAAACCTTGCAGAAGTTGAAATTGCCCAAAACGGTTTCAATACTCATCGTTGTCTTTGTCACATTTTCATTTCTGTTTGGCGTTACCGCTATTGTCGCCACAACTGTAACAAATTTAGCAGAGCAGTTACCTCAATATGAAAGGAATTTGAGAGATAAGGCCCACAGTTTGCAGTACGCCACGTCCGGGGGAAAAACGGTCGAAAAAGCCGCTAATGTACTGAAAGATTTAAGTACGGAATTGCAGCAACCGAGCCCCGACAAGCCCGTTGAATTGGCTGTGCAAAAACCCATTCCGGTGGAACTTCGATCATCTAATTTGGGACCGCTTGACCCGATTTTTTCAGTTGTCTCAATTTTGATCCATCCGCTCACACAACTGGGGATCGTCATTCTGATGGTCGTACTTTTTCTGTTTAATAGAGAGGACTTACGGAGCAGACTCATCCGTTTGGCAGGCACTTCAGACCTGAACAGAACGACGGAAGCATTAGATGAAGCGGGCGAGCGCTTGATGAAAATGTTCACCGCGCAGATATTCGTAAATGCCACTACGGGGCTGTTTGTTGGAATAGCGCTGGCTTTGCTGGGTATTCCAGGTGCTATTCTGTGGGGTGTACTGACATTCGTGCTGCGATTCATTCCCTATATTGGTTCGATGATGGCATCCGTTCTGCCCATTATCATCGCCGCGTCGATTGGTGAAGGTTGGACACTTGCGCTCATAACAGCTGGCATATTGATTGGTATTGAAATTATTGTCGGCCAAATTCTGGAGCCACTGTTTATCGGCAAGATGACCGGATTGTCGCCGGTCGCTATTGTTGCTTCCGCAGCGTTTTGGACGGCGTTATGGGGACCGGTGGGTTTGATATTGGCAACTCCACTGACAATTGGTTTGCTGGTCGTCGGCCGCAATATTAAATCGCTTGATTTTTTAGAGGTGCTTCTTGGCAGCGAACCTGTTTTGACACCCGTTCATGCGCTATATCAGAGGTTGCTCGCTGCAGATGTTGTTGAAGCTGCGGAATTGGCTGAAAATTATCTTGGCGATAACCGACTGGATTTGTTCTTGAGCGATGTGACAATTCCAAGTTTGCTGCTTGCAAATTTAGACAGAGAGAGCGGATTGCTTTCGCCCGAGCGGCAAACTTTGGTCGTCCACACCTTTTCGGAAATGCTTGATGAAATAATCGATGATAGTTCTCAGTCAAATGAAAGCTCTGTGGGCTTAGTGTTAATTGCTCCGCCGGGTGTGCTAAACTTTGCTGCAACTTTGGCCTGCTCGGCATATCTCACGATTAAAAAAATGCCACATCGAATGTTACCGCAAGACGTTATGGCGCCGGGCACTGTTCACCAAATTGACGCTTCGAGTGTTAAATTTGTTTGCTTTTGCTATTTGGTTTCTCCGAGTCAAGCTAAACATAACTATGCTCTCCGGAGGCTCACTGGATTGTTGCCTGATGTTAAGGTGGTAAGTGTTGCTTGGTCAAAAGGTTCCGTGGGGATAGAGCTACAGTCACCAGCGAGCATCATCTCCATCCTTCCTTCAGAACAGGTTCAAGAGAAAGCTGCTAAAGAGATACTCTGATTAAGGTATCAAATCATAAGCTTGATTGAGTTATAAGGAGATGGATTTTTTTTAAATCAAGCACTCAGTGTTTTTACTTCAAACGGAATGATTTTTTTATGATCGGTTTCCAACTTGAGGAGAACTGACAATCGGGCCCTTGCGCGATTGACGCGACTTTTAACGGTGCCGACTGCTACCGAACAAATCTCGGCGGCCTCTTCATATGAAAATCCAGATGCACCGACGAGAATTATCGCTTCACGTTGGTCTTCTGGTAATTTATCGAGTGCTATGCGTAAGTCAGCCATATCCAAGTGGCCATTTTGTTCGGCTGGCACCATTACCCGGCTTGAATAAGCGCCATCAGCATCTTCAACTTCGCGCTTTCTCTTTCTCAGTTGGGTATAAAATTCGTTACGCAAAATTGTATAGAGCCACGCCTTCATATTTGTACCTGGCTGATAGCTGTCGTGGTGCTTCCAAGCCTTCATAAGAGTTTCTTGTACAAGATCGTCGGCTCTATCACCACGCGCTGTCAGGGACATTCCAAACGCGCGCAAACCAGGAATGGCTGCGATAATCTGACTGCGAAACTCTGGTGAAATGGTCATTATATTTTTGTTTTAACCTAACTGTTTAACGAGACTATTCAGATTTTTTTTTCGCGCTGGCTGCGTCAAGCTGATTGAGCAAATCCATAAATCGGTCTGGAATAGGTTCACTCGCAACCTCCTGATAGTAGTTGCGCAGCCGCTGTCCGATCAAATCAGATACTTGAGGTTTGGCTGAAGTTTTTATCATTCTCTCGTTTTTCTCTTGCACAATCGGCGCCTTATTTAGCTTCTTCTTTTCATCGACCATGTTAAACCTCAAATTCACTGTGATCCTAAATGCAGGAATAACATACTTTCGGTTTTGGCTTGACTAATCAATTGAATACAACTCAAACTGTTAAAAAAAGTTCCGCGGATAAAAAAAGTATTTTTGTCGGGAACCAAATGGCCGGGCTAGCGTTTAGTCCGATAGAATGGTGCAAAGCAGCCAATTGATGAAAAACAATAAACAACGGGGAACAGCATGATTGTTGCGGCCAATATCGCTCCACATTTACCTTTTTTACGGCGCTTTTCACGCGCCCTAACGGGCAACCAATCCAGCGGCGACGCTTATGTTGCCGCATTGTTGGAAACTATAATTTCCGATCCCGCCAAGTTTGACGAGGAGCCAAGCTTTAGGATTTCCTTATACAGAACTTATTGCAAGCTTTGGGAATCTGTCTCATTGAACCTGTTTCAAGTTGACTCAACCCGCGAATGGGAAGCGACCGCCCAAAAACACCTTTCAGGCATTCCCGCAAAAGCCAGAGAAGCATTTTTGTTGCAGGCCGTTGAGGGATTTACCAATGCGGAAATTAGTGTGATTCTTTCTGAAGCGCCGGAGACTGTAAAGACACTTTTGAGTGAAGCATCAAAGGTGTTGGTGCAGCAGGTCGCAAGTGAAGTTATGATTATAGAGGATGAGCCGATCATCGCTATGGATTTAGAAGCGTTGTTGGAAAGCCTAGGCCACACTGTTACGGGTATTGCGCGCACTGAAAAAGAGGCGCTGCATCTCGCGGCTACCAAACGCCCCAGATTAATTCTTGCAGACATTCAGCTTGCTGATGGAAGCTCAGGTATTGATGCCGTGAACAAGATTCTTTTGAATTTTTCGGTTCCCGTTATATTTATAACAGCATTTCCTGAGCGCTTATTGACTGGTGAAAAACCCGAACCAGTCTTTCTGATAACAAAGCCTTTTATGCCTGAAATGGTCAAGGCAATGGTCAGCCAAGCACTGTTTTTTGATGTTAAATCGGACATAGCTGCATAGTGAAAACTTTGGTTGACCGAAGTTAAATTCCACATATCTGAGGTCTTTAAGAGCTTGGCCGATTGAGCACCAGCTCGATTGAACATGTTAAGCCTTCTTCATCGAAATCATTTTTTACAACCGCTTCGGGCAGTCCTTTTTCAATAATTGTTGTTCCAAAACCAACTGTGACTTTTGAATGTATTTTAGGGCCGCCGCGTTCTTGCCAGGTGATAAAAAGCTTCGAGGGTGTTTGGTCTATTTTCTCGATACGCCAGTTTATTTTTACCATTCCATTTGGCAAGGACAGCGCGCCATATTTTATGGCGTTCGTTGTCAGTTCATTGAATATCAATCCGAGTGGTGAGGCGTATTCAGGTGCCAAACTTATAACTGGGCCAGAAAATTCCACACGCCTATCGTCAACAAAAAGATGGGCTGCAAGCTGACGTCTAATTAGGGCGCCAAGTTCGGTTCCCCGCCATTCGTTTGCTGTCAGAACATCCTGAGCTGCCGCCAAGCTATGCAAACGACTTGAGAAAGCTGCTGCGAAATCATCAGGATTCTTCGTGTTGCGCAATGTCGAACGCAATATGCCTTGTAAAATTGCAAACGAGTTATTGTTGCGATGGGCCAGTTCCCGAGCCATTGATAATTGTCTTTGCTCCCATTCTTTTCTTTCGCTGATATCATGAATTGCAACTGAGATTGACGTTACGGTTCCGTCTGCCGACTTTACTGGTGCCAATGCGACGACAATGTCTACCACTGTACCGTCTTTACGCTTCCTGCGGGCTTCGTAGGGTGTTACAACGTCACTCGAAAGAGCCCTCGCCAGCAATTGTTGTTGATGTTCTTTTTGATCAGGTCGAGCCAAAATATTAACATGTTGTCCAATAGCTTCTGAAGCGCTGTAACCGAAAAGTCTTTCAGCTGCGGGATTCCAAGTCTCGATTTTGCCTTCGAGTGTCAGACCAAATAATGCATCGTGAGAAGCTATAGCCACTGCTGCTAGACGCGCGTTGTAAGAATTTTCAAGCCTGTGTTCAGAAACATTTTTTGTAATCCCGACAAACCGGACTATTGTGCCCATATTGTTTCGGAGAGCGCGCCCTGAATCAATTACTGTGATGTAGTTGCCGTCACGATGCCGGACGCGATATTCTAAGATATAATGGTCGTTTGGTTGAAGATCGTTTGATGATTGCAGTAATTTCAAGCGTTCTTCGTCTTCCGGATGACGTAATGAAGACCAGCCTTCTATATCTTCAGAAATTTCGCCGCTTTGCCAACCAAGCAATCGGGTAAAGCCCGGACTGCGCCACATTCTATTGGTCGCAACGTCCCAATCATAAATTAATCCATCTGCCGCTATCTCGGCTATCGCCAAACGCTCAGCTGCCAATTTTAATTCTTGTTCGAGGGATTTCTTGTCTGTAATATCTTTCGTCGTACCGTATGCGTAGACCGCCACTCCATTCGAGTCGCGATCAAATGTTCCTTTCATATTCCAGCATATTTTCGATTGTTCAGGATCAAGACCAGAAAATTCCAAAGTATAGTCGCCGCCACTCCCCCGTTTTGCAAGTTCAAATTCTTGAATAATTCGAAGTCTATCTATGTCTGCTAAAAAAAAGAACCTTTTTTCAGGGTTATCAGATAACTGATCTTTATCGCAACGAAGAATGCGGGATGCGTTTGAACTCCAAACCATCTTGTCCGTGATAAAATCAATTTCCCAAGCAAACAGATCATAGGATTCGGTCGCAGCTTGCAATCGTTCTCGGGAGCTTGAAGTCTCAATCTTTACCAATGGTTTCGCTCGGAATAACTATACTTTATATTCAATGAAAAAATGTATTTTTGTTGAACGTAGCAGAAGAGAACTTGGACTATGAGGTGGCTCTAAAACCCGCTTTGGCACATTATTTTTGTCGTCGTGCTTTGCATCTGAGACTAGGAGTACCGTGATCCTTGCTATTTTGCTTGTCTCGCTCAGTTTGCATGCGGAAAACTCCAATCACGTTGCCTATTATAACGGCTCCGTCAGCACATGGTTCCGTAATAGATCTTGATTGAAACTGTAGTTTAACTGGAGCAAACTCTCCTGATCGGTTTTGGCACAATTTTTAGAGTCTAAAGAATTATAAGTGAAACGGAATTGAGTTTGCAACTTGGGAAAGTTCGATGTGAAAATTTCCAACTTTTGGTATTGTTACTAAAAAGTTGAGCAAGATATATGCGAGGTGCAATGCTTTTGACCGAAAATAATGATATCCCGAAAGATCCAGTTAGCAACGCGCTTTTTGGGATGATTACTGCCGCTCCCGATGGAACCATCATTAGCGCGAGTTCAACTTTTTTGAAGTGGATGGGAGCCCAAAATGGCAGTTCTATTTTGGGCCGAAAATTTGACGAATTGCTTACTGTTGCAAGTGCAATATATTATAAAACGGAACTTTTGCCAAAGTTATTGCAGCAAGGCGTAGTTGATGGTGTACTAATGCGTCTTGCGCTGGAAGTTGGCACGCTCGAAGTTGTTGTGAGTGCGAGTGTTGAAATCGATCTCAGTGGCGTGCCAAAATTTTTCCATATTTGTGTTTTGCGTATGCAAAAGACGAAAAATACTGAGGCTAAAATTTCGCGAATGGAATTCGAGGCCATTGAGGCGCTTGCAGCAGCAAATATTGCGTTCAAGTCGATGTTGGAAAATTCTCCATTCGGAATTTACGCAGTTGATGCGGATTTCAAGTTGGCACTTGTCAGCAAGGGCGCGCAAAATGTGTTTAAAAATGTTAACCCACTGATAGGGCGTGATTTCGCAGAGGTTTTGCGTTCAATTTGGCCCGAGCCCATTGTTGACGGCCTGATCGAAATATTTCGCCACACGTTGAAAACAGGCGAACCGTACAACGCACCAACTATCACTGAGCGACGCGAAGATATCGATGAGATCGAAACGTATGATTGGAAAGTTGATCGCCTTACGCTTCCCGACGGACGATTGGGCGTTGTTTGCCATTTCTATGATTTGTCAGAACGAGAAAACTATGAGGCCATTTTACGTCAAGGTGAAGAAACTTTAAAATTGGGGGTTTCGGTTGCTGGTTTGGGGATCGGAACAGTTGACTATTTGGCAGATACAATTTCACTCGATGACGCTGCGGCCAATTTGTTCCAGTTGCCGTCAAACATACCGATCAAGCGCAGCCTTCTTCACAAACGTTTTCACCGCGAAGATGCTGCAGGATTGTTGGATGAAATCGCTGGAGCTATGAGCCCGACTAGTAACGGTCTTTTATCGTTGGAACACCGTATCACACTTCCTGATGGCACCATTCGGTGGGTCAGTGCACGCAAGCAAATTGCATTCGAAAATCATGAGGGAAAAGTCCGCCCAATTAGTGGGCTTTTGGTGTTGCGCGACATCACACAGATGAAGGATGTGCAGGAGCTTCTGCAGGAGAGAGAAAACCTCTTTAGGGGAACATTTGAGAATGCTGCCGTCGGTGTGGCGCATGTGGGTCTCGACGGCGGTTGGCTGATTGTGAATGATAAATTGTGCAGTATTCTCGGTTACAGCAGAGAAGAGCTGACGAGTAAAACATTCCAAGAAGTTACATATTCTGAAGATGTGGCTATTGATCTTGCCCATGTTAACGAGATGCTCGAGGGCAATATTAAAACTTACTCGATGGACAAACGTTATCTGCGAAAAGATGGTAAACTGATCTGGGCTGGTCTGACTGTCTCTTTACAACGCGGTAGCAACGGTGAACCTCTCTATTTTATTTCCATCGTACGTGACATTAGTCAAAGAATAATGGCGACTGAATCCCTGCGTGAGAGCCGCGCGCATATGCATCACGCAGCGCAGAGCGCCAAACTTTCATACGCTGTTTTAGATTTGGAAAAGAATGAAGTTAAAGCCAGCGATAATCATGAGATCGTTATGGGTTTTGTTGTAGAAGGAATCGTTGAAGGTGCTCCAATTGAAAAAGTGACAAAGGTATTTCTTGATCATGTCGTTGAAGCTGATCGGCGCCGAGTTGAAGAAACTTTACTTCGCGAATTAAAAGGAAATATCGTTCCAGTTATCGAATATCGAGTCTTAGGTGACGATGGCAAGGAGCGGTGGATCGAAACAAGATCCAATATTGAAGCCGGAGAATACGGTCGGCCTACAAAAATTTTTACGACTTATATTGATATCACCGAACAGAGAAAGGCTGAGGAACGTATTCGCTTGTTGATGTACGAAGTTAATCACCGTGCCAAAAATTTACTGGCCGTCGTGCAGGCTGTAGCAAGGCAGACAGCTAAGTCCGGAGATCCAAACACGTTTATCGAGCGGTTGTCGGACCGTATTGCGGGTTTGGCTGCCAGCCAAGATCTTTTGGTTTTGAAGGAGTGGAAGGGTATTGAAATTGCTGATCTTGTTCAGGCTCAGTTAAGTGGTTTTTGGGATCAAATCGGTACACGTATTTCTTTTGTTGGCCCTGGGGTCCAACTCTTGCCCGCCGCTGCACAATCTATTGGCATGGCTCTGCACGAGCTCGCAACGAATGCTTCAAAATACGGTTCGTTGTCAAATCCTACTGGTACAATCAAACTGACTTGGGAGATTTTGCGTGAGGGCAGGGACATTTTTTTCATGTCTTGGACGGAGCTCGGTGGCCCCCTCGTGAGCCCGCCCACCAGCTATGGTTTTGGACAAAAAGTTATTGTTCAAATGATCCAGTCTTCATTGAACGGGGTTGCCGAAATTGAATATCTACCCTCCGGACTGGTGTGGCGGCTTCGGTCACCAACAAGTACGACTTTAATATGAGATTTTGGTTGCGCTGCGAGCTTGATAGGCCCCAATTAATCTTTTTGTCGGCTACTTTCAGTTCATAACCCATACGTAGATTGAGATTTTTCTAGTTGAGAGTATTGGGAAGGTCGAATAATTGTTCGGACTTAAATTGCAATATGATTTCGTGCACTGCTCCATCATCTTTCATAGCAACAACGAAGACAGTTTCTCCTTCTAATTGAGCTTCTTCACTGAGGCTTTTGGTTTCTTTAGTGCGTGTTACTCTGATGTCGTAACGTGCCGATTTATGTTTTAATGAAATGTCGAATTCGTTCCACTCTGGCGGGGCGCAATTTTTGATGTGCAAGAGATTGCCCTTTTTCTCGACACCAAGAATGGCTTCTATTCCGGCGCGGTAGAGCACACCTGCGGCACCAGTATACCAAGTCCATCCGCCGCGGCCGATGTGAGGTGCTACGGAATAGACGTCGGCGGCTATCACATAAGGTTCGACCCGGTATTGCAATACAGCGTCGGCAGTCAAAGCGTGATTTATAGGGTTGAGAAGATTGAAAAGATGCCAGGCATTTTGAGACTGGCCAATTTCTGAAAATGCAAAAATAGACCAAGCGGAACCATGGGTATATTGCCCTCCGTTCTCGCGAATGCCTGGTGGATATGCTTTTATATAACCGGGGTCTTTTTCAGATTTGTTGAATGGCGGAGTGAAAAGCAACGCGATCTTTTGCTCACGAAGGATTAATTGTTTGGTGACCTCGCCCATTGCGGTTTTTACGCGAACGACGTCTGCAGCACCAGAAATTGCAGCCCATGATTGCGCTATGGCATCGATCACACATTCATCGTTGGACGAAGATCCAAGTGGCGATCCATCGTCATAGAAAGCACGGCGATACCAGGCACCATCCCAACCTTCTTTCTCCATTGCCTCAGTCAATGTCCTGATTTTTTCACTCCAAATATCTGTCCTGATATCTTCACGCCTTGCCGATATTTTTACAAATTCTTTGAGTGTGGTAATGATCAACCAGCCGAGCCAAACACTTTCGCCTTCGCCTCCTTCTCCGACTCGGTTCATCCCGTCGTTCCAATCTCCTTCGCCCATTAGAGGCAGGCCGTGTTTGCCTGTTCCAAGACACTGTTCAAGCGCGCGAACGCAGTGTTCGTAAAGTGTTGCCTGCTCACTAAAGATCGTCGGTTGAAAAAATGCGTGCGACTCATTTTTTTGTAATTTCGGCCCGTCTATAAAGGGCACAAGTTCATCAAGGATGGTATAGTCCTCCGTGACGTTAACATAGCGCGAAGTGCAATAAGCCAGCCAAACCACATCGTCTGAAAACCGTGTCCGAATTCCTATACCGTTGGACGGCAGCCACCAATGCTGAACGTCACCTTCGTAGAACTGGCGAGCTGCTGCACGTAGTATATGTTCTCGGGTTATATCTGGTGTGCTCAACATAAGAGCCAATGAATCTTGTAGCTGATCGCGAAATCCGTACGCGCCGCTTGCTTGATAGAACCCTGACCTTGCCCACATGCGGCAAGAGAGTGTCTGGTAGAGAAGCCAGCCATTGACCATGAGATTGAAAGCTGAATCGGGCGTTTTCACTTGAACGGCGCCCAGAATCTTCGTCCAATTTTGCTTCACATCACCGAGAATTTTATCTCTATCTTCGGTACGATATTTAGTAATCATTGTTTGAGCCGCTCCTAAATTAGGTGCAGCTCCCAAAGTGATTGTGACGTCCTGAAAGGCTCCGGGTTCGATCGTTATTTTCACCTGCATTGCCGCACAAGGGTCTAACCCAGCGCCGACGCGATTTGATAATTCTCTTCCCGGTGCCAAACCTTGTGGATCGGCCAAAGTTGAGTACCTTCCGACAAATTCTAGTCTATCGGAAGTCCAGCTTGTCTGTTTGCCTTGCATATCGACATATACGAACTGATTTTCGAACTGCGGCGTCCATTTGTTCTGTGTGATGAGTGCGCCCGTCAATGCATCAATTTCTGTGGTGATATATTGAGCCGTAGCAGGTCGCGATGCACCCAACACCCATTCAGCGTAAAAGGTTACAGATAGGTTACGAGTGGAAGTGCCTTGATTAAAAATTCTTAGAGTTGAAATCTTTATTGAATCGGAAAGTGGCACATACTGAGTTAGCTCCATTTTCAATTGGTCGACTTGGCGTTCGAAAACCGTGTATCCAAATCCATGACGTACAACATAAGTTCCGCTTTGATCTCTCAGCGGCAAAAGAGTCGGACTAGAAAGCGTCCCCGATTCTAGATCAGAGACATAGAATGCTTCGCTCGATTTATTCGAAATGGGATCGTTACGCCAAGGCGTCAGTTGCATTTCTTTGCTATTACCAACCCATGTGTAGCCGGCCCCGTCTGACGAGGCATGGAAGCCAAATTTGGAGTTGGCTATTACATTTGTCCAAGGCGCAGTCGTTGGTGTATCGGCAGTTGGATAGATAACATATTCTTTGCCGTTCGCGCTAAAACCACCCAGGCCGTTATAGAATTGCTTATCACTTCCGCTAACCTTATAGCGAGTTGATATTTGTGCTGGACGAGTGAATTCCTTTGGTCGCGATGTCGTTAAATTGATTTGCGCGCGTAATCTTCCCAGTTGTGTCGCGAGGCTGCCGCGGCGTGCGTAAATTACAACGCGCGCAGATGCCGCGAGAATCTTTAATGCAGTTTGTGACATAATGTCAGCACGAAGTACAAAAACATCACCTGCATTACTGCTCTGTTCGGACCTATTTGACGTTTTCAACTTGCGCACCAGTGCGTCCAATGCCACTTGAAGATCTTGGACATAGGAAGCTCGCCGATCGTTCAAAATAACCAGATCCACTGCCAATCGCTTTGATTTCCAATATTCAAATGCGCGCACCACTTGCCGGACGATTTCTATGTCTTCGATTGTATCGATGCGAAGCAAGATGATTGGACGGTCACCGGAGATGCTTAATGGCCAAAGTTCATTTTGAGCTCCGATATCGTTTGCAATGATAAAATTCGGAGATCTCATTGAAGCGTTTGCATAAATTAAAGAACTGCCCAGCTCTTGAAACAAATCTGCTTCATCTTGTTTTATCGATAGGTGGCGAAGTTGAATTTGGCCTTGTGTCCACGCCATCATTAAAGCTCGATCAAAGGCTGAAGATTGGGAATGATGGTCGACAAGGTCGAGAACTTCTTCCCGAGTGGATGCCACCAAAGTCCATAATGTGATAACGGCTTGACGCGCACGTGGAATGCGAATTTTGCGACGAAGTGCGAAAATTGGATCCAACACGTTTCCCGTTGTATTCGAAAGTGCGGCGCCTGAAGCCATTATTTGTGGATTTCCAACATCTCTACATCTTCCGATGAAACGACCTCGGTCTGTCTCATATTCGAGAGGGCTGGTATTTTCGCTGTTTAACAACATGATTTGAGCTACCCAAATGTCTGGATCGGTTGGGGAGCGTTTGCGACGTGTCGCAACTAATGCTTCAACACCTGCGACAAACTCCGTTTCAATGAATAATTTAGAAAACGCTGGATGAGCTGTATCTGCAGATTGCGGCGACAGGACGAGTTCCGCGAAAGTCGTAATCTCAATATCGCGAGCCGTCAGTCCTCTGTTTTCTATAGTGAGCCTACGAGCTTCGGAATTGCTTTCAGGCGAAACGATGCATTCCAATGTTGTTTTCCAAATACCTTCGGTACGAGCGATCTCAACCTTGTGTTCTGAGAAATTTGCTGTTGAATTATCGGAAACATTTGCGGCAGGCATATGGGCTGCGGACCACCAATTTTTCGAACGAGGCTCACGCAAATAGATAAATTGCCCCCAGTTATCTTCCACGGGGTCTTCTTGCCACCTGGTTATGGCGAGACCGTTCCACGAGCTGTGGCCCGCACCGGCCGCTGTTAAAATAGTTGTAAATTGGCCATTGGAAAGCAACTGAGTCTGAGGGGAGTTGCCGGTGAATGGGCTTAAGATGCGAGGTTCGGTTGGTGCAAGATCGTTAACTTGAGATACTGCAATAGATTCTTTTGGTATCGATGCCATCACATCACGCGGAGCTCGTTCTTGCAAAAGCAACTCTGTTGCTCGGATACGAGGTTCATAATGAAACCAGTCACGTACCATACCCGACCTAACAGCATTAAAGATGGCAACTATTGTCATGCCCTGGTGGTGCGCAAAATATGCCCGAATGACGGTAAAATCTTCTCCCGGTTGGAGTCGGGTAGGGGTGTAGTCGATAGATTCGTAGTGACCATAAATCCCTAGCGAGCCGATATTTTTCAACTGCTCATAGTTACGTGTAGCGAGTCGCGGGGCTACCATCGCAGCAAGGCCTGTGGCGTATGGTGCGATGACCAGATTGCTGGAAAGACCTCTTTTTAGACCTAGTCCGGGAACACCGAAATTTGAATATTGGTATGTAAAACTGACATCGCGCGCACTGAAAGCAGATTCAGAAATTCCCCAAGGAATGCCATATCCTTTGGCATACTCAATCTGGCGTGCAACAATTAGTTTTGCGGTTTGGTCGAGCATACCATTTGAAGGGGCGCGCATTACCAAAGACGGCATTAAGTATTCGAACATAGATCCAGACCACGAAACCAGTGCCGCGCCACCTTTGAGTTCGGTGAGTGCCCGGCCCAGTCTGAACCAATGTCTAGTCGGCAAATCACCTTTCGAAATTGCAAAAAAGCTTGCTAATCTTGCCTCGGAGGCAAGCATGTCATAACAACTCTCATCTTGCATACGTTCGTTGACGCGGTAGCCGATTGATAGGAGATTACGTTGTTCGTCAAACAAGAAGCGAAACTCCATTCCATAGGCTAGAGCTCGAGCAGTTGCCGCAAGTTTTGTCAGTCTTTGCTTTAAATCTGCGATTTGAGTTGCATTGAGTGACGCATCTTGAAATTGATTATCAACGGTACTTCGCAGAACATTCGACCAATGAATGATTGCGTCTTTTGAAGCCCCCGACATTTCAGCAGCTAGTCGTGCGGCTGTCGAAAATATTTTGTTTGCGAGAAGCGAGTGTTCAATTAATCTTATTGTAAATAATTCAGGTTGCGCCCGAGCCTTTTGCAATGTGACTTTCATCGCATCAATTTGTTTTAGGAAGCCCTTACGCATCGGGTTCAATATGATTTTATTTTGGGGGAGCTTCTTTATCTCTTCGACGAGAATTTCAAGAATATCATCAATTCCGAAACTCCTTTCAGCAGCAGATTCTGCTTCTACTCCCCAAGCCTCAAAACAATTTGCCAAGGCTATTAGGTGGCCAGCAAGATTACCACTGTCGACAGACGAAACATATCTTGGCTCAAGAGGAGTTAAACTTTCGGTATCATACCAATTGAAAAGGTGGCCACGAAATTTTTCCAATTTCTGAATTGAGACAAACGTGAGTTCTATTTTTTCTACCGCATGAGCAATTCCGATCCATCCAAGTTCTCGCGCTGATGCAGTGGACAAAAGGTACAAACCGATATTAGTGGGTGATGTGCGATGAGCAATTACAGACGTTGGATCTTCCTGAAAATTATCAGGTGGCAACATATTTTCAGAAGAGGTCACAAATTGCTCAAAATAACGATATGTCCGGCGCGCTATCACTCGCAAAGAGCGCCGATCAATTTCAGAAGCGGACAATTCGTCTTCTAATGCAGTTGATTTACTTAGCCAATGAACAATGGCAGGGGCGGCCAACCAGATAAATGCAAAAGGCATAACCCAATACCAATTTGAAATTCCTCGCATCGCAATAGTCATCAGGATAATTATGCCGATTGCTGGCGCGCTCGACAGTTGGATATAGCTTCGCCAAATGCCAGGTTTGACCATCGCCTGTACTTGCGCGGCGGTTGTCCATTCCAAAAGATTTGTTTTGCTAATGATCAATCGATACAGCGTCCTTAGGATTGCGTCCGCCATAAGTGTCGCCTGATTAACGAGTAAGACGAATTGGGCAACGCCGAGGGCAAAAGCTTGGGCCAAATTGTCTTTGACGAAAGAAAGATGGAAGCTGACCGAAGTGCGAGGAGTTATGTGAAATCCGTCCACGAGTGTAGGTAAAATAACGGGGATGAAAATTGACAATAGAATGCCTATTGTCCAAATTTCTGCTCCGCTGGGGCTGAGGAGCGTCCAGCCCACGAAGAGCGCAATGAGCTGAGCGATGGGCACCATAGACCGCCTCAGATTGTCAGTCATTTTCCAACGTCCAAGCGGTGGAATTTTCCCGCTGTCACGCAGACCTAATATCCATGGTAATAGTTGCCAGTCACCACGTGCCCAACGGTGTTGCCGAGCTGCTGACACCTCGTATTGTTCGGGAAAGTCGTCAATTACTTCTATATCTGAAGCTAGGCCTGAGCGCGCTAGCACGCCCTCAAAGAGATCATGACTTAAGACCGTATTTTCTGGAATTCTTCCAGCTATCGCTAATTCGAAAGCGTCTACGTCGTATATTGCTTTACCCGTGAAAGAGCCTTCGTCAAATAAATCTTGGTAAAGATCTGAAGCAGCGAAAATATAAGGATCAATACCGCGAGCTGTCGAGAATATACGTTGAAAATGGGATCCAATATGACCCGTTGGCAATGACGCAGTAACACGCGGTTGCAAAATGCCGTGACCAGATACAACGAGGCCTTGTGCTGGATTGAAGAGTGGGGTGTTCAAAGGATGTGCCATTTTGCCTATCAATTTTCTTGCGGCATCGCGCGGCAGACGGGTATCGGCATCCAATGTGATTACATATCGTATGTTCGCTGGCACGGTTCCTACGATTGTTTTAAAGTTCGTGTCGGTTGCGCCGCGGAGCAATCGATTAAGTTCATGAAGCTTTCCGCGTTTGCGTTCCCAACCCATCCATTTGTTCTGTTTTGCATCAAAACTACGGTGCCGATGTAGCAAGATAAATTGGCTGCTCTCATAGCGCCGATTGAGCTCTTCAACTCCATGTTGGGCCCTTTCAAGCACGGTCAAATCGGCATCTGCAGATTCGGAATTTGAGTCCAACCAATCAGTGACTAAAGCAAAATAAAGTTCGCCTGATCCGCTCGATAAAAAATGAACTTCAAGTCGGTTCACAAGCTCTTCCGCGCTTTGGGCAGACGTCAAGAGACAAGGGATAGCAACGAGTG
This sequence comes from uncultured Aestuariivirga sp., assembly GCA_964247245.1. Lineage (GTDB taxonomy): Bacteria > Pseudomonadota > Alphaproteobacteria > Rhizobiales > Aestuariivirgaceae > Aestuariivirga. The sequence continues at coordinate 142,944 of CAXTTK010000002.1, forward strand.
TTTTAAATTTTTCCGGAACGCCATTGCGAAGTGAGAGTCCTGGGGACATGCGCGTATCCAAAAGACGACTGAGTGCTATGTTTATTATTGCAAAAGCAATTTCTGATGCTGGAAGTATTGCTGCCGCAAGGAGAAAAAATGTTACGCTTGTTGAAGTTAAATTGGCATATGAAAATTCAAATACCAAAAACTCTATTATAATTACAAAAATTGTTGCGGCTCCGAGGTAACCCGATAGCCCTGCGTTAGTTACGAAGTTGCGCAAACGTTTCAAAAATGGTGGTTGGAAACCGATATCTTGTTCCAACTTTTTTCGTCCGCTACCAATTAACCAATAACCAGCTTCTCTCGAGTTATCTTCGGCCTGCGAAACGTTGTCTATGACGTGCTCTACGACGTTAATTTCAGTGTGGCCAGAACCGCGCGCAAGCTCTTCGACTGCTGTGCGATATAGATTGCGACTTTGAAAATCCATATCTTCGTAGAACGGAAGAGTTCGTAGTGTTCTGTCTACTACGCTAACTCCGTCAAACCAGGTCTCCCAATCGATATCCTCGACTAGGCGCATACTTTGTACAATATTGCGTACCGTTACATTGGCTGCTGCTTGGCGATGATGTTCGTCTGTTACCGCTGTTTCAAGCGTATAGCCTTGTTCAACAAGTCTACTTTGCAACCATTTAAGCGCTAGAGAAGAGCTATCGTCATCAAGGTCGCGCATACGCTGCAAAAGCTGCACAGCGAACGGAATACTGATCGGCTTCGCATTATCAAAAATTAAAGAAGGGTTTCGCTCTAAATCGCTATTCAGAAAGCTGTCTGCCGCTTCATCTGCCGTTTCCCTTTCCAACCGTGCATTATTCATGCGTTGAGAAAGACGCCTTAAATTTTCGATTAAAATCAAGCGAAGTGCAATCGAGGACGCCCAAACTTCGCCGATTGTGAAAGGTGCAACGGTCTGATACGCGTTTAAAAAAGCGGAAAAAGTAATTGGGTCGAAACGGCTGTCAGTGTGTGCCACATATGCCCAAACCGCCCCGAATATGCGTGGATGACCCAGAAGGGGACCATCCGTTAGCTTGGGAAGTTGACGATAGAAACTTTCTGGAAGATCGTCTCTGGTCTGGCTTGTTTGCTCTTCGACCAAATGGTAGTTGTCAACGAGCCATTCGGCGGCCGGGGTTACTGTTTTCCCGTTCTCGACTGCCTTACCGATATCGCGGTAAATTCGAAGAAGGGCAGCAGCATTGTCATCAAGTCTTCGTACCACCGAATAAACCGGCGCTGCGTCCGATGTGACTGATTGAGATTTTGCAAGACTGTGCGCGTGCTGTTCGAAACGCTCTGAGCCAAAGAGTTCCGCACTTATTGGCGATAGATCATCCCAGACAGTAGCGCTTGGGCTTGAGAACATATTTTATGCCTTTCGAATGAATCTAGACTTATCTCGAAAAGCGAACTCATACGTCCCACACTAGGGGCGCAAATTCTTCGACTTAATCCTGATGCGGTCTCGTCGATCCGCTTTCTGATTTTGAGTTCATCAAAATTACGAATTGTTTTTACAATTTTTGATGGTCGAGAATTGGATCTGGTAGTCGGCTTATCAATTCTTCTGAACCTTCGTCGTCGCCTAATACGTTTTCACGCAATACAGCCTTAGCCGCTTTTTGTTTCAGCTTTGGATCTGTAGGTAACGGTGACGTTTCGGATGTTGCTTTAACGCCCGTGCGCCTCATTTCACCATTTTGGGAGCGCGCCGATTCTGCAAATTTTGCAATTGCTTCGGGGTTTTCTCCATCGGAAACTGGATTACCTTTTTCTGGCAAATTCATGATGTCTCGCCTCCTCTTATTTGACCTATGAGCAAAACGTATCATTCAGAATTTGGTTCCAATTTTTTCGAAATATTAATTGGTTGGTAAACTCCTATGAAACGTTTGGGACATCAGCAACTTTGGAACTTAAAAGATATTGCGCCGTTTGACTCGCATCTACAAATCAACAAAGGAGTAATGAAATGGTCACGTCCACAAATCCGAAGCCACGTCCTGTGAGTGCGATCGATCCGATACTTGAACGGGACGATGTGAGGAAAGCCCCGCCAGAAATTCGAATCCGAAATGAAGTTCAAAGCAGCAACGGCAATACTTTCAAGTATGTAGTTCTGGCATTAATTTTGTTATTTGGCGGCTATATGATTTATAATTACACGACCGATGGCAATTCAGTTAATATCCTAACTAACAAATCAGATGTGTTACCTACACCGGCAGCTCCTGTTCCATCGGCACCTATCGCAGTTTCTCCAAAAGTGGATGTGCCAGCTTCGAACGAAGCTCCAAATCCGCCTGCTGCTACAGGAACGGTTCAACCAGCTGCTCCTTCGACAACAACAACGCCGTAAGTGAAATACAAAAAACTAAAAGCCCTCTGTTCAGAGGGCTTTTTTTTGTTTGCTAAATATAGAGTATTTTCTATTTTATTATTTACTCGGCATGAAAAAAGTCCGAGGGGAGCCCCAAACGCTCCCCTCGAAAAACGATTAGTAGAGTCGGGTTGCGCCCGATACTGTACCGCGTCGCGAGTTGATATATACGCGATATGTCCTGCTTCCTTTGTGTGCTTGATAGGTAAACGTGGTTCCGTTGCACTCGATGGTGCGGATGCGATTATAGCCGTTGTCTGCGACTATGGAACGACCTTCGCCACAGCTGATGCGGTTGTACTGGTATGAATATTGTGGCTGCTGCCAATAGGGTCGATCATAAAAATAGCCGCCGAAGGAAAAACGGAAAATATTGTCGCGTTGATGTCTGCGATGGTGCAGATTTTGATTATAGCGCCAGCCCGATGACTGATTGTTATTAAATTGGTTTGTTGTATTTCTTTGAGGTGAAGTGGAGGCCGCTGGTGGTACAGAATTGTTAGCGGTTGGGGGAGGGTTAGGCTGAACCACCGGCGCAGCTGGCGGCGGCGGATTTGGATTTACGACCGGCGGGCATCCTTCACTTGTTGTTTTTTGGTTGTTGCAATCGGGTTGTCCTGTGGCTTGAGCATGTGCCAATTGGACACCTACTGAGACGGTCGCACCGAACATTAGAGCTATCAATATTGATTTTTTATACAACGTCATTTCATATTCCTTTTTAATGTTTTTGAACTGAAGAGATCCGAACACTACCTGTGTGAACCTGGCCTAGAGTTCGCAACCTGTACAACGGTCTCATTCGAATTTAGTTCCCAGATTTGAAAACGAGCTGCTCTGTCCAACCTTTTGGACAGTGAAAATTTGGATAGAAGGGAATGTAATCGTCATCATTGTAGATAAAAGATGAAGAGCAGCGGCTTTCCTTTAAAGACCTACTATTGATGGCTATTCAAAGTTAAAAATATTTCCAATTTTTGTGGAACGTTTGTAATCGCTGGGCATTACTGCGGTAGAACTATCAATCAAAACATATGCTCTAAAGTCGAAATAGATTTAAATATTGCGAAACTAACATTCGAGGAGAAAACAGTTATGGCTTCAATACCGAAAGGCAATAGTGAAACGGGCGCAGATGTTCAGGCGATTATGAACGATTTAGCCTCGCTGAGGGATGATATTGCCAAATTGACCAAACATGTTGGTAATAATGCATATGAGGCGGGTAACGCTGCTGCAGACCAGATTGGAAATGAAGCAGCTAAGGTCTACGATAATATTTCAGCTCAGGGGCAGCGTTCCGCGAAGAAACTAGGTCAGCAGGTTGAAGATCAACCACTGACCGCATTGCTTATTGCTTTTGCAATTGGTTTTGTTGGCAGCCGCATATTGTCTCGGTAGCGTTGTTACAATGCTGGGCTCGCAAATCAGAAATATGTTGATTTCTGCCGTTAGGGGCGGAGCAGCAAATATTGCAGCTCCGGTTCGGTACGCGGTTATAAAGGCAAGTGCATGGTTTGTGGCAGGGCTGTTTTTTTTAGCCGCCGTAGGATGTGTAACCGCCGCAATTTGGATTTATACAATTCCATTTTGGGGTGAGCCAAGTGCGGCGTTGATCGCTGGTGGGTTTCTGTTTTTAATCGGAATGATCGTGCTGGGAACTAGCTCGTTGATGCTGAAAAAACAGGTGCGTCACGTGGTTGTTCGGCAAACAGACCAAGCGCCTCTCATGATGAACCAAATCTTGAAAGACCAGAAGAATTCGATTCTATTGGCTGCGCTTATTGCAGGAATGGTTGTCTCTGAGAGCCAAAGAAAGCGATAGATAGTTAGAAATTGGTAATTCAGCATTAATTATAGTCACTTTCATTGCAGCCTATAACTGAATAAAGGTGCACCAATTTATCTTTTGCCAGAATTTACTTCGTCTTAATAGAAATAGCCTATTCACTTTCGCATACTTGGGTAAGTAAATGGGAGTTTAGTATGAACAGACGCGAATTATCGATTACGAGCTTTTTGGCCGTTGGTGCCACAATGGTGGGTATGGCAAAGCTGAATGCAGCAAGTGCTTGTGACACTGATGACGTTTTGGCTGCTGTTGAGCTTTATCGTAAGTCGATGGTTGCTGGCGATGGCGCTAAGCTTTTGGAGCTTTCTGCTGATGACATGTCCTTTGGTCATGCCAATGGCGTGGTTCAAACTAAAGTGGAATTTGTTAAGACTGTTGTTGAAAAGTCCGAAGTTTTTAATTCGATTAAGCTTTACGATCACAGCATACACACGGTGGGTGATTTGGCGATTGCGCGCCACACTTTTGATGCGGACTTGATGTTCCAAGGCAAAAATTTGTTACTGGTTTTAAGCATTGTACAAACTTGGAAAAAAGAAGATGGTAAGTGGCGTCTTCTGGTGCGCCAAGCATTTAAGCCGATTACAGTTTAATTAGGTGTTTCAGCAATAATATGTCCGGCGAATATTTAGGTTCGCCGGATTTTGCTTGTTTAACGATCGTTGCTTGCCACACGCTGTGGACCAATCTCAACATCGATTGAATCAAGCGAAACAAATATTGCTCCGCTGCCTGGATTTTTGGTAACCAAGAGTGTTGCACTCACCGGAAACACCACGGGCACCTGTCCATTTGCGATGCTGACATTCAGCGTTTTGTCGAACTGTCCAGCCGCAACTTCATTTTCATCCCAGAATATTTTTTCTTTTGCGTCCCCGATGACAATATCAAGTCTTGCAGATGATGCAGCAGTTTTAATGATATGGCCTTTGAGCTGAATTTTCGCGATGGGCAGGGACACGTTATAAGGCTGCAAGACAGTAAAATTTCCGGAAAAAGTTGAAGTGCCTTCCATTTTCGATCCGTCGGCCGTGGCCGAAAGCGTATCTAACTTCATCGAAAAATGAAGAGCTTCTCGGTGGGAATCGACCGAAACGGATTTCGGGGTGATTTCGCTATCGCTACTCGTCACAAACTCGCCCATTTCAAGGCTGACCATGTCAGCCGAATAAGTTTGAGTGGTAAACCCAAATGCTAAAATTGCGCTAGCGCAGAAAAAATTCCGAATCATTAGGCCACTCCTTAATTTAGTTAAGGAAGTGTTAATGGGCTGTCAAACCAAGGTGTGAATAAGTTGTTCTCATGATTTGTAAACCTGCGCCCAATATTCATCAAAACTATTTACGATAACGACTGGGACAATCCTATTCTTGATGGCCAAATGTGAGCCAACCCAATTTTCCCAACCTATTTTTAACTCCTTGTCGGCTATTTCTGGGGCATGGGGCTTAGATTCGGCGCGATAATGCTGATTTATGGAAAGATGGATATGAAAAAGACGTTTGCGGGTTTTCTTGGTGCGGCAGTGTTGATCTCGACACAAGCATATATTTTAACAGCTCAAGCTGGTGAAAAATGGGATATGCCAATGGCCTATCCGGCAACCAACTTTCAATCCATCAATGCGGACGAATTTGCAAAGTGTGTTGCAACTGGTACGGGTGGTGACATAAACATTGTAACACACCCCAATGGAACGCTCTTCAAGGGCAATGATATCAAACGCGCCGTTCAAACCGGACAGGCTCAGATTGGCGAGCGGTTGCTTTCTTCCCATGAAAATGAAAACGCGATTTATGGCACGGATTCTATCCCATTCTTAGCCACATCCTATGATGCTTCGGTAAAACTGTTCAAAGCTGCGCGGCCCGAACTCGATAAGGTTTTAGAAGGTCAAGGCCTAAAATTGCTTTATTCCGTTCCTTGGCCGCCGCAGGGCCTATATTTCAGCAAGGATGTAAATAAGGTTGAAGACATGAAAGGCGTTCGCGTTCGCTCTTATAATAAAGCGACTGCGCGCATGGCCGAATTGACTGGTATGGTGCCAATCTCAATTGAAGCAGCTGAAATTAGTCAAGCGCTTTCTGCGGGCGTGATTGGGTCGCTCATCACGTCAGCTGTGACAGGGCAAGATTCCAAAGTCTGGGAAAACCTCAATCACTTCTATGAAGTGAAAGCCTGGATGCCGCGGAACACGGTGATTGTGAACAAGGATATATTTGCAAAGCTTTCAGACAAAAACAAAGCAGCAATACTGGATTGTTCGAGCAAGGCTGAAGTAAGCGGTTTAGAGAAATCAAAGAATGCCAATGATAGTGCGCTGGCAACGCTGTCAAAAAATGGAATGATGGTTTTGCCTCCATCCTCGGAGTTAGCGGCTTCGATGGCGAAAATCGGTGAAACGATGACCGCTGAATGGGTCAAGAATGCCGGTGAGGTTGGCAAAAAAGTGATTGATGATTTCAAGAAATAAGAGCCGATGAAAAACTTGGCGCAGATTTGGTCATGGCTTGACCGACTCTATCTTTACTGTGGATATCTTGCTGCGGTTTTTATGGTTTTGATTTTCGGCGTGACGATGTTTCAAATCATGGGGCGCTACATTGGTATTAATCCTCGTGGTCTGACTGATTATGTCGGTTATTTTATGGGTGCGTCGGTATTTCTGGCTTTTGCCCATACACTTAACCGCGGCGCTCATGTGCGTATCGAGCTATTTCTTTCTACTCTAGGAAGACATCGGCATTGGGCTGAAAAATTGTCGTTTCTCATCAGTTGTATCGTAGCTGCTTGGCTTTCCTATTACGCATGGATGAATGTTTATTTGTCATACAGTTTTGGCGATGTGAGTCAGGGACTAGATGCAACGCCGATGTGGATTCCTCAACTGTCGATGGCAGTTGGTTTCAGCTTGTTTGCGGTTTCATTGATAGACCACGGTCTGCGTCTGATGATCACTCGTGACAGTGGCATTGCCGCTGGCCCGGATGTGATGTGAAATTAGCATGGATCAGCTGATTTTCTTCACCACTCTGATAGCTATACTTGCAGTTTTGCTTGGCACAGGTGTGTGGATTGGCGTGTCGCTTGTTGCTTTGGCCGCAATTGCAATTGAAGTGTTTGCATCAAGGTCAGCGGGCCTGCCTATCATTACAACGATGTGGAGCTCGTCGTCGTCATGGATGCTTTCATCACTCCCTATGTTTGTGTGGATGGGTGATATTTTATTTCGGACTCGGCTCTCGGAGGATTTGTTCAAGGGCTTGGCACCTCTGATGGGGCGTTTGCCGGGTGGCCTACTGCATACCAACGTGATGGGCTGCACAATTTTTGGGTCGGTGTCAGGATCGTCAGTTGCGACTTTGACAACAGTTGCCCAAATGACTGTGCCCGAATTGAAGAAGCGCAATTATCCTGAACGGATGATCATCGGCACTTTAGCAGGGCCAGCCACATTGGGCCTTATGATTCCGCCATCCATTATTATGGTGGTTTATGGTGCGATGACCAACGAGTCTATTTCAGCCATCAGTATTGCTGGAATTATACCAGGCTTGGTTCTTGCGGTGTTTTTTACACTTTATGTTGCTGTGTCATCCACTCTCGCGAAAGACTACAAGCCTGACCCGGAACCAATCACAACATGGCGTGAAAAATTATATGCGTTGCGACATCTCATTCCAGTGCACATCCTTCTTGTTCTGGTGTTGGGAACTATGTTTGTAGGCTTTGCAACGGCAACAGAAGCCGCCGCCTTAGGTGTTGCCGGTGCGCTTGCTTTGGCTTGGTGGCAGGGAACACTTACATTTGGTAATTTTATGGAAAGCTTGATGAGTGCAACGCGCACTTCTGCTATGATTACGTTTATCTTGATGGCGGGTTCAGCAATGTCGCTAGCCATGGGCTATACAGGCCTTCCGCACATTTTGGCAGAATGGGTTGGTTCGCTGCATCTATCGGCGTTCGCGCTATTGATGGTTTTACTTTTGCTCTACACCGTGTTGGGTGGGTTTCTTGACGGAATATCTTGCGTCGCGCTTACAATTCCTTTGATCGAGCCAATGGTTCGCGCGGCGGGCATTGATATGGTTTGGTTTGGTATCTTCATCGTGCTGGTTGTTGAGAAAGCCCAAATTACGCCGCCGATTGGTTTTAATCTCTTCGTACTTCAAGGCATGACAGGGCATAATATTTTCAAAATAGCAGCTTGGTCATTCCCAATGTATTTGATCATGTTATTCATGGTTTTTGTGATGATCTGGTTCCCCGAGCTCGCGACGTGGCTTCCAAAACAGATGATACCGGTTTTGCCGCCAGCTTAATCAGCTTTATCGAAGTGAAGTATAAATAAAAAAACCCGCTGCAAACCGCAGCGAGTTTTTGTTGTCAGTACTTTGGTCTGCTATGCCGCAGCGCGCTTGCACTCTGGTGGCAAAGCTACAATCTCGATCCAGTAGTGGCCAACTGTTTTTACAATATCGACCAGCTTATCAAACGACACTGGTTTACAAATGAATGAATTGACACCAAGGTTGTAAGTCCTAATGATGTCTTCTTCTGCTTTTGACGTAGTCAAGATGACAATCGGGATCCGGTGAAGTTCGGTCGATTCCTTAATCTCTTTAAGCACGGTTCTGCCATCCTTGCGGGGCATATTCAAATCCAGAAGGATGAAGCCGGGGAAGGGTTGGTTGGCGAGGTGAGTCCATTTTCCCTGACGGTTTAAATATTCCATCAGTTCGACACCGTCCTCGACAAAATCCACAGGATTGCCGAGCTTAGACTCTTCAAAGGCATCCTTGATCATCATGCGATCATCTGCATCATCATCAGCCACGACTATACGAATGGGCTGGCTGCTTGTGTTCATGCGGCGATCTCCTTGGTGGATTGTGTTTGCGGAATTATAAATTTAAATGTTGAACCTTCGCCCTGGACGCCGAATGCCTCAATTGTTCCGCCATGGCGTTCGACAATTTTTCGGCAGGTGGCCAGACCAATACCAGTACCTTCATACTCATTGCGGCTGTGCAAACGTTGGAAAATTGTAAAAATTTGTTCTTTGAACGAATTATCAAAACCGATGCCGTTGTCAGAAATTGTTATCATCAGGTTTTTACTGTCTAGTGGGTTCGCCGCATCCTGAAGTTCGCCAAGGATTTTGATAACAGGCGTTTGATCAGGTTTACGGAATTTCAAAGCATTGCTAACCAGATTCTGGACTAGCTGACGCATTTGTGTTGCGTCACATTCGATTTTTGGCAAGTCATTGGTTTCAATAATTGCTGAATTTTCTTCAATACGAATCTGGAGGTCTGATTGCACCTCGGCTACTAATTCGTTGAGCGAAATCCATTGGAAAGGCTTGGCGTTAGTAGTGATACGTGAATAAGACAGAAGATCATTGATCAAGCGGCGCATGCGGCTGGCGGCATTGTGCATGCGGTCAACAAACATTTTCCCATCATCAGGTAAAATCTCGGCGTATTTTTTCTGAAGGCGATCACCAAAGGCTTCAATTTTTCGCAGAGGTTCTTGCAGATCGTGCGAAGCGACATAAGCAAAATCAATGAGTTCGCGGTTAGACCGTTCTAATTTTTGGGTATACTCCAACATCATCACTGCTGCCGTTTCACTTTCGGTGATGTCCTGATAAGTAGCAATTGTGCCACCATCGGTCATCGGTTCGTTCATTACGGCGATAACGCGACCATCTTTCAGGCGTTGCTTCAAAACTGTGCGTTGGCTGAGGCGGGCAGGGTCGTTACGTTCTGCCAAAGCTCGATCTGCTTCTTCCTTCGTGTAGTTGCCGAGGCTTACACTATATTCCATCAATTCACGCAGAGTTATGCCAGCTTTAACGACGTCGGCTGAGAAGCCATAAATTTCAAGGTAGCGCCGGTTTACAACGATAAGGCGTTGGCTTTTGTCAAACATACACAGGCCTTGCACCATGTTGCTTAAAGCCGTGTCAAAATGAATGTTCTTTGCGTGAAGCTGTTGGGAAATACGCAGCATTTCCATTTCACGCAGTTTCAGCTCTGTGATATCCGAACGCGTGCCAACGATGCTGCCATCATCAGTTTTCTTTTCAGTAATTAATATCCAACGACCATCAGCGCCGAGAACTTCGATTGGTTCAGTTGGATTGCGATGTCGTTCGAGACGCCACGCGATATATTCATCGGGCGTTCGACCATTTAAGTTAAAGGCGCCGCGACGAACTGACTCTCTTAGAATTTCCTCTTTCGCAACGCCTGGCATAATGATGTCGGCGACCAATGGGCTGTAATCAACATATTTCTTGTTATAGAGCACCAATCGGTCGGATGAATCATAAAGTGCAAAACCATCTGCCATCACATCCAATGCATGCATCAAACGCGCGCGTGATTTTTCAGCGATCAATTCATATTGGGAATTGAGATCGATACTTGAAACTGGATTTTCAGTCTGGCGCGCCGTTTCGACAACTGTACCATTTGGCAGGCGGCGACGGCGAATTTCTACAACGCTTCCGCTTGGGGCATTGTAACGGAAGGTATAGGCACTACCGCGATCAAGCGACGTGACAATTTTTTCGATTTTACTTTTGATTTCGGCTTCAGGCACGTTTAGGCGATGAAAGGTGATCTGCATTAAATCTACTAAGCTGCGACCTGTCACAGCTTCTGACTCCAGATATCCGCAAAGCGTGCGATACAAAGAATTGCAAGCCAAGAGCGCAAGCGAAGAGTCAAAAAGAGCCAAGCCAACATCGGCGCCTGCGAAAATATCGGCCAGCTCATTCCCATCCTGCAGAACAGGGAATGGACGAGGCTCGTTGGACTGGGCCCCATTCAAATAGGCTATTTTGTGTTCAGAATTATCCATCCCGCTCCGCCCCAATAAAGGAATTCTCATAGCAAAGACATGTAAATGAACAATGAAATAGTGATTGTTTCGGGATCATTCGTTCAGTTTGGTTTTTTTATTTTTAACTAATGGTCGTTATAAAGTGTGGAATTGGGCTGAACATTCTTGCTCATATCGAAACTCTTCTTCGCCGACGGGGGCAATTGGTCATTTATGTTAAATTCTACCGAAAAAAATATTGCGTGTCTGCTGTTGATGGTTACAGTTTTTGCGGGTTTTTTAGTTCCGGGACTTAGTGAAATTATGGCTCCCTTGGGGCGGATGAGCCTGTTTTTGATGATCATTTTATCGCTGGTGCCGATGGGACGGCTTGATTTTGGTCAGGTATTTTCGATTGATATGAAAGTCTGGCAGGTCGTGGCCTGGCAGCTGTTTGTTTTACCCTCGATCATATTGGCAATTGCCTATCTCGCAAAACTCAACGGTTCGATCACGTCACTGATGATTATAACAGCCTCAGCCGGATCCCTATTTGCTTCACCTACTTTTGCAGAACTCTTGCAGGTTAACAAACAACGGGCACTGCAATGCATGATCCTTTCAACTTTCTTGATGCCGATTTCATATTTTGTGTTTTTTACACTCGTTCTTCACTCTGAGGTTAAGCTTGATTTAAATGAATTTTCTTTTCGCTGCGCTATTTTCTTAGGGTTTCCATTTGGTCTTTTTCTTGTCTACATGGGATTTGCGCGGGCGATCCCGACCCGTTCGGTGGAATTTATTGAAATTAACGCAAGACGTCTTACAATTCTTGCTCTGATGGTTTTTGGCTTAGGTCGCGTGGGTGCTGCGCGAGAAATGATGTTTAATGATTTTGGTCAATTTGCAGTATATCTCGCAATCGTGTCTGGCCTAGGAATCGGCATGGCCTATTTGACCGCAATCGTTATGTTCAAGCAGGGCATGAATGATGCTGTTACGGCGAGTATTGTTAGTGGTTTCAGAAATGTCGGCCTGGGCTTTGTCTTGCTTTCGGGCGTAACCTCTATTCACACTGATGCTTATGTAGGCGTTTCCCAAATCCCGATTTTTCTAGCACCACTTATCCTGAATTTCTTAGTCGCTGGAAAGCGGTTACATCAGCCTCAGGTTGCGTTGGCATAGCTATTTTCAAGTGCGCTCGGTAATATTTGGTTAGCTATAACTCCATAAGTATTGATTCAGTTCGATTTTTGGCATTTTGATTTACAATTTCTTTTAGGAGTTTGACGTACCTAGGGTTTAATGGGGCTGGGTACTGTCGTGGTTGATTTATCTTTACATACTGGTGAGCACTTGAGAGCGTTTGGCGGGCACGTTTCGCCGCTTGAGGGAGCCAAAATTGAGCGAAAACCGGGTACTTACGCTTCCCTTGTTTATTCATTGTTGTGTCTGATACTTATTGCAGCTGGAATGGTTAGCGTCTGGTGGGGCAACAAAGCTTACGGCCCCGAGATGTATGCGGAAGATGGTCTACTGCCTGCTGTCGAAGCATTCGAAAAAGGGCAGAACTATGCTGTCTTCGATCTCAATTTGAACATTCGTAAATTGCACGAATTGCAGGTTAGCCGCATGGCAGTTACGCCTGACGTTGTGATCATCGGTGCGAGCCATTGGCAAGAGGCTCATAGCGATCTTCTTAAAGGCATGACACTTTACAATTCACATATTCACCGGGATTTCTGGGAAGATCTTCTGGGCGCGCCTTACATTTTCGCGGCTAACAACCATCTGCCCAAGCGTATGATTATCAGCATTCGTGATAATCAGTTTCGTCCGATTTCTACTCGTCCTGATTATTTGTGGGAACCTGGAATCGTTAATTATCGTTTGATGGCTGATAGAATTGGCATTGAAAAAGAAAGCTATTGGGCGACCTTTCCCTATCAACGGATTCGTCAGCTGTTCTCTATTTCGATGCTATTTGATAATTTAACGCGTTGGCACAATGCGAGTGTCCGTCCACACGCTACAACTTCCGTCCGATCAGAAACACTCGACACACTCATGCCGGATGGCTCGATCATGTGGTCAAAAGCGCATATGGCTTTTTTCAGTCAAGACCGTATGAAGAAGGAAGCCATGGCACTTGTTGACTTGCGTCGCAACGATCCACCCCAAGTGGAACAACGTGGTGTTGATTCATTTGAAAAATTGTTAGATTATTTAAAGTCGCAAGGTGTCACAGTCTACCTCGCTCAGCCACCTTTCAATCCAATTTACTACGACAGTTTGCAGGGCAGTGCCTATTTCGAAGGCTTGCAGAAGGTTGATGCGCTAACACATGAAATAGCATCACGCCACGGTCTGAAGATGATTGGGGGGTTTAATCCTCGTAAGGTTGGCTGCACATCCGAGATGTACATTGATGCTGAGCATTCTAACCCAACCTGTTTGAAAAAGATTTTTGATGAATTTGCAGAAATTGTTAAAGCAGAGGGAGGTAAATAATGTTTTTTACTTCTTATCAATTCATCTTCTTGTTCTTGCCTGTAACCTTTATCTGCTTCGTCGCAGCGCATCGGTTGGGTGGCTGGAATTGGGCAATTAATTTTCTTGGATTTGCGTCGCTAGTTTTCTACGGTTTTTTTGGCGTCAAGCTGCTGTTGATTTTGCTCACTTCAATCATTTTCAATTATATGCTCGGAAACATAATTGCTTGCCTGAAGGATCATCCTTTGGTGGCCAAGCAGACTTTGCTGTTCAGCGTTGCCACCAATTTGGTGATGCTCGGATATCTGAAATATTCGAACTTCTTCATTGATATCTCTAATAAGCTTTCAGATGCTGGCTTTGCACATTTTGACTTGATTGCTCCTATCGGGGTGTCGTTTTTTACTTTCATTCAGATCGGCTATTTGATCGATGCATATAATGATCAACTGGTGAAACATAATTTCAGCCGCTACATACTGTTCAGCGCATTTTTCCCTTGTGTGACCGCTGGACCCCTAGTTTTGCAGCGTGAAATTATGGAACAGCTTGAGGCTCCCCAACATCCCGCCTTTGAATTGCGGCGGTTGGTTGTTGGTCTCACCATGTTTGGTATTGGTCTGTTCAAGAAAGTCGTACTTGCAGATTCAATTGCGCCTTTTGCCAATCAGGTTTTTGATGCGGCAAGTCTGGGCCATCATATCGATGCTGGAACCTCTTGGATTGGAGCTGTTTGTTATGCGCTTCAACTCTATTTTGATTTCTCGGGTTATTCCGACATGGCTATCGGTTTGGGAACAGTATTTGGCATAAAGTTGCCGCTCAATTTTGACTCACCGTTCAAGTCAACCAACATATCTGAATTCTGGCGTCGCTGGCATATGACCATGACGCGGTTTTTCACCAACTATATTTATTCAGCCGTTGCCATGAAAGGTATGCGCAACAGTGCACGATGGCATCTTGGCCGGGCGGGCCGTTTCATGATGGTCGCAGCTATGCCAGCAATTGTGACCTTCTTGGTCGCCGGTGTTTGGCACGGTTCAGGTTGGACCTATATTGTCTACGGTCTCATGCATGGCTGCGCTATTGCAACATTCTTGGCTTGGCGTGAATTCTCGAAATACAAATTGCCTGCAGCAGCGGGTTGGCTGCTAACCATGTGTACGGTGGTGAGTGCCTTGGTGATGTTCCGCGCGCCAGATGTTTCGACCGCATCAACAATTCTTTCTAATATGTGGGGATTGGGTTCTTTTGATCTGGGAACTTCACTGCTGGGCGCTGATATCGGTCGTGCAATTTCGATGATCATTTTATTTGGTTCAATCACGATGTTGTTGCCAAATACACAACAAATTCTTCATCATGACTGGCCTACAAGTGATGTGAAACCGCCAAATACGGAAATGGATGCCGGATTACTGAGCTGGCGTTTGAGCACCGGATCGGCATTCGTAACGGCTATTATCTACACAGTTGCACTGACGTCTATCGGAAATGGTTCTAACTTTCTTTATTATAAATTTTAAACGCTGAGGCATAAAATGAATAAGCATGTTACAAACTTTAATGAAATCATTCTTCCTTTATCACGCGAGATTGACCGCGAGATTGCTGGTGATATTGAGAAGGAATCAGTTTTCGTTTCACCGCAAATCGAGCGGATTGTTGTCACAGAAGATCTAAAATCAGCGAAGTTGATTGCGCGCGACGGTGCCAACATGGAAGAAGTGGCAGATAAGGCCAAGCGTTTTCTTGATGTGATGGTCAAGCAAGTTAGCGGTTTTGAAATCAAAGTTTTTGTTGATACCAAGCGCAAGGATACAGGCCCATACCAGATTGGGGTAAATGATGGCTTGGTTGAACGTGGTTGGATGCACGATTACGGCAAAGGCCAAGTGGCCTACTCAGGTCCCGTATTGAAACTTGCGCAACTCATAAATGAAAAGGCCGGCGAACTTTACAAAAAAGCCTATAATGCCACAGATGGTCATTTCCCAGCGATGATTGATGCTGACACACTTCATAAGTGTGGTTATTTTGACTCACATCCCAATGCCGTTACGTTTGTTGGCAATGTGGTTGAAGATTTTGATGCAATCGAAGAATTCCGCCGCGCCAATTCTTGTTCGGAAGGTGCGCTTCTGCCGCAACCAGAACACATTCACATTGATGGTATGTGCCTTAATCCGGCGGCCTGTTTTCCTTGTTATCCAACATTGAAAGGCAAAACATATCTTACAGGCGAATGCTTTACATGGATGGGCCGCGTGTTTCGCTATGAGTCACGCAATATTAATGGCCTTGATCGTTTGTATGAATTCAATGTGCGCGAATTAGTATTTGTCGGCACGGAAGAATATGTTCGTGATTGCCGTGCTAAGGCACTGCCGATTGTTGAAGAGATGGCAACTTTCTTTGACATCGATTGTCAGGTGCAGACGGCAACTGATCCATTCTTTGCAACAGTTTCAGCGGCTAAAAAATTCTGGCAAGCCGCACAGGAAGTAAAGAACGAAATCAAGATCCCAGCATTGGGCAATGATGGCAGCACCAAGATGTTGGCTTGCGGTTCAATCAATCTGCACGGAAACTTCTTTGGTAAGCGGTTTGAGTTCTATTGTGCAAATGGCGAGCCTGCCCAAACTGGTTGTGTTGGTCTTGGCATAGAACGCTGGGTTTTAGCTGCCTTCACTCAACATGGTTTTGAGCCGCATCGCTGGCCAGAAGCTGTTCGTAACCGCATATTTTCGTAAATAATAATAATCGTCAAACAGTTTGTAAACATAGGAGTAAAAAATGCAACTTTATCAATTGATCGGTCAAGTTCTGGGAGTCGATCCTGCACAACTAACCGAAGAATCAAATTCGCAAAATACCCCGAAGTGGGATTCGCTTCGACATATTGAAGTTGTTTTTGCGATGGAAAATGCTTTCCATATTCGGTTCACCATGCCTGAAATTGCCAGCCTTCGTAAGCTTGGCGATATCCGCAAGTTGCTCGAAGCCAAAAAGGTTGCTTTGAAACCGCCAAGTGATGCAGCAAAAAAAGTAGCTTAGGAACTGGGCTGGGGCATTGAAACAAGGTGATTAGTCACAAATCTGTCAAGCTGTTGATCGTTGATGATGATGAAGATGATCTTTATCTGATCGTTGATGCATTGAGCGAGGTCAACGGCTCACCTTATGCGGTGACCACTGCATCCTCTGCGCTTGGGGCAATGGTTGAGCTTTCGAAAAACACATTCGATGTTATCTTTAGTGACTATCGCTTAGGCCACACAACGGGCATTGATTTTATCAATAGTGTTAGGGCGGCTCGGATCGACACGCCTGTTATCTTGCTGACAGGTATTGCAGATCACATCGTTGATGAAGCCGCTTTGAAGGCTGGCGCTTCGGATTTTGTTCCAAAAACATCGATCAACGCAGATGTATTGGATCGTTCGATTCGCTATGCCCTTGCTCACGCTGACCGTAATAAACTTTTGCAAACGGTTCTTAGTAGCACAATTTCGGGCGTTGTGGTGTTTGATCGTGAAGACAATATCTCGCTTTGGAATGCTCAATTTGTTGATTTTGCAGCAGGCGCATTTGGCGATGATCGCGAGCGATTGACTAAGACAATACGGTTGGTAAAAACCAGCAACGAAAAAGATATTCGTCTTGGTGAGCGCATTGTGGAGGCCCACATCACGCAGTTGCCAGATGGTGTGAATGTTTTAGCGCTTCATGATGTAACTCAGCGTGCAAACGAACTGAAAAACCGCGAACAAGCTGAAAAGGAAATTCGCAAAGTCGCGATGCATGATGTTTTGACGGGCCTGCCTAATCGTTTGGCGTTCAATGACTATCTCGATAACTGTCTGAAAGAAGCTATTGCAACCGAAGGCAAAGTGGCCGTTTTGATTTTTGACTTTAACAGATTTAAAGAAGTGAATGATCTTTTTGGACATGCGGCGGGCGACCAATTACTGAAGAACACAGCCCAGAGGCTGTCAGAAATTCTCTCCGATGACGAGTATGCGGCAAGACTCGGCGGAGACGAGTTTGCTCTCGTACAAAGAAACGCAAGTCCGGAAGCGGCCGTCGAACTGGCCGACAAGCTGGCCTCCCGCCTATCTGCCCCAATTGAATGGGAGCTAAAATTAATTGAGGCCGGCGTTAGTGTTGGGGTCGCATTGTTTCCGGATCAAGGCGCGAACCGACGCGACCTTTTGGCGAACGCAGATTTGGCTATGTATCGCGGCAAAGCTCAAGTTGGAAAGAATGTTTCAGTTTACGACGAAAACATGGATCAGTTTGTGCGCGAGCAACGCAAAATTGCTCATGATCTAAAGTCAGCAATTCAAAATAACCAACTGGTATTGAACTATCAACCGCAGTTTGATTCGAAAACAGAAGTCTTGACGGGATTTGAGGCTTTATTGCGTTGGCACTGCCCGAGCCGCGGCGTTGTTTCACCTGCAGTTTTCATTCCCGTTGCTGAAGACTCCGCGTTGATCAATGAGATCGATGAGTGGGTTTTGGCACAAGCATGTCGATTAATGGTTTCAATGCCGAAAGTTCCTCGGATTGCTGTAAACATCTCGGCAAAGGCCATTTGCCAGCCAACTATGCCGAGCATTGTCCAAAAAATTCTATTGGAGACAGGCATGTCACCGTCTCGACTCGAATTGGAAATTACTGAAACGGCTTTGATCCTTGATCTGAACCGCGCTTTGCATAATTTACGGCAGCTCAAAGGAATGGGTATTTCTATTGCAATGGATGACTTTGGAACAGGTTATTCATCTCTTTCTTTGCTTAATTCTTTCCCATTTGATCGCATCAAAATCGATAAATCATTTGTTGATGCCGCGGTGAATAACGTGCGCGCTGAGGCCATCATCAGAACGGTGATTGGACTCGGTGCCGCGCTCAATGTTCCAGTTCTCATTGAAGGTGTTGAAACAGTCAGCCAACTTAAATTCGCTGTCGAGTCTGGTTGTGAAGAAGTTCAGGGATATTATCTTGGTCGACCATTGTCGATTGAAACAGTAGGTGGATTTTACACTGACTATCAAAACGAATTGACAGCACAAAATTTGGCCAAATCGCAGAAAGTTTCAAGTCTAAAGCTAAGGCGAGCTTGATCTCACTATAACCTTGAGTTGGTGAGTTGACGGCAGCTCCCTCTTACCACCAATCCTATTACCTTTAAGAATTCGATCAACTATTTTGGCGGATTGATGGTGATGCTGGAATCGAATGTGATGTGCTGAATGGTCTTGCTGGCCTTGCCCATGGCTTTGCCGTCAATCTCCATCCATACTGGGCGATTGTTATCGTCGGTATACATCATGATGTGACTCGTTGATTTAATACCCATCGCTTCACCTGAACTATCAAAAGAAAATGTATTGTATTGACCGCCCTGATAGGCTTGAGAGCCGAGACATTGAAGGTTTTTGACATTTTTCATGCCTTGGGCCATGCCTTGCGAAATCATACCTTGAACCATTCCTGACATTTGTGGCATCGACATCCATTTGCCGCCCATTTTCATCCATGTGCCAGATTTCAACATTATGGCTTCCATCTTGTCGGACTTCATGTGGAAACTGGATGGCATGATTACGTCCGCTTCGTTTTTCATTACCTTAGCGCCCAAGTTCATGACCATAGACACGTGATAAGGCCCTGCTGTCATATGAGCATCCATAACGGTTTTAAGATCTGCCATACAATCGGCTTTGGCTTGTGAGGTCGCTGCCAGCAAAACGACGATTATGATTTTGATTTTCAACATGGCCTCCAAATCGGTTCGGAAAAGCCCCCGCCTTGTTTTTTAGTCGCAGTGCGAAAAATACTCAAGACCTATGCTATATGCTCGCTATGGCAAAAAAGATTTTGATTATTGGTTCTGGAATTATTGGCGCTTCACTGGCTTACCATTTGGCCGCGAAGGGTGCCGTTGTTACGGTTCTCGAAGCGAAAGAGCGAGCAGGTGGTGTGGCCACGCCCAACACCTGGGGTTGGATCAATGCCAGCTGGGGCAATCCGGAGCCTTATGTGAAATTGCGAATGGCAGCGATGGAGATGTGGCGACCACTTGCTGTAGTTCATCCAAAATTGGCGGTGAATTGGTGTGGTGGCCTGCTTTGGGATTTGGGCGAAGCAGAGATGGCCAAATATGTGCGGCATCACACGGCAATGGGATATGAAGTGCGGCTGGTTGATCAGACAGAAGCCACTCGGTTAGAGCCTCAGCTCACTGAACCACCAAAGTTTGCAGCTCACTCCATCGCCGAAGGTATGGTTGAGCCTTCTGATGCCGTGAACGGGTTTGTTCAAGCCGCTGAAGTCCTGGGCGTGAAATTTATTGGTGACCAATCGGTTTCACAAATTATGATGAATAATGGACGCGTTGTGGGTGTAAAATGTGGCGATGTATTCTGGCCTGCTGATGAAGTAATTTTGGCGACCGGAGCCGCGACGAATTCATTGTTGGAAAATATTGACGTTAAACTCAATCTCGATTCGCCGGCGGGGTTACTGGTGCACACCCAACCGACGGCAAAAAAACTTAATGGGTTGGTTATGTCGCCAGAGTTTCATGTGCGGCAAACGAACAAAGGTCGGCTGGTATTGGGCAGTGATTTTGGTGGCACACAACCGGGCGATGACCCTGCAGCGACTGCCGCCAAAATTTTGGCCAAGTTGCCGGGCCTGATTTCTGGCACTGCGGGTTTGGAAATGGAATATTTTACAATAGGCTATCGTCCAACCCCAGGTGATGGTTTTCCTGCGATAGGGCGGCCCAAAAATATTGATGGGCTTTATGTTGCAGTTACGCATTCAGGCATTACGTTGGCACCTGCGATTGGGGCATTTGGTGCCGCAGAAATTCTTGACGGCGTACGTCATGAGCTGTTGGCTCTCTATCATCCAGATAGGTTGATCTTGTTATGATTTGGCTTTCAAATTTTATTGTAAGCAAGGGTGGGATCATTTTTGCTGCACTGGTCGTGCTAATGTTGTTGGAGCGCGCATTTCCGATGGTGAAAGTTCGTTCAAACCTGAACCGCATCGTGCGGAATTTTTCTTTGGCTGGGTTTAATGCGTTGCTTGGGCCGCTCCTAATCATTCCTATCACATTATACGCCGCAAACTTTGCACTGCATTGGCGACCAGATTGGTGGAGTGGCTGGACAGGATTGGCGATCGATCTATTGATCTTGGATTGTTGGATTTATGGTTGGCATAGGCTGAATCATGTGGTTCCTTTTCTTTGGCGCTTTCATGAGGTGCATCATCTCGACGAGAACCTCGACGCCACATCTGCGTTGCGATTTCATTTTGGTGAAGTAATTCTATCTTCGTTGGTAAGGGCAGGCGTCATTTTGTTGCTTGGCATAACACTAATGAATGTTGTTGTATTTGAGACGCTGGTCACTTTAGCTGCAATCTTTCATCATTCAAATTTAAAATTACCGGACAAAATCGACGCTCTCTTATCGCGCATCATCGTAACGCCTTCGCTGCATTGGGTGCACCATCATGCATTGCGCGGCGACACTGATTCAAACTATTCTACCATTCTATGTGTATGGGACCGGATTTTTGCCAGCCGGAACATTGCTAAATTTAATAGCGCCATGAAAATGGGTGTTGAGGGCCTCTCAGATGTGCACATCTTGCGCCTTATTTTACGCCCTTTTTACCGGGCATCAGGCCAGCTAGACTGACACCTGCACGGAGATTCTCTTTTTAATATGGAAGTTTCAAAACCACTTCGCGATACCTTGTTGCAACTTTTGGCAACGGTCATGATTCCGCTTTCGGTTGCGGGTACTGGGCTTTACTATACGCGCTGGCAGCAGAACTTGAACGATCTAAAAACCATGATTGAGCTGGTGAGCGATCAAAATCCTGAAAAGCGCAAGTATGGCGTGGCGATGTTTGAGTATCTTCTGAAGAACGATAAAGTGCCGGTGGAATTTGTGGCAGCGCAATTGGGCTATGCTAATTCTTCATCAGATAAGGAATTGCTGCCGCTGATGGAGCAGGCGTTGGTGAAAGCCTCGGCTGAAAATCCTCAGGTTGCAATTACATTTAGGCAAGCGCTTGAGCGGTTACCGAGCCGGGTTTTCGTTCACACGCAAGATGATCAACAGCGCAATTGCGTTCGCACATTGATTGGTAAGATGAAGGATATTGATAGCAATAGTTTGATAGTGCCCGGATTTGCGCGCGCCACATGGGCGGGCGAAGGTCATGAGCTGCGTGTGTTTTTGGCGTCTGATATGCCGCGCGGTAGTGACCTGGTGAAGATGTTTAATGATGTGGGGTTAAAAGTCGCTCTGCAGGATCTTTCAGCCGCCGACGGGTCGGCGGGAAAAGCGCGGCCAAATACCTTTGAACTTTGGTTTGGTACTGACCCGGTTCCGGCGTCTTGCAGCAATTAGCTCGTTTGGCTTAGGTCTTGCTCTGTTCAGAGTAAGTGCCAAGGGCATCAGGAATCTGCCCTGATTTGGCACAGGTGGAGTTGAGTGGCTTTAGCATGGCGGTGGAGCAAGAATTAACGAAAGCGTTGCGCGAGGCGAGGTTGGCTTCAGCGGCGAAGCTTGATGCCACGCTTGGACTTTCCGATGCACGTGCCTTGCGGCTTGACGCGCTGCGCGCTGATCTTGCTCCGATTGTTGCTGCTAGTGCAGAAGCCAAGGCTTTGTTTGATCTGAATGTGCAGGCAGGTGAAGTGCCCAAGCTTTGGTTGGATCTTGTTTCTTCAGTGGTTATGGAACCTGATCCGCGCACTTATCGCTTGGTGCAAGATCAAGATAGTCGTCGCGAGACGCTTTTTGAAACCGCTAACATCAACGAAATGTCCGCCCACATCGTGAAATATTTAGCGCACAGGATTGTCGCGCATGAGAAAATGGCGCGTGGGCTTTCGCCGATGCCTGATCAAGTCCAAATGGCTTATTCAGTGGTGGACCTAGTTTATGTTTGGATTACCGGTGCGGCCTTTGGCGTTTTGGGTCTGATGATCGCCGCTATGTTATTGGGAAAGCTCAGTTTTTAACCTGCGTCCCGATGTAATAATCTGAAATACCTTTTGATTTCCTCTAGCTGTCCCCCGCTTGGTAACTTCGCACGTGCAGCAAAGCTATGATTTGCTTTGATATAGTTGTTTGGTAAGGGATTGTTTTTCGAATGACGGGGTCTTTGGCAGTGGCGGATACTATTGTGGGAAGTGCGACTTTGGTTCGCACGCCTACGTCCAATCGGGATTTACCACAAAAAGTTGGTGGCTTTGGCACGCTGACTGAAGCTTTAGATTATGCTGCGCGCGGCCTTACTGGGTTTAATTTTTATTCAGGTCGTGGCGCACTTGAACATGTTTTGCCTTATTCGGAACTTCGAGCACGTGCCCTGATCACCGCTCGTAAATTACTATCACTTGGTCTGCACCGGATGGATCGTATAGCAATTGTCGCTGAAACTGGCCCGGATTTTATGGTCGCATTTTTTGCTTGCCAGTATGCGGGCTTGGTTCCCTGTCCAATTCCATACAGTATGTATATTGGTGGGCGAGAAGCTTATGTTTCGCGTATTACTGGTATGCTCAAAGCAGCGCATGCGAATGCAGTGATCAGCACAGCCGTACAGATTGAAACTTTGCGTGAAGCGGCAGCTGATGCAAATGTTAAGATTGTATTGAGCCATGAAGAAGTTAAGAGTTTGCCGGAGTCGATGACCAAATTGCGGGGCTTTGGTGTGGATGACGTCGCCTATATTCAATATTCCTCTGGTTCGACATCAGCGCCCAAGGGTGTCTTGATTTCTCAGCAAGCGATTAATACCAATGCTGTTAGCATACTGCGCGATGGCATTAATGTGAAGCCGACGGACCGTGGTTTTTCCTGGTTGCCACTTTACCATGACATGGGTTTGGTCGGGTTTTGTCTGTCCACCATGATGGGGCAATCCAGCATGGATTACTTGGCAACCACGGCATTTGCCCGCAGGCCAACACTTTGGTTGAAACTGATGTCGGAAAATCGCACCACGGTTTCGTTCTCACCAACTTTTGGTTATGATCTTGTGGCTAAGCGTATCAATGGAGAGGCTGCAACTTTCGATCTTTCAGCTTGGCGCGCTGCTGGCATTGGTGGCGATATGGTGCGGCCTGATGTGTTGGAGCAATTTGCGACAAGCATTGCTGCCACAGGATTTAACCCAAACGCCTTCATGCCGAGCTATGGTATGGCCGAGTCGACTTTGGCGATTAGCTTTGCCAATACAAAAGGTCCAGTGCGCGTTGACCGGGTTGACCGCATTGCGCTGCGCAGCTTGAACAAAGCTGTGCCATCTAGCGATCCATCGGATGATATCGCGCGGGATTTTGTGGTATGTGGCAAGATTGTTTCAGGCCATGAATTGGAAGTGCGCGGCGAAGATGGTGCGCTTTTGGGCGAGCGTGATATTGGTAAAATTTTTGTTTCCGGCCCAAGTTTGATGACTGGCTATTATGAAAATCCATCAGCTACCGCTGAGACAATTGGCGTTGACGGATTTCTTGACACGGGTGATATGGGTTATTTGCTCGGAGGAGAGATTGTAGTCACTGGCCGCGCCAAAGATTTGATTTTGCATAATGGCCGCAATATTTGGCCGCAGGATATTGAATGGGCTGCTGAGCAAATGCCAGCACTTCGTTCAGGTGATGTTGCCGCGTTTGCGGTAGAAGGCGCTGACGGCGATGATGAAGTTGTGGTTCTTGTTGAGTGTCGGTTGAGTGATGTTGAAGCGCAAGAAACGTTGAAGCGTGACATTGGTAAAATTGTTCATCAAAGTGCAGGTGTGGATTGTTCAATTGTGCTGGTCGCACCAAAGAGCTTGCCCTTCACATCGTCTGGTAAACTTTCTCGCGCTCAGGCGCGGAAGAATTATCTTTCTGGTGAGATGGTTTTGATTTCGCACCGCGTCAAGCACTAAGAGTTTTCGCGCATGGTCAAGCAGATGAAGCGGATTGCGCTGACTGGTGCCAGCGGATTTGCCGGTGGCCCAATTCTTTTTGAGTTGTTGCGCGCTGGTCATCAGGTGAAAGTGCTCGTACGGAGACCTCAGCAAGCGCAGTTTGATCCTAATGTTACGGTTGTTAAGGGTGATTTAGAAGATCTGACAGCAATCAATGCATTGGTTTCAGATGTTGATGTTGTAGTTCACGTGGCTGGTGCGATCTCGGCTTTTGACGATAATGGCTATTTCAAAATCAATTTTGCTGGCACGCGCAATGTCTTTAATGCGGCGGTTGCAGTTGGAGTGAAGCGCTTTGTGAATGTGTCTTCGATCACGGCGCGCAATCCAGAATTATCGCCATATGCTGCTAGCAAGCGCGCGGCAGAAGATTTTTTAGCAACGCGTGTTGGCGAAATTGAAATTTTGACATTGCGGCCTTCGGCCATCTATGGGCCGGGCGATAAAGCCACTTTGCCACTATTGGCGGCTTTGCAGAAGACGGTGGCCGCAGTGCCTGGGCATAAGTCGGCACATTTTTCGTTGGTGCATGTGGACGATTTTGCCCGAGTGGTCGGCGCCGCGACTTTGGGTAAGCAGACGGGTGTTCTTGAAATCGATGATATGAGTGGTGGGCATGATTGGCATGAGCTTGCGGCCCTGAATCGGAGGATCTACGGCAAACCGCGTCACATGGTTTTCTTACCGAGAAGTTTGGTGACCGGTGTTGCGATTGCCAGTGAGATTGGCAGCAAGCTGACCGGGCAATCGGGTATGGTCAATCGTGGAAAGGTGAATGAGCTTTATCATGGCGATTGGGTGGCAAGGGGTGCTGGATGGCCGCGTGATGATGCAATTGGCTTGGCGCAGGGCTTGGCTGAAACTGTGACGTGGTATCGCGCCCAGGGGTGGTTGCCGCCGCTGAAGCAAGCCGTTAGAACAGCGCCATGACTGAAGCTGAAATTATCCCCACAATTTGTGAACTACTTGGCCCTTACAATCCTGAAGGCAAACTGCTTACTGCCGAAACCGATATTCCGGCTGAGCTCAATATTGATTCGGTTGGGGTTCTGGATTTCATTATGGAAGTGGAAGATCATTTCGATATTGAAATTCCGATGAATGTGGTTTCTGAAACCCGCACTGTGATTGATTTGGCGCGCTTTGTTGCGACCCAAAAGAACAAGGCTTGATTGATGGTTGATCTTCTCGAAAAACACCGCGCAATTGCCGAACGTTTCCAGCGCATGATTGATATGGGCGTCAATGCTCTGGGTGTGACTAATGATCAAATGATATCGCCGACACGCGCTATTGTGGGCAACCGTGAAATTATTTTGGCGGGCACTAACAATTATATGGGGATTACGTTTGAGCCAAGCGTGATTGCGGCTGGCAAGAAAGCGCTTGATGAATTCGGTACGGGCACCACAGGTTCGCGGATCGCGAATGGTAGCTTTGCGATGCATAAGGAATTGGAGCGCTCGCTTGCCGCGTTTTTAGGCCTGAAGCATTGCATCGTTTTCACCACTGGCTATCAAGCTAACCTTGGTATGTTGTCAGGCCTCGCTGGGCCGAAGGATACGATCTATCTCGATGCAGATTCGCATTCATCGATTTATGATGGTTGCACTTTGTCGGGCGCCAAGCTTGTGCGCTTTCGCCACAATGACGCCGCCGATCTCGATAAACGCATGGCGCGTGATGACACTGGGGGCGGAAGACTTGTTGTGCTCGAAGGGATCTACTCAATGCTGGGAGACCGCGCGCCACTCGCTGATTTTGTCGCGCTGAAAAAGAAGCATGATTTTCAATTATTAGTGGATGATGCACATTCATTCGGCGTACTTGGACCAAATGGACGCGGGCTTGGCGATGAAGCAGGCTTAGAAGATGGGGTTGATTTTGTGATTGGCACTTTCTCCAAAAGCATTGGTGCAATTGGTGGTTTTGGTGCGGGCGATCATCCATTGTTTGATACGCTGCGCTATGCAATGCGGCCTTATATGTTTACGGCTTCGGCATCTCCTGCATCAGTTGCGACATCAATTGCTGCTTTGGAGGTTTTGGCAAAGGAACCCGAACGTCGCCAGCGTTTGTGGGATAATTCGAAACGTTTGTTTGATGGCTTGCGGGCGCTTGGACTTGAAACTGGCACTGATGTTGTGAGCCCGGTGATTGCTGTGAAGATGCCAGATGAGCTTACCACCATTGCGAAGTGGAATGCTCTTTTTGAAGCCGGAGTTTATGTAAATATGGCGGTGCCGCCTGGCACACCAAATCGGCTATGCCTGCTGCGCTGCTCAGTTTCAGCAGCCCATAGCTTTGATGATATTGATCGTATCATTGAAATTTTCAAACAGGTTGTAGCGAATTAGGGCGATTTTGACTTTTCCTTGAAAAGTCAAAACGCTTCATGCGAGCTCAGTTCGCGCCACTAAACCTGCAGCGATTGCACCAAAGACAATGATAGGTGTCCAAGCCGCTAGCCAAGGTGCTACGAGACCAATTTCGCCTATTGATGCCGCAACACCATCGCTGACGAAAAATAAAAATCCCATTCCAACGCCAATGCCAAGTAGTGGCCCCAACCCTCCACCGCGCCTGAATCGTGTCGCCAGTGGTACGCAAAGTGAAATCATGATCAAGGCAACAATAAATGGTGAAATCCGTTTATGCCACCAGGTTTGGTAAACGTAGGTGGGTCGCTGGCCATAGCCATCATGGGTGATGTAATCATTGATTTGGGTGATCGACATTTCTTGTGGGTCGTCCGTTGGTGCACTAGATAACAGTCGAATAGTACCAGCGTAGTTCATTTCGTTGAGGTGAAAGGGTACGCGGCCGCCGCGATCAAAAACATTTACATTCTTCAGTTGCCAAATGTTTCCAGCAAGCTTTGCTTCTTCGACATAAAGCTGTTGGAGTAATAGGCCGTCGGCCTGCCTGCGGAATATGATAATGTTTTTCATTTCTGTGAGATTGGCATCGACGAATTTGGCTTGTATAATGTCGGGGCCTGATCTGATCCAGATGGGATCACCGGGATTTACATGAGTCTTTTTGGCAGCATAGTCACCAATGCCCCAGTCGTGGAGATAAGGTGCAGCGGCAGGCACAGCCTTATCGGAAATAAGAAATTGAATGGCGCCCACAACAATAGCAACAGGCAAAAGCATAACGATAAGTCTGGAAGGCGAAACTCCAGCAGACCAGATGGCGGTCATTTCGTTTCGGTAAGAAAGCTCTGTTATGGCAAGCAAAAGTGCCAGCAACAAACAGAAGGGTAAGAAAGTCGAAATGATACCGGGACTGCGCGCCAGAGCATATTCGCCGACTGCCATTATAGGGCTGGGGTCGATAGCCAAAATGCTACTGAGCAAACCAACAATCTCCAAAGTCAGCACAAAGAGAGTGATGCTCAACAACAGAACAAAGAAACGCAGCAAGATCATGCGCGACAGAAAGCCTGCAATGATGCTCATCATTTAAAAATGCCGCCAGATGTCATGAAATTTTCGCCAATTCAAATTCCGAAACTGTCTTATACGATTTTTCATTCCCTTGCCATTGCCGTATAGACACTAGGGTTTGCCATTTGCCCTTGGCACGATCAATTTCATAATTGTTCCACGACGCAGCTTCATGCATTCCGCCGTCGATCATTGATGCAGACGGGACGCCGATGATGGGCACCGCGCCGTGTGAAGATTCCAACCAGTTCAAAGTGCGTGTATGGTTGTGGCCGTGGATAACAAGTTCTGCGCCTTCTTGTTCCAAAACGAGTTTGAGTTCGGCTGCGTCAGTTAAAGATCGCCAAGAATGAGCCAGACCGGGAGCGGGTGGGTGGTGAATCATTACGGCTCGGTAGAACCCACGTTCGCGCAATGTTTTCAGTTTTTCTCGCAAACGTTGGCGCTGGGCCTCACCCACATTGCCCCCAGCATGCGTTAAGCTTTGCGGAATTGCGCCATTCACGCCAATCAAAGCGATGTTGCGACGCAGACGCACAAAGGGAAATTGTTCTTCTTGGCGCAAGTCGCTGGTCATGTAGCTTTCAAAAAGGCCCAAGCTCTTTGCCCAAGGCACTGGAACATAAGCATCATGATTGCCGGGCACGAAGGAGAGTCCGTCTGATGGGCCGATGTTGTTCAACCATTCCGCGCCCCTGCGAAATTCAGACAGTGCCGCGATATTGACGAGATCACCTGTGAAAGCGATATGATCTGGGCGGGCTTTCTTAATATCTTCAATTAACGCCACGGCAATTTCAGGGCGATGAATTTGTCGTCTGTTTAAAGCCCAAGATATAGCGCCGATCACACGCTTTGGTGAAAAGTTGGCGAATGCAGATCCTTTTGGCAACGGACCCAAATGTACATCAGAAAAATGAGCCAGCGAAAAACCCATTGCGTTTAGAGGCTCTTTTCATAAACGCGGTAGGTCTTATAGATGCGCGAGCCGGAAGCTTCGAGAATGTGACGCATGCGGGTGTTATCTTCTAAAATCCAAGACATCTCGACTTCCTCAACACCGCGCGCTTTATGAAATTCATAAACTGTTTTGATGACACCGATTGAAAGCACCGAACCCAACGTTCCATCTTGCAAATGTTGGCGCACGCCCATTAACGGAACGCGGATTGATTTCGATTTTTTGGTGATGAGTTTACCAATCATGCGCGGCAGGCCTTTAGGCAATAGCTTTCCGTTCAAGCCTGAGAACCATTCATTTAGGTTTGGCATGCTGATGATAAAGGCAGCGGGTTCGCCTTTATAGAATGCAATTTGCACTGCCTCTTTGGCCACTAGCATTTTCAGGTTTTTTGCCAACATTGCCAGCTCTTTTTCTGTGAAGGGCACATAGCCCCAATTATTGCTCCATGCGTCATTGAAAATATCAATGACGATTTTGATTTCGTTCTGAATATCGGATTTGTTCATAGAGCGTATGGTGACGTTGCCCGTGGCCACCCCACGCTTATAAATCCGTTCAAGAACTGCCGGGAGAGGAATGCGCATGTCGCGGATATAGGCGTGTAAATCCTTGGATTTTTTAAATCCTGCGGCTTCGGTTTGCCTCTGATAATAGGGCAGGGCGTGGCCCATGAAGCTATTGGGCGGCGTGTTGAATCCGTCGATCAACAAGCCTGACTCGTCGTTGATCGAAAAACTGAATGGCCCGCGCACACGCTTTATGCCTTTGGCGCGCAGCCAGTCCTCAGCGGTTTTGAAGAGGGCTTTGAAAATTTCGGCATCGTCAGTTGCTTCCAAAAAACCAAATTGGCCGCAATCGTCTTTGTAGCGCTCAAGATGTAAACGGTCGATTTGGGCGGAGATGCGACCCACTGCTTTGCCGTTTTTTTCTGCTATGAAAAGTTGGGCTTCGGCATGTTCAAAGTATGGGTTTTTCTTAGGATCGAGATGTTCCAAGCGTTCCAAGTAAAGGGGCGCAACCCAGTTTTTGTCGTCCTTATAGATTTCAAATGGAACTTTGAGGAAAGTGAGCTTATCAGCCTTGGTTAAAACGGGGCGCACATTAATCGTGGCTGCGCTCATATCATAAATTCCTCTTCGTCATTGCTGTGTAATTAAACATCAATTATAGCGAATGCGAGGTTGGCACAAGCGAGGCGAAGCGATCGATGCACCCTATTTTCTATCAGATTTTGAAGCGCCTTGGCTTGCAAACATATTTGCGCCTCTCGCGTGGAAAGACGCTCGGTGTGCGTGTTGCAATTTTTGATGATTCTGATGCTGTCATGTTGGTGAAACAATCTTATTCACCGGGTTGGATCTTGCCAGGCGGTGGTGTGGAGAGAGGGGAATTGCTTATTCCTTCCGCAATCCGCGAGATCCATGAGGAAGCTGGGATCGTGGCGGAAGGCCCGCTTCTGCTGCACGGTATTTTTTCTAATGAAGAAATGTTTCCGGGTGATTTTGTGTGTCTCTATGTTTTACGTCAATTTCGGCGTGAGGCTTGGAGGCCTAATCATGAGATTTTAGAAGCGAAGTTTTTTCCAACTGCGCAGCTGCCAGAGGATATTACTGAAGGTTCTCGACGGCGCTTGGAAGAAATCATAAGAGGACTGACCATTTCTGAACATTGGTAAGAATACTTGACGAAGGGCATGTGTGGTTGTATCGCGAATCCTATGTTCAAAATTATTCACATTTCACTGCGACGACGCTTCGGCCCTTGCTAAGCGGTCTTGCCCCTTTGGGTGAGGCTAGTGTTTCCTCATCTGAATGTGAAATCCATGAGTTTTGAATTTTCCCCTGTTCCGCAGATCGATGCCGATATCCCGGTAATCGAAACTATTCTAGACAATGCCTTTGGCCTCTCACGGCGCACCAAGACGTCTTACCGTCTGCGTGAAGGCAATACTGCCGCTGCGGGGCTTTCGCTGGTGATTCGCGATTCTGAAGTGGGCATTGCGGGGTGCATTAGCTATTGGCCTATTACCATTGGCCATGCCATGCAGCCCGCATTGTTGTTAGGGCCGCTTGCTGTGCATCCGGCACGGCAAAATCTGGGCATTGGTTTGAAGCTAATGCAGTTTAGTTTGAGCAAGGCGTTGGAGCTCGGGCATAGTTTGATTTTGCTGGTGGGCGACCCGCCTTATTATGCGCGGGTTGGTTTTCACCAAGTACCTGAGGGGAAGATAGATTTGCCTGGGCCTTATGATCCCAAGCGATTTCTATATCTTGAGCTGGTGGCGCATTCATTGTCGACGGCGAAAGGTTTAGTTCTTTCAGCGCCGCGTTCACATGAACTTCTAGCGGCCCTCGCGGAACCACATCGCTGACACGGCAACTAGCAACAACAGCAAACTTAGCAATGTTGAGAACAGCGAAACCTGCGTGATGGCTGTGACACGGAATTGATTGTTGGCGCGGATTTTCATCCAGCCTGAACCTGCCATGAGTTGACCAGCAGCTGATTTTCCAATTGTCGGCATGCCATCTTCAAGCCAAGCTATGCCACCACCTGTGGCTGTCGCGACTGGTTGGAGCTTTTCTGCTGTAGCGCGGATGTCGGATGATTCCTTGGCATCGCCTGCGCCCACGGCTGTAGCGGCGATTAACTTACCGTCGTTTAAAGTGTGAAGGCCAGCTTCGGTGATTGGCAGTGATGCTGTGAAATGGCCTGCGCCATCCGGAGCGAGTTCTACTTTTTCAGTTTTTCCCGATGGCGTTGTGATGACCACAGCATCAGCCTTATCGGCGAGCGTTTGCCGCGTGATGACCAGTTTATCGCCCAATTGTTTGCCCGAAAGCTTTTCTTCTTCTAAATCTGGTTCTTTCATCAGCCAATGGGCCATGCGGCGCAATAGTTCGGTTTGCGGACCGCCGCCTTCAAAACCGCGGGCCCAGAGCCAACCATGATCAGACAGTAATTGCGCCACGCGACCTTCGCCTTGATGGGCGAGTACGAGAAGGGGTTTGTCATCGGGGCCCGACATCAATGTTTCTGCTTCAGCGGCAGGGAGGGTATCGATCAGGCGGAACCAACGGCCCCAAGTGGGTTTGCCATCTCCAGAACCGGGAAGCCCGCGTGTGACGGGGTGTCGTTTTCCGAGATTGGTAAGGGCGGGCTTAAATGGTGTTTCCGTCACATCACCAGTTGGGGCAGCGCTCAGGATATCGGCCAATGGTGTTGCGTAAATTCCGTCGCTCTCGGCAAAGTCTGGGCCCGAGGCCACAAGCACGGCACCGCCATTTTTTACATATTCGGCGATGTTAGACATATAGGCATCGGGCAAAATGGCTTGGCGGTGATAACGATCAAAAATCACCAGATCAAACTGATCAAGCTTATCGACGAAAAGCTCGCGCGTTGGGAAGGCGATGAGCGAGAGTTCTTTCGTTGGAGTGCCATCTTGTTTTTCAGGTGGGCGCAGAATGGTGAAATGCACAAGATCAACCGATGCATCAGCTTTCAGCAGGTCGCGCCATGTGCGCTCGCCCGCATGCGGCTGACCTGAAACCAGTAGCACGCGCAATCGGTCCCTGATGCCTTCGACGACAGCAACCGTGCGGTTATTTTCTTTGGACAGTTCACCCTCTCGGATGGCGGCAGAAAGCTCGACGAAATTCTGGCCTGCATGTTCGATCTTCATTAGAAAATCTGTGACGACGCCGGGGGTTATATTGAGGCTGGTTGAGGCACCGCCTGGGATTTGCAAAGTGACAGAAACCGGCGATCTATCGCCGCTGGATTCTTCAACATGGAACTGAATAGTTTGTTCTTGGCCGACAATGCCGAAGCGCGGGCTTTTATCTATGACAATGCGACGGTCGCTTTCGCTTTTGCTGCCTGAGATCAAGCTGTGGATTGGAGTGGGAAGGCCAGTCAGCGACTGCGGCACATCATGTACTTCACCATCGGTAATCAAGAACGCGCCAGCAAAACGGTCTTTGGGAATATCTGAAACGGCTTTGCCAAGGGCAGCCATCAATCTTGTACCGTCGCTTCCGGTTTCGATTCCGGAGGTGACATTCGCAATGCGCAATTCAGTGTTGCCTAATGCAGCCAAGTGCGATTTTAAATCGGCAAGCGCCTTTTGGGTTTGGGTCGTTCGTTGACCGATATTCTGGCTTTGGCTTTGATCGACTATAACAACAGCTATATCTGAAAGCTGCTCGCGTTCGTCTTTGCGGATCGTAGGATTTGCAAGACACGCCAATAGCAAGCCTGCTGTCGCGGCGCGGAGAATTGTTCCGCGCCTTCTGTTTATTGCCATAAATGCTATTGCTGCCAAGCAAATAGCGGCGAATATGCCGAGCACTGGCCAACTTACAAATGGTGCATATTCGACCTGCAAGTTCATTGGCCCAATCTTTCGAGAAGGGCAGGTACATGAACTTGGTCGGTTTTGTAATTTCCGGTCAATGCATACATCACGATGTTCACGCCTACGCGGAAGGCATATTCACGTTGGCGATCCGAGCCACCGACGATGGCATGCAGAGGCTGTGCATTATCGTCCAATGCCCATGCGGCTGCATAGTCGTTCGAACCGATGATGATGCCAGACACGCCGTCGGACTTTGCAGGGCTTTCACCATTTTGCGCTTCCACCCACAAGGCACCGCCTTCGTAACGGCCCGGCCAATCCTTCAGCAGATAGAAAGATTTGGTTAGGGCGTGACCCTCTGGAACTGGCTCTAAACTTGGCACATCAAGCTTTGCCAAGATGCGTTTCAAGGCTTCGCCATTTGGGCTTCCGTTCCCGAAATCGGTTCCCGCATCACGTGTATCAAAAACGATAGTGCCGCCGTTTTTCATGTAAGCATCAATGCGGGCGAGTGCCTTATCGGTCGGCGGTTGGGCTGTTTCATTTACAGGCCAGTAGAGCACGGGATAAAAGACCAACTCATCAGTTTCGACGTTCACGCCAACCGGAGCGCCCAAGGCAGCTGACGTGCGGTCAGCCATGATGAGGCCTAGGCCTTTTAAACCTTGTTCGCTCGTTTGATCGATTTCAGCGTCGCCCGTCTTAATAAATGCAAGATGGGTTTCAGTGGCGGCTTTGAGATCGGATTGATCGTCGGCGCGTGCGTTGTTGGGTTGCAAAACAAATGCGCCGCTGAGCAAAATGAGTAGAAGCGCGGCCGTGGCTTTGCTACGACTGGGTAGTTTTAAGCCGCCGCCTAAAATGATTGCGGCTAATGTATCTGCTAAAAAGAGAAGCGCGGCTAAAACAAACAAAGTTGCTGCATAGTTGGTGGCTTTTGGTGGAACGATATTTTGCAGTGTGACGCCGTTGCCTAACGTGGTAATTGGTGCGAGGTCTGCCTGCTTTAGATCTAGATTGATTGCGCGCTCCCTCGTACCCAAAGTATAAATGCCTGCCGGAGTTTTTGCCGATGCTTTGGCATTGTCAAAATCTTTTATAGGAATGGCATCGACGCTAATATTTGGAGTGACGAGTTCACCCGCACCATTGAGCAACAAACGCATTGAAAATGTGTTGGCTTGATCGTTTGAAACTGTGGTTGCCGTGTTGCTGCCAGCCGCGGGTGCTAGATCAGTAATGCGTTGCAGCATGTCAACGAAAGTACCAGACAGAGGCAGATTGGACCAATCGGCGTTGGCTGTGACATGAAATAAGATTATGAAGCCTTTGCCCTTGCGCGTGGCCGTCACAAGTGGTGTGCCGTCGCCTAAGCTGGCCCAGGTTTTATCTGGCAAATCTGCATCAGGTTCGGCCAGAACTTGGCGGGAGATGGTGATTTTTGGATCGATTGCCATGCCTGCGAAAGGCCCTTTTTCAGCGAAGGACGCAATGGGTTGCGGTGATTCCCAACTGAGCGCACTGCCCAAATTGCGGTCGCCCTCGCGCAGTTTCACGGGCAACAATTCATCGTTTGTTGCGGCCAAATGTGGGCCAGCAAAACGCAACAGAACGCCACCTTTTTCGACCCAAGGCACAATTGTGTCGCGGGTGGTTAGGTTGAGATTGCCAATGTCAGCCATTACCAACATGGAAAGGCCAGCATCTAATGCTGTCTTTAACTCATCCGCATTCGAGGGTTCTTGAATTTCGCCATAGGGCTCCAAAGCGCGTGTCACATAATGCAAAGGCGAAAGCAAAGGTTGGGCTTCTTCCAATGCTGCGCCAGATTGGATGGCGATTGATTTTCTGCGCCAGCGATCATCGAGTAACTGTTTGGCGCCTGCGTGATTCTGGCCGCTGATGGTGATGGCTTGAATTTCATTGCGCAGCTCAATTGGCAGTCCGAGTTTTGCGGTGGCTGTGTTGGCGCCTGCAAAATCAACAGGTGCTTCTGATAATATTCGGCCATTGCCAGCTATGGCTTGAACCACAGAATTTGTATTTGCGTTCGAGCCTTGAATGGCGGTGATTTTAATGTCGCTGCCATCAACGGCAGAGCGGCCTAAGGCGAGCGGTGCGTCATCAGGCAATTGTAATGCAGATACTACGTTTCCAAACTGCTGTATTAGGCCGTCGGTAAAAGATTTTGCAGTGTTCGAATCCAAACCATCGGTCAGCCAGACCACTTGGCCCAGCCTCGGCTTTTCATCGTTCAAACGTTTCAGCAAAGCTGTGCGGTCGGTCGAAAGGGCTTGCGGCATTAATGCCCGCAGTGAATTAATCGCATCACTTGCGGCGGTTGCAGTCAAATCAGTGGGGCGGCTTTTCGGTGTGGTGGTCGCAATTGTCACGACACGGCCTGCATTCTGCGCATCTTGCAAAATTGTCTGCACCGCGTCTAAGCGCTTGGACCAGTTTTTCGCTGCAGCCCAACTGTCATCGACGATCAACAACAAAGGGCCGGAACCTTGAGCAGCCAAATTCTTCTCGCTGTTCTTGGGGTGGGCGACAGCAAGGATGAGAATCGCCGCAAGTGCTAATCGCAGGAGCAGGAGCCACCACGGCGTTTTATCTGGCGTTTCTTCTTGTTGTTTCAGGCCGAGCAAAATACGCAGTGGTGGGAACTTGATGGATTGTGGGCGTGGCGGCGTGAAGCGCAGCAGCCACCAAATGACGGGCAGCGCGAAGAGACCCCAAAGTGCTAAAGGAGTTTCAAAACTGAGGGCCTGGAAAAATTGCATCACCTGTCACTGATCCTCAGATGCAGGGCTTGCAGGCATTTGCTCGGCTGCTCATCTGTGCGGTGAACGGTGAAAGACCAGCCGAGGCGGTTGGCGATTTGCCTTACGGCTTCGCGTTGGGCCGCAAATGCTTCGATATATTTCTGGCGCAGGTTTTGGGTTTTGTTGGAGAGGAATTTTTGGGCGGAATCGAGACCCAGAAATTCCATGCGGCCTTGGTAGGGTAGGGTTTCCTCGGCTGGATCGGTGATTTGCAGCAAGTGCCCACGCACGCCGGATTCGGCCAATGGTGCGATGGCGCGTTTGACCGCTTCAGGTTCGTCGAGGAAGTCGGAAATTAAAACTGCGGCTGATTGGCGTTGCATGGCGCGCGGGATGGGCAGGGGGTTATCATTTGGTTTGGCGCAGTGTTCGGCCAATTGGCGCAAAGCCATTTGACCAGTGCCCGCGCGACGATCGCTGCCAATTGCGCCGATACGTTCATGTGCACGTATGGCCAAGCTTGCCAAAGCCAGTTGCAAAATTTGCGCTCTCACTTTTTTAGTTTCGATGGCGAGGTGCGATTTGAAATCCATGCGCGGGCCGATATTCGACCAGAGCCACAGCGTGTTGGCCGCTTCCCACTCATTCTCGCGGATGTAAACTTGATCTGATTTTGAGCTTTTGTGCCAATCAATGCGCTGCGTTGAATCGCCAAAGCTATAGTGACGGTAAGCCCAGAAGTTTTCACCCGGCCCAGCGCGTTTGCGGCCATGCACACCGAGCATCACTGTTGCAGCTACGCGTTCAGCTTTCACCAATAAGGAGGGAAGCTTTTGCGAAAGCGTTTCGGCTCTTTGGTTGATGTTATGAGGTGCTGACTGCGCCATTGGGTTTATGCGAGCGTTTGCGCCAAATGGGCGATCACATTCTGCACCGTTACTCCGTCAGCGCGTGCTGAAAAATTTAGCGCCATACGATGTTTAAACACAGGTTCGAGCAGCGCGATTACATCTTCAATCGAAGGCGAGAGGCGGCCTTGCAACATGGCGCGGGCTTTGGAGCAGAGTATCAGGGCCTGAGCAGCGCGCGGCGATGGCCCCCAGGCGACGTTGTCGTTGATCATTTTGCTGGCATCAGTGCTGGGCCTTGCGGCGCGGACGACTTTGAGGATCGCATCTGTCACTTGCTCACCCACAGGAATATCGCGGGTGAGTTTCTGCGCGGTGATCAAATCAGCGGTCGTGAGCACGGCTACGGGTTGAGCTTCTTCATTGCCCGTTGTTGCGAACAACATGCGGCGTTCGGCATCGAGTGGCGGATATGAAATATCGACTTGTACAAGGAATCGGTCGAGCTGTGCTTCAGGCAATGGGTATGTGCCTTCTTGTTCGATCGGGTTTTGTGTGGCCAGAACATGAAACGGCTGTGGCAAATCGTGGCGCTCGCCAGCCACTGTTACGTGGTGTTCTTGCATTGATTGCAGCAAGGCCGACTGTGTGCGTGGGCTGGCGCGGTTGATTTCGTCGGCCATTAGGAGTTGGCAAAACACAGGGCCAGGCACGAAGCGGAAGGCACGTTTGCCGTTCACCTCATCAAGAACTTCGGAGCCCAAAATATCGGCAGGCATTAAATCGGGTGTGAATTGCACGCGCTTTTCGTTGAGTCCCAAAACAGTGCCCAAAGATGTGGCGAGTTTGGTTTTGGCAAGGCCGGGTGCACCAACAATCAAGGCATGGCCGCCCGCGAGTATGGCGATCAGGGCCAATTCGATCACATCATTTTGGCCGAATACAACGTCGTTAAGCGCAGCTTTTGCGGCCTGCAATTTGGTGCTGGTTGCATCGTAATCATTTACTGTTTTTGCTTTTGCCATCTGTCTTCCTAATTCATTTACCGTTACAATTACGCCCAAGAATGGCGCAATCATGTCAGCCGCTTTTTGCGACTCAATTTCGAAATATCTGTATAGATTGGAACAATGACGACTGCGAGTGATGTCAGCAATCCGCTGAAAGGTTTAAATGATGTGGTTAAGGCGAAAGGCCCGCCACCTGTAGAGCTCTGGAACCCGCCATTCTGCGGCGATATTGACATGCGCATCGCTGGCGATGGACTTTGGTATTACATGAACTCGCCGATTGGTCGCAAACCGCTGATGAAATTATTTGCGTCAATTTTGCGATATGACGCGGACGGTAAATATTATCTGGTTACGCCAGTTGAAAAATGCGGCATTCGCGTGGACGATGCACCGTTTGTGGCGATCCGCATGAGTGTTTTTGGCTCGGGCCAAAATCAGCAGATAAAATTTGAAACCAACGTCGATGATGAATTTGTGCTGGGGCCTGAACACCCGCTGCGTGTGGCCGATGAGGAGGGAACGGGTGGTCTGAAACCATATGTTTTGGTGCGGCGGAATTTAGAGGCCTTGGTTTCTCGGGCGTTGTTTTATGATCTGGTGGCACTGGGGGTGACTGAAGGCGAATGGTTTGGCGTTTGGTCTTCTGGAGTGTTTTATCCGATGCAGAAGGCAGATGAAATTGGCTGAGTTTTCATTTGATGATTTTAAGGCGCGCGCTGCAAAGCATTTGCTAGTAGAACCGCCGTTAGATTGGAACCGTTCAGATGATGATATGAATGAGCGGGCGCGGATGATACCGGATGGAGCGGTAACAAAAGCTGCTTCGGTTCTCATTCCAATTATCCTCCGCGAAGCCGGGCCAAGCGTCATGCTGACCCAGCGTACAGCGCATTTGACGAGTCATGGTGGCCAAATTGCTTTTCCAGGGGGGCGGCAGGATTCGGGCGAAACGGCATTGGCTGCGGCGCTGAGGGAGGCGATGGAGGAAGTGGGGTTGGCGGCAGAGTTTATTTCACCGCTCGGTTATCTCGACGGCTATCTAACAATCACCCAATATATGGTGACACCTGTAGTGGCCTTGGTGCGTGAGGGTTTTGATCTGCAGGCCCACGCCCATGAAGTAGATGATATATTTGAAGTGCCTCTTTCGTTTTTGATGAACCCGCAAAACCGCCAAACTCAGTCTCGCGAATGGAAAGGCATGGTGCGACATTTTTATGTTTATACGCATGGCGAGAGATATATTTGGGGGGCGACAGCTGGCATGATAAAGAATTTGTATGACCGTCTTTATGAAACGTCTTCCTAGTCTTTCCAAAGCTCAATGGTTGAACGAGCCGCGCCTGCAACAGGTGATGGCTGTGATTACGCGTGGTGGTGGCGAAGTGCGTGTGGCGGGCGGTGCTGTGCGCAATGCATTGCTTGGCGTGCCGATTGCTGATGTTGATCTTGCGACAACGATGTTGCCGCAAGATGTGATGCGCGTTTGTAAGGCCGCTGGCTTTGGCGTTCATCCCACTGGATATGAACACGGCACTGTGACGGTGGTGAATGAGGTCATGCCATTTGAAGTGACAACTTTGCGCCGTGACGTGGAGACGGATGGCAGGCGGGCGGTGGTAGCATTCACGACTGACTGGGCCGAAGATGCGATGCGCCGCGACTTTACGATGAATTCGATGTATTGTGATGCCGCAGGGGAAATATATGATTTTACAAATGGTTATGCGGATTTACTAAGAAATAGAGTCAAGTTTGTTGGTGATGCAAAGTTGCGTATTAAGGAAGACTATTTGCGAATTCTGCGCTTCTTTCGTTTTCATGCGCGGTTTGGAAAAGGTGCGCCTGACAAAATGGGTTTGGCCGCTTGTGCGAAGTTGAAATCAGGATTGAAAAAAATTTCGGCAGAGCGCATTCGTCAGGAAATGTTCAAGCTTGTGGAGGCACCACGTGCTGTACAGACGTTGAAAATTATGGCCAGTTCTGGGGTGCTGAAAACAATTATTCCGTATACGGATGATTGGCGATTGATTGGTCGCTTGCCAGATGATGCGGTGTTGCGACTTTATGGCTTGGCAAAGAAGCCAGCGGAGTTGAAAGACATTTTGCGGCTTTCAAAGGTTGAGGCTCAGCGCATTGACGATCTTATTGTGGCACCTGAATTATCTCCACGCCTCAAGTCGCCAGAACAGCGGGCAATGCTGTATCTCCTAGGTGAACAGACTTGGGCCGATGCAGTGGCGTACAGTTGGGCCCAGGGCAGAGCATCGAAGCGTGAACCAAAGTGGCAAGCTCTGCTCGATTTACCAAAGCATTGGCCTATTCCGAAATTCCCGATTAACGGGCAAGATATGTTGAAAGCTGGCATTGCTTCGGGCCCCTATATGGGCGAAGTATTGCGAAGTTTAGAAGATTGGTGGGTAGCGAGCGATTTTGTGCCTACGCGAGAAGAATTATTGGAGCGACTAAAACATGATGCCTGATCCCACAGATATTCTGGTGATGAAGACCACGGGCAAAACTGCGCCCAAGAGGGAAAAGGGCACACCTGATAAAACCAAGTTGATTAAGGGATCCTATAAGACAAATACTTGGAACCATTTTAGCTCGGACGATGGCCGTTTGTTCAGTGGTGTTTGGGAATCGACGCCCGGCACAGTGAAAGTTGATTATGTTGAATGGGAATTCTGCCATTTTATTCAAGGTGAAGCAGTGTTGACCCGCGAAGATGGCAAAAAGTGGCGCTTGAAACGCGGCGATGCTTTTATCATTCCGGCTGGCTTTAAAGGCACATGGCAAACGGTGCGCAAGGTGAAGAAGCATTATGTTATTCTGATGCCGGAGGGTTGATGGTTAAAAGCGTTCTCATAACCGGTGCCGCCAAACGCATCGGCCGTCAAATCGCGCTCGATCTAGCTGATGACGGCTTTGATGTTGTGGTTCATTACAATGGTTCTGCGAGTGAAGCAGAAGATGTTGTGAAACTCATTCACGCCAAAGGGCGGAACGCTGTGGCTGTGCAGGGCGATTTGGCTAATGTTGATATTGGCGAAATGCTTATATCTAAGGCTGTTGAGGCGGTTGGGCCGCTCACAGCATTGATCAACAATGCTTCAATGTTCGAATTTGATCGTCTCGGCAATATCGAAGCAACGATGTGGCAAAGCCATATGGATGTGAATTTGCGTGCGCCCGTGATGTTGGCGCAGGCCTTTGCCAAGCAGCTTCCAGATGGCGAAAATGGTAATATTATCAATCTGATAGATCAACGTGTGTGGCGACTTAATCCGCTTTTCTTTTCATACACCATTGCAAAATCAGGCCTGTGGACGGCCACGCGCACCATGGCGCAAGCTTTAGCGCCGCGCATCCGGGTGAATGCGATTGGGCCAGGCCCAGCACTTCCGTCATCACGCATGGGCGATGAGGATTTTGCAAAGCAGGAAAGTTTGACGTTGCTCGAACGTGGCACGTCGCCAGCGGAGATCAGCCAAACTGTGAAGTTCATATTATCGCAACCAGCGCTGACTGGCCAAATGATCGCCCTTGATGGTGGTCAACACTTAGTTTGGAAAACAGCAGACGTTGTTGAGGTGAAAGAATGAGCGGCCCGAAGATTACCCATCACGTGGCTAGCGCATCCAGCCGCCTGCGTCATGTGTTTGTGCGCGACTTAGAAGTTATGGCGCTGATCGGCATTTATGATCATGAGAAGGTCAATCACCAACGCATCATCGTGAACATTGATCTTTCGGTGCATGAAGCTGAAGGGCCAATTACCGACGAAATCAGCCATGTGGTTTCTTACGAGATCATCGCGAAAAAAGTTGAAACGATTGTGGCTGAGGGCCATGTCAACTTGGTGGAGACATTGGCTGAGAGATTTGCCGAATCTTGTTTGCGCGACAAGCGCGTGGCGGCCGCACGGGTGCGCATCGAAAAGCCTGACATTATTCCGAATGCGCGAAGTGTGGGTGTGGAGATTGAGCGGGGGCGGTGAGGGAGTATTCAATGGGTCAATGTCGCGCAATGAGTCTCAATGCCCATTCTCCAACCTGAACAAAAATAATTGTAAAAACCAAAACCGCTAGAATTATTGTAGTTAGTACCTTAACTTTCCAAATAGGCGTGATATCAAATGTCTGCCAAATGGTCGCTTGAGGCACTTTTTCTAAAAAATAATTGAAAAGCTGCCAATCTGCTTCATCAGAAGCATAGATACAATCTGGGTCTCCTTCCCTGGAGTTAAGCGCTTTGGTGTTGTCCACACCACGGATTAAACCGTCGGGATGAAGAACGAGGCAAGGTGCGCCAGCTGCAGCACCCCGAGGATGTTTAAGCCCGATAAAACCAGTATCGCTTTGGACGCCTAAATCGGGCTGATAACCTTTGTGGATCAGAGCGTGTAGACGGACAAACGCATTTTCCGCAGGATTTTTTGGCTTGAACTGCTTCATTTGCGAATGCTGTCACCTTTAAACTGAGTTGGATTGTCTAAAAACTGATGTACCAACATTGAGACAACAGTTTAATGGAATTGAACTTTGTTAGTAAGTGTTAGATTCAAAAAAGAAGCGTTAGAATTTTTAGCCATCACTTGCCATCAGTTGCCAGCTATGCTATCAAGACTCATGCCAGAACCTCAACTCTCCGTCCGATCTTCCAAAGCTCTGAAGCTTGCGCATTTGCTTGCTAAGAAGGAGCGGCGGTCTATTGCGCAGGTGGTAGAGCGGGCTTTGGAGCTTTATGCGCATGTTGAGCCGGAGCGCGAGGCAGCGCCGGATTTTTATGCGCGAATTTCGCGCGAATATGGCACTGATATTGATTTGGAAGCAGTGATCCGCGAGGGCCGAAAACCGAATTCAGGGATTGATCTTTGATTTTTCTCGACACGAATGTGGTGTCGGAGCTTGTAAAGCCGCAGCCAAATCCACAAGTGATCGCTTGGCTTACCAAGCATGATTTGTCGCTGGCACTTTCGACCATCGTGTTGGCCGAAATTACTTATGGCATCGAGAAAATCAGGCCTGATGAAAGGGCGCGCAGGCTTGAGGGTTTTCCATCGGAATTGCAGCGACGCTTTGCAGGCA
The DNA here is from genome assembly GCA_964247245.1 of uncultured Aestuariivirga sp. GTDB lineage: Bacteria > Pseudomonadota > Alphaproteobacteria > Rhizobiales > Aestuariivirgaceae > Aestuariivirga. The sequence continues at coordinate 186,071 of CAXTTK010000002.1, forward strand.
GGCTCTATAGTTTTGATCAGGAATGCGCCTTGCTATATGGTGTGATGATGGGGCATTCGCGCAGGCAGGGCCGCATCCTTTCAACAGCTGATGGGATGATCGCTGCCATTGCATTGCGCCACCAAGGGGATCTGGCTACGCGCAATGTTGACGACTTTGTGTTGCCAAATCTGGTAGTCCATAATCCATGGACGGAATGAGGGGGAAGATTCGTCCTCCATCGCGTCGCGGGAGAGGAAAGGGGCCCTCGGAGCGGAGCGACGTGGGATAGGTGAGGGGGTGTGAAGTTCTGAGCTTGCGGTCCCTCATCTATCCCATCTCGTTTCGCTCGATGGGCCCCTTTCTTCCCCCGCAAGCGGTGGAAGACGTAGAGTAATAGTATGACTGATTCACCTAAACTTGTTGGCGCTGATTTGATCGCCGATTTTGTCACTAGGCTTCCGACCAAGCCTGGGGTTTACCGCATGTTTGATGCCGCTGGTGATGCGATTTATGTGGGCAAGGCCAAGAACCTGAAGAACCGCGTTTCGAATTATGCACGGGGGCAGGGGCATAATAATCGCATCGCTCTGATGATCAGTATCACCTGTAATATGGAATTTGTGGTGACGGCTTCTGAGGCTGAAGCGCTGTTGCTTGAAGCTAATCTTATTAAAAAATTGAAGCCGCGTTTTAATGTGATTTTGCGCGATGATAAATCATTTCCGTATATCTTGATTGCGAAGGATCACGAGATTGCGCAGCTCGCCAAGCACCGTGGTGCACGTAACCGCGAAGGCAGTTATTATGGGCCGTTTGCATCTGCCGGATCGGTCTATCATGCAATTAATACCTTACAGAAGGCTTTCCTTCTAAGAACTTGTAATGATAGTGTTTATTCTAATCGTACCCGGCCCTGCTTGTTGCATCAAATTAAGCGGTGTTCAGCGCCATGTGTGAACTTGGTCTCGCTCGAAGATTATAATGAATTGGTGCGCGAGGCGGAGGATTTTCTGTCGGGCAAAAATAATGCGGTGAAAGCAGAACTGGCCAAGCGCATGGAGGAAGCTGCGGAGGCTTTGGAGTTTGAAACAGCGGCACGGTTTCGTGACCGAATTCAAGCCATGAGCTTTGTGACGGCCACGCAAGGTATCAACCCTCAGGGCATCGACGAGGCGGATGTGTTTGGTCTTGCCTTCGAAGGCGGGCAATTTTGTGTGCAGGTATTTTTTATTCGTGCTGAGCAAAATTGGGGCACCCGAGCTTATTTTCCGAAGGCTGATAAATCGACAACTGAGAGCGAAGTGCTTTCGGCTTTCATCACGCAGTTTTATGATGACAAGCCGATACCCAGGCAGATTATGCTATCGCATGACGTTGAAGAGCAAGCGCTGTTAGAAGAGGCCTTCACGGCGCACGCGGAACATAAAGTTGAAATTCTGATTCCGCAGCGGGGTGAGAAAAAAGCACTGACGGATTATGCCGTGACCAATGCCCGCGAAGCCAATGGGCGCAAGATGGCGGAGACTTCTTCGCAAACGAAATTGCTTGATGGTGTGGCCAAGGCGTTTGATCTTGGTGCCGCACCGCGCCGGATTGAGGTTTATGACAACTCGCATATTCAGGGTGCGCATGCGGTTGGGGGCATGGTTGTGGCGGGGCCCGAAGGCTTCATGAAAGCGCAATACCGCAAGTTCAACATCAAGTCCGAAGAAACGGTGGCGGGTGATGATTTTGGCATGATGAAAGAAATGCTAACCAGGCGATTTTCGCGGCTGCTGAAAGAGCATGGTGATGACCGCGAGGCCAGCGAGAATGATGCAGCACTTTGGCCTGATCTCTTATTGATCGACGGTGGCGCTGGCCAATTGTCTGCCGTGCAGGCGGTGCTTGAAGAATTGGGTGTGCATGATTTGGCCGTCGTGGGCGTGGCCAAGGGGCCGGACCGTGATGCGGGGCGTGAACATTTCTTTGTCAGTAACAAGCCAAGTTTTATGCTCGAAGCGCGCGATCCGGTGCTTTATTATGTTCAGCGCCTGCGCGATGAGGCGCACCGGTTTGCCATTGGCACGCACCGGGCCAAGCGTTCGAAAGCGATTGGAGTTAACCCATTGGATGAAATTTCAGGGATAGGGGCCAAGCGCAAGAAAGCCTTGCTCCAGAGCTTCGGATCGGCGAAAGCTGTGGCGCGGGCAAATGTATCTGATTTGGCGGCGGTTGAAGGTGTGAGTTCGGCATTGGCACAAATGATTTTTGATCATTTCCATCCGAACTCGTGATTGGACGAAACGGTGATTGATAAGGTTGCAAAGGCAGTCGTGCCGGGATCAAAAGTTTGGACGCTTCCAAACCTGCTGACCTATGGCCGCATCATTGCTGTGCCCCTAGTAGCCGGACTTTTAATGTGGGGCACGGATCAATCGCGCTGGATTGCTCTTGGCATTTATGTTGTTGCCGCAATCACCGATTTTTTTGATGGATATTTGGCGCGCAAGTGGCAGCAGCAATCAGCTCTGGGGCGGATGTTAGATCCGATTGCGGACAAGGTCTTAGTTGCTGTTGTCCTTTTGGTTTTATCTGCAGATGGAATTTTGAAAGACGGTCACATTTGGGCTGCTATCATCATTATATCGCGCGAGGTGTTGGTTTCAGGCTTGCGGGAATTTCTGGGTGAATTGCGGGTTTCTGTTCCTGTTACTCAGATTGCCAAATGGAAAACGACGGCGCAACTTCTAGCCATTGGTTTTTTAATTGCAGGGCCAGCAGCAGATAAGTTTATTGCTCATACTACTCAAATCGGAATTGTCTTACTGTGGATCGCAGCGGCTTTTACGCTTTATACAGGTTATGATTATTTCCGCGTCGGTGTGCGCCATGTGGTGGATGAAGAATGAAAATTCTTTATTTTGCGCGCTTTCGCCAGATTATCGGGCGCGGAGCGGATGAAATTGAAGTCCCAGAAACAGTTCGTAATGTCAGCACACTGATTGATTTTTTGAAAGCACGAGATGAACGTGTTGCGGAAGCATTCGCTGATATACGCACCTTAAAAGTAGCGATTAATCAAAACCATACCAACCTGGATGCTTCACTCGTTGGCGCCACTGAAGTGGCCTTCTTCCCTCCTGTAACGGGCGGTTGATCTATGCGCCTCAATGTTTATTTGCAAAGAGCGGGCATCGGCTCACGCCGTGAAGCCGAGCGAATGGTTGCCGAGGGTCGTGTTTTTGTGAATGGTGCGGTGGCATTACCCACGACGCCTGTCGAAGACGGCGACCAGGTGACATGGGATGGTAATGCGGTTGCGCCAGATTTGGCTGCAACGCCGAGGCTATTTTTGTTGCATAAGCCCGTTGATGTGCTGGTGACCAACCGCGACCACAAAAATCGGCCAACGGTCTTTGAATTGCCAGCACTTAATGTCCCCGGTCTACCACGCCTAATGGCAGTTGGCAGGCTGGACGTAAATAGTGAAGGCCTGCTTGTGCTTTCAACTGATGGGCCACTCGCTCAAGCCATGATGCACCCCGATACGGCCATGCGCCGGGTTTACCGGGTGCGCGTGCGCGGGCGTTTTACCGATGAGCAGATTGCCTCTCTGGCGCGGGGCGTTGTGGTGGACGGCATTGAATACCGGGGTGCAGAGTTTACGGAGGAGCTCGAGAAGGGCGGACGCACCAATAGTTGGTACCGTGTGGTTTTGACTGAGGGTAAAAACCGCGAAATTCGAAAACTGGTGCAGCATTATGGTGGCATGGTGAACCGACTTATTCGAACTCAATATGGACCTTTTAAATTGGACAAAATCGAGTCTGGCGCAATGATCGAAGTGCCGCAGAAGACTGTCGCCTTGCTGGTTCACAATTTAAAGGCCGATGGTTCGTTGAAGTAAGTGAAAATCACCTAAATCATTGTTCAGACGATTTTTGTTGTTCGTTGTGATAATTCACAAGAAAATATTCTAGGAGAGCAATATGAGTGACGTGGCGGTTAAAGATTCTAAGATTGCCGCGACGGATGGCGGTGATGCCCGCCCAAGTTGTTCAATCTCCGGCAAGCCATTTCCGCCGCGCTCATTGCAAACGTTGGGCAGTTTGCGGCCTTCTCTGACTGAACAAATTATGCGCGATCATCCCAAGCTTACACACCAAGCTTTGATCAGCACCGTTGAGCTAGACAAGTACCGGATGAAATATGTTGAGGATATGTTGCTGGCCGAACATGGCGAGCTGACGGCGCTTGACCGCGAAGTCGCCAAAAGCATAGCAGAGCATGATACGATCGCCGAAAATATCGAAGACGTTTATGATGATCATCGCAGCATAGGCGATCAACTTGCTGACAACCTCGCGAGGATAGGCGGCAGTTGGTATTTTCTGATTGGTTTTGGAGTATTCCTTGCGTGCTGGATGGCTTTGAATGTTTTTATTTATGCCAAATGGTCATTCGACCCTTATCCGTTCATCTTTTTAAATCTCATGCTGTCTTGCCTTGCCGCTATCCAAGCGCCGGTTATTTTGATGAGTCAGCGCCGGGCTGAACAGAAAGATCGTCTGCGCGCACAAAGTGATTACCGCGTGAACCTCAAGGCAGAATTAGAAATTCGGCATTTGCATGAAAAACTTGATTATTTGGTCAGCAAGCAATGGGAACGCCTAATGGAAATTCAGCAATTACAATTGGAAACCTTACAAGAAAATCGACCGAAATCTTTGATGAAGGCCATCAAAAAGAAAAAGAAGAAGGCTTCAGCCGCGCCAACCCCAAGCGTCCGCTAGGTTCAAACATTCCTGCCAATTCACAACTGACCCCGTTGTTGACTCGTGGCGCATGCTTGCTGCGGCGCTGGCATGAGCCAGTTTTAGCGATTCAGTTAGGGCCCAACCTTCATGGTGGCCAAACAGAATTCCGGCGGCGAAGGCATCACCTGCGCCATTTGTGCCGACAATTTCTGACTTTGCAATATTGACCGATGCGTGTTCGGCGATATCGCCATTTCGTGCCAAAACCACACCACCCATTGGAAAGTGAATGGCGCAGAGTGAAAGATTGCTGCGATCCATTAGCAATTCTGCAGCGTTGCGGCATGCGGCGGCATCGGTCACTCCATCTTTGATAGTTGCTATCTCCGAAATGGCACCGGCTTCGTAATCATTGATGATCAAAGTGTCGAGATAGGGTAACATGGGCAGAGCTGTGGCGCGGATTTTTTCGGGCTCGACCGAAACAAGTTCTATATTGGGTTTTAGGCCAGCGGATTTGGCCTTCTTCAACACCGTCACCCATCCAGATGGGTCATCGCCCCATGGTGCATCAAGCTTTTCATGAAGTCCAGGCAGCCCCAAATGAACAATGCGCGCGGTGGAGTTTGTGAAATCAAAATCATCGGCTGTTTGCACAGCGTGGGCACCGGGAGAATAAAAGAAAGTGCGTTTGCCAGAATCTGCGGCGTTCATCGCGAAAGTGAAGGATGTTGACACTGCAGCGCGCGATATAAGCTTGGAGCGTTCGATGCTATGCTCGTCGCAGATATTCAGTAGTCGCTTGCCATCATCATCTGTGCCGATCAAACCAATGGCAGAAACAGGGAAGGGAGCACCAAGCTTTCTTAAACATACTGACATGTTGTGGCCAGGGCAGCCGCCATGGCGGCGCTCTGATAACATTATGGATACAGTCTCTTCCTGCGGCCAATGGTTGATACTGATGTTACGGTCTATGCACCACGCGCCGCCACACAGGATTCCTCTGCGTTCCACGTCAGCCCTTTAATGTTGGATCGGTGATTTCCATATCGTCAGCCACTTCACGCTCTGGGTGCATTTTATTTTTGACCATATAGCCGTGATACATTTTCACGGCCTCGCCTGGAGAAACCAAGCGCTCGATGACCAGCCGCATGATGCGGACCAGTTCCAGTGGCGCTTCGGCGAAATTAATCTTGCGGCCGAAGAGCGCCACACGTGCACCGTATTTTTCGGCTTGGCTGACCAGCTCAAACGTATCGCGCGTCGTGCCTTTTGCCCCGCCCAAAATGCCGACAACCAAGCGTTTTGGATCATAATTGGCAAGTTCTTCCATGGCGGCTGCGCCATTATATTGCATTTTGAGGAAGAGTGGTTGTTCAGCGCTCATCACGCCCGCCAAACAACGCACAATTGAATCGTTGATATAGTGGCCAAGCTCAGCGGTGCTCAAACCAATATCCATGGCGGGGTTAAATACTTCGAAGAAGTGGCGCATTTTTGCTTTGGTTGCTTCTTCGCGGAACTGGCGGTAATTTTCGAGCGACCAAACATCTGCATCCACATCGTTGCTGAAAGTTACGGAATAGAGCCCGAGGTCAGCAACTTTCTTTGCTTTTTCGGGGCGAGCTGTGCGGAAGGGTTGCGAAAAATCGGCCTTATAATTTTGGCCACGTTGCGACCAGATATCAGTTGTGTCGTTGAGGCGAACTGCTGGTGTAACTTTGCTTTTCGCGAAAAGCTTTTTCTCATGGAGCGCTTCGGCAGACGACGCCGACATCAACATGATGTCAACGAGGCCTGACTTGGTCATTTCAGTCATGGCTTCGAGATATTGTGATTTGCTTTTGAGCTTGGTTGAACCGCGCATATGCCCAGGAGCCGTTGTGCCAAAGCCCATATCGCCATCCTTGGCATCCGCAATGATGAAATCTTTAGCGGTATATTTCCCGGCATGAATACGGGCGAGTTTGGCGTCAAGGGTTTTGATCATGTGCGTTCCGATGATATGTTTGGCATTTTGTAGCGCTAAAAGTATCGGATGGCTAGTCTGAGTTCGGAGATTTCAAAGTGCTACAATTTCTTTTGCAAAAATCAATATGGCACTGCGGCCTGCATCGGTGACATTATAGATGCCCCGGTCTTCTTTCACGAACCAGCCGTAATAGTCGGCGCGCAGGATTGTCGCTGCGCGATCAACTTGCGTTGCTTTTCTTAAGTTTGAAATTTTGGAGGCACCGTTGCTGTGGAGATGACACAAACACCTCAGAGCATCCTGCTTATAGGCGGTCATCAATTTGACTTTTGTGCTACCGCCGATGTTGGGGTCGCCTTTGCGTTTATGAAATTCTTTCAACAATGCTGTTTTGCGGTTTTTGTTTGGGCGTGGTGCATAGGGAACTGGCTCTGCTAAAATATCCACACTGCCTGATTTCGAAACAACGAGCAGGCCTAAGCCCAATCTCTTGCAAAGCTTTTGAGCTTCCAAAGGTACTGCGCGCTTGGGTTTGGCAATTGCAATATAGACATGTTCAGTGATGCTGAGGCGGTCGATGGCTTGATAGATCAATTGCAGCGTTAGACCTCTTTTAAGTTCGACAATAACTGGCGGCTCGTCACCACGCACTGCCATGACATCGCATGATTTCACTTCAGCTTTAACGACATAGCCTTGGGATTCGAGCAGGCGCTTGATCGGGGCGTAGAGTTCAGTCTCTTTCACGGCTTTAGTTCTTTTCGATATTCGAGAATGTCGCCGGGTTGGCAATCCAAAACCTCACAAATTTTTTCCATGGTTTCGAATCTGACGCCGCGCACTTTGCCGGATTTGAGAAGCGAGATATTTTGTTCAGTTATGCCGACTAACTCGGAAAGTTCCTTCGACCGCATTTTTCGGCGTGCCAGCATCACATCAAGATTTACGATGATCGCCATGGTTAGACGATCAACTTATTGTCTTCAGCGATGCGATTTGATTCTGCCAAGATGTGACCAATCATAAATAATAGTCCGGAGAACACCAATAGAAAGCCATCTGTTGATGAAAATGAAATCACCAATATTTTTTGTCCGGGCGGGTTTAAATATGTCATGATGAGTATGGTCATCGTTCGGATGATGGGGTTGGTAATTGCTAGCCATAAGCAAATGCGTCCAATAGATTTTAGCGTCTGTCCACTGCTGGATGGAAAAAGCTCACCTGACGTATAGGCGTCGAAAAATCGTTTGGCGTTTAAGAGAACCGTTGCAAATATCAAACTAGGCACTGCCCCAACAATAAATAGTAAAATATTTTGCCATTGCGTGAGTTGATCGGGCAAATCTGGAAACGCATTTTGCGACACCACACGATAGGCCAGCTTGGTATTGGTCCATACATATGCATAGCCCAATAGACTCAAAACGATCACGACGATTGAGGCGCGCGACAACCATTTTGCCAGTTTAGCAATTTCCGCCGGTACATTGTTCATGCTTGACTCTCCAGATTTTACGTATATTAATTATTGTAATACAGTAATTAATATACGTAAGGATAATGAATTTGAGTCAGTTGCGCAATCAGTTTTTTTCTATGATTACATTAGTTGCTTTGGTTGGCTGCACTTCGGTGCCGCTCGCATCAATTGCCAAGCTCAGTACGGTGAACATGGGCAGCACGTTGCCAGAGGGCATACGGGTAGCCTTCGTCACCCCTCAAATTTTGCGCGTAGAGCAGGGTGACCTATTTATGAATGTGCATTTAAAATCGGGTGACGGTGCAACTGATGTTCAGAAGAAACTCGATCTGTTGATTGATGATTCCGCCCCGCCACCGAGCGTTCTTGCTGCAAAGGGTATTGAAGATGACATCCATATTCTGAAACTGCGCCCTGAAGATGTGGCGCTGTTCAAGGGGCTACAGAAGTCAGTGAACGAATCAAAACAAGTAGGCAAGCATGGATCTTTGGATATCAACTTTGGTTCAAACGCCTGCGCAAAGAGTGAAATCACAGGCCCATTGTATATTTCGGCATTCATAAAAACCTCCGAGCTTAGCGATTACACATTGCTTCTAAGCAGAGCGAATTTAACAGAGCTGGCCAAAGAAGGTGGCGAAAACCCAAAGGTAAAAATATGTCCAAAATTGTTTTGATGATGATGTGTGCTATAGCTTTGGCTGCCTGCACACGTGAGCAAGTGCAAGACGGTGTCAGCTCCTCGCTGCGCGGTGCTTGTGCACAAAGGACTGAAGATTGCACAGTGCATTGCGGTGCTGGAGAAGTGGCCGATGGTCGGGGGCAATGCCGCAAGGAATGATTATTTTTGAAGCAGTTCCTATTGGCAAGGAAAGCGAAGAAGCCAAAATTCAATGCGGCTTAATCGTTATAATCCAAAAAGCCCGACAGACTTATTCGTACTTTTTTCCGGCACCATAACACGTGTGCCTATTTCCACACGTTCATAAAGATCGATGACGTCAATGTTCAACATGCGGAAACAGCCTGATGTGGTGGCTTGGCCAATCGTGCTGGGCGCAGGTGTTCCGTGGATGCGGAAGCTTTGGTCGGAGCCGTCATCTTGAATGAGGTACAGAGCTCTAGCGCCCAGAGGATTGTCTGGGCCACCGGGCATTCCGTCTTGCCATTGCTTATAGTTCTCGTGGATGGCCAACATTTCTGGCGTCGGCGTCCATTTCGGCCATTTGGCTTTGCGTTTAATCGTTGCGCCGCCCGCCCAGAGCGCACCTTCACGCCCAACTCCAATTCCGTAACGGATGGCGCGATTATTGGCTAATGTGAAATAGAGGTACTTGTGTTTGGTCTCAACGACGATTGTTCCCGGTTGCCCAGTTGATGGATAGTCAACCTCCCGCTTTCGGTATTTGTATTCAACTTGATCTGAATCGGACGCAAACACAGCAAAAGGTTCTTCTGCCCGCACAGGAGTTGAGACAAAATTCGTAAAAGGCAAAGCTGCCGCAAATTTCAGGATATGACGCCGTTTCATGCCGATTTGAATCCATTTTATCTGTGGCAAATCTGTGTCATGTTTTAGCGCGCAACCTCACATACTCAAAATTATGCTCTTACCGCGTTAGAATAAGCATCCATCAAGCTGCGGCTCATATTGCCCGGTTTGAATTTATAGGGGCCGATTTCGGCAACGGGGGTTACCTCGGCGGCTGAGCCGACAATAAAGCACTCGTTAAATGTGGTCAGTTCTTCTGGCATGATTCGGGTTTCGATCACTTCCATGCCTTGGGCTTTGGCAATGCCAATCACAGTTTGGCGCGTGAGGCCATTGAGGAAGCAATCGGCTATTGGCGTGTGGATTGCGCCGTCCTTAATAAAGAAAATATTTGCACCTGTGCATTCAGCAACGCGGCCTTGCCAATCCAGCATCATGGCATCGGCATAGCCCTTTTTCTCGGCCTTATGTTTTGAGATGGTGCAAATCATATATAGGCCAGCGGCCTTGGCATGAACGGGCGCGCACATCGGATCAGGGCGGCGATATTCAGCGATGTCGAGCTTGATACCTTTCATCTTCGTTTCAGGATCAAACATGGAAGGCCAGGCCCAAGTGGCGATAGCTACGTGAATTGTGTTGTTCTGGGCTGATACGGCCATCATTTCGGAGCCGCGGAAGGCAACAGGGCGCACATATTGATCACCGCCGCCACTGATCGCCACGATTTCATCTTTTGCAGCGTTGATTTCATCATCTGTGAACGGCAAATCAAAATCCATGATATTGGCGGAATTGCGGAAGCGCTGGGTATGTTCCTTTGATTTGAATATCTTGCCATTATAGGCGCGCTCGCCTTCAAACACCGATGAACCATAATGAAGGCCATGGGTTAAGACATGCACATGCGCATCTTTCCAAGGAATAACCTTGCCATTCATCCAAATATGCCCGTCGCGCTGGTCAAATGGAATGATAGACATGGAAATCTCCTAAACTGTTTTGCATTGCTGTGCTTGATTGCTAGAACACTTACGAAGTTAACAGAAATGGAAAATATGTCAATATGGCTGACATAAATTTAAATCATGGATTGGATGAATCGGAAGCCGTGGCTTTGGTCGAGCTTTTGTTCTTTGCCTACCGCGATTTTGTGGCCGATCCTGATCATGTTCTGGAAGGCTTGGGTTTTGGTCGTGCGCATCACCGCGTATTGCATTTTGTGGGGCGAGACCCGGGGATGACGGTCGCAAGCCTGCTTGATATATTGCAAATCACCAAGCAAAGCTTAGCGCGGGTTTTGAAAGAATTGATCGATAAGAAATATGTGTTCCAGAACGAAGGCGAACAGGATCGTCGTCAAAGGCTTCTCCATCTTACGCCTTCGGGGGAAGCGTTGCGTCAAAAATTGATGGCACCCCAGATCGCGCGTTTCAGACGAGCTGCTCAAGAAATAAAATCTGAGAAAAAAAATGATTTCCATAGTTTGCTTTTGCATTTGATCAATCCAGAAAACCAATCTGCTGCTGAAAAGTGGATTGAAAGTTCGTATTCAAGTGAATGAAGCGCCACATATATTGGTGGTGGATGATGATCGACGCATCCGTGAATTGCTGAAGTCGTATCTTTTGGAAAATGAATACCGTGTGAGCGCGGCTGGTTCTGCAATTGAAGCGCGCAAGCAGATGGAGGGCATTGCCTTTGATCTTATTGTGCTTGACGTAATGATGCCCGGCGAGACTGGCTTAAGCTTAGTTAAATCATTGCGCAGCGAAAAGCAGGATGTGCCGATTTTGATGCTCTCAGCATTGTCTGAAGCAACTGACAGAATTGCAGGACTTTCTTCAGGCAGCGATGACTATTTAGCTAAGCCCTTTGAGCCGAAAGAGTTGCTTCTGAGGCTGCAATCATTGTTGCGACGCGCGGGGCCAAAATCCACCAAACAAAGAAAAGTCACATTTGGCGATTGTCAGTTCGATCTCGCAATGGGCGAGTTTTTGCGTGGAGGCGTGGCCGTCAAACTCACGTCGCGTGAGAAAGATATATTGCGCATTTTGGCGCAGAAACCGGGTGAAGCCTTTAGCAGGTTACAGTTGGCGCTCACGGGTGCGGAAGAAAACGAACGCAGTGTTGATGTGCAGATCAATCGCTTGCGCCAAAAGATTGAAGCGGATTCTGCTAATCCCAAATATTTGCAAACGATGCGTGGTGCTGGTTATGCATTGTTTATCGATCAGTATTAAACATGGATGTGAAACCCAAACTGACATTTTATGACCGCTTCAACGAGGTGCTGGAACGTTATGCACCGGCAGGTCTCTACCGCCGCGCCATGGCCATTCTTATAATTCCTGTCATCGTCTTACAATTGATCGTCGCCAGTTATATTCTCTTGCGCTACTGGGACAATGAAACTTTGGTGTTGGCGAATACGCTTTCAAACGAGATTGGGCTTTTAATTAGCAGCTATGAGCATTCCGATAAGTCCGACGCGGCTCTTGAAGGAATCAAGAAAACAGCCGTCGACCAGTTGCATATGGATTTTAATTATGCGCGCGGCAAAGAAGTACCAACAAATTTCCAACCCAATTTGTCAATCTTTGATCAACGCATTCAACAATATTTGAACGCCGATAAGTCCCGCCACTATTGGGTCGAAAGTGCTGCGGCAGGCGGCAAAGTTCAGATCATGGCTGAAGTCGAAAAGGGTCTTATCTTTTCGGCACGCGTTTTTACGGATCGCGGCCGTGTTGTTGGCGCACCATTTCTGTTAATCTTCATGCTTGTGTCGACCACCGCACTGTTATCAATCGCAGTGATATTTTTGCGCAATCAAATCAATCCAATTCTGGATTTAACCGAAGCGGCACAGGCTTTTGGTAAGGGTAGAGATGCTGAAGCGTTCAGGCCGCAAGGTGCAACAGAAGTGCGTCTGGCTGGCCAAGCCTTCATTGATATGAAGCGCCGCATCGCACGCCATGTTGATCAGCGTACTACGATGCTGGCTGGCGTGTCACATGATTTGCGGACGATTTTAACACGCTTCAAACTCGGCCTTGCGGTTTTGGGTGATAATGCACGTACCAAACCTCTGCATGAAGATGTGGCAGAGATGCAGCATATGCTGGAAGATTATATGGCCTTCGTCCGCGGCGACGGCGGCGAACAAATATCGTCTGTTCAGGTTCAGGAAGCGGTCAGTTCTGTTGTCAAATCATTCGCGCGTGACAATGTAAATATACAAGTATTAAATATGCCAAAATTAATTCTGCAATTGAAGCCCAATGCTTTTCGCCGCCTGCTCACCAACCTTATCAGCAACGCGGTTCGCCATGGGAGTTTGGTTGAGATCTCGGGTGAAATTCGCGATGAGCGGCTTTGGCTTTACATTGATGACAATGGTCCTGGCATTCCCGAAGATTTGCGCGACGACGCGTTCAGACCTTTCGTGCGCTTAGATCAATCGCGTAACCTCGACCAGACTGGTTCGGGCTTGGGTTTGGCGATTGCCCTTGATATTGCGCTTGCTCACGGCGGTGACATCCAGCTTAGCGATAGCAGCATCGGCGGGCTTCGCGCGGCGATCCGCATACCGATTTGATCTCACCACATCGAGGTTTTCGCACGAGTAGGCCAATTGCTGTTATATTCTTCAGCGTTGATTTTGCCATGTGTCACGGCTTCCAACATTTCGCCAATCGTTGGCACCTCGGATTTTTCAACATGCTTTGAAGAATCCCAGAGACCTGCACGCAGAATAGCACGCGCACATTGTGTGTAAGCCGCCTCAACTTTCACGATGATGACCGAGCGCGGAAGATTGCCTTCCATTTCAAATGATTTGCACAGCTCTGCATCGGTCGTGAGGTGTGCAAGTCCGTTCACGCGGAAAGTCGTACCGCTGCCTGGAATGAAAAACAATAGTGCCACGCGCGGATCGGCCACGATGTTGCGCAGACTATCGATGCGGTTGTTGCCGCGCCTGTCAGGCATAGCAAGCGTTTTTGAATCGAGCACGCGAACAAAACCCTGATTGTCGCCACGCGGGCTGCAGTCCAGTCCACCGGCGCCAATGGTAGCCAAGGCCACGAAAGGTGAAAGTTCAATCAGCTTTTGATATTGCGGAATGAGATAATCAATCTCTTTAGCCATTGAGGCCAGTACGGGTTGTTGATGATAAATGGCTTCGAGTTCTGCTATTGTGTTGATCTGTTGCATGGGCTTTGCCTTTCATTTCAAACCTAGCTGATTTTTATTTCAGAACAACTTGCCCCCATTGGGAACAGCTATGCTTGGGGCGATGAGCACAACGCCGCCTGCATCATCAGGGAAACCCAATGTCAAAACTTCTGACATGAAAGGCCCGATTTGGCGCGGGGGAAAATTCACCACTGCCGCAACTTGACGGCCTAACAATTGTTCGATTGAATAATGCTTGGTGATTTGTGCCGACGATTTCTTGATCCCAATAACCGGGCCAAAATCGATCTTCAATTTAAAAGCCGGTTTGCGTGCTTCGGGAAAGGGCTCCACACCAATAATAGTGCCAATGCGAATATCAACTTTTTCGAATTCGTCGAAGGTGATCTGTCCGCTCAACTTGCCAGTTCCTTCGAGCGATCCGCCGCTGCTTTGATTGCCTTTTCAAACAACGGCTTCATCCCGTCGTCAGCCATCAAAACTTGCAGCGCCGCAAATGTCGTTCCGTTCGGCGACGTTACATTTTGACGTAAAGTCGCTGCATCAATCCCGGTCTGTCGCATCAACTCTCCTGAACCTGCCACCGTGGCGCGCGCCAGTTGCATGGCAAGGGCAGGTGGTAAGCCGATCTTCTCGCCCGCGTTGGCCAGACATTCCGTCAAATAAAACACATATGCCGGGCCGGAGCCTGAAACAGCGGTAACCAGATCAATCATGCTTTCATTATCGACCGTCACCACCTCCCCCGTGGACGACAAAAGTGTGTTGGCCAAATTCTTTTGCGAGTCTGAAACATTGGCGTTGGCATATATGGCGGTAATGCCACGGCCGATAGCTGCGGGCGTGTTTGGAATAGTGCGGATAATCGCCGCATCATTTCCAAAATGCTTCGCGAATGTTGCAATCGTTTTGCCCGCCGCAACAGAAAGGATGAGTGGGTTTGAAGATTTCAATGCAACCAGATTAGGCAAAACATCGTCCATCACTTGCGGCTTTACAGCGACAACAATGACTTCGGCATCCTTAACTGTCGCCAAATCTGGATTGTGGCGAATGCGGTGTTGAACCAAGACATCGAGAACTTCGTGCGGAGGTTTTGGATCAATTGCTATAATTTTTTTCGGATCAGCACCAGCCTTCAGCCAGCCTTCGAGCATCGCGCCGCCCATCTTGCCGCATCCAGCCAAAACCAAAGTTCCATTTAGTGTAATGTTCATGCTTCGCCCATGGTTTCCAACAGCGCAGATTGCAAAGCATCTTCTGCAGAATGCCCTGCCCACACCACAAATTGAATTGCTGGATAATAGCGCTGCGAAGCTTCTACGCCAATGCGAATAACGGCTTCGCATTGTGCGTCATTCGCTTCGGCTCCGCCCGCCAATAACAAAGCGTAACGATATACAATTGAACCATCAGCCCACAAATCAAAATGACCATGGATCATTTGCGAATTAATAATCGCCAAAAGCTTGGCCACTTCGTCGCGGCGTTTGGGTGGCACGCGCAAATCCAGCACACACGCAAAATGCAAAGACTCTAAATCATCGCGCCATGTAAATGACAGGTTGAGATCAGCCCAACCGCCGCCTACTTGCATGACCACCTCATGATCGTTGGTGCGGTCGATGTTCCAGTGATTGCTCTCGGCCAAGCGCTCAACGCGGTCGAGTGGATTTGGTTGCTGTGCCTCGTAGGCCGTCATATTTATATTCCTCTGAGGGCAACACGAATCGTTGCACCCTCAGATCGTAATGTGACGCGTTGCGAATGCTTCGGCAACGGCAGCGCTGATTCCTCCACATGAATTTAATCTGGAAGAATCACAACTCGATTCGATTTTAAGTTATTTCTTGAGCAAAGCTTCCAGTGCAGCGATGCGAGTTGAAAGGCGGTCATTCTCAAGCCGCGCCTTTTCGGCCATATCACGAACCACATGGAATTCTTCGCGCTTTACAACATTCAGATTGTTCAAAACGCGTTCGACTTGGGTTTGCACCAACCCATCAACTTCCTTGCGAACACCCTGTGCCGCACCCGTAGCGCTGGTCATCAGTTTTGCGAGTTCGTCAAAAAAACGGGAAGAATTTGGCGTGTTCATGGTGCAAGTTCCTTGTGTTACCGCATAGCTAATCACTCTTATCACTGGTTTCAAGACCATTCATACATCTTGCGATTCGCAGGTTAATAAGGCACAGAACCACCCATGTTTGCAGCCATTCCTTTTCCCAATATCAGCCCCAATGCCATCGAACTTGGACCCATCATCGTCAAATGGTACGGCCTTGGTTATGTGGCGGGTTTGCTGTTTGCCACTTGGTATATGAAGCGTTTGGTGGCCAACACAGCGCTATGGGGCCATTTGCAACCCACCATGACAAAGTTGCAGATTGATAACATGTTCATCTGGTTTTTCCTCGGCGTGGTTGGCGGCGGCAGACTTGGCTATGTGTTGTTTTACAATCTGCCGAAATACCTCGCTTCGCCATTAGACATTTTTAAGTTCTGGGACGGTGGCATGTCGTTCCATGGCGGTTTTTTGGGTGTCGTTGTCGCCTGTTATTTTTATGGCAAAAAAATCGGTATGGGCCTCGATAGGATGTTGGATTTAGGCGCGGCTTCAGTGCCACCTGCGCTGGGGTTTGTTCGCGTTGCCAATTTTATCAATGCCGAACTTTTTGGCCGCGCTGCTGACGTGCCATGGGCGGTAATTTTTCCAGGCGATATTTTTGGTCGCCACCCCAGTCAACTTTACGAAGCTATTCTTGAAGGTTTGCTCCTGTTTATCGCGGTGCGGATCGGCACCCAGAAATTTCAGGCGTTAGCGCATCCCGGCAGGGCATCGGGAATATTTGCGCTCGGCTATGGATTGTCTCGCATCTTCGTTGAGTATTTCCGCGAACCCGATAGGCAACTTGGCTATCTGCTTGGAACCAACATCATCACCATGGGCATGGTTTTATCTTTGCCTCTGGTCATCGTTGGCATTTGGCTATTGCTCCGTTCACGCAAAACATGACCAAGCTTGAAGAAATCATTGCCGCGATGATCGAAGCCGAAGGGCCAATGCCGCTTGATCGATATATGGCCCTGTGTTTGGGCCATCCCCAGTTTGGTTATTACATGACACGTGATCCGTTTGGCGCGTTAGGCGATTTCACGACATCGCCTGAAATCAGCCAAGTGTTTGGTGAACTGATCGGGGTTTGGTTGTTGAACAGCTGGGCTGCATTGGGCTCGCCGAAAAAGTTTGCTTTGATTGAGCTGGGCCCTGGTCGTGGCACTTTAATGGCCGATATATTGCGCGCCGTGAAAGCTGTGCCTGAATTTGTCAAAGGAGCGGAAGTACATCTTGTCGAAACCAGTCCCGTGCTGCGTCATCTTCAGAAGGCAAAGCTGGGCGAAGTTATATGGCACGATACTGTAGAATCTCTGCCTGCCATGCCAAGCTTCATCATCGCAAATGAATTCTTCGATGCTTTGCCCATTCAACAATTTGAAAACCGAACAGGGCGGTGGTTTCAGCGTTGCATCGGCTTTGCTGATGGTAAGTTGAAAATGGGGTTAGTTCCTTCCTTGCCTCTGGCGGGCGAAGAAGGGCTTTATGAAATCTCGCCCGTTTCGCAAGCCATTGCTGAGGACTTGGGCGCTCAAATTGCAAAATATGGCGGCGCAGCGTTGGTGATCGATTACGGTCATTTAAAATCAGCGGCGGGTGACACGCTTCAGGCTTTGCGCAAACATGAATTCGCTTCAGTACTGGATTCACCTAGCGAAGCAGATATCACGGCTCATGTCGATTTCGAAGCTTTGGCCAAGTCATTCATTTCAAGCGGCGCGGAGTTGTTACCAATGTTAACCCAAGGGCAATTCCTGAAAGCCATGGGCCTTGATTTGCGCACCGAGAAGCTGGCTGCGCAACTCGAAGGGCAAGCGTGTGAAGAATTTAGAGCGGCTTCACACAGGCTTGCGGATGCTGCTCAAATGGGTAATTTGTTTAAAGTGTTGGCGGTGGCTCAGAAAATCCGCCAGCCAATTTATCCATTCGAGGAAGCATGATCACTTCTGACCATTTGAATTTGCACAGTCTCACCCATGGATTTTTCACGCGTCAAGGTGGATATTCATCGGGCATTTTTTCGTCGCTCAACTGTGGTTTGGGTTCGGGTGATGACGTCGGTTTGGTGACCAAAAATCGTGCTAAAGTTGCAGATGACTTAGGCATCTCACAATCGCATTTGGTGTCGGCTTATCAAGTGCACTCAGCAGATGTGATGGTGGTTGACGGGCCACTTGCAGAGCGACCAAAAGTCGATGGTATGGTGACGGCCAAACGCGGATTGGCACTGGGCATTCTTACAGCCGATTGCGGGCCTGTGTTGTTTGCTGATCATCAAGCCGGAGTGATCGGCGCATGTCATGCGGGTTGGAAAGGTGCTTTGACAGGCGTGACGGACAGCACATTGGAAGCCATGGAAGGGTTGGGTGCTAAACGCAAAAATATTATTGCGGTGCTTGGCCCGACCATCTCGCAGAAGGCCTATGAAGTCGGGCCGGAATTTCCCAGACCATTTCTCGAACAAAAAACATCAAACAAAAAATACTTCATTTCATCTGTAAAGAATAATCATTATATGTTTGATTTACCAGAATATTTGGTTGATCGTTTGAAGGCGTTTGGTGTGAGCCAAGTTTTTAATTTAGGACTCTGCACTTACTCAGACAGCGAACGTTTTTTTAGCTATCGCCGTACCACTCACCTCCATGAAAGTGATTATGGCCGATTGATTTCGGCCATTGCATTGAGCGAATAATCATGAGGCGCGCATTCATTTTATTTGCACTGATGCTTCTAGCTGGTTGTGCATCTAACTTGCCGCTCGCCAAAGACTCGCCGTTGGAAGCCTCGCAGGATGCGTTAATTCGTCCACCTTGGGAAGCTTATGTGAAGGCTGGCCCTGGTTCTGAAAATGATGTTGATCTTGAAACATTAAATGGCCCACAAGTTGCGGCGTCTCAGTCCGTTGAAGCACCGCCGCCAGAAGCTGAAACTCAGCCCACGGCCTCAGAGAATAAACAGCCTGCACCCGCTCCAAAGCCCGGTAGTGTGCAAATCAAAGCCGTCGCCTTGTTGCCTGTGGTGGGCGGCAATACCAAAGGCAACTCCGAACTCACCACTGCGATGCGCAAAGTTCTGGCGGAGGCAGGCTGGGAAGTTTTACCGAAGCCGCGCAAGGATGCGTTGAGTATTCAAGGCCGCGTTGCTGTTGATCCGGCTCTTGCGGGCAAGCAAATGGTGCATTTGCAATGGCTGGTGTCCACACCTGCGGGCAAGAATCTGGGCGATGTAAAGCAGGATAATGCAGTACCCGATGGATCGCTGAATGCCGGATGGGGTGAGAATGCAGGCTTTGCCGCGCAAGGTGCGGCTGAGGGCATTTTTAAGCTGATTGAAAAATTTCGTTAACCCCATTGTCCACATGACAATTGTGACATTTGCGCAAACACTAAAGCGTTGTTATAGAGCGGCGAGATTGGCACGGCTAAGGGCAAAACGCACATGATGAAAATCGTTTCAGGGAACAGCAACAGACCCCTGGCGGAGGCGATTTGCTCTTATCTGAACCTGCCGATGACAAAAGCCGTTGTGAAGCGTTTCAACGACATGGAAGTGTTCGTTGAAATTCAAGAAAGTGTGCGTGGGCAGGATATGTTTATCGTGCAGTCCACATCATTCCCGACCAATGATCATTTGATGGAATTGCTAATCATCACTGATGCGCTGCGCCGCGCCTCAGCCCGGCGCATTACCGCTGTTATCCCTTATTTCGGTTATGCCCGCCAAGACCGTAAACCAGGTCCTCGCACGCCAATATCTGCCAAGCTTGTGGCTAATATTATTACCAGAGCTGGGGCTGACCGCGTTCTCACCATCGATCTCCATGCTGGACAGATTCAGGGATTCTTTGACATCCCAACCGATAATCTTTTTTCTGGCCCCGTGTTCGTGCGGGATATCAAGCAACATGGCGACATTGCTAATTCAGTCGTGGTTTCACCAGACGTTGGCGGTGTGGTGCGGGCACGTGCTCTGGCCAAGCGCTTGGATACGCCTTTGGCGATTGTCGATAAACGCCGCGAACGCGCAGGAGAATCTGAAGTGATGAACATCATCGGCGAAGTGCAGGGCAAATCCTGCATTCTGATTGATGATATTGTCGACTCAGGTGGAACGCTTTGTAATGCAGCCGAGGCGTTGTTGTCGAAAGGGGCGAAGGATGTGACGGCCTATATCACCCACGGCGTTCTATCGGGGGGGGCTGTTTCACGTATCACTGCTTCGAAGCTCAAGAATTTGGTGATCACCGATTCAATTCAACCGACCGAGGCTGTTAAAGTGGCGCGCAATATTCGGGTATTGCCGATAGCCTCGTTAATAGGCGAAGCCATCGGTCGCACCAGCCGTGAAGATTCGGTATCAAGTTTGTTTGAATAAAGGCGGAACACCGCTCCGCCTTTCAAAACTACTTTACTTTAATCGTGGTCCACATGCCTGCGCCCAAATGGCCGGGTACATTGCAGAAAATCATGTATGTGCCCGGTTTCATATCCACGGTCAGTTCGCCGGATTTCCCTGGATCAAGTTCCGATACTTCGCCCAAATCATGTGTCTTTTCTTCATCAGCCCGGTTTTCAGTTTCAATGTAAGGCAGAGGCGTATTAGCATCGGCAGTTGGTGCCAACAGCATCTCGTGAATAACGCTCTTGGATTTATTGGTCACTTTAAAAACCACGGTACCTGCAGGAACCATAACAGGCTGAATTTTGATGTACATTGGCGCTTTTGTCATGTCCATTTTAGTGCCCGGCGCCATCCCCAGATTTTTACTCAAATCCAAAACTTCGCCACTGTCTCCCAACGTAACTTTAACAGTACTCGTGGCGAATGCCGACGAAGGCAAAATGGCGATAGCGCATAGCAAAGCGGCTGCAGAAAACATGCGTTTCATGAGTTATCCTTTCAAATTAATGCGCGAAGCTCGCTCTCAACTTCCACTAATGTGTGGTTAGTGATCAGGAAACTTGTAACGCCCTGCGCTTGAATATGCAGTGGCCCCCAAATAGAAGCAAGTTAGTATATATACTCAGTCTCGCTGCCTGGTATCCTTCAAACTGTTTCTTTGCTAGCCGCGTCGAAATTCGCTAAAGGGTCGCTATGTCATCAGCAATCAAGATCAGTAATCTGTCTAAAACCTACAAAACGGGTTTCTCGGCACTCAAAAACATCAATCTCGAAATCCGCAGGGGTGAAATCTTCGCCCTGCTTGGCCCCAATGGTGCAGGCAAAACGACCCTGATCAGTATCATCTGCGGTATCGTGAATAAGAGTACAGGCGCAGTGATGGTTGATGGCCATGACAATGTGACCGATTATAAAGCGGCGCGCACGCTAATTGGCCTTGTGCCGCAAGAGCTGACCACTGATGCTTTCGAAACACCCTGGGCCACATTGAGTTTCAGTCGCGGTCTGTTCGGACTGCCTCCCAACCCTGCCCATATAGAGAAAATTCTGAAACAGCTTTCGCTGTGGGATAAGAAAGACGAAAAAATCATGCGCCTTTCCGGCGGCATGAAGCGGCGTGTGTTGATTGGTAAAGCGCTGGCACACGAGCCACGCATTTTATTTCTCGACGAACCAACCGCGGGTGTTGACGTCGCATTACGCAAAGACATGTGGCAGATTGTGCGGGATTTGCGAAGTTCAGGAGTGACGATCATCCTCACCACTCACTATATTGATGAAGCTGAAGAAATGGCTGACCGTATCGGTGTGATCAATAAGGGTGAGATGATCCTTGTAGAGGATAAGGCGACGCTGCTTCACAAGTTAGGTCAAAAGAAACTTACTATACAATTGGTGAAGCCGTTGGCGACCGTTCCGTCAAAACTCAAAGCGCATAACTTGCAGCTCACGCAGGAAGGTAAGGCACTTGTGTTCAATTACGACACGCATGCAGATAAAACGGGCATCGCCACACTGATGGATGATTTGAAATCAGCAAAACTTGCCTTCAGTGATCTCGCAACAACCCAGTCTTCACTCGAAGACATTTTCGTCGATTTGGTGAAGAAATGAATATTTATGCAGTTTGGGCGATCTATCGGTTCGAAATGGCGCGCGCTTTACGCACGGTTTTTCAAAGCATCATCTCGCCAGTTATATCGACCGTGCTTTATTTCGTAGTGTTCGGTGCTGCCATGGGTAGCCGCGTGACCGAGATTGATGGCGTGGCCTATGGCTCGTTTATTGTGCCGGGCCTTATCATGCTATCACTGCTGACGCAGAGCATCGCAAATGCCAGCTTTGGTATTTATTTCCCGCGCTTTGTCGGCACCATATTTGAGTTGCTGTCCGCCCCCATTTCTTATTTTGAAATGGTGCTGGGTTATGTTGGTGCAGCGGCCACTAAATCGATTGTCCTTGGATTGATCATTTTGGCAACAGCTTCTTTCATCGTGCCCATTCACATTGCGCATCCATTTTGGATGTTGTTATTTTTGGTTTTGACCGCAGCAACTTTTAGTCTTTTCGGTTTTATCATCGGTGTATGGGCGGATGGATTTGAAAAACTGCAAATCATTCCGTTGCTGATCATCACACCACTCACATTCTTAGGTGGCAGCTTCTACTCGATTAATGTCTTGCCGCCGTTCTGGCAGAAAATCTCGCTGTTTAATCCGGTGGTTTATCTGATCAGCGGCTTTCGTTGGAGTTTTTACGAAGTCTCAGACGTCAGCGTTGGCGTCAGCTTGGCCATGACATTTGTGTTTCTGGGCATTTGTCTGGTCACGGTTTCCTGGATTTTCCGCACAGGGTATAAGATCAAGAATTAGCACAACTGTATTGCGGCAAGATCCGCGCCAACTCAACTCACCCTCTAACGTCATCCCCGCGCAAGCGGGGATCCAACTTCCAACAAAGCGAGATGCGGCCAAGTTGGGTTCCCGCCTTCGCGGGAATGACGAGGTCATAATAAGCCGATCTTAAGCAACCTGTCAGCGCCCTGTCATCACCGCCCGCACTATAAGTGCTCAAGTTGATGAATTCTGATGAGGT
This sequence comes from uncultured Aestuariivirga sp., assembly GCA_964247245.1. Lineage (GTDB taxonomy): Bacteria > Pseudomonadota > Alphaproteobacteria > Rhizobiales > Aestuariivirgaceae > Aestuariivirga. The sequence continues at coordinate 209,060 of CAXTTK010000002.1, forward strand.
TATTATGAAAATTCTATCGCGCTTTGCTGGTTTACTATTGTCTTCAGCGGCATTTTTCGGCCCTGCCCAATCGGCCACGGTTCCTGCGGTTAATGACCCACTGGCAGCTGTCGATCCGCAAATTCAAACTGTCGCTTTGCATGATGGTACGTTTGTGGGCGGCACTTATGACGCCTATTATGGTACTGTGCAGGTTCAAGCGACAATCAAAAACGGGTCGATTACCAGTGTAAATGCCTTGAAATTTCCAAATCATTCCGGCACCAGCCGCTCAATCAATCGCCAGGCTTTGCCCTATCTGTTGCAAGAAGTTGTGGCTAAGCAAAGTTCGAAAGTCGATATTATCGGAGGCGCAACACTTACCAGCCGCGCATACATGAAGTCGCTGCGTGATGCGCTGGCACAATCGGGTAAGTAACCTCCAATGCGCGACACTCGCATATTGATGGGCATGCCGATTACGGTCGAAATTGTGGGGGCAAGCAATGCTTCCACAATTGATGCGGTGTTCGACTATCTCAACCAAGTTGATGCGCGCTTTAGCACTTATAAAGATAACAGCGAAATCAGCGCGTTCAATCGCGGCGAAGTTTTGCCCGCCAATCTCAGTGCTGAAATGAAAGAGGTTCTCCAACTTTCTGCCATCACGCGTGACCAGTCGAAAGGTTATTTCGAAATTAGGAAGGCTGATGGCACGCTTGATCCTTCAGGGATTGTCAAAGGATGGGCCATAAACAATTCCACGAAAATTATTCGCAACCACGGTCATGTTAATTTTTTTATAGAAGCAGGTGGCGACGTACAATCCGGGGGTACTAACGAAGAGGGCTGCGAATGGCGTATTGGTATTCGCAGTCCTTTTCACTCAAATGAGATTATCAAAGTTGTTACACCGCGCGGCCAGGGCATGGCGACATCGGGCACTTATGTGCGCGGCCAACATATTTATAATCCGCATGAACCGGCAAAAGCGATCGAAGATATCATCAGCCTCTCAGTCATTGGCCCTGATATTCTAGAAGCAGATCGCTTTGCAACAGCCGCTTTCGCGATGGGTGGGCAGGGGATTTACTTCATTGAAAATTTGCCCGGTTTTGAGGGCTATATGGTGAATGCTCAAGGCATCGCCACGCAAACAACCGGCTTTGGAGCTAATGTTTTATCATGATCAATTTCGTTGATGGCTATCTGAACCACACCACCATGTACCGCCTCGTGCTGTATTATGTTTCGGCGCTGTTGGTTGCCGCGTTCGGCTTGGGCTTCTTCCATTTGGTTCCGCATGATCCATCAGCATTGGCCTTCTCAACGGTGTTTATCACAATGGTGTGCTGGATTACCAACAAGGCCATGGCTTATGCGCTCAAAGTTCCGGCCAACACTGAATCGATTTATATCACGGCCTTCATCGTGGCATTGATTATGCCACCCGTTATGGCCACAGATTTGCCCGGCATAGAGGGACTAGCATTGGCATCGTTCGTTGCCATCGCGTCGAAATTCGTTTTTGCCATTTACCGCAAACATATTTTCAATCCTGTTGCCATTGGCGTCGTGGCGTCGTCATTCATTTTGGATCAACCTGCCACATGGTGGGTGGGCGGTAACATGCAAATGCTGCCCATCGTTGTGATCGGCGGTTTGCTCATCCTGCGTAAGGTACAGCGTTTTGAAATGTTCGGCGTTTATATGTTGGCCAATCTGGCGATCACCGTGCTCACAACCACACCAGATATGTATGTCGAAGCCTTGACCCAATCACTCATCTATTCGCCATTGTTGTTTGCAGGCTTTGCAATGTTAACAGAGCCGCTCACAGCCCCGTCTGCGTTGCTTCCAAGTCTAGCATTTGGTGCGATTGTTGGCGGCCTTTCTAGCCCTTCAGTTCACTTTGGTGAATTTTATTTCACCCCAGAGCTGGCCTTCTTGGTTGGTAATGCGTTTGCTTGGTTGGTCAGCCCCAAATTCCGTTTCAAGTTAACGCTTGAACGCATTGAGAAAAAAGCAGCTGGTTGTTATGACTATGTGTTCGGCAGCAACCATCCCGTATCCTTCGCAGCTGGACAATATCTTGATTGGACGATGAATGTGCGTGCCCCAGATAATCGTGGCAATCGTCGTTCCTTCACCATCGCTTCTGCACCATCCGAAAACAAAGTGCGTTTGGGTGTGAAGTTCTATCCGGGTGCTAGTGCGTATAAGCAATCCATGTTGGCCATGAAGCCTGGTGACGTGGTCTATGGATCGCAGTTGGCTGGCGAGTTCACTTTACCAAAAAATCATGATGAAAAACTCGCTTTCCTCGCTGGTGGCATTGGCGTCACACCGTTTCGCAGCATGATTCAGGAAATGGTACTAACAGGCGACAAGCGTGATGCTGTGCTGTTCTATGGCAATAACAAGTCTGACGAGATTGCTTATGCCGACGTGTTCGACAAAGCCGAAAGCGAACTGGGCTTACGCACAATTTATGCTGTAGCGAAAGGTTCTCCGGCTGACACGAACATGCATCATGGCTTTATTGATGCGGATCTTATCACCCGCGAGTTGCCCGACTTTAAAGACCGCACATTCTATATTTCAGGTCCTCGCGCCATGGTCACGCGCTTTGAGAAAGTTCTAAAGGAATTAGGTGTCGGCCACCGCCGCATTAAGACAGATTTCTTCCCCGGTTTTGCGTGAACTCACACATTAACTCACGTACATCGTGATTTAGGCGCAAATCTCGGCTTCTGTTGGTCGCAATGGCGGAATGATCCAACCGATCACTTTTTTCGTGAATCGCGAAATCTTATTTCATGCTCTGAAATACAGTGGTAACTGAAGCAGCTTTTTGAATAAACCGTTCAAAATAGCTAGGAAAGTTAACTTAACTCATGTGGGGGCAATGAGTTGAGCTGGGGAGTATTTATGCAGATCCATCATATTCGGTATTTTTTGGCGGTTTGTAACACGCTGAATTTTACTAAGGCAGCTGAACAATCCAACGTCTCTCAGCCAGCTCTCAGCCGTGCCATTCATCAGCTTGAAACCGAAGTTGGCGGACTACTCTTACGTCGTGAGCGCAACTTAACTCAGCTCACTGATCTGGGCAATTTGATGAAACCGCATTTCGAAAAGATTATTGATGGGCTTGGCGACATCAAAAAGGAATCAAAGCGTTTTCTCACCACTGACTCCGCCAAACTCAAACTGGGTGTGATGTGCACTATAGGTCCAACCCGATTTGCAGGAATTTTAGGTCACTTTGCCAGAGAGGCCAAAGGAATGACAGTTCAGTTCGATGAGGGTGCTCTATCTGACATCAAGCAGAAACTGGAGTTAGGTGAAATCGAAATTGCTTTAATGGCGTCTCCTAGAATTCTCGAAGTCAACCTGCATCTACAACCGCTCTACAAGGAGCGTTTCGTAGTGGCATTCCCATCTGGCCATCGGTTTGCCAAAATGAAAACGGTCTCATTTGCCGACACTGATGGTGAGAATTATTTGAATCGGACCAATTGCGAGTATTTTAGTTATCTGTCGGAGCTCACTCAAAAATCCGGTGCTGTTCACCATGAGGTTTATGAGAGTGAGCGCGAGGATTGGATTCAAAATTTAGTTCTGGGCGGAATGGGGATTTGCTTTATGCCTGAATTCAGCGTTGTGGTTCCGGGACTTCAGACGCGCCCGCTGACTGAGCCTGAAGTGTGGCGAGATGTATGTATCGCCACAATGCCCGGCAGGCGGTATTCCGGCGCGGCAAAGAATTTCATAAAAGCTGCGCGTGATATCAAATTTGCGTCTAGTCAGTTTGCAATAGCTCCTCCTCGATCTATGGTCTCTGCTGACAGTTAATGGTTGCATGTTTTTATAGCTGCCAGACCACCTTCCGCCAAGATTATTAGCAAATTGAAATTTATACTCACCACACTTTGCAAATCGACCACTACAGCCATGCAATTATAGCTTGGCTATACAACTTGAAATCAAGCTTAACTGACATCACTTGATGCCCCTAGGGTATGAAACAAGTAAGGCTTGCATGAATCTTCGCTCGATTGATCTGAATTTGCTTCTGGTTTTTGACGCGGTATTTCAAGAAAAAAATATCACTAAAGCTGGAAAAAAAATCGGTCTGACCCAATCTTCTGTTTCAAACGCGCTCACCAGGCTTCGTGGGCATTTGAACGATGAGTTGTTTGTGCGTGGAACCGATGGCATGCGACCAACCCAACGGGCAACTGAGCTCGCTGAGCCGATCCGCCTCACACTTTTTTCCCTGCAAAATATTCTTGACCCTCGGAAATTCAATCCGATGACCGAAAAGAGGGTCTTCAGAATTGCTGCGGTTGATTACTTTAGTGTGATTGTGGCTCCAAAGCTTGCAAGTTATCTGAGCAAAAATGCACCGGGCATAGATATCCGTATTATCGCGAGCGCCATGTCTACTGCCGAACTTTTGGACAATGGCGAGGCAGATTTTGTTGTGGGACCGATGTTAAATTTGCCGGAGCGATTTGGCTCGGAACTATTGATCACCGACTCTCTGATATGCATGGTCAGAGAAGGGCATCCTCTCGCCGGTAAGGCCGTTACGATTCAAGAATATGCCGATGCTCAACACTTGGTGCTCAGTTTGAGAGGCGATCCTCATAGTGTCGTTGATGAGGAACTGGCCAAACTTAATTTATCAAGACGTGTGGCGATGACGGTCAGCAGTTCAGCTGTCATACCAGCCATAGTGGAGGAAAGCGATTTGATCGTAACAGCGCCGAAAAAAATAATCCGGCGTTATGCAAGTCCAAACAGCTTTATTTTCGGTTCGCCAGTCAAATTGCCGGAAAAGCTAATTCATTTAGATGTGGCTTGGCATAAAAGACTTTCTGTCCACCCTGCACATCTGTGGTTTAAAAACACTTTGGTATCTTTAGCAGCAAGCGTCTAAAATAAGAAATCGCTTGGACAGCCTTCTAGCATTTCTTACTTCAAGGGAATCGGTGGCCGGGATGGCCCGGCCACTTTCAACCTTCAACATGGTTATTGCGAAACGTCGTGGCTGTTACCATTCTTTTCCAAGATGCGCTCTTCGTCAGACACATTGCCCGTAGAGGAAACCGAACCAACAGAAGAGGTGGAATTAGAGCTGTAGATCTTCTTCTTCAGTACATGTGGGACTGGGTAATCCTTGATTGTTGACGAATAGTCTGGTGAGTTTGAATCAGTCATTTTCGCACCCGCGTTATCTGCATAAGCAGCTGTTGAAAGTGCTGCTACTGCAGCGGCAGCCAATAAATATTTCTTCATAATCTATCTCCATTATTAAATTGCAAGTCTCAGAACTGAATTGTTCCCGCCTTGATAATGAGGAGATGGTGTTCCAAGTTCTGGTTTTGAAATTGTTAAAACAAACATCCAATATTGATATTATGAATGTGGACACGGTGACAGTGCATCTAGAAGTTTGCCCATGCGCTCGAGTATTTTGGAATTTATATTTAATTACTATGTCATCTGAAAACCGAGAATATTTCAAACCTAACCTATTCGTAAATCCTATCGCGGAATTTTTCGGCTAGGTTATTGATCTCTAGCCCGAATGGCACCGCTGTTGAAGTTTCGGTGAATGTTTCAGACACCAGCATCGAGAGTTGCTGCAACTTATGAGGCACCCGGCGGTTGCTGATGGTGAGTGCGCGCAATGCGATTGGTGCCAAGCTGGCCAAGGATTGCTCAAGCAATGCGCTCACGCGGTCAAACTTTGTCCAAGCTAAAAAGACCGGGGAAGCCGCATCATCTTGGCCAAAACCGCCTGATTCCGAACCCGGCAATAGAGTCGGTTGGGCCAACATGCGGGCTTCCTCTTCATAACCCACAATCGCCATCGGCAAGCAACCGAGATAGCTGCCATGTTCAGGGTAACCCAAAAATTGCGGCATCAGTGAAACTGATCCCTCAAGTAACTTTGCGGCTATGCGGCCCGTGAGCACGATGAGATTGGTGTAAGCCGCAACCATTGCATCAAGTGTGGCTGGCGCTTGCGCATTGTGATAACCGCCAGTGCTGATCACGGCTTCGCTGGTTTGGCGCTCGTGTTTTGGAATAACGACAGGGTTATCGGTGATTGCAAGAAGTGATTGGCGGGCCACGGTTTCAGCGTTCGTCATGGCCAGATGCGCTTGGCCCAAAATACGCGGTAAAATGCGAATGCTCACAGGCGCTTGGTAAGGCCTGCGCCCGTCATCTTGTCCACCTTCAATCAACTCACGCAAATTTCGCAAGGCCCAAGCGTCGTGTGGGTTATTCCAATAGGTTTCAAGCTCAATAGCAAAATGGCCACGCGGCACTAGAAAGGCCTCCGCCGCAAGGGCCAATACTTCACACGCAACATCAATGCGCGCCTTGGCTGAAAGTGCTGCATCCGCAATCAGCGCAGTAGCGGCGGGCGATCCGTTGATCAGAGACAGCATATCTTTTTCGGCCAGCTTGGTGTTGGCCGTTAACTCCAAGAAAAGATGTGAAAGCGATAGAATTTCGCCAGCCCCACCTTGGCCGCGCGCTGGCACATAGGGCTGTTCAGCATTTGCCAACATGGCGACCACGGCTTTTGCCACCTCAGGAGAAACCGCAGAGTGGCCATCAACAAAATTCGTGAGCCGTGAAAATATGATGCCCCGCACCACACGTTGGGGCAGGGGGTCACCCCATGATGTGGCGCGGTAATGGGTGGGCTGGGTTGCCTGATTTTGTCGGCCCTCTCTGCTCAAGCGTTCCTTGGCGCGTTGCCCATAGCCGGTGTTCACACCATAAATTGTGATATTGGGCTGATCGATCAATTCCAAAAAATCACGGCGTGAGGCTTCAATTTTTTCTAACACAGCAGGGCTGAGCTCAACCGCCTCAGACCTCCACGCCACCCGGCAAAACGCTTCCAAGGTTAAGTCTTCACGAGAATTGATCATCAGCGTCATGTTTGCAAGTTTCGCTTTTTGAGTGAATAGATTGGTTCGACATCCGACCAAGTGTTAAGTGTGACAGACTTAAGTTTTAGCGTCAATTCAATGGCGCAGTGTCTGATCTGCTTTTCCCTCTCCCCGTTGATAAGGCAGGAAGTGACATCACCTCTAATTCCCTCTCCCCGTTGGGGAGAGGGTTGGGGCCCATGCGAAGCATGGGAGGGTGAGGGGCCTTAAAGCGGGCTGGGCGCCTTGATAATTAAGTGGAGTGTCACCGTAATCCGCGAGCTGTGAGCCTTAATAATTAAGTGGGGTGTCACCGTAATCCTTAATAATTAAGTGGGGTGTCACCGTAATCCCGTAATCCTTAATAATTAAGTGGGGTGTCACCGTAATCCCACCATAATCCAAAAGATACGTCGGAGTGCATTTTAACCCAAAAGAATTTTCGTTGTCTAATAGGTGTTAGTCATAGCCTCACTCTGGCAGACCTGCTTCACGTAAGACTGATACGACCATATCGATTTTTTCTTTTTCAACATAACGCTCTGTGCGCCTCACATCGGTCAGGCAATAATTGGGATGTTTTGCCTTTATCTCAGAAATAATTCGATTAGCATCATCAAGGCGTTTCTGAAATCCATATACAGTGGCTACATGCATTAGAGAGTTCACATCATCTGGATATATCTGTAACTGCTCTTCAAAAGCGGCCTGGGCGGTGGCGTAGTCGCCTTGCCAGAGATGGGCCAAAGCATAAGACTCAATATACCAACCGATCGGGCGAGGGCTGAGGCGCAGTGCGACTTTCAAAACTTCAACAGCGCGTTCGTTTTTTCCGCCATAAGTGCAGACCAAACCGAGAAAAGCCATGGCCCATGAATCACTTGGTGCAAGTTCAATCGCTTTTTCGCAAAGCCGCATGGCCTCATCATGCTGATCGCGTAAAAAGGCGTTTCCGCCCAGCAGCATATAAGCGCCGCCGACACTTGGATCGACAGAAAGCGCTAGTTGCGCATGTTCTTCACAAAGCCTCAGCGAAATTTCTTTTTCGACTGATGTGTCATAACGCGCTTGCCACCAGTAACATAGTCCAAGCTGCACCATTGCGCCGGTGTAGCGGGTGTCGATAGATAGTGCTTCTTTCAGAGCAGTTTGGGCGTGCCTAACATTGACCTCATCGAAACACAGAAAAAAATCGCGCCCTTGTGCCATCTTCTCCCAGGCCAGCAAATTTCGCGTCTGTCCCTCCCACAGTCTGGCCAGTTCGCCGTATGAAAGCTTCACCTGCATTGCAATTGCTAAGCTGCGGGCAATTTCATCCTGGACCGAAAAAATATCAGTGATGTCACCTTCAAAACGCTCTGACCAAATATGGCCCCCAGACTGACCATCTATCAACTGAGCTGTCACACGCAAGCGTTGGCCGGCAACACGCACGCTACCTTCCAGCAAATAACGCACACCAAGTTCCTGGGAGACCTGTTGCGCTTGAATGGCGCGCTGCTTGTAAGTAAAACTGGTCGTGCGCGATATCACAAAAAATTCACGAACCCGCGAAAGTGCCATAATAATATCTTCAGTGGTCGCATCCGCAAAAAAATCAAATTGTGGGTCAGCGCTCATGTTTGCAAATGGTAGAACCACAATCGAAGGCTTTTCAACGGAAGATAGTGGATTATCTGGAACGCCTGCGAAAATCGAAGTGAGATTCTTGATCTGTGGAAAAATAAACTGATATCCCACGCGCTGCACAGTCGCGATCCATTCTTGGCCTTCCTTGTTGCGGCCGAGACACTTTCGCAGTGCTGCAATTTGCACAGTCAGATTACTCTCTTCCACGAACTCTGCGTTCCAAGCGGCGTCCATGAGTTCACTTTTTGAAACCGCTTGCCCGTCTGCCACCAACAGTCTTCGCAGCAAAGCTGCACCACGTAGACCGATTGGCATTGCAGAGCCATTCTTTAACAAGATCATGCGCGTGCCATCAAACACGAAGGGGCCAAATTCGTAATTCTGTTTAGACATGCGAGTTACACTACTGCATTTTGTAACTTTTCGGAACTTTTTGGCTTCGGTTTTGAGACCCCAAATTGGATTTCGCTGAATGTGCCCTCACATCCAAACCGGATGAAACATTTATTAAGGAGACTAACATGATGAAATTACCACAAAGCCTGAAAAATGCCGCAGTTCGTGCAGCTTTCGTCTCAAGCTTGGGCATGATGACCAGTTTAATTGCCAGCGGAATCGCCGCGGCTCATCCAGTCAAATATCGCGACACGCAGGTGAATCCGATTCTAGTTATAGCAGCAGCTGACGATTTTCGCGCTCCTCCTGCCTTGCTTGGGACGCAAACGGCGAACTCTTCACTCGCAACAGCCGACGATTTCCGAGCACCACCATCCGACCTCATTCAGACTGGGTCGACCGATCAACTCAAAAATTGCAGCCGCGTTCGATACATGAGCTGTCGCATCCGTCATTGAGGTCGATAGAATGACGAATGCCACGAAAGGCTGATTTGAATGACGCGACTATTGTGGACAGATTGCTTTTCATCCTCAATTATTCGTTGAATTGCTAAACGAAAGTTCCTCCGCTGCAGCAAGGATTGTGCGGAGGAAAGCCCTATCAGTTTCTAAATCGGATCATCAGGGACTGGTCTGCATAGTACTGCTGAGGTTTACCATTCTACCCCCCAATCCCCAACGTCGTCTTCCTGATGGGCTCAAGACTGTTGTTGAAAATGGTGAGCTCCAAAATGCTAACCCATTTGTGGAGTATGACGAGACATAGCAGCTTCACCGTACGCTGTCAAGCTAAAAATCCTATCTAAATCGAAAAAATCACAACCTATTGATATCCCGCCCAAACTTGCCATCCATCCCCAATTCCCCTAAAGGCTGGCCAACATTCAGCGTCGTTCACCCCTGGAGGAAGGCTGGATGTTTGTTTTAATTGGAGAAAACTCATGTCTAAAATCGTAAAAATCAACGCCACTGTTCGTGGCGGGGCCGGTAAGGGGGCCGCTCGAGCTGTACGTCGTGAGGGCCTTGTGCCCGGCGTCGTTTATGGTGACAAGCAAGAACCTCAAATTATTTCGATGACTTACAAGGACATCGAACCCCATGTTCATACTGGCCGTTTCATGTCGACTTTGGTTGACGTTGAAATTGGTGGCAAGACTGTGCGCGCCATTCCGCGCGATATTCAGTTTGAACCTGTAAAGGACCGGATCACCCATGTGGATTTCCTGCGCCTCGGCAAGGATTCCAAGATCGCTGTAAATATCCCTGTGCATTTCAAAAACCACGAAGCCTCACCCGGCATTAAAGCTGGTGGCGTTTTGAACATCGTATCACATTCGGTCAGCCTGTTTTGCCCAGCCGACTTTATCCCTGATGAAATCATCGTTGATCTCACAGGCATGGCTGTGATGTCGTCAATCCATTTGTCGGACATTAAATTGCCAGACCGTGTGACATCAGCCGTTCGCGACGACGTAACACTCTGCGCGCTCTCGGCTCAGGCCAAGGAAGAAGTGGCTGCTGAAGGCGCTGCTTCTGCTGAAGTGCCAGCGACAAACCAAAAGGCTCCGGCTGATCCGAAAGCCGCTCCGGCCAAGGGTGCTGCACCTGCCAAGGGCGCTGCAGCTCCAGCCAAGGGCGCTCCGGCGGCTAAGGCTGCTGCTCCTGCTGCAAAGAAGAAGTAAACGCTAAATATCGTGTTTTGAAACGGCGGAGCAGAAATGCTTCGCCGTTTTTTTATATCTGACAGCTCGGATTTATATGTGAACCGATAGCGTGTTCGCAACGTTCCTTCACAGTGCGTTTTGTTACGTGACTGACACGTGCGCAACTCATGTTCTTTCAGCACTCAATTATTATACGAGGAGTTAGAGGCCTGCTTTCAGGGCTCCTGTTCCTCATTCCAAAATTACCATCTCAGCAACTCTGTGAACACCTTAGGTGGCGTTCGGCATGGCCTGAGGTGTTGATGAAACCCAACTTAAAAAGGAATAATGCGATGCATGATATCGTTGATACAGCCGTAGCGGCTGGAACATTCAAGACCCTTGTTGCTGCTGTTACAGCCGCTGGCTTGGTCGAAACTTTAAAGGGCGCAGGCCCATTCACAGTTTTTGCTCCAAGCGATGAAGCGTTTGCAAAATTGCCAGCAGGCACTGTTGAAGATCTGGTAAAGCCAGAAAACAAGGCTAAGTTGACTGCCATTCTTACTCTTCATGTTATGGCAGGCAAAGTGATGGCAGCTGATGTTTCAGGCAAGAAATTGTCTCCAGCATCTGTCAATGGTGAGGCGCTCACCGTTGATGGCACACATGGTGTGACTGTTAATGGTGCAAATGTTGTGACAGCGGATATCGCCTGCACCAATGGCGTGATTCATGTTATTGATGCTGTGTTGCTACCGAAGAGCTAAATTTTAGCCTTATAATCTCGGAAACGGGCTCTGCAATGCAGGGCCCGTTTTTTTATACGCGCTCAAATTCAAAAGCAGAAAAAATACATCAACTCGTTTGCGTGTTCCATTCCTCGGCGGGGTTAAAAAAGGCTGCAATTTCCGCTAAGAGATATAGAGACAAAACATCAATACCACAGGCCAACGACCGCTTTATAGTTCGTATCGCGATTTAGTTCACGGATGAGAAAATCTGCAACATCAGGCGGATGAATGATTTTGAAGCCTCCCGGAAACGTCATACATTCTTTGTATTTTCCTTTTTCGGGACCGCTTCTCAGATAGTTGCATCCCGCAAGGGTCCAATCTAGATCCGTGGCTTTAAGCCAAGCGAATGCCGCATCGTGGTCACGGACGGCGTGGCCCACTGGTGTCTGTTTCAGCAACGCCGTGTAGAGTTTTCCAAGTGTTGTTTTGTGGGGCATTTCCGCTGTGCCAGAGACAACCAATAATCGCTTTATGCCTGTGTGCTTCATGCCTGCAATGATCGCAACCATCGATTCTTGTATGAGGTTGGACGGTTTTAGGCTGCGTTCGCCTAAGCATGTAACAACTGCATCAAATCCATCTTTCAGCGCACGCGTAACAACTTTGGCGTCTCTCGCATCGCCTTCGTAGACCTGCACGTTGTTAAACTTTAAATTTGCTGCACTGCGCACAAACACTGTGACCTTGTGGTTTTCTGCAAGTGCTTTCGATACAAATTCCTGTCCAACGCGGCCCGTTGCTCCAAAGACAAAAATCTTCATTTTATTTCCTTTCGTCAACATCACTATTCTAAATTTAATTTGATGTCGAATCATTTTATATCTAATGATTAGCTATGGAACTAATTGATTCGCCGATAGGGTTTCTGATCGCACAAACAGCAAAGACGACGACGCGGCAGTTTGAACAACGACTGGTGGCGGCTGGTGGATCGTTGGCAAGTTGGCTGGTGCTTTTGTCGCTGTATGAAGCGGGTTGGAAATTGCAGGCGGCGATTGCCGAAGATGTTGGCATTCTTCCATCTACTTTGACGCATCATCTTAACGCAATGGAGAAGCAAAATCTTATCTTGCGCAAACGTGTGGCCGAGGATCGACGGTCACATCGTGTTGAGATTACCAAGGCTGGGCGTGCTCATTTTATTAAAATGCGCGCGAATGCTTTGGCTTATGATGCGCAACTTCGCCAAGCGATGAGCAGCAAAGACATGGCCATTTTCAGAAAACATTTAGTTCAAATCACAAAGGCAGCAATAGGTTGAGGCGCGTTGCCAATATTGCAAAGTCTCACCCCATCACGTAAACGCGCTACGATTGCTTAGATTTAAGGGCTTGTCTATGTATCTGTTCGTCGGGCTCGGTAATCCGGGTTCAAAATATGCTGCCAACCGCCACAATATTGGTTTCATGGCTGTCGATGTGATTGCCTCGGCCCATCGCTTCGGCCCATGGAAGAAAAAATTTCAAGGCGAAATTGCAGATGGCAGTTTGGGTGGAGAAAAAATTCTATTGCTCAAACCACAGACCTTTATGAATGAATCGGGTCGAAGTGTTGGCGAAGCCGTGCGCTTTCATAACATTCCGCTCGAAAAGGTTTTTGTATTTTACGATGAGCTGGATTTAGAGCCAGGCAAAATTCGCGTAAAGCTCGGAGGAGGGGCTGCGGGTCACAACGGCATCCGCTCAATCTCATCGCACATCACACCAGAGTTCAAACGCGTGCGCTTAGGCATCGGCCATCCCGGTGATGCAAAGTTTGTGCTGCCGCATGTGCTGGGTGATTTTGACAAGCAGGATAAGGATTGGTTGGTCGCACTTCTCGATGCCGTAGCAGATAACGCCGCAATGTTGGTTGAAGGCCAAGAGGCGAAGTTTCAAAGCCATGTGCATTTGAAGGTAAACCCGCCACAGCCCAAAGCACCGAAGCCTGCTGCTTGACCATCTATTAAAATTTTTTGATTGTGATAGTATCCTGTCGTTGGTCGAACCTTAAAGGCTTGTCAAATGAAACAATTTCTTCTCGCTATGATCGTCGTATTTGCGGCGGGATCTTCTTGCCATGCAGAGAAGTTAATTTGGAAAATCGAGAAAGAGCTGGGCGAAACCAAACAATTGCCAAGTTGCAATCCTGAGAAAGACAAGGATTGTCCTGACTACGTGCCGTCTGTCAGCCAAAGTAAATTTGGAGTGAAGGTATATCAAACCTATCATGAAGCCGTACGCATCGTTTTCAGCTTTAGTAACGATGAAAAAGACGGCTTTACGGTTGCCGCCGATCAAGTTCATCCCGGCAGTTACGATTGGGGCGGCGTTATGCGCAAAGGCAAGTTCGTGCCCCTATACATGATCAAACGGTTTTACACTTATGATGCTAGTCTACAGGCCAACAAATCGGAGACAGAACTCACGGTGTTGCGATTATTGCCCGGCGGCAAATCGTGCAGCATCTATACTGGCGGTAAGAGTTTGACGAATAATGAACTTGCGCATCGTTATGCAGAAAAAGATTTCTCTCATTCAACTTGCAAATAGCAGCGGGTTTTAGCTCGGTGACTTCGGCACCGTGTGTTTAGTATTGAATGCTCATGCTGAAAACGGTGTGTAAAATAACTTTCGATTGATTTGCCATTACAAAGTTTTTGAAAGTAGGAGACCGTCATGGTCAAAGTGATTGGGTTGAATAGCGGTTCTTCGTTTGATGGCGTGGATGTGGTGCTTGTTGAGATTGAGAATGGGGCGGATGGTTATCCGATGCGGCCAAAGTTCATTGCGGGCAATTCATATGATTGGCCAAAGCCTGTGGCTGAAATGGTTCTCAAAGCGTTTGAAAACAAAATCTCGCTGTTTGAACTCAATCGCCTCAATTATTTGGCAGGCGCAGTTTATGCTGAATCAGCGCGAACGTTTATGCGCGAGCAGAATTTGAAACCGGGCGATGTTGAAGTGATCGGCTTTGATGGCCAGACGATATATCAGGAACCTCCAGTGCATTCACTGCTCCGCAACTATGATGACAGCGAAGATTTAGTGTCGCGCTGGCTTGATGGACCTTATCCATGTGGCTTACAAATTGGTGAACCGTCGATTGTTGCGGTCGCATGTGAGACGCCCGTGGTGACGCAATTTCGCCCCATGGAGCATGCGTTGGGTGGCACGGGTGCGCCGCTCATGCAATATTTGGACTATGTGGCATTCCGCGATATCGGGCCGATCCTCACGCTCAATATCGGTGGCATTGCCAATTGTCACCGTGCTGATGCTGATCGGAGCAAGATGATGGCGTTTGACACCGGCCCCGGCAATGTGATGATCGATCATGTGATGCGCGCTAAATTTAACAAGCCCTATGATAAAAATGGCGACGTGGCGCGTGGTGGCAAGGTGGACGAAAAGCTGATGGGCTATTTGAAAGAGCATGATTTTTTCAAACGCCCCGTGCCGCGCAGTGCTTGGCGTTTGGATTTTGGGTCTAGTTACGCAGACAAGGTTATGGCCGATTACAAGCATCGATCAGACAAAGACTTGGTGGCGACTGTCACCGAATTTGCGGCTTATGCGATTACGCGTTCAATTACTGATAATGTGAAATCGATTGATGAGATGAGCGTGATCATGGCCAGCGGTGGTGGCACGCGAAATGGATATTTGATGGAGCGCTTGGCGGCCTACATGCCAAAGGGTTTGCGCCTTACACTCTCCGATGAGTTCGGTGTGCCCGCCGCTTTTAAAGAGGCAATCAAGTTTGCAACGCTGGCCCATGCGACCGTCAATCATCTTGCCAATAATATTCCAGCGGCATCTGGGGCCGTGAATTTTGCGATACTTGGAAAATTAGTTCTGCCGCCGCGCCTAGCGAAAGTTTAGTCCGCCCATTCAAATAGAAGGGTTCCCAAGTCTGTGTTTTCCGCCTATCAGGGCGGCGAAATGAATTTGCTTCCGGAGAATTTGCATGGGTTTTAAATGTGGCATTGTGGGTTTGCCGAATGTTGGGAAATCGACGTTGTTCAATGCGCTCACGCAGACTTCTGCGGCGCAGGCGGCAAATTATCCGTTTTGCACCATTGAACCAAATGTGGGCGATGTGGGCGTGCCTGATCCAAGGCTCGATGTTTTGGCGGCCATTGCGGGTAGCCAACAAATTATTCCAACGCGTTTGACCTTCGTTGATATTGCGGGCCTCGTGAAAGGCGCTTCCAAGGGCGAAGGTTTGGGCAATCAGTTCCTCGCCAATATCCGCGAGACTGATGCCATTGCGCATGTGGTGCGCTGTTTTGAAGATGGCGACATCACGCATGTGTCAGGCAAGATTGATCCCTTAGCCGATATTGAAACCATCGAAACTGAATTGATGCTTGCCGATTTAGATGCGCTTGAAAAGCGCCAACCTGCGGCCGAGAAAAAAGGCAAGCAGGGCGATAAAGAACAAAAAGAATTGGCCGAGCTGATGATGCGCGCGCTCATATTGTTGCGCGAAGGCAAGCCTGCGCGTTTGACGGAACGCACCGCCGATGAAGAGAAAACTTTTACAGGCCTTGGATTGTTGTCGTCAAAGCCAGTGCTTTATGTTTGCAACGTCGAAGAAGCCGCTGCTGATCAAGGCAATGAATTTTCCGAACGCGTCAAAGCCTTCGCAAAGAAGGAAGGCAATGTGGCGGTTGTGGTTTCCGCCAAGATCGAAAGCGAAATCGCCATCATGGCGCAAGCTGACCAAAAGGATTTTCTCGATGCCGTTGGTTTGACAGAGCCCGGCCTCAACCGCGTGATCCGCGCGGGCTATGAACTTCTGGGACTGTTCACTTATTTCACCGTTGGGCCGAAAGAAGCCCGCGCTTGGACCATCACCCAAGGCACCAAAGCGCCTGCCGCAGCGGGCGTGATCCACACGGATTTCGAGAAGGGCTTCATCCGGTCAGAAACCATTTCCTATGATGACTATGTGGCCGGTAATGGTGAAGCAGGCGCTAAGCTTGCGGGGAAGTTCCGCTTAGAAGGCAAGGAATATGTGGTGGCCGATGGCGATGTGATGCATTTTAGGTTTAATACTTAAACGTCCTCTACCGCAAAGCGGGAGAGGAAAGGGGCTCGCGAGCGAAGCGAGTGGGCAAGTTAAGATAGTATTGCGCCTTAAGGCGAGGTGTCGGCTTTTGCCATCTTTACCCGAGACTTTTTGAGCGACTTTGGCTTGTCGATGGAGCTGTTGAACTTTACGATTTTGTTCCATTGTATGGTACCGTCAGCAGCTACAAAATCTGCACAAAACTCCTTAACCAAGGAGTTACATTTGTGGTCAAATGCCTTACGATATACCGCGCCATGACCTATTGAATGTACGCCAATTGCATCCGCTATTCTTAGATAAAAATCTTGCTCACCAGTCAAAAGGTTCCAAAATTTTTCACCAGCGACTCGATCGACAACAGTTGCCTTTTTAGGTGCAGCCTTTCTTCCATAACCATAACCAATGTAGGGAAGAAATTGTTTTCCAAGTTTTTTCAACCTAGCTTGTAAAGCTTCAAATTCGGAACTTTGTCCTTTGCTACTTTGTGCGTTGAAAATATTTTTTCCAGACTTTACAGAAATGGCAGAATAGGAACTTGCTTCAGTGATGGCAATATCAATACCAGCTGCGTCCCCCACGGTAACAACTCGACTACCGCCAGAATGCCCGCTCGACTCGCGTGCAGCCCATAATGCAAGGGGTTCAAAAAACTCATTTCCGAAAATGGTTTCATCCGAACTCGATACAAACGCGATCTGCATCTGTCTTAGCAGCTCCAAACTCTCTTCAATGCCCAGAGCGCGATAGAGATACGGGTTCTTATTCAGAAGCTTTGTTAATCTCAATTTGTCAAGCGCACCAAGGCGCTTCGCGTATAGAATTTCAAGCAAACGACCAACCTCGGCTTCCAGAGTCTTTTGATCAATCATTACCAAAACCCACACTTAAAGCGGACTTCTTCATCTTTCCATGCACTGACGTGCCACGAGTTCTCTTTACCAGCACCTCAGAATTACCTGCGGCAACCGATATCATCATTTGCCCTATAGCTTTGCCAAGAGGTACGGGAACTGCATTCCCAATTTGCCGATAACAATCCGAAGTACTTCCTTCGAATTTCCAATACATTGGGAATCCTTGGATCCGAGCATACTCTATAACAGAAAGCGGCCGCGCCATTCTGGGATGACAAAGCATTGTAGCCTTCTGAATTGGACTAGTCACGAGCGTAGGCGAAGGCTGTCTGAAGGAAAGGCGGCGATAGAAGCCAACTTTTCCTCCGCCCGATTCAAAAGCCCCACCCATTGCCTCTTTAACCAGGTTCTGCGGCAATGATTTCCAATTCCCGCCTTCTGGCACTAAGTCCAAATATTCGGTTACACGCTTGGAGAAACGAGAGTGTGCTCCCACGTCTTCAATGTCACCGATTGCGTCAAACAAAGTTTGCCATCGCATGGCTGGATTCTGATGCAAGTGGAAATGAGTTGGAGCGGGCAGGAAGATGGCTTCGTTGTCCCGGCTTCCGATGATGACCAACCTTTCTCGGAACTGCGGAGTACCATAGTGAACAGCGTCAACAACACCATGCACAGTGTGGTATCCAACCCGGCGCAACTCATTGAGGATCGCATCGAGCACAGGGCGAGATTCTCGGTCTTCAACATCCGAAGGCATCGAAGCTAGGCCCTTCACGTTTTCCATAACAAAAAACCGTGGCCTTATCGTTTCCACGACCTGCACGAACTGTTTATAAAGCATGCCGCGACCATCGCTTGTGCCTTTGCGTTTTCCAGCAGTCGAAAAAGACTGACACGGCGGTCCACCGACCACAGCAAAAACATCCTGTTTGCGCAGTTTGGCGGGTCGGAGCAAAAATTCACAACTCGGATCATTCGCCAACAACTCACGAATATCGCCTCCGACAACGGGGTGTCCATTTGCTTGAATTGTTTCAATGCACCATTTGTCGAAATCTTGAGATACTGACACATGCAGGCCAGCTTCAATTAGACCTAAATCTAACCCCATCGCACCAGAAAAAAGCGATATAATCGGAAAAGCAGGAGTGTCGGACAAACTCACAACATTAGAAAAATTTTTCATTCATTGTCTCTGTCGGGTTGCCGCTGAAAGTTCGAATTAATGCCCGTTTCACCGAAATCATTTATGGAACATTTCGTGAATATTGCAAGTGGAATTTTCGAGACGAAGGATTTTAATGTCCGCCATATCCCACCAGCGTATGCACCTTCACGCCTTTGGCCCGCAGTTTATCAGCGCCGCCTAAATCGGGCAGGTCGATCACAAAGGCGGCTGAGATCACTTCGCCGCCGGTTTTGTGGATCAAGTCTATTGCGGCTCCGGCGGTGCCGCCTGTTGCAATGAGGTCATCGATCAGAAGAATTTTGTCACCTTTGTTAATAGCGTCGGCATGAATCTCGATTGTGTCGACACCATATTCCAATGCGTATTCTTGGCCAATCACCCGGGCAGGCAGTTTGCCTTTTTTGCGGATGGGGATGAAGCCTCTTCCAAGCGTGTGGGCCACGGCACCGCCCAGAATAAAGCCGCGCGCTTCAATGCCAGCGACGTAATCAAACTGCCCATGCAGGAAAGGCCATGCGAGTTCATCGACAGCGGCGCGGAAAGCATGTTGGTTTGAGAGCAGGGTGGTGATGTCGCGGAACATGATGCCGGGTTTGGGATAATCCGGAATGTTTCTGATGTAGCGCGAAATATCAAAACCGTTACGCAAATCCATTAGGGCCACCTTACTTCTGGAGGGAATGAGGAGAGGATGCTTTCAACATTGCCGCCGGTTTTTAAACCAAAAATCGTGCCGCGATCATAAAGCAGATTGAATTCCACATAGCGGCCCCTGCGGATGAGTTGCTCTTGGCGATCTTCATCCGTGTACGGAATATTCATATTGGCGCGGACGATTTTTGGGTAAACGTCTTTCAAGGCGTTGCCAACGTCGCGGGTGAATGCGAAATCTGCTTCTTGGTCACCGCTGTTGAGGTTATCATAAAAAATGCCGCCAATGCCGCGTGGTTCGTTTCTGTGCGGCAGATAAAAATAATCATCGCACCATTTTTTATAGCGTGCGTAGTCAGCCACCGGGTGGGCATTGCAGGCTTGCTCAAAAGCAGCGTGGAAATTTTTAGTGTCGGGGTCTTCTTGATTGCGACGACGCATCAGGACCGGAGTCAAATCGCCACCGCCACCAAACCAAGTTTTCGTTGTTACAACAAAGCGTGTGTTCATATGTACTGCTGGAATATTCGGGTTGCGCGGATGGGCAATCAACGAAATACCTGACGCCCAAAAGCGCGGATCAACATCTGCACCAGGCATCTGTTTTCTAAATTCAGGTGAAAATTCGCCGTGCACAGTTGAGCAATGTACGCCTGCTTTTTCAAAGACACGACCATGTATCATCGACATAACGCCGCCGCCGCCATCATTGGCTCGTGTCCAAGGCGTTTTGACAAAGCGACCAGCCGGCGCATCAGCGCTGCATTCGTCTTCGAGCTTTTCGAAATCGGCAACAATTTGGTCTCGTAATGACTCAAACCAAATTTTGGTATTTGATTTTAGTTCTTCTGTTTGAGTCTGGTTCATTTTCACGTTCTCAACTATTCCGACGCCCGTGTCATATTAGGTTTTACGCAAAAATCTAAGGAAATTTGAGTTATTGCGATAGCCAAACTTTAACCATCCTCACTCAGCGATATTTAATTCTTAATGACTATCCCAGATTGTAGAATTAGTAACCAATAGAGCTAGGGGAGTCTACTATGGCCCGCAAATCATTCCTGACCGACGTCTGTGGTAACATGGCCATGATGGTCGCGATTACGACGGTTCCACTAATGGTCGCGTCTGGCGCTGCCATTGACATGGTTAGAGTCAATAATGCTCAGACTGTTTTGCAGGGTGCAGTTGACTCTGCGGCCATTGCTGGCGGCACCTCCAAACTCCCGAACACAGCCAATGTTCAAATATTAGTAGCAAAATATTTGAACACAAACGGCCAAGAAAATGCGTTGGCGACCGTGAGCAACGTCGAGTCTGGAAAAATCTCCAGTTCTGGGAACTTCTATGTGAAGGTTCAAGGCAAGGTAAACAATTACTTTCTGGGACTTGTCGGTATGCCAACAACCGATCTGGGAGCTTATTCGGAAGTTGAGATGGGCGGCATGGCGGTGGAACTGGCGTTGGTTCTCGATAATACAGCTTCAATGAATAGCCAGGGGCGTTTGGCTGCTCTTAAAGCTTCAGCCAAAAACTTGGTCGATACCATAATGAGTAATAAACCAGCGGGTGCTTATGTTAAAATTGGGATCGTACCGTTTTCAAATTATGTCAATGTAGGTATGTCAAATCGTTATAAGAGTTGGATCGACGTTCCTGTGGATTACACGGAGTCTGCTCCAGTTAGTTATACTTCATACCCCAACGCAACTTACTCGAATTGTCATCTTGTCGATCATCCATACAGCAACGACGGCGTTCCCGCCGTTTGGCAAGAAAATGTTTGTGATGTAAATCCGGGCGCTCCAGTCACTTCGTCCTACTATCCTTCGCATTCTTGGAGTGGCTGCGTTGGCTCGCGTAATAACGGCTTGGATACCAAGATAGGCGGCCTAGGAAATAAATATACCGGACTAATGGACACGGGCTGCTCTTCTGCTCTTACTGATCTTACAGACGTAAAATCCACACTCGACAGTCAAATTGACGCGATGAACGCTGTAGGTGAAACTTATATTCCTTCAGGCTTATTGTGGGGATGGAACATGTTGGATTCGAATGAACCGCTATTGGGCGCAAAGACCACAGCCGAGATGACAGCTCTGAAGGGTAATAAGTCTCTGGTGCTGATGACCGACGGTGATAATACGTTGTCAGCGAATTATCCTTATCACAACGGAAGTGATGCGGCTGCGGCTGATGCTAAGACGGCAGAACTCTGTGAAAACATCAAAGCTGAAGGCATTACAGTCTACACTGTCGGTTTCAAAGTGACGAAACCTTCGTCGATTTCCCTGCTGTCAGCCTGCGCTTCAAACCCGACACAAGCCTTTGCGGCTGAAGACGATGCTGCATTGATGTCGGCTTTTGACAAAATTGCGCTTGCCATGTCACAGGTTCGAGTTGCTAAATAGTAAAACCATTTAATTGCCGCAGTGCCTCGCCTGTCACGAGCCCAGCGGCAATGGCGACATTGAGTGAGCGCATGCCTGGCTGCATCGGAATGCGGATGCGGTCGGGAATTGCGGCATGCACATCATCGGGCACGCCCGCACTTTCGCGGCCCATAATCAAAATATCATCGTGCTGGAATTTGAATTCAAAATACGGTTGGCTCGCCTTTGTGCTGAGCAGCACAAGTCGTTTTTTTCCAATACCTCGGTAAAAGGCATCCCAAGATGCGGCGTGTTGTAAATCAACATCTCGCAGATAATCCATGCCCGCCCGTTTGAAGGCAGAATCGCTGAACACAAAGCCTGCTGGCTCAATAATTGTGAGTTTCAACCCAAAACAAGCGCAGAGCCTTGCAATAGTCGCCGCGTTAGGGGCTATGTCTGGTTGATAGAGTGCAATTTCGATCATAATAACAGCGTTTTAGGCGGGTTTTTGAGAAACGCAACGGAGCTGTGCATGTGCGACATCCAGTGGCTAGACTTATTGCGGCAGCGGTGTCAAAAACCCAGCGTTCGGAGCGGCGGGGATTCAAAAGAGTCACGCATTTTATGACAAGGAATTTGGCCAAGTGTCCACAGCAGATCATGCTCATACAGATGTAAATCGGCGCGATTTTTTATTCATCGCGACAGGTGCGGTTGCTGCAGTTGGTGGAGCGTTGGTGGCGTGGCCATTTATAAATCAAATGAACCCTGATGCCGCGGTTTTGGCACTGGCTTCTATTGATGTTGATTTGGCACCTATTGCTGAAGGCCAAGCGGTTACTTTTAAATGGCGGGGCAATCCGCTGATCGTTCGGCACCGCACGAAGCCCGAAATCGACGCAGCCAAAGCTGTAAAAATGGACGAATTGAAAGATAACGTTGCACGAAATGCTAACGCCAAGAGTAGTGATTTGGCGACCGATGAAAACCGCGTTGTGGGTGGCAAGGCAGAATATCTCGTAATGCTTGGTGTGTGCACCCATTTGGGCTGTGTGCCGGATGGCAATAATCCATCGCGTGAATTTGCTGCGGTTGAAGGCTCCACCAAAACGGGCGGCTGGTTCTGTCCCTGCCATGGTTCGCAATATGATACGGCTGGCCGCATTCGCAAAGGTCCAGCACCCGAGAATTTGGCAGTTCCACAATATGCTTATCTCACTGATACAAAAATCCGCGTTGGCTAATAGGACACAAAAATGAGCGGCCCCAATAAATATCAACCTACATCTGCCTTCGGAAAATGGTTTCACGAGCGCTTGCCCATCGTGGGCTTTGCCAAAGATCATATGTTGGATTTTCCAACGCCAAAGAATTTGAATTACTGGTACACATTTGGTGGCATCCTCGCCGTAATGCTTGTTGTCCAGATCATTACCGGTATCGTTCTTGTAATGCATTACACGCCGCAAACAGATATGGCCTTCAACTCTGTTGAACACATCATGCGCGATGTGAATTATGGTTGGTTGTTGCGCTATATGCATATGAATGGAGCTTCGATGTTCTTCGTCGCGGTTTATATCCATATGTTCCGCGGCATGTATTATGGTTCTTATAAAGCGCCACGCGAAGTGTTGTGGATGCTGGGTGTGATCATTTATCTGGTGATGATGGCCACAGCTTTCATGGGCTATGTATTGCCTTGGGGCCAGATGAGCTTTTGGGGTGCTAAGGTTATTACAAACCTATTCTCGGCCATTCCATTCGTCGGTGATACTGTGACCACTTGGTTGTGGGGCGGCTATTCGGTTGATAATCCAACTCTGAATCGTTTCTTCTCGCTGCATTATCTGTTGCCTTTTGTCTTGGCTGCATTGGTTGCCCTGCATATTTGGGCGTTGCACGTTCCAGGCAATACAAACCCAACAGGCATCAATGTTAAAGGGCCACAAGATACGGTTCCATTCCATCCTTATTATACAATGAAAGACGGCTTCGCGATTGTTGTGTTCCTGATGTTCTACGCACTGTTCGTTTTTTACGGTCCGAACTACATGGGCGACGCAGTGAATTACGTTCCGGCCAATCCGTTGTCGACTCCTGCTCACATTAAGCCCGAATGGTATTATCTGCCATTCTACGCAATTTTGCGTTCGGTGCCTGATAAGTTGTTTGGTGTTATTGCCATGTTCTCTTCAATCTTGATCTTGCTAGCTTTGCCATGGCTTGATACATCGAAGGTGCGTTCTGGCAACTACCGTCCGATCTTCAAAGGTTTCTTTGTGGTGTTTGCAATTGTCTGCGTTGCTTTAGGCTTTATCGGTTCCAAGCCACCTGAAGGATCTTACGTCATCTGGGGCCGGATCTTAACTGCCTATTACTTCATCCACTTCTTGGTGATCTTGCCGCTTCTCGGCTTGCTTGAAACACCAAATCCTTTGCCTGCATCGATTGCTGATGATGTGTTGGCAAAGAAAAAGCCGATGATGTTGGCACCTGCTGAGTGATCTGGAGAGAATGATGAAAAAATTTGCGACACTCCTGATTGCTGGCATGACTTTGTTTGGTGGTGCGGCCTTAGCCGAAGAGGGTGCTACTCCTGCAAAGGGTATTAACTTCTCGTTTGAAGGGCCATTTGGAAAGTTTGATCGGGCCCAACTTCAGCGTGGCTACAAGGTTTACAAAGAAGTTTGCTCCAATTGCCATTCAATGAAATTGATGTCTTTTCGGAATTTGGCTGATAAGGGTGGACCGAATTTTACGGTCGAGCAGGTAAAGGCACTTGCGGCAACGTTTAAAGTACCAGCTGACCCCGATACCAAAGGCGATATTGTTGACCGGGATGGTTTGCCGTCCGACCACTTTCCTTCACCTTATGCAAACCCCGAAGCTGCAGCTGCTGCCAACGGCGCTGTGCCTCCTGATCTTACTCTGATCACAAAGGCGCGCGAAGGTTGGCATGGCACATTTAATCAATTGTGGAATGGCATCGGCGGCCCGCAATATGTGTATTCTTTGCTGACTGGCTATGAAGAACCAACGGCTGAGCTTGAAAAAGAAAAGCCTGAAGGCAAGTACTTCAATCCTTATTTCCAGTCGGGTCATTGGATTTCTATGCCGCCGCCGCTGGCGGATGGTTTGGTTACCTTTGATGATGGCGCTCCAAACACAACAGCAGACATGGCTAAAGACGTATCTGCATTTTTGGCTTGGACAGCTGAACCAAAGATGGAAGAGCGCAAGCAGACTGGTTTTGAAGTGCTGATCTATCTTGCTGTGCTGGCGGGGTTGATGTATTTTGTGAAGAAGAAGACTTGGGCGAACGTTGCTCATTAAACTTCGTCGCATCGATAGATTTAAGCCCAGCTGTGCTGGGCTTTTTTATTTTCTAAATTGAAGAAATGCTTGACGATAAGGGGGTTGTTGCGGCCTGATAGGTTTCATCAGGAGTCAGCATGACCAAAACTATTCTCGGCATTATTGGCGGTTCGGGCGTTTATGATATCGCGATGGACAATGCGCGGTGGGAGCGTGTTGCCGGCCCTTGGGGCGATGCATCCGATGCTCTGCGCTTTGGTGAAATTGAAGGATTGCCGGTTGTATTTCTGCCGCGTCATGGCCGGGGCCATGTTTATTCACCCAGCACTATCAACTACCGCGCCAACATCGATTGTATGAAGCGGGCAGGGGTGACAGATCTGGTTTCGCTTTCTGCTGTTGGTTCACTCAAAGCTGAATTGCCACCCGGCAAATTTGTTTTGGTTGATCAGTTTATTGATAAGACCTTCAAACGCGAGAGCAGCTTTTTTGGAACTGGTCTTGTGGCGCATGTGCCGTTTGGTGATCCTGTTTCGCCGTTGTTGGTTGATGCGGCAGAACGTGCATTGCAGGCCGAGGACATTTCTTACGAGCGCGGCGGAACATTGGTGGTGATGGAGGGTCCGCAGTTTTCTTCGCGCGCTGAGTCTGAGTTGCATCGATCCTGGGGTGCCAGTTTGATCGGCATGACGGCAATGCCGGAAGCAAAACTGGCTCGTGAAGCCGAGATTTGTTTTGCTCAGGTTGCTATGGTGACCGATTTTGATGCCTGGCACCCGCATCATGATGTTGTTGATGTTAGCCAAGTTATGCAAGTGATGAAGAGCAATGTTGAATTGGCCAAGCGCTTTGTGTTGCGTTTAGCCAAGGATTTGCCGCGCGAACATCGCCCGTGCCCGGGTGGTTCAGATCGCGCTCTGGATTTTGCTGTTATGACAGCGCCGGACAAACGTGATCCAGTTTTGGTGGCGAAGCTTGATGCCGTGGCCGGGCGGGTTTTGCGCAGCAGTTGATTTATGTTGCGTCCTCAGAGTATCTGAAGTGATGGAACTGCCTGCCAAAGATCAACGTCATACCGGAAAGATCAAATTTTTTGATAAAGATCGTGGCTTTGGCTTTGTGGCCCCCGATGATGGAGGGCGGGACGTTTTTGTGCATATTTCAGCGGTGCAACGCGCTGGCGTGCCCTATCTCGAGGACGGTATGGCGATCTCATATTCAACTGAAGATGATGCGCGGGGGCGCGGCCCGCAAGCGATGAATTTGCAACTGTTATGAAGCGCGCTTTGGTTTTGCAACATATGGATCATGATCACCCTGGGCGATTCCTGGACTATTTTGCCGAGGATGGGATTATCCCTGATTTTGTGCGGGTGTTTGATGGCCAAGCCATTCCATCTTTTGCGAAGTATGATCTGATGTTTGTTTTGGGTGGTGCGCAAGACACTTGGGAGGAAGATGAGTATCCTTATCTTGCAGATGAAAAAGCCGCCATTCGTGAATGGGTTTGGGATAGGGCCAAGCCCTATCTTGGTGTTTGCCTTGGTCACCAGCTTTTAGCGACGGCTTTGGGTGGAGAAGTGGCACCAGCTGAGCACAAAGAAGTGGGTGTATTTGAAGTAGCGCTTGCCGACGAAGGCAAGGCGCATCCGTTTTTTGCAGGGCTTCCGGAAACTCAGACAGTGATGCAGTGGCACCATGCGGAGGTGAAGCGTGCACCACAGGGGGCTGTCGTTTTGGCGCAATCACCGCTGGCTGCGGTGCAATCACTAGCGATTGATCGCCACGCGCTGAGTACGCAGTTTCATTGCGAGTTTACTCCACAAACTGTGGCTGCATGGTCTTCACTGCCGGGTTACCGAAATGTATTAGAGCGTGAAATGGGTGTGGATGGATATGAAAAACTGAAAGCGCAATGCTATCCGCTGATGCCTGATATGGCGCGCAATACGCGGAAGCTTTATGAGAATTTCAAGAAGGCTTCGGGTCTGATTGTTTGATCGATTTAAAAGTCCCTCCCCAAAAGCTTTGTGCCAATGGGGAGGGGATTGTTTTTAGATTAGTTTGCCCATGGCAACCGCAGTGTCACTCATCCGGTTTGAGAAACCCCATTCATTGTCATACCAAGTAAGGATGCGCACGAAGGTGCCTTCCAGAACCTTGGTTTGATCCATATGGAAGGTGGATGAGTGTGGATCATGGTTGAAGTCGATCGACACGTTTGGCTGTGTGGTATAGCCTAAAATGCCCTTTAACTTGCCATGCGAGGCAGCTTTGATGGCTTCGTTGATCTCTTCAACAGTTGTGGCGCGCTTGGCCACGAATTTGAAATCAACAACAGACACATTTGGCACAGGCACACGGATTGATGTGCCATCCAAGCGGCCCTTCAATTCAGGGATAACCAAGCCGATTGCCTTGGCAGCGCCTGTCGATGTTGGGATCATGGACATGGCTGCAGCGCGGCCACGATAGAGATCCTTGTGCATTGTATCGAGGGTCGGTTGATCGCCCGTGTAAGCATGGATTGTGGTCATGAAGCCGTGATCGATGCCAACAACACCGTGCAGCACTGATACGACTGGCGCTAAGCAGTTGGTGGTGCAGGATGCGTTTGAGACAACGATGTGATCTTTGGTCAGGCCTTGATGGTTCACGCCGTACACAACTGTGAAATCAGCGCCATCAGCAGGAGCTGATACGAGAACGCGCTTTGCACCAGCGGTCAAATGGGCCGAAGCTTTATCTTTAGCAGTGAAAATGCCTGTGCATTCCAAAGCAATATCAACGCCCAATTCCTTCCATGGCAATTGCGAAGGATCTTTAACAGCGGTGACCTTGAACTTGTCTGTGCCAATGTTGATGGAATCACCATCAACTTTCACTTCATGCGGGAAACGACCGTGAACTGAGTCAAAGCGCAGTAAATGGGCATTGGTTTCAACAGGGCCCAGATCATTGATTGCAACAACGTCAATATCCGTGCGGCCTGATTCATAAATGGCGCGCACAACATTGCGCCCGATGCGGCCGAAGCCATTAATTGCAACTCTTACCTTAGCCATAGTCGATCCTCATGTTTTGATTTCGGGCTGCTTATAGAGGAAATATAACAGCACGAAAGCATAAAATGAGGTGCGCCCATCATTTCATGAATG
The DNA here is from genome assembly GCA_964247245.1 of uncultured Aestuariivirga sp. GTDB lineage: Bacteria > Pseudomonadota > Alphaproteobacteria > Rhizobiales > Aestuariivirgaceae > Aestuariivirga. The sequence goes on from CAXTTK010000002.1 coordinate 237,074, forward strand.
GGCGTTATGCGTTAAGACCTATTTCTTGGCTGTTGGTGCTTTTTTTGCTGCGGACTTTTTGGCCACTGGCTTTTCTGCGAGAACTTCAGCATCTACAATTGCTGTTGCGCGTGCCCAATGGGCTTCAGCTTGACCTTCTGGGCGGCCTTCTTCTTCCCAAATTTTATGAGCCATATCGGTGATGCGTTGATCGCGGCCGGCGGTATTTGCGTGTGTCATTTATAATCCCATCCATTATTGATGGGAATGAGCGTATTGCAGAAAATGGTGCAGTGCACAATGGATCACAGGTGCGATGTTGCGTCGCAACATAGCTCAAAACTTCAGAAAGAAAACTTCGCCCTCTGACTGCTCTGAATCGAGCCAGAAGAAATTAAGTTTCGGAAATTCTGCTTCTAAAATTTCACGGCCAATGCCAATTTCACAAAGAAGGCCGCCGCCTTTGTTTAGGTGCTTTGGTGCTTGCTTGATGATTTCGCGTACAAGATCAAAACCATCTTTGCCACCTTCATGGGCAAGGCGCGGTTCATGCGCATATTCTGGGGGGAAGGCATTGACTTCTTCGGTTGCGACGTAGGGTGGATTGGTGATGATGAGGTCGAATTTTTGGTCTTTCACTGCATCCCATAAATTGCCTTGGTAGAGTTCGATCCGATCTGATAAATCGTGTTCTTTCAGATTGATACGGGCAACGTCTAATGCATCAGATGAAATATCTGCGGCGCCGACGGTGGCGTTGTGAAAGGTGTTAGCCGCGAGAATGGCGAGGCAACCCGAGCCCGTGCAAAGGTCGAGAACTGATGTGATGTTTTCAGGCTCAATACCAAAGCCTAATCCCGCTTCATCGAACAATCCCTTCACTAACATCTCGCCGATATAAGACCTTGGAATGATCACACGCTCATCAACATAAAACGGGACGCCGTGCATGTAGGTGCGCTTTAATAAATAGGCTGCCGGCTTTCGCGTGGTGATGCGGGCCTCGATCAAACGGTCAAGTTCGGCGCGTTCATCTGTCAGAAGCCTGGCGTCGAGCCACGGGTTAATATCGTCTACCGGAAGCTTGAGAGTTTCTAAAATGATGAAGGCCGCTTCGTCGATGGCGCTGGTTGCGCCATGGCCGTGGGCGAGCTTGGCTTTATTAAAGCTGGTGACGGCGTGGCGCAAATAATCGCGGACGGTGAGGAGGGGATTTTCGCTAATCATATTTTCTCTCTAGCAGACGCCGCGCACATTGCCATAGGGGCTGCGGAAAGCTAAGAGCTGGCGATCATGGCAAAACTTAAAATTATGATTATTCCGGTCACACCGTTTCAGCAAAATTGCTCGTTGGTGATTGATGAAGAAACCAATACGGCCGCAGTGGTTGACCCGGGCGGCGATCTGAATCGCATTCAAGATGCAATCAGCCAAGCGGGTGTGAAGGTTGAGCGCATTATTCTAACCCATGGCCATATTGATCATGCGGGCGGGGCGGCTGAATTGGCCGAACTGCTAGGCGTGAAAGTTGAGGGCCCGCATATCGGCGATAAAGTGTTTCTTGATAACTTACCTGAACGAGGTGCGGCTTTCGGCATTCATGGCGCGCGCGTAGTGACGCCTGATCGTTGGTTGAAAGACGGTGATGAAGTTGTGGTGGGTGGACTAAAGTTCAGCGTGTATGAGGCGCCAGGCCATTCACCCGGATCGGTTGTGTTGTTTAATGACGAAAATAGATTCGCCTTGATGGGTGATGTGCTGTTTCAAAATTCGGTGGGGCGCACCGATTTGCCGGGTGGCAGCCATGAGACATTGCTTAAATCGATTAGAGAGAAAGTTCTGCCACTTGGCGATGACGTGACTTTTCTGCCGGGTCATGGAGCTGCCAGCCGCATCGGAATTGAGCGGCTGAACAACCCATTTTTGCAAGATTAGTTGGCGGATGAGTTCTTGGTCACCATGTGATAGCCGAATAAGAGGATCAACGCGCCTACGATTGATTTGATCCACCACATTAAGCCATCTGCGCCGCCGATTGGAATTAGTCCTCCAACATACATGCCTATAATACCGAGAATTGCAGTAAGCACAAAGCCCTGAGGCTCGTTCTTTCCGGGCATCAAGAATTTTGCGACAATGCCAATGATTGCGCCTGAAACGATTGTGGCAATAATACCCATTTGAAGTCCGCTCCCTTTGTTACGGTAACGCAAGTTTAACATTCAAATTGGCTTTGCAGCAACAGCTTGTTCTTGAATTCGACGTAATAATGCCCATAATTGGAAATCTAGGTTTTATGAAAGGGATATATCATGGCCGGAATGCCTTCTTGGGGTGCTTTGTTGGGTTTAGTAGCAGTTGCGGGTTATCAGAACCGCGATAAGATTGGGGAATTTGTAAAAGGTCTTTCGGGCGGCACATCCGCTGCACAAGTGCCCGGTGGTGTTGAAGGTGGCCTTGGTGGTTTGGTTACGCAAATGAACCAAGGCGGTCTTGGAGATATTGCCAAGAGTTGGATTGGCACGGGTGCGAATTCACCCGTAAGCGGCGATCAGATTTCGAAAATGTTGCCGCCAAACATCGTTGAAATGTTGACGAAGCAAACAGGTTTGACGCCTGAAGAGCTTATGCAGCGCTTGGCGCAAACTTTGCCACAGGTGGTTGATGGTTTGACACCAAAGGGCCACTTGCCCACACAGTCGTAATCGATTTGTTGAGCCAGCGGCTGGTAAGCGCCGCTGGCTTATATTTTCATTTCTACTAAGCGTGAATTGGCAGCGAAATAGGCATCTCCGGTATATTTGAACACTCCGCATTCTTGCGGACCGGCGCCATATGATTCGCAATATTGGGCGCCGCTGGCCTTCCAAGTTCCTTTAGAAGCGCCTTTTTGATCGTCGGTAATCGTCAAAGATCCGTCGGCATTGTAAACCACAAACCCTGTTCCGTCTTTGCGGGTGTATTGGAAAGTCTTACCGACCACGGCGGGGCCAATTTCAGCGCTAGTGAAATCACGAATTGCAGCCCCCTGTTTGGATGATGTTGCCGATGTGCCATCCTTGGTGACGTGCACCCCATTTGGAGACGAAGAACATGCCCCCAACAGAGCGATGCAGGCAACGACTGCGGTAGATTTCAGAATCATCATAAATAATTTTTCGCCGATTTATTTTTGGGATGTGCCACAACGATGTAAGGGCCGCAAGTAGCGTTAAAGTGATCCTCCAACGGGGAGCACCACGACATGAGTGCCCTTGTTCACACGCTCGAACAAATCAGCTACATCCTCATTTAACATACGAATGCAACCTGAAGACATAGCTTTTCCGATCGACAAAGGCTCGTTGGTGCCGTGGATGCGGTAAAGCGTATCCTCGCCGTTTGCATAAAGATATAAAGCGCGCGCACCCAGCGGATTTTTAGGCCCGCCCGGCATGCCATTGGCCCATTCGGCCGCATGAACGTCTCTTTCAACCATGGATTGAGGCGGCAACCATCGAGGCCAGCGACGTTTCAACCCAATAATGGCTTGGCCTGTCCAGGCAAAGCCCTCGCGGCCAACACCCACACCATAACGAATGGCCTGGTCAGGGCCCAAAATAAAATAGAGGAATCGATGCTCGGGATCGACAATCAATGTCCCCGGCTTTTCACTATTGCCATATGTCACTTCCTGTTTGCGAAATTTTGCGGGGATTTGATTGGCAAAACTTTCTATCGGAAAATCAGTGGGGGACTCGACTGGTGGAAGAAGTGCGGGATCGCCTGTAAAATCAATGCCTCCATAGAATGGATGTTCGGCCTCTGCCGCACTGGCCAAAGCTATTAAAGATACTGCGCTGAAAATTATTTTTCTGCGGTTGATTTGAGTTGCCATCACTATTTCTCCAGAGTCCCGCAAGATGCATCTGTGACAGGGCGATAGAGTGGCTTGTTGATGGCGAGAATGTGAAGTTGGCTAGGACGCCAATTTAAATGTGGCTTGGCCCACTTTGTAAGTGCCTGCTGCGCCAGTAAACGCTTGGCATGTCATAGGCACGCCCTGAGGAATAAATTTGGCTGGGGAGAAGCTCTCGCATAATTGGCCATCTTTAGCCATCCACTTGCCACTCGTTGTGCCCTGACCATTAACCTGCACCAAAGACGTTCCATCTGAAGCATAAAGAGTTACGCCGCTTCTTTTTGGTCCAGTCCAAGCCCAGCTTTTGCCGCTGAGCAGCGATTTAATTTGAGAAGCGCTGGTGGCAGTTGGGGTTATGGGATCAACTGGATTTTCAACCACAGCATCTGGCGCGGGAACTGCGTTAGAGGGCGAATTCGAATCCTTGAAAACGTTCATGCTTGAGCAAGCGCTGAGTGCAAAGGCTGCAGCCAGCATCATTAAGGTGTGGTTCGTTGTTTTCATCATCAAAATTCCCCAGTTAGGATGAGCGTAAGAAACCCAATCTTGTGTCAGGATTAAGGATTAGCAGCGCTTTTCAGTTCCGGCTTAACAATATTTTTTAACTTAGGGCAACTGTAAATTGTGCAATTTGGGTTTTGATCAAGATTTGACATATTTGTGTTTGTGACAATTACGCTGACTTGTTCAGGTGACGTGACTTCAGTGCCAAACCATGGCCCAACTTCTTCGGCTTGGGCCGCCCCGCAGCAAATTAAATAACTGATAGAAATCCAACGCTTTAACACTCGACCTGCCCTCCAAAGTCGATTCATGATTTGGCGTGAATTAGTTTATAACCAATTAACCAAATCACCTGAGGTTGACGGTCTAAATGCCAACGGATTAAGCCTTTCTCTCTAAACTCTAAAACGAGGAATTTTAGTGCCAAATTTTTCATATGCCGGCGTAATGCCAATTCTTATGTTAGTTGCTTCAAATGTTTTTATGACATTCGCATGGTATGGACATTTATCATACAAGAGCAAACCTCTTTGGATTGTGATTATAGCCAGTTGGGGCATTGCGCTGTTTGAGTATTGTTTCGCGGTTCCCGCCAATCGTATTGGCAGTGCGGTTTATTCCACGGCTGAACTGAAAACAATGCAGGAAGTTATTACTTTTTCAGTGTTCATTTTGTTTTCTGTTTTCTGGCTGGGTGAGCAGATCACACTGCAGCATGTTGCCGGTTTTACTTTGATCGCAATTGGTGCTGCGGTGGTGTTTAGGGCATGAATTATCGACACGCTTTTCACGCGGGTAACCACGGTGATGTTTTAAAGCACATCGTTCTGGCACGCGCTCTCTCTCTGATGGTTGCAAAGGACAAGCCGCTCGCAGTGCTGGATGCACATGCTGGTATTGGACGTTATGATTTATCAGGAGTCCAAGCAACCAAGACCGGAGAATGGCAGAGTGGCATTGCAAAGTTGGACGATGATTTTGCGCTGGATGTCGAAGCTATTTTGGAGCCATATCGTGACATATTGGCTGCGATGAATCTTAATGGTGATGGACGCTACTATCCGGGTTCACCAGAAATTGTTTTACGGATGATACGGGCAACTGACCGATTGATTGTCAATGAGCTCCATCCTGTGGATGCTGCAGAACTCACCGAAAATTATGTCGCAGAGAAAAATGTTTTGGTGAAGCAGCTTGATTATATCCAAGCGATAAAATCAGAACTGCCGTTTCGCGAGCGGCGTGGATTGGTTTTGATTGATCCGCCGTTTGAAATGCTGGACGAAACTTTGCGAGCGGGGCAGGCTTTGGAATTTGGCTATCGGCGCATGGCGACGGCTACATTTATGATTTGGTATCCGGTGACAACTGAGGAATTTGCGAAGCAATTTGTAAACACAATGAAGTTGCTCAAAATACCAAATATGTTGTGGTGTGAATTGCGGATCAAGGCTGCATTTGCACAAGGTGGACTTTCAGGTTCCGGATTAATTATTATCAATCCACCTTGGACACTTGAAAATGATTTAAGAATTTTGCTGCCAGCGTTGGCCGAGCGCCTTGGTCTGGGAGATTGGGGGCGCGGCCAAGTTGATTGGCTCACGCCCCCAAAATAATTACAGGTTAACGGCTCCGCCGGAGATGGCTTTTGAAAGGTCGATGTATTCTTCCGACGTGGTGCCTGCGCGCTTGGCAATTTCGGCAAGCTGCAATTTCGCCAGATCAACGCGACCAGCAGCAACATAGCCTTCACCCAAATATTCGCGGGCTTTCACATAATCCGGCTGCATAGCCAAAGCTTGATCATAATAGGAAACGGCGATTTCAAGACGACCTGCTTTGCGGTTGCTATAGCCAATCATTGTCAAAGTTTCTGGCGTTTGCTTGTTCGTCATGGCGTTGAACGCGCTCAATGCCCAATCATATTCGCCGGTCTTGGCGAGCAAATAACCTTGTGCGTAAAGCTCATTATCCGGAATGATGCCAGCCGTGGCCTTCACGCAGGTCTTCATCATCTTGCCCTTCTTTTTTACGGATTTGACAACTTCACCAACTTTGCAATGCATCTGGGTTGGTGCTGTCATGGGAGCAGCAGGAGTAGCTGGTGCTGCGGGAGCGGTACCTGCTGCGAAAGCGGAGTTTGCAGCAAAAGCGAGCGCTATGAGAGAAGCAGAAATTAATTTCATGTGAAACCTCCAAAACGTTTCTGGCGACAATATTGTCATACCGCAATTACGAACTTATTGTGGCATTTATTCCATTACGTCCGACATTAGTTTTGGATTTTCCTGAATTCAAAATGAACGCCGCATTCAGCCTTGGCTCAGCCACGATGTGTCATTGTTTAGCCATCGATCAGCCATGATGGCTTAACCCAAAAGGAGAATATCATGTTTAGCTATATCAATCCGCGTAACACCATCCTCGCATTTGCTTTTGCAGGTTTTGCAGGCATTGGAATGTCCAGCTTTGCTGGCCAAGCAAGTGCTGGGATGCTTGACGAATGCCATGCGAGTTCCAAAATGAAAGTTGTAGCATGTTGCAAACAACACGTTGAACGCTTTGGTCGTCCAGTGTGGATGTCCAACGGTGAAGATAACAACTGCCGCGCCACAGCAGTTAAATGCGTCGCGAAAAAAACCTCAACACCATTTGCCGCAATAGCTGTCGTCGTGAAGAAGCCTTATTGCTATTTGGATATGCCAGTAAAAAGAGATGGTGGCGGAAATCGCCCATTTAATCCACCTTCAAATAACAATCCAAACATACCTGGCATCACGGGCTCTGTTGCATTGGCGCACGGATGATAAGGACAAAATTTTAGGGCTGGCTTTTTGTCAGCCCTAAATTTTGTAACTGTAAATCCAATCAAGCTGTTTTTGAATTATCGTCGACGGTGCTAATTTCATTGCCGCGTTACGCGACAGCGCTGTTACTCCTGAAGAATGATAGATTTGTCCAGCACGCATTGAACTTTGATGCAAATGCATGGTGCGCGCTATGCGTTTGGCGCTCAAATTTTCGAAAGCTGTTTTTACGTTTGATTGAAGTTCGATTTGCAAGTGCGCTGCATCCTCCAAAGCCATCGCTGCGCCTTGGGCAAGATAGGGCAGGGTGGCGTGGGCGGCGTCTCCGATCAGGGTGATACTGCCTTGGTGCCAATGTTTGAGTGGTGATAAATAAGCTGATTGCCATTTGGAAAATTGATTTGGCAGGGCCAGCACACTGCGTAAATTTTTGCTCGCATTTTTGAAAAATGATTTTGGTTCATCACCATTCGTGATGGCAATCAAATTGAGTTGAGCTGGGTGGCCGACCGGATAATGCACAAGATGGCCACCGGGGTAGAACCAGAGATTCACACATTCGAAATTCACATTGCTTGTGTTCGAGGGCATCGGCATTAGACTGCGGAAATATGTGTCTTGCGTGGTTATTGCTTGGCTGTCGGGGAAAAGGTTTTCTCGGGCCTTTGACCATACGCCATCTGCGGCGATGATGCCGTCGAAACCTCCAAGCGCAAGCTCGTCTATTTCGGAGTTGGTGTGAATTGTGATGTTTGGCTTAGTGCTCGCAACACCAAGAAGCGCCAAATGTAAATCGGAGCGATGGGCTGTGAGATAGGGCATGCCATAACGTTGTTCGAAAGATCTACCTAAGGCTAGGCGCTTTAGAAGTTTTCCGCTGCACCCGTCTCTCATGTGAATTTCTGGCGGTGCATAGGTCGATGACAATACTGCATCCCATGCGCCAAGCCTTTGCAAAGCGCGCGCGGCATTTGGGCCCAGCTGTAACCCAGCGCCGACAGGTTCGAAATTGGCTGCCTTTTCAAAAACGGTGGCGTTGCCACCCGCATTGGACACCGCCAGAGCGCTGGCCAGCCCCGCTATACCGCCGCCGATGATTTTGAAGTGCATTGTATCCATTGTTCCAGCATGCCACGAAATTTCATTCTGTTCATGTGGCGGATTGATGCTTGCGAGAAACGCAGCCAAGCCCTAGTAGAACGGCCATATTCAGGAGATTTTCATGGGCTTTATTTCAGACTCGCTCAACCGCATTCAGCCATCGGCCACCATTGCCATCAGCACCAAAGCGCAAGTTTTGCAGGCTGAGGGGAAAAACGTGATTGGTTTGGCTGCAGGCGAGCCTGATTTTGAGACGCCGCGCAACATCAAAGATGCGGCCATAAAGGCGATCAATGACGGCAAGACTCGTTATACTGCGGTGGACGGCATTCCGGAACTGAAGAAGGCGATTTGCGCCAAATTCAAGCGCGATAATGATTTGGATTATAAGCCGTCGCAGATTTCTGTCGGTACGGGCGGCAAGCAGGTTTTGTTCAACGCTTTAATGGCCACGGTGAACCCCGGCGATGAAGTGATTGTGCCAGCACCCTATTGGGTGAGTTACCCTGATATTGTGATGTTGGCGGGCGGCACGCCTGTGATCGTTCAAGGTGATGCAGCCAAGGGCTTTAAGCTGCAAGCGGCAGCTTTGGAAAAGGCGATTACGCCAAAAACCAAGTGGTTGATTTTGAATTCGCCATCAAACCCATCTGGTGCTGCTTATTCGCATTCGGAAATGAAGGCGCTGACCGATGTGTTGGTGAAGTATCCGCATGTGTGGGTACTGACTGACGATATGTATGAGCATCTGGTTTATGATGATTTCAAATTTGTGACACCCGCACAAATTGAGCCAACGCTCTATGACCGCACTTTGACGATGAATGGTGTTTCTAAATCCTATTGCATGACGGGTTGGCGCATTGGTTATGCGGCGGGGCCGGAAACGTTAATCAAGGCTATGGCCAAGTTGCAATCGCAATCAACATCAAACCCATCGAGCATTGCGCAATGGGCATCGGTTGAAGCGCTGAACGGCCCACAAGACTTTATAGCCGCACATAACAAGATTTTTAAAGAGCGTCGTGATCTCGTGGTTTCTATGCTCAATCAAACCAAGGGATTGAGTTGTGCCACGCCAGAAGGTGCATTTTATGTTTATCCGTCTTGCGCAGGCACGATTGGCAAGACAGCACCTTCGGGCAAAGTGATTGCAACGGATGAAGATTTTGTTTCGGAATTGCTGGCCTCTAAAGGGGTTGCTGCCGTGCATGGTGCCGCGTTTGGCACGTCACCCTATTTTCGTATCAGCTATGCTACGGCTACCACCATCCTCGAAGATGCATGCACCCGCATTCAACGCTTCTGTGGCAATCTCAAATAACAAAGGACGACGACATGTACGCTCAATCAGTTCCATTTCTCATTCGCAATCTTGAAGCCACAACAAAGTTTTTGAAAAAGGCTGAAGCGCAAATCGATGCCAAGAAGATCGACAAAGCCGTTGTTCTGAACTTGCGCACTTTTCCAGACATGTTCCCGCTTATCCGCCAGGTGCAACTCGTCACTGATTTCTGCAAAGGTTCGGGCGCGCGCTTGTCTGGCGTGGCTGTGCCAAGCTACGCTGATGAAGAAAAAACGTTTGATGAGCTTTACGCACGCCTCGCCAAGACAGTGGATTTTTTGAAGAGTCTTGATGTTAAATCTTTCGAAGGTGCTGATAAGCGCAACATCACCATGAAGGTTCAAGGCAATGATATGACGATGGACGGCATCACCTACTTCAATGGCATGGCATTACCCAATATCTATTTCCACATGACGACGGCCTATAACATTTTGCGCAGCATTGGCATCGAGTTGGGCAAGGGCGACTTTATGGGGCGCTAGTTCGTGACGTTTGATGTTTTTCTAGCACTCGTATTGTTCGGCTTTATCACGGCGTTTACGCCGGGGCCGAACAACACACTGTTGATGGCGCAAGGGATTAACTTTGGATTCCAGCGCACTTTGCCTTTGATCTTTGGCGTTGCCATTGGCTTTCCGTTTATGATCGGCTGTGTTGGTTTGGGCCTTGGCAAGATATTTGATATCTATCCCATCCTCTATTCCATCATGAAAAATGCTGGCGCTGCTTATATGTTGTGGCTGGCGTGGAAGATCGCGAATTCCAAACCTGCGAGCGAGAACGATACAACGGTGGGTCAACCTTTGAGTTTTTTCCAAGCTGCCGCATTTCAATGGATTAATCCCAAAGCATGGATCATGTCCGTGACGGCGCTCTCGGCTTATACTGTGGCGGCGCATTATTATGTGGGCGTGGCTTTTGTTGTGGGCACATTTGTGGTTATGGGCCTCAGCAGCGCTTCAACATGGGCGATGTTCGGTGTGGGGCTGCGGCATGTGCTGAATGATCCGAGGTATTTCAGGATCATCAATTTGGCGCTGGCACTGTTGCTAGTGGCTTCGCTGGTGCCGATGCTGTGGCATTGAAGTTGTCCTCTACCGCAAAGCGGGAGAGGAAAGGGGCCCGCTGAGCGCAGCGAAGTGGGATAGGTGAGGGAAGTGAAGTTCTGAGCTTGCGGTCCCTCATCTATCCCATCTCACTGCGTTCGACGGGCCCCTTTCTTCCCCCGCAAGCGGTGGAAGACGATTAAAAACTCCACTCCTTCGCCTTGCCCACGATGAAGTCTCTAAACGCAGTCACTCGTTTGGTATCCTTCAATTCTTCGGGATAGACAAAGTAGGTATCAAACTCTGGGGTCTCTAGCGGCAAGTCAATTTGCACGAGGTTTTTGCCATCGCCGGGTACGATGTAGTCTTGGAGTGAGCCAATGCCAGCACCTTCCTGTACGGCGCGGCGGAGGCCGTAAGCGTTGTTTACGCGCAAAGCAGAGCGGCGGGGATTGCCATCAGGTCTGCCTACGGTTTCGAGCCAGTTTAAATTTGTCAGATAGCCTTCGGTGGTGCCGAAGGTGACGATGCGGTGTTTGTCTAAATCGTCGACTGATTTTGGAATGCCGTAGCGTTTGATGTAATCGGGCGAAGCGTAGATGTGATGGTGCACGGTAAAAAGTTTGCGCTGAATCAAATCAGGCTGGGTGGGCCTTCGCAGGCGGATGGCCACATCTGCTTCGCGCATGGATAAATCGAGCTCGGTGTCGTCGAGGTTTAAGGTCACAACGATATCGGGATAAAGCTCCATAAATTCTTTAATGCGCGGGGTGAGCCAGACGGAGCCTAGGCCCACCGTTGTGGTGATGCGCAATTCGCCCGATGGTTTTTCTTTTGAATCCATCAACCTTGTTTTGGTCGCTTCAAGTTTGGTGAACACTTCATGCGCGGCACGGTGCAGCACTTCGCCCTGTTCGGTGAGGATAAGCCCGCGGGCATGGCGGTGGAAGAGGGCGACTTTGAGATCCTCTTCGAGTGCTGAAATTTGGCGGCTCACAGCAGATTGAGAGAGCAATAATTCATGACCTGCATGGGTGAAGCTTCCAGCCTCAGCCACTGCGTGAAAAATTCTCAGCTTGTCCCAATCCATTTTTGATTACTCCGCCGCTTGTCTGATCTCGGCTGTGCTGTGAAGATATTTTTCGGTTTCCAGTGCCGCCATGCAGCCCATGCCGGCGGCTGTTACGGCTTGGCGGTAAATGTCATCAGTTACGTCACCCGCTGCAAATACGCCGGGGATCACAGTTGCTGTGCTCCAAGGGGCGGTGACCAAATAATTGCCATTCTTAAACGGAAGTTGACCTTCGAACAATTCAGTTGCGGGCTTGTGTCCAATGGCGATGAAGATGCCGTCCACGGTGTGGTCTGTCGATACACCGGTTTTAACATTCTTAATACGCGCCGTGTGAACGCCTTTTGGTTCGTGCGTGCCCAGCACATCCTCCAATTCTGAATCCCAAATCACTTTAATTTTTGGATGATTGTGAAGTCGGTTTTGCAAAATCTTTTCAGCTTTGAACTCATTGCGGCGATGAACCACGGTCACCTCGGATGCGAAGTTGGTGAGGAACAAAGCTTCTTCAACAGCCGTATTGCCGCCGCCTACAACCATGACCTTTTTACCACGGTAGAAAAATCCATCGCATGTGGCGCAGGCCGAAACGCCGAAACCTTGAAAGTGTTGCTCGGATGGCAGACCCAACCATTTGGCTTGCGCGCCTGTTGCGATGATCAAGGCATCACAAGTATAAATTACGCCACTGTCGCCAACCAATTCGATCGGAGTGTTTCGAAGTTTTACAGAAACGATTGTATCAGACACAATTTCAGTGCCCATATGCTCAGCTTGCGCTTTCATCTCCTCCATGAGGAAAGGACCTTGTATCGTTTTTGCAAAGCCCGGATAATTTTCAACATCGGTCGTAATCGTCAGCTGCCCACCGGGTTGAATGCCTTGAATGATCAAGGGCTGCAACATGGCGCGCGCGGCATAAATGGCCGCCGTGTATCCAGCCGGGCCGGAACCTAAAACAATAACGCGGGCATGACGAGAAGACATGGCAAACTCCAAAAGCTATGTGAATTGAACATAGCTTATATGGTGCGGCGTACAAGGAGAATACAAGCTGTTGTGAACAGAGGAGTTTGTCCACAATAGATTGATAACTTGTTTGGTTAATGCAACCGGAGGTGAAGCGGAGGCATTGAAATCGTAGCGATGCGGGATCATATTCCTGCTGTTGTCATCACAGCGGAGATCAGCTGAGCCCAAGGTTCGCCTGACACATTTTGAAAAAATCTGACCAGCTTTATCGCCCTTTCTTTCGAAGGGGTGGCGGCTTCGCTTTCTCTTGGAGGTTTATCATGACCTATTATGTTGTTGCTGCTTTTGCAGTTTTATTCGTAACCGCTGGCTTTCGCATTGCGCAGGAATATCAGCGCGCCGTGGTGTTTCGACTTGGACGCTATTCATCGCTGAAGGGGCCAGGCCTCTATTGGATTATTCCTCTGATTGATTGGCAAAAAGTGGTTGATATTCGCACATCAACTGTGGCCGTCGAACAGCAGGAGACGATTACCAAGGATAGCGTGACCATCAAGGTCAATGCAGTTCTTTGGTATAAAATCGTTGATCCGAAAAAGGCAATCATCTCAGTCGGTAGTTATGGTGATGCGGTTTATCAGGTTGCGCTGACGAGTTTGCGCAACATTATCGGCCAACATGCTTTGGATGAGGTGTTGCGCGATCGCGACAAGATCAACGCCAGCCTTGCAAAAATTGTTGATGATGTAACCGCCGCATGGGGCATTCACGTTGAAATCGTTGAGATGAAAGATGTGGAAATTCCGCCCACCATGCAACGTGCCATGGCGAGAGAAGCCGAAGCCACACGTGAGAAACGTGCGCGCTTGATTAAGGCGGATGCCGAGCAGGAAGCCTCAATTAAGTTGGCAGAAGCATCACGGGTGATTGCGCAAAATCCGCTGGCTTTGGAACTCCGTCGGATGCAGATGGTTCAGGAAGTTGGCGCGGAGAATAACACAACAACCATCGTGTTGATGCCATCTGACATTATTCATCTAGCCAATAGTGTGAGCGGCTATTTAGATGCGATGAAGAAGTGAAGAGGCGGCGGACGGAATTTGGTTTCCGCCCGCCGTTTTTGCGTTCTGGAATCACGAAATATTATTGCTATAAGCATTGCCCATGAACACGGCTGATGATCTCGACACCATTGATTGGAAAATTCTCAAAGAGCTGCAGAAGGCGGGGCGGATTACCAATGTGGAACTTTCGGATCGCGTGGGCCTTTCGCCACCGCCCACTTTGCGGCGTGTGCAAGCTTTGGAAAAGGACGGGTTTATAACTGGATACCGGGCGCAGTTAGATGGTGCAAAGCTTGGTTATGGTGTGCAAATGATGGTTCTGGTGGGCTTGAAGAGCCAGGCTGAACATGAGATGCGCGATTTTGAGCGGCGGGTTAGTGGCTGGCCCATTGTGCGAGAGTGTTACGCAGTTTCTGGGGTGGCCGATTATATGCTCAAATGTGCGGCGCGCGATTTGCAATCGATCCAGAGTTTTGTGATGGGTGCGTTATCCAAGGCGCCAAATGTTGAAAGTGTGAAAACATCGCTTGTGCTGCATGTTGCCAAGGATGAACCCGCGGTGCCACTGTTATGAAAAGTGCATCGCGCGGAGCTGGCGGATGGGCCACCTTAACGGCGGCATCGGCTGCTGCTGTGATCATTGGATTTGCATCTACCATTCTGATTTTGATGCAAGCGGCAGCCTCGGTAGGGGCCAGCGCAGCGCAGCAGGCCTCAATGGCTTCTGTCCTGTGTTACGTGATGGCCATTACAACAGCGATATTGTGTTGGCGCTATAGGACGCCGATCATTGTGGCATGGTCTACGCCTGGTGCGGTGTTGATTGCCAGTAGTGCAGCGGGGATCAATTACCAAGTTGCATTGGGTGCATTTGTGGTTTCGGGTGTTTTAATGGTGATCACGGGATTGGTGAGACCGCTCGAACGGGCCATCGAAAAAATGCCGCCTGCCATTGCGGCTGCTATGTTGGCTGGTGTGTTGGTGAGTTATGTTTTGAAGGTTCCCGCAGCAAGCATCGCCGCGCCTTGGTTGGTGGTGCCTTTGGTCATTGTATTTTTTGCGTTGCGGATTCTTTTGCCGCTTTACGCTGTGCCAGTGATTACTGTGCTTGGGTTAGCTTTGGCCTATTGGGGCGGAGGCATGGGATCTGCGTGCTGCGCCTTGGGCATCACGCCACTGACCTTTGATGTACCGAAATTTGAGTGGCACGCGATTATTGGCATGGGCGTGCCGCTTTATCTCGTGACAATGGCCTCGCAGAATTTGCCGGGCTTTGCGGTGGTTCGGGCGGCGGGATATCAGCCGCCCGTGAGTGGCGCACTAATTACCACGGGTGTTGCCTCGATTCTCATGACACCTTTTGGTGGCCATGCCGTGAATATGGCGGCGATCACTGCTTCGCTTGCAACAGGCCCCGATGCGCATCCCGATCCAGCGCAGCGCTGGAAGATTATGTTTCCGTATTTTGTGATGTATGGGTTGATCGGCCTCGCGGCCGCAAGCTTTGTGCAGATCCTTGGCGCTTTGCCTAAAGAATTAGTAATGGCAATTGCTGGCCTTGCGCTGTTTGGCCCATTGATGGGCGGCATGACGGCGATGATGAAGGAGCCTAAGGACATCGAGGCGGCGCTGGTTACGTTTCTGGTCACAGCATCAGGCTTTAGTCTTTATGGTGTGGGCGCGGCGTTCTGGGGACTATGTGCGGGGCTAGTGCTTTGGGGCGTGAAGCAAGTTATTCCTTCGCCTCGCTAAATAGACGCTCAAATTCATTTTGATATTGCTCTGCCATTCGCGGATTATTCCACATCACGATGGCGTTTTCGGCGTTGCGCTCGGCAGCGGCAAAGGAATAGTTAAATGAGCCAGTCTCAACATGCGCACTATCTACGACGATAAATTTATCATGCATGATAGGATAGCGCGCGTCGGTGCGTACATAGACACCGCAGTTCAATAGATAGTCGCGCTTCGAATTGCCTAAACCATGCGGATTGGATTTTTGATCGAGCACAGCGGTCACCGCCACACCACGCGCCGCAGCGCTGCACAACGAATCTGCAATCGGTTTAGATGTCATTTGATAGGCGGCGATAACGACACTGGTTTGCGCAGCGTCAATAATTTTTTTGACGAGTCTTTCGGCCGATCTTTGAGGATAGGGTGCAAAGGCGATTTCAATTGTGCCTGTTGCCGGCACACGCGAGAGCCTGGTTTTTATGGCGTCAGCAGCAATATCAATTGCGCCAGTCGTAATTTGGTCGGCGATGTTGCAGTTGGGTTTTGCCTTTGTGCCAGCTGCAACCCCACTGGCGAAAAAGGCCAGCAGCAAAACGGAAAATGAGAATCGCAATATCATGCGATCTTGATGCAAGCCTATTGATTAATCAGACGTTAATGAAACGCTTAACGCATATTCCCAGTGTGGCCTTGGCTATAGCGACCCGGTTGTGGCCAGACTGTTAAGCCGTGTGGCTCGAGTTGGACTGGCACTTTTACCACTGAGCCATCCGTCGTATTAATTGCATAAACTTCGTGGTCAAAACGACCCGCGAGCCAAAGTGTTTTGCCATCTATGCTCACATTACCCATGTCGGGACTGCCGCCGCCGGGGATTGGCCAAGTGGCTTCAATTTTTCCGGACGCGAAATCCAACACTGAAACTGAACCTGGGCCTTTTGGACCGCTCACCATATTGTGCGAGCCGCGATTGGAAATATAAAGTTTCTTACCATCGCGGCTGACTGTGAAGCCATGTGTACCTTTGCCGGTTTCGAAGAAACCGGTTTCGATAAATTTATCGCCATCAATCGTGAACACGCCATCATTCATCATATCGGCCACGTAAAATGTTTTGCCGTCCGCTGAAAGACGAATGTCTTGTGGCATGCCTTTTTTTGAAAAATGCAAAATGCCAAGGAGCTTCTTGTTTTTAAGATCGACCTTGGCCAACGCTCCGCCGCCAAATTCGCAGGTGAATATTGCGTATGAATTATCTGCGGCGAAATCTGCGTGGTTCACGCCCTGGCATTCTGGCAATGGTAATTTGCCCTGAAGTGCCATGGTTTGTGGGTCGCGGAAATCAAGCTGGCGATAAGCTTCATCAACAATCACGGCTGATGATCCATCTGGCATAAAATACATGTTGTAGGGATCATCGACAGTAATCTGCTGGCCAGCCTTACCTGTCCACGGATCAATTGGGGTCATCGAACCCTTGGTCGAATGGTCGGCATTATTAGCGACCCACAGCGTTTTCTTGTCCCATGAAGGGATGATATGTTGCGGGCCGCGGCCAGCTTTATAAGTTTCAACAACTTGCTTGGTTGTGGCGTTAATGACAGTCACGCTATCTGAGGCGTGGTTGGGCACATAGACACGGGGCAGGGCGTTGACCAAGGCGAAGTCTAGTTTGTTTGAACCAGTCTCGGCATAGACATTGGTTGTATCTGTGTATGATTTAGATGTTTCAGCCGATGCTGGTAAAACACTTGGCTCGTGCACTGGCAGCGGTATAGTCGGCAAGATGTGTTTCATCACATGCATTTTTCGCGCTGGCTTCGCGAAGATGTTTCTGTCTTTGAGTTTTTTAACAGTGACATGTTTCTTGTGCAGAAGCTTCATCACAAACCGCTTGGTTGTGTGGTGTTTCTTGATGTCAGTTGCGATTGCTGGCTGCGTGACGAGGCTTGTCGTCAGCAAGAGAAGAGCAGTGGCCAAGAACTTGGTCATGATTTTCATTTCGATTAATGAGTTGCCGTGAATTTCTTGATTGCCTCTACCGTTCCATCCACGATCAGGTCAATCCCCAGCTGCCCAAATTTGGCCGAAGCGTTTTTGGGGTCACCATTATAAACGCCGTCGGCGCTACCAAGTTTTGAACCGTTAGCAATTTTATCGCTTCGCACTTTACTGGGGTCGACGGCTAACATCAGAGATGTATCAGCCAGTGCGGCATGCGTTCCGATTTCAGATTCTTTTGCTCCATTTGCTTTCAGAGAATCAACATATTGATGTTGACTGATATTGTAATAGTCGCGATCAGCAAACACGCTCGCACTGCCTTTCCATTCGGCGTTTAGTTTGTTGGCAACGACGGATAAGTCGCCCTGATAGCTGCCATGGTCGCCGATCAGCACAATGGTTTTGAAGCCAGCATGCTTGAAGCTACGCGCGGCAGAGCTTAGCAAGTCTTCAAATGTTTTATCTGAAATTGAAATTGTGCCGGGAAATTTCATATGCGCTTCTGGCGGATCAATGTTGCCTTCAGGCACATAGGAAATGGTTGGCGCCACTATCGTGTTTCCAAGTTTGCTAGCAATTTTTTCGGCAAGAAATTTCACACGGAAATTGTGTTTGCCGAGTGCCATGGCCGGGCCATTTTGCTCAGTGCCGCCGATTGGGACAATTATGGTTGTTGTGCCGGCCTTGACCTCATCGCGCAGTTCGGTCCAAGTTTTATCTTCAAGGAAAACAGTCGCTTGTGCTGAGTTTGCGAGAAATAGAGTCAAGAATAAAATATGGTGCAGTTTCATCGGCGTTCCCAAAAGTCGCTATTCCCGCCTGCGCGGGAATAGCGAGTTAGGTAAAGTTGAAAAGAGATATTACTTCACTTCCACTGCACCTTGACAATTTCATAAGACTTGCCACCACCCGGTGTATTCACTTCAATGCTGTCGCCCTTTTTCTTGCCAATCAGCGCGCGCGCGATGGGCGAGGAAATTGAAATGCGACCCTTTTTTACGTCCGCTTCAAAATCACCTACGATTTGATATTTAACTTCGGCTTCGGTGTCTTCGTCGATCAATGTCAGCCTGGCACCAAACATAACCGTATCACCCGACAGTTTTGTGGGGTCGATGACTTCAGCGCGCGAAAGACGGTCTTCAAGTTCTTGAACCTTGGTTTCATTCCAACCCTGAGCTTCCTTGGCGGCATGATACTCAGCATTTTCCGACAAGTCGCCATGGGCGCGTGCTTCTTCAATCGCTTTAATAATGCGCGGGCGTTCCACCGATTTCATGAACTTTACGTCCTCTAACATCGTTGCGTAGCCTTCTTCGGTCATTGGCACTTTTTCCATGGCTTTTCGAATAGTCCTTTAGCTTCCAAATTTAAGGAAAAATAACACCCGGCAATTGCTGTGAAGCAATCGAGGCCGGGCAGATACATAAGATGCCCCAAAGAAGGCGAAATTTCAAGTGTGACGATAAGAGGTGGATATTCTTTACGTTTTTCGTTGCTAGCGGGGGTTTTGCGTTGTCATATATCTGGCAAATCAGGGAGAATTGACCATGGCTGGACGTTTGCAGGGCAAAGTAGCTTTAATTTCAGGTGGTGCCACCGGAATGGGAGGGGCAGCGTCCCGCTTGTTCGCAGCGGAGGGTGCTAAAGTCGGTATCGTGGACAGAAATCCCGAAGCCGCTGCGGCTACGGTTGCCGAAATCAAGGCAGCAGGTGGCCAAGCGATGTTTGCAGTGGCTGATGTTTCATCGGCTTCTGACGTCAGCCGCGCCGTGGCTGAAGTGCATGTCGCACTTGGCACTATCAATGTATTGTTCAACCATGCTGGCACCATCATCATCAAGCCGTTTCTTGAAACAACTGAGGAGGAATGGGATTGGCTGACGGATGTGAATGTGAAAAGCATGTATCTGATGACGAAGGCCGTGTTGCCGCAAATGATTGCCTCTGGCGGCGGATCGATTGTTTGTACGTCTTCTATTTCTGCAATTGCTGCCACTCCAATGGAAGTGGCCTATTGCACCACCAAAGGTGCGTGCCACCAATTTGCACGGGCTATCGCCGTCGAGTTCCGAGACCGCGGTATTCGGTGCAACGCAGTGTGCCCCGGCTTTGTGAAAACGCCGCACGGGCTTCGCGAAGTCAAAGACTTAATCGCATTGGGCGTTGACGTTTCCGAAGCCGCAATCGCCGCTCAACAGGGCCGAATTTGCGAGCCAGAGGAAGTGGCGCGCGCCGCATTGTTCTTGGCCTCCGATGAAGCCAGTTTTGTGAACGGCACGCACCTGTTTGTGGATAATGGGTTTACTGCTGTTTGATGGCTATTTGTGCTTGCGACGACGATGGTGGCTGCGTCCTCTGCCACCTTCACTGCCCTCGTGGCCAGCGCCTTCAGCGCCCTCATTGCCTTCGCCTCCGGGCACATTCACTTTGAAAGCCATTGCCGGTGAAGCGATTGTTGCGATAGCCAATCCACCTGTAGCAAGGCCCAAAGCCATAAGGCTGAATTTACGACGTGATGTCACTTGATCCATGTTCGTTTCCTGTAAAAGTTAAGATGGCGTTTGCTTTGCCAACCCATACAAGTTGCTCCACATGTGATGGGGGCTGGCTGACGAGACGTTTCAGCGGCTTGTCAGCTGACATTCTGCTAGTTAGGTTATCATGGTGAAGACACTTTCAGCAGCAGCACTTTCGCGCCGGTCCCTTTTGGGTGCGATGTTGTTTTGCGCTCTTATTCAGCCTGCCATTGCAGAAGAAGATGAATCTAACGAAATTCCAGGCCATGATGAAGCCAGCGAACATGAGTATGCTTTAGACTTGGTCAAGAATGGCAGCGCATTGCCTTTGGCTGATATTTTGGTCGAAGTGCAAAAAACTGTGCCGGGTGATTTGCTGGAAGCGCGGCTCAAAAAGCGCCGTGGCATCGTGGTGTATATTCTGTCAATCTTGTCTAAGACTGGTACTTATAGTGTTGTAACGGTCAATGCGAAGGACAAGACCATTATCGATGTGCAGGAAAAATAATGCGGGTTTTGGTTGTTGAAGATGAACCGGATGTGGCCAAGCACATTGGCCGCGTTTTAACTGCTGCAGGATTTTTGCCAGAAATTGTAGGTGACGGAGAGACTGCGCAATTTCTAGGTGATACTGAGGATTTTGCGGCGGTGATTTTGGATTTGGGCTTGCCTAAGCTCGACGGCTTAAGCGTTCTGCGTTCGTGGCGCGAAGCTGGAAAAACCATGCCGGTGATTGCGTTGACAGCACGCGGCAGTTGGCGCGACCGCGTTGAGGGCATTAATATTGGCGCTGACGATTACATCGGCAAGCCCTTTGAGGGCGAAGAATTGGTGGCGCGCTTGCGTTCAGTTTTGCGGCGCAGCAGTGGCCATGCCGCGCCTGAAATTATTGTCGGCGGCTTGCGCCTCGATACGCGCACTATGCAGGTTACTGTCGATGGCGTTCCAGCCAAACTTTCACCGTTGGAATATCGCGCGACGAGTTATCTCTTGCATCACCGAGGCGAGATTGTTGGTTTTCGCGAGCTTTATGAACATGTTTATGGCGCGGGTGAATCTTATTCCAATACACTCGAAACTTTAATTGGCCGCGTGCGCAAACGCTTAGGCGCTGGACTGATTGAAACTCGCAAAGGGGCTGGCTATTTTATTCCAGACAAGTCGGCTTGAACGCTCATTCTTTACGCTTGCGTTTGATGGCGGCTGCAGCTCTTTCGGCTTTGCTCACCTTGGCCTTTATCGGATTTCTGATTGCCAATCTTTTTGAACGCCAGGTTGAAAGCCGTCTTCGTGACAGCCTTTCGCAACAACTTGATCAACTGGCGGCACATCTAATTGTGAAGGATGATAATACCCCAGGGCTCGACTCGGATCTATCAGACCCGCGTTATGAGCGCCCGCTTTCGGGTCTTTATTGGGAAGTCGATGAAGAGGGCAAGACACCGCTTCGTTCGCGTTCGATGTGGGATCAGAGCTTTGATCTTTCAGAAAATCACGCTGTCACAAATTTTGCGCTGACCCCCATCAACGGGCCAAAGGGCATTGAGCTTGTGGGCATGAGCCGCGCTGTTACAAAACGTGATAAGACCGATGTAAAACATCATTATTTGCTGACAGTATCGCAAGATACAAGTGTGCTGGCCGCCGATCATGCTGATCTCGTGCGCACTCTGGCCATAGCTTTAGGACTGGCGTTCTTGGCTATTGTGGCTGCTGCGGCGGCGCAAATCTATTATGGCCTCAAACCTCTCGAAGCCATGCGACGCGACATTGAACGCGTGCGCGGAGGATTAAGCGATCATGTGGAAACGTCGGGTGTTCCTGCTGAAGTGATGCCACTGGCCGAAGAAATCAACGCGACTTTAGAAATGCAGCGACGCAATTTGGAGCGTGTCCGTAGGCAAGCGGGTGATTTAGCGCATGGTTTGAAGACTCCGATTGCGGCGCTAGCAGGACAAGCTGATCTGTTGGCACGGGCTGGCCAAATTGAAAATGCTGAAGCTGTCCGCGGTCATCTGCGCATCATGCACCGCCATGTGGAGCGCGAGCTCGCCAAAGCGCGCGCGCAGGGCGATGGTGCTACCATTGGTTCTGGCGTCATGCCATTGGTCGAAATTCGATCGATCATTGATACGTTAAAAAAACTTCCTCAAAAGTCAGTCGTTAATTATCAGGTCATCGGCCCCGAAAATATGTCGCTTGCAATGAACGCTGAAGACTTTGCTGAAGTGATGGGCAACCTCATCGACAACGCCCGCAAATGGGCCAAAAGCTCGGTTCTTGCGCGTGTTGTTGTTGAGGGCACGCATGCTTCGGTCAGCGTCGAAGATGATGGCCCCGGTATCAGTGATGACCAACAAACCCGCGTGCTATCGCGCGGCGTCAGGCTTGATGAGAAAGTGCAGGGCAGTGGGCTAGGTTTATCCATTGTTGAAGCATTGCTCGAAAATTATGGGACTAAGCTGGAGCTTGGCCGCGCGGAAGCAGGCGGATTACGCGCCGCGTTTCAGGTGGCCGTTCGGACGGCGAACCAAAGCCGTGCGTTGCGATAGTTGCATCTGCCGAAATTATCAAATCAATAAATCATTTTGGACTTTAAAAGCACTGAGCTAAGTATTGTCTGACCTATTTGAATGAACTTGGTGCAAGACAATGAATATTGAAAACCGAACACAAAAACTTGACCTTTCAACCTTGCCTGAAAAGGCAGCTCCTAGTGATTTTCCCGGCCGCTTTCGTGAAATCATATCAGATCCGATCAATTTATTGATCGAGCGTCATCCGATGGCAGGCTGTTTGGTTGAGGATAAAGTCGTGCTCCATAATGGCGTTTTGGTGCCGGTTTCCGGCCCGTATTCTTATTATGGCGATTTCAGCAATATTCTGGTTTTTAATCGCGGTGTTCACGAGCCGCTTGAAGAATTTGTTTTTCAAGAGGTTCTCAAGATTTTGCCTAAAGCACCAACCATGTTGGAGCTCGGCGCATATTGGGGGCATTATTCCATGTGGTGTCAGAAGTCGCGGCCCGAAGCCAAGAATTTTCTTGTCGAGCCTGAGACGATCAATTTGGATGCTGCCCGGCGGAACTTTGACTTCAACGGATTTAAAGCAACATTTATCCAATCCATGGTCGGGCGCGGTCATTTTCTCGTGGATGATTTTTTTGCGTGGCAAGCCATGCCAGAGCTTACGATATTGCACTCTGATATTCAGGGCTATGAGATGGAGATGTTGGCGGGTGCAGTCGATTCTTTCAGCCAGAAAAAGATCAATTACGTGTATGTGTCCACACATAGTAACGCGTTGCACATATCATGTTGTAATTATTTGAGCGAGATGGGTTATCGCATTGAAGTTGAGTCAGATTTTGAAACTGACTCAACTTCTTTTGACGGTTTGATTTTTGCTTCCTCGCCGAATGTCGAACCAGTCTTCAAGAATTTCGGCCCGATGGGCAGACTGGCAATTGCAAAGTCGACACCAGAAGAAGTGCTGGCAAAATTGAATGCGATGCTGGGTCGTTAGGTGTGCAGATAAAGATCCTACTTGAAATAATCCTGCAACGGCCGAACCTCAATCTTATCGGCCTTCATTGCCGCAATGGCTTTGGTGGCGCTGATGATGCCGGGCAGGGTGGTGTAGTATGGCACCTTCTGCATCACGGCGGTTTGGCGTATTGATTTTGAATCGGATTCAGATGAGCGGGTTTCGGTGGTGTTGAGCACCAACTGAATGTCGCCGTTTTTGATCGCGTCCACAATGTGGGGGCGGCCTTCCAAGACTTTATTGATCTTGGTCGTGGCTACACCTTTGCTCTCGAAATAAGCATGGTTGCCGCCCGATGATTTGATGTGGAAGCCGAGTTCGACGAGTTTTTTGACTGACGATAAAACCTTGGCGCGGTCTGGTTCCTTCACAGAAACAAACACCGTTCCACTTAGAGGCATGCGCATGCCAGCACCCAATTGGGCTTTGGCAAAGGCCATGTCGTAAGTTTTATCGAGGCCCATGACTTCGCCTGTGGAGCGCATTTCTGGGCCTAACAAAACATCAACACCGGGGAAGCGATTGAAGGGGAAAACCGCTTCTTTTACAGCGATATGCGAGAATTTCTTATTCTTCAACTTGAAGCTGGCCAGCTTCTCGCCCGCCATCACGCGCGAGGCGATTTTGGCCACGGGCTCGCCGATCACTTTAGCCACGAAGGGCACGGTGCGCGAGGCGCGTGGGTTCACTTCGAGAATATAAATCTCGTCGTCCTTCACTGCAAATTGCACGTTCATCAGGCCCACCACATTAAGCGCGAGCGCAAGCTTCTTGGCCTGCACTTCAAGCTCGGCGATGATTGGCGCTTTGAGCGAATAGGGTGGCAAAGAGCAGGCGCTATCGCCAGAGTGTATGCCAGCTTCTTCAATGTGTTCCATCACGCCCGCGATGAATACATCCTTGCCGTCGCAGATCGCATCAACATCGACTTCGATAGCGTTGCTTAGATAGGAGTCGATCAAGACTGGCGAGTCACCCGACACCACCACGGCTTCGGTGATGTAGCGTTGCAGGCCTGCATCGTCTTTGACGATTTCCATGGCGCGGCCACCCAGCACGTATGATGGGCGGATGACCACGGGGAAGCCAATGCGCTTGGCAATTTTCTTGGCCTCAGCGCCTGAATAAGCCATGCCGTTTTCAGGCTGTTTCAGTTTTAACTTTTTGACGAGCTTCGAAAACCGCTCACGGTCCTCTGCCAAATCAATCGCATCAGGCGTGGTGCCGAGAATGGGAACGCCAGCAGCTTCAAGTGCTGCAGCCAGTTTCAACGGTGTCTGCCCGCCGAACTGAACGATCACGCCTTTGAGCGTGCCGTTGGTTTGTTCGATACGGATAATTTCTAAAACATCTTCAGCCGTGAGAGATTCGAAATAGAGGCGGTCTGATGTGTCATAGTCGGTAGATACCGTTTCAGGATTGCAATTGACCATGATCGATTCATAGCCTGCGTCATGCAGCGCAAAGCAGGCATGGCAGCAGCAATAGTCAAACTCGATGCCTTGACCGATGCGGTTTGGCCCACCACCCAAGATGATGATCTTTTGCTTATCTGATGGTCGCGCTTCATTGCCATCGTGACCGGCTAAACCGATCTCATAAGTCGAATACATATAAGCGGTCGGCGATGCGAATTCTGCGGCGCAGGTGTCGATGCGTTTGAACACTGGATGCACCTTCAGTTTGGTGCGATATTTGTGAACCTTGTCTTCGGAAAGCCGTGCCAATTTGCCCAAGCGCTTATCCGAAAAGCCCATGGCTTTCAGCTTGCGTAAGTTCTGAGCATCCTTGGGCAAGCCTTTGTTTTGGATTCGTTTTTCAGTCTCCACAATCTCCTGAATTTGGCGCAGGAACCAAGGCTCATATTTGCAAGACGCAAAGATTTGTTCAACGGTTGCACCATGTCTGAAAGACTGCGCAATTTTCAACAAGCGGTCTGGCGTGGGTTGGCCCAGTGCAGCGCGAATGGCGTTTTTATCATCGCCTTCGCCAATGCCTTCGATCTCAACTTCATCAAAACCTGACAGGCCCGTTTCCAATCCGCGCAAGGCTTTTTGCATCGACTCTTGGAAGGTGCGGCCAATTGCCATGACTTCACCGACCGATTTCATCGCCGTAGTGAGATAGGGTTTGGAGCCCGGGAATTTTTCAAAAGCGAAGCGCGGAATTTTTACGACCACATAATCGATCGTTGGTTCAAACGAAGCAGGTGTAGCGCCCCCCGTGATGTCATTGGCCAATTCATCAAGCGTATAACCCACGGCGAGCTTTGCCGCGATTTTAGCGATCGGAAAGCCCGTGGCCTTGGATGCCAACGCTGATGATCGCGACACGCGCGGGTTCATCTCGATCACGACCAAGCGGCCATCAGCTGGGTTCACACCGAACTGCACGTTGGAACCGCCGGTTTCAATGCCAATCTCGCGCAGCACTGCAATTGAGGCGTTGCGCATGATTTGATATTCTTTATCAGTCAGTGTGAGGGCCGGAGCCACGGTGATGGAGTCGCCCGTGTGCACGCCCATCGGATCGATATTTTCAATGGAGCAAACAATAATGCAGTTATCCGCCTTATCGCGCACAACTTCCATCTCATATTCTTTCCAGCCGAGCACGGATTCTTCGATCAACACTTCTGCGGTGGGCGAGGCGTCTAAGCCCTTTTCCACAATGTCCAAAAATTCGTCGCGGTTATAAGCAATGCCGCCGCCCGTGCCGCCAAGCGTGAAAGATGGGCGGATGATGCAGGGTAAGCCAATTTCGAGCATCGCCTCAAAAGCTTCAACCATGGCGCGGTTGCGATATTTCTTAAGGCGTTCAGCTTCGCCTTCGGCCCAGATTTTATCAAACGCAGTTGCATCAGCAGCGGCTGCTTTGCCGGAAGCATAGGCTTCTTTATCGGCATCCTTGGCATTCGATGCATTGGCAAGGCGTGAGCGCGGGGTTTCGAGGCCAATGCGCTTCATGGCTTCGCGGAACAGCTCGCGGTCTTCAGCCATGTCGATGGCTTCGGCTTTTGCGCCAATCAATTCTACGCCGAATTTTTCGAGGATGCCCATTTTGTTCAACGACAATGCCGTGTTCAAAGCGGTTTGCCCGCCCATGGTGGGCAGCAATGCGTCGGGGCGTTCTTTCTCGATAATCTTGGCAACAACTTCTGGCGTGATCGGTTCGATATAAGTGGCATCGGCCAAATCCGGGTCGGTCATGATGGTGGCGGGGTTCGAGTTCACCAGAATAATGCGGTAACCCTCGGCTTTCAGCGCCTTGCAGGCTTGGGTGCCGGAATAATCAAACTCGCACGCCTGGCCGATAATAATCGGTCCCGCCCCGATGATGAGGATGGATTTGATGTCGGTGCGTTTTGGCATGTGCGGGGAACCCTGATTTGGGGTTTCCTACACAAAGGCGGACACGATTCCAACCCCTGTGAATAGATTTTTGTGCAGTGCGGAAATTAGGGGTATGCTCACAATGTTTATCGGAGAATTGTGGGCATTAAGCTTCGAACCTATCTAAGTTGACAGTACTTAAGGAATACTCATGGATGAACCGATCATATTATACCTCGATCAAAACAAATGGATAGATATTGCGAGGGGTGTGAACGATCCAGATCGCTATCCTGAATTTTACAAAATTGTTGAATTGCTCGTGAGCAAAGCAAAGGCGGAAAAGATCATCGTTCCGCTTACGTTTGCAAATATTTATGAGACATTCAAGATTCGGAATGTTAGGCGACGAAATCAGTTGGCTTGGGTGCAGGCTACACTTAGTCAAGGTAAGTTTTTCAGGGGGCGACATCATCTTTTGAAACAACAAATTGCGAGTTATTTATCTAGTTTCTTTGGCCTCGGCAGTTCTTTTATTGATACGAATTGGTTTCTTACTGATCTTTTTTTTGAAACTGTGCGTGACTACGATCCCGCCGTCTTTGAACTCGACATAAAAGAAGACACTCTAAACATTATGCGAACGGAAGCTCAACGAACTTTGTATAGCTATATTGTCGACTGCACAGATGACGAAAGAGCTTCAGCGGTAAATTTTTTCTCAAATAGTTCTCAGGAATTAATTTTCAAAATTGAGGAACGTCGCCAGAAAACAAACTTGGAGTCGCTAGATTTACGTTATCGATTGTATGCAGTACTCTTGTTGAGAGACAGCCTCGACCTCTTTTCTGAAGTTGCCAAAGAATTGGGGTTTCCCAATTTTGCTATAACTGATCTGGGTGAAGCTCGTATCTTAGAATTGATTTCTCGGATTCCAATGTTTGATATTGAACAAAATATAGTTATGAAACTAGAAAATGAAGAAACAGTCTTGGACGAGAACGATCTTAGAGATTGTGCTGCTTTTAACTGCGTTGTGAAATACGCCGACATTGTTGTTGCCGAAAACGCTTTTATTGGTCGCACCAAGCAGGCCAATCTCGACAAAAAATATAAAACCAAACTGCTTACAAAAATTGCGGATATAAGTCGCGAACTTGATAAATGATTGCATTTGGTGGTTTTCGAATTGATTTGGCGATGCGAAAAAGCGCATCTGCTTTAAATGGGAGTATGGATATGCTGAAAACATTGAAATCGTCGACTACCACTAAGAAGGCTGATTTGCTGCCCATTCCCACCGTGGGCGAAATTCTGCTGGAGGAATTTTTAAAACCGCTGGCACTCTCGCAAAACGCGTTGGCCCGCGCCGTGGATGTGCCGCCGCGCCGCATCAATGAAATCGTTTTAGGAAAACGCTCAGTGACTGCTGATACAGATTTGCGTCTGACGCGTTATTTTAGAATGTCGGCCGGGTTCTTTTTGCGCCTGCAAATGGAACATGACATTCGGAAAGAGAGGCGCGTGTTGGGCAAGAAGCTGGACGCAATTAAGCCGCGGGCGGCGTGATTATGGATGTGTTGGGGTTCGGGACCAAAACCTGAAGCACTTGCGCCCAATCAAAATTTGCGCTCATACTGCAATGCAGCAAAACGGGGCGATCGGTGTAATGGCCTTTAATGAGATGTTTCTCAGTGACGGGAAAGTGCGGAAACCTTACAGCAAGGTTGAAACTTGGCTGAAAAGCCTGGGGCCTTCTGACATTGAGCGGGCCTTGCGCGAGTGCGAAGCGCGGTTTCGCCGTCAGGGCATTACTTTTGCGGTTTATGGTGATAACAAAGCATCTGAGCGCATCATCCCTTTCGACATCGTTCCGCGAGTTTTTGCGGCCCAAGAATGGCGCAGGCTTTCATCAGGCATTGAGCAGCGGGTGCGCGCCATGAACGCTTTTTTGCATGATCTCTATCACCGCCAGGAAATTTTACGCGCGGGGCGCATTCCAACCGATGTGATTATTCAGAATGATGCCTTTGTGCCAGAAATGGTTGGGGTGAACCCCACCAAGGGTATTTATGCGCACATTATGGGCATTGATATTGTGCGCGTGGCCGAGAATGATTTTTATGTTCTGGAGGATAACTGCCGCACGCCATCCGGCGTATCTTATATGCTCGAAGACCGCGAAGCGATGATGCATTTGTTTCCAGAGTTGTTTTCACAGCACCGCATTGCGCCAGTCGAAAATTATCCTTCTGTGCTGCACAAAACTTTGGAGAGCGTTGCGCCAGCTTCATCGGGTTCTGAACCCGTCATCGTTGTGCTCACCCCTGGCATTCATAATTCGGCTTTCTTTGAGCATGCATTTTTGGCTGATGAAATGGGTGTTGAGCTGTGTGAAGGTTCAGATTTGTTTGTGTCTGACGGCTGGCTTTACATGCGCACAACGCAAGCACCAAAGCGCGTCGATGTTGTTTACCGCCGCATTGATGATGCTTACCTTGATCCGCTGGCTTTCAGGCCTGAATCGAATTTGGGCGTGCCCGGAATATTTGATGTTTACAGAGCCGGGCGGGTGACACTGGTGAATGCACCCGGCACTGGCGTTGCCGATGATAAATCGATATACACATATATGCCCGAAATTATCGAGTTCTACACGGGCGAAAAACCGTTGTTGAAGAATGTGCCAACGTGGCGGTGTTCAAACGCCTCCGACCTTAAATATGTGAGTGAACATCTCGCGGAATTAGTGGTGAAAGAAGTTCATGGCTCGGGCGGTTATGGCATGCTTGTTGGGCCAACTTCGACCAAAGCGCAAGTTGAAGAATTTCGTGCCAAGCTCCTCGCTAGGCCTTCAAATTATATCGCCCAACCAACTTTGGCGCTGTCTGCCGTTCCAACTTTTGTCGAGTCTGGCGTTGCCCCGCGTCATGTGGATTTGCGGCCATTTGTGTTGTGCGGCGACACAATACGGGTAACTCCGGGCGGCCTAACACGCGTGGCTTTGCAAGAGGGATCGCTGGTGGTCAATTCGAGCCAAGGCGGCGGCACCAAAGACACTTGGGTTTTGGAGGACTGACATGCTTGGACGCACAGCCTCATCACTGTATTGGATGTCGCGTTATGTTGAACGCGCTGAAAACATGGCGCGGCTTTTGGAAGTTGGCTACCGCATTTCGCTGATGCCCGGTGCTGTTGAAGGCCACCGCGACGAATGGCGTTCAACGCTGACGAGTGCGGCATGTGCCGAAAGCTATGCCGCAAAATATGATGATATTCATGGCGCGCGCGTGATCAGCTTTTTGTTGTTTGATGAAGAAAATCCAACAAGCGTTAAATCCTGCCTTAAAGCCGCGCGTAACAATGGCCGCGCGGTGCGCACAGCACTCACCCGCGACGTGTGGGAAAGTTTAAATTCGACGTGGAATGAATTGGCGCAAATCGATCCTGATACAATCACCTCAGACCGCCTGCCCAGTTTTCTGGAATGGGTGAAACAAAAGGCCATGGCGTTTCGGGGCGCCTTGCTTGGCACAATGTTGCGCACCGATCCTTATTATTTCAGTCAGCTGGGAAATTTCATCGAACGCGCAGATAATACAGCACGCATTCTCGACGTAAAATATTTCATTTTATTGCCACGCGCCACCGATGTGGGCAGCGATGTTGATGCGCAACAATGGGCGCAGGTTTTGCGTTCCGTTTCTGCTCACCGGGCCTATCGTTGGTTTTATAAAGATAGCCGTTATAAGCCATGGCTTGTTTCGGAGTTTCTAATTTTGCAAGAAGAAATGCCGCGCTCACTGCTGTTTGCTTATAATTGGATCAACTTGGCACTGAATGATTTGGGCCAGCTTTATGGTCAGCGTTATGAATGTCATGCGCTTGCCGCTCAAACGCAAGCGCGCTTGAAAGGCGGAAAAATGGAACAGATATTTCAAGATGGCTTGCATGAATTTTTGCAAGACTTCATGGAGGCGAATAACGCGCTTTCGCAAAGCATTTCCAAAACCTATAATTTCCCGTGAGGTCCCATGCGCCTCGCAGTTCGCCACGTCACCCATTTTGAATATGATTCAGTGCTGGATTATTCGGTTCAGCGCTTGCATCTCACGCCGCTTTCTTTTGCTTCGCAGAAAGTTGTGCAATGGGCCATCACCACGCCAGGCATTGAAAATGCCTTGAGTTATATTGATGGCTTTGGAAATATTGTTTATCTCGTGACTTGCAGTAACATCAAAGGCCCTGTGGATGTGATCGCTGAAGGTTTGGTTGATTGCGAAAATGCGGGCGGTTTGGTAAACGGTGTTGTGTGTGCCGCACCAAATTCCGTTTTCCTGAGGCAAACCGAAGCCACAAGGCCAAGTTTGCAAATTCAAGATATTGTGCAGTCCGCGCTTTCTAGCGTCAAAGGTTTAGAGCAGCTGCATGCCTTGATGGCGGCCATTCACCACCAGGTAGAGTTCACAATTGGCGCCACTGATGCCAGCACAACTGCGGCTGAAGCATATTTACGTGGGCGCGGCGTTTGCCAAGATCACACGCATATTTTTTTAGGGGTGGCCCGCGCCTTGGGTATTCCGTCTCGCTACGTCACAGGTTACCTCGTCACCGGCATTGGCGCATCCTCCAGTGCCTCTCACGCCTGGGCCGAAGCGTTTGTACCAGATTTGGGTTGGGTTGGTTTTGATGCGGCAAATGGCATTTGCCCAACTGATCATTATGTGCGCGTTGCGGCTGGTATTGACGCAGCGGCCGTCACCCCAATTCGAGGTTCAAGGCGGGGCGGTGCGCATGAAACCATGACAGTTGAAGTGCGCGTTGAGATCGACCAACAATAGAAAAAATTGATTCTGGGAGACGGATATGACGTATTGCGTGGGAATGTTGTTGGATGAGGGCCTCGTCATGGCCGCAGACACACGCACTAATGCGGGCATGGACAGTGTCGGAAAATTCAAAAAACTGCATTGTTTGGAAAATAAGGGCCATTGTGTCTTTACGCTGCTCACGGCGGGAAATCTGGCCGTCACCCAAGCCGTCGTCAGCTTACTAACAGAACATGCCAAGCCAGCGGGCAAGACTAAGGATCCTGATAATTTATTTGCCGCCAAGACCATGTTTCAGGCAGCGCGCATTGTGGGCCGCGCCATCCGCGAAGTGCGCAAGATGGATGGCGAGGAACTGGGCGCAACGGGCGATGCATTTGCCGCGAGTTTTATTTTTGGTGGCCAAATCGGCAAACAACCACCACGCCTGTTTCAAATATATACAGAAGGCAATTTCATCGAGGCCAGTGCCGACACACCGTTCTTTCAAATTGGCGAACATAAATATGGCAAACCTATCCTTGACCGTGTGGCCCGCAACGATATGAAACTGGGTGATGCAGCGAAAATGATTTTGCTGTCATTTGATTCCACACTGCGTTCGAATTTGAGCGTGGGTCTGCCGATCGACATGCTGACTTATGAAACGGGCACGTTGAAATTTGAGCATAATAAGCGGATCGGTCCTGACGACCCTTATTTCAAAATGCTTTCAAGCGAATGGTCTAAAGCTCTTCGTACCGCTTTTGCACAAATTGAAGCATTCGATATTTAAGTTAGCAGAGGTGCGACCAGACAATGAGAGGGGGCGTTATTCACGGCCCAGTCGCACACACTGCATTTGCCTCTAGGGAGAAGCAAATTTCGAAACTATGCCTCGCGGCAGAAGTTCAATTTGCAGACGCGATCTACAATTTCGGCCTTTGTTGGGCCGATTTGATTTTTGTAAACCACGGTGACGTTTAGCTTGTGGGATTGTACAGGGGCTGGGTTACCGGCAAATGCGCCGGCTGAAAGAAATGAAACGGTGAGAATTAAGACACTAGCAAAAGTTTTCATTTTCGAGCTCCTGTAAGAGATAAACGCCGAACTTGAAGATAA
The DNA here is from genome assembly GCA_964247245.1 of uncultured Aestuariivirga sp. Lineage (GTDB taxonomy): Bacteria > Pseudomonadota > Alphaproteobacteria > Rhizobiales > Aestuariivirgaceae > Aestuariivirga. Next base: position 269,936 of record CAXTTK010000002.1, read on the forward strand.
GTTGCCATGCCGCATTGGAATGTGGCCTGAATGGCTCGTTCATCTGGCGTTTAGGATCAGGAGACCGTTTCAAAAAAATAAGGCGGCGAATAAGTTCGCCGCCTTGGAACTAAAATGTGATTTACGCGTTTAGTAACCCGCCAAACGCGCCAGCATCATCAGTAATCCGACGACGCTAATGAACCAGCATGCTGTGCGTACATATTTTGTGCCGATCATGTAGATCGGAAGATATGCAATACGCGCGATGATCCAGATTGTTGCGCCAATGCCGCCGGTGTGCTGAGTAGCGATCAAAGCGAGATCAACGGCCACAAATGGCACGAGATTTTCAATGTAATTATGCAGTGCCCTCGTTGCGCGACCCACAGATAAGCCCTTGGCCGTCACTTCTTTGTCACGCGGGCTAAACAAGTAGTCGTCGCCAAATTCGCCCCGTGCGGTGATGGCTTGGACAAGCACATGTGCCAGCCAGAGTAGAATACTGAGTTCAAGACAGGTGAGTTCAGTCATGGTGTTTCCTCCATTGTTGCAACATCAGCATACTAGGTTGCAGACTGAGTCGTCATTAATCCGCCGCGTACGGGCATTTGCCAATTCTAACGCGATCTCGCCAACTATTGGCTTTGCTGGCTGACTTACGCTGGTTGAAGTTCCCACCAATGAATGGCAATTAGAAATAATGGCGAAAGTTTAAATCGGTACCAATGTTTGAATTCTGGCTTCAGCAATCTATCAACACGCTTCAACTGCTAAGCTTCTATTTGCCATTGTCTGTCGCCTTCGCAATGATCCAAGCGATTACAAGGCGGATATTTCTGTCGTTTGGCGATCTTGCTATGTTTGGCAGTTTTGCTGCAATTTATGTTTGCTTTGCATCCGAGCTCAATGGCGACAGTGATTTGATTGCAGGCCTCTGGTCGCTTGCTGCCGCCATTGCATGCGGTGGTGCATTGGGGGCAGTGATTGCCAAAGTTTTTATGGGCAAGAAACTGCTCGAATATCCATTGGCGTTCATGATTGCTTCAATTGGTCTTTCAATATTTATTGAAGAGATTATGCGAATACAATCTACGGGCCGAGACGTTTGGGTGCCGCCTTTGTTTTCGGGGCTATCGATTTTTGAAATGCATGGCCAATATGTGGTGAAGCTTTCGCTCATCACATTCATGGCAATTGTTGTTGGCTTGGGCTCGGTGATCGGCGTTGGATTGTTGCTGAAACTAACGCGATTTGGACTGCATTGGCGGGCCTGCGCACAGTCGCTCAAACTCACAGCACTTTGCGGCATCAATCCAGAAGTTGTCGCACACCAGAGTTTTGGAATTGCCGGTGCGTTGGCTGGTGTCACGGGCTGGGCTTCGGCCATTTCCTATGGTGGTGCTAGTTTCTCAATAGGGATGATGATTGGCTTTAAAGCCATGTTTGCGTCGGTCATCGGCGGGTTTGGCACTATTCGCGGGGCGGTCATCGGGGCCTGCGTTTTAGCCTTCCTCGAAGTTGGGTGGTCGACGGTTTTCGGCACGACTTACCGTGACGTCGCTGTGTTTAGCATTATTGTTTTGTGTCTAATCCTCAGACCCGAAGGTTTAGCAGGCATCGGTCACGAGAGAGAAAGTGAAGCACAATGAAACACTTCAATTTGGTTCTATGTTTGATTTTGGCCACACTCACCCTTGTTGGCTGCGGCGATAATCAAAAGCCAAAGAAATATCTGCAATTCATGGGCGGGGGCCTAACTTTCAACTATCGCTACTCAAAAGCCACGATGGTGGTTGTGGTTCGGCGTGTTTCACCGATCGCTGAGGGCGGCAAGTTTGTTGCGCTGTTTGAAGTTCCAGGTGAGGCAGCCCGTCAAAGAGTTGAAGTTCCCAACAACCCAGATACGCTCACCTTTAAGCTTGAAAGCAAAGCGCTGAAAGGAATTAAGAAAGATGTGCCATTGCATGTTACGGTTTGGGTCATTGACGAAAAGGGTGTTAAGCTCGACGAAATCAAGACCCAGTTTGTCTCGGATGTGGATGAAGATACACTCCCGTCCAAGCCGCTGATGGACCCAAATACCCCAGGCTATGTTCCGTATCTTGAGAATTTAAAGTAAGTCGTATTTTGGGTTTTGTCTGACGAATTATGATTTGCAGGAAAATCACACCGTGCTAATCAATTTCAATACCACTGATGCAACAGCAAGTGGGCAAGAGCAAAGGAGCGGCATATGAAACAGAAGTTATTTTTAAGCGCAGCAGCATTGATGGCCATGACCGGATTAGTCGAGGCTCATCCCGGCCACGACAATTCTGGTTTGCTGAACGGCTTTATTCATCCTTTCACTGGCATTGATCATATTATGGCGATGGTGGCTGTGGGCTTGTTTGCGGCGATGCTGGGCGGTCGCGCGCGGTTTTTGGTTCCCATGAGCTTTGTAATAATGATGGTGGCTGGCGCTGGATTGGCGCTAAACGGCTTTGTGTTGCCTTTTGTTGAAACTGGCATCTTCGCTTCGGTCATCGTTCTATCGGCGGTTGTGGCGTTGCGATGGAACGCTTCGCCCAGCGTGGCGATGGGTTTGTGCGGATTTTTCGCTGTGTTTCATGGGTTTGCCCATGGCGCCGAAATGCCGGTTAACGAGGCAGGCTTCGGCTATGGCGCTGGGTTTGTAATTGCCACAGCAGCGCTTCATCTGATTGGGCTAAGTGCAGGCGTTTTTTCTGGCTTGAAAGCTGTGAAATCTGCTTAAAACATGGGGCATAGCGCTTTGGCGCATGGAACAAAACCCACATCAGTTTTGTTTAGCCCCATGATGCATCATCAACCAATCCTAGTGATGGCTTAGCATGTGGGATGCGTCGACGCTTCTAACTCTTGTTTTAGATATTTTTATCTCGGCGGCAATGACCCTCCACGTATTGCTGAGGAAGCGTAATGTCACTTCGGCGATTGGTTGGATTGGGCTTGCTTGGCTTTCGCCGATTGTTGGGGCCATTCTTTATTTTACCTTTGGCATTAACCGCGTTCAAAGGCGGGCCCAAATCTTGCGGCGCCCGGTCAAATCGCAACTGCCGCGATTTAGCGACAGCGTTTCCAACTCGGATCCATTCGCCAATCTCAAAGCGACAGTAGGTGCACTGACTAATAGAGCTTTGGCCGCATCGAATATTTCGTTGCCGTTGCATGATGGTGATGATGCTTATCCCCAGATGCTGGCCGCAATTAACAACGCCAAAACAACGGTGGGGCTCACCTCTTACATTTTTCGGTCCGACAAGATTGGTCAGGAATTTATCGATGCGCTCGGCAGAGCAAACCAAAGGGGCGTTAAGGTTCGCGTGCTCATTGATGGATTTGGCAGCGGGCGAAATACTTTTAATCTTTTCCGCAAACAAAATGTTCCCGTGGCGCGTTTTATGAATTCGGTCTTGCCATGGCGCATGCAATTTTTGAATTTGCGTCAACACAAAAAAATTCTCGTCATTGATGGGGTCACAGCATTCATCGGCGGTTTGAATATTTCTGACGAAAATACTGGTCGCCAGCGAAAAAAAATAAAAGTCCGCGACACTCATTTCAAAATCACGGGGCCGGTAGTCAAGCAAATCACCATCGATTTTATTGATGATTGGCTGTTTACAACGGGCGAAGAATTGCCCCAATCATTGTGGAATCCGGACGCCCAAGCATTTGGTGAAACACAGTCGCGCATCATCGTATCTGGCCCGGATCAAGAAACCGAACAACTCATGATGGTTCTACTTTCGGCAATCTCTGCCGCGCAAACATCAATCAAAATTGCTACACCCTATTTCTTACCTGCTGAAATATTGATGGTGGCGCTGCAATTGTCAGCGGTTCGCGGCATCGATGTGCGCATTGTGATCCCGGCAACAAGTGATCATGCTCCAATGGATTGGGCCATGCATGCGCATATCGGGCCACTGCTCAAAGCCGGTTGCCAGATTTTTCGCGCGCCATTGCCATTTGATCATTCCAAATTGATGGTGGTCGATGATGCTTGGTGTCTGTTTGGCAGTCCGAATTGGGACACACGCAGCATGCGTCTCAATTTCGAGATGGCCATTGAGTCTTATGATCCGGTTCTCGCTCTAAAGATGACTTCGATAATAGACCGCAGCAGTGTTAATCCAATCACGAAACAAGAACTGGAAGAGCGGTCGTTTGCAGTCAAATGTCGAGACGCAGCAATAAGGCTGCTGCTGCCTTATCTTTAAGGTGACGCAGATGAGACCATCATGAGAGTTGCATCTTATAACATTCACAAATGCCGCGGCGTTGATCGGCAAGTCAGGCCAGAGCGCATTGTCGCCGTTATCAAAGAACTGGGGGCTGATCTGGTGGCGCTCCAGGAAGTTGATCACCGCATCGGAACGCGAACCGGCCTTCTGAACCCTGCCCACATAGAGGAGGAGACGGGTTTAAAATTATTGGTTCAGTCCGATGTCGTTGATGGCCATGGTTGGCATGGCAATGCGCTTTTGGTACGTGGCGAACCGCTGCATTATCATCGCTCTCGCATCCACCTTCCGGGCATAGAACCGCGCGGTGCGGTATTTGCAGAGCTAGATCTGGGCGAGGGACGGTTTCGGGTGATCGCCGTTCACTTAGGCTTGCTGCGTAGGTCGCGCATTATGCAAGCCAAGGCATTGTTGGATACTTTCCATTCCATGACGCCGATGCCCACAATCATGCTTGGTGATTTCAATGAATGGCGGCGCGTACGGCGTTCTGCTTTAGCTGTGCTCGAACCTGTGTTTGGATCGCTGCCCGTGCAAGCCAGCTTTCCGTCGCGCTTGCCACTGCTTCCCATGGACCGCATACTGGATTGGCCACCCGGATTGATAACGCATTTTACTATACACAACACGCCTCTCGCAAAAGTGGCTTCTGACCATTTACCGCTCGTGGCAGACGTCAATCTAAAATGCACTTTGCCGGTGTTACAACCAATCGCTTGAACATAATTTCGGGCGTTGACGCGTTAGTTCAGCGGGGTTGACGATTCATCGCATTTGTTGTCATCGTGGTGACGTGCGGGGCCGCAAGGAGAGATTATGTTTTTACGTCAATTATGTTTTGTTGTTGCAATGCTGTTTGCCAATTTGGCTTATGCGGCACCTGCTGATTATACATCTGAGATGGCAGCCGATGCGGAAGGTGCTGCCGATAGTCCGTTCACGGGGCGTTATGAGGGCTCAACCATTGTTGGTCAGACGTCGAAGAAATTTGATGAACTGACGCTGCCCGCTGGGCCTGCCGATATTAAGTCCAAATCGTTTTCCAAAATGGTGTCACAGAAGGGCGCGGTTTTGCGCACGCTCTATGTTTCACCCGAGCAGCGCTCATCGCTTGAGGTATTTGGCAATTATGTGGACGCCTTAAAAGCCAAGGGTTTCACCGCTCTGTTCGAATGTGATAACGCCACATGCGGCATTAATTTTAAAGACCTTAAATACAGCGCGAATGACGCGTCGAAAAATGTTATTTCTGACAAAGCAGGCACGCGGCGCAAGTTTCTTTCAAATGCCATGTTCAGCAAGATTGTTGATCCGCGCTATGCGCTGTTGAAGAAGGGTGATGCGGGCAATGAAACCTATGTTGCCGTGTTTGCTGGTCAAAATTCTGGTGGCAGTTTTGGTGATGTGTCAAAGGCGTTGCGCTCTCGTGTGGGCGTGTTGATTGAAGTGGTCGAGCCCGGCCAGCGCGAAGAAAAAATCGTCACACTTACAGCTGACGAAATTGGCAACAGCATCGGTGCTGATGGCCGCGTGGTGATCTATGGTTTGTATTTTGATTTTGATAAGGCAACCATCAAACCTGAATCTCAGCCGCAACTGGCTCAGATGATTGCCTATCTCAAAGGCGATCCGGCGGTACATGTCTATGTCGTTGGTCATTCCGACAATAAGGGCGAACTTGATTACAATCTACAACTCTCTGCCGCGCGTGCCAAATCAGTCGTTGCCGCATTGGTGGGGGCAGGGGTTGATGCAGGCCGCCTGACCGCCAAAGGCGTTGGCCCGCTGGCACCCTTGGCCTCCAATAAAACGGATGCAGGCCAAGCCAAAAACCGGCGTGTGGAACTTGTGGGGATGTGAGGAAAGAGGGGACTGGGCTCTAAACTTGCTTCTCGGCGTCAAATGGTATATACTTTGATGTATATCATTTGGAGGCTACGCTATGAATCAAGTTGCCAAGCTTTTTATCAATGGCAGAAGCCAAGCGGTGCGCCTGCCTGCTGCGTTCCGCTTTGAAGGCAAAGAAGTTTTCATCCGCAAAGATGCCGCAACAGGCGATGTGATTTTATCAAATCGTCCGGCAAATTGGGATGGATTTTTTGAAGCCCTGAAGGATGCCCACGTGCCAGATGATTTTCTAAGTGCAAATGAGCGCAAACAACCGCCGCAAGACCGCGATCCCTTCAAAGGCCACCATGAATGAGCCGCTTTATGCTCGACACAAATACGGTCAGTTATTTTTTGCGCGCCCATCCTTCCGTGACCCATCGTATCAAAACTGAGCCGATGGAATCGCTTTGCATCTCTGTCATAATCGAGGGCGAGCTGCTTTTCGGCTTGGCCAAACGGCCAGAAGCCACCCAGCTTCGTATTGCCGTCCATGAATTCCTGCGCCGCGTTGAAGTTTCCCCCTGGGATAGTTCAGCCGCCGCGCATTACGGCCAAGCGCGCGCCGCATTAGAAAAGCGCGGAAAAATCCTTGCGCCCCTCGACTTGTTGATCGGCAGTCACGCGATGAGTGTTGATGCAACGTTGGTGACCAGTGATAAGGCGTACAAGCAGATGGCGGGTCTGCGGTTGGAAGATTGGACGAAGGCGTTGGTGAAGGGGAAGCGTAAATAGTTGATGTTCAGCTTGTTTTGCTAAGCAAAACAAGCAAAAGAGGGTGCCACGTTTGCTACCAATTAATTGCCTGAGGTAGCACCGTAATTCCCTTTTATTCCACCTCCTCGTTGAGGAGAGGGTTGGGGCCTATGCGAAACATGGAAGGGTGAGGGGCCTTAGTGCAGGTTCATCTGATTATAATTAAGTGAGGTGGCACCGTAATTCCACCGTAATTCCTGTAATCCCCAAGCCAAAAATCGGCGCGTGGAATTTGTGGGGCAGTAAGGTGATTGTGCTGTGATCGAAATTCTCAAGCTTCTAGCACCAACTCTCTCCCCTCGCGGGAGAGAGCAGCTTGTTTTGCAAAGCAAAACAAGCAAGAGAGTGTGGTGCGCATACAGGCAATATAGTTAAGTGGGTTGGCACGGTAATTCCGGTGCGTTCGATCACCTCTAGCAGGCATTGGGCAAAGCGCGGAAGTGATATAATGTTAATTCGGGAGGATTCTAAATGCCAACACCAAGCGAACTCGAACAACTGCTCATAAATCCCAATGAGGGGTTATCTGTCGAACACAAGAGTTGGCTCAATCTTTCAGATAATGGCGACAGGGCGAGAATAGCGAAGGCGGCAATTGCATTGGCAAATGAAGGTGGAGGGATAATCGTTTTTGGTATGCGTGAAGGTGGCAATGTTGCTGGTGGCTTTCAGTCAATTGCTAAGCCTGAAAATATTCAACGTTATCACCAAGACAATCTAAACGCTGCTATCAATCGGTTTGCAGAGCCAGCGCTGCATAGTGAATTACTTTTTGCGGTGCATCCTACAACTCAAATTGAACATGCCTTTGCTGTGATTGCGGGCGGGGCAAAGGTTCCCGTTATGTCAACGCGTGCTGTTGACAACATCATGGTCCAGCAGAGGTGCTATGTCCGAAAACCTGGACCAAAAAGCGAGGAAGCGACCACGGCTGCTGAATGGGGCGCAGTTTTAGAGCGTTGCCTTCATAATCGACGGGAAACCATGCTTGATGCAATCCGCACAATTGTTCAGGGCCATCTAATTCCAGTGCTGCCAGCTAACCAGCAAGATAGTCTATTGGACTTTTTGAACGCCAGTGCCGCGATGTGGGAAGCACTTCGTGATGCATTGCCAGAAGACTCAGCCGCACGCATTCGGCATGGACATTATGAGTTAGCGTTCGAACTTTTGGATGTTCCGCAGGCACTAAATTATCAAGATTTAAAAATAAAAATGACGGAAGCGGGACGAATTAGACATACGGGATGGGGCCCGTTTGTCACACTTCGGAGGCAGCCCTATAATCAAAATATTGTGAATGAAGCAATTGAGGTTTGGCTCGGACGTCCGAGTGATCAACCCATCACAGACTCTGCGCATGCTGATTATTGGCGAGCGAGGCTTGACGGCAAGTTCTTCTTACTGCGCGGTTTTGACGAAGACTCGGTTGAAGGAATTGTGGCAAGTACTGTTTTTGATGTAACAATGCCAGTTTGGCGAGTAGGTGAAGCGCTATTATTTGTTTCGCGTTTGGCGCTGCAGTTCGATCAAAATCCCAACATTCGATTAATCTGCCGCTATTCTGGTTTGAGTGGTAGAAAACTAAGTTCCATCACGGGGCGTAGAATGTTCACTCATGAAAGGGAGTGCCGTGAGGACGCCATTGAGTTGACCACTCAAGGTACTGCTTCGCAAATTGATGATAACTTGGTCGAAATTCTGCATTCCATGCTCAGTCCACTCTACGAGAGGTTTGACTTCTATGAGTTACCCTTGCGACTTGTCCAAGAGGAAGTGGAAAGGCTAAGGTCAGGAAGATTCTAAACACTGCAAACTTCTAGCACATGATGCACATGCTACATGTGACACATCGGTGGATCACGGTTCCAGTCCATTTTATTACTTTAGAAGCTTCATATGTTTTCTACTTCACCGCAACTTCCAACTTCACATTCAAAGCCCGCATAATCGCAGCAATCGTTTCAAACCGTGGTTTCGAACCTTGGCGCAAGGCTTTGTACAGCGATTCACGGCCCAGCCCTGCGTCCTTTGCCACTTGCGCCATGCCCCGCGCTTTGGCCACATCGGAAAGGGCCATCATCAACACATCTGGATTTGTATCTTGTGCAGCAAGGGAAAGATATTCGGCAATCACTGTTTCATTGTTGAGATGATCGGCGATTTCAAATGTCGAATATGTCACCTTGGCAGTTTTTGGCTTTTTCATTTTGCATCCTTTTTAAGTTCACGCGCCAATTTCTTGGCCGTTGCAATATCTCGTTTTTGAGTGGATTTGCTGCCACCGCAAAGCAGCACATAAATCATCGAACCTGCGCGCAAAAAAATAAACACGGTAACCCGCGCCCGCATGAATGCGCATTTCCGAGACACCTTCACCAACGGGTTCGCAATCGCCAAAATGGCCCAGCTTTGCATTGGCTAACCTGTTCAATATTCGGACTTTTGCAATATCGTCGGAAAGGCCGTCTATCCTATTGATAAAAAGGTTTGAGCGGATAAAAGTCAGAATGGTTGTTTGTATCCTAGTGAATACAACAAGTCAAGCTGTTCGGATTGCGGTGACCAAGCTTTACTTCTCACCCCCATCCAACGTCGTCTTGTTGGGCTTGCAAAACTTGTTGTTTGGTGGCTTGGGGAAGTTTTACCCAATGGTGGATTGTGACGAGGGATAGCACCCCGACCGTACGGTGTCAAGATTTATTTTCAAAACTGTGAATAAAAATTACTAATAGTTGAAATAATAGGAAATAAAGTGGCTGGGGGACTAGGATTCGAACCTAGACAATCAGAGTCAGAGTCTGAGGGCCTACCGTTAGCCGATCCCCCAAGCTATTGCCTGAGCAGTTTGGTGATAGCCTTCGCCGTGCACCTATGCAAGGCTTCAGGTGCGGAACTGTTTGATTAAGCTGGCCAGGCTTTGTTGCGCTTCCGGCTGGGGGGGAACTGGCATAGGCGCTGGTGATGGTGCGACGGCGGGCGTCATTTTTCCAAAGCCTGCGGCTTGGGGGGCTGGTTGGATTGGCGGCACACCGATTTGTGGGCTGATAAAGCTGTCGCGGCGCAGGGATGGACGTGGGGCAGGGGCTTCTGGCGCAGCTGCCGTCGTTTGACCTGCCTCGGTTGTGGCTCCTTCGTCAATCGAATAGCCAGCGCTATCTGGATTATAGGTTTGGGCGCGCCAACGGCTGACGACTTCATTCAAGAATTTATCGTCGGGCAAATCTTTGGCCCAATTCTTGGTGAACGAGGTTGTGTTGCTGCGTGGTAACTCACCGGCTGGCAAGAGATCGAACTTGATGCGCGTGGGTAAGGCCACGCCTTCGCCGAAGGTGATGGCTTCGCCTGCACCCATCGTCGACATGAAATCAAGCAAACTGGCGGCGGCATCAGAAATGCCGGCGCGCAGAATATCCTGGTCGCGTTCATTGGTGAGGCGCATCGAGAATATGGTGTTGCATTGCGATAGGATTGTTGGGTCAAGCTCCGCCGGGCGTTGGGTTACGATGCATAGCGACACGCCATATTTGCGGCCTTCTTTGGCAATGCGAGAAATGGCACGTTTGGTAGGCTCGAAGCCTGATGTTTTATCGTTTGGCACATAGCGATGGGCTTCTTCGCACACGAAAGTGATCGGCACTTTGCCAGCGCTCCATACGCCAAAGTCAAACGCCAGTCGTGCGAGAACCGAAACCACCACGTTGATAATTTCAGATGGCAGTCCACCCAGTTCGAGGATAGCAATCGGCTTGCCATTCACGGGAATGCGGAACAGCCGTGCCAAAACAGCGGCCATGTTATCCTGCACGGTGAGAGAGCCGAACATGAAGGCATAACGCGGATCGCGCGAGATCGCTTCAATGCGCGCTTTAATGCGCTTATAGGGGGCCAGTTCGCCGCGCAGTTCAAGCTTGCCGATGTATTCTTCAAGAACACCTGTGAGATCGGAGGTGCGGTATGGAATTGGCGTATCGACGCCGATATTATTTTCAACCAGCACATCGCGCGTGCGGGTCTTATCGCGGCGTTGGTTGTTCATATAACGGGCTTTGGCGATGGGAATGATTTCGCGCAAAACTTCGACATCGGTTTCGCGGTTAGCGTGTTGGCCAACCAAAATTTCCACGGCTTCGTCGAAGTTCAAAAGCCAGAACGGCAAGGCCATGTTATCTGGCGTTATGATTTCCGACATGCCCTTGAAACTTTGGGCATATTCACGGTGAACATCGAGTAGCAAAATATGGGCTTGCGGGTTTTTCTCTAAGATACGGCGCAGAATAAGCGCAACCGTGCATGATTTGCCAGTGCCTGTGGTTCCCAGAATGGCAAAATGCTTGCCCAGCATTTCATCAACTTTGATCATGGCCGGAATTGTAGGGTCTTGCTGAATATAGCCCACGCGCACGGCGGTTTCAGCGTCACACGCATAAGCCATTGCAAGCTCGTTGCGATTGGCGCGGTACACCAAATCACCAAGTGAAGGATAGTTCGAAACGCCACGACGAAAGGATTTTGGATTGCCGTGTTCGTCTTTGGGAAGTTCACCGATAAATTCAACTTCGACAATGCGCAGCTCTTGCTCTTGCGAACTGTGAGACGGCGTTGGCGAACTTAACGCTGAAATCAAAGCGAGGGTAATTGATGTTGGCGTTTCCACTTTCATCAACGTGCCGATTTCAGCACCCTTCACATTCTCATCAAAAAAACCATCTGTTGCATCGAGCAAGATAATGGCATGTGCACCTGTCACGGCAACGATACGGCCCATGCGTTCATCGGCGCGCAACCTGTTGGGGATTGTCCTTTGATCGACTGAAAGTGCTGTTGCCGTAGTCATTATATTTTAAGGCCCTTCAATGCTTTGTGACGATTTGGTTTTCGCTGGCGGCCAGCGGAATGAGAACTGTCACGCGAGTGCCGGTGCCTTTGGTCGATTGAATTTGCAAATCGCCACCGTGCAATTTTGCAAGTGCATACGCAATCGGCAGGCCGAGACCGGTGCCTTCGTGTCGCTTGTTAAATCCGGATTCGACTTGCCCGAAAGGCCGCATGGCGGTGTCGACCTCTAGGAGGGACATGCCGATGCCTGTGTCGGTTATGCAAATTGTCATAAAATCGGCAGAGCGAACGCTCGCTTCGACGCGAACGCGGCCCCATTCAGGTGTGAATTTTACAGCGTTACTGAGCAGGTTAATCAAAATCTGTTTGAGACGTAAGGGATCGGCCAGCAACAGCGGCAGCTGTTCGGACAAATGCGTTTCGATGACAACGTTTTTTTCTTTGGCTTTGGCGTCAGTGATCAACAGGCAAGGCTCAAGAACTTGCATCAAACTGATCGGTTCTAAATCGACACCCAGATTGCCAGCTTGAATTTTTGATACATCCAAAATGCCGTTAATCAGCGAAAGGAGATGCTCAGCTGCCTGTTGAATGTAAGCGGCATATTGCACAACTTTATCCGGCCCAGTGACGGTCTTGGTGGCGAGCATATCTGAAAACCCGATAATGGCGTTGAGCGGCGTTCGCAACTCGTGGCTCATATTGGCGATGAATTCGGATTTGGCTTTAGACGCCAGTTCAGCATCAACTTTAGAGGCTTCCAAGGCAATTGCGCTTTTATGGGCACGAACACCTTGGCCGAAATGCTCGCCATAATCAGCGATCAAAGAGCCCTGCTTGAACCATGTTTTGCCAAATGTACGCATACAAACCCCGCCCCGAATGAGCAGATTAGGGCGGGGGTTCTCAATTCTTGGTTAATTTTGAATAGAAATATTGAGGGTTTTTGGGGGTTGGCCAGCGATCCTATATCTGGGTCACGGGACTAGAGCCTGTTCACCTTAAGATAAATCATTCCTAGTTCCGTCATTCCCGCGTAGGCGGGAATCCAACTTGGCGGCATCTGACTTTGTTGGAAGTTGGTTCCCCGCCTGCGCGGGGATGACGATAATGGGTTGGTTTATTCAATGTTGAACATGCTCTAAACTTAAACTTGAAACCCGGAATTGCTGCCTTGGCCGTGTCTTTTTACAATTATCAATTGCTCTGCAATCCTGTTTGGGGTATCTTACCTTGATCTTACTGTAAGGGTCTGAACTATGCCGGAACGCATCACCACTATTTTATCCACCAAAGGGCAGGTTATTTTGCCCAAGGCGATCCGTGATCAACGCCATTGGGCTGCGGGAACTCGGCTGACCGTTGAAGATACGCCCGAGGGTGTTCTCCTCACGGCCACACCGCTGTTTGCGAAAACTGCGGTCGATGCCGTCTACGGATCGCTAAAGCATGATGGACCTGCACTTTCACTCGAAGATATGGATAAAGCTGTCACTGAAGAGGCCGCGCGACGTGCGCGCGGTTGATACCAATATTCTCGTCCGCTTTTTGACGGCTGACGATCCAAAGCAAGCGAAGACGGCGAGACGCGTCATTGAAGCCGGTGATATCTTCATAGGCGTTATCGTCATTCTTGAAACAGAATGGGTCTTGAGGGCTGGTTATGGGTTTACGCCAAATGTGATCGCCACAGGTTTGCGCGGCATTGGCGGCCTGCCAGGAATTACGATTGAAGAGCCAGCGGTAGTCGCTCAAGCGCTCGACTGGATGATTGAAGGAATGGATTTTGCCGATGCCCTGCATCTCACGCGATCAAACCATTGCAATGCCTTTGTAACCTTCGACAAAAAGCTGGCAGCGCGCGCGAAGGGCAAAGGGGGGATTGCTGTAGAAACGCTTTAATACCATTGGATATGCATCGAACGCTTTGCATTGGTTCGCATGTCTGCTCTGCACATGAAAGAAGGCTGAGTATATTTGATAGTCAAGTCGGAATTTGACCCAGAACGGAAATGGCGCGGAAGCGAATTGAATGAGCTGTCATCACATTTGTGTAACAATTGAATTGAGTGGCTTGTCGCCTCAGCTTCCACTTTCCCCGCTGGGGCGATTGAAGTCATCATCTTCTTCCTATAGTGGTAACCCGCCCTCCGGTGACCATAGCACGACATCGCGCGGGCGACCGCGAAACGCATCCCCGAGAAGCGCGAGGCCGTCTCGAAACTGCGCATAGTCGTAAGAGCGATCACCTTCATCTCTGAAATCTTCCACGGCTCGGTCGCCGTCCACGAATCCGAATCCAACAGGATCGAAGGTCGGCAATAGAAACGAGGGAGCCATCTGCTGCCGACCGCCGCGGATCACGGCGCTTAACCCGTTCAAAAATTCGGCGCCTCCTTTCTCTTCGATCGCGAACAACGCTAATCCGGAAGCTTGCCGCTGCGAGGCTGGCAAATGCCCGTGTCGCGCCATGCGCCACCAATAGGGATGATCGAAAAAATCCTCCGTCCACCACGACGGCACTCCGGAGCGCCGAACCCAAGGCGCCGAAGTAAGGTAAGTCCGGCCAGCATATTGGAGACGCAAAAACGGGACCGGCTCTTGGTCCGGCGCCGCTCCATCGCCCCCGCGGAGCCAGTCGATCCAGTCGACTACTTCGGGCACGCCCATCAGTATAAAGTTTGATCGGTGTGTTGCTAGGACGATTGGCGCAGGCACTCCTTCTGTTCGTCTCTCTTGCGGCGGTGCCAGAGGTGCGGTGCCGGATTTCTTCCTGGGTTTCGAAATCTGCGTTTCCGACACGCTGAGGAAGCTGCCCGCTACTGTGGGCTTAGAACCGAAGGCGATGGAGTAGCCATGGATGACCTTGCCGAATCTCGACGTTTTCGCAATGTAAGGTTTGACCTGCTTTATATACTTCCGTCTTGCCGCGCTGGTAATCTTCCCAGCAGTCACGTCTTTAGCAAACGAACCATGCGCCTCAGCCAAGACCACGCCATGACCTGCGACATTTCCACCGTCATAGATAAAATCCGAATGAGGATTGAGCGATGACGCTAAGCACACCGCGTTGGCCCGCCACTCGTATCCTAGCGCTTCCATATAAAGATGGGTCATGCCGGCACCGACCTTCGCTGCAAACTGTGATCCGGCCGTATCTGCGAGAAACTTAAAGTAAGACTTCAGGGCAAACGTGTTTCCAACTTCGAGAAGCGTCTCCAGCTCGACCAAGGCGCTTTGTTGCAAGCCGTCCAAGAGTTCCTTCGGGGCGTCGTCCCAGGTGGTCGCAGTGCGAGCAATCGCAGCCGCCAGCGCGATTGGTTGAAATAAGAGGTTGTTGCAAACAGCAGGTGCGATGAAATTCGGCACGACTGGACTGGGTATGTGCGGATGCTTCGTGTTGTTGGTCAAGTCGACCATCGTACTCGACACTCCTAAGCCTAATGTTGAAGTAAGCCTGCTCATCAAATCCCCTAGGTTCCCCTCTAAATTCTATATGCCCCGAGTCGCCACTATCTCCAAATTGTGCCTTCCGATTACCGTTGTGAATGACCCCAAACGTTTCGGCAGTCGGGTAATATATCCAGTTTCTGTCGGAATGCTAATGTCTCCTCTTGGCCCATCGCTTCAAATATGTTGCGCGCGCTTCACTTCTGCTCCCGGGCCATAAGCCGAATAGGTAAAATTGATACCATTGGCGTCATTTTCAGCCTGAAACCTCCCCATCCCCCCAAATTCCACAATGCCTTTACCTCAGGGTGGAACCTGTTAATGTGGGTTCAACGCAATGTTTAGGAATGCTGCTTTTGGTCCGGCTCGGTTTGGCTGTTGATTAAGGCGCGTTCAAAGGAATTTAGAGTGGACGCGACCAATCATGGGAGAAATTCTCCTGCGGGACGCGCTAAAAGGGGTGCTTTTAAGCCTCGCCGAGGGCCTGTCAGTCCCGAGGCGGCTTTGCCCTATGGCGCGCTTGACTTAGGGACAAATAATTGTCGGTTGCTGATTGCCCATCCTTCGGCTTCGGGCCTTTCTGTTATTGACGCGTTTTCCAGAATTGTGCGCCTCGGCGAAGGCGTCAGCCGTTCGGGGCATTTGTCTGAAGACGCGATGCGCCGCACCATTGAAGCTTTGCGTGTGTGTTCGAACAAATTGATTTGGCACAAGGTTGGGCAACGTCGTTTGATTGCAACAGAAGCTTGCAGATTGGCGGCCAATGGTGCTGAATTTATTGACCGCGTTGAAGTTGAAACCGGATTGAAACTTGAAGTCATCGACCGCGAGACGGAGGCGCGCCTTGCTGCATCAGGGGCTGAGCCTTTGATTGATGCCGAAGCATCAAGTGCTGTGATCTTTGATATTGGCGGCGGTTCGACAGAGGTGATGTGGATGCAGCTGGAGGGCGGCAAGTTTGAGTTGAAGGCTTGGATTTCATTGGCCGCTGGTGTGGTGACCTTGTCTGAGCGACATGACGGGGGCCGCGACGTTTCAGTTGAAACATTTGCGAATATGCGTGCGCATGTAAAAGAGTTGTTGTCACCATTTGTTCAGAAAGTTTCGGAGCTTTATGGGCAGGGGCCGGTGCCCACGCATTTGCTTGGCACGTCTGGCACGGTGACGACGATTGCTGGCGTGCATTTGGGCTTGCGCCATTATGATCGCTCAAAAGTTGATGGCTGTTGGCTTGATAGCGAGGGTGCGGGGCAAGTGACGGCCAGATTATTGGCGATGACTTATGAAGAGCGCATGGGCAATGGCTGCATTGGCCGCGAGCGCGCGGATTTGGTTTTGGCTGGCTGTGCAATTTTGGAAGAAATTAGATGTGCGTTTCCGGCACCACGCATTCGCGTGGCTGATCGTGGACTACGCGAAGGGATATTGATGCAGATGATTGCGGCAGACCGCGTGAAGGAAATGGTTTTATGAGCAGGCCGGGCATGGGCAGCAAGCCTGCGGGCAAAAGCCTTAAGGTGCGGGTGAAAACCGGCAAGGGCAAAACCGCGTCGCAGAAAATCTGGCTCGAACGCCAGCTCAATGATCCCTATGTGCATGAGGCCAAGAAGCTGGGCTATCGCTCGCGAGCTGCTTTCAAGTTGATCGAGATTGATGATAAATTCAAGTTTTTGAAATCAGGCGGGCGCGTTGTTGATCTGGGTGCGGCACCGGGGGGATGGAGCCAAGTTGCGGCCAAGCGCGTTAAGGCTGAAGAAGGCAAGGGCAAAGTTGTTGCAATCGATATGCACGGCATGGACCCCATCACCGCCGTTACGATTTTCAAGAAAGATTTTTATGATGATGATGCACCATCGCTTTTGATTGAAGCGCTAGGCGGCGACAAGGCTGATTGTGTTTTATCGGATATGGCTGCACATGCCACTGGGCATCGTCAGACCGATGTAATCAATATTATTGCGCTGGCTGAGGCTGGATATTGTTTCGCAAAGGAAGTTTTGAAACCGGGCGGCATGTATCTGGCCAAGGTTTTGCGTGGCGGAACCGAAAATGAGATTTTGAAATTGCTGAAGAAAGATTTTGAAACGGTCAAGCATGTAAAGCCGATGGCGAGCAGGGATGATTCAGCCGAGCTGTTTGTGTTGGCGCTGGGGTATAGGGGCGGCGAAAGCTAAGACTTGCATTGCCTGTCACTCGGGTGTTAAGGGCAGCCGTCAACCAGTCGAATCCCGCTGTTTATAATGAGGTTGGCCCTATGCCCCGCGAATTTCCTGAATATTTGACCTTTGACGATGTATTGATGAAGCCCGGTGCTTCGTCGGTATTGCCTGTTGATGTTTCAACGCAAACCAAATTGACCAAAGAAATTTCACTTTCAATCCCGATTGTTTCGGCGGCCATGGATACTGTGACCGAAGCGCCGATGGCTATTGCTATGGCGCAGGCTGGCGGGCTTGGTGTGATCCATAAAAATCTCAACCCGGAGCAACAGGCCGATCATGTGCGGCAGGTGAAGCGTTTTGAGAGTGGCATGGTGGTGAACCCGATCACCATTGCGCCTGATGCGACGATTGGCGATTTGATGGAGCTTAAAAAGCGCCACAAGATTTCGGGCATTCCAGTGGTTGATGAATTTGGAAAACTCTGCGGGATTATTACCAATCGCGATGTTCGGTTTTCAACTGATCTCAATACCAAGGTCGGCGCGTTGATGACACGTGATTTAGTGACGGTGAAAGCTGGTGTTGACCGCACTGAAGCGCAAAGGCTTTTGCATAAGCACCGCATTGAAAAATTGATTGTTGTTGACGATGATTTTAAATGCGTTGGTTTGATCACTGTCAATGACATGGAGAAGGCGGCGGACCATCCGCTGGCTGCCAAAGATAGTCATGAGCGCTTGCTGGTTGCAGCTGCGACTGGCACGGGCGACAATGGTTTTGCGCGCGCTGAGCAACTGATCGATGCGGGTGTTGATGTGTTGGTGGTCGACACAGCTCATGGCCATTCCATTCATGTTCTCAATCAAGTTGAGCGCATTAAGAAAATTTCGAACCGGGTTCAGATTATTGGTGGCAATGTGGCCACGGCTGAGGCTGTGAAGGCCCTGATTGGGGCTGGTGCTGATGCTGTGAAGATTGGTATTGGGCCCGGATCAATTTGTACAACGCGGGTTGTAGCTGGCGTGGGTGTGCCGCAGTTTTCGGCGATCATTGAATGTGCCGAAGAGGGTTTGAAATCCGGAGTGCCAGTGATTGCCGATGGTGGTGTGAAGCTTTCTGGTGATTTGGCCAAGGCGTTGGCGGCCGGTGCATCGGTTGTGATGATGGGTTCGCTGCTTGCAGGTACTGATGAAAGCCCGGGTGAAGTTTATCTCTATAACGGTCGCAGCTATAAATCTTATCGCGGCATGGGTTCTGTGGGTGCCATGGCGCGAGGATCAGCTGATCGTTATTTTCAGCAAGACGTGAATGATAAATTAAAGTTAGTGCCAGAGGGCATTGAAGGCCAAGTGCCACATAAAGGTGCTGTTGGCGCAGTGCTTCATCAACTCGTCGGGGGCCTTCGCGCTGCGATGGGTTATGTTGGGGCAGGGTCGATCATTGAAATGCAATCACGTGTGCAGTTTGTGCGTATCACTGGGGCAGGGCTTCGCGAGAGTCACGCGCATGATGTTATGATTACAAGAGAAGCACCAAATTATCAGGGAATGGGTTGAGTTATGAGACTTGCTGGACGGGTTGCCGCGGCGATCGAAATTTTGAATGATATTTTTACACAGCACCGCCCCGCATCTGAGGCGCTGAAAGACTGGGGCAAGGCGCACCGCTTTGCTGGGTCGACTGATCGGCATGCCATAGGCACATTGGTTTATGATGTGCTGCGCAGGCGAAATACGGCATCGTCGCGCATGGGTGACGGGCGGCCACGTGCTTTGGCACTGGGCGTGTTACGAGATGTTTGGAATCTGTCAGCAAGCGAAATCGAAACTCTGTGTACGGAGCAATTTGGGCCTGGTGTTTTAACGGCCAAAGAAAAGACTGCGCTTGAACGTGAAATGCGCGATGATTTGCCATCTCATATACGTGGTGATTATCCTGAGTGGCTGGAGCCATCGTTAGCTTCAGTGTTTGGTGATCGTGCCGCAGAAGAGGGTGCTGCCCTTTCGATGCGCGCACCAATTGATATGCGCGTGAACACGCTGAAAGCCAGCCGCGAGCAGCTGCTTGAGGCATTTGCAAAACACAATGCGGTGGCAGGCTCGCTTTCGCCTTTGTGCGTGCGCATTGAATCGCCGACCCATGAGACGCGCAATGTGAATGTTGAAGTTGAGCCTGCGCATGGTCTTGGCTGGTTTGAAGTGCAGGACGAGGCATCACAAATTGCGGCTCTGCTGTCTGGTGTTCAGTCCGGTGAATCAGTGATTGATATTTGCGCTGGTGCAGGCGGCAAAACTTTGGCGCTGGCGGCGATGATGAAAAACAGAGGCCGCCTTGTGGCCCATGATCAAGACAAGCACCGCCTTCGTCCAATTTTCGAACGTGTCAATCGTTCAGGTGCCATCAATATCGAAATCGTGGCTGCTGATGAGGGCGCCAAGCTGGGCGAAATGGGCGGATTTGATTGCGTATTGATCGACGCGCCTTGTTCTGGCTCTGGCGCTTGGCGCAGAAAGCCTGATGCCAAGTGGCGCTTGCAACCCAAGCAACTCGAACAACGCCAAAAGGATCAGCGCGATGTATTAGCGCAAGGTGCGGCTTTGGTGAAAGCCGGTGGCCGCATGATTTATATAACTTGCTCGGTTTTAGCTGAAGAAAACACGGATCAAGTGAAAGCTTTTCTGGCCTCGAACAAGAATTTCAAAATTGTTCCGTATGCTGAGCAATGGAAACACGCAATTGGTGGCGAAGTTCCTAAATCAGCTGATGGTTCAGCCAACACATTGCTGCTCACACCTGCGCAGCATGGCACGGACGGATTCTTTGTAGCAGTAATGCAGAAGGTTGTTTGAACACACTTTTAAAGGTCGAATGCCATTTGCTTGGATTCGATCTTTTTGCTTTTTGCTTTTGGCTGAGCAGAATCTGTTTTTCTATTCGATGTGGGGCGTTTGCGACTGCCGTGTCGAATAAAAACGCCATCTGCTTTAGTTCTGTAACCCGCTTCAGCTCGGATAGCTGTCAGTTTTAATTTGGCTATACGAGCAGCTTCAACGTGGTCAACGATGCGTAAGGGATAATCCACGCCCAACTTAACTCCTGCAGCAGCCTGTCCGTTTGCGTCAAGCAACCAAGGTTCCTGTAGAAAACTCAAGGGCACTTTGGCTAATTCTGGCAGCCATTGGCGTGTGAAAGTTCCTTCAGGGTCTTGATCGTAGCCTTGCTTGACTGGATTATAAATGCGCGGAATGTTGATACCTGTTTGGCCGGATTGCATTTGGACTTGTGACCAATGAATGCCCGGTTCATAATCTGTAAATAAACGCGCAAGCCGCTCGCCCGATGCACGCCAGTTCAGCGCGAGATGATAACTGGCAACTGATTGCACCATTGCGCGCATTCGAAAATTGAGCCAGCCTGTCGCAATGAGAGAGCGCATGCAGGCATCAACAAATGGCAAACCTGTGTGTCCGGTGGCCCATGCTTCTAACCACGGATCGGCTTGTTGGATCGTTTGGCGGGCAGCCTCGTGGGTGGGATGTTGGGCGCGCCATTCTAATTCCGGTTCGCTCTCTAATTTTTGAATAAAATGACAATGCCAGTGCAACCGCGCCATGAGACTATCGACAGCGGTTAGTGGAATTGCTCTTTTTTGCTCAACGCACAATGCCAGTTGCCGGCGTTCCAGATAGCAGCGATGAAGCGTTTCTCGCATAGAAATTGCGCCAGTAGAAAGCGAAACTGAAAGCCTGGAACACGCCAGTCTTCCTTCATGTGGACTTGACATGGAACGGCGATAATCAACACCACGTCCACCGAAAAAACTGTTCATCAGTATTAATGCGTTTTGTCTTGTTCCCGGCTGAGGGATTGGACACCCATCTGCGAGCAAGCCAAGTTCTTCTGCCATGGGAAGGTTTTGGCTACTTAAACCATCCACAGCATCTAATCTTAAAGGCTCTGGGATAAGGTCTTTTGCCATGTGTTGACGGTGCAATGCGGCCCAAGCGTCACGTGTTTCCAACGCTCTGAAAACTCCGAACTGACGAAGCTCAATAGATTTGATCTGGTGAGCACGGCAAAAAACCTTGACCGCCTTGTCTCTCGCAAATGTGAAGGCATTGCCTGTTTCTTCATGTGAAAATATGGAAGAAATGCGGTTCACTGCGTGGATTTCCGTTAAAACTTCAACTGCATTTCCCACACGAATAATGAGCGGCGCACCTAATTTTTCAAGTCGAGCATTTAGCTCCTCCAAAGCGGGTCTGATGGCCAACCATTGCCGCGCGGACACATCTGGGCCCGACCAGTAATCTGGCTCGACAATATAAAGCGGAATGACGGGGCCACTTTTTGCAGCAATGGCTAGCGGAGCATGATCACATGTTCGAAGATCGCGTTTGAACCATACAACTTGAACCACAGAAACATCCTCCTCTCTGGGGCGTTATTCGTTAGCGAAGGTTAATTAGATTGCGAGAAACAAACCGCGCCATGGCTTTGAGTGTTTCTGTACTCACGTGATGCTCGATACCCTCACTGTCGATGCGGGCAGCCGCTTCGGGAACACCGATGGCAAGAAGAAATTTTTCGACAATGTCATGTTTGCGCTTGCCGTCTTCAGCCATTTTCCAGCCGTCAATTGTGAGAAAAATGGCACGGTAGGGCTCTTGTGTGACCAAGCCTTGGTTTTGCAATCGCTTGAGCGTATTGACCACTGTGGCATTGGCAACCCCTAGTCGCAATGCAATATCAGTGCCGCGTGCTTCCCCCTTTTCGTCAATGAGTTCAGCAATCAACTCAACATAATCTTCCGAAATCTCGGCCTGATGATCTGCTCTTGTGCGTTTAAATGCAACAGAGCGGAGCTTGGCAGATTGAAGGCGCCTGACTTTCATATAGATGATTTAGCCTATTGCATAAAGTTTAGTCTATGCTAAACATTGGATATGGATGAATTAACCACCACCGGAAAATGGCGACGCTCAGCGGGAGAGGCCTCGCTTATGGATGTGTTTCGCTCGGTGCCAGTTTTACCAAACGCCAGTTTCTTCAAGCGGGCATTGGCCTTCATCGGTCCAGGCTTTTTGGTTTCCGTGGGCTATATGGATCCGGGCAATTGGGCCACGGCGATTGCCGGCGGAGCGCGTTACGGTTATGCGCTGCTTTTTGTGGCGCTATTGTCGAACATCATGGCGATTATTTTGCAATCGCTCTGCGCAAGGCTGGCCATCGCCTCGCGCCGTGATCTGGCTCAAGCTTGTCGTGATGCGTTTCCAAAGCCTGTGGCCGTCATGCTTTGGCTTTTTGCCGAGATTGCAATCATCGCCACAGATGTTGCCGAGGTTGTGGGCACCGCGATTGGTCTTAATTTGCTGTTTGGAATTCCCCTTGAAATCGGTGTGATTATTACCGCGCTCGATGTTTTTGTCATTCTTCTCTTGCAGCGCCTTGGTTTCCGTTGGGTTGAAGCTTTTGTTATTTCGTTGCTAGGTGTTATCTTTGCCTGCTTTATGTTCCAGATTGTTCTGGCTGATCCGGACTGGGGCGGCGTATTGCGGGGCTTTGCGCCGACCACAAATTTACTGCGTGACCCAGCAATGCTTTATTTGGCGCTGGGCATAATTGGGGCAACTGTGATGCCACATAATTTATATTTGCATTCTGGCATTGTCCAAACGCGGGCATATGGCGATAGTTTAGCGGAGAAAAAATCGGCGCTGCGTTTTGCCACTTTCGATTCTACCTTTGCATTATGCTTTGCACTGATTGTGAATGCTTCGATCTTGATTTTGGCGGCGGCTACATTTCATAAGGCGGGTAACTTCGACGTGGCGGAAATTGGCGATGCCCATAAAATGTTGGCACCTCTTGTAGGTTCTCTACTAGCTCCGAAATTATTTGCCATTGCCCTTTTGTGTTGCGGCTTGAATTCCACGGTCACGGCCACGTTAGCTGGCCAGATTGTGATGGAGGGGTTCCTCAACATCCGCTTGCCAGCATGGATGCGCCGATTGATCACGCGGGCGGTGGCCATTGTTCCAGCAGCGGCCGTTACAATTTACTATGGCGCAAGCGGCACAGGTTTCCTGCTCATTTTCAGCCAAGTTGTTCTGGCGTTTCAACTACCGTTTGCTGTGGTGCCGTTGGTGATGTTCACGGCCAGCAAGGCAAAGATGGGCAAAATGGTTTCGCCGCGTTGGCTGACTGCGATAGCTGCGGCAATCGCATTATTGATCATCGGGCTCAATTTTAAGCTGCTCTGGGACTTGGCGCGGGGGTGACGCCGAGGGCGGCCCGCACATAGGCCAGATCATAAGCCTCCGGAGATGCACCATACTTCGCCAGTTTTTCGAGCTTGGCCCAACCCAATTTTTCTGGAACGGGAGTCGTTCCTTCAAAATCCCACATCACGTAGTTTGGCCCTTCCCAGGGGGCGAACCATTCTCCACGTCGTTTCAAAAATGAATTGTGGAGGGTCTTATAAACAAAAAATTCGAAGTCCTGAAATGTCTCCCAAACCGACATTGAAAAGGCGAGGCATGGATCGCCGCCAGCCCCGACATAATTAGGGTTGGTCACCAGCGCATCCGCATCGGACAAATGCCAGACATAACCCTTGGTGCGCGCCGCCACGGCATTGACGCGGATGGTGTTATCCACAAACTCCGCGACGCGCGGATCACCCGGCGGGTGCAGCAACTTTGCGGCATTGAAGTGAACGATCCGAGATTGTGCGACCATGGCCTATCTCCTGAGCAGATTTTCGTAGGTTATGCCAAAGCGCAATTTACGTCCAGCGCCGCAAATGCCCAGCTTGCAGACTCCGCAACTCTCCCTTAAACGCCCGCCATGCAACACGATCAAGTTCTTATTGTCGATTTTGGCTCCCAGGTTACACAGCTGATTGCGCGCCGCGTGCGCGAGGCCGGGGTTTATTCTGAGGTCATTCCGTTTCAGAGCGCGGAAGCCGCGTTTCATCGTTTAAGGCCTAAGGCTGTGATACTTTCGGGCGGGCCGGATTCGGTGACGCGTGAAGGCTCACCGCGCGCGCCGCAGATTATTTTTGACTCAAAGCTACCGATTCTTTCGATTTGCTATGGCCAACAGACGACGGCGGTTCAATTGGGTGGCGAAGTTGAGGGTGGCCATGCGGCGGAGTTTGGCCGCGCTGAGATTGAGGTGCTTGAGAAGAGCACTCTGTTTGATGGTCTGTGGGATGTGGGCAAACGCTATCCCGTTTGGATGAGCCATGGCGACCGTGTGACAAAGCTGCCGGCTGGGTTCACCGTGAAGGCTACATCTGAAAATGCGCCTTTTGCCGTTGCGTCGGACGAGGAGCGCAAAATCTTCACTACCATGTTTCACCCCGAAGTGGTGCACACGCCAGATGGCGCGGCGCTGATCAAAAACTTTTTGTTCAAAGTGGCAGGGTTAAGACCTGATTGGACAATGAAGGCTTTCCGCGAAGAGGCAATTGCAAAAATCCGCACGCAGGTTGGAACAGGCCGCGTTTTATGTGGGCTTTCGGGCGGGGTTGATTCATCTGTTGCGGCGTTGCTTCTTCATGAAGCGGTGGGTGATCAGCTGACTTGTGTTTTGGTTGATCATGGTTTGATGCGGTTGAACGAGGCGGCGGATGTGGTGCAAATGTTCCGCGATCACTATAATTTGAAACTTGTGCATGTCGATGCATCAGACGAATTCATCACCGCGCTCGAAGGCGAAGAAGACCCTGAGAAAAAGCGCAAGACGATTGGCAGGCTTTTCATTGAAGTTTTTGAGCGCGAGGCCAAGAAAATTGGCGGCGCAGATTTTCTGGCGCAGGGCACCTTGTATCCTGATGTGATTGAAAGTGTATCATTTACGGGTGGCCCATCTGTCACCATTAAGTCACATCACAATGTGGGTGGATTGCCAGAGCGGATGAACATGAAGCTGGTTGAACCGCTTCGCGAACTCTTCAAAGATGAAGTTAGAAAGCTTGGCCAAGAGCTTGGTTTACCTGCACACTTTATTGGTCGACACCCATTCCCCGGCCCCGGCCTTGCGATCCGTTTGCCCGGCGGTGTGACAAGGGAGAAGCTTGAGATTTTGCAAAAAGCCGATGCGATTTACATCGATGAAATTCGCAAAGCTGGATTGTACGATAAAATCTGGCAGGCCTTCTCGGTGTTGCTGCCCGTGCGCTCTGTCGGCGTAATGGGCGATGGCCGCACCTATGACCGTGTGTTGGCGCTGCGCGCCGTGACGTCGGTTGATGGCATGACGGCGGATTTCTATCAGTTTGATATGAATTTTTTAGGCCGCACGGCGACGCGCATCATCAATGAAGTGAAGGGTGTAAGCCGCGTGGTCTATGATGTGACCAGTAAGCCACCGGGGACGATTGAGTGGGAGTGATGTCACGGCTTCTTAGCCTCTAAAGCCTCTTCAATTCGGCTGCGAAAGTGCAGAAGCATTTCTGCGAGTTGTTGTTTTTTTGATTGGAAACGTACCGAAGGCAGTGGGATTGAAATTGCGAAGATATTTCCGGTTGCAGTTTGGAATGCAGTGCCAATTGCGCTGATGCCCTCTGTGTGTTCGTCATTGTCTTCGGCGAAACCTACTCCCCGAGCAACTTGGATTTCGCTCAGCAAGAGATTTAAGTTTGCAGGCTCAATGTGAATGGTTGAACGCAGTCTGCTTAACGCATCTTCGTCAGACATGAATGAAAGAGCCGCCTTGCCATTTGCCGTGTTGTGGAGCGGAAAGATTTCGCCAACCGAAGAAATGGTGCGCAGTCGTTGGCTGCCTGAGACCTGATCAACAAACACCAAATGATCACCCTTAAGTTCTGCCAGGTCGACAGTTTCGCCAGTGCTATGTGAAAGCTCCTTGAGATAAGGATGTGCTATCTCAACTACATCAATACGTCGGGCCAAAGCGATTGCGTGGAGACCAAGGCCAATACGAATGCTGCGGTGGGTGCCATCGGTTTGCAGCAATCCTTCAGTGACCAGTGCATTGACAATGCGCTGCACCGTTGAACGGGGCAGAGCCAGTTCTGCTGCTATTTCACCAAGGCTCAGACCCGCATTAGAAGCACCGCAAACCCGCAATACCGCTGCTGCTCTTGAAATGACTTGAATGCCGAGTTTGCGCATTTGCTCCTCCTATAGTGTATCGTCATGCAGTGCAAGGTTTTCGTATTGACAACTGTTTTTGCAATATCGTACCGTATTGCAAAACAAACGGTGGGAGGAACGACACTATGGTCAAAGTGCGTGGTATCGAATTTCAGGCAAATCTGGATAATCCGATGGGCCTTCAGTTTACCAACCTATCGCATCGGTGGGGATTTCAATGTCCGAACTGGCCGTATTTTCCGGATGTGAAAATCGAGCGTATTCACTACATGGCCAAATCTGGTGTGCTGTCACAACGCATCACAACGTCGATGCATTCAACAACTCATATCGATGCACCTGCCCATGTTGTTCAAGGAACGCCGTTCATCGATGAAGTGCCGCTGCCACATTTTTTTGGCTCGGGCATTGTGGTGCCAATGCCGAAGAAAAAGTGGGAATCGATTACTGCGGATGATTTGGAAAAAGCTTGTGGGAAAGCCATTCGCCCGCATGATGTTTTAATCCTGAACACGGGTTGGCACAAAGTTTATGAGGACGGTGATTACTTTGCTTATTGCCCAGGCTTTGTGCCTTCTGCCGGACAGTGGATGGTTGATCATCAGGTAAAAGTGGTTGGCCATGACACACAGGCCAATGATCATCCGTTGGCCACAGCCATCGGCCCGCAGCGCAATGGACCATTGTTGCCGCATTTGGAAAAAGAATATTTCGAATGGTCTGGTGGCCATGATTGGGCAAAGGATTTCCCTGATTGGGAACCGGTTCATCAAATTCTATTCAAGAACGGAATTCTCGGCATTGAAAATGTCGGTGGAGATTTAGATTCCGTAACGGGCAAGCGTTGCACGTTTGCATTTTTCCCTTGGAATTGGGACAAAGGCGATGGCTGCATCATCCGCCTTGTTGCGATTACCGATCCTACGCAGAATTACCGCATCGAGCGTGGAGATAGTTTCTGATGTTGGTAAAGCGATTTGCCGATGCACAGAAATATGAAGCGCCCAATCATCGCGGTGTTGTCGGCTTGCGGTTGCAAGGCTTTGAAGAGGGCGGGCCTAAAAATCAGTGGGTGGGTTACTCGCAATTTTTGCCCGGTGGAGGGGCAGGACCCGATTCCACGCTGTTTGAAAAAGTCTATGTTGTTCTTGATGGCGAGATGACCGTGCTGATCGACGGCACTGAAACAATTCTGCGCCCGATGGATAGCTGCACTATTCAACCGGGTGAAGTGCGAGAGATTATCAACCGCGCCAATTCAGTTTGCAAAATGCTGGTTGTCATTCCTTATCCTCTGGGAGTTAAACCATGAGCGATGATTGGTTGAAAAATCCGCTTTCGCTTTTTGACGTGAAAGGCAAGGTCGCGGTCATTACTGGCGCATCTGGAGCTTTTGGTGCTTTGGCTGCGAAGGTTATGGCGGGGGCAGGTTGCAAACTGGTACTGAGCGCGGGCAAGAAAGCAGAACTCGCAGCGATAGCTTCAGAATGTGGTGGCGAAGTTGAAACGGTCAATATTCGTCCGTCTACGGAGGAAAATTGTAATTTGATCGTTGCCAAAGCCGTCGAACGCTTTGGTCGCGTCGACATTCTTATCGTTGCGTCTGGCAAAAACGATGTTTCCAAAATAACCGACATGTCTCCCGAGCGTTTTCTGGATGTGATGGATGCCAATGTGACGCAAAGTTGGTTGATGGCTAAGGCCGCAACGGCGCAAATGTTGAAACAAGGCGAAGGTGGAAAAATTGTTTTAATGTCATCGGCGCGTGGTCTGCTCGGCCACCCTGCGGGCTACACCGCCTATTGCGCTTCGAAAGCCGCCATCGATGGCATGACAAAAGCGCTGGGTTGTGAGCTCGGCCCCACGGGCATTACCGTCAATGCAATTGCGCCCACCGTGTTTCGTTCACCGCTGACAGCGTGGATGTTTGCTGATGATGAAAAAGCAAAAGCCACGCGTGCTGGCTTTTTAGCTCGCGTTCCGAAAGGCCGCTTGGGCGAACCTTCAGATCTAGCTGGGCCACTGTTATTTCTCACCTCGCGTGCGTCTGATTTCTATACGGGCCATGTGCTTTATGCCGATGGCGGTTATACGGCTGGGTGACACATGCAAGGCTTACACCTCCAGCATATTACCACGGTCATGCATGAAGGGTCCGAACTGCCATTTCACCGAAGCTTCATGGCGGGCCACAACACGGCTGAGATTTTCGAGATTGGCACGAAGATGGCTGATGAACTTGCGATTGACCGGATCAATAGCGGATTGCCGGCGATAGATCATGCCGATCATGCGCTCGGGTTGAGGAATGTTGAGCGGCAAAATAGAAACGCGGTTATCTTGCTCCAACGAACGCATGACCGACAAGGGCATGATGGCCAAAGCTTTAGTGGCCGCCAAATAATTCAAGACCGAATGCAAAGAGCCCCCAGCATAACGGATGGCCAGTTCGCTAATTCCAAGCGTGAGCAAAAAATTGGTCAAATCCAACATCAGGGGCGACCCTGGCAAGGGGGCTACCCATGGATGGGCCAGAAAGTCAGCCTTTGTCAGTTTCTTTTTTCCGAGCAGCGGGTGAGCGGCGCTGCAGGCCACAACGTTTCGCGCCGGGATCAAGGGTTCAAATACCAGTTCGGCGCTGATCTCTTGCGTGCCCGCAGGTGTGACCGCGAGATCAATTTCGCCCGCAGTCAGCGCACTGATCAAATCGCCTTAGTGACCATAAGATTGGTCAAAATGAATACCGGGCTCTTTCACTTGAAATCCGGCTATGACGCTGGATACGATGGCGTCCATGAAGAATGGCACGCCACCCACCCGCATTCGGCCCGAGCCGCCGCCACGAAAGCTGGCAACAGTCTCGGTGGCTTTGCGCGATGCAGCGAGAATGGCTTTACCGTGGATGGCCAATTGACGCCCCAGAGCCGTGGGCTGAAGCGGGCGCTTTCCTGCCACAAACAAACGTTCACCGATGCGTTTTTCCAGCATCGAAAGCGTGCGCGACAAGGCAGGTTGCGACTGCCCAATCAGGGCCGCACCTTCGGTGACCCCGCCCGCTTCAACAACAGCCGCCAATTGCAAAAGATGTCTCTCATCAATCTTCATAACAATCTGGTATATTCAATGTGCGTATTTTTATCAACAGGCGCATATTTTAGGTCTAGCTTGGTTCCTAACAACAAGGCGCGCTTGACGCACCGTGACAACACAAGGGAGGACACCGCATGGCACTGATCAGTGGCTATCATCATCTGACTATGAGCACAGATGGTGCTCAGGAAGATTTCGATTTTTTCGCAAAAGACTTAGGATTGCATTCAGTCAAACGTACGGTTTTGTTTGATGGCGTGTTGCCAGTGTACCATCTTTATTATGGTTCTAAGAACGGTGATGCCTCAACTATTTTTACAACCTTTCCATTTCGCAAGCCGGGTGTGTTTGGCAGACGGGGTACGAACCAGTCAAAAGTTATTCAGGCGGCTATTCCTGTTGGTGCTGCTGAGTTTTGGGTGAACCGTCTTAACGAGCGCGGTGTTAAGGCTGCAAAAACCAGCCGCTTTGGCATGCCGCGTGTTGCCCTTGAGCACCCTTGTGGTATTCCATTTGAGCTTGTAGAAAATCCCGGTGACACACGCGAAGTCATTACCAATGACAAACAGGGCATTGGCAAGGAGCATGGTATCAAGGGCATTTATGGTGTTGCTATTTCAGTGGCCGACCGCACCGCAATGGATGATTTTTTCACCATCGCTATTCCGATGAAAAAGCTTGCTGACAGCCACGAGGGCCTCGCATTTGCGGTTCCGGAAAATCATGGGCTTCATTCGGTTGTCGAAGTGCTACATGAGCCCGAAAGACCGCAAGGCACGTGGACTTTATCGGGTGGCACCATTCATCATATCGCTTTGAATACGGGAAATGAAGAAAACCAGTTAAAGCTTAGGGCGCATATTGAAGGCTTAGGTTTTACAGATATTTCCGAGCAGAAAGACCGCAATTATTTTAAGAGCTGCTATGTGCGCTCTCCCGGTGGGGCTCTATTTGAAATTGCGTGGACCGTGCCAGAAGGCTGGGCCAAGGATGAAGCGCCTGGTTCAATTGGCAAGACACTCGTGTTCCCGCCATGGTTTGAAGACAGGCGCGCCGAAATGGTTGCGGGATTGGAGCCAGCGAACTTCGATTCATGATCCAAAACACCACACCATTGCTATCAGGCGATGCGTTGCAGAGCGCAGCGGTGGTGTGTGTAGTGACGCATGGACGTGGCCAATCGCCGGAGTTGATGTCAGAGCATATCGTGAGCCGTTTAAATTCGCGTGGAGTCAGTTATGTTTTGCCGCGTGCCGCTTCAGGCAGTTGGTATGATGCTCGTGCAATTGATCCGCTGACCGATAATACACGCAATCAGCTTGCAATTTCATTGGAGCAATTAAATCAAGCCGCCGCGATGGCTCGCGCTGGTGTTCCTGTGGTAATGGTGGGGTTCAGTCAAGGGGCCTGTCTTACGCTTGAGTATGCATTTCGATTTGGCCCTTGGCGCGGTGCGATGGTCAGTTTTACGGGTTGCCGCGTTGGCGTTCCGCAAGACCAGCGTTCGCAGCAAGATCTTGCAGGACTTACAGCATATTTAAGTGGTGCAGACAAAGATCCGTGGATTCCACTTCCTGCATTTGCAGATGCTGCACTTGAGCTCGGTGCTTCAAGGGCAAGATTGCGGACGGACGTTTTCCCCGGTCGCGCCCATGAAGTGAGCGACACTGAAATTGCTGTGCTGCAATCTGCTCTGGACGTACTTGTCTCTGGCAAAGAGGTGCAGTGGTGAAAGTTGCTGTCATCGGTGCTGGATTGATGGGACATGGGCTGGCGTTGGTGTTTGCTGAAGGCGGCCACGAAGTTCGTATCACGGATACATTTGTAGAATCCTTGCTCACTGTTAAGTCACGTATCACCGCCACATTGAAATCTTTAGAACGAAACGTTGCTGTAGTTGACCGCGTTGAAACTGTTGCGACGCTCGAAGAAGCAGTTGCCGATGCTGATTTTATCATTGAAGCAGCACCCGAAAAAATTGAATTAAAACAACAGCTTTTTGCGCAGATTGAAAGTGCTGCACGAAGCGATGCTATTTTGGCAACCAACACATCCGTGATCCCCATTACACAGATCATGGTTCCGGTTAAAACCAAACATCGTGCCATTGGCACGCATTGGTGGAACCCGCCTTATCTCGTGCCGCTGGTCGAGGTTATTCAAACGGCCGATACTTCGCCTGACGTTATAGAATCAACAATGGCGCTCATGCGCCAACTCGGAAAAGTTCCGGTGCACGTTAAAAAAGATGTGCCTGGGTTTGTTGGAAACCGCATGCAGCATGCTTTGTGGCGCGAGGCAATTTCACTGGTTGAAAATGGCGTTTGTGATGCCGAGACGGTTGACCTTGTGGTGAAGAATAGTTTTGGCCGCAGGCTTGCTGTGTTGGGGCCACTCGAAAATGCCGACCTTGTTGGCACAGACCTTACACTCGATATTCACAATGCGGTTCTCGGCTATCTCGAGGATACGCATGAGCCCAGCCCTTATTTGAAAGGACTTGTGCGCGCAGGAAATCTCGGCTTCAAATCTAACCAAGGTTTTAAGTCGTGGACGAACGAGAAGAAGGACGCGTTACGCGAACTTGTTCTCCAACATTTAAAGACAATGAAAAATTTGCTTGGAAATTAGGGAGAAAAATAATGTCTAAAAAAATAGTTCTTAATCGTCGTTCAATCATCAAAGCTAGCGCTGGTATATTGGCGGCACCCGCATTATTGCGCCGCGCCTATGCTGCCGACATATTCAAGGTTGGGCTTGTGAGCCCTTTGACTGGCCCGCTGGCTGGTTTTGGTGAGGCGCAGGATTGGGTGATAGCAGGTTTGAAAGATGCAATGGCTAAGCTTCCTGTGCCGATTGAAATTATTGCAAAAGACTCGCAGTCAAATCCAAACCGTGCCGCTGAGGTTGCCACTGAGTTGATTGAAAAAGACGGTGTTAAATTATTGCTGGGCAAAGACACGCCAGACACCACTAATCCCGTAGCAGATCAGGCTGAGCTGAATGGTGTTCCCTGCATCACCAATAATTGCCCATGGCAACCCTATTTCTTTGGCCGCAATGGCAACCCTGCGACGGGTTTCAAGTGGACCTACCATTATTTCTGGGGCCTTGAAGATGTGATCGCCAATTTTGTTGGCATTTGGGATCAATCGGGCGCTGCCAAAAAAGTCGGTGGTCTTTTCCCCAATGATGCTGATGGCAACGCTTGGGGCGATAAGGAACATGGTTTACCAGGTCCGCTTAAAGCTGCGGGTTATGACCTGGTTGATCCTGGTCGTTATCAGCCATTGAACAATGATTTCTCGTCACAGATTGCGGCATTTAAAGCAGCAGGTGTTGAAATTGTAACGGGCGTGATGATCCCGCCTGATTTTGCAACCTTCTGGGCGCAAGCAGCTCAACAGGGCTTTAAGCCAAAAGTTGTGACCATCGGCAAAGCCTTGCTGTTTCCGGCTTCGGTTGACGCTTTGGGGGATCGTGGTGATGGTTTGACATCTGAAATCTGGTGGTCTCCTAACCATCCATTCAAGTCGAGCCTGACTGGCCAATCGGCCAAAGAATTGGCTGATGCTTATACTGCAGCTTCGGGCAAGCCATGGACACAGCCGCTTGGTTTTGCGCATTCAATTTTTGAAGTTGCGTTTGATGTGGTCAAACGTACCAAAGATTTGAATGATCCTGAATCCATTTTGGCAGCTATCACCGAAACAGATTTGCAAACGATCACTGGGCCTATCAGCTGGAAAGCGGGCCCAAATGTTCCGGTGAAGAATGTATGCAAAACCCCTCTCGTGGGTGGGCAATGGACGAAAGGCGACAAAGGATATGATCTGACGATCACAACCAATGTTCAACAAGCTTCGATTCCGGTGGCTGGTAAAGTCAGGTTGCTCAACTAATCAAAAGTGAGGAGGGCGGTTTACCCCGCCCTCTGCAATTTACATGTCCTTCTTGTCCCTCGAGAAACTGAATAAGCGTTATGGCGCGTTGGTGGTGACTGACGCGGTGAGCTTTGATGTGGCCAAGGGCGAAATTGTTGGAATCCTTGGGCCCAATGGTGCAGGCAAAACGACTTTGTTCAATCTGATTGCAGGCACCGTGCGCCCTGATTCCGGCAGCGTATTGTTTAACGGCGAGGACGTTTCGAAGAATGATGCGGCTTTGCGGTGTAAGCGCGGAATTTCTCGCTCGTTTCAAGTGCCGCATCCTTTTAATGGCATGACGGTCTTTGAAAATATTTTAGTGGGTGCAACGTTCGGGCGTGCCACAGCTGATCCTGAAATCCACGCACTTCAGGTGATGGAAATCACTGGCATGAAGACCAAAGCCAATCAGCTCGCGGGCTCGATCACATTGCTGGAACGCAAGCGGCTTGAACTTGCCCGCGCTTTGGCCACAGCACCTGAATTGTTGTTGCTCGATGAAATCGCCGGTGGCCTGACCGAACGTGAATGCCAATCATTGCTCTCGGCTATTCGTGACGTGCATTCATCTGGTGTTACGATTATCTGGATTGAACATGTTGTCCATGCACTTCTCTCTGTGGCTCAACGTCTCGTCGTTTTGAATTTTGGCAAAATGATTGCCGATGGCAAGCCTGAAGCTGTGATGAACAGCCGTGATGTGAAGAGCGTTTATTTGGGCGAGGATGCGCATGTCTGAGGTTTTGCTGAGTGTTGAAAATCTTGAGGCTTGGTATGGCGATGCCAAGGTTCTGCATGGCCTTTCATTTCAGTTGAAACAAGGCGAGGTGCTGGCGCTGATTGGCTCCAATGGTGCCGGTAAAAGTACTTTGCTCAAATCCATTTGCGGATTGTTGCAGAAGAAGACTGGGCGGCTAGCGTTCAAGAACGAAGTGATCACTTCCTTCGTCGCAAATGATATTGTGGCCAAGGGCATTGCGCTGGTGCCTGAGGGACGAAAACTTTTTCCGTCTTTGTCGGTTGAAGAAAATCTGATCCTTGGTGGCAATGTTGGCCGCAAAGGGCCGTGGTCACTACAATCGATCTATAATCTATTTCCTATTCTCAAAGAAAAGCGAAATGCCCCTTCAACATCTTTATCTGGAGGACAACAGCAAATGGTGGCGATTGGCCGTGGATTGATGTCTAACCCCGACCTTATCCTTCTTGATGAGTTGAGCCTTGGCTTGGCACCCATCGTGATCAAGGACATTTACGACATGCTGCCGAAAATTATTGGCAATGGATTGACGGCGATCTTGGTGGAGCAAGATGTGACGCGGGCGCTGGTGTCGAGCCAGCAGTTTTTATGCATTCAGGAGGGCCGCATTTCGCTGGAAGGCGCTCCACAGGCGTTTACCAAAGATCAAATTTCAGCTGCATATTTTGGAATGTGAAGATGATCTGGGTCAACATCATCATTCAAGGCATTTTGGTGGGTGGTCTCTACGCGTTGTTTGCGGCGGGTCTTTCGTTGATCTTTGGGGTGATGCGTCTGGTTAACATTGCGCATGGTGATTTTATTGTTGCGGCCGCATTTTTGGCTTGGGTTGTGGTGCAAGCCACGGGCGTCAATCCATTGCTCAGCCTCATTATCGTTGTGCCGCTTGCCATGGTGTTTGGATATGCTTTGCAAAAATGGATACTCAATCGAACCTTGGGTAAGGATATCTTGCCGCCGTTGTTGGTGACTTTTGGGTTGTCAGTCATTTTGCAAAATGGGCTGCTTGAAGTTTTTACGGCAGATAGCCGCAAGCTCAATGCTGGTGTTATTGAAACAGCAAGCTTCCCGGTGTTGCCCGACGTTGCCATCGGCTATTTGCCATTGCTGCAATTTATTGTCGCTATCGCAGTAATCTGGGGGCTGCAATATTTGTTTTACAATACGGCTTTGGGGCGGGCGTTCCGCGCCACATCAGACGACTCTGAAACGGCGTTATTGATGGGGCTGGATCAGCGCAAGGTTTATGCGTGGGCCATGGCGCTGTGCATGGGCGTTGTGGCGATTGCAGGAGTATTTCTTGGTGTGCGCTCAAACTTCGATCCATTCATGGGGCCAGGGCGTTTAATTTTTGGTTTTGAAGCGGTGATTATCGGCGGCTTGGGGAATTTATGGGGCACGTTGATTGGTGGCGTGATCTTGGGGGTATCGCAAGCTATCGGAGCGCAAATTAATCCGGGGTGGCAAGTCTTGGCGGGTCATCTAGTCTTCCTTTTGGTTTTGGCGTTTCGCCCCAAAGGACTTTTCCCGAGGATTGACGTATGATCACGCGCAGCACCCCAGCCAGTCGCATGGCAGCCATCGTGGCTTTGGTGCTTTTTGCTGTGCTGCTTGCGGCACCGTGGTGGGGCGCTACTTCGACGTTGCGTTTGCTGGGTGAGTTCATGGTCTATTTGGCGCTGGCTAGCTTATGGAATCTACTGGCGGGTTACACAGGCTTGGTATCTGTGGGCCAGCAAGCCTTTGTGGGCTTGGGCGGTTATGTGCTGGTGGCTCTTGCCATGTTTACTGGCATTCGCCCGTTGATCGCCGTACCCATAGCTGGTCTTGTTGCTGTGCTTATAGCGTTGCCCATTGGAAAATTAGTGTTCCGTTTGCAAGGGGCTTATTTTGCGATTGGCACTTGGGTGGTAGCCGAAGTATTCCGGTTGGTTGCCGCGCAAGTGACCATTATGGGCGGTGGCTCAGGCATTAGTTTGCCCGCCACTGTGTTGAAGACAATGGCCGAAACAAAGTTCTGGCGTGAAGCAATGATTTATTGGTTGGCACTGGCGCTTGGTGTAGGCGCGCTGGTTTTGGTTTACGGTTTGCTGCGGTCACGCATTGGCTTGGCGCTCACAGCCATTCGCGACAGTGAAATTGCATCTTCAAGTCTCGGCATTAAAATCGACCGTGTTAAATATGCAGTTTACGTTGCCGTGGCGGGCATGACGGCCATGGTGGGTTCACTTATATCGCTGCAAAAAATCAGAGTGTCGCCAGATGCCGCATTCAGTGTGAATGATTGGACGGCGTTTGTGATTTTTATTGTTGTGATCGGCGGCATTGGCACGATTGAAGGGCCAATTGTAGGCACGATTATCTATTTTCTGTTGCGCGAATTTCTCGCTGACCTAGGGAGTATCTACCTAATGATCCTTGGTGTGCTTGCTATCATCATTATGCTGGTTGCACCCAAGGGCATTTGGGGGTTCATTGCGCAGCGCTGGAACATTTCACTTTTCCCCACGGGCTACCGGGTGAATTTTAAGGATTGAATCATGGCCAACAAAGTTATTATTTCTGTCGCAATTACGGGTGGCATTCACACGCCAACCATGTCGCCCTATTTGCCAATCACGCCTGATCAAATTGCCGAACAATCCATAGCGGCAGCCAAGGCCGGTGCGGCCATAATTCACTTGCACGCACGCGACCCGAAAGACGGCAGGCCCACACCTGACCCCGAAGTGTTTATGCAATTTCTGCCCCGCATCAAACAGAACTGCGATGCTGTGATAAACATCACAACGGGTGGCGGTTTGAATATGACGGTTGATCAGCGCCTTGCCGCGCCGATGGCGGCAAAGCCGGAAATGTGTTCGCTCAATATGGGCTCAATGAATTTTGCATTGCACGGCCTTGCTGATCGTTACAAGGATTGGAAAAACCCGTGGGAAGAGCCCTATTTACGCGGCACAGATGATTTTATTTTTCGCAACACATTCAAAGACATTGCGCGCATTCTGAAGGATTTAGGTGAGCAGCATGGTACGCGCTTTGAACATGAATGTTATGACGTTGGGCATCTCTATAATTTGGCGCATTTTGTGGACAAGGGTGCAATCAAGCCACCGTTTTTTGTGCAAATGATTTTTGGTATTCTGGGTGGCATCGGCGCTGACATGCGCAACATGATGTTTATGAAAGAAACCGCCGATAAGTTGTTTGGGAAAGATTATCGTTGGTCGGTTCTGGCGGCTGGTAAAAATCAAATGGCGTTTTGTACGCAAGCCGCAATGATGGGCGGCAATGTGCGGGTGGGGCTTGAGGACTCGCTCTATATTGGTAAAGGCAAACTCGCCACATCCAACGCCGAGCAAGTGAGCAAAATCCGCCACATCATCGAAGAGCTGGGAGTTGAAATTGCCACGCCAACTGAGGCACGAGAAATTCTCGCGTTGAAAGGCGGAGATAGGGTGGGCTTTTAATGATGCTCCCATTTGTCTATTCAGCATTGCCAACGCGGGTGATTTTCGGGCGCGGCAAAATTTCTGAAGTTGCCACCGAAGCGTTGCGGTTGGGCATGAAACGCCCCCTTGTGATCACCACCAAACATCAGGCTTCTGCTGGTCTTGCTATTATTAAAAAGTCCGGAGGGGTAGCATTTGCGGGTGCGGCCATGCACACACCTTCGAATGTGACTGAAGAGGCGCTTGCCGTGGTTAGCGCCGAGGGCTGTGATGGCACAATTGCCTTGGGCGGCGGTTCATCCACGGGCCTTGGCAAAGCTATCGCATTGCGAACCGATTTGCCACAGCTTGTCATCCCCACCAGCTATGCCGGGTCTGAGATGACGAATATTCTTGGCGAAACCGCTGAAGGCGCAAAAACCACCAAACGCGATCCCAAAATACAGCCGGAGACGGTGATCTATGATGCAGATTTGTTGGATACGCTACCCGACAATTTTGCCGCGACGTCGGGCATGAATGCCATCGCCCATGCTGTTGAAGGACTCTATGTGGTTGATGGCAATCCCATTGTTTCGTTGATGGCAGAGGAGGGGATCAGGGCACTCGCTGCTGCTTTGCCCATGGGCAAGGCGGGACATGATGAGGCGCTTTATGGGGCATGGCTTTGTGCAACAGTATTGGGTTTAGTTTCGATGGCGTTGCATCATAAACTTTGTCATGTGCTCGGTGGCAGTTTCAACTTGCCACATGCCGAAACTCACACGGTGATCTTGCCTCACGCTACGGCTTATAATTCTGTGGGTTCGCCCGAAGCAATGAAGCGCATTGCGCGGGCATTGAGTTCTGAAAATGCGGCGCAAGGTCTGTATGATCTTGCCAAAGGGCTTGGAGCACCGATGACGCTCAAGGAATTGGGGATGCCGGAAGATGGTTTGGACAAAGCTGCTGATATTGCCGCCACTAATCCCTATTCCAATCCGGTGCCGATTGAGCGTGCCGCCATTCGCAACTTATTAGATAACGCATTTAACGGGCGTAGACCCGTATAACAATCAGGGAGAATAAATTGGCAGATATTACAACAGACGTGATGGTTATAGGCACCGGCCCTGCAGGCAGCGCCACGGCGGCTTTGCTGGCGACTTACGGCGTTGAGACTTTCATCATCAATCGTTACCGATGGTTAGCCACAACGCCGCGTGCCCACATCACCAACCAACGCACCATGGAAGTGTTGCGCGATTTGGGAGAAACGGTCGAAGAAGAGGCCTACCAGCAAGCTACCGACCAAGATTTGATGGGCGAGAATGTGTTCTGCGAAAGCTTGGCTGGCGAAGAACTTGGCCGCATGAAAAGTTGGGGCAAGCATCCGCTGTCACGGGCCGAACATCAAATGTCATCACCCTGCCGCATGAATGATTTGCCACAGACTTTTATGGAACCGCTTCTGTTCAAAACGGCCTGTGCGCGGGGCGCGCAATCGCGCATGTCTTGCGAATATGTATCTCATGTGCAGGACGCAAATGGTGTGACGGTAACGGTGAAAGACCGTCTGATGGATAAGAATTTCACCGTGCGCTGTAAATATTTGGTGGGTGCTGACGGTGGCAATTCACTTGTTGCCGAACACGCTGGCTTGCCACTTGAGGGCAAGATGGGTGTTGGCGGTTCCATGAATATTCTCTTTCGCGCCGATCTTTCCAAATATGTGGCTCATCGTCCATCGGTTCTCTATTGGGTCATGCAACCGGGTGCTGATGTAGGTGGTATCGGCATGGGGCTGGTGCGTATGGTTAGACCTTGGAACGAGTGGTTGATTGTCTGGGGTTATGACATCAATCAACCTGCACCGGTTGTTGATAAAGAGCTTGCCACAACTGTGGCGCGGCAACTGGTTGGCGATCCCGCACTTGAGATTGATCTCATCTCAGCGAGCGTTTGGACGGTCAACAACATGTATGCGACGCATATGCAAAAAGACCGTGTGTTCATTATGGGGGATGCTGCTCACCGTCATCCACCGTCTAATGGACTAGGTTCTAACACTTCAATTCAAGACGCATTCAATTTGGCATGGAAACTGGCCGCAGTTGTGAAAGGACAAGCGAAGCCCAAATTGCTGGAGAGTTATTCGCAGGAACGTGCACCCATTGCCAAGCAGATCGTTACACGCGCTAATCAATCAATTGGTGAATTTGGCCCGATCTTTGAAGCTCTCGGCATGGATGGCGGCGTTGATCATGATAAAATTCAGAAGAATATGGATGGTCGTGCTGACGCGACACCAGTAGCGGAAAAGCAGCGCGAAGCTTTGCGCAAGGCCATAGACTTCAAGAAATTTGAATTCGATTGTCATGGTGTGGAAATGAACCAGCGCTATGTGTCCGGCGCCATTGATGCCGACGGTCAAAAAGAACCCGCTTTTGAAAAGGATAAGGAATTGCATTACGCGCCGACCACATGGCCGGGCGCACGGTTGCCGCATGTTTGGGTGTTTGATGCGCTTGGCAAGCAACGTTCCACACTGGATATCACGGGCAAGGGGCACTTCACCATTCTTACGGGTATTGGCGGAGAAGCTTGGGTTGCGGCCGCTCAGACTTTGGGCAAGTCCTTAGGCATCGAAATCAAAACCCGTGTCATTGGTCCACGTCGTGAGTTTGAGGATCATACGGGCGATTGGTCCCGGGCAAGTGAAATCAGTGATGGTGGCTGTCTGTTGGTGCGGCCAGATCAACATGTGGCATGGCGCAGTTTTAAAGCTTCGACTGATGCGGAAAAATTGCTTTCTGCTGCCCTTAAAAAGATTTTGGGATATTGATCATGGCAAAGACAGTTGAAAAGAAATCTAAAGCTAAAAAGCCCAAGCGCAAAGCTTCACCCTATTTTACGGCCAAAGACTCAGTGAGAGTCGTGCAGGAACGTTCCGGCCCTAAGGCGAACAAACGCGCGAAAGTTTTGGTCGATTCCTTAGTGAAGCACCTCCATGCCTTCATCAAAGAGACCAAACCGACTATGGAAGAGTGGATGTACGGCATTCAATTTCTAACCCGTACCGGACATCTTTCAACAGATTGGCGGCAGGAGTTTATTTTGTTGTCTGACGCGCTCGGTATTTCGATGCTGGTTGAAACGTTGAACCACGACAAAATCTCCGGTGAAACAGAGTCTACTGTGCTTGGGCCTTTTTACATTCCCAATGCACCGCATTACGAAAATGGCGCAAATATTTGCTTGGACGGAAAAGGTGAACCGGTTTTGGTTCATGGCAAGGTTATCAATGCCAAGGGAAAAGCAATTGCGGGCGCAAAGCTCGAAGTTTGGCAAACCAATGAAGATGGCTTTTATGATGTGCAGCAAAAGGGCATCCAACCCGAAAACAATCTACGCGGCGTGTTCACATCAGACACAAAAGGCCAGTATAGCTTTCTTTCTGCCTATCCGCGATTTTATCCCATTCCTTATGATGGCACCGTGGGTGATATGCTGAAAGCATTAGACCGCAACCCTAACCGCCCTGCGCATTTGCATTTCATGGTGTCAGCCCCCGGATATGAAAAACTGGTGACGCATATTTTCACGCCCGATTGCCCATGGCTGAAAGAAGACGCAGTTTTCGGCGTGAAGGAGAGCCTGATTGCTGATTTCAAATGGACGGATGATAAGCAGCGCGCAGCAAAATTAGGCCTGCCCAACCCGTTTCGCGAAGTGATGTGGAATGTTGTGATGAGCAAAGCATAAACACAAACCGCTGTATCATTTGTGTGACTATATCTGGCCGATTGCCGATTGCAGCGAATGACATTACTCTATCAATTTCTATCACTGAGTAATACGAAATCACGCACAATGGATCAATTCAATAGCTCCTGCGGATAACATAACAAATAGATGTGTCTATTTTGATTGACAGCAGCTTAGCGCATGGCAGATTGACGTAAAGGCAATTGAGTTGAGATAATATATCTATGGCAAATCATAAAGACAATGTTGGGACTGCGAAAGGTGTTATCAAAAGACCAGTTTTTCCATTTTCAGCCATCGAAGGCCAGCAGGAGCTCAAAACCTGCCTCATCTTGACAGCAGTTGATCCTCTTATTGGGGGGCTGCTTGCCATGGGTGATCGTGGCACCGGAAAATCAACCACGGTGCGAGCTTTTGCGGCTTTGCTGCCCCCCATCAAAGCGGTTAAGGGCTGCCCTTATCATTGTGATCCGGCTCTGCCGCAATCGGCCTGTGATCAGTGCCGCACAGCAAAGAAGCTTGTTGCGGAAACCATTCAAGTGCCGGTTGTTGATCTGCCGCTCGGCGCCACCGAAGACCGGGTCGCAGGTGCACTCGACCTGGAACGGGCTTTGTCTCGGGGCGAAAAAGTTTTTGAGCCGGGTTTGCTTGCTAAAGCTAATCGCGGCTATCTTTATATTGATGAAGTCAATTTGCTGGAAGACCATCTGGTAGATTTGCTGCTTGATGTGGCGGCATCGGGAGAAAACCTATTTGAGCGTGAAGGCTTGAGTGTGCGTCACCCTGCGCGTTTTGTATTGATTGGCAGCGGTAATCCTGAAGAAGGCGAATTGCGCCCGCAATTGCTTGATCGTTTTGGTCTGTCGGTTGAAGTTAAAACACCACAGGATGTTGCAAGTTGGGTGGAGATCGTGAAGCGACGTGATGCCTATGAGCGCGATTCGGAAAGTTTTCTTGCGCTGTGGCAGAACGAAGAAAAGTCACTGCGAATGCGCATTGAAGCGGGACGTAAAAAATTAAAAGATGTTGTGGTGCCAGATGCTGTGCAAGAAGCGGCAGCGAAACTTTGTATTGCACTCAAAACGGATGGCTTGCGTGGCCAACTTACTATTATTCGAGCAGCAAGGGCACTGGCAGCCTTTGAAAAACAGAAGGCTGTTACACTTTCGCATATCAAGCGCATGGCCTTGCCGTCTCTGCGTCACAGGCTTCGTCGCAATCCACTGGAAGAAACAGGATCGGCGGCACGCATCGAACGCGCAATCGTGGATGTTTTGGGACCGTGAAGGCTGACGAGATCAATGATGCCACTTGGATCGTAGGGCTTCTGGCCCTTGGTGGCCCTGATATTGGTGGGGCTTTAGTAACCACTGAGGCGGCGGATGATTTCAACGCAGCTTTTACCAAAGCGGCGGAACCGGGTCGTGAACTGCGCATCGTTTCATCGACAATGTCAGCTGAAGCTTTAAGCGGTTCGGTTGATCTTGCCGCAACTCTGGCTTTTGGAAAACCAGTTTATACCGAAGGGCTGCTCGCCACGCACCCTCGACTCCTGGTGCGCCGTGCTGAAAAATTGGACGTTGCGTGCACGTCACTCCTTGCGAAAGCGCTCGACCAAAATCAACTGTTGCTGATTGCTGTCATGGATCCATATGATGCGGATGCGTTTCTGGCAGAAAAACTTGAAGCGCGTTTGCCCTTTGTGGTGAGTGAGCCTGCTGAACCGCACTGGACTAGTTCGGATATTAAGCGCGCAAAAAATAAGATTGAAAAGGCAGCAATTGATCCAAAATGGGTGCACGATTTATGCAGCGCGGCGTTGACGATTGGCATCAGCTCGCCTCGCTTTGTTTTGCAGGCGGTGGCTACAGCCCGCGCACTTGCAGCATTGAAGGAACAAGATGTTGACGAAAGCAGCGTTGCTTTGGCTGCACGTTTGGTGTTGGCGCACCGGGCTCAAAATGCGCCACCTCAAGAACAAGAAGATGATCAACAACAACCGCCACCCCCATCGCCTCAATCGCCTGACTCCGGTGAAACAGAGAATAACACCGAACAAAATCCGGGTGATGCTGAAGTAATCCTCGAAGCTATCAAGGCGGCATTGCCAGCTAATCTGTTGAATTTGGGCGCCGACGGAATGGGCAAACGCGGAGCGGGGCGCAATGTTAAAGGTGCCAGCCCACGGAAATCAGGCGGACAAAGAGGCAGGCGCATTGGCCATAAACGGGCTTCGTCTTTGGCCAGTCAGCGCCTCGATATTCTCGCCACATTGCGTAATGCGGCCCCTTGGCAACCCTTGCGCCGCAAGTTGGCTGGGGCAAACCGCATGGTGGTGACCCGCGATGATTTCCGCGTGTCGCGCATCAAGCAACGCAATGAGGCCACCGCAATTTTTGCGGTAGATGCTTCAGGCTCTACGGCTTTCCAACGTTTGGCCGAAGCCAAAGGCGCGGTCGAAACGATATTGGCTGAATGCTATGTTCGGCGCGACCGCGTGGCCCTGGTTGCCTTCCGAGGCAAAAAAGCAGAGTTGTTGTTGCCGCCAACACGGTCATTAGAGCGTGCCAAGCGCGCACTGGCTGGCTTACCCGGTGGCGGTGGAACGCCGTTGGCATCCGGTTTAGATGAAGCTTTCGAACTCGCCATACAAATTCGTCGGGCAGGCGGTAATCCGATTGTCATTGTGCTGACAGATGGAAAAGCCAACATCACCCGCAGTGGTTTAGGCAATAAAGTAACTGCGTTGGAAGAAACCCAATCGGCAGCAAAATTTTTTGCGGCTGAAGGTTTTGATTCACTGGTGATCGATGTATCTTCTGAACCGCAGAAATCTGCCAGAGCTTTGGCGACCAATATGCAAGCCACTTATTTGCCGATGCCGCGTGCCAGTGCCTCCGATATTGCACGGCCCGTCAGCATGGCCCTTAAAAATGCATCAACATGATCTTGCCATCCCGCAAACATATTAACGCCGAAGGCCTCAACTGGTTTGTTGCAGAAATGGGGCAAGGTGAAACTATTCTGCTCGTCCATGGTACAGCAGCCTCAGTGCATTCATGGCGCGATGTGATGCCGCTCTTGGCTGATAGATATCATGTTGTCGCTGTGGATTTGCCGGGCCATGGCCAAACTCAGTCCGGTAACG
Source organism: uncultured Aestuariivirga sp. (assembly GCA_964247245.1). Taxonomy (GTDB): domain Bacteria; phylum Pseudomonadota; class Alphaproteobacteria; order Rhizobiales; family Aestuariivirgaceae; genus Aestuariivirga. Next base: position 314,528 of record CAXTTK010000002.1, read on the forward strand.
CCACTCAATATACTTTACAAGGTATGGCGACAGGAGTTGCAGCTGTTATGAAAGAGATGAAGCTCGCGCCCAACACTGTAGTCGGTCATTCAGCGGGAGCGGCTATCTTGGCTATGGCTTGCGCCCGCAAATGGATTTTGCCGCAGACTTACATTTCATTCAATGGCGCGTTCTATCCTTATGGCGGTGCGGCGGCTGGTTTGTTTTCCCCCATTGCCAAACTCGCTGCGTTCAATCCCTTTGTGCCACGTATTTTGTCTGGTTTTGCATCGCGTACAAAAGTGGAAAAACTTTTGCAAGATACAGGCTCATCCATAGGCCAAGAAGGGGTCGATTACTATTTCAATCTCTTCAAACAGCCTGCTCACATTGCAGCAGCTCTTGGCATGATGGCCTCGTGGGATTTGCGCGGGATGGATGACAATTTTGTGCGCATGACCCAAAATTGTGTTTTCGTGGCAGGTGATGGTGACACAGCAGTGCCACCTGATACTGCTGATCGTGCAGCAGCTCGTTGCCGAAACGCAAAAACTGTGCACATAAAAGGACTAGGACATTTGCTGCACGAAGAAAATCCAAGCTTGGCAGCACAAATTATTAAAGGCACCTATAAATGATAGCTTCAACACTCGCATTACCACCTGACCATCCTCAGCGACGTGCTTTGAACGACGAAGTTCACGCGCGTCCTTCAGACAGTCTCGAAGCGCCAGTGCGCTTATCATACTTGGTCGTATTGGGATCAGGCAGCAAAGCAGATGACTTGGAGATGCTGACAAAGCTTATTGAGGGTTCAGGTGAACCCAAACCTGCCGCAGATGCCAGTCATTTCAGTGCCACGATCGGAGCTCTTCGTATCAAGTGGGAAAAACATACTGAGTTTTGCCGTTATACATTTTATGTCCAGGGAGTAGAAAAAAAGCCATTTTCTGAGCCCGCGATATCACTTGTTCCGCAAGATTGGCTCCGCCAGCTTAAAGGGCAAACAATTGCCGCCATTCATGCCAATGTCGTGCGCGGGGTAAAGGCGCCTGATCCGGTTAAAACATCTGAAACATATTTCAACGGAAACCCCATTATCGGATCAATGATTTCTGGTGGAACGGGCCGCGCTTACACTGATTTCCGCATTCATGCCGATGGTTTTGGGCGACTACTTTTGTGTGACCACCGCATGACGACGCGCCAAGCAGGGCGGCTTGTGCAACGATTATTCGAAATTGATACCTACCGGATGATGGCCTTGCTAGCCTTGCCAGTCGCGCGAAAGCTTACCCCTCTGCTTACGACGGCAGAGCTTGAGTTGTCTGAAATTTTGAATGCAATGCAAACGGCAGGTGAAACTGAAGAGCCCTTGCTACTCGACCGCCTGACCAAGCTTGAAGCTTCGGTTGAACGTCAATACACAGATAATCATTATCGGTTTTCTGCAGCAAATGCCTATTATGATTTAGTGCAACAACGCATAGAAGAGTTGCGCGAGGAGCGGATTGAAGGTTTTCAAACTTTCCGGGAATTCAATGATCGTCGATTCCTGCCTGCAATTGCCACGTGCCGCGCTGTTTCAGCTCGGCAGAGTGCACTCTCAGAGCGTATTGCGCGTGCTACTGTTTTGCTGTCGACACGTGTTAGTGTTACGCGCGAAAAACAAAACCAATTTATTCTGAAATCCATGGACCACCGCTCAAACTTGCAATTACGCCTCCAGCAAACAGTGGAAGGGCTTTCTGTCGCTGCGATTACCTACTATATTGTGGGTTTAGTTTACTATGCCGCAAAAGGTTTTGTGCCTAAGAGCGCAGAGTTTTCTCCGGAATTCATCGCAGCATCGGCAATTCCAGTTGCCCTTGCTGTCGTTGGTTATGGCTTGCATCGGCTTCATAAATCTCTCCATGAATAAGATGGGATCTCTTGCGTCAATTGAAATTGCAGTCTTTAATGTCACGCAATGTTGACAATAAACACCATGCCGCATGCGATCGTTGTTGGCGCTGGCCTTGGCGGGCTGGCGGCGGCGATAAGGCTTGGCGCACGCGGCTACCGCGTAACTGTCTTGGACCGGCTCGCTGTGCCAGGTGGGCGGGCCACAGTTTTCAAACAAGATGGGTTTACCTTTGACGCTGGACCTACAATTATTACAGCGCCGTTTGTTTTGGAGGAGCTGTGGAAGTTTGCAGGTCGTAATTTTTATGACGATGTGAAATTGAAAGCGCTCGATCCATTTTATGTTATCCGCTTTGATGATGGCGATACATTTACCAATCGTACTGACCCAACCCAGATGCGCCAGGAAGTTGCCCGCATTTCACCATCTGATGTTGTGGGTTATGAAAACTTCATGCGCGAAAGCCAAGCGATTTATAAAATAGGTTTTGAGCAGTTGGGCCATGTGCCATTTCAGTCGATCGGTAGCATGGCAGCGATCGTGCTGGATCTGTTGAAGCTCAAAGCCTGGAAATCGGTGCACGCTCATGTCGCCTCGCATGTGCGCCATCCCAAACTGCGCATGGCATTGAGTTTCCATCCTCTGTTTGTGGGTGGTAATCCATTTAGGGCCACCTGTGTTTACAGCATGATCGCCTATTTAGAGCGCCAGTTTGGGGTGCATTGTGCCATAGGTGGAACCGGGGCAATTGTTCAATCAATGGTGAAGCTGATTGAAAGCCAAGGCGGCAGTGTATTGTGCAATTCTGATGTTGTAGAAATCACTACATCACAAGGGCGCGCGACTGGTGCGAGGCTTGCTTCCGGTGAGATTATAAAGAGCGATATTGTTGTATCCAATGCCTGCGCTGCGCGCACCTACACACATCTCATTGCAGGGGGGGCTCAAAAGCGCTGGACCAAACGCAAACTGGCGCGTGCAAGACATTCAATGTCATTATTCGTCTGGTATTTTGGCACAGACAAAAAATATGAAACAGTGCCACACCACACAATTTTAATGGGCCCCCGCTACCGAGGCCTTATTGATGATATTTTTGAAAAAAAGATATTAGCAGAAGATATGAGTCTCTATCTGCACCGACCCACGGCAAGTGATGTCACGTTGGCTCCTGAGGGTTGCGATTGTTTTTACGTATTATCGCCAGTTCCCAATCAAGACTCTGGCATAGATTGGAAGAACATGGCCGAGCCTTATCGTCAACGCATTGCCAAGCGCTTGGACGAAACGATAATGCCTGGTTTTGAAAAACATATCCTGACACAACGCGTTATGACTCCGATGAATTTTGAACATGACTTGCTATCTTACAAAGGTGCAGCGTTCGGTCTTGAACCTGTGTTGACGCAAAGTGCGTGGTTTCGTCCGCACAATAAAAGTGAAGAAGTGGAAAATCTGTTTTTGGTTGGTGCTGGCACGCATCCGGGTGCTGGAGTTCCAGGTGTTCTATCCACAGCGCGTGTGTTGGATCTGGTCGTTCCTCCAGCCGAGGTTTTTGCTAATGCTAATTCCTGAATTTGCTACACCAGCAGACTTGGCACTCTGCCGTCAAATGATCCGGCAGGGGTCAAAAAGTTTTCATATGGCGTCATTGCTGTTGCCCAATTCTTATCGCCAACATTCACGGGCTCTTTATGGTTTTTGCCGCATGGCCGATGATCTTGTTGACCACGCTGAAACGCCGCAATTGGCTGTTGATCAGTTGGCTATTCGTCTTGATTTAATTTACGCAGGAACACCATCTGACAATCCAACCGACCGCGCCTTTGCCGATGTGGTTCGCCTCCATGCAATTCCCCGTGCCGTGCCTGACGCTTTGATCGAGGGTTTCGCATGGGATGCCGAGGGGCGGCGATATAAGACGCTGTCGGATGTTACATCTTATGGTGTAAGGGTTGCCGGTACAGTTGGCGTGATGATGTCTCTGTTAATGGGACAGAGAAAACCAGAAGCTTTGGCCCGGGCCATTGATTTGGGCGTTGCCATGCAGTTCAGTAATATTGCCCGTGACATTGAAGAAGATGAGAGGATGGGCCGGGTCTATCTTCCACTTGAATGGATTACCGAAAGCAAAGCAAAAGCAGCCAGTCGTTTGGTGGTTGAGGCCGAAACTATTTATGGACGCGCCGCGTCAGGAATAGTTTTATTGCCGCGCTCTTGCCGTGCTTCAATCAATGCGGCGCGGTTGCTCTACCGTGAGATTGGACTGAGCGCCGCAGCTCATAATCACAAGGGTAGGGCAGTGGTTCCGCTACTTCGTAAATTGATTCTTGTGGTGAGAGCGATGACGCAAACACCGTGGTTGCCCAAACATAATTCTGGGCCGTGTTTGCCGGAGGGCCAATTTTTATTGGATGCCGTGGCGCAAATGCCAGCTCCGGAAACCGCAGCCAAAAGTTTCGACGAACAAATGGGCTGGGTGATGAAAATGTTTATCGCTGTAGAGGCTCGAAAATCATGAGCGGCAGCACACTCAGTCTCCTCGAAATGGGAATAACCCTTGTGGCTTGTGTGGGTTGGGGCTTATGGGAGTTGTATAAGTTGAAAAAGGGGCGTTGAAGTTATGCACGCCTCGGCATACGAAACGGCAACATCATTTGCACGATTGGGTTGACAAAACGGTCGAGCGACAGGCTTTCGTGAAACGCTTCACATGGCACATCATCCAGTGTCATTTGCACATGGTTGCGGGTATAAAAAGGTGCATCCTCGAGCGTTGAAATAAGTCGTGGCTTTGCTTCTGAATGGACGGTGCGGGCCATGCCCCAAAACCCTCGGCCCAAATCATGAGCAGGGGGAACATCTCGCTCAAATGCGAGACCATCTTTGAAGCAGGAGCCGAAACTGAAGTTTGAACCGTCGCGGCGTTCGACATCATAAAGCACTTGAGTGCCTGCCTGCGTCTTAGCGCGCAACCATGTCCACTTTTTAAAGCCTTGCTCCAGTGGCTCTTCGCCCCAATTCATATCGTGATAGCCAGCTCCTGACCAAGACAGGTTCGGTTTTTCAAACTCCATAGTCACGCGTGCCTGAGGCGCAACCGCCTGCCAAAAATGTTTGTTGTGAGCATCAATCGCAACTGGTGCGTCATAGCGTTGACCAGGGGTCAGTCGCAGCCGTCCGCGCAATGCAAAAGGCCGGGGCATGCAGCGTTCGCTGATCTTTATTATGAGATCGTCCTCTTCCCAAGTCATCGACGAAGGGCCAATCGAAAATTTTTTTGCATCGCGTATAACATGCGTCGCACCGCGCTCCGTCATTGCCCAGCGGCGTTTGCCGCCATAAAGCGCAACATTAAGAGCGCAATGGTTTTCAGGATCGCCCAAACCGTTTTTGCGAGCTCGCGCATAGTAAGGGGAAAACACACTGCCGACAAAACCAATAATGGTTAGTCCGTGCTGGCCATCATCGCTCAGCGCATCAATATACCACCAGCGATAACTGTTGGGACTTACGGTCGCATCAAATCGCGGTCTTGCAGCAGGACTTCCGCTGCCCGCATTCCTGCTAGAGCTGCCATCGGCACGCCCGGCCCCGGATGAGTTGTGCCGCCCGCTAGGTAAAGACCCGGAATTTTTGTGCGGGCTTTCGGTCTTTGAAATGTTGATAACCATCCGTGAGAGGCCCTTCCATAAAGTGCACCAGAACTGGCGGGGTAAAGCGTTGCGAAATCTTGTGGGCTGCGACGAAACATGGTGGCAGCAGTCATCTTTAAGCCACTTTTTGACAAACGTTGCAGCATTCTATCTTGAACATCGGCGGGCGGATTATGTCCATTGGCGGGTGCGTTGATCAGCAGTAGCTTTCGCCCCTGTCCTTGATCGCACACGTAAACCGTGGGGTCATGCGCTGGCCCTTTCTGCAATTCCATAAATTCAGTTTTATAGTCATCTGAGAAAAACACCGTATGGTGTTCCAGCGGAACACCGGCGTCTTCGGTTACCGCGCACCATGTAATTGCTGAAAGTGATTGTTCTTTTGCACTTGGTATAATGCACGCGTGTTGAACATCGCCGCCAAATAACCCTGCTGCTACGGCAGCGCTATCAGCATTTACGATGACTGATGAGCATGGATGACGTAATCCATTCTGATCTATCACCGCAGTTACCCGCGAAGCAGTTATCTCAATGCGCTGGGCCGCGCAGTTAAAATGAAACTCTGCGCCTGAATTTTTGGCGCGGTTATAAAGCGCATCAGCCAAAGCCGCCATGCCGCCTTCAACCCGCCAAACGCCAGATGCTTCAACATCGGCCACCAGCATTAAAGTAGCTGGTGCTTTAAATGGCGATGAGCCGCAATACGTTGCATAGCGACCAAACAATTGTTGCAAACGCGGGTCTTTAAAATAGCGCCCCAATGCGTGCCAATAAGTTTCAAAGGGATTGATGGCGAGCACATCTCGCAGCGGCATTGAGGCCGCCAGCCCCCAAGGTGAGGGGCGCTGACTTTTGAGAAATGGCGACAACAGGGATTGATGAATGCGTTTGGAATCAGTGGCGAAGGCCCGGTAGCCCTCCGCTTCGGCACGTCCCGCAAAATGGCCAATGGCATCGATGGTTTGCTTGGGGTCAGCAAAGATATCCAATGTTTGGCCTTGAGACCAATAGTGCCGCGCCAATGTTTGTAAGGGTAGAAGTTTGAGGTGGGAATCGAGCCTGTCTCCGGCGCATTCGAACAATTCCTCAAATACCCAGCGCATTGTCAGCACTGTGGGGCCGCTATCGAATTGTGCATCTCCCACCCGCACGGGTAACAGCTTTCCGCCTGGTCCGGGTTGCGCCTCCAATACTTTAACTTGCTGGCCTTTTGCGGTCAGTGCTATGGCTGCGGCAAGTCCACCAGCACCTGCTCCAATAATTACCGTTACCATAGTGATTGCCAAAGCTCTTTAAATGTGTCAGCTTATGTTGACAGTTAAATAAGACAATAACAATTGTCGATATGGGGAGATGCCACAGTTGGATAGCGAGAGTCCCATTGATCGTGCTTTGGCAACTGCGCTGAGCGGGGCATTGTCGCCCGACTGTCCCCCGAAATTTGCAAGCGCTTTGCATTACGCTGTCTTTCCGGGCGGTGCCCGCATCAGACCAAAACTTCTACAAGCCGTAGCTTATGCATGCGCCAACGCGGATCCGGTTGCCACCATGGCAGGAGCTTGTGCAATTGAGCTTTTGCATTGTGCTTCACTTGTGCATGATGATTTACCTTGTTTTGATGGCGCAGCTTACCGCCGTGGCAAGCCCTCGGTTCATGTCGAGTTCGGCGAACGGCTTGCTGTTTTGGCAGGTGATGCGCTGATTGTTGAGGCCTTCGCTGCGACCGCAAACTTCCCGCAAATTACCCGCATCGTAGCTCAAGCTGCGGGTGCGCCACATGGCATTTGTGCTGGCCAAGCTTGGGAATGCGAAGATAGTATGGACTTAGTAAATTATCAGCGCGCCAAGACGGGTGCATTGTTTGCTGCCTGCACAATGGTGGGCGCTGTCGCTTCAGGCCGCGACCCTCAACCTTGGCAAAATTTGGGAATGCTCATTGGTGAAGCCTTTCAGGTGGCTGACGACCTGCGCGATGTTGCGGGCGTTTCTGGTGAAATTGGTAAGCCAACGGGCCAAGACGCGGCCCATGGTTTGCCTAATATGGTTTCAACACTTGGATTCGATGGGGCCGCGCAACATCTGGAAAATTTGCTTGCCCGTGTCGTAGATAGCATTCCTGATTGTCCCGGTCGCACGGCTTTGGGCCAGCAGATTGTAACTGTATCTCGTTCCATGGTGCCAAAACAGCTTCACCGTGGCGCTGCCTAGTTTTTTCCTCCGCTTTCGAAACCGGCTTTTAGCTGACCCGAAGTTTCTAGCTTTTGCGCAGCGTTTCCCTTTAACGCGTCCTGTTGCGCGCGCCAAATCGCGCGAATTATTCAATCTTTTAGCGGGTTTTTCATATTCGCAAGTGCTATATGCCTGCGTGTCTTTGCGGATTCTTGAACATGTAGGGCAGACGCAAATTCCTCTGCCAGAACTTGCCAATAAAATTGGATTGTCTGAAAGCAAGGCTAATACGTTAATACGCGCCGCTATAGCACTTGATCTTTTAGACTGGGATTGTGGCAATGTGATTCTTGGGCCCCAAGGTGCGGCACTTCTCGGCCAACCGTGGATTATGCGCTTTGTTGAGCACCACAAATATTTCTACCGTGACCTTGAAGACCCTGTGGCTCTTCTGAAAGGCACAGCGGCGGCAGAAGGTTTGCGCAGTTATTGGACCTACGAACACAGTGAGTCGGACAAGAAAGACTATTCCGAACTTATGGCCGCATCGCAAACAGCTGTCTCTCAGCAAATTCTCGGCGCTTATAATTTCAGTAATTATAAAAACATACTTGACGTGGGTGGTGGGTCTGGTGCTTTCTTGCGGGCCATCGGTGCGAGTTATCCACAGACTAATCTTAATCTTTTTGACTTACCCGGTGTGGTCAAACTGGCTGCGCAATTCCCACACTTCACAATTCATAGCGGTGACTTTAGGGTTGATGCATTGCCAAAGGGTATGGACCTGATCTCGCTCATCCGCGTGACGCATGACCATGATGATGATGTGATTTTGACCGTTCTACGCAATATCAGATCGGCCTGTTTGCCTGCAACAACTTTGCTCATTGCGGAGCCCTTCGCTGGCACCAAAACTAATGCGAAAGTAACCGACGCCTATTTCAATCTTTATTTTGCCGCTATGGGGCAGGGCAGAACACGAAGCCCTTCCGAGATCATCGCCATGGCTGCCAAAGCTGGTTTTGGCCGCGCTAAAATTTGGCCAACCAACATGCCCCTGATCACCGGCCTGATGACGCTCTCTCCGATTTGAAAAAATGTGTAAAAATAATTTGACATTTAAGAGTGTCAAGCTAACATGACACAATAAGAAGTCCTATAAATGTGACTCGTAAGCCTTTTAGGGGAAAGGAGGGAACCAATGATGAATACCACAGCAGTTGTATTTAATTCTCCCGGTCATTTGGCCCTTCAATTCCTTCCGTTGGTTCCGCCTGATGGACCCCACGCCATTGTGGATGTGAACTTTAGCGGCATCAGCACCGGTACAGAGCGCTTGCTCTGGACCGGTGACATGCCGGCTTTTCCGGGGATGGGTTATCCGTTGGTGCCGGGTTATGAAACCGTGGCCCGGGTTTCCGATGCTCCTTCAAATTCTGGCCTTTCAGAAGGTGATTTGGTTTATGTGCCTGGTGCCAGTTGCTATGGCCCCGTGCGGGGGCTGTTTGGTGGTGCCGCTAGTCGCATCGCAATTGCACCTACCAAACTTACCAAAATTGATGAGTCTATTGGTGAGAACGGAACGTTGTTAGCGTTAGCCGCCACCGCGCATCATGCCGTCGCGCTGGGCAAATTGCCGGAACTTATCATTGGGCATGGCGTTGTTGGGCGCCTTATCGCACGCATCACTCAAGCTTTGGGTGGCGCGCCGACAGTTTGGGAAACCCATGCGGAGCGGCGCAATGGCATGACTGAATATCGCGTCATTGATCCTGCAGCAGACACTCGCAAGGATTATGCCTGTATTGTTGACGCCAGTGGCGACACGAATATTTTAGATATTTCCATGATGCATCTGGCCCGCCGCGGTGAAATTATTCTGGCTGGCTTTTATTCAGCGCCCTTACATTTCATCTTTCCACCTGCCTTTATGCGTGAAGCCTCTATTCGCATCGCTGCGCAATGGGAACCAAAAGATTTACAAGCTGCTTTGGAATTGGTTTCGAGCGGCAAGCTTTCACTTGATGGTTTGATCACCCATCGCAGCGCAGCCTCTGATGCTGCGTCAGCCTATGAGACTGCATTTAACAATACCGAGTGCTTGAAAATGGTGCTTGATTGGAGAACATTTCAATGAATTCGCTCAACCATAGTTTTTTAACCGCTGCGGAGCAGTTGAAAGCGGAAGCGGCCATTGAGCCTGATCCTGTACATACAGGTGAAATTAAAAAAGAAACCCAAGTGATTGCCATTTATGGCAAGGGCGGCATCGGCAAAAGTTTCACTCTCGCCAATCTTTCTTACATGATGGCCCAAACGGGAAAGCGTGTGTTGCTGATTGGGTGCGACCCGAAAAGTGACACAACATCTTTGCTGTTCGGCGGCAGAGCCTGCCCCACCATTATTGAAACATCAGCCAAGAAAAAACTAGCTGGCGAAGAAGTGAAGATTGGTGACGTTTGTTTCAAGCGCGATGGCGTGTTTGCGATGGAATTGGGTGGCCCCGAAGTGGGGCGCGGTTGTGGTGGGCGTGGGATCATTCATGGTTTTGAACTTCTCGAAAAACTCGGATTTCACGAATGGGGTTTTGACTATGTGCTGCTCGACTTTTTAGGCGACGTTGTCTGTGGTGGCTTCGGCCTGCCGATTGCTCGTGATATGTGCCAGAAAGTTATCGTTGTTGGCTCTAACGATTTACAATCGCTCTACGTCGCCAACAATGTGTGTTCTGCTGTTGAATATTTCCGCAAACTCGGCGGCAATGTGGGCGTTGCCGGGATTGTTATCAACAAAGATGATGGCACGGGTGAAGCACAAGCATTTGCCGAAAAAGTTGGTATTCCAGTGTTGGCTTCAATTCCAGCAAATGATGATATTCGCAAGAAGAGCGCGAACTATGAAATCATTGGCACCAACACCAGTGAATGGGGACCATTGTTTGAAATGCTCGCCATTAATGTTGGTGAAGCGCAACCGATGCGTCCGACACCTTTGACACAAGATGGTCTGCTGAATTTATTCTCGAGTGATATCACGGGCCGTGATGTGGTTCTTCAACCCGCAAGCCAAGAAGATATGTGCGGCGGCACGCTTACGCAAAAGACTTCACTCGAAGTGATTTACGACGAGGTATAATGCTGTGACCACTTTGATTGACACATCGGAGAGAATGCCAGCGCAGCAAGCGTCGGCAGCTCCGATGGCGTTAACATCGGAAGGTTCTTGCAATAATAAATCTGAATTGCATGCAGCAGCCACCAAAGCTGGCAAATCTGAAACGCTCGAACAATACGCCAAGGATTATCCTGTTGGCCCCCATGACCAACCACAAAGCATGTGCCCAGCCTTTGGTTCATTGCGCGTTGGCCTTCGGATGCGCCGCACCGCGACTATTCTTTCAGGCTCAGCCTGCTGTGTTTACGGCCTGACGTTTACATCACATTTCTATGGTGCAAAACGCAGTGTGGGCTATGTGCCTTTCAATTCGGAATCTTTAGTCACCGGAAAATTGTTTGAAGACATTCGCGAAGCTGTTTTTGCGATGGCCAAACCCGAAGATTATGATGCAATTGTCGTTACCAATCTTTGTGTGCCGACAGCGTCCGGTGTGCCGCTACAATTGCTGCCCAAGGAAATCAACGGCGTGCGCATCATTGGGATCGACGTGCCAGGTTTTGGCGTTCCCACCCATGCTGAGGCCAAAGACGTTTTATCCGGCGCTATGTTGAAGTATGCGGCTGGCGAAATTCGCAGTGGCCCCGTAGCGCGCCCACGCACCAAAGCTGAATTGCCGACCATCACAATGTTAGGTGAAATGTTCCCGGTCGATCCCATTATGATTGGCCGCATGTTAGCACCCATGGGACTGGCCGCCGGACCTGTGGTTCCGACACGTGAATGGCGCGAATTATTTGCTGCTTTTGATTGTGCGGCGGTCGCTGCCATTCATCCCTTCTATACCGCAAGCATTCGCGAATTTGAGGCAGCAGGCCGCAAAGTAGTGGGGTCTGCTCCTGTTGGCTATGACGGCACAGCTGATTGGCTTGAAGCGATTGGCAATGCTTGTGGCATTTCAGCTGAAGCACGCGCCGCCGCCCAAAATGCAATTCTGCCTGCCATTAAAGGTGCTCTTTCGGCAAAACCGATTAAGGGCCGCATCACGCTTTCTGGATATGAAGGCTCAGAGCTTTTGGTGGCGCGACTACTTATCGAAAGTGGCGCTGAGGTTCCTTATGTTGGAACAGCATGCCCGCGCACAGCTTGGTCTGATCCGGACCGCGTGTGGTTAGAGCAGCGCGGCGTTCATGTGCAATTCCGGGCGTCACTGGAAAATGATATTGCAGCGATGTTGGATCACAAACCTGATCTGGCAATTGGAACCACGCCTGTTGTGCAAAAAGCCAAGTCGCTCTCGATTCCCTCGCTCTATTTTACCAATTTGATTTCAGCACGGCCATTGATGGGCCCCGCTGGTGCAGGCTCACTCGCGCAAGTGATCATGGCCGCAATTGGCAACCAACACCGCTTTGACGAGATGAGCAATTTCTTTGAAGGCGTGGGCGCAGGTCATACCGCTGGCATCTGGCGCGATGTGCCGGTGGATCGTCCTGAGTTCAAGAAAAAATATGCAGGCATGTTGGCAGCAAAAGCCAAATCCGAAGAATCGGTGGGGACTTGAGCAATGCTGGTTCTTGATCACGATAGAGCAGGGGGATACTGGGGCGCAGTTTATGTGTTCTCTGCTATCAAGGGATTGCAAGTCATCATTGATGGCCCAGTGGGTTGCGAAAATTTACCGGTCACCTCGGTTTTGCATTACACCGATGCTCTGCCGCCCCACGAACTTCCTATTGTTGTCACAGGTCTTGGCGAAGAAGAGCTGGGCCAACACGGTACTGAGGGTGCCATGCGCCGCGCTCATAAAACACTTGATCCTGGTTTGCCAAGTGTGGTTGTTACAGGCTCCATTGCCGAGATGATTGGTGGCGGTGTTACACCGCAGGGCACAGGCATTCAGCGCTTCCTTCCGCGCACTATTGATGAAGACCAATGGCAAAGTGCTGATCGTGCTTTGATGTGGCTGTGGACCGAATTTGGCGCGAAGAAAAAGAATGCGACGCAGCGGAAACCAAAGGCTGAAGGTGAAAAACCCCGTGTCAATATTATCGGAACAATTTACGGAACTTTTAATTCACCATCCGACCTGACAGAAATCATTCGTTTGGTTGAAGGTATTGGGGCCGATGTAAACTTATCATTCCCGATGGGAAGCCATTTGGCTGAAGTGCCGCGTCTTGCCAATGCAGATGTCAACATTTGCATGTACCGTGAATTTGGCAGGAAGCTTTGTGAGCAATTAGACCGGCCATATCTGCAAGCCCCAATTGGTTTGCACTCGACCACCAAGTTCTTGCGCAAACTGGGTGAACTTTTAGGTCTTGATCCAGAACCATTTATTGAGCGTGAAAAGCACACAACCATTAAGCCCCTGTGGGACTTGTGGCGTTCAGTGACACAAGACTTTTTCGGCACCGCCAGTTTCGGCATTGTGGCCAGCGATACCTATGCGCGCGGTGTGCGGAATTTTCTTGAAGAAGAAATGGGTTTGCCTTGTAATTTTGCAGTGTCGCGGGTTGCTGGTGCTAAGACCGACAATGCAAACGTGCGCAAGATGATTAAAGAAACACCGCCGCTTATTTTGTTTGGTTCCTTCAATGAGCGCATGTATGCGGCCGAAGCGGGTGCAAAAAGCGCATACATTCCAGCTTCATTTCCGGGTGCCATCATTCGTCGGCACACTGGTACCCCATTCATGGGTTATTCCGGCGCCACCTACATCATTCAAGAAGTCTGCAATGGACTGTTTGATATGTTGTTCAATATTATTCCATTGGGAACCGAATTGGACAAGGTTGAAGCCACACCTGCAACAAGCAATCGCATGATTGATTGGAGCGACAAAGCACGGGCCATGCTGGACGAAATAGTTGAAAAGCAACCCATTTTGGTGCGCATTTCCGCTGCAAAAAAATTGCGCGACAGCGCCGAGCGTCTTGCTCGGTCATCTGCTGCCGAACGTGTTGAAGAACAAGATGTTTTGAAAGCCAGTCACGTTTTGGCTGGGGCAAATTAAGAGAGAGTGAGGGTGAAGATTATGAGCATATCAACAAAGCATAAAAGTAGGGACGGCGAACTCGAATTTAAGGTTCTGTTGGCTCTTACATTGCCGGTGTTCTTTATCACCACAATCATAAAGCGCCTGTTGCCTTGGAACTGGGGGCGCGATCAGCGCACAGTTTTCGCAGCCACACGCTGCGCTGCCTATAACTCTATTCCGTTCGCCTTCATGTGAAGATTGAACGGTTCGCCTTTCATCTGGGAAGCCGGATGAAATCTCGCCCCGGGGATTGCCGGGGTAATAGGCCCCGCAAGGGGCCCAGCCGGAGTAAGAAACATGGCTGATAATAACCGATCTGGCAGCATGTCAGGTCTCACCGAAGCAGAAGCCAAAGAATTCCATGGTATCTTTGTTACGAGCTTCATTATCTTCACGGTAATCGCGATTATCGCGCATTTTCTCGTGTGGCAATGGCGCCCGTGGTTCCCTGGGGTCGATGGTTACAAAACTTCACAGATAGAAAACATCATGCCTGCGGCTACCCAGCCGACGGCAGAATTGGTTTGAGGAGAAAAAGAACATGTGGCGCATGTGGCTAATGTTTGATCCAAGGCGGACTTTGGTGGCTTTGTTCACCTTCTTGTTCGTGCTGGCTATCATCATCCATTTCATTTTGTTGTCGACCAACCGCTTCAACTGGATTGAAGGACCGCGGAAGGCAGCATCTTTAGATGTCCAAATAACCGAGATGGTCGCTTAATCGCGGTCGCTCATAATTCTGCGGGCAGTGCAGGTAGCTGTCTGCCCGCAGAACTACCCTTTTTAATTTCGGAGAATTGCGATGGCATTGCTGAGCTTTGAACGAAAATATCGCGTCCGTGGCGGAACACTGCTCGGCGGGGATCTTTTTGATTTCTGGGTCGGACCTTTTTATGTAGGCTTCTTTGGTGTGACCGGCATGTTCTTTACGCTGATCGGCATCGCCATGATTGCCTATGCGGCCTCACAAGGGGCCACTTGGAATTTATTTCAGATTAATATTGCACCCCCTGATTTGAAATATGGTTTGAGCCTTGCGCCATTGAGAGAGGGTGGCTTCTGGCAGATGATCACTTTCTGTGCGCTTGGCGCATTCTCGTCTTGGGGGCTACGTGAAGTTGAGATTTGCCGAAAGCTGGGCATGGGTTTCCATGTGCCTATCGCATTTGGTGTCGCGATTTTTGCGTTCCTTACGCTTAATATTCTACGCCCCATTTTGATGGGCGCATGGGGCAATGGATTTCCTTATGGGTTCATGAGCCACCTCGAGTGGGTTTCTAACACTGGCTATCGCTATGCGAACTTTCATTATAACCCTGCGCATATGGTTGCGGTCAGTTTCTTTTTCGTCACCTGTTTTGCACTGGCATTGCACGGGTCTCTGGTGCTGTCAGCAACCAATCCGCAGAAAGGTGAGCCAGTAAAAACGGCTGAACATGAGAACGCTTATTTCCGTGATTTTATCGGCTATTCTATCGGCACGCTTGGCATCCACAGACTGGGTCTTTTTGTGGCCCTCAGCGCAGCGTTCTGGGGTGCGGTTTGCATCATCATCAGTGGTCCCGTCTATGCAGGTAGTTGGCCTGAGTGGTGGAACTGGTGGCTTGAACTTCCAATTTGGTCATAGGCGGAGGCATATATGTACGAATATCAAAATATCTTTACACGCGTTCAGGTCCATGGGCCGGCAGATATGGGAGTGCCACTTCGGCACACCAACTTCACAAGACAGGGTACGCCGTTTTTCAGCAGATTGCTTGGTAAAATTGGTGATGCTCAGGTTGGCCCGTTTTATCTTGGATTTCTTGGGCTTGCCTCAATGATATGCTTTTTTGTTGCGATCGAAATTATCGGTCTTAACATGTTGGCGTCAGTGAATTGGAGCCCTATCGAATTCGTGAAGCACTTCTTCTGGCTGACACTCAATCCTCCAGCTGCGAAATATGGTTTGAGCCTTGCACCTTTGAAGGAAGGTGGTTGGTGGCAAATTGCAGGCTTTTTCCTGACGGCATCTGTGTTGATGTGGTGGGCGCGCACCTATCGCAGGGCCCGTGCGCTGGGTATGGGCACTCATGTGTCCTATGCTTTTGCGGCGGCCATCTGGTTGTTTTTAGTACTTGGGTTCATCCGCCCTTTGCTCATGGGTAATTTCAGCGAGGCTGTGCCTTTTGGTATCTTCTCTCACTTGGAATGGACCAATAATTTTTCTGTGAGCTACGGAAACTTGTTTTATAACCCCTTCCACATGATCTCAATTGCTTTCCTTTATGGCTCAGCATTACTTTTTGCGATGCACGCTGCAACCATTCTGGCCGTTTCACGCTATGGTGGCGAACGCGAAATCGAACAGATCGTTGACCGTGGTACGGCTTCGGAACGCGCGGCTCTCTTCTGGCGCTGGACGATGGGATTTAACGCAACGATGGAATCGATACATCGCTGGGCTTGGTGGTTTGCTGTTTTGTGTCCGATTGCCGGAGGCATTGGTATCTTGCTGACTGGCACAGTGGTGGATGACTGGTATAGCTGGGGGATCAAGCATGGACTCTCCACAGGCGAGCCTTATCCAATGAATGCACCATCATCGCTTCCATAAATAAGTTCCCGCGGGTTACCCCAATACCCCCTCTAAGTGACCCGCAACATACTGCCAAAAGGCATCCTAGTAGATTTTATATCTACTAGGTTTTCTTTTGGGTCGGCTGATAGATTTGAGTAGAAGAACAAAGCAAAACGCCCGACACGATGTGCCGGGCGTTTTGTTAAATTTAATTAAGCTTAAATCACGGCGCCGCGGCCAAAGCCAAGTCTGCCTCAATACGCTTTCCTGCAGGTCCTGGAACTTTAATTGCTTTGATTGCATCAGTCACGGGTGCTTTTCCAACCTGAACAAGCGCCACCATGCCCATTGCATAATGAGGCGCACACTTGAAAGCATAAAAACCTTCTTTGTCGACCTTCACATCCAATTCTTCGCTCACCTTGCCTTTAACGTCAGCAACGCCTTCTGGCCACATTGCAGGTAAGCCCTGCACAAAGTGCCCTTTGTCCACTGGCACAAACTTAATCGTGTCCCCGACGGCAGCACGCACGAAACCTGGCTCAAAAACCATTACGGAGCCATCGGCACCCTTGTTCAATAGGTTGACAACAATTTCTGCAGCAGAAGCGATCGGGCTTACTGATGATATCATTGCAGTTGCTAAAAGTGCGGTGGTAAATATCTTGGTCATTTTAGTCCTCATAAATGTAAGAGTTTAAGGCTAGATTCTAATTGTGGAATAATTATGTGATCCGTTTTACGGAATTGTTTGATTATGGATCATGCTGGGGATGGCGTAGTGGCGCTTGACGCAATTCAATTAAATTCTTTGATGCAGTGCAAAAACAGGCTATGCGCAATGCCTTTTCCCATGCTGCCACATGAGCAATCACCTGTTCTGGCCCCAATGTTGCCGCGCGTAGCAATGCCCCTGCTTGACCTACAAGAGCAGCGCCAAGGCGGATAGCTTTTGCACCATCTAATCCATCGTGGATTCCGCCTGAGGCAATTAGTAACATCTCGGGCATTGCACTATGAACGGCCTGCAAACAGTCGGCTGTAGGCAGCCCCCAATTGCGAAACACTTCGCCCAAACTTTGGCCCTGAGAATCTGCACGGCGCAAGCCTTCAACAGCGGCCCAACTGGACCCGCCAGCACCTGCCACATCAATGGCAGATACTCCGGCGTTCCGAAGCCTTATAGCCACATCCACGCTGATGCCTGCCCCCACTTCCTTTGTGATGACCGGAACACCAACTTTGCGGCATACATTTTCGATGGCGCTCAAAACGCCTTTCCAATTTACATCACCGCCTTGTTGCAAGACTTCCTGCAGGGGATTGAGGTGTAGGATCAAGGCATCTGCTGAAATCGCGTCGACAGCGCGGCGGGCATCATCGACGCTCATACCTTGGACAAGCTGCACGGCACCTAAATTTGCATAGAGCGCTATATCAGGTGCGATGCGGCGAACTTCATTATCCAGCCCATGGCCACTTCCTCCACCAAGGGCTATGCGCTGCGAGCCCACTCCCATGGCAAATCCCATGGCTTGTGCGGCCTCGGCGATATTACGGTTGATGATACCGCCTTGATCTGGCCCACCAGTCATTGAGGAAGCCAGATAAGGCAGCTTGAGCTTTTTACCTAAAAATATAGTTGAAATATCAATTTCGCCTATATCTAGTTCAGGCAGCGCATTGTGTACAAATGAGATTCCGCTGAACCCGCTGTTTTGCTCGTGCCTTGCTTTACCCGAAAGAATAATTTCAATATGATCTTTCTTGCGCTGTTCAATGTCACCATTTTTTTGTGGGCCATCGCCAGCGCGTTTTCTGCTGTGCAGCGCGGTTACAGTTGTTGGTGTTTTGACATTTTCAACCATTGCCAAACCTCCAAAATATGAAAAATAAAACCGAGCACCAGAAAGAATGCCAACTCGTCAGTACTGTGGTGTAGCAGGGCAGCCCGCAAGGCCATAACAAGGCTCGCACCTGCGGCCAGCGTAGCCAACATTCCGCGCAGACGCCTTAAATAGAATATGTAAAAAAGCGCCTCAACAGCCAAGATCGATAATATCACCAGCGTGATTAAGCCCGACCCAATCAGTTCATTCAGCTGAAGCATCATGGATTCAACCGCACAATTTGATAATTGAGCATACCAGCAATTGTAACCCAAGTAATGTAGGGGAGCAGGAGATAGAGCGAAATGTGAGAGACACTTCCCAAAACATAAATTAAGACAAGGATGCTGAACCAAAAAATCAACAATTCGAGCAATGCGAGTGTCGGCTTTTGGAAGGTGAAAAAGATCGCGCTCCATATAGCATTTAAAACACCATTAGCCACAACCGCCCCAACGATATATGCGCGCTGGGCCGAATTGCCTGCATCCCAAGCATAGGCGATAGCAAAGCTGAGGCAGATGAATATACTCGTCCATACTGGCCCAAACGCCCAATCTGGTGGCTTCCAAGACGGTTGCTTCAGCGCATAATACCAAGGAGAAAGTTTGGTCAGCAGCCCCCCGGCGATGCCCAAAACGGTGCAGAATAAAACTCCGCCTAAAAGAGCTTGATAAAATGGGGTGGTCGGAATCACGGGGCAACAATTCCCAATAGATGCGCCATGTCTTTAAAGAAAATTCGTGCATGGGCCATGGCGCCCGCTTTTTGTAATTTTTTTTCTGTGTAAGCGGCCCATGTTAAACGCTGCACGTCTTTATCGCGGCACATGCTCACAAAGCGTTCGCGCCGTGCATCATTGCCATACCAAAAATGTTGCATCACGGCGAGAACTCGAAAGATCATCCCATGGGCCCGCATGAAGCGCTTTCGCGCTTGGGCCAGAACCCGCGCATCACCTGTTTTCAAAAAAGTGAGTGCGGTATCAGCAGCCAATTCTCCGCCGAGCATCGCGTAGTAGATGCCCTCGCCAGATGCGGGCGCTACAACACCCGCCGCATCTCCGGCCAACAAAACATCCCGACCATTGTCCCAGCGCTTTAACGGCTTCAAAGGAATGGGAGCGCCTTCTTTGCGAATAGTCTTACTGCCATCAAGGCCAGCATCTTTGCGCAGTTTTGCAACCGCATCGCGAAGTGCAAAACCCTTATGTGCACTGCCCGTCCCAATGCTTGCCGTTTTGCCATGCGGAAACACCCATGCATAAAAATCCGGGGAATAGCGCGCGTTGTAATAAACATCGCAACGGTCGGATGAATAGGTGTCGGTCGCTTCAGGGCGCTCAACGATCTCATGATAAGCAAAAACCAACTTCGTTTTATGTGCGTCTGGTATATGATCCCGACCGAGTTTCGATAGAGCGCCGTCGGCGCCAATTGCCAGTTTGGTGCGAGCAGATATTTCACTGCCGTCTTTCAATTCATAGTGTATGCGCAAAGTGCCGTCGTCATCGCGTGTTGACTTAGAATAGGTTCCGGTTGCGCGCGTTGCACCCGCTTTTTCGGCGCGGTCGCGCAAATATTCATCAAAGTCTTGACGATCTACCATGCCAACATAACTGCCTTCAACGGGCATATGAGCAAGGCGGCCTGTGGGAGAAACGATGCGGGCTGCATCAATGCGCGCGACAATCAATTTAGCTGGAATATCATAATCACGGATCAGCCGCGGCGGAACAGCGCCGCCACACGGTTTGATCCGACCTGCGCGATCAAGAAGTAAAACACGGCTGCCGTTCTTGGCAGTTAACTGTGCAGTCGTTGCCCCTGCTGGCCCACCGCCAACAACAATGATGTCATATGTTTCTGTCATCGAACTCATCCCAAATCATGTTGAGCTGTAAGAACAAATGGGTTGACCGCTGCAACATCGCGGCCACCCAAACGCAAGGCGAGCAGAGCAGAATAGATAAAGAGTGCAGCTTCCAATCCAAATACGGTGCCGTAACTTACGGCGTTTGAATGCGTAAAAAATTTAAGGATATCGACGATCACGGTGCCCACAAAACCGCCCGCTGCAAATGCAATGGCTTGTGCTGCGCCAAACAGGCCCATGCGAATGCCTTCCCGCGAAGACTGCCCTGCAGCTGCACTGAACATTGATCCGATGGCAGCTACAGCAAACATTCCGTTCGAAAAACCAAGTACAAAGACATTTAATTTGAGTGGCCATGCTTCACCCAGTTTGGCTGCTGCCACCAGACCAATCAAACTCAACGCCGAACACAAGCATCCGAACACTGTCCAATTGCGCAATGTCAAAATCTTGACGCGACCGGCAAATGTAGAGGCAACACCAACCACCAACATGCCGATCAGCACGCCAGTATTTTGCGTACCCGACAACGACGTAGATTGGCCCGGCGTGAAATTAAAGATAAACCCGGCAAACGGTTCAAGAATGAGATCTTGAGCGCTGTAGGCTAGCATGGAAGTGAAAACAAAAATTGCAAAATGCCGCGCATCCGAATCTTGCCAAACGTCGATCAACGCCTCTTTGAAATTTATCTTTTCCGCAGTTGGCGTTGTTTTGGTCTTTTTTGTGTGAGCATTTTCGATGCCCCACACAGCACAAGAGCTGACGACTAAAGCGGTTAACGTAACGGCTGTGGCAACAACAACGAGCCTTGGCAACGAGAAGGGGTCTAAAAAATGCCCTGCCAAAACTGTCGTCAATATGAAGCCCGCGATCATCATTGTCCAAACGACTGTTGCAGCAGCGCCGCGTCTTTCTTGCTCTACGGTTTCGGCCAAAAGTACCAATAAAGATGTGCCTGCAGCACCCACCCCGATGCCAATCAATGTGAAGGCGACGGCTGCTAACGCAATTCCCGCCCAAAATAGACTAGCGGCAAGCCAAACCGAAACGGCGGCGAGTAACCCGCCGACTGCCAAAACAGCCATGCCTCCAATAATCCAAGGGGTGCGCGTGCCGCCATTATCCGAGCCATGGCCCCAGCGCGGACGCAAAACTTGCAGGGCATAATGCCAAGCCACCAAGAGACCAGGAATGATGGCGAGGAATGACAACTCCACAATCATCACGCGATTTATTGTTGAAGTGGTGAGAACAACAATTGCGCCCAATGAGGTTTGAACGAGGCCCAATCTTGCAATTCCAAACCATCCCAAATTCTTATCAGCCATCAAACTCCTCCTCGAATAGCAATGGCTGAAGTCAACATGCCAAGAACATAAAGTGTTACACCCGTACCGTTATACCACGGCGCATACTTCTTCGGGTCTTTGACAAGGCGCAACATGCACAAAACTTGAAGAGCGAGAGATGCTGCTACAATTGCTGCATAGAGAGGCCTATCCCAATTCAACAAAAGGCCAATCACAACGAGTTGGGGCAGGGCCATCACAACACATGCAAGCCTAGCGGCATTGGCCTCGCCCAAGCGCACAGGCAAAGAACCAATGCCCATTTGTCGATCGCCTTCTACGGCTTTAAAATCATTGAGAGTCATTATGCCATGAGCTCCGACGCTATAGAGCAGCGCCAGATAAATCACTTCATTGGGCGGCCTACTCACCAACATCGCCGCAGCAGCCGTAAACCAGGGGAGGCCTTCATAGCAAAGTCCAACAGCGCTGTTGCCCCACCAACCATTGATCTTCAACCGAAGCGGCGGAGCGCTATAGGCCCATGCTACGGCCAGACCCACAATCGTTGCATAAAAAACCCATGCACCCAATGAGAACGCCACGAGGAGCGACACAACCGTCCAGATCATTGCAATGTAAAGACCCCAACGCCCAGGAATTCTACCCGAAGGAATCGGACGATTTGGTTCATTGATGGCGTCAACATGACGGTCATACCAATCGTTACACGCTTGCGAAGTTCCGCAGACTAACGGGCCACACAAGGCAACCCCGGCAAGCAGAGTCCACCAATGATTTTGAAGAGAAACACCAGATGAAACAATGCCACAACCATAAGCCCACATAGGTGCAAACCAAGTAACAGGCTTCAAAAGTTCAAGGCTTGCTCTCAAACTTTTTGTTAATGCTGGAGGAGAACTGACAGCGGAATGGCTCATCAAAAAAAGATAAAGCCATCCCCTTAAAGTGTCAATTAAGATTTACATTTTTTGGCGTCAATTTTGAGTTTCACTCTGCCCCATATCGTCAATGCCATAACGATGAAGCTTTACATAAAGACTTTGCCGCGAAAGCCCGAGCATTTCGGCAGCACCCGCACGATTGTCGCCGTTCATTTGAAGAGCTGCTTCAATGCATAAACGTTCAATAATATCTGTCGACTCACGAACCAATTCTTTCAGCGGAACTTTGCCAACGAGCTTTGTGAATTCATCAACAGATCGCAACAAGCTTTGATCTTGTTTCGTGTTGTTTGCCTTTTGACGACTGATGTGATGCAGAGAAAAACCAAAACATGGCGTCTCCCCTTCTGTGACAGCAACAGCTGAAACTTCCACATCCTCGATGGCACCAAACTGTCCTCTAACAATGGTATGGAAGTTACGGATTTCACCTTTGAGTTCAAGTTGACTTACCATCAATCCAACGTCAACGCCGCGACGGCCTAACCAATTGTCCAATGTCATGCCTCGGGCTTGTTCCTCAGATGCAAGTTGAACGAGCTCAAGGAAAGCCGAGTTAGCAGTTAGAATCTTCATGTCCGTATCGGTCACGATAAAACCATCAGGCATTTCACTGATAATCTTGACCACTTTAGACTGCGCCTTAGGCAAAATGACTGCTGATGTTCCGACAGCATGAGGAACCATGCGGAGCAGATAATAAGTCGAATTTTCCTGACGGAACATGCTGAATGACAAAATTGCTTGTTGCCGGTCCTGCGACGGACGCAATACGATGTCGTCTGTGCGCCCAGCGTTACGCAAGTTTTCCAATGCAGCTTTCACATCGATCCAGTCTTCTGGGGCAAAAACGTCTTCAAAATTAGCCCCCTCAATGCGCTTCAATGAACGGCCTAATAAATTTGCTGAAGCTGGGTTGCACTCTGCTACCCGACCTGATCGCGCATCGACAATCATAATTGCATCAGTTGCAGATTGCAGCAAAACGCGGAACCGCGTTTCAGAATTCCGCAGTCTTTGATACTCTTGCTCAACAGCTTGTTCCGCTGAAAGCAATCGCTGCTGCAATTGTGAGACGGTGCTCATATCGCGGCCAATGGCTATGATATGGCCCTGTGGCCCTGCTTTAACAGCGCTATAGCTGATCGGAACATCCAAACCACCGAGCAAAGGGTGGTTAACCTGACGCCAACGTGGCATACCATTTCCAGCTTCACTCAAAAGCAGCTCAATTTTCGAGCGGCTTTCGACGGTAACCGTCTCATACAGAGATTTACCCGGCCAGCCCGTAAACATGTTGCGCGGCAAATCTGCTCCTGCAATCACTTGATCGCAAATCACACCTTCAGCATTCATTAGAATTGTGACATCGACCGCAGATGCGAGAATTGACGCCACCAAAGCAGGGTCTTGCAATCCTATCGCAGGGTCATAAGGCAGGTGACTCGAAGAACCCACGTTGATATTCAAAATAAACTTCCTTTCAGATTGGAGCAGACAATTGGTGTGCCCAACCATTTACGATTCGAACTGTTGCAGGCGCATCTACGGCGTAGGCGTCTGAACCACAAGACTCTATTAACTCTGGTTTTTCGACGAAAAGATGACCGCCGACTATAATTCTAACATTGCGGTTTTTTGATTTTTTCCGGACAATGCGAATTGCCTCCATGAAAGGTTGGATCACAGTTTGACCACTCAACGATAAACCGACGATATCGAAGTGTTCCTGAGCCACAATAACACCCAGTTCCTCCACATTGTCGACCGGATTGTTTGTGACCGTCCAACTTTCACGCAACAAAAACTCTTGCACAAGGCGCAATCCGAACGAATGTTTTTCACCCGGTGTAGGAAGTAATAATGCATGCCGACCGAAGCCCGCGTTGCTCCACAAATGTGATGGTACACCATCAAACTCGCGCAAAATCCGGTGCATTCGGGAAACGCCTAGCGCAACTTCTACAAAGCTAGCCTGATCTTCCTCCCAGCGTTCGCCAAGAATGCGCGCCGCAGGAGCCATCAGCTCGAGCAACACGTCTTGAAATGGAACGCCACTACTCATCAAATGCCTCACATAATCAATCGCAGCAGCAGGATCATCTTGCGTTGTAAGCTTAATAAAATCCGTAACCGCGACATTTTGGAGGGAAACCTTTTCTTTCATCATCGCTGTGTTAGTATTGACGTGGCTCATCAGCAGCCTTGGAACAATTACGTTTTCAATAACAGATGCAAACTCTTGCAAATGACTTTCGGTAGGCCTTGCCACAGCAGGTGCCAGCGGTTCGGTTATTGATTTTATACGTTCAATTCCTGAATCCTGCTGCCGCGCTTGGACCCATTGCAATTCCTCAGACATTGCTTGACCCTCCCAGAACGCCAGTCTCTAAGCCGCTGATCTATTCCGTAAGGTCGTTTTCACACCAGTGAATTTAAACGTCAAGTAAAAATGACAAGTGTGTCTACGTCGTCAAGTGATTTCTATATAGTGTCAATTTAACTGGACGTCAAGTTTAGTTGACACATTGCCAAAAATAGTTCTAATCTCACTCTGAAGCCCCGCTCAAGACACCTCAATGCAGAAGCGGGCTCGGGGAAAAAGATGGGAATGCCGAGACAAAAGTCCGGAAGACAGGGTTTGTATAGTGCAGAAGAGCGCTTGCGCCGTGATTCTTCCAAGTGGACAATAGTTCAGGGCGTTTTGGCGGCCTTTCAATTTTTGGTTTTCCTCGTCAGCCTTGTTTTAGTCTTGCGAACACTGGCGACAGGCGAGGGCGCGTTTGCTGCCAATCTCTCGGTTATTTTCAAAACTCTCGTTCTTTTCACGATAATGATCACGGGCTCGATGTGGGAAAAGGAAGTATTCGGTCAATATTTGTTCGCTCCCGCTTTTTTCTGGGAAGATGTCGTTAGTTTCGTGGTCATCGGATTGCACACTGTTTATGTGGCAGCTCTGATAACAGGCGCACTGTCACAGAACAGTTTGATGCTTTTAGCTCTGGCCGCCTATGCAACTTACGCTGTGAATGCGTTTCAATTTTTGTGGAAGCTCCGCCAAGCTCGGCTGCAACATAGCCTCACTCAGTCAAATGAGGTGAGCGCGTGAATATCATTGCAAAAAACATAAAGGCCGCAGGCTGTGAAACAGCCCCCGTTTTGCGTGAAAGGGGTCAGCGCGAAGTGTTTTGTGGTTTAACCAGCATTGTTTGGCTGCACCGTAAAATTCAGGATGCATTTTTTCTCGTGGTGGGTTCACGCACATGTGCTCATCTGGTTCAATCGGCGGCAGGTGTGATGATTTTTGCTGAACCACGCTTTGCAACAGCGATCATTGATGAGCGTGATCTTGCTGGCTTGGCTGATATTGATGATGAGTTGGACCGGGTTGTAAACCGACTGTTAGAGCGCCGCCCTGAAATCAAAATGTTGTTTCTTGTGGGCTCGTGTCCATCAGAAGTGATTAAGTTAGATTTGAAGCGCGCTGCACAGCGACTCAATCGTGAACATTTGCCAAATGTACGTGTGTTGAATTATTCCGGAAGTGGAATTGAGACCACTTTCACCCAAGGCGAAGACGCTTGCCTGGCCAGCCTCGCAGAAGATTTGCCAAAGCAAACTGGTAAAGCCAATCTGGTGATTGCAGGAGCTTTGCCTGACGCTGTCGAAGATCAGTTTGCTCGTTATCTCAAAGAAATGGGCATTGATGTGAGCTTCCTGCCGGGTCGCCGCTCAAACGCAATGCCTGCAGTTGGCCCAAATACCGTATTCCTGATGGCACAACCGTTCTTGGGTGATACGGCCCGTGTCCTCAAAGAAAAGGGTGCAACTGCTCTTCAAGCACCGTTCCCATTCGGCGCTGAAGGCACGACACTTTGGTTGAAAGCCGCTGCCACTCAGTTCGGTGTGTCGGATACTGTGTTTGAAAAAGTTACTTCTGCACCGCGCCAACGCGCTGAATTAGCTTTAAGCAAATTCAAGAAATCACTGGGCGGCAAGAGCATTTTCTTCTTCCCTGATTCTCAATTGGAATTGCCTTTGGCTCGTTTTGCTTCCCGCGAATTGGATATGAAGCTCGTCGAAGTTGGAACTCCTTATTTGCACACCCAACACATGGCGCAAGAGTTAGCGCTATTGCCCGCTGGCACAATGCTTAGTGAAGGCCAAGATGTTGATAAGCAGCTTGATCGCTGCCGCGCAGCGCGGCCCGATATTACAGTCTGTGGGTTGGGTCTTGCCAATCCGTTGGAGGCTGAAGGCCTCACCACAAAGTGGTCAATCGAACTCGTGTTCTCGCCGATTCATGGTTACGAACAGGCTGGTGATTTAGCAGGGCTTTTTGCGCGCCCAATCGCTAGGTCTGAAAGGCTGGCGGTGTGAACCATGCAACTCACTCTTTGGACATATGAAGGCCCCCCTCATATTGGCGCAATGCGCGTGGCAACCGGCATGAAGGGCCTGCACTATGTGTTGCATGCCCCACAAGGCGATACTTACGCCGATCTCCTCTTCACGATGATTGAACGCCGCGATCGCAGGCCTCCTGTAACTTACACAACGTTCCAAGCGCGTGATCTGGGTGGCGATACTGCAGAACTTTTCAAAACATCTTGTGCTGATGCTTATGAACGCTTCAAGCCTGAAGCGATGATTGTTGGGGCAAGCTGCACCGCCGAACTTATTCAAGATGATCCAGGTGGCCTAGCCAGCACATTGGGCCTGCCAATTCCCGTCATTCCACTGGAATTGCCAGCCTATCAGAAAAAAGAAAACTGGGGCGCATCTGAAACTTTCTATCGTTTGGTTCGCGCACTCGCAAAGCCAGGCACGAAGCGTGCCGCAAATACCTGCAACATTTTGGGTCCGTCAGCGCTTGGTTTCCGCAACCGCGATGATATTGTAGAAATCAAGCGCTTGTTGACAGCACTCGGTGTGGAAGTTTTGGTCACTGCACCGATGAGTGCTTCACCGTCTGACTTAGTGAAACTTCCTGAGGCGGCATTCAACATTTCTCTCTATCCTGAAGTGTCCGATGGTGCGGCAAGATTCCTTGAAAAAAACTTCGATCAGAAATTCACCAAAACTATTCCGATTGGCGTAGGCGCCACACGCAAATTCCTGACTGAAGTTGCAGCCCTTGCTGGCATTGATGCAACAGATTTGATTGCCCGCGAGCAGGGCCGCCTACCTTGGTATTCAAAGTCTGTTGATTCAACTTATCTGACCGGAAAACGCGTATTTGTTTTCGGTGATGCAACCCATGCTATGGCCGCAGCTCTTATGGCCAAAAACGAATTGGCCTTTGATGTCGTAGGTATTGGCACTTACTCCCGCGAATTTGCCAAACCCGTGCGCGAACTTGCAGCCGAACTCGGCGTCGAAGCTTTGATTACCGACGATTATCTGGATGTAGAAGCCAAGGTTGCAGAGTTGCAGCCTGATCTGGTGCTCGGAACGCAAATGGAGCGCCACATTGCCAAACGTTTGGGTGTGCCTTGCGCAGTGATTTCGGCCCCCGTTCATGTGCAAGATTTCCCTGCGCGCTTCTCGCCCCATATGGGTTTTGAAGGTGCCAACGTCATTTTTGATACGTGGGTTCATCCCCTGATGATGGGTCTCGAAGAACATTTGCTCCACATGTTCCGTGATGATTTTGAATTTAATGAAGCGGCGGCCCCCTCGCATCTTGGTCATCAAAAACAAGAAACCGCAGCACCCGTCAATGTTGTAAATGCTACATTGAACTGGTTGCCAGATGCCGAAGCTGAACTGAAAAAAATTCCTTTCTTTGTGAGAAAGAAAGCCCGCCGCAATACTGAAACCTATGCTGCCAATCATGGCGTGAACCACATCACTGTCGAGACCTTGTACGATGCCAAAGCTCACTTCTCCAAGTAGCGCCCTGCACTGTGTTATTGTGACACTCGACCATCATTTGGCGGGAACAGTCGCTCGCGTTAAGCAGACTCTCTCACGTGAATATCCGGGCCTCACATTATCGCTTCATGCGGCATCGGACTGGAGCACCAACCCTGCAGCACTTGCAGCCTGCAAGGAAGAAATCAGCAAAGCCAACGTCATTGTCGCCAACATGCTGTTCATCGAAGAACATGTGCAAGCTATATTGCCAGCGCTTGAAGCACGCCGTGTCGATTGCAAGGCACTGGCCGTGTTTATGTCGGCAGGTGAAGCCATCAAGGTTACAAGTCTTGGTCGTTTCCAAATGGGTGGTCCACAAAGCGGTTTCATGACGCTGCTCAAAAAACTCAAAGGCAGCAAGGCTGAGAGCGGTTCATCGGGCGAACGGCAAATGAAAATGCTGCGCCGCCTGCCTAAAATCTTGCGCTTTATCCCCGGCACTGCCCAAGATGTGCGAGCCTATTTTGTGACCATGCAATATTGGTTGGCCGGTTCTGAAGAAAACATTGCCAATATGGTTCGCTATTTGGCTTCGCGCTTTGTGCCCGGTCTCAGCGATACCTCTAAGCTTTCTGCCCCGCGCAGTTATCCCGATGTCGGCATCTATCATCCCAGCCTTCCAGACCGGATGTGCGAAGATATTAAAAAGCTTCCCGGGACATCTAAGTCTAAAGGCACTGTAGGATTGCTTTTGCTGAGGTCATATGTGCTTTCGCGCGATACTGGACACTATGACGGGGTGATTAAAGCGTTCGAGGCCAAAGGCCTTCGCGTTATTCCCGCATTTGCTGCTGGTCTTGATTCTCGCCCGGCGATTGAAGCCTACTTTATTAAAAACGGTGTCTCTACTGTTGACGCAATCGTCTCTTTGAGTGGCTTCTCGCTCGTCGGCGGCCCTGCTTATAATGACGCGAAAGCCGCTGAAGCGATTTTAGCGAAACTTGATGTTCCTTATGTCGCTGCCCACCCGCTGGAGTTCCAAACTCTGGAGGAATGGGGCGCTTCAGACCGTGGCTTGCAACCGGTTGAAAGCACCATCATGGTTGCAATTCCTGAACTTGAAGGATCGACTGGGCCGATTGTGTTCGGCGGCCGCTCTAACGGTTCATCAATTGCTTGCACCGGTTGCGAGCGCGCCTGTGTATTCCCGGTCTCCAAAAGTCGTGAAATATTTGTGTGCAGTGAACGCGCTGATATGTTGGCATCACGCGTTTCCAAACTGGTCACTTTGCGCCGCAGTGAACGCGCTGCCCGCAAAGTCGGCATCGTCATTTTCAACTTCCCACCGAATGCTGGCAACACTGGCACTGCGGCTTATCTTGCGGTTTTCGAATCGCTTCACAACACTCTCTCTGCAATGAGGGATGGCGGATATTCGGTTGATGTACCGCCAACGGTTGATGCGCTGCGTGATTCAATAATTATCGGAAATAAAGATCGCTATGGTGCTCTGGCTAACGTCGCGTTCCGCATTCCAACAGATGATCACGTACGCCGCGAAAAATGGCTGGGTGCAATTGAAAAGCAGTGGGGCCCTGCGCCCGGCAAGCAACAGACAGACGGCCAAACAATTCATGTTTTGGGCGCGCAATTTGGCAATGTGTTTGTCGGCGTCCAACCTTCATTCGGTTATGAAGGCGATCCCATGCGCTTGCTCTTTGAAAAAGGTTTTGCGCCCACTCATGCTTTCTCAGCTTTTTACCGTTGGCTGCGCGAAGATTTTGGAGCCAATGCTGTTTTGCACTTTGGCACTCATGGCGCGCTCGAATTTATGCCAGGTAAACAAGCCGGCATGTCCGGCAGTTGCTGGCCAGACCGACTTATAGCAGATTTGCCGAACCTCTATCTTTACGCCTCCAATAATCCATCGGAAGGCATGATTGCAAAACGCCGCAGCGCCGCAACACTGATCAGCTATTTGACACCTCCCGTTGCCCACGCTGGCCTTTATCGCGGGCTCGTCGATTTAAAAGCCTCCATTGACCGCTGGCGCAAACTGGCTCCCGAAGATACCCGCGAGAGTGAATCTCTGATTGAATTGATTCAAGCCCAAGCATCGGTTTTGGATTTTGCCGATGCAACGCCAGCTTGGCCCTATGATGAGCAAGACTTGCGTGTAGGCGCATTGGGAACCGCTATTCTTGAGCTTGAATACACTCTCATTCCACATGGTCTGCATGTCGTGGGCGCAACGCCAAGCGATGAAGAACGCGCCGATATGCTTATGGCAGTTGCCGAGGCTTCACACGGCGTTCGCCCTGAACGCGCCGCTATCGAAGCAGTCGTCGGTGGTCAATCAGTTTCCGTTGCCATGGGGTTGAGTGGCCTTGAAGCTGGCGAACCGACTGAGGCGATTTTCAAAGAACTCTCCGCCACCGCAATCAAGCTTGGCGAAGAACACGAACTTGCAGGCATGCTGACAGCGCTAGATGGGCGCTATGTGCATCCGGCTCAAGGTGGCGATCTCTTGCGTACCCCCGAAATTTTGCCGACGGGGCGCAACTTGCATGGCTTTGATCCCTTCCGTATTCCCAGCGCTTTTGCTGTGAAAGATGGTGCGGCTCAAGCTGAAAGACTTCTGGCCCGCCACACCAAAGATGGTAACGCCTTGCCAGAAACTGTGGCGATCGTCTTATGGGGTACGGATAACCTCAAGAACGAAGGTGGCCCCATTGGCCAAGTTCTGGCACTTATGGGTGCCAAACCGCGCTTTGATAGTTTTGGTCGCTTGACGGGTGCAGCTTTAATTCCTCTGGAAGAAATGACCCGCCCACGCATTGATGTGGTGACAACGCTCTCAGGCATTTTCCGTGATTTGTTGCCATTGCAAATTAAATTAATCGCCGAAGCAAGCTTCCTTGCTGCGAATGCTGATGAGCCGCTGGACCAGAACTTCGTGCGCAAACACGCACTTGAATATCAGCGCCTGCATAATTGCGATATGGAAACAGCGTCACTCCGTGTGTTCTGCAATGCCGATGGGGCGTATGGTGCCAACGTCAACAATCTCATCGAAAGCAGCAACTGGAATGACGAAGACCAAATTGCTGAAACCTACACCAATCGCAAAAGCTTTGCTTATGGTCGCAACGGCAAGCCATCACAACAGAAGGCGCTGCTCAACGCCGTGCTTGGCACGGTGGAGTTGGCTTATCAAAATCTAGACTCAGTTGAACTTGGCGTGACCACAGTGGATAATTATTTTGACACGCTGGGTGGTATTAGCCGCGCCGTGCAGCGCGCCCGGGGCGGTAAATCTGCGCCTGTTTATATTGGTGATCAAACATCTGGCCAAGGGGCGGTGCGCACACTCAATGAGCAGGTAGCACTTGAAACCCGCACCCGCACATTGAACCCAAAATGGTTCGAAGGCATGTTGAAGCATGGGTATGAAGGCGTGCGTCAGATTGAAACGCATGTGACAAACACCATGGGTTGGTCAGCTACGACTGGCCAAGTTTCACCATGGGTCTACCAAAAAATTTCTGAGACCTTCGTTCTCGACGAAGTAATGCGTAATCGCCTAGCCAATCTGAACGTAACGGCGACTGCAAAAGTGGTGAGCCGTTTGCTTGAAGCCCACCGCCGCGATTATTGGAAACCAGACGCTGCCACTTTGGAAGCCCTGGAGCGAGCCGGCGAAGAGCTGGAAGATAAATTAGAAGGCGTTACCATGGAGGTCGCAGCATGACATTGGTTCTTGATCGGACACCCACACACAAGCGCCTCGATGGTGCTGGCAGTGTGCAAGTGCAAATGGATCCGAATTTAGATATCGGCACAGCAAAAGTGTTTTCCGTCTATGGAAAGGGCGGGATTGGTAAAAGCACAACATCTTCAAATCTCTCGGTTGCCTTTTCAAAATTGGGTAAACGCGTGTTGCAAATTGGCTGTGATCCCAAACATGATTCAACCTTCACACTGACCAAGCGTTTGGTGCCGACTGTTATTGACATACTCGAAACAGTTGATTTCCATTCGGAAGAACTGCGCCCTGAAGACTATGTGTTTGAAGGTTATAATGGTGTGATGTGCGTGGAAGCCGGTGGCCCACCAGCTGGTACAGGCTGCGGCGGTTATGTGGTCGGCCAAACTGTGAAGCTGCTCAAAGAGCATCATTTGCTTGATGAAACGGACGTCGTAATCTTTGACGTGTTGGGCGATGTGGTTTGCGGCGGCTTTGCATCTCCGCTGATGCACTCGCATCAGTCTGTGATCGTCACAGCTAATGATTTCGACTCGATTTTCGCGATGAACCGCATTGTTGCAGCCATCACCGCGAAAGCAAAAAATTATAAGGTGCGCGTTGGTGGTGTGATTGCAAACCGGAGCAAAGACACGGATCAGATAGACCGCTTCAATGAAGCCATTGGCTTAAAGCTGTTGGCACATTTCCCTGATCTTGATGCCATTCGGATGAGCCGTCTCAAGAAGCGCACGTTGTTTGAAGTTGAGGAAACACCAGAAATTCTTGCGGTACAGAATGAATATATGCGTCTTGCTGCGCAACTTTGGGCGGGTGTTGAGCCACAAGATGCAAAGCCGATGAAGGATCGTGATATATTTGATTTCTTAGGGTTTGATTGATGTCCACACCATATCTCAATCGTCGCAATGAAATTGAAACTTACTTTGACCGCACCGCGGTTAAAGCGTGGGAACGGTTGACTTCAGATGCACCTGTCAGTGGTGTTCGCGCACGTGTAAGAGCCGGCCGTGATGAAATGCGTGCGACACTACTGTCTTATCTGCCTCAAGACTTGCGCGGGGTTACGATTCTGGATGCAGGCTGCGGCACGGGTGCCTTAGCAGTTGCTGCTGCCGAACGCGGTGCGAAAGTCACAGCCATTGATCTCTCACCACAGTTGGTTGCCGTTGCGCGCGAACGTTTGCCTAAACATCTTGATGTCACTTTCTTATCGGGCGACATGCTCGATCCTAGCATGGGACAATTTGATTATGTCGTGGCGATGGATTCAATCATCCATTACCCAACCAAGGATATGATCAGCATCATCGAGGCTTTGTCGCGCATGGCGAACAAAGCGATGATCTTTTCTTATCCACCGCGCACCCTTCCGCTGGCTGTTCTTTGGGGCGTGGGAAAGCTTTTCCCGCGTGGTGACAAGTCGCCTGCCATCGAACCTCAACCACCCAAAAAATTGAGGAATGCCTTAGCAAAAATTGCAAATATAAAACTTGGGCGCAGCCACCGTGTTGCCACTGGCTTTTACATTTCGGAAGCTCAGGAGCTTGTCCTCGCATGAAACCAGCGGCAACCATTTGGCAGTCCATCGGTACTCGCTTTCTGCCCTTTGCGGATGCAGCCACAGATGAGTTTCCTTTGCTGCGTCTCTTGCGTTTGTCGCTGTTTCAAGTTTCAGTTGGTATGTCGATGGTTTTACTCACTGGCACCTTGAACCGTGTGATGATTGTAGAACTGGGCGTGCCTGCTTGGCTGGTAGGCTTGATGGTTTCTTTGCCCTTGTTGTTTGCCCCGTTCCGCGCGTTGATAGGGCATAAATCTGATACACATCGCTCGGTGCTGGGTTGGCGTCGTGTGCCTTACATTTGGTTTGGCACGATGCTGCAATTTGGTGGTTTTGCGATTATGCCATTTGCGCTGATCCTGCTTTCTGGCGATAGCCACGGCCCTGCCTGGATTGGCCAAGCAGGTGCAGGACTGGCGTTTTTATTGGTCGGCGCTGGCATTCACACAACCCAAACAGCCGGCCTGGCATTGGCCAATGATCTTGCACCAGCGCATGTTAGATCACGCGTTGTGGCATTGCTCTACGTCACCCTGTTGCTGGGCATGGCAGCTAGTGCCGTTATATTTGGCGGCCTGCTGCAACACTTCACTCAAATTCATCTGATTCAGATTATTCAAGGTGTGGCGGTAACGGGGGCTGTTTTGAATTGCATTGCGATGTGGAAGCAAGAACCACGCAATCCACGATTTAAATCTGATGATGAGCCGAGCATTGGTTTTGCCGAAGCATTTTCGGAACTCTTGAAGCGGGGCCGCGTCGTGCGGTTGCTGGTTGCGCTTGGGCTAGGAACAGCCGCCTTTGCGATGCAAGATATACTTCTGGAGCCTTTTGGCGGGCAGATTTTTTCCATGGGCGTGGGACAAACCACTTGGCTCAATGCCTTGACCGCAATTGGCACGGTTTGCGGTTTTGCAATTTCGGCCCATCTTCTAACGGCGGGCGGTGACCCATGCCGTGTCGCGTCAATAGGCGCATTGCTTGGGATATTTGCTTTTGCAGGCGTAGTTTTTGCGCCTTCGGTGAGTTCAGTTCAGCTCTTCTCTGCGTCCGCAGCCTTTGTCGGCATGAGCAATGGTTTTTTTGCTGTTGGCATGTTGACCGCGGCCATGGAGCTTGCCGGAAATGATGCTTCTGGTTTGGCTCTGGGTGCGTGGGGTGCTGTGCAAGCAACAGCCGCAGGTCTTGCAGTGGCCTGCAGCGGCATTGTGCGTGATTTCATCAGCAACTTTGCAATGCGCGGCGAGTTTGGCCATACCCTGCAAAGCAACGCCACGGGATATTGCTTTGTCTATTCCGTTGAAATTTGTCTTCTGTTTGTAACACTTATTGCCCTTGGCCCGCTTGTTCGCGTGCGGGGGAATTCACCACAACCAATGCCGAACGCAAAGTTCGGTCTAGTTCAACATCCTGGATAATTAGCGAGGGAGCAACCCATGTCTACAAACTTCACTTCATATATCGATTTAGCACAGGTTATTCTTTATGTGTTTTTGGGCTTTTTCTTGGTTTTGGTTTATTATCTTCACCGGGAAAATAAACGTGAAGGATATCCTTTGGAAAGCGATCGTTCTGGCGCTATCACAGTTCAAGGTTTTCCGTCGGTTCCAAAGCCCAAAACCTATCTGCTTGCAGATGGTTCGACTGTGCAAGCACCGCGTGCTGAACCGCATGATAGTCGTCCCGTAAATGCCACACCGTCTGCCAGATTCCCCGGTGCTCCGTTGGTACCAAATGGCGATCCTATGACTGCTGGTGTTGGCCCGGGTGCCTATGCGGAACGTCGCGACATTCCAGACGCCACCGTTCATGGAACACCTAAGCTCGTGCCGATGCGTGCTGCACCTGGCTTTTATGTCGATCCGAAAGATCCAAATCCCATTGGTATGACTGTGGTCGGAGCCGATGGTGAACAAGGCGGCGTGGTTTGCGATGTGTGGGTTGACCAAGCTGAATATCTGATCCGCTATTACGAGATTGAAACAGGCGAAAAAGGTCAAAAGCGCAATGTTCTGCTTCCAGCTACATTGGCCAGGGTGGTGGGGGCAGCTAAGCAAGTTCGCGTCAAGTCCATTCTGGGACGTCAGTTTGCCTCAGTGCCTACGCAGAAAAAGCCTGACATAGTAACGCGACTTGAAGAAGAAAAAATATTCGGTTTCTACGGTGCTGGCACACTTTACGCTACACCACAAAGAGCGGAGCCACTGCTGTGAGCAATCAACCTGATATCATTCCAGATGGTCTCCCCGATCATCTGCCAGAAGGAGAACGACTTCTCTGGCAAGGCAGGCCCGATTGGAAACGACTTGCCATCAATGCGTTTCATGTGCGCAAAGTTGCGATATATTTTGCAGTCTTGATTGTCGGGCAGGGCGCTTGGAAATTTAGCCATGGAGCAACTTCGGCAGATGCTTTGCAAGCTGTTCCAAAACTAACGGGGCTGGCAATTGTCGCTTGCGCAATTTTGCTGGTCATCGCCTATGCCAGCGCACGCACAACGCATTACACTTTGACAAGCAAGCGCGTGCTTTTGAAAGTGGGTATTGCTCTTCCTGTCATCATCAACCTGCCACTCCGTCAAATTGACGGTGTGTCGTTTGCAGCAACTGGTAGCGGCTGCGGCACAGTTTGTTTCAAAACAGGTGGAAATGTGCGTTTGGCATATTTGCTGCTGTGGCCGCATGCGATGCCTTGGCAGTTCACAAAACCAAAACCAGCCTTCCGAGATATCCCTCACGTGGAAGAGGTGGCCTCACGTCTTGCTTTGATTTTGGGCGGGCAAATGCCAGTTTTAGAAACTCAATCTACAATGCCTCACGGCATCATGGTTCCAGCGGAGTAAATAAGATGTCAGCCAGTGCCGATCAAATGTTTACGTCGAAAGCATTTAGGCTCATTGCTATGGGCTTGATCGCGGTTGTAGTTGCTATTGGTTCGCTGCGGTTGTCAGGATATCAGCCGCCCCCCTCATTACCCAATGAGCCTGCTTTAGCGGTTCGTGTTTTGGCGGTTCAGGATGCAGACCAAGGCACCGTTATTGTGCGGGATGCAAAAACCGGAGAAAATATCGCGACGTATAAACACGGCGAGGGCAGTTTTTTTCGCGCCACTCTCAGAACCTTGGTCAATGACCGCAGACATAAAGGACTTGCCCTTGACGGAAATTTTCGTCTTGAAACCCATTCTGGTCATCAGCTATTCTTGATCGATGAGACTTCAGGAAAAACGCTTTCAATGAATGCCTTTGGTCCAACTAATACTGCGGTTTTTGCCGCACTCATATCTAACCAGAAAGAAGGAGAGGGTCTATGATGAATCCCTTCGCCACAAAAGTGAGCGAACACGTCATGTGCACTGTCAATGTCGTGAATACATTTGAGTCTCTGCAGGCCCATGTCGTGCTTGATGGTGACATTAAAATTCAACCCGGTGATGAAGTGCTTGTTCAAGGTGCTGAAATTCGCGTGCCCTACGGCGAAACCTATACTGAGCGCCGCCAAGCCACAATTAATCGCGCTGGCTGGCTTGAGCGGAAATGGACCGAGCTCACCGGTAATTTGGAATACATGGAACTGCTTGAATTCTCATTTTCGGAGGAAAAAGCATTATGACAATCGAGCGTTTGGGCCTGAAGGCCAAGAACACTACCGAAATGGCCGCAACAACAACCGCGTTGAGCCCGCGATTTTACACCACGGACTATGCGGCGATGGATAAAATGGACGTAACGCCCGTGCGCGCCGAGTGGGACAAGCTGTTGGAAGAAATGCGCGAAGACCCGAACAAAACACATTTTCGCCGTTCCGAAGAGTGGGATAAGGTTTCTCTTGACGATTTAGAACCTGGCCTTCGCAAAGAATTCGTAGATTTTCTCGTAAGTTCGCTCACAGCAGAATTTTCAGGCTGTGTACTTTACGCTGAAATGCGCAAACGCGGCACCAATCCAGACATCACTGAACTTTTTAAATATATGAGCCGTGACGAAGCCCGCCATGCAGGTTTTATCAACGACACGCTCAAAGATTTTAATATTGGTGTTGATCTCGGCTTTCTGACCAAGGCCAAAAAATATACGTTTTTCAGACCGAAGTTTATTTTCTACGCAACTTACCTTTCCGAAAAAATCGGCTATGCACGCTACATCGTGATCTTTCGGCATTTGCAGCAGCATCCGGAAAAGCGATTCCACCCCATTTTTAAATGGTTTGAAAAGTGGTGCAACGATGAGTTCCGCCACGGCGAGGCCTTTGCTTTGTTGATGCGCGCCAACCCTCATTTGCTGACCGGCCTCAATAAGTATTGGGTTAAATTCTTCTTGTTGGCAATTTTCGCAACCATGTATGTGCGTGATCATCAACGTCCGTATTTCCATGACGCGCTTGGTGTTGATCCCACTGACTATGGCATGAAGGTTTTTCGCATCACGTCGGAAATTTCTCGTCAAGTTTTTCCATTGTCGATTGATATTGAAAATCCAAGGTTCTTGTCATTGCTCAACAAGCTATTGGTCATCACCGATAAGTCTGCTGCGCAACAAGCCAAGGGCGGGGTGAGGGCGAAAATTAGCAAACTGACAACAACTGTCAAAGCTGGGTTTGTGTTCATGCAACTCTTCACCATGCGCAGCAAAGAGAATATC
Organism: uncultured Aestuariivirga sp.; assembly: GCA_964247245.1. Taxonomy (GTDB): domain Bacteria; phylum Pseudomonadota; class Alphaproteobacteria; order Rhizobiales; family Aestuariivirgaceae; genus Aestuariivirga. The sequence continues at coordinate 352,807 of CAXTTK010000002.1, forward strand.
GCGCCAGCTGAAATTCGTTTGGCACCGAGCTACTGAACATGATGTTCTTTGCCGCCATTGCTTTTGTAATCGTAATGTGGAGCGCATCGACGGCCGTGATATTCTATCTCGACAGTCTTGCCTTATCGACATTTAAATATAGCTTGGCAGCAGCAACTTTTGTTTTGGCAGGCTGTTGGTTAGCAATCTGGCTATTGGTTGGAGCCGATTCAACTTTTGCAATTGCCACCAGTTTTGCCGCTGCGATGTTGGCTTGGGGCTGGACAGAGATGTCGCTTTATATGGGCTTCGTCACCGGCCCACGCAAAACGCGCTGTGCGGAAGGCTGCTCAGGTGTGGGTCATTTCGGTCACGCTGTGAGTGCAAATCTCTGGCATGAAATTATTGTTATTGCTTTCGCGCTGGCGATTTATTTAAGCGGCAATGCGACAGCACTGTGGTGTTTCGTGATGCTTTGGCTCATGCATCTTAGTGCGCGTCTAAACGTATTTTTAGGCGTTCGTAATGTGAGCGCAGATTTTGTGCCAGATCATATGGATGTGCTTAAAGGCTTCCTCCGCCAACGCAATATGAACCCACTGTTTCCGATTTCATGCATTGTTTTGGCTGGTTTGTTTTTTTACATGGCCACGTTGCCGCAAACATTTGAAATCACCATGGCGACAACACTTGTAGCCATTGGTCTCCTCGAACATATACTTCTCATGCTTCCCTTACCCACCGAAAAATTATGGACATGGGCACTTTCCAATAAAGGTCATCCACCTCGTGATGCCACACCGAAAACCAAACCCGAAAATCATCATCATACTGTTCTTGGAGCCTTGTTATGACTTCCAATATTTTTGATCACCAGAATTTCTTCATGGGCGAACTGGACCAATTGCGTGAAGAGGGCCGCTATAGGGTTTTTGCGGAATTGGAGCGCAAAGCCGGGCATTTTCCGCAGGCCCGTCGTTATAAGGATGGCGCGACGCAGGATGTGACCATCTGGTGCGCAAATGATTATCTCGGCATGGGGCAGCATCCCAAAGTTATCGAAGCAACCTGCGAGGCTCTACGCGCCTACGGTGCAGGTGCAGGCGGCACACGTAATATTTCAGGCAATAGCCACGAGCATGTTCTGCTCGAGGAAGAGTTGGCTGATCTCCATGGCAAAGAACAGGCTTTGCTCTTTACGTCAGGTTATATTTCCAACTGGGCGGCTTTAAGTGCGCTTGGCGGCGGCATTCCAAATTGTGTGATCTTGTCCGATGCCGGTAATCATGCCTCGATGATTGAGGGGATCCGCCACAGTCGCGCCGAACGCCGCATTTTCAAACACAATGACTTGGCGGACTTGGAAAAACATCTGAAAGACATCCCTCCGAACCGTCCAAAGCTCATTGCCTTTGAATCGGTCTATTCAATGGATGGCGACATTGGAAACATCAAAGGCATTTGCGATTTGGCTGATAAATATGGTGCCATGACTTATCTCGATGAAGTTCACGCGGTTGGCATGTATGGTCCGCGTGGTGGTGGTATTGCAGAACGTGAAGGCTTGATGAACCGTATCACTGTGATTGAAGCGACTCTCGGCAAGGCCTACGGCGTTGTAGGTGGCTATATTGCAGCATCAAAAGCCCTTTGTGACTATGTGCGCAGTTTTTCATCAGGCTTTATTTTTACAACGGCACTTCCGCCTGCGATCGCTGCTGGCGCACGCACTGCGGTGCGTCATTTGAAGGAAAGTGAAATTGAGCGCATGCGCCACCGTCGCGCGGTCAGCAAGGTTAGGGCGTCACTGAAAGCCATTGGCATTCCGATGATGGACAATGAAAGCCATATCATACCCGTTATGGTGGGCAATGCCGCCAAATGTAAAATGATCAGTGATGTGTTGATGGATCAATATGGCATTTATATTCAACCCATCAATTACCCAACTGTGCCAAAAGGCACTGAGCGTTTGCGAATAACGCCGTCACCTTTCCATACAGATGAAGATATTGCTAAACTCACAAACGCGCTTTCTGAATTGTGGAGCCATTGTGCATTGAGCCGTGCTGTCGCCTAATACATGTTCGACACAGCGGTAGTTAGCGTCATTCGTGTTGGGACAAGAGGTTCGCCTCTTGCCTTAGCACAGGCCCCAAAAGAAAATGCTGTGGCCATCGGAATTGATGCAGCGACCCGGGTGACCGCTCAGCAAACTGTGTAAGTCTAAGTTTTTTTTGATTTCATTACGGGGAGAAAGCTCCCGCCGTTCTCGCAGATGAATGCCCAAAGCGAAATAGCAGACGGGAGTAAATACTTTTTTCGATTGCGAACGATATGCCATTTTCTAATTACAGGCGTCCCTTCAACACGTAAAACCGAAAGGCGACCTTGTTCAATTTCGTGAGCCACGGTGTGATAGGACAGAAATGAAATGCCGAGCCCAGCCATCACAGCTTGTTTGATGGTTTCGTTTGAGCTGATTTCCATGCCTGGTTTTGGCACGGCGCCAATTTCCGACAAGATGCGTTCAGCGAGAAGTCGTGTGCCAGAACCCGGTTCTCGAATCAGAAAGACTTGATCAGATAATCTACTTGCTAAAATGGAACGTTTTTTTGCCAGCGGATGGTCGGGTGCTGCAATAACTACGTGAGGATGTGGTCCAATTTCTTGCTGCTCCACATCGACGTCTTGCGGGGGACGGCCGATCAAGGCCATGTCCAACGTAAAATCGGCGAGGTGAGCTAGAATTTCTTCGCGATTACCTACCTTCAGGGTGATTTCGATTTTTGGATGAAGTGCTTGAAATGCACGAAGCAAGAAAGGCGCAAAATATTTGGCAGTACTAACAACGCCAAATTTAACCTGGCCAATTTGTCCACCACGTAACGCAGCGGTTACTTCTGTTAATTCGGCCAGAACGGCAGCAATTTGAGTTTCGGCTAAAACAACTTCTCGTCCCGCTTGCGTCGGGCGGAAGCCTAGCTCTGTGCGTTCAAATAACTTGATACCCAGCTCTTCTTCCACTTGCTTTAGTGTGATGGATATTGCCGATGCAGAGAGATTGAGGCGTTCGGCCGCCGCCGTTACCGTTCCAAGTTCCGCTACACGCGCAACCGCACGAAGCTGTTTGAGGGTCAAATTCTTCATTTAATAAAACTCAATGAACCTTTCACTTAATTTAATTTTACTTAATTGTCATCCTGACCGAAGGTCGCACAAGATAAGTTTAAAATACAAAAAAATGGAACTATCTCTAATGGGAATTCAAACGCTTAAAGAATTTCTGGCCGGTATGAGCGCTGGCTCGAAGCGGGCTAAAGATATCGCTGAAACAGTTGCCTCTATTGCTTCTGCAGCTGCAAATGTTGCTGCGGCTGTTGCTGATGGCGAAACCAACTCGAAATTTGCTGAAGAAGGCGAAACGAACATTCAAGGTGAAGTTCAGAAATATCTGGATGTTTTTGCCCATAATGCATTTCTTGCCGCTGCACGCAACGCACCCGTGGCTTGTTTGGTGTCCGAAGAAGAGGATTTGCCTCTTTCACTTTCGCCAACTGGCACATTAGCATTGGCGATAGACCCGCTTGATGGTTCATCAAACATTGGGATCAATTCACCAATTGGAACGATATTTGGAATCTATCCTGCCGTATCAGATGAAGTCTCGGAAAATTTCTTGCGCAGTGGCCGCGAACTTATTGCTGCAGGTTATTTTATTTATGGCGCGCGCACGGAATTCGTGGTTTCCCTTGGTGGAATTCCAAAAGTCTTTGCCCTTAATGTTGCGCGAACCCAATGGTTCTTTGTGCGCGATGGCGTAATTGCAAACTCGGCATTTGAGTTTGCTATCAATATGTCAAACTATCGCTTTTGGTCTGAGCGTGAGCGTCAATTTGTGGATCAATGCCTCGATGGCAAAGATGGTCCTCTTGCTGTTGATTATAATATGCGTTGGCTGGCTGCATTAGCAGGCGAGACGCACCGTATATTCGCGCGGGGTGGAATATTTTTTTATCCCGCAGATCGACGCAAGGGCTATGAGCGTGGTCGCCTGCGTTATGTCTATGAATGTGCGCCCATAGCCTATCTCGTCGAAAAAGCTGGTGGTGTTGCAACTGACGGCGCCACAGCGATCCTTGATCTCATTCCTGAAACGTTGCACGGGCGCTGTCCGCTTTGCTTTGGATCGGCTGCACAAATGGAATTGTTTGCGCAGGCTAAAAATTCAAGTGAACGACAATATTCTCCACTGTTTTCAAAGCGTGGATTTTTCAGGAGAGACGCTTAACATGTCAGTCAAACACCCCATTATTTCTGTTACAGGTTCATCCGGTGCAGGCACAACCACAGTAAAGCGTGTTTTCAGTCAGATATTTCAGCGGGAAAAAATAAAGGCTGTCTTCTTTGAAGGCGATTCATTTCATCGTTATGATCGTGCTGCGATGAAGGAAGCGATTGCGAATGCCACCAGTAGCGGCAACAATCATTTCAGTCACTTTGGTCCAGATGAAAATTTGCTCGATGAATTGCAAGATCTTTTCATAAAATACGGAGCCAACGGAAGCGGCAGGCGTCGATACTATGTACACGATCAAGAAGAGGCCGAGTTGCATGGTTCACCTCCAGGAACTTTTACTGACTGGGCCGATATTCCGACGGATACTGATGTGCTGCTCTATGAGGGATTGCATGGCGCATATGTTGGCGGGAACATCAATTTGCCTAAATATGCCGATTTAAAAATTGGTGTGGTTCCCGTTATCAATCTGGAATGGACCCAAAAAATTCACCGCGACAAAAATCAGCGGGGCTATTCTACCGAAGCCGTAATGGATACGATTTTGCGCCGCATGCCCGATTATGTGCGGCACATCTGCCCCCAGTTCACTGAAACAGACATTAATTTCCAGCGTGTGCCAATGGTGGATACTTCTAATCCGTTTATTGCCCGCTGGATACCAACGCCGGAAGAATCGATGGTGGTGATCCGCTTTCGCAATCCGCGCGGTATTGATTTTCCTTATCTCATTTCGATGATTAACGGCAGTTTTATGTCTCGGGCAAACTCAATCGTCATCCCCGGCGGCAAGTTGGATATTGCGATGCAGCTTATCCTTACGCCACTGATATTACGCCTTTACGATGCGCGGCGGAAAATGTTGTGAATTAAAAAATAGAGGAGTGAAACATGAACGATAAATCGCACACAGAAATGCGCGGCAAGGAACGTTACAAAGCGGGCGTTCTGAAATACGCCCAGATGGGCTATTGGGTTGGCGACTATGTGCCGAAAGATACAGATATCATCGCTTTGTTCCGCATCACACCTCAAGACGGCGTGGATCCGGTCGAAGCAGCAGCTGCCGTCGCTGGTGAAAGTTCCACGGCAACTTGGACTGTCGTATGGACCGACCGCCTCACTGCTGCAGACCAATACCGCGGCAAAGCATATCGCGTAGAGCCAGTCCCGGGCCGACCCGGAGAATTTTTTTGCTATGTGGCCTACGATCTCATTCTGTTTGAGCCTGGCTCAATTGCAAACTTGACGGCATCTTTGATCGGCAATGTGTTTTCTTTCAAGCCACTCAAAGCTGCACGGTTGGAAGACATGCGTTTGCCTGTGGCCTATGTAAAAACTTACAAAGGTCCACCAACAGGCTTGGTCGCTGAACGCGAGCGGTTGGATAAATTTGGTCGTCCTCTCTTAGGCGCAACGACGAAGCCTAAGCTTGGCCTCTCGGGCAAGAATTATGGCCGTGTTGTTTATGAAGGCCTCAAAGGAGGACTCGATTTTATGAAGGACGACGAGAACATCAACTCGCAACCCTTCATGCATTGGCGTGATCGCTTCCTCTATTGCATGGAAGCCGTGAACAAGGCGGCTGCCGAAACTGGCGAGATGAAAGGCCACTATCTCAACATCACTGCTGGCACCATGGAAGAAATGTATCGTCGTGCTGAACTCGCAAAGGAACTGGGTTCAGTCATCGTTATGGTTGATCTCATTATCGGCTGGACAGCGATCCAATCAATATCGGAGTGGTGCCGTCAGAACGATATGATCCTGCATATGCACCGGGCAGGGCATGGCACATACACACGCCAGAAAAATCATGGTATTTCGTTCCGTGTCATTGCCAAATGGTTGCGCCTTGCAGGCGTTGATCATTTGCACACCGGCACCGCAGTTGGAAAGCTCGAAGGTGATCCACTGACGGTGCAAGGCTATTACAATGTCTGTCGTGAAACCAAGAACGAAGTTGATTTGCCGCGCGGTATTTTCTTTGAACAGGATTGGGCTGATACGTTAAAGGTGATGCCGGTTGCGTCTGGTGGCATTCATGCAGGCCAAATGCACCAGCTGCTACATCTGTTTGGTGATGATGTGGTGCTTCAATTTGGTGGTGGCACGATTGGACACCCCATGGGCATTCAAGCTGGTGCGCAAGCCAACCGTGTGGCGCTGGAAGCTATGGTGCTGGCGCGTAATGAGGGCAAGGACATTTTAAACCAAGGCCCAGAAATTCTGCGCGCTGCCGCAAAGTGGTGCAAACCCGTGGAAGCTGCTCTTGATACCTGGGGCAACATTTCATTCAACTATCAATCCACCGACACATCAGACTTTGTGCCGCTTGAATCAACATTGGGTTAAGGAGAACAAAACTATGCGCGTCACCCAAGGATGTTTTTCATTTCTGCCCGATTTAAACGATGAACAAATTGCTGCTCAGATTGAATATTGCCTCGGCAATAACTGGTCGGTCGGCGTCGAGTACACCCGCGATCCGCACCCGCGTAACACTTACTGGGATATGTGGGGCAACCCAATGTTTGATCTTAAAGACGCAGCAGGTGTCATGATGGAAATCAAGGCGTGTCGAAAGGCGCACCCGGAGCATTACATTCGCATCAATGCCTTTGATTCAACACGCGGTTGGGAAACCGTGCGCATGTCGTTCATCGCGACGCGTCCGAAAGTCGAGCCAGACATTGATATGACTCGCCGCGAAGTGCGGGGCCGGACCATGGGCTATCAGCACGTCACAAGGTATTAATCTCATGGCCGAAACACCAGCCACTTTCAATCTTCGAGAAGCTTTCCAAACCTCAGGTGTGGCAGAAATATTGGAATCGCTTGACCGTGAGCTGATCGGTCTTGCCCCTGTCAAGCAGCGCATTCGCGAAACGGCGGCGCTATTGATGGTGGAAAGGGTGCGCAAAGACTTAGGCCTCGCCCATGAAACGCCGACTCTGCATATGAGCTTCACGGGCAATCCCGGCACTGGAAAAACTACTGTTGCCAATAGGATGGCTGGTTTACTTCACAGGCTAGGTTATGTGCGTAAAGGTCAGCTTGTGTCGGTAACGCGAGATGATCTCGTGGGGCAATATATTGGCCACACGGCGCCCAAAACCAAAGAGCTCTTAAAAAAAGCCATGGGTGGCGTGTTGTTCATCGATGAAGCCTACTATCTCTATAAGCCCGACAATGAGCGCGACTACGGTCAAGAGGCCATCGAAATTCTGTTGCAGGTGATGGAAAACCAGCGCGACGATCTGGTGGTTATTTTAGCGGGCTACGCAGATCGCATGGCAAAGTTTTTTGAAAGCAATCCCGGCTTTCGCTCACGCATTGCGCACCATATCGACTTTCCGGATTACTCAGATGCAGAGCTTTTGCACATTGCCGAAATGATGCTTGATCAGCAAAGCTACAAATTTTCACCGATGGCCCGCAATGCGATGGGCGATTATATTAAATTGCGTCGCACTCAACCCCATTTTGCCAATGCGCGCTCCATCCGCAATGCGCTAGATCGCACAAGGCTGCGCCACGCTAATCGGTTGCTTGAAACGGGTGACGGCATCGTCACCACCGATATGCTGTCCGCAATCGAAGAGCCAGACGTGCGGGCCAGCCGCGTATTTCAACAGAATGGAGCCGTGAATGGCTGATATATTGATCGCACCGTCGATTCTTTCGGCGGATTTTGCCAAGCTTGGCGAAGATGTTAAAGTCGTTGATCACGCGGGTGCCGACTGGATTCATCTTGATGTGATGGACGGCCATTTTGTGCCCAACATCACGTTTGGTCCCGCCATTATCAAAGCCATACGGCCGTATTCGCAGAAAACATTTGATTGCCACTTGATGATCGCTCCGGCTGATCAATATCTCGCAGCCTTTGCGGATGCTGGTGCTGATATTATCACCGTGCATGCTGAAGCTGGCCAACATCTGGATCGTTCATTGCAGTCAATACGCGCTCTGGGAAAAAAGGCGGGCGTTTCCTTGAATCCAGCAACACCCATTTCCGCAATTGAACATGTTATAGATAGGCTCGATCTTATTCTCATTATGACAGTTAATCCGGGCTTTGGTGGCCAAGCTTTTATTCCGGCCATGCTGCATAAGATTTCTCAAGCAAAGGCGTTGGCGGGTGGCAGGCCTATCCATTTAGAGGTAGATGGCGGCGTAACGCCCGACACGGCAGCTGCAATTGCCAAAGCTGGCGCAAACGTGATGGTGGCAGGCTCGGCGGTGTTTAAAAACAACAATGCTGAAGCATATGCAGATAACATTGCCGCTATTCGCAGAGCTGTGGCGCATGTCTGAAAATCCTTTACTGCATCCTTGGTCGGGCAAACCGGTGCGCGCCTTGCTTTTTGATTTAGATGGCACGCTGGTGGATTCCTCACCGGATATTGGCGCGGCCTTGAACCGTGTTTTAGCGGTGGATGGCTTTTCACCGCTCTCGGCGCAGGTGGTTCGCTCACTTATCGGGGAGGGGGTGCGCCGCCTCGTTGAAAAAGCATTTGAACTTCAAAACATGGAGCTCGACGGCCACCGTTTGGACGAGCGAACAACGCGCTTTGAAGCACTCTATGCGTCTGGCATTGCGGTGCATACTAAGCCTTATCCTGGTGTTGAGATAGGTTTGAGCGAACTTAGGCGCAAAGGAATCAAGACGGCTATCGTCTCTAATAAAGCGCAGCATTTAACTGACAAATTATTGGCCACTTTGCGTTTTGCCGAACGTGTGGACTATGTTTGCGGTGCACGCGAGAGTTTGCCCAAAAAACCTGCTCCCGATATGCTTTTTCACACATTGCACTATCTTGGCGTCGATGTTTCAGAAGCGTTGTTTATTGGCGATAGCATTGCAGATGTTGCTGCAGCCAATGCGGCGAAACTGCCATGCGTGTTGATCGAGGGCGGCTATACCGAAACTTCGATCAAAGATCTCGGCGCTTGGAAAACGGCCGCTCGTTTTCAAGATCTTTGGCCGGTACTAAATTCGTGATCAAAGCGTTGATCTTTGATGTTGATGGCACTTTAGCGGAAACCGAAGAGCTTCACCGGGCAAGCTTTAACAAAACCTTCTCCGAATTCGCGTTGGATTGGCATTGGGATGAGCAAACTTACAGTCGGTTGCTGGCAACGACTGGCGGCAAAGAGCGTATATTTCGCTATGTCGCTGAACTCGGTTTGCCAACACTACACGCCACCATGGTGCAGGAAATGCACCGTTCAAAAAATTCGCACTACGCCAAGGCCGTAGTGTCCGGTGGGCTGACTTTACGCCCTGGTGTCGAGCAGCTCATCGCAGCCGCTAATGCGCGCGGCCTGAAACTTGGTATTGCGACAACCACGAGCCGATCAAATGTGATGGCTTTGATATCTGGATGTTTTCCAAATAATTTTCGGAAGCTTTTTCAAGTCATGGTATGCGGCGAGGATGTGAGCGACAAAAAGCCGAACCCGGAAGTCTATAATCTTTGTCTTCAGCAGATGAAAATCGCAGCCGATGAAGCTATCGCATTCGAAGACTCACCCGCTGGGCTCGCTGCGGCATTGGCTGCTAACATTGCCACCATTCTTACCCCCAGCGCTTATACAAGGAATGAAATTTTTAAAGGCGCGCGCGTAGTTCTCCCTGACCTTAAATGTAATCTCGATTGGTTGCTTGAACTCGTTCAAGGTCGATAAACATTATCGCCCCAACTATTACGTTCATAATCCCGCCGAGATTCGAACCTTATTCAAACACCATCCGATTCTAGCTTTCCAAAAATTAATATTGGAGGAAGTGATGAATAAAAAAATACTGTTTGGCGTTTTGCCATTTATGGCGCTCGGCGTGAGTGTGGCGCAGGCTGCACAATCATTGGGGCATGACCGTGTTGAGGTTGCATTTGTTCTTGATACAACAGGCTCGATGGGTGATTTAATTGATGGTGCCAAACGCAAGATTTGGTCTATCGCCACCACCATCGTCGATAACAACCCTAATGCTGAAATTGCTATGGCACTGGTTGCCTACCGTGACCGGGGTGATGATTACGTGGTGAAATCCACTCCGCTTTCGACTGATGTGCAGGGTCTTTATGGCAAGCTCATCAAGCTTGAGGCAGCGGGCGGGGGAGATGATCCGGAGTCAGTCAATGAAGCGCTCGACAAGGCCATCAGTGGTTTGCAATGGAGTTCAGGGGCGAATGTAAAACACATCGTATTTCTGGTCGGCGACGCGCCGCCACATATGGATTATGCCCAAGAACGCCACTATCCTGAAATTTTAAAGATTGCGGCAGAAAAGCATATTGCCGTGAATGCGGTACAAGCTGGAGAAATGGTTGAGACGACTCCAATTTGGAAAGAAATCGCCCAATTTGGTCATGGACGCTATATTTCCATTCCTCAAAATGGCGGTGAAGTTGTGATCGTGGTAACGCCGTTTGATGACGATATTTTGCACATGCAGGAACAGCTTGATGGTTCGATTGTGCCATATGGTTCTGACGGTCAGAAGCTCGAGTTGAATAAGAAGATGGTGGCAAAGGCTGCCGCACCTGACTCTGTTAAGATCGATAATTCTGGGTTTTACGCGAAACGCAAGATTGCCAAGGAGGTGGTAACAGGTCGTGGTGATTTGGTTGCGGATGTCACCAACTCTGGCCTGGATGTCAGTTCAATTGCTGAGAACGAATTGCCCGATGATTTGAAGGCTCTTCCAGCTCCGCAGCGGAAACAGTGGCTGACTGAAAAAATGCAGTCTCGCAAACTCCTTGAAGATAAGATGGCTTCTCTGATTGCCAAACGAGATGCTTTTGTTTTTGAGCAAAGAAAAAAGAAAGTTGCTTCAATGAAGTCGGATTCATTCGATAGCGCGGTAGAGGAAACTTTGAAGTCCCAGCTGAATTGATATTCGTGCGGATATTAAAACAGGGTCAGGATGGATTTCGCTTTGCGAATTTGCAATGCGATCCATCTTTGGTGCCGTCACTCTTTGAGATTTTGCAGTGTGACAAGTGGTTCCAGATTGCCGAGGTTATTTAAAACCTCAAAAAGAAAATTACTCAAGACCAGTTGATGCTCTTCGATCAGATGCTGTGTATCTCCCAGCACGAATGCACGCAGTGAAAACCGTTTGTCGCCGATGGCGATTGCCAGTTCTTGGGGCAGGGCAGGTATGGTTAAGTCACCTTCCGTCTTCGGCCAAAAGGAGCCAACATGTTGGTTTTCGACGGGTACAAAGAGATCGATATTGGGAAATTTCTGGATGGCTTTGGCTGCCCTCAGTGAAGCGGCATTTCGATCAACCACGTAAAACACGATAATCCGGAAGCCGAGTTTCTTGAGTTCGTCGAAAAAATTCAACTCTTCAACAGCCTTGAAAAATCCCTCGGTATGTCTGGCGGGAAGATCAACGACGTAATCTCTGCCGGGAGAGGCAATGATCGTATCGAACAGTTTCATTTGGCCGGGCATAGCTGCAAAATCGGCCAGTGCTGTGCGACCCGGGAAGAACTTGCGTAACGGGCCCTCGGGCGCATCTGTGTCGATCATAAATGGATCGCGACCATCAAGCAGCAAATAATCTGCCAGCAACCGCGCCAGCAAAGTTTTGCCGTTGCGGTGTTGGTCAGATACAGTGATGTAGACCGTGGGGGTGTTGGCCACGGGCGTTAAACCTTTTTAATTGTGGCCGGGTGCGCGGCCGCCTGAAACAACGTCTGCCAACATCTGCACACGGCCAAACTCAGCATCAATCTCAGAACACCATTTGCGCACATAGCCGCGTAACACGAAGGAAAATTTCCCAGCGCTACCATCAGCAGATTTGTTCTCAATGAAATCCTTAAAGGTTACGCCTGCAACGTCAACTTGCTCGTAAGCCATTTCATTGAGCTTCGGGAGATTGATTTCTTGTGCCTTTGGAATGGCTGAGAAATACTTGCGGTGGGTGGCTTCGTCCCACTCAAAGAAATTGGTTTCGTTGATGGAATTGCGCGCCACAACATAGGAAACGCCTTGAAGATATTTTGCGATCTCGCCAATTTCATCCAGCGAAGCGATTGAAGGACCTACCACATGCATGAGGCCAAGATTGAAGACACCGTTACGAGCCGCTTCGAGAACACCAATGCGCTCAAACAGGTCTAGGGCAAACGACAAATTACCAGCTTTAAAATCAACCACGGTAACAGGCACATTGGCCGATTCCATCGTATCCAAAACCTTCATTTGATCGGCCACATGACCCAGATCAATCACCTCGGTAATGGTGGGGTAAAAGCGGCGCAGCGAGCCACGGGGATTTTCCGTGTCGAAGGCGCGAGTTAACACATTTTTGCGCGCAAAATAATCAAGCAGCGCTCTTGAAATAGTGGTTTTGCCGACGCCACCTTTATCGGCGCCGACGAGAATAAGTGTTGGTTTCATAACTAGCCCCTCGATTGATCTACATCTGATTTGACCATCTCTAGCATGTGATATGGTCTGCGTATATATAACGCAAGATGTGTTTCTATGGTTTGATTTGTCGCCTAGATTGCCTTTGATGGAGCGTTAACATGACAATTCTGATAATCGGCTTATTTTTATTTGGTGGCATTCACTTGTTTTCGGTGATGTTTCCGTCGGTTCGCAATCGCCTCAAAGCATGGCTGGGTGAGGCGAGGTTTAAGGGAGTTTATGCGCTGGTCTCTGCCGCCGGACTCGGTATGATGTTCTGGGGATATGCCTTATCGCGCGATAATGGCGAGATGCTTTATGTTCCTGCTTCTGCGGCGCGGCATATCACTATGCTATTGGTGTTATTTGGGTTCATTTGTATTTCTGCCGCGCATGGAAAAAGCCATATCAAACTTTGGCTACAAAACCCGTTTTCTGTTGGCATTAGTTTATGGTCGATTGGCCATTTGATTGCGAATGGCAAGACGTCTGTCGTTCTGATCTATCTCACGTTCCTGGTGGTTGCGGCTCTGGATATTGTCAGCAACATGGTGAGAGGGAACAAACCAATGTTTGAACCGCGCGTAAAATCTGATGTGATTGCGGTATTAGTTGGCCTGTTAATATATGCGCTCATGCTTTTTATATTTCATCCTTACGTCCTCGGCGTGAGAATTTTGGGATGACTTGCCAGCTGGATATTGCCGCTGTCCAATTTACAAATGTCAGCCGATCACTTTAAAAGTATCGTTGACGAGTAAGGTTAAGGTTTTACCAATAAATCATCGAAAACTGGATTCAAATTGCAACCTATGCAATGTCAACATTTATTAAATAGGGGGTCTTTTTAGTACTCTTAATAAAGGAGCGTTCCATCTTGCAACAGGTCAGTGTTACTGCCGCCAGGTCAAACCGAAAGCTTATGCCGCTCAGGGTAAGCAAAGGCAAACATCAACAAAAAGATGAAGCATCCAAAAAGCAGCTTCCAAAAAGTGAAATTCCGCCACTTCGCGTTGTTCCGTCTAACGAAACCATTATTAGCCCACGCATATTGCAAGCTTTAAAAGAAGACTCAGATGCTTCGGAGTCACTATCCGACATTCGCGGACTGTTGATGGGCCCAGTTACTCGCCTCCATGAGGCACGAATTGAGGAATTACTTGCAATAGTTGAAGAAGCTGATCGCGGCAACCGACAAGCTGTTAAGCACCTTAACGCACGTGCCGACGATCTAAATGCGATGTGCGAGAAAAGCCTGTTAAGCATTGCCCAAACAGACGAAACTTTACGTGCAACGGCCATTCAACAAGGTGCCGATCTTTCAAATGCTATTCAAGATATCAACAACGCGCTGAAAGATTTGTTTCAAAGAGTTGAAGCCGATATTCAACAGCAGTCTAGTGCACTTAATGATCGTGTTACACATCTCGCCGCGCGAACGGCTGAAGACCATCAGATGATGCTGACTTACTTCACAAAACGTGTTGACGAACTTGAAATTGCTACGGCAGCGAATGATGAGCGCAACCTTTTAAAGTTAGAAAATAAGTTGGCGAAATATGCGGCGGATATGAAGGCCGAGCGAGCTAATGATTTCGAAAGCTTATCAGAAGGTTTCGCTGATTTTTCAGACCGCATACTCGGATTGCGCGTTGAAAGATCAATGCCGGGTTGATCTGTCGCCTCTGGCAGTCATTGAAAGCTGCCAAATTTGGAAATCTAATTTAGCAACCATCTCGTTTGATTGACGGGGGCCAATAATGCTTGGCCTGTCGAGCTAAAAAATACCGTCAGTATACAAATGAATTTACGGAACATCATTTTTTTAGGAAACTGATCGATGAAACTGCAGAACATAACCCTTTCACAATTCAAAGACGCCAAATTAATGCGCCCGCCTCGCGGTCACGTCATGGGAAGAATTGAAAGGGCAAACGTTTTCAAAATTAATTCAGTCTTCCTCAGCAATAGAAACTTTGGTTCCAAAATTAATTGGCAGACTGAGTTACTTAAATTGGAGGATGCATCGTGACTCCCGCAGCAATTTATTTTTGCACAACCCTTGTTACGGCAGTTCCTCATGGTTCAATCGCACAACATGATTGTCGCTTTGTAGAACCGCCCTTTACGGGAACTCGGACATCGGCTCTCGAAGTGCCGGTGCAGAGTGCAATGAACGCCAGTGTTCCAGTGCTCGCTGCGACGACGACTGTTACACCGCCAACCACTCGCATCATCGATCCAATTGCAAGGCGGATATCAAAGCCAGTCGTAAGGATTGCGAAGGTCTATCAGCCAAAGATAAGGAGGAGGGTTGCACACCTCACGACCTTTCGGCGATACGGTAAGATCGTGGTTTCACCTACCGCCAGCGAAAGTTCGGACAGGAAAGAGCAATATTCGTTCTGGGAAAAACTGAAGCGCTTTGAACTCTTCAAATGAATTCGATAACTCGCTAAAAGCCAAACAGTTCAAATGTCCACGCCGTAGAAACCGAGCGCCACTTCCAACTGCGTTTCCTCATAATTGAAATGAGAGCGTATAATTTTTTCGAGATTTTTGAAGGTCTCTTTTAGACTTTCAAAATTTTCTGTTGTCGGGTTTTGTTGGATTGCGTTAGAATTGAATTCCAATTCTTTGAGAAAATAGTGAATGATATCGTGTTCGGCCATCAGCCGTTCAACAACTCTTTTAATACCGTCATTGCCGCGATCGTGAAGTACGGGAAACATCATTTGGCTTTCAATGCTGTGATGGGCATTTAGCATTTCACATTCTTGATCGCAGAGATTGCCAAATAAACGCATAGAGTCATGCATCTTCAGCGTCGAAACTGCTTTGCTCAATTCGGCGAGTTTTGGCGCGCCTGCTTCAATCTCATCCAAAAATTGGCTAACTTGAGATAATTCTTGAAGATGATAGCGGTGAATCATTTTGAGATGCTTGCCAGGCAGTTCATGATGCGCTGTTGCACCTTCCAGTTTTGGGGCTTTTGGGCGCGTGCTGTCGTCGAGGAGCGTGATGGTAGCCATGGTTAATCATTAGACCGCGGTGCAGTTGCCCGCAATGCTTGCAACGTATAAGGTAGCGTCCATGTCTCAACACTCAGCTCTAAAACGCGTCACAGCTCCCGATATTCGCGCACGCAAAGGCGGCGAGCCGATTGTTTCGCTCACATCTTATCATGCGCACACAGCGGCGATTGCTGATAAATATGTAGATTTTCTGTTGGTGGGAGATTCACTTGGCATGGTGATGCACGGGTTTGAAACGACGCTGCCCGTTCCACTCGAGTTGATGATCATGCACGGGCGCGCGGTCACACGCGGGGCCAAGCATGCGCTCGTCGTGGTTGATATGCCGTTTGGATCATATGAGGAAAGCCCTGCACAAGCGTTTCGCAATGCCGCGCGGGTTATCAAGGAAACGGAATGTGGTGCCATTAAGCTTGAAGGTGGTTCGCGTATGGCCGAGACGATCAAGTTTTTAACTGAACGTGGCATTCCCGTCATGGCGCATATTGGTCTGACGCCGCAGTCGATCAATGTGCTCGGTGGTTTTAAGGCGCAAGGACGTGAACGAGCTGGCTGGCCGATTATTGAAGAAGATGCACGCGCGGTGACCGAGGCTGGCGCTTTTGCTGTGGTGCTTGAGGCTGTGGCCGAACCGCTGGCTGCGAAAATTACCAAAGCGATTTCAATACCGACGATTGGCATTGGAGCTTCGGCTTCTTGCGATGGGCAGATTTTGGTGATGGAAGATATGTTGGGACTCTCACCCAAGGTTGCGCGGTTTGTTAAAGAGTTTGGCAAGGTCGGGGTGGCGATTGAAGGCGCAATTAAGACCTATGCCGAGGATGTGCGCTCGCGGGCTTTCCCGGGCGTTGAGAATACTTATGAAGTGAAAGATTAGTTCCGACTCTTTTTTGACATAGATTTCTTCCATCGTCGTTCACAATGAATTTGAATCGTCGCGATGTGATTGCAGGTGCAATGGCTTTAGGCTTGCCGCGTTTTGCTGTGGCACAAGTTGCTAGCGAAATCATTCTAACCGCTGAAAAATCTGCAATGCCAATTTTGGGGCGGGGCGGGGCCAAAACTCCGGTTTGGCGGTTTATGAAAGATCAGCCTATTGCAGTTTTGCGCGCCAAGCAGGGCCAAGAGTTCAAGGGTCGGATTATCAATCATCTGGACCAGGATATTTGGTTGCATTGGTTTGGGGTGCGCGGCGTGTCAACACAGATGACACTGAATGTGTTGCCGGGTGATGCTAACGCTGTATCGTTTTCTTTCACGCCGCCTGATGCTGGCACATTTTGGTTCGGCCCCATGACCCATGCTTCTCAACAGCGCGATATGGGGCTCTATGGGATGTTGATTGTGGAAGAGGCAACGCCAGCGGTGCCTGCTTTCAATGATGTGCCCCTGATTTTTGACGATTGGATGGTCGATGACCAAGGGCGTTCACGCGGTAAGTTTGGTGACTTAGAAACGGCCATTGGTGACGGCAGGTTGGGGGATTGGTTCACGGTGAACAGCGCCTTCAAATCAAAAATTAAAGTGACACTCGACAAGCCGTTAAGGCTGCGTGTGCTTAATGCGGCCAATGCGCGAACGATGAATATCACATTCAAAGGTGCTTCCCCTCAAGTCATGGCACTGGATGGGCAGCCCATCGTACTGAGGGCGATTGATGAAAATGGGTTGAAGTTAACGCCCGGTCAGCGTGCGGATTTACTACTCACGGAAATGTCCCGCGAGGTGGCAATCGCACTTGATGTTTTAGACGATGTGACCGACGTCGTATTCTTGCAAGTCAGTGGTGTGAATATCTCCGATCAAGTGACCAGTAGTTTCAAACTCCCTGACAATCCTATTGCGGCGCTGGGTGATCTGACGACCGCGCGGCGAATCCCAATTGAGATCGAAGGTGGGGCCAAGGGTGGTTTACAATCAGCAAAAGTGGGCGATGCGACTCTCGATATGCGCGGTCTTCTCGAAAAAGGTTTGGCTTGGGCGTTTAATGGCATAGCAGGGGTCGGCGGGCCGCCGCTGTTTGAGGCCAAGAAGGGTGAGGCAATGATTTTGGAGTTTTCGAATAAAACAAGCTTTCCGCAGCCCCTCCATATCCATGGCCATGTTTGGAAGTTGATCGAGAGCGATGGGCAGGCTGTTGAAGGAACAGGTTGGACGGATACTGCAGTGGTGCCCGGTCTTTCGTCCGCGAAATTAGCTTTCGTCGCTGATAATCCTGGGCTTTGGGTTTTGCAGAGTTTAATAGCTGAGCGGGTGGATGCAGGGTTAATTGGCGCTTTCTCGGTTTCTGAGCCCACCTGAATTGCCTTGATTTGGCCCTCTGGCTGCTTTACTTCCCCTTCTGAAATTACGGAGCGCATTTTAAGTGTCGAATACTGACGAGTCGATATTCCGCGAAGTGGACGAAGAAGTTCGCCAAGACGAATACAAAAAAATCTGGGAACGTTATGGCAAGTACTTTACGACCGCTGGTGTTCTGCTGGTCGCGGCTGTAGCGGCTTATCAAGGCTGGCGTTTCTATGAGGTAAAGCAAGCTGAGGATGCGGGAGCAGTTTATTTTGCGGCGTTGAATAAGGCTGCTGATGGCAAGACAGATGATGCTTTGTCGGCATTGGCTGCGGTTAATCATGCGGGTTACGGTCAATTGGCGGCTTTACAAAGTGCAGCGCTGCTCGCCAAAAAGGGTGACATAGAAAAAGCTGTCGCCGCTTATGATGCGTTTGCAGCCAAGTCAGATAGCGATCCAACACTGGCTGATATGGCGCGCATTAAGGCTGGTTATTTGTTGGTTGATAGTTCAACGCCTGATCAACTGCTGACCCGACTGGGAAAGTTTGACAAGGAAGGCGCTGTCTGGCGTCAAGAGGCGCGTGAGATTTTTGGCCTGAGCGCTTGGCGGGTAAAAGATTATACGATGGCCGATCGTTATATGCAGGCGGTTTATAATGATGCAGAAGCTACACCTTCCATGAAGCAACGCGCGCAAATCATGATTCAGTTGATTGCGCCAAATTTGGTGAAGAAGTGAAGCAGCTCGCACTCATCATATCTTTAGGCTTGGCGCTCACTGGTTGTTCAACTTTGAAAAAAGTGACAGGCCAAAGTAATGATACGGTTTTGCCCGGGCAGCGCGAAGAGATTATTCCGGACGATCAGAAGACGGCGAGAGATCCAATTGTTGCGGGGCAGGGCCAAGCTTCTGCTGACGTGCCAAGTGATCAGCCAGTTGTTCCGTGCAATCCTAAAAAACAACTTTGCCCGCCTACCACAAAGACTTTACAATGACGGTCACGATAGCCATTCTCGGGCGGCCTAATGTTGGTAAATCCACACTGTTCAATCGTCTCGTCGGTCAAAAGATCGCACTGGTTGATGATCAACCTGGCGTCACGCGTGATCGCCGTGAGGGTTTGGGGCGGCTTGGTGATTTGGAGTTCCGTGTGTTTGACACAGCGGGTCTCGATGATGCCAAGAAAGGCTCGCTCGAAGCGCGCATGAGTTTGCAAGCCGAAGAAGCCGCCAAACTTTCTGATCACATTTTCTTCGTGATTGATGCCAGGGCAGGTGTCACGCCGATTGATGAGCAGTTCGCCGAGCGTATTCGAAAATTGGGTAAGCCTGTTACCGTGCTCGCCAACAAGGCTGAAATCTTGCGCATCGCTCAAGGGGTAGGCGAGGCTTACTCCTTGGGTTTTGGCCAACCACTGCCAATTTCTGGTGAACACGGCGAAGGTATGGAACACATCTACGACGTGATCCGGCCTTATATTGATGCGGACGAAGAGGCGAGCAAAGCGGCGGCTGATGAAGACGAAGAATTTGTACCCGCTGAATATGACCCAGAATATGAAGGGCCAGATCGGCCTGAGCGACGTTTACGCCTTGCCATTATTGGTCAACCCAATGCGGGCAAATCCACACTTGTGAACACCTTGCTTGGTGAAGACCGGATGCTGACGGGGCCAGAAGCTGGCATTACGCGCGATGCGATTTCCAGCGATTGGAAATGGGGCCCGCGCGAGATCAAGCTATGGGATACGGCAGGTATTCGCCGCAAGGGCAAAGTGAAAGAAAAGCTGGAGAAGCTTTCCGTCACCGATGCGATGCGTGCCATTCGTTATGCTGATTGTGTGGTGGTTCTGGTTGATGCGTCGATGAGCATTGAGAAACAAGATTTGACGCTGTGCGATCTGGTGGCCCGCGAAGGCCGCGCCATTGTTTTGGTTTTAAGCAAATGGGATTTGGTTGAAGATAAGTTGGCGGCCATGAAGAAGGTCGACGACATTATCGAAAATATTTTGCCTGACATTAAGGGCTTTCCCATCATCACACTGTCGGCCAAGCAGGGCCGCGGTGTTGATAAGATGATGAATGCCGTCATTGAGATGGATCGCAAATGGAACATTCGCGTTTCAACATCAAAGATCAATCGTTGGATTACCGCTGCCGTACAGAAGAATGCACCACCAGCCCCTTCGGGCCGCCGCATCAAAATTCGTTATGCAACCCAAGCCAGCGCAAGGCCGCCGACATTTGCAGTGTTTGGTAATCAGTTGGATAAGTTGCCACAAACTTATGTGCGCTATTTAATGAACGGCCTGCGCAAAGATTTCGGTCTCGAAGGTGTGCCCATCCGGTTCAGTTTACGTGGTGGGAAAAATCCTTACGATAAGTGAATCGTCTTCTACCGCTTTGCGGGAGAAGAAAGAGGCCCATCGAACGAAGTGAGATGGGATAGATGAGGGGGTGTGAAATCGTTTGACTTACCCTCACCTCCCCCATTGCTTTGCAATGGGTCCCCTTCCTTTCCCGCTTTGCGGTAGAGGGCTCAGAGCACCTGTTTAAACAATCCCGTCGCCGCATATTTATAAACAGCGCCATTATCGGTGAATCCTT
Organism: uncultured Aestuariivirga sp.; assembly: GCA_964247245.1. Lineage (GTDB taxonomy): Bacteria > Pseudomonadota > Alphaproteobacteria > Rhizobiales > Aestuariivirgaceae > Aestuariivirga. The sequence goes on from CAXTTK010000002.1 coordinate 373,456, forward strand.
CCAAACACATAGGCACAATTTGCGCGGCAACTTCTTCAGCTGAAGGTATGCTCATTGGGTCTTCACCGGGCATGGCGGAGGCTCGCATTTTTGTGCGGGTGGGGCCGGGACTGAAGCAATTGGCACGCACTGAAGTTGTTTCCATTTCGGCAGCATAGGTTTTGACCATGGCTTCAAGGGCGGCTTTGGAAATTGAATACGTCCCCCAATACGGAAAACATTTGTAAGCCAGCCCAGATGTCATAAAAATTGCTCGGCCTGCTGGGGCCAAACGCAACAGAGGATCTATTGAGCGGATCAAACGATAGTTCGCAGTCACATTAACGGCCATCACATCATCCCATGATTTGGGCTCAATGTGGGGCAGCGGTGTGAGTTTGCCGAGAAGGCCCGCATTGCCAATCAGAATATCAAGCTTCTTCCAGCGCTCGAAAATAGCCGCCCCCAAACGATCAATCGCGGGGTAATCCACAATATCCATAGGCACTAATGTGGCCGATGAACCCACAGCTTTAATTTCATCATCAAGTTCTTCAAGCCCACCTTGGGTGCGGGCGGTGGCGATGATATGTACGCCTTGTTTGGCGAGGGCCAACGCGACAGAGCGGCCAAGCCCACGTGACGCGCCCGTGACGAGGGCGGTTTTACCTAAAAGAAGTTGTGTCATGGAATTGATATCCAAATAAAATTACCGTCATGCCCGCGAAAGCGGGCATCTGCGTTTGAGGCCAGAAAACGGAGATTCCCGCTTTCGCGGGAATGACGTTTGAAAAAATAAAATCAAAGGAGACAAAAACTTTAGCCCGCTTCAGCCAAAAGTGAAAGCTGTTGCTTGGCGCTCTCGCCGATCAAATCTGTCAGGTGCGTTGGGTAATCGCCCGTGAAGCAATGATCAGTGAATTGCGGGTGAACATTGTCGCGGCCTTCATAGCCTGCAGCTTTGTAAATGCCATCAACTGATACGAAAGCCAGAGAATCCACGCCTATGAATTTGCGCATTTCTTCTAAGCTATGGCTTGAGGCCAATAGCGATTTTTGTTCGGGTGTATCGATTCCGTAATAGTCAGGGAATTTGATCGGTGGTGATGCAATGCGCATATGCACTTCTTTGGCACCCGCTTCATACATCATCTTCACGATCTTGATTGATGTTGTTCCGCGCACAATTGAATCGTCCACCAACACCACGCGCTTACCCGCGATCACGGCGCGGTTGGCGTTGTGTTTTAATTTCACACCCAGTGAGCGGATGTGTTGCGTTGGCTCGATGAAGGTACGGCCCACATAATGATTGCGGATGATGCCGAGTTCGAACGGGATGTTCAGTGCTTGGGCATAACCAAGGGCGGCCGGAACGCCTGAATCTGGAATGGGCACAATTACATCTGCATCGGCAGGTGCTTCCAAAGCCAGCTGCTTGCCGGTGTTTTTGCGGACGTCATAAACCGACCTACCGCCGAGAATTGAATCAGGCCTTGAGAAATAAATATATTCAAAAATGCAAGGGCGCGGCTTCTGGCGCGGGAATGGGTGGAGCGATTCAATGCCGTTTTCCGAAATCACAATCACTTCGCCGTTTTCAACTTCGCGCACAAATTTCGCACCGATGATATCGAGAGCTACAGTTTCAGAACAGAGAATATAGGCGCCGTTCAGTTCGCCAAGCATCAGCGGGCGAATGCCAAGTGGATCGCGTGCACCGATGAGTTTTTTGTTGGTGAGGGAAACAAGTGCATAAGCGCCTTCAAGACTGCGCAATGCATCGATGTAGCGTTCAATCAGGCGGGTCTTTTTGGAACGTGCCACCAGATGCAAAATCGCTTCTGTGTCCGAGGTTGATTGATAAATTGCACCTTGAGAAATCAGTTCACGTCTTAACGTTAAGCCATTGGTAAGATTGCCATTATGGGCTGTCGCAATGCCGCCAACAGCTAGCTCCGCAAACAGTGGCTGCACATTGCGCAGGATGGTTTCACCCGTAGTGGAATAACGCACATGGCCAATGGCTTGGCTGCCTTTTAGGCGGTTGATGACTTTTTCGGATGAGAAATGATCGCCCACCAAACCCATGCGCCGTTCAGAGTTAAAGCGTTCGCCATCGAACGCGACGATGCCTGCAGCCTCTTGGCCGCGATGTTGAAGGGCGTGGAGGCCGAGTGCGGTCAACGCCGCCGCATCGGGATGGCCGAATATTCCAAAAACACCGCATTCTTCGCGGAGCGTATCGCCGTCAAGATCGAGGTCATCAATCATGGGGTTTTGGTTCCCTCTTGGCCAAATGCAGGTTGATCGGTTTTGCCGTCTGTGGCTTTGCCTTCAATCAGATTATCAAGACCCTTGGCTTGGCCCGCCGTAACCGTTGTTCCAGAATCAGCGGGGGCCTCAACGGTTTTCGTAATCGAACCTTGCGGGTTGCTGATTTGCGTTGTCTTTGACAGTGTATCTGCAATATCAGCAGGCACGAAGCCCAAAAGCACATTTCCAACTTGCGCGATGATTGGCAGTGATTGGGCTTTCCTGACCCAATCTTCTTGGCGGTCGCTTGGTGTCAACCATCCATAAAACAAGTAAGCGATGGAAACCAGCACCAAGCCACGCGCCAGACCGTAGAGGAAACCCAATGTGCGATCAAAGGCGCCAACGCGGCTATCAACCACGCGATCTGAAATTTTGACACCAATTACTGAGACGATGACCATCACGACGATAAAAACAATCAGGCCTACAGCGATGGTGGCGATAATCGGCTTTCCTGCATAGGGCATAGCCAGATCAAGGAGCTTTTGCTGCTTAATAGCAAAATAGGCCGCGATACCTGCAACGCCCCAAGCAACGAGCGATAGAACCTCGCGGGTAAAGCCGCGGGCCAAGGCCAATATGCCAGAGATGAACATGATGCCAAAGAGGACGAAGTCAAGAATTTGAAAGGACATGAATCTGTTCCGGTTGGATAAGCCGTCTATATATGAAACTCTTGATCTAGGTTCTAGGCTATTCTTTGCCTAATTCAAGCGATGCGGCGCAGGCCCTTGGACCGGCTGGCAACCCAGGCCACAAGATCTGCCACAGTGGACAGTTGTTTGGTTGTAATTGTGCCTTTTAAGGCCTTTTCACCTTGGTCGGCGATCACAGCATCAGTTTGGCCCAATTTCTGGGCCTCTTTCAGTCGGGCTTCGGTTTGGCCGACGGGGCGAATAGCCCCAGAAAGTGCGATTTCTCCAAACAGCACCGTGCCATGGGGAATCACTGTGTCTGACAAAGATGATAGCAAGGCCGCCGCCACGGCTAAATCGACCGCTGTTTCTTTGAGGCGAAGCCCACCTGCCACATTTAAATAAACGTCGTGATTCGAAAGTGAAACCCCCGCCCGCGCATCAAGCACGGCAAGAATCATATTGAGCCGTGTGGTGTCCCAACCCACCGCCGTGCGGCGCGGCGTGCCCAAGGGCGAGGGAGCAACAAGGGCCTGCACTTCAACCAGAAGAGGCCTTGTGCCTTCAACACCTGCAAATACCGCCGTGCCGGGGGCAGGGTGTTCAGAGCCGCCCATAAAAAGCCGAGAGGGGTTCGTCACCTCTTTGAGGCCACCGTCCGACATTTCGAAAACGCCAATTTCATCAGTTGGGCCGAAGCGGTTTTTAACCGCGCGTAAAATGCGGAATTGGTGGCCACGGTCGCCTTCAAAATAGAGCACGGTATCAACCAAATGCTCGATCACCTTTGGCCCGGCAATCTGACCATCCTTGGTGACGTGGCCCACCAGCAACACGCATGTGCCCTTGGTCTTGGCATAGCGCACCAGCGCCTCTGAGCCCGCCTTTAACTGCGAAACTGTGCCTGGTGCCGATTCAATCACGGGCGACCAAAGGGTTTGCACCGAGTCGATGACCACCACAGACGGCACAGGCCCATCATTCAAAGTCGCGATAATGTCGGACACATTGGTTTCAGCGGCCAATAAAACTGGCGCATCATCAAGCCCCAAACGCGCCGCCCGCATGCGCACTTGTGCAATGGCTTCCTCGCCCGTCACATAAATCACCCGCTCGCCCTTGCGCGCCATTGCGGCAAGTGCCTGCAACAACAAAGTCGATTTGCCGATGCCCGGATCACCACCAATCAACACCGCAGACCCCGGAACAAACCCGCCACCCGTGGCGCGGTCTAATTCCGCAATTCCGCTTTCAATACGCGGTGGAGCCGGGCTTTCGCCCTTCAATTCATAAAGCTTGGCCAAACGGCCCTTGGGCAAAGAAGCCCCCTTGGCCCCCGAAGCTGGCGCCTCTGACCTCTCTTCGATAATGGTGTTCCACGAGTTGCAAGCATCACAATGCCCCGACCATTTATGAGTGATGGCAGCGCAGGTTTGACAGACGAAGTTAGAAGCAGATTTGGCCATGTGGAGCGGGATAGCATGGAACGTATAGTGAACGCAAGAAATTTCAGCTGGATTCTTTTGGTAATTTTGGGGGATATCGGTTTGTCGAGGAGACCCAAACATCGTCTAACTTTGTCCTAGTGAAGTTCCATTTGCTCCAATTTTTCTCAACCATTCCGCACAAATTGCTCGGGCCTCGAGTGGAAGGGATTCTTTTGGATAGCAAGCGAGGGTAAATCCGGCTGAGTAGCCCGAATCTATAATAATCGCCTTGCCGAAGCCCGTTAGTTCAGGATCATAAACCATAAGATCAACTACACTTTCCCACTGTCCTTTTGCCGGAACTCGGATAATCGTTCCACGCAAAATAGGCTGTTTTTTTATGTCCTTTAAACGTTTAAACTTCAATTTCTGTTCCCCTTCCGAAACCACTTGTAATTACACAACAAAACTAGCGCTTTCGCAAAAATTGTCGCTATTTGACGACTACCCATCTTTGCCGCATAATCCAATTATGTCGAATACAACATCCATCACCATCGATCCCGCCCGTCGTTCTGGCAAGCCTTGTATTCGTGATACGCGGATTACGGTTTATGATGTTTTGGAGTATCTGGCTTCCGGCATGTCTGAGGCTGAAATCATTGCGGACTTTCCTGAGTTGACGGCTGCTGATATTCGCAATTGCTTAGTGTTTGCTGCGGATCGTGAGCGGCGGCTTGTTGGTGCGGCTTGAGTGAAGCTGCTGTTTGACTGCTACTCAACTACTCCTACCAGCCGTCATCCCCGCGCAGGCGGGGATCCAACTTAATAACGGTGAGGCTGTCTAAAGTTGGTTTCCCGCCTGCGCGGGAATGACGATTGATGGGAGATTTATTTGCAGTGTTAATGCGAACCTCACCCCTCCCAAACCACCCGCCCATCACACACCGTCACCACAGGCTTCACCCCATCCATATCCTCAGCCCGCGTTCCCTCTAAATCGGAATTCAAAACCGCAATATCCGCCAGATACCCCACCTTCAACATGCCCTTGCGATCCTCGGTGAAATCCATAATCGCACCTGCCGCAGTGAAACCGTGCAGCGTATCCACTAAGTTCTGATTTTGCCCAAAATGATCGGCTGTCATGGCGGCTTTGAAGCCGAAGAATGGATCAAGCGGGGCCACGGGCCAATCGGATGAAAACGCAACGGTTGCGCCAGAATTCCTAATCGTTTGCCACGGATATGACAGCGGAAGCTTATTGCCCAAACGCGAAACAATGGGCTCCTTTATGGCCCAAGGAATGCCCACGCCTGCAACGGGCTGCAATGAAGCAATTACACCCAATTGCTTCAAGCGGGGAATATCAACCGCCGCGATCACTTCAATATGCTCGATGCGGTGTCTGGAATCGCGCACACCATTGGCTTTCTGGGCAACTTCATAACCATCCAGAGTTCGGCGCACTGCGCCGTCGCCAATGGCATGCACGCTGATTTGTAATTTGTGCTTATCAATGCGGGTGGCCAGTTCATTAAATTGCGCGGCTGTGAAAAGTGGCGCACCGGTATTTCCGGGATAGCCCGGATAATCATCAAGCATCAAAGCAGTCAGCGTTTCCATCACGCCGTCCATGAAAATCTTCACGCGGCCAGAATGCAGCATGTCTCCCTTATATTGCGCGTGCATTTCAGCGGCTTCATCAACGCGGGCAATTTCGAAATAGTTTTTCTGGTGAAACGGAATTTCCATGCGGGCGTTAAGTTCGCCGCGATCAAGAATGCTTTTCAACAATTCCAACTGATACCAATTGCCATCCATATTATGCATCGTGGTGATGCCAAGTGAATTGGCAAAAGCGATGCCTTTTTTTAGAACCTCTTGGTCACTGGCGCGCTGGGCAGGGGTCGCGGGTGGCACGGGGCTTTCACCTGTATTGATGCCCAAGAACTCACGTCCGCCGCTCGGCCCCAGTTCCTGCACCAACATATAGGCCGCTGGCTCTTTTAATTCACCAGTGGCGTTGCCCTCAGAATCAAGAACGATTTCATTGCCCACCGGAAGCTCACGTCCGCGCATGATGCCAGCCAATTCCAGCGCCTTTGTGTTGGCCCAAGCTGTGTGATGATCAAAGCAGTTAACATAGAAAGGCACGTCAGAAACAATGCTGTCGAGCAGCTGTCTGGTGATCGGGCCGTCGCGCCCTAAGCTCTCGTGAGCAATACCGTGCGCGATAACAAATGTCTCGGCTGGATGGCTTTTGCGATACCTCGAAACTGAATCATGAAATTCAGCCAAGCTCTTGACATGGCTCACCATTAATCCACCAAGTTCGGCTGCTCCGCCAAACAAATGCACATGGCCTTCGATGATGCCGGGGATCACGGATTTACCTTGGGCATCAACAATTTTGGTGTGCTTGGCCTTAAGTCCACCCACATCTTCATTGCTTCCAACGGCGATAATTTTGTTACCCGCCACTGCTAAACTTTGCGCATAGGGCTGCGCATTATTCATCGTAACGATCCGGGCATTTTTGATAATCATATCTGCAAAGGGCATATTTTCACTCTTGAAATTTTTAAACAGTCGGTGCACCTTACCAGAGTCGTCAACAACTGAAAGGAGGTGATCCCATGTCGAGTGAGTTCAACATTAAAGGTTCTATCGCAGTGCGGATCATTGGATCTGCGGGAACAGCTTCCCTCTGACCAATCGCATTCGTGTAGAAACCTGGTTTCTCACGGTAAGGGCCGCCCTTTAAAAGGTGGCCCTTATTTGTATATCAATTAACAGGAGCTCATTATGAAAATACTCTATACAGGCCATGCAATATCAACCGGCGGCGGACGTGATCAAGGCTTTTCAAGAACAGATGATGGCCACCTATCGGTCATTATGGCGACGCCTTCTGAGTTGGGTGGTAGCGGCAAAGGCACCAATCCTGAGCAAATGTTTGCAATCGGATATTCAGCATGTTTTCTCGGTGCCATGCGCTTTGCGGCAGGCAAGGCCAAGATCGATATGCCAATTAATGCCTCTACGAAAGCGCATGTTCATATGGGCGCACGTGATGATGGCGAAGGCTTTGGCATTGAAGTGCTGATGGAAGTTTCACTGCCAGGCATGGAGCGGGCTGCAGCAGAAGATCTGATTAAGCGCGGCCATGTGGTTTGCCCCTATTCACATTCAATCGCCGGGAATGTGAAGGTTACGACGAATATTATTTAATTCAACTGACGGGCATGAGGACTCATTGCCCAAACAACCGTCACCCCGGCGAAGGCCGGGATCCCGCTTTCTTTCAATAAGATAAGCTCAACCCCGGCCTTCGCCGGGGTGACGGATATTGTGGTGATTGTTGTGAACTGACTTATCGTCGGTCTAATCAATAAATCCGCGCAACATTGCCGTTACAAATGCGGGCTTTATGCCAGCGACCGTGAAAACGCACGTTTCCGATATGGCAGCGGTTATAAGCACGACGCCAGCGATGCCCTGCGCCATAATAGGGGTCGCCATAATATGGCGAACCGTAACCGTAGCCAGGTGAGCCGAAAAACAGCCCAAACCCAACACCATTATGATGGAACCCGTGGTGATAGGCATTGGCCGTTCCCGCGGTTGCAATCATACCAGCACCTAATGCTGCTGCGGCTACAACTGATAATAATAATTTTCTCATCATTGATCTCCTAAAGCGCCCTCTAACTGAACCTAAACAGTAATTGTGGCCAAAAAGTTCCAACGCTAAATTACTTATCCCAATAATGCCTTCACGATGCCGCCCACCTTGGCCATGTCCATTTGTCCGGCATATTTCGCTTTCAATTCAGCCATCACCTTGCCCATGTCTTTAACGCTGCTTGCACCCACCGCAGCAATCACGCTTGCCACAGCTGCTTTCGCTTCATCATCATTCATTTGCTTTGGCATGTAATGTTGGATGATGGCCATTTCTTCGCGCTCGGCGGCGGCCAGTTCGGGCCTGCCACCCTGCTCAAAAGCGGCAACCGAATCTTGGCGCTGCTTCACCATTTTGATGAACAATTCCATGATGCCTGCATCGTTGGTGAGCGCTGAATCATGGCCCTCAGAGCGGCTGTTAATGTCCTTGTCTTTGATGGCGGCATTTATCAAACGCAATGTGGCCGTGCGGCGCTTGTCGCCTGCCTTAATGGCCTCTTTCATATCGGCGGTAATTTGTTCGCGCAGAGACATGTTTGCACCTCATTAAAAATATGGGGGATAGGCGGATTCTGTGTGCGCCGCAACCTTGACGGGGCAGGGGCCAGCCATTAACCCACTTCAAATTCCGGAGACTCAAAATATGCCCGTTAAAGCCAAGGCCAAGCCACGCCCACAGTTCAGCGATTGGGAAGTGGCAAAAATCACTGCCGTTTTGGTTCTGGCCGATGGCACGGTGATTCAGGGTTATGGCTTTGGTGCAGAGGGCGAGGCGGTGGCCGAAGTTTGCTTCAACACGGCCATGACCGGCTATCAAGAAATCCTGACTGATCCATCTTATGCTGGCCAGATCGTCACCTTCACATTCCCACATATTGGCAATGTAGGCACCAATGATGATGATGGCGAAACCACAAACCTTGCCGCGTCCGCCGCCGTCAAAGGTTGCATCGTGAAAGCGCCCATCACTGAGCCAGCAAATTACCGTGCCAAAAGTCATTTCGACAAATGGCTGAAAACACGCGGCATCATCGGCATGTCCGGCGTTGATACGCGCGAGCTGACAAATCTGATCCGCGAAAAGGGCATGCCCAATGGCGTGATTGCCCATAACGCCAAAGGCAAATTCGACATCAAGAAATTGACCGCCATGGCACGCGCCTGGGGCGGGCTTGAAGGGCTTGATCTCGCCAAGGATGTGTCTCTCACTCAGCGCATGAACTGGGATGAGAAACTGTGGGATTGGGAAACCGGATACACCCATGGCGAAGGCAAGTTTAACGTCGTGGCCATCGACTATGGCATGAAGCGCAACATCCTGCGCTGCCTCACATCGGCAGGCTGCAAAGTGACAGTGGTGCCCGCCACCGCCAAAGCCGCCGATATTTTGGCGATGAAGCCCGATGGCATATTCCTGTCCAACGGCCCGGGTGACCCTGCCGCCACGGGCGAATATGCGGTGGCTGAAATCAAGGCGCTGGTTGATTCCGGCAAACCCATCTTCGGCATTTGCTTAGGGCACCAAATGTTGGCTTTGGCACTGGGTGGCAAAACGATGAAGATGCACCAAGGCCACCACGGCGCCAATCATCCGGTGAAAGACTACACCACCAACAAAGTCGAAATCGTTTCCATGAACCACGGCTTTGCGGTGGATCGCGACAGTTTGCCTGCGGGTGTGGTGGAAACCCATGTGAGCCTGTTTGATGGTTCAAACTGCGGCATAGCCCTAGAGGGCAAACCCGTATTCAGCGTGCAACACCACCCCGAAGCCAGCCCCGGCCCACAGGATAGCCACTATCTGTTCAAGCGGTTTGTGGGTTTGATGGAGGGGACTTGAAGGTAATAGACGCAATTAAAATAGATTCAAATCATTCGCTTTTCATTTTCACTTCGATAGGTTTCGTTTGACTTCTACCGGAGCCAATTTCGCCATTCCTGAAATTTTAATTCTTAATCCAGGTTCTTTATATTTTTGCCCCAGAACGGAAATTCCGGCGTCCCTTTTAGAAGCATATAAATAGCGATCCGCAAAATATGCGCGTTGGGTGTTGAAAAAACGCCCTTGCTTCTTGTCTACGTTTCGAACTCTATTCGGTCTAGATTTTAACCACGCGAGTCCAAGTAAATGCTCACTTGAAAGCGGCAGTGAGATATTTGAGTTTTTGTTCGCAAAACCACCATCTCCATAGAATGGATGACGATCAGCTGGCGGATTAACCTGAACAACAGGATTGTCACTCGTTATCAGGTGTTGATCCGCAGATTCAAATATAAACCACGTCATATCAAAAACGATTGGAGCGATTGAGTCCGCGATTCCGAGTGCTGATAAGCCCCGTTTTTTGTCAACCTGAATAGTATAACGCGATTTATCCTTTACAAATTCCCGTAAATCATCTCGCTCTTGTTGCGTTGTTTTCACCCCTTTAATTTTATCAAACTTGTTCATTGAACTTTCGAAATAGCTCTTATCTGACATTGCTACGTTGTAAACATGTTGTGCCAAATATCCTGTCGCTTCGGCATAGCTATTCATCATTGTAGGGCTTCGCGTATAGAGGGTCGCTATGAATACAGCAAAATCTGCGCGTTCTTGGCCTACAATGTTTTCATTCCTCAGCAACTTGGGATAAATTGCTGCGGCCTTGTCCTCTATCCCTTCCAATAACTTCTCAATACTGTCGTCGTACTCGCCTTTTTCATTCAAACCAGAATATAGATTCGTTTCATTTGCAGTCTCTTTGGGAATTGAACTACGAATTGTGTTTTGTAGATTGTCGTAAGTCCAAACATCACCGTTTTTATCTGTGAAATATTCTAGATAAAATCTGGGAACATGATGTTGTTTTTTAGGGCGCGGAGTGGTTGACATTGTAGGTCACTGTTAATTGCGACGTTGGATCAAAGCTGACTGTGTCGGCCCTATCATACTACCTCACCCCGCCTTCGCACTCAACTCAATCCCCAGCGCCTTCATCACCGCCAGCGTAGACTTCAGTGTTGGGTTTCCGTTTTCGCTGAATGATCTGTAGAGCTGCTTGCGCGGTAGGCCTGTTGGGCTATCGATATCTGTCATGCCCCAGACGATTCTCATTCGCGGCCAGCCTCAAAAATCGTACTAAACAAAACTGTAAATCGTCCAAACACCCCAAGCGACCAACAGCAATCCTGTGAGACGGCTGAGCTTGTTGCCAGCTGGCAGTAACTTTTCGGCGGCCACGTATATGGCCAGCCCAACAATCCAGCGCAGTTCCATAACTCCACCATAAAATAACAACCCCATCAGCACCCAGCAGCAGCCCAAACAATAAAGCCCATGTGAAAGCCCCATGCGAAACGCGCCAATGGTGCCATTTTGCCAATGATGAGCAAAATAAAATAATGGTGTTTGGCATTTTTTTAGACATGCAGCTTTAAGCGGCGTCATCTGATATAACCCCGCAGCGATCAGCAATCCGCCTCCAATTGCAGCGCTGGTAACGGCCATCATCATCGACAGATTGACATAGGGCGCCAAGTAGACATGGAGAGCCACTGCCGCCAGCGAAAAGCCTGTCCATATCGCTGCATAGCCAGCTACAAATATTCCAATTGCTGCAGCTGGCTTGCCGCTCTGGGTAAATTTTCGGCGCAGAGCAGCATAGGTGAGAATAGCTGGTGCAGCAGAGGGCAGCATCATTGCCATCATCATCGTCCACCACATAATAAAGAGTAGCAGCGGATAAACGATAGGCCCACCGACCCAATCGGTGGGCATCATCAACATGTCACCGAGACGCAAAGTCGAAAACAGCCCAGCTACAGCCACTGCTGCAAGCGCTGCAAACACAATCAATCGTTCGTGCTTGGCCGTTTGCTCTAGTAATCGAACTGACGGCCAAACGCCGTCACCATTCAATGCACCACACCTTGGCCTGTGAGATGGAGTTGGGCCAAATGGGCATGACGGCCAATCGTTGCCAGCGCTATCGGCCCTTTGGACGATACCGTGCCGCTGGCAAATTCTGCATCCACATATTCAAAACCCTGACGCAAGGAAACCTTAGCATGATGGGTTTTTCCGGTCACCGGATTACGGATGGCTTCGGTTTTTACATCCACAACACCGGGAACTTTTAAATGGCCTTCACAGGTCTTTAAATTGACGTTGAATTCGATGGCTTTGAACATCGGATCATGAACCTTGTCACACATTGAAACGAAAACATTGAAGAAGGTGGCGCCGGGCTCAGTGTCTTGCCCAGACATGATTTTCAGCAAGGCTTCGCGTTGTTCAGGATTGGCGCGTTCATCGACGATGGGCAGAATTTCACCATGGCCCATATGGATTGGGCCGGGCCAAGCCGCAGTTGCCGCCCACCTCAAGCCGTCGAGCTTTACTTTGCCATAATGGCCTTTTTCGATCTGCATACCAACCGCCGCACGGCAGGTGCCATCAGTGGGAAGGGCGTTGAATTGGCAGGGGCATCCATAGGCACAGTTGCAGGATGCGATCTCAGGGCCGCGTATCATCCAATCGGTAAATGACATTTTCTTCTCCTTTGAGACTACGCCCCCAGGAACGAGTGCAGCATGACATATTTTTGAGAGTTTTTACAGTTCTAATTTCAAAAACAGAGATGCCCAAACTAATACATAAACTCGGCCACCAACCCCCAAGCTGCGTCCAGCCGGGGGCTCTGGCGTCACCCATATCGCCTGAGGGGGAAAAATATTTACAATGTCAAACAGCGGGGCTCTTTCGAACCGAAGGAAGCCACATATAGTCCTAGATAAAGAACAAATCAAGAACTATTTTCAAAATTCGGAAATTTGTTTTCTCTCCTTGCCTAAACCCCAGTTATCCGCCATAGACCCGCTCGTCTTGAAGTTCCCGCTGGGGGCTGAACGGAAGGGGTGGTGCAAACCATCTAGGGCGTCACAACCCGGCTTCCCGTGTCTCCGCTCATCTCGATCGGTCTTTCGAACCTTACTCCTGGTTTGTTTGAGGCTCTGCGCTGGTGCTGAAAGAAAACGAAACAGAGAAAGGTCATAACCCAAGATGGGTCTTTACGAACACACATTCCTGGTGCGCCAGGATGCAACACAGGCGCAGGTTGACGCGCTTTTGGAGCAATATACAGGCGTTCTCACAGCTGGCGGTGCCAAGGTTGAGCGCGTTGAAAACTGGGGTATCAAGTCCCTGACATTCCGCATGAAGAAAAACCGCAAGGCGTTTTTCGTGTTCTTGCACATTTCTGGCCCCCATGCTGCGATTGCAGAAATGGAACGCCAAATGTCGATCAGCGAAGATGTTATTCGCTCTTTGACAATATCAGTTGAAAAATTTGAAGAAGGCCCTTCTGCCATGATGCGTCGTCGCGATGACCGCGATCGTCGTCGTGAAGAAGAAGGCTTTAGCATGGATGAGGTGATGTAATGTCTATGGAACAAGGCGCACGTCGCCCATTTTTCCGCCGCCGCAAAAGCTGCCCTTTCACAGGCACTGGCGCACCTGCCATCGATTATAAAGATGTACGTTTGCTGCAACGTTACATTTCTGAACGTGGCAAAATCATTCCAAGCCGCATCACTGCTGTATGCGCCAAGAAGCAACGCGAATTGGCAATTGCCATCAAGCGCGCCCGTTTCCTCGGCCTGCTGCCATATGTTATTTCGTAAGGAGATTTAGAACATGCAAGTTATTCTCCTCGAACGTGTTGGCCGTCTCGGCGCCATGGGCGAAACTGTTAAGGTGAAGGATGGTTACGCACGTAACTTCCTTTTGCCAAACCAGAAGGCTCTTCGTGCCACGGCTGCTAATAAGGCAAAGTTTGAAACCCAGCGCGCTGTGCTCGAAGCCAAGAACGCTGCGACCAAGGCATTGGCTGTTGATGAAGCCAAACAACTTGAAGGCAAGGTGTTTGTGGTCATCCGTCAAGCCGGTGAATCGGGCCAGCTTTATGGTTCAGTTACCGCGCGTGATATCGGTGATGCGGCAGCAGCCCAAGGTTCAACCGTTGATAAGAACCACATTCATATTCAGAAGCCAATCAAGGTTGTGGGTATGCATGAAGTTCAAGTGACCCTGCATCCTGAAGTGGTTGTGGCTGTGACTGTTAACGTTGCCCGCACTGCTGATGAAGCTGCCGCCCAAGCCCGTGGTGATGATCTGACCGCCGTTGGTGCAACAGAAAAGGCTGAAGCCCGCGCTGCAGCCGAAGCCATGTTTGAGCAAGCTCAAGCTGATGCATTGGCTGAAGAAGAAGCCGGCAATTAAGTTTTTTACAATTTTCAAAAGGCCGCCCAGAGCAATTTGGGCGGCCTTTTGTTTTTGGTGCGATTGAATTAGCGTGATGTTATGATCCGAAGCGCAACATCCAATTTTCTCCGCGATATCACTGCATGGTTCGTCGTTGCGCTTTTTATGTTCCCAATTTTGTGGTGGGCCATTGTATCAATCCAACCTGCCTCAGCGATTTACGATAAAGACCAGATTAATCTTTTCAATTTTGTTCCAACGATCAATAATTACGTTCTAACGCTCACTGATCTTGGCAGTTCGCTTTTCAATTCGCGCGAAGCGATCTTAAATTCATTGATTGTTGCGATTGGTTCAACAATTCTTGTGAGCGCAATAGGCGTTTCAGCCGCATTCAGTTTGAGTCATCATCTTAACGCCCACAAACACAATTTCATCATCGCTGTCTTCCTCGCTCGTGTTGTGCCGCCGATTGCCACCATCATTCCGATCTACGTCACTTATCGCACAATCGGCCTCACTGATACGTGGGCGGGTTTGATCCTCGCCCATGCTGCCATGAACACGCCACTTGCCATTTTGTTGCTCAAATCCTTTGTTGACGAGGTGCCACGCGAAATGTTTGAAGCTGCTAAGATTGATGGTGCGACGGAATTTGAACTGCTCTCAAAAATCCTGATCCCCAATGTCAGCGGTGGGTTGGCGACGACAGCAATTTTATGTTTCATCTTTTCATGGACAGAATTTTTGATGGCAACCTACCTCACCGATCAGATGCACATGCTCCCCGTCCAGCTCAGTATTCTACGCATGGCTGATTGGGGCCCAGTCGCCGCATTAAGCACCGCTACGCTTGTGCCCAGTTTTCTGGCAATTTTGCTGGTGCGTAAGAATTTGGTGCGGGGATTGACGTGGGGGTTGCAGCGGTAGGATTTGCCTTTTTATGCACTCTCCAAAACCGTCATGCTTGCGAAGGCAAGCATCCCGCTACCTTTTTTGATGCCAGTAAAGATGAAAGCCGAACCCTTGCCTTCGCAAGGGTGACGCATTAATTTTCTAATCCAATAAGTTAGAGACAAAAATAATATTTTGAAACAGTTTTCCACAGTTTATGTGTTTTCATGTTAACATCTTCGGAAGAACCTCGCTTCAAACGAATCAGTAAGGTTGAGTAAATTTATGTCAACCGTTGAACTCAGAGATTTTAAAAAACCCGCCAGCGTTTCCAGTTTGCCGGGGGTAGATGTTGTTGAAATTCCAATCAACATCGAAGCTGAACGGGCATTGCTTGGCGCACTTTTGATGAACAACGATGTATTTGATCGAGTATCATCATTCTTAAAACCAGATCACTTTGGTGAGCACGTTCATGCGCGGATTTTTGAAACAGCTTCCATATTAATTTCGTCAGGAAAACTTGCCAATCCGATCACTCTTAAAAATCATTTTGAGTACGATACCACGTTGGAGGAGATCGGCGGCTTTCGTTACTTGACTGGTCTTGTTTCCGAGGCGACAACTGTTTTGAACGCAGCTGCTTATGGAGAAGTAGTTAGGGATCTCGCGCTCAGAAGAAGCCTCATTAATCTTGGAAAAGAGATTGTTGATAATGCGGTGATCGTTGCGGCGGATGAAGATAATACTCCGCTCAAAATCATCGAAACTGCTGAGAGTAGCCTTTATCAACT
Source organism: uncultured Aestuariivirga sp. (assembly GCA_964247245.1). Lineage (GTDB taxonomy): Bacteria > Pseudomonadota > Alphaproteobacteria > Rhizobiales > Aestuariivirgaceae > Aestuariivirga. Next base: position 389,438 of record CAXTTK010000002.1, read on the forward strand.
CGCGGAGGCAGACAAGTTTGGCAAAGGCTTCCAAGCTTTCGGCCGCGCTTTAATAGTTGCCATCGATATGGCAGCAGCAGCTTATCAGCGGGATGGGGGACTGTCTGGCATCTCATCTGGACTTTCGGATTTAGATGAAAAACTAGGAGGGTTGCAAGCCTCCGATCTAATCATTCTTGCAGGTCGTCCCGCAATGGGCAAAACAGCCTTGGCCACCAATATAGCTTACCACGTTGCTAAAGCTTACAAGGCTGAATACCAGGCAGACGGGTCCAACAAAGTGTTGCAAGGTGGAGTTGTTGGGTTCTTCTCTCTTGAAATGTCGTCGGAACAACTGGCGACACGTATCATAGCTGAACAATCTAGTATCTCCTCTGAATACATTAGACGTGGCAAGATTAACGAGGAAGAATTTGAGCGTTTGGCAATGGTCAGTCGTGAACTTCAGTCTTTACCACTTTACATTGACGATACCGGTGGTTTGACAATAGCTCAACTTGCTGCCCGTGCTCGCCGTTTAAAACGACAAAGGGGCCTTGGCCTAATCGTTGTTGACTATCTTCAACTTCTCGCAGGCTCAGCCAAGAAAGCCTCTGAAGGCCGTGTTCAGGAAGTTACCGAAATCACTGTTGGCCTTAAAGCGCTGGCGAAAGAACTGGCCGTTCCAATTATCGCTTTGTCTCAGCTTTCGCGCCAAGTGGAATCGCGTGAAGATAAACGCCCGCAGCTTTCAGACTTGCGCGAGTCAGGCTCCATCGAGCAAGACGCCGACGTGGTGCTGTTTGTGTACCGCGAAGAATATTATCTCGAACGTTTGATGCCAGCAGAAGGCACTCCAGAATTTCAAGGCTGGCAAGAAAAGATGGACCGCGCCCACGGCCGCGCTGAAGTGATCATCGGCAAACAACGCCACGGCCCGACAGGAACCGTCGATTTGCAGTTCGAAGGCAAGCTGACCAGATTCTCGAATTTGGCCAAGGATGGCTATGTGCCGGAACGATTTGAGTAGAAATGAGTTGCAAACTTCTAATCAATAAAACTTTAGATAGATAGTCTGCGCAGTTAAATTTTCGTAATGTGCACAAAGAGGCCGTCCCCTAGTTGGAATTGTTAGACGGGAAAACAATTGTGACGCAAAATAGAACGCCTACTTTAGACACCAACAGCAATTCGGTTTATCAGAATTTTGCTCAAAATCTTTTTAGCTTTGCAACACGTGGCGGTTCAATTGCGCAGACGTGTCGTGATCTGAATATCAACCGACAGCAATTCAACAAATATTTGAGTGGTGCGGTTTTGCCAAATGCCCAAACACTCAGTCGCATAGCCGAACATTTTAAAATAGATGCATTGGTGCTTTTCGGTTCGCCCAACCGAACCAATGCAATTGAAACTCAAGTCGCAGAAGAAAAACTTGATCCTCTTTCAAAGTGGCGCTCTAAGTTCGAAGAATTTTTTGACAAAATAAAATTGCAAAACGCCCTGAATGAAATATCCGATGGTGTTTATAATTTCTATCTTCCTTGGTACCCAGACACCACTAGATGCTTGCGAGGCATCATTGTGTTTCGAAAAATAGATGGGCTGATGTTTTTTACGCGCGTTGTCCGTTTTCGAACGACGGCAACTGCCGAGTGGGTAAGCAAGATTATTACTGTTGATGGTGTTGCATCACATGAACAGGGCCGCCTTACGTTAGTTGGCCGAACTCGGCGCGAGGTACAGACTTTGAAGATGATGAGTATTGACACAACTTCTAAAACACTAGGGGGCTATTTTGTAGGATTGATGTTGACCAATAACCCTCAAGGCCGCCCATTAGCAGTTAAATTTACGATGAAACATGTGGGTACAGTTTTTGACTGGCGGAAATTTTTTCGCACTTCTGGAGTGTTCAACTCCAATTCGTTATCTCTGCCAACTGAAGTGATGCAGATGACAGATCTCGGTTTCAACTCAAATAACGGTACACTATCTCCGCCAGATTTGATGAACGAATGGAAAAAAGTTTAGCGGGGTGCGCTTTCTCTCATTTCTCCTAGATAGACCAAAACCTGCAGGCACTCCTTTAAATTGGGAGGGGCTGCTTGCCGATCTTCATCGCCGTTCAAGATAAACGAAAAAATTTCTTTGGCTTTTTCCATGCAGATTGCTTCGGCTCTATCCCAAACATTCTCGGTTTTCGGCCAAAACAGAATTTGCAAAGCGGATTCAACATGACTTTTTTCAACCTTGCCTACTATATTAAATCGCAGGTCTTCAACCAAAGCTGATATTGCATCAAAATTCGTGTTAATATTATCCGCAGTTGATCCATTCTTATTGGAAATATTGGCAGATTCTTTTTGGGCAATCAAAACTATGTCTTCTGAGGTTCTAGCCACTTAGTTCTCTTTCATTCAGTTTAGCAGTCGATTCACTTTTTGTGTAACACCCCCGTATTTGGTTTAAATTACGGTGCATGCAATTGCGCCTGCACTTCGCTCTCTGATTAATTTTCAGCAATAAATTGTTGAACTTTATTTTCTTGCGTCGAAAACTCATCGGCATGTGATTTGGCGAAACCCACAAACAGTCGAAATTTTCTCTTGATGAAAGATGGCAATCAATTAATGCTGTTTTGAATATGACAAAACCTATTGAAAATCCTGAGGAATTGGCAGCAGCGTTGGTCACTGTTGATCTGATAGCTCTGCAATATAATTATCAACTGTTGATGGAGCAGGCGCGTCTACAATCGCCCACAACTGAGACGGGCGCAGCAATAAAAGGCGAAGCCTATGGTTTGGGCATGGAGCCGGTTGCCAAGGCTTTATGGTCTGCGGGATGTCGGAGTTTTTTTGTGGCGCGGCCTTTTGAGGGGGCGCAGCTTCGGGCCATTTTGCCAGAGGCTTTGATTTTTGTTTTGGACGGTTTGTATCCGGGCCAAGTGGATTATTATTTGCAACATGAGCTTTACCCCGCGCTGATCTCGCTTGATGAAGCCAAGGATTGGGCGGCCAATGGCAAGGGCAAGCCATGTGCATTGCACGTCGATACCGGCATCAACCGTATGGGTATGACGATCGAAGATTTCACAGCAGTTGTTGCAATGCAAGATCAGCTGCGTTTCGTTTTAGTGATGAGCCATCTTGCTTGCTCTGATGAACCAGCCCATCCGCTTAATGTCAAGCAACGCGATCTATTTGCCAAATATCGCGCGATGTTGCCAGATGTGCCAGCGAGTTTTGCCAATTCATCGGGCATCTATTTGGGTGATGGCTATTTATATGATCTGGTGCGGCCCGGTGTGGCGCTTTATGGCGGCAATCCGTTGCCGGGGCAGCCTAACCCGATGAAGACCGTGGTCACGCTAGAGCTCAAAATTATGCAAACCAAATTTGTAAAACAGGGCGACACGATTGGTTATAGCGCCACTTGGACTGCGCCACGAGACAGCCGTATTGCTCTCTTAGGGGCTGGGTATCGGGACGGGATTCCGCGCAAGCTCAGTTGGTCTGCTGACAAACCAGCCGGACAAGTGTTTGTGGCGGGTAGGCGCGTTGATATTGTGGGCCGGGTTTCGATGGATATGATGGCCATTGATGTGACGGATTTGCCCGAAGCTGAAACCACACGTGGCACACTGGTTGAAATCTTTGGACCAAATTTGCCGGTTGATGAAGCAGCGGGCTATGCGGGCACAATTTCATATGAATTGCTCACCCATCTGGGCAATCGCTATCACCGCCGCTACATTGGCGGCGAATCGTGAAGGACTTGATTTGAATTTCATTGCAGCTATAGGCCGATTGTTTTTGTTGTTCTGCGCTGAAGTGGGACGCATTGCGATTTTTATGAAGGATGCGTTGATCGTTGGTTTGACGCCACGCTATTATTGGGGGCAGATCCTCACGCAATTTTTTCGCATTGGATACACGTCGTTGCCTGTGGTGGCATTGACCGCATTTTTCACAGGCGGCGCATTGGCGCTGCAAATTTATACAGGATCATCCGCCGCCACGGCTGGGCAATTGGTGCCAAGCATTGTGGCCATCGGCATTACCCGTGAGCTTGGGCCTGTGCTTGCAGGCTTGATGGTGGCGGGCAGGGTGGGGGCATCAATCGCTGCCGAGCTTGGTACAATGAAAGTGACCGAGCAGACTGATGCTCTGGTTACTCTCTCAACCAACCCGCTTAAATATCTCGTCGGCCCACGTATATTAGCGGCGGTTATTTCGATGCCGCTGTTGGTGGCCATCGGTGATGCCATCGGCATTATGGGCGGTTATGTTGTGAGCACGCGTTCGCTCGAATTGAACGGCTTCAGCTATATCAAAACCACGGCCGACAAACTGCATTTCTTCGATGATATTTCTTCAGGTCTTATCAAAGCGGCGGTGTTTGGATTTATCATTGCACTTATGGGCTGCTATCACGGCTTTAATTCGAAGGGTGGCGCACAGGGCGTGGGCCGCGCTACGACCAATGCCGTGGTGTTTTCGGCCATTATGATTTTGGCGTCGAATTTTGTGCTCACCTCTTTGTTGTTCGGGAAGCAGTAGAGCATGATCAATTTTGAACAGAACATCCCATCGTCGTCATCCCCGCGCAGGCGGGGAGCCAACTTATCACAAAATCGGATGAGGCATAGTTGGTTTCCCGCCTTCGCGGGAATGACGGAAATTAAAATGACTTATCTGAAAGTGATTAGACTCTAAATGGCCCCGCATATTGAACTCAAAGATGTGCGCAAAAGCTTTGGTGCAAAGCATGTTCTAAACGGGCTTTCGCTTTCCGTTGAAAAGGGCAAGTCGCTGGTTGTGATAGGCGGTTCGGGCACAGGCAAATCTGTGATGCTGAAATGCATTTTGGGAATTTTGCATCCTGACTCTGGTTCGATCAAAATTGCGGGTGAAGAAGTGACTGGCCTTAAAGGCGAAGCGCGCGATCAATTTCTGCGCCGCTTTGGCATGTTGTTTCAAGGTGGCGCGCTGTTTGACTCGCTCAGCGTCTGGGAGAATGTGGCGTTCGGTTTAACCCAAGGCCGCCGCACACCCAAAGCCCAAGCCCGCGAGATTGCTATGGAGAAGTTGGGCCTCGTGGGGTTGAGCGCTGATGTTGGCAAGCTTTATCCGGCCGAACTTTCAGGCGGCATGCAAAAGCGCGTTGGCTTGGCGCGGGCTATTGCCGCTGATCCTGAAATCATTTTCTTTGATGAGCCAACCACGGGGCTTGACCCTATTATGGCAGATGTGATCAATAATCTGATCGTTGATTGCGTGAAGCGCCTCGGTGCCACCACCATCTCCATCACACATGACATGGCCTCGGCCCGCAAAATAGCCGATCGAATTGCGATGATTTATAAGGGTCAGATTATATGGGCGGGTGACGCCAAGATGATTGATCGCAGCGGCAATGCTTATGTTGATCAGTTTATATTGGGCCGCGCCGATGGGCCGATTAAGATGGATGTGTTGAAGGGGTAGAATTAGCCTTTGCGCTTGCCAAATCCAACGCGGCCCAAGATGTGGACGTCTCCCATCATCATTTCTTTGATCGCTGCGGATATGTGCAAGACGATCAACAGGAACAGCATCAGCGCCATCCACACATGGATCACACGGCTGGGATATTGTGCAAAATCGGCGGGGAGAGTGTTGCCGGGGGTTTCATAAAGATGCGCAATGAGGAAGCCCGTGAACCAGCCGCTCAGTGCCGTCACAAAAATCACGAGATAGAGTAGGCGGTGGACCGGCGTCCGCAAACGGCCAACTCCTTCACGCTGGCTAGCAGAGGGGTCTGGGTGGCTGGTGAAATAACGCGTGATCAAACGGATCGCCATCAACACGATGATTGCTGTGCCTAGCCCCATGTGAAGTGACAAAGGTTGCAATTTGGCGGGATCGGAATTTGCTAATTTACCGATGGTAAAATATCCAAACCCAAGTTGGAAACCAATCATGATGGCCAAGAGCCAGTGTAAGACGACGAGGATGGGATGGTAGCGGGTGACAGTCATGATATCCACTCCAATTGGTCGGTAAATTGGTCCAAAAATTTATACCAATCAATAGGTGTAGATTTTGCCCGATGAAACCGATTAAACCAACCCAATGAAATTCCCACCTTCCTTCCTCGATGATATCCGCGCCCGGGTTTCGGTGTCGTCGGTCATTGGCCGCAAGGTGGCATGGGATCGGCGGAAGACCAATGCGGCCAAGGGTGATTATTGGGCGTGTTGCCCGTTTCATGGCGAGAAGAGCCCCAGCTTTCATGCTGATGACCGGAAAGGGCGGTACTATTGTTTTGGCTGCAAGCAATCTGGCGATATTTTTACCTATCTGATTGAGAAAGAAGGCGTGCCCTTTCCTGAGGCCGTGGCGCAGTTGGCGGCGGAGGCGGGGTTGCCGATGCCGATCATCACCCAAGCTGATGTTCAGCGTGAGGAACTTCGTACAAGCCTTTATGAAATAATGGAAATTTCGGCGAAGTTTTTTGAGGCGGAGTTGCAAACGGCGCGGGGGGCAAAAGCGCGGGGCTATCTGGCGGACCGTGGACTTTCACCTGCCATTCAGAAAGAGTTTTCGATTGGATATTCGCCGGATGACAGGTCAGCGCTTCGAACGCATTTGGCGGAGAAGAAAATCACCGTCGAACAAATGGCTGAAGCTGGGCTGGTGATTACGGGTGATGATATTCCGGTGGCTTATGACCGGTTCCGCGACCGGGTGATGTTTCCAATCCGTGATCCGCGTGGCCGCGTGATTGCCTTTGGGGGCAGGGCGCTTCGTGCTGATGTTCCAGCGAAGTATCTCAATTCGCCGGATACGCCGCTTTTTCACAAGGGCGAGATTTTATACAATTTCGACAAGGCGCGAGGCGTGGCGCACACGTCGGGCCAGCTGATTGCTGTTGAGGGTTATGTCGATGTGATCGCTATGTTCCGTGCGGGGTTGACCGAGGCGGTGGCACCGCTGGGAACGGCGCTCACGGAAAATCAATTGGCGATGATGTGGAAGGCAGTGCCAGAACCCATCCTCTGTTTTGATGGTGATAGCGCTGGGCAGAAGGCGGCATATCGTGCGCTGGATTTGGCGTTGCCATTACTGAAGCCGGGGCATTCATTAAAGTTTGCGTTTCTGCCCGAAGGCCAAGACCCGGACGATCTTTTGAAAACCGAAGGGCCGGAGGCAGTGAAAACCGTTGTGAACGCGGCAGAACCGATGGCCTCAGTCTTGTGGGCGCGGGCTTTGAATGAGAATGATCGCACCACGCCGGAGCGCCGCGCAGCATTTGAAAAAGATTTGCGCATTCAGCTTTCGCAGATCGCCGATGAAACTGTGCGCAAGCATTACCTGTCAGATTTGCAGGAACGTCTCACCAATCTCTTCAAAGGTGCACAAGGTCAGCGCCGCGCTTTCACAGCGGGAAAGCCGCAAGCTCGTCTAAAATGGGGGCAAAAGCCTTGGGAGTTGCAACAACCGGCATCGCAAAAGTTAAAGGCGCTCGCTGGCAAGAGCAATTCCAGCACCGCGGCTGAGCACCGCGAACGGATGATCGTCCTCACACTGATCAATCACCCTGAACTCGTTCACGAGTTTTATGCCGAATTTAGGAAAACAGAGATTGCTTCGCGTGAGCTTGACTCTATGAGGGCCAATATCATAGATAGCGCGTTCTCGATGGAAAGCCTTGAACCGGCGGTCCTTCGGGGCCATCTGTTGTCAAGAGGGTTTGGGCCGTTATTGGACCGCCTCGAAACACAGGCGAAACGTTTGAATGAGTGGTTCTTGGGTCCTGGTGCTGCACAAGATGATGCCCGGACAGGCCTCCGCCAAATGATCGCTTTACACCATAAAGCCGTCACACTCGATCGTGAGTTGAAGGCCGCAGAAGCGGCTTTTGCGCACGAACCCACGGAGGATAATTTAGCTGCACTGGTCGCCCTGCGCGATCAATTTACCTCGGCCCTTGGTTCTGAAGCCCATGTTGATGGCTTTGGGGTCGCTTCAGGCCGGACGAGTAACCAAGACACTTGAGAAAGTGACATGGTTAATCGCCGCTTAATGGTGGTGCCGCTAGTTTCACCCGAATCAGTTTATGCGGAAGATCTCAATCTTCCGGCTCTTTGAAGGAATTGTACCCATGGCTCGTCCACCCGTCCGCCCACCCGGCAAAGCCGAACAACCAGCGCCAACACCTGCTGAAGAAGCAGAAGCCGCAGCAGCTGACGCGGCCTCGGATACTGATGGCCCGGTTCTTGATCTTAATGATGCCGCTGTTAAGCGCCTCATCAAGCTGGCCAAGGCGCGCGGTTATGTGACGCTTGATGAGCTCAACGCGGTGCTTCCTTCCGAAGAAGTGACCTCTGATCAGATCGAAGACATTTATTCGATGCTGGCCGAAATGGGCATTACGGTTGTTGAATCGGAAGAAGAATCCGAAAACGTCGCCGCCAAGGTTGAAGAAGTTGAAAGCGGCGAAACCGCTTTGATGAAAGTCGATGCGCCGAAGCTTCCGGCTGACCGCACCGATGATCCAGTGCGCATGTATCTGCGCGAAATGGGCGCTGTTGAATTGCTCTCGCGCGAAGGCGAAATTGCCATTGCCAAGCGTATTGAAGCAGGCCGCGAGGCAATGATCAGCGGCCTTTGCGAAAGTCCGCTGACGTTCCAAGCGATTATCATTTGGCGCGATGAGTTGAACGAAGGCAAAATTCTGCTGCGTGACATCATCGATCTTGAAGCCACTTATGCTGGCCCTGATGCCAAGCAAAACCAATCCGTGCAAACGCCGATGCCATATGTGCCTCCGAAGGAAGAGGTGCGTAAGCAGGCGGAACTGAAACGCGCCGAAGCTTCAAAGCAAGAGTCGCGCCGCGCTCCGCCGCCGCCACGCCGTGGTGGGGATGATGATTTCTCTGATGTGTTGTCGCCTGAAGATTTCGACAAGCCAAATGTTGAAGATGAAGAAGATGATGAGGGCGATGACCTCGGCGTTTCTTTGTCGGCCATGGAAATGGAACTCAAGCCAAAGGTGCTTGAAGTGTTCGACGAAATTGCGCGGCTTTATAAATCACTGCGTAAGTTGCAAGACCAAGAAGTTCAGGAAGGCGAGGGCTTATCACCTTCGCAAGAGCGCCGTTACCGCAAGCTGCGCGAAGATATCATCACCAATGTCAAATCTCTTTCGCTCAACAATGCGCGTATCGAAGCGCTGGTTGAACAGCTTTATGATATTGCCAAGCGCCTGAACATTCTCGAAGGCCGTTTGATGCGCCTTGCCGAAACATACAAAGTTCCGCGTGATGAATTTTTGCGCGAGTACCAATCCAATGAGCTTGATCCTGATTGGTTAAAGCGTGTTGGCCGCCTCACCAAACATGGCTGGAAGAAGTGGGTCAATGACGAGAAGGAATCCATCAAGGTTATCCGCGATGAGATTTATGAACTCGCTTCCGCCACTGGTTTGCAGATCACTGAATATCGTAAGATTGTGGGCATGGTGCAAAAGGGCGAGCGCGAAGCCCGCATTGCCAAGAAGGAAATGGTTGAGGCCAATCTTCGTCTGGTGATTTCGATTGCCAAGAAATATACTAATCGCGGTTTACAATTCCTGGATTTGATTCAGGAAGGCAATATCGGCCTCATGAAGGCGGTTGATAAATTCGAATATCGCCGTGGTTATAAATTCTCGACCTATGCCACATGGTGGATCAGGCAGGCGATCACGCGCTCGATTGCCGATCAGGCCCGCACCATCCGAATCCCTGTGCATATGATCGAAACCATCAACAAGATCGTGCGCACATCACGCCAGATGATGCACGAAATTGGCCGCGAAGCCACGCCTGAAGAGATGGCCGAAAAGCTTTCGATGCCTTTGGAAAAAGTCCGCAAGGTGATGAAAATCGCCAAGGAACCAATTTCGCTGGAAACGCCTGTGGGTGATGAAGAAGATTCACATCTGGGCGACTTCATCGAAGACAAGGGCGCCATCTTGCCGATTGACGCTGCCATTCAGGCGAACCTGCGCGAGACAACAACCCGCGTACTGGCGTCGCTTACACCACGTGAAGAACGCGTGCTGCGCATGCGCTTTGGTATTGGTATGAATACCGATCACACGCTGGAAGAGGTGGGGCAGCAGTTTAGTGTTACCCGCGAGCGGATCAGGCAGATTGAGGCGAAAGCGCTGAGGAAATTGAAGCATCCATCGCGGTCAAGGAAGCTGCGGAGCTTCTTGGATAACTAAGGGGGTGGCTTCAGTATAGAAGTCCGCCAATACTGGAGTAGTAAGTTGGATTGATTAGTTCGCTAAAGCCGTACTGTCTGAAGCTCTTTCTGCTTGCTCGCCATGCCAATACAAAACTCGGCAGGCGACTTTCAATTTTTGCTGATGCAAAGGTGAACCAAGTTCCATTTAGGAGCATTGTTTTTGTTAAAGTGAATGGCATAGTGATGCCAAAATTTTTTGACAAAACTCGGTATCGCTCTTTTAATGCTCGACCTAGAACGTCCAACAACCATCCATCGAGCTGAGCAAATTGCGAACAATCGGATACTAACGGGTAAAATCCCATTACGCCGCGAATTTTCCCGAGCCGTGAATTATTCTCGATGAAATCCATAAGTGCTTTGTGTCGCTGTCCGCCATAGATCACCTTTCGAATTTCGTTAATGCAGGTTACGAGGTCCCAATCATAGAAAAGCGGACCAACTCTGTTGGTGGCGAAACTCAATCTTGATTTCGGTGTCAGTAGGAGGTGGACGTGAATAATTTTCGCAAGCCGCTTCTTTATGCGAGCCATTGATCTTGCTGAAACTCCAACTGACTTGGCGGAGAAACGATGGCCCAAATAGTCAAAATTGGGGTCGATCTTTATTTTGTCTCCATCCCCATCACCAACAAAGAAACTCCTTTTTTCTCGATTCTCCAGTAGCGAAATACCAGGTGACTTTTCGTGGTTTATATTGATGCCGCTGTAGTGGCAGTGATTTTGAAAGACTTGCGCTATTGTTAAGGCGTCATTGTGATTGTTTGTTACACAAACCACATCGTCAGCAAACCGAACAAAACGCCCATTCCTTTTGCCTAGATTTTCATCCAGTTCATGCCCCGCAAGATTCGACAGAAATAATGACAATGAGCATCCTTGTGGAACGCCGATTTTCCGATCTTCAAAAGTCTTTGCCTTGTAATCCTTTGGCCCTGCAAACTGATGCTTTAGAAATGCTCCAATTATTTTCTTTTCAGCACTTGTTACAAGAAACGAACTATTGTTGAGCATGTGATTCAAATATCCATGCTCTATAGAATCGAAGTATTTGGAGAAGTCATATTGGACGACGTAGCATTTGTCTTCGTTGAGAAAGCTGGATAACTGCATTGTTGCGTCAAAAACGCCTCTGTCTTTCTGATAGGAAAAACAGAATGGCGACAACACCGAGTTATTTCTATCTCGCAGTTTTCTATTTATCAAATTTGCAAGTGCTGTGTCAGGTATACTGAATACCATGACGTCTCGACTCCCTCCGCTATCTTTCGGAATTGAGTATTTGACTGCTGGTGTTGGCATATAAGTTCCAGCAATCACCTTGCGCCAAATTGTTTTTGCCAGATATTTTGAATGCTGAATGCAATATTTGGGTTCAAAGTGTGGGTGAAGAGACCAATGGGTAGGAATTTTTTTCATTGCGACACTTGCGGGCTTTCCCGATCTCAGAAAATATCTTCTCTGATATTTTTTGTCACTAAATGATTTTTTGAGTTCGCGATCAATTAGCTTTCTTGCTTGTCTTTCGATGCATTCTTGAAGTACCCGCTCCACAGCATTCTCCATTTTAGAGTTCGCTGGGGAGCCCTAAGTCAGGGATGCTTTTCAAAGGTCCCGAGTGTTTGCACTCGGTGGCAATGTAAACGTTGGCTCCCCAGCTAGCACGCCTCGTGCATGTTTTGATTGTATTTTTTAATTGGTTTGCGCGCAAGTCGAATAATTGATGTTGCTGCATTTCGATAAGATGTCTTACTCTCTTACCAAAATCAAACCCCGCCAAATCTACTTTCGGGGGGTTTGCTTTAAAATTTAAGCCTGCGGCACATACACATATGCCCCGTCCTTTTTCTCGGCCATGCCGATGCCGGGGTAGGGCCAGTGGTAGCCTAACAGTTTTTTCTTCCCCGCTGATGCCATGTCGAGCAGCTTTTTGCGATTGGCGATCGCTGTGGTGTGATCGGCATCGAAGTTGAATTTCCAATCGGGGTGGGCAAAGAACACCATGGGGTTGGTGATGGCATCGCCGGTTACGATCATGCCGTCGCCGCCTGCTAACTCAAATGAAACATGGCCCGGCGTGTGGCCAGCTGTATCCAGCGCCATGATGCCAGGCAGAACTTCAGCGCCGGTTTTGAACAGCTTGATTTGGTCTTTCAAAGCGCCCAGCTGAGATTGTGTGCCCGTCACCATGCCTTGCATTTCTTTTGGCATTTTGCTGGCTAGATCAGCGGCCGTCCAGAAATTCCATTCGGTTTCGCCCATGTGGAATGTGGCCTTTGGGAAAACGAGCTTGCCGTCTTTATCAATCGTGCCCCAGCAATGATCGGGGTGGCCATGGGTGAATATCACTTTGGTGATGGCCGATGGATCAACGCCTGCGGCCTTCAAGCTTTCGAGAATTTTACCAGCCGTGGGTTGGAAGCCGCCACCTGCGCCTGTGTCCATCAATATCATTTCGCTGCCTGATTTCAGCAAAAGCGGGCTGGCTTCGAATTGGGCTTTGTCGCCCTGCACCATGGCACCTAATAGTTTTACCACTTCTTCGGGCTTGCCGCCGGAATCAATGATTGAGGTTGGAAGAAGCAGAGTGCCGTCGCTGACGACAGTTACATCATAAGCGCCTTGCTTGAACATATAGGGCCCGGCAAGAGCCATCACATTTTTGGGCAAGACCCCGGCGGCGATAAGGCCTGCTGCGGCCGCCATAAATTTACGGCGATCGAGGCGGATTGTAGAATTTGAATTAAATGAAGTTGGAAACATTGGCACGCTCCTGTTTGACATACTATAACCGTCCTAGCATCAGGCTAAGACGAATTTGTAACATTACAAATCACATTACGTAATGGCAGCTATGCTGGATTTGATTGAGGGAAACGAAATGGCATTTTGGGATAAATGGTTTGGTTCTGCGGCAACAGATAGCACACCAACAAAGACCGTCGAATACAAAGGCTTCACCATTGAGGCGCGGCCTTACAAGGATGGTGGGCAATTTCAATTGGCGGGCGAGATTTTGAAAGATGGAAAGACTTATCGTTTTGTGCGCGCTGATAAATTTACCGATAAAAATGAAGCTGCCGATATCGCAATTTCAAAAGGCCAGTTGATTATTGATCAGCAAGGCGAGAGCATTTTTAAATCATGAACCGTCGTAAAGTTCTGGTCGTCAGATTATGGCGCAACGCGGTTTGGGCGCTCGGAATTATTGCTGCGGCGTTGGCCGTGGGCATGGTGGGCTATTCATATTTTGGTGCACAGGATTTCACGAAATCATTTGCAAATGCCGCGATGATTTTATCGGGCATGGGGCCGCTTGATCAGATGCCGACTAAATCTGGTGAAATATTTGAAGGCATTTACGCATTGCTTAGCGGATTATTATTTTTCGCAGTTGCAGGCTTTGCCTTGGCGCCTGCGCTGCATCACATTTTGCGCGGCTTTCATTTGGAAGATGAAGAGGCAGCACAGAAAAATAAGACGTAGAGATGCAAAGGAAATAGTATTTGAAAAATACAACCAATCGTCATTCCCGCGCAGGCGGGAAACCAACTTGACTGCATCGCGCTTTGTTGGAAGTTGGGTCCCCGCCTGCGCGGGGATGACGGGCTAATTTGAACTTGGTCTTGTGAAAAGAACCTTACTACTTCGGCCCAATCACGTAATTAAAGCTGATGCTGATCCGTAAACCTTCTGAACGGTTCAGTGGCACTTCGTGGCGCAGATAACTTTCCCACAGCATCACGGTTCCTTCATGCGGTGTTTCGCTGATGTGGTGTTTCATGGCGCGCGGCGCTTTATCCAAGCGTGATGGTGCTGCCATCATCATGGCGTGGCGCGGATCTTCAAAAACGATTGGCCCAGCGCCTTGCGGCACGGCCACATAGTAAGTTCCACTGATCACTGAATTGGTGTGGATGTGAGATGTGTGGCTGCCACCTTCTGGCATCACATTGACCCAGAGTGAATCGCAAATCGGTTTGCCGCCGCGAATATTCCAATGCAATTCCTTGGCAAAATCTGCGGCGTGCTTGTCGAGAATTTTCACCAGTCGCGCGATGGCTGGAATTTGCTCTGCCAAATCATCTTGAGTGGCAAATGACGTATAGCCTGGATAGCCATGTTTCTCACACCAGCGCTGGCCAGCCACATCACCAGCGGCCAATTCTAAAGCAGCATCATGTAGCTGCATATTCAACTTGTCGGGTGCTGGCAGTTCAGCGCGGTAGAGGAGGGTGGGGAATAGGGATTGAATGTTGCTCATCGTCTCCCATAACGCGGAATTTTACTTCTCACAACTGCTTCGCTATTGCTTAGCCGCATGACCCGCAAAATCACCGTAGCTGCCGCTCAATACAATCTTGACCCGCTCGAAAATATAGCCGCCTACCGCGCCAAGATCACGCGCTGGGTTGAGGACGCAGTGGGGCGTGATGCTGAGATTTTGGTATTTCCCGAATATGGCGCGATGGAGCTTTGTTCGATTGGCGATAGAGGCCACGATTTAGAGATCAGCAAAATTGCGGTATCAGATTTTTACGATGAGATCACCGCGCTACACTGCGGCTTGGCCAAAAAACACGGTGTCACAATTATCTCGGGCAGTGCTCCTAATGTGAAGTCGGGCCTCATCTGTAACACCGCACAAGTGTTTGGCCCCAATGGCGCAGTGGAAAGCTTTACCAAAATCATGCCCACTCCAGGAGAGCGTGAAGTTTGGGACATCAAAGGCGGGCGCGAGCTTAAAGTTTTCGACATTGGCAAAGTGAAGTTTGGGTTGCTGATTTGCTATGACATTGAGTTTCCGCTTTTGTCGCGAGCACTTGCGGAAGCGGGGGCGGAAATTATTTTGGCTCCATCAGACACTGAAACCGAATGGGGTTATTGGCGGGTGCGCACAGGGGCGATGGCGCGAGCCTTGGAAAACCAAATTTATACAGTGCAAGCGCCACTCATTCGCCAAGCTCCGTTTTGTGAATTCACCAACACGCACTATGGCGCGGCTGGTTTTTTTGCGCCGTCAGATAAAGGCTTTCCAGCCGGTGGCGTGATCGGATTGGGTGAGGCCAATGTGCCGGGTTGGACGATTGCCACGCTTGATCTGGATGCGATGCTTGCATTACGTGAAGGCGGCCAAGTGCAGACGTATCGGCATTGGTCAGAGCAACTCGGCGCTGGCCCGCTTCCGCCTGCGCGTGTTATAGATTTGTTGAAACATTAAAGGAGCTCCAATGCCACTTCCCAGTCATTTGCTTGATGGTTATGCGCGGTTTCGTTCTGGCAGGTATGCCGCTGAGGCAGACCGTTATGAAAGACTAGGGGCAGGCAGTCAAAAGCCGAAGATGATGATCATAGCATGCTGCGATTCGCGTGCGGCGCCTGAAACTATTTTTGATGCTGGGCCTGGTGAAATTTTTGTAGCGCGCAATGTGGCCAATCTGGTTCCGGCTTACGCGCCAGATGGTAAGCATCACTCCACCAGTGCGGCCATTGAGTTTGCTGTTTTGTCTCTGGGGGTCAAAAATATTATCGTCATGGGCCATGGGCGGTGCGGTGGCATTAACGCCGTTGTCGAAGGTGGTGATCCGCTATCGGCTGGCGATTTTATTGGCAAATGGATGAGTGATGTGCGCGACGTAGCCGCCGGTGTGCGCCATGAGCACGGCAATCATGAACATCTCAACACGCTGGTCGAACGTGCGTCGGTCGAACATTCTTTGGCTAATCTGCGCACCTTCCCGTGGTTGCGTACGCGCGAACACAAAGGCGAACTTGGCATGCATGGTGCTTGGTTTGATATCGGGTTAGGCGAGCTGCATACTTATGATGACGCAGCACATGAGTGGAATTTGGTTTGATCTTGGCTAACTTAATGAATTCGCTGAACCGCACAAAAATAAAATGACCAATATCAGGTTTGAAATCTGATATCGGTCATCTATACCTCAGGGAAAATATCCGCTTTAGGCTGTATTAGCCGTGATGGCTGGTTGAGAGATTGTCCATCATGTTCTGCAAAATGCGCTCCAATTGAATGTTGCGAGCCTTCATTTCCTTCATCATCTGCATCATCTTTACCATCTGGTTATGCATCGAGTCTTTTGCATAAACAGGGCCAGACAAAATGGCGATGGCGGCAACAGCAATAATAAATTTCTTCATAGTAGTCTCCTCTAACTTATCCCGTGCAATTTGAATTTCAGAGGTATCCGGGTCGACTCCCTCGAGCCCCATAATGTTTGATTTGAGCCCTGAAAAGAAATGCCTTGTGGTTATTGATTGCACTCAAATGGGTTATGGTCGTTGGACACAATTTGACCATTGATTGGTAATTCCGCTCATAACTGAGGGGTATGCGTGATTACCTAACAGGTATTTCCAATCAATTCCTAGCTCGTACACACTCGTAAGTCGCTGAAACATTTGGAGTGCGATATGACAAACCTTTGGAAGTCTTAAATTAACAGCCAAGTCTATTTCGACAATCTGTCTGGGATTGAAAATCTAGCCTCAGCACAGTTCCAGAATGTGTTTTTTTACTATGTCCAGCCATGTCCAAACCAGTGCATTTGACTGTTGTTTTTAATCAATAACGGAGTTGTGAAAATTACGGCGCAGAAGTTCACATTCAATGCCGCCACGTTCATTTGCACGCGAGCGCAAACGTAAAACAGAGCAAGCTTGTTTGTTTTAACGTGTAGTGCCGCCAATAATCCAAGAAACTATATAGGGATTTCATTATGGTTAAGTCGGAAAAACTGTCGATGGAATTCTATCAGATCAAATATTTCTTGGCGGTCGCCAAGCACAACAATTTCACCCATGCTGCAACGGCCTGCAATGTTTCGCAGCCTGCTTTGACGCGCGCAATTCAAAGACTTGAACATGTGATGGGCGGGGCCCTTTTCCAGCGTGATGCGCGTCACACCAGTCTCACGCCGCTGGGGAAAATAATTTTTCCGTTCCTTCAAAACATGATTGAATTTGCCGATACGGCCATGCATGAAGCCAAAAAACAGACCCTGTTTCGCAGCATTTCACTTTCGATCGGCATTGCAAGAACAATTGGCCCGCAATATTTGGCTAGTCTACTGCGTCAGTTGACGATCATGTCACCGAAGTTGGAAATCAAGATTTTACACGGTACTAGCCGCGAAATTCAGGATCTTTTGTTTTCCGGCGAAATTGAAATTGGAATTGCGGCAATGCGGGATATCCCAGAACAGATAAAGGCAGAGTCTCTTTTCGATGAGTATTACTATTTGGCTTTTCAAAAAGGTCATAGGTTTGAAAAATTTGAGACAGTTTCATTTCAAGATCTCGCCGATGAAAATCTCATCGAACGGCTCAATTGCGAATATCTGGATGCAATTAATCTTGCCTTGATGAAACATACACAACAACCGCTTATCTGTTATCGCAGTCAAGACGAGGGCCTTATCCAGGAAATCGTCGCTGATGGCGTGGGTTGTGCGATTGTGCCCAAATCATTGGTATCCAATCCAAACATTCAATTGCGCCCGCTTGCAAATCCAACTTTTCAGCGCAGTGTTTCAGCAATAACAATACGCGGCATTCGGCATTCTGATATTCAGCGTAAGTTCCTCAATCTTTGTGTCACAAAGGCAAGGTTGCAAAATGATGGAACGGCAGAATCGATGTTGCTTGGGCAGTTAAACGGGACTTAGATCGTCACAACCTAACGATGCTCCGTTAGAATATCAGCGAGCCCATTTGACGATTTCTGATGATCGTTGACGCAAGGCCACAGCCATGGCAACCAAGCGTTGGATGGGGAATTGACGTGGCGCGCAAGAAATCGGGTAAGGCGGTTGAAACCGAGTTGGAAGATGATAGTATTTCGACTGAAGAGCGTCAGGAAAGTGAAAGCTTTAAGGGTGCAGATGCTGCATTTGCCGAGTTAAGGCGTCCGCCCGAAAAAATAGAAAGGCCGGAAGCTGAAGCTGCAAAACGCGAATCTCCTCATCGCCAGATTTTGGATTTTCTTGAGGAATTTCGTAAGGCAACGGTGAACATTGTTTTTGCTGGTATTGTCGGTCTGCTGGTCCTCACTGTCATCAAAGTTATCAATATTGATGAACTAGCTATCGACCCTGTAACTTTGCCGAAGGCGATTAAGGATCTAGGTTTTACGGAAGAGGGGGTGGCGCTTTCGCTCTCGGATAACATGTTCAAAATATTTGAAACCAGCGACGTTTATAAACGCACCTTCAATGTGAAGGCAAAGATTGAGGAGGGGGATTTTGCTGTCCCAGTTGCTGGATTGTCGTTTGGTTCAGCGATCAGGTTGATCAGACAATTGGCAGGTTTTCCCCAACGCCACATTTCAGGTGAAATCGTTTGTTCTGCCGAGCCCTGCAATGCCGCGACGATGGAACTACACTTGCGAGTTATGGACGGAATTCACCAACCCAACGTTTTGCCAGCTGTTAAGGGTGAATCTGTAGACGCAGTCTTGATGGCGGGTGCTGAAAAACTGTTGCGGGTTGCTGACCCGATGAGCCTTGCAGCTTATTATTTTGATGCCGGCGGAGAAACAAAGCCACGCCGCGCAGAGGCGATAGAGATTGCAAAGGCCGTTGCGGTGGGAAAAAGTGGTGGCGGCGCTACGATCAATGGCATAGATCAGGCCGTGGCTTTTAATATATTGGCGATGGATTCTTTCAGCCGTTCCACAGGCAATGACGATCAGTTTGATTATGCGGTGGGCCTCATTGAAGCTGCCATAAAAGCCAATCCCGAATATGTGCCATCCTACAGTAATTTGGGCGCCATGTTATCAGCACGCGGTCATTTTGAGGGTGCTTCAGCAAAATACAAAGAAGCTTTGCGACGTGAAAATTTACCTTGGTTGCGCCGCGATCTTGCAAGAACTTATTTCGAAAACCGACAATACGCCGAGGCTGAAGTTGAATTTAATTCTCTCGTGCAAACCAATGCGCGCGATTTTGAATCAATCAACGGCTTAGGTGCTGTGCTCATGCAAAACGGAAACCTGAAAGGAGCAATTGAGCAATTCAATAAGGCAATTGCCGTCAACTCTGACTTCCCCGATGCGCATTGCAATTTAGGTTTGGCTTATAAGAGCGAAGGTGATTTGGAGGATGCTAAAGCGAGTTTTGGCACATGCCTCAAACTGGCTGCAGAAGGATCGCAGTTGAAAGCCAATGCTCAGCGGCTGATAGATCAGCTGGATATCAGGGCTACGAATTGAGATTATTGAGGCGGAAAGCACGGTTTTTGTCGGCAGGACGCGCCGCTCAAACCTAATCCGGAATCATAATGTCGGCGTTTGGAAAACAGGCTGCTAATTCTTTGCGTGCTGCGAGGCCTGCCTCAAGATTTGTGCAATTGATTATCCCTAACCGAAATCCTCCCGGTGGCATGGCGTGAAGTTCATCTGCTTGCAATTCATGAAATGTGACTTGTAAACTTTTGATAAAGGGCAGGGCTCTGATTTTTGATTGCGCAGTTTTTGTAGGAGAACGGAATGGGCCGCCGTGCCGAGAAAAGAGCGGCACGGAATAACCTTCTACGTCGCTCAATGTTTCCAGCTCCCAAATGTCGTTGGTATATAGTCCAACCAAAGCCTGCACCCAATTTGGCCCATATAGATCGCACCATTGATCTGCAAATCGCAGGTGGGTTTCAATAATGTGGCCGTTGATTGTTTCGAAATTCATCATGCCGGTGTAATTGGCCATGTTCTCAACAATCCACGCATTCAAGAAATATTCGAGTTGTAGAATGGGTTTTGCGTGGATCACCCAATGTTTGAACATGCCTTCATGCCAAGAAAGCCCCGTCGCGTGGCGGCACCATTTGACTTGGCCATTCACGATAGCGCAATCCGTTGAGATGTGTTCGCCGTGAAACAGCTCCATCCACATATGACCGGGCTTTGAAAATTTTTCAAAATCGGTGGACGAAAAAATGGCTCTTCCTTCTATCCCCATGCCCTTGAGATTGATATTTGGTTTGGAAAATACGGGAAATGCTGTGGGAGCGGTGTCATGGAGTCCGCTTCGAATGCCTTGGGTTTGTGCGATTTTTAGTTTTTCATAAGTCCAGCGTTGCTCGGGATACCAGTCCCAGCAATCGCCATCATCGGTTGGGATTAATACATTGGCGGGGCATGCGGCTTTTTCGAAAAACTGCAATCGCCAAGGGTCGCGTTCACAAATTGGCATGATCGAAAATATAAAGTTTAGTCATGCACTGCAAAACTCAACTCAGCTATTTTAGTTCCCAGCTGATGTTCACGTCCACAGAAATCACCTGAGAACCTTGCGCAATCGGAACAGGCGCTGAGTCGGCTGCCATAGCCTTGGCGCGGCTGAACATCACTTGTGGCTCTGCTATCCCGCCGTTTTCTGAGAGCGACATGATGTTGCCCAAATTGATTGAAGCTGCGCCCGCATAAATCTGCGCCTTATGTGTTGCGTCTTTCACAGCCAATTTGCGCGCTTCGTCCATTGCTTCATCGGTTTTAGAAACTGAAAATGAAATACCGTTGATTTGGTTCGAGCCGGATGTCACAGCTTTATCAAGCAATGCGCCCAAGCCGTCGATTTTATGGATAATAACAGTCACCGTGTTGGTCACGTCGTAGCCCACAAGTTTGGGAACTTGACCACCATTTTGTCCATAATCCAAACGTGGATTTACGGAGAAATTAGACGTGGCAATATCTTTGTCGTCGATGTTAGCGGCTTTCAAATTAGCCATCAATTCCGTCATTGCTTTAGTGTTCGCGTCCAGTGCGGCACGCGCAGTTTCGGCTGAACTTACAACCCCCATATTGATCACTGCCATATCAGGGACAGCGTGCACTTCGCCATGGCCAGTCAATGAAATTATCCGATTCATTTTTACCTCATCTGCAAAAGCTGGGTTTGCCGCTAAAACAGCAGCTAGTAAAATTGAGGTCAAAAATAATTTCATCGTTCATCCTTTTTATTGTAAGTCTTATCTAGGAATAAAATACGGCGCAATTATGACCAATTGGAAATTATCTGAAAGGTGGTTCATCAAAGCTCCTGAGCTTTCTTGAATGCAAGCCTTCGCGGCTGGCGCGTAGTTTATCAATTGATGCCAATCCAATCATCAAATGCTCGGCCACAGCGCGGTCATAAAATGCATTCGCGGCACCAGGCAATTTAATTTCACCATGAAGCGGCTTATCCGATACGCAGAGCAAGGTGCCATAAGGCACGCGGAAGCGATAACCTTGGGCGGCTAACGTTCCCGATTCCATATCCACTGCAATAGCGCGTGATAGATTTATGCGCTTTCGTTCCATCGACCAGTGGAGCTCCCAATTACGGTCATCATAGGTCACCACTGTTCCAGTCCGAAGCCGTGCTTTCAAAGCCTCGCCGGTTTCACCCGTCACTTCGGCTGCTGCATATTGCAAAGCCAGTTGCACTTCGGCCAAGGCCGGAATTGGAATTTCAGGGGGCAGCACAGAATCCAAAATATGATCTTGACGCAAATAGGCATGGGCCAAAACATAATCACCGATGCGCTGCGATTGACGAAGCCCGCCGCAGTGACCAATCATCAACCAGCAATGCGGGCGCAGCACAGCAAGATGGTCGGTCATGTTTTTGGCATTCGAAGGGCCAACACCGATATTGACGAGTGTCACTCCGCCTTCGCCATCACTGCGCGAGAGATGATAGCCGGGCATTTGAAATTTATGCCATTGGCTTGAACCTAGTATTTGAGCAATCTCTGCTGCATCCATGCCACGTGTGATCACGCCGCCACCTGGGATATGCATCGCCTTATATGGGCCATCAATTGAAAGTTGGGTTATGCCCCAATTGATAAATTGATCAACATAGCGGTGATAGTTCGTCAGTAAAATCCATGGCTGAACATTTTGCCAATGTGTGCCCGTATAGTGTTGCAAGCGCTTTAAGGAATAATCGACACGCACAGCATCAAACAGCGCCAAAGGCAGGGGCGTGCCGTTTTTTTGCTCCCATTGCCCATCGGCGATTTCATCGCCAACCAAAGCCAATTGAGGGATCGGAAAATGCAGCGCGAGTTCGGCAGCTGTTACATTGCCGCGACCCAAATCGTTGCCGCTTTCGAGAACATAAGGATAGGGGATTTCTTGGCTGGATATGCCGACTTCAATCTTGGCATCATAATCTTCCACCAAATGTTTGAGTTGGGAAATGAGATAGCGCTGAAAATGAGCAGGCTGCGTTATAGTGGTTACGTAGGTTCCGGGGCCCTGGAATTTGGCATAGGCCCGCGCAATCGTGGGCTGAAGGCCATTGGCGGTATAGGTAACCCTCAGTTCGGGATAACAAAATTGATCACGGTCAGCGGGTTTTGGCGCGAGGCGTTTATCAAAATAGGCATCAAGAGCAGCTTTTAGGGCTTTTGTAGCCTTGGCATGAAGCTCAATCAGCTGTTGGACGGCAAGTTCTGGGGAAAGTGATTTGTTTTTCATGTTGAAGTTCTAGCATAGCTTTGAAAAATGATGTAGCGATGACAAAACCTTTGGGGGCCTATAGCTCAATGGTTAGAGCCAGCGGCTCATAACCGCTTGGTTCCAGGTTCGAGTCCTGGTGGGCCCACCATTTTTTGCGTTATGCAGTCCGCTGCATTTTTGCAGAGTTGTTTTTGTCGTGTAAGTCAGCTGCCAGCGCAGCTTGATCGGCTGGCAACGGCTTTGAAATAACATAGCCCTGCACAGAATCAGCTTTAAATCTGCGAAGCACATTGAGTTCAATTTCGGTTTCAGCGCCTTCGGCGACGACAACCATGCCAAGACCATGAGCCAGATTTATAATGCCCTTCAGGAGTTCGGTATTTTTGCTCCCATCCCTAGCGTCTTTTACGAAAGCTCGGTCGATCTTCAATTTGTCAAACGGCAAATGCTCAAGATAAGACAGCGATGAATAGCCCGTACCGAAATCATCTAAAGCTGTAATGATTCCAAGAATCTTAAAATTTTCAAGCATCTTTTGCACGATGTTCATGGATTTCCCCACAAACACACTTTCGGTCAGTTCCAAGCATAATAGATGAGCGGGCAAATTTGTATCAGCCAATACTTCACGCACATGTTCGACAAAACTTGATTGCAAAATTTGAGCCGTAGAAACGTTCACGGCCACTGTCCATCCGGGCTTGCCAGCGTCATGCCAGATCTTTGCTTGTTGGCACGCTATTTTTAAAATCTGTTCGCCCAAAGCTGAAATCAAACCGGCCTTCTCTGCGGCAGGAATAAATTTGGAAGGCGGAATGGGGCCCTTCACAGGGTCTATCCAGCGCGCCAAGGCCTCGAAGCCTTCGACATAGCCCGTTTCCAAACTGACCACCGGTTGAAAATATGCGGTAATTTGATTCCGGGCTAATGCGGCGCGCAGGCCTTTGATAAGTTCCGCTTCTTCATTAAGCGCTTCAACCATTTCCCTTCTGAAAAATGAGATGTGGCTTAAACCTGAATTTTTGGCGTCGTGAAGTGCCAAGTCGAGCTGCTTTTGAATTTCAGCTGGGCTGACTGCTTCCTCGGAAATGAGTGCGATACCTGTGGAAACCGACGCGTGAATTTCATGACCCAGAATTCTTAAAGGCTCATAAAGCGTTGAGATCATTTTTGCTAAAACGTCGTGGGCGAGAGAGGTAGTGGTGGCACCCGGCACGATTGCGGCAAATTCGTCTCCGCCAATGCGCAAAATCGAACCGTTTTCGGGCAACTCAGATTTGAGGCGGGCGGCCACGTCCATGAGAAGCGCATCGCCAATTCCGTGCCCCATGGCGTCGTTGATGGCATGAAAATTGTCGATGTCAAAAATAAAATACGCAGCTGAGCTAGTTTTGTTTTTGTATGAATCTTCCAACATGCGTTGAAAGTTCGCGCGGTTTGGTAGTCCGGTCAACGGATCAAAATATGCCAGTTGGCGCAAAGAAGCATCGCGTTGGCGAATATCGCTGATCATCGAGTTGAAGGTTTCAACAAGTACTTTGGTTTCGCCCTCGGCTTCTGCAATCGTTGCTCTTTCGAAGCTGCGCGTCTCGCGCATTTTTTGCATCGCGTTGGTCAGCAAAACGATTGGGTTTACGATTCGGTCGCGGAGAGGACCCGAAATTGGAAATGCTAACAGTGCAGCAACAATGGACGCCAGTGCCGTTGTTACTAAAGTCCATAAAAGCTGCGATCTGATATCGCGGATGTCGCCCAGGATCACAAGCTTGCCAACTTTTTCGTCGCCACGAACAATGTCTACGGCAATCGGCATGTTGCCTTTAGTCAAAAGTTTGAAGTTGCTCGGTTGGCCTTCCACTTGGTCGGATGTGAGGAATGTTACATTGCCCATCGATGCAATTGTTTGGCCGTTGGTATCTATCGCTGCTGCATATAAAACGTTAGGAACGCGAGTAATCGAACGCAAAACCTTTTGAGCGGCCGAACGATCTTGTGTTTCAATGTTATCAGCCAGAGCAGATGCATAAATATAGGCGGTGCTTTCGAGTTGTGTCCTCTTGTCCTGCACAGATGTATTGAGCTGAAGCACACCCAAAAAAACGGCGAGTAAAATCATTGCGCTGAATACTGAAAACGCAATAAGCGCGGCAATTTTGCCGCCAATCGTTTTTCTTTTTGGCAGATTAATTCCCATCTCGACCCCAATTCTAGACTTCACCCTACCAAGCTCCAGTTAAAGCTCATTGAAGGATTAGGGTGAAGAGACGTTAATAATTAAACGTCAAGGTTGTTCTGGGGAGGCGTTAATAAGTAAATTTGTAAGCAAATATGAGTAATTCATTTAGATATTCGGGTTAGTGTGAAATTTTGGAACTTAGGCTGTTACACTACTGGGGCGGTTGTTAGATGATAAAATACCCACAAAAGTACGATCAGAAACGTGCCAGCGGTCATTCGTACAAGGGCGTTTGGGTTGCACTACAGGCCTTAAAAAGCTGTGTTCGTGGGAACACCGCGATGATGTTTGCTTTAGGTTTGCCCGGCCTGCTTGCGGCAGTCGGTGTTGCATCTGACTTCGCAATTCTTGAGATGAAACGTTCAAGCCTGCAGGCAGCTGCTGATGCTTCTGCACTGGCGTCAGCCAAGGAGCTTTCGATAGCCAGTTCAACTGACACCACTGTGACCAATGCGGCAAAGAACTATGTCACAACTGAATTGTCTGCAAATGACAGTGCCGCTGTGCCAACCGTTACAGTTAATCGGTCAGCGGGCAGTGTGACAGTTGCGCTTTCGGAATCTTGGACGCCATTTTTTGCCCAATTTATAAGTACAGGTGTAACACCTGTGAATGTGCAAGCGACCGCCAAGTTGGCCGGTTCTACCAATATCTGTGTGTTGGCACTCAATGCCAGCGACAACAAAACCATGCATTTAGACACGTCCGCCAAAATGACTGCAAATGGTTGTGGAGTATACTCGAATGCAAATCATAATCACGCAATTTGGCTAGATAACAATGCAACGATAACCGCCGCGCTGACTTGTGCGGTTGGTGGCATAAAGCTTAAAAGTGGAGGGGCAATTACTCCTGCCGCCGTTACAAATTGCCCAGTGGTGGCCGATCCATTAGCAAGTCGTCCTAAACCCACAATTCCTTCGGCTTGTTCTGCTACGAATTTGGTTTTGTCGTCTGGTACAACAACCTTGGCTCCGGGACTTTATTGTGGAGGACTTAAAGTAACGGGCACAGCCCAAGTCAATCTTTCAGCCGGAACCTATGTCATCAGTGGTGCACCATTGGAAGTGTCGGGTACTTCGACCTTCACTGGTTCCCATGTTGGTTTCTACTTGGATGGCCCTGCTGCAACGCTCTATTTTAAAGATACGGCAACAATAAATCTCACAGGCGCGACCAACAGCGAGATGGCTGGACTATTGGTTTTTGAGGATCCGGCCGCTCCAGCAGGGCGTCAGCATCACATAGCTAGCACGAACGTTCAAAATTTAACTGGCACTATCTATTTGCCGCAAGGTTATCTGCTGGTTGACCCGAATGCTGCGGTGGCCGGGTCTTCGGCCTATACTGCGATTATCGCAAATCGATTGGAACTTACAGCTGGGCCAGAATTGATTCTCAATTCCAATTATGGATCGACAGACGTTCCTGTGCCAGCTGGTATCAAAAGCACTGCGACAGTCGTACTTACCAACTAAATCGGGTGTGAGAAAATTCGTCTTGCCTTTGTGCAACGAGTTTGCTGAACGAGTTAAATGGCAACAACTCAATCTCAATCGATCCTCATTGGCATAGATACTGGCGGTACTTACACCGATGCCGCCATCGTGGATCAAAGCCAGCACCGCATTTTAGCGTCGGCAAAATCACTGACCACTAAAGGTGATCTGTCGATTGGGGTTGCTGCTGCGATGCAAAGTGCGCTTTCACTTTGTGCAAAAGATGTTAATCCTCAACTTATCAAAATGGTTTCAGTTTCTACTACGCTCGCCACCAATGCTGTGGTTGAAGGGCATGGAAGCGCCGTAGGTGTGATCCTCATCGGCTTTGACGATGGGATGGTGGAGAAGACTGGCATAGCAAAAGCTTTTCCGGGTATTCCCATTATTAGATTGCGCGGGGGCCATGACCATAATGGCGAAGAGCGCGAGCCTCTTGAAGTTGTTAGTTTGCAAAGCGCTTTGAGCGAGGTTGCCAGCCAAGTGAGCGCATTTGCGGTTGCTTCAACTTTTGCAGTTCGCAATCCCGGTCATGAAAATAAAGTGCGCGAGGTCATCGCGTCTCTCACTGATAAACCCACGACACTTTCGAGTGAGATTTCGAGTTCGCTTGATGCCCCGAGGCGGGCACTGACTGCAGTTTTGAATGCGCGGTTAATTTCGCGGATCACGCAATTGGTTGGTGCTGTGCGCAAAGCCATGACCGAACTTGGTATTGATTGCCCTTTGATGATTGTGAAGGGCGATGGCAGTCTGGCAAATGCTGATGCTGTTGCGGCAAGGCCAATTGAAACGGTTCTGTCTGGGCCTGCGGCTAGTGTAATTGGTGCGAAATGGCTTTCGGGGCTTGATGATTTTATTATGTCCGATATGGGCGGCACCACCACCGATATCGGCATTTTAGAAAATGGTCGGCCGCGCGTCGCAGAGCAGGGCGCTGAAGTGGGTGGTTGGCGCACCATGGTTCGGGCGATCGATGTTAAAACCATTGGACTTGGTGGGGATAGTGAAGTTCACCTCGGTTTGAATGGCGAAGTGACGATCGGGCCGCAGCGGGCGGTTCCCATTTCGCTATTGGGGCAGCGTTATCCAGAAATAATCGCGGTGCTTGAATTGCAGCTTGCAGACAATGAAGGCGGATCGCTGAATGGGCGTTTTGTTTTGCTGCCTTTCGGGGCAAAGGGAAATGCTGAAGTTGCTGGCCTCTCAGCTCGTGAAGCCGAATTTTTAGGGCTGGTTAGTGAGCGGCCGCAATCTTACCGGAAACTTGCCTCTTCTTCTGGTGCGCAGCGTGCTGTGGCGGCACTGCGCAAGAAAGGTCTGATTCAATTTGGTGCTTTCACGCCTTCTGATGCAGCTCATGTATTAGGCATGCAGGCCAACTGGTCGCAGGAAGCCGCGGTTTTGGCAGGGAAGCTTTTGTCGCGGTTTCGCGATATGAAAATGCCAACAGAAGAACGTTTACAAGATTTTTGCCGATTGATCTGGCACCGCACTGTTTCAGAAACCACACGGGTGATTTTGCAAGCGAGTTTCGACGAGCGCATTGCAAATACGCCTCTGCTTGATGCCGTCTGTGACGGCAAAGGCCAGAATGGGTTGGTGAAAATTTCTCTATCACCTCAAGTTCCAATCGTTGCCGTCGGCGGGCCTGTGCAAGTTTATTATCCCGAGGTGGGGCGCAGGCTTGGCGCAAAGATTGTTTTCACACCCCATTGCGACGTGGCCAACGCGGTCGGTGCTGCCGCGGGGTTGGTGGCCCACCGGGTTGATGTGCAGGTTGAGGGGGACGGCAATGGCGTGTTCCGGATTTTGGGGGTGGGGCAGGCCGAGATAGTGGGATCGGGTATTGCGGCTTTGGAACTGGCAACATTTAAGGCTCAAGAAGGAGCGTTGGCTTTGGCGATTGCAAATGGTGCCCATGAGCCACGGATTGTTGTCACCGTTAAAAAACACTATTTGCCCGACGCCAGTTCTGATGAAGGATTGCTCAGTGCGCTGGTTAGTGCTGAGGCGATTGGGCGTCCGCACCAATAATTTTCACATCTTGTTAACCAAGTCCGTGTTCCTTTCATAAAACTTACGGTTAATTCGCGGTTTGTTTTAAACTTATCAAGACCCCATTAACCGTGCATCTCTTATCGTGCGGTGCAGGATTGAGGAGAGTTGCAGCGCGATGACGACGCCACATTTAAAGGATTGGGAAGATTTAGGACCGCAAACGCCAGTTTGGCGTGTTGAAAAGCCAGCAATGGCAAGCGGCCCTAGCATGCCATTTTTCCCGGACCAAAATGGCGGCGTTTATGAAAAACTGCTCGCCAATTTGCCGGTGATGTTACACTGCATGGATGGTTCTGGCCGGATGATTTCGGCCAATGCCGCTTGGTGTGAAACACTCGGTTACCAACCAGCAGATGTTGTGGGCCGCAGTTTTAGTGAGTTCCTGCCCCAGGAATCGCGCAGTCGTCTGGTGACTGAAATCTATCCGAAATTTTTGGTGTCGAGCTCTTACCGCAATGCTGAAATTCTGATTCACCGCAAGGATGGATCGCTTGCCACCGTGGTTCTTTCGATGACCGCCTATCGTGGTGATAAGGGCAGGCTGGAACGCTCGGTCTGCATGCTCGAAGATATTACCGAAAAGAAAATTGCGCAGATTAAAACCAATCGTGGTGACCAACGGTTCCGTGGTGCCTTTGATGCTGCAGCGCATGGCATGGCTGTTGTATCGCCGATGGGGCGCATTGAAGCTGCAAACTCTGCTCTCAAAGTGTTTTTGAATCGCTCAGATCTGAGCACTGCTACATATGGGTTTGAAGAACTGTTGCATAAGGATGATCGCGGCCAATTTTTGAATGGCATGCGGAATTTGCTGATGGGTGAAGTGCCTGTGCTGCAACAAGAGTTGCGCTTTATGACGAGTGAAGGCCGTGTTGCACATGGTGCAACGTCTATTGCGCTTGTGAAAAATGAGAAGGGTGAGACTGAGCAGTTGATTGTTCAGATTACCGATACCAGCGAAAAGAAGATGGTGAATGAGCGTTTGCAAAAAGCGCAAAAGATGGAAGCCATTGGTCAATTGACTGGCGGTTTGGCACATGATTTTAACAATCTGCTCACCGTTATTATTGGCAATTTGCAATTGCTTGATGGCAAGCTTGGCACAGATGAAAAAAGCGCTACGCGCGTGGCTGAGGCCATTGATGCGGCTCGCAAGGGTTCTGATTTAACGCATCAACTCTTGGCATTTGCGCGCCAACAAGATCTAGAGCCGCGTGATGTTGGTGTGAATGGTTTGGTACAGGGCATGGCGCCGCTGGTGGCGCGTACGATTGGCGAGAATATCGAGCTTAAAGTTGATGTGATGGACGGCGATCCCCACACATTGATTGATCCATCGCAATTGGAATCGGCGATTTTGAATCTCGCGATCAATGCGCGTGATGCAATGGGCAATAATGGCCGTCTGACGATTGAAACACAGCCTGCTTATCTTGATGCAGAATATGCTGCCAAGAACCCAGATGTGACGCCGGGCCAATATGTGATGGTCGCAGTTTCAGACAATGGTTGTGGCATGTCTGCTGAGTTGCAGGAAAAAGTGTTCCAACCGTTCTTTACAACAAAAGCGCCGGGCAAGGGCACAGGCCTTGGGCTTTCGATGGTTTATGGTTTCATCAAGCAATCAGGCGGCCACATCAGCGTTTACAGCGAAGTCGGTCACGGTACTTCAGTGAAGATGTATCTGCCACGTCGTAACCGTTCGGTGGATGGCGTTTCAGCTACCAGCTCTGAGATAAAAGTTGTGGACGCGCCAACGCCAATCGTCACCGAGATCGTGCCGATTGTTGCCGAGCCCGCCGCGCAACCTGCGCGCCGGCCAAAGATTTTGGTGGTGGAAGATCAAGAAGCAGTTCGTGCTGTGGCTTGTGGTTTCCTTGAAGACTTTGGTTATGACGTGATCGAAGCTGGCGACGGCTTCCAAGCGTTGGCACAATTGCAAGAAAACGATGATATTGATTTGATGTTTACCGATGTGGTGATGCCGGGGGGCATGAACGGTTTTGACTTGGCCCAAGCTGCACAAAGCTTGAAGCCACTCCTCAAAATCGTTCACACATCGGGTTATCCGAAGGGTGCCATGGTGCACCAGGATGAACCGCGATTTAAAAACGGTTTCATCATCATGAAACCTTATCGCCGCGAGGAATTAAACAAGATTATCAAGGACGCGCTGGAAATTCAGTGAGCTGCAGGATTAGCGGAGGCGGGGGTCGAGGGGGATTCTCAAAATCTGTTCGATGCGAATATGAGCCATTTCAGGGTGTGCGGGATTTAGCAGGTAGTTGAATGCTTCAGGCACAAGTGCTGAGGGCACGCGGAGCAGGACGGAGGTTTCCCTTTCGAGCCATTTGTCGCCAATGGCGCGTGTGCTATCAACTTCGTTAATCCAATCGGTAATTAGTCCTTGGACTTCGTCGATCAATATTGAACCGACTCCAATCTTTAAGAGCTGAAATGAAGTTGGCAGGAAGTTAATATCTACGTGAACGAGCATTTCACACAGGCAAGAGGCGGGATGATCGGATGCATAAGAAATTGCTTCTCCGCCTGAATGCCATCTTCCTGGAAAAAGCTTTCCTCCTTCTCCATCTAGCGTGGCGAATTCAGAAATTCTCCAGATGATCATCAGGCGTATATGCCATGTTCGATCTGTCCTAAAGTTTCTTCAACCATGCGTGTGCCGACTTCAGTGACTAACATGGACAATGGTGTTTGGCCGGAAAATCTCGGCCGTGGGCTGCGCAACCAACCGTGAGCCTTTTCTCTATCACCAAATACACGCTCAGCATTTTTTATCACACGGGCCACACGGAAAGCGCGATCGGTTTCAACTTGGTTGAGATTGGCAGATTCAGATTTGCGCCGCGCCATTGTGCGCTTTGGCACAACAAGGCGCTCAATTTCTTCCTCTGACAGCATGGGTTTCCATGCCGATTGCAATGTCTTCAAAGACAAAAGATTCGTCTTTCCTTGCGCCACATCAGATTGGGCACGGGCTAAGGCTTCTTGAAGGTTTGCTTTCATATTTAGCGTCCAGTTGGCATGTGCCACATTGTCATTCCTGTGAACAACATGGCACAGAACATCGCAAATTTCAAGGTCGCTAGTGGCCTTTGGTTTACACCCTGCGAGAAGCAGTCTAGAAGCCGCGCCAACTCCTACATTTCAAGCGGAAATATCATGGCACGTCAATTTATATATCATATGCAAGGTCTCTCTAAATCTTATGCTTCGGGCAAGAAGGTTTTGGATAATGTTCATTTGTCGTTTTATCCTGATGCCAAGATTGGCATTTTGGGGCCGAATGGTTCAGGTAAATCCACGCTTTTGAAAATCATGGCTGGGCTGGATAAAGAATTCAACGGCGAGGCTTGGCTGGCTGATGGGGCAACACTTGGTTACCTCGAACAAGAGCCGCAGCTTGATCCGACTAAAACTGTTCTTGAAAATGCGATGGAAGGTGTGGCCAAGAAGAAGGCCATTATGGACGAGTATAACGCGCTCATGATGGATTATAATGATGAGAACGCGGAGAAAGCGGCCAAACTGCAAGACGTAATCGACGCGCAGAATTTGTGGGATTTGGAATCACAAGTAGAGCAGGCGATGGACGCTTTGCGTTGCCCACCGGGTGATGCCTCTGTTGAAAACCTATCAGGCGGTGAGAAGCGCCGCATTGCATTGACACGGTTGTTGCTCGCTAAACCTGATCTACTGCTGCTCGATGAACCGACCA
This sequence comes from uncultured Aestuariivirga sp., assembly GCA_964247245.1. Taxonomy (GTDB): domain Bacteria; phylum Pseudomonadota; class Alphaproteobacteria; order Rhizobiales; family Aestuariivirgaceae; genus Aestuariivirga. The sequence goes on from CAXTTK010000002.1 coordinate 421,706, forward strand.
ACCATTTGGATGCTGAGTCGGTGAATTGGCTGGAGCATCATTTGAAGGATTATCCGGGTGCCATTCTGATTGTGACCCATGATCGCTACTTCCTCGATAATGTGACGGGTTGGATTTTGGAACTCGATCGTGGGCGCGGCATTCCCTATGAGGGTAATTACTCAGCTTATCTCGGCCAGAAGGCCAAGCGCTTTGCGCAAGAGGCAAGCGAGGATGCAGCGCGGGGCAAGGCTTTGCAGCGCGAACAAGAATGGATTGGTGCATCGCCCAAGGCCCGCCAAGCCAAATCCAAGGCACGTATCAAGGCCTATGATGAGCTGCTTAAAATCAACGAGTCGCGCATGCAATCGCATTCAGCACAGATCATGATTCCGCCGGGCGAGCGCTTAGGCGATAATGTGATTGACGTTGAAGGTTTGAGCAAAGCTTATGGCGACCGCTTGTTGATCGACAATCTAACCTTCAAATTGCCACCGGGTGGCATTGTTGGGATCATTGGGCCGAACGGTGCGGGCAAGACCACATTGTTCCGCATGTTGACGGGGCAGGAGAAGCCCGATTCAGGTAGTGTGATCGTGAGTGATACTGTGAAGCTTGGTTATGTGGATCAGAGCCGCGATACGCTGGATGCCAACAAAACGGTGTGGCAAGAAATCTCTGGCGGCAATGATGTGATTTATCTGGGCAAGCGCGAAATGAATTCACGCGCTTATGTGGGTGCGTTTAATTTCAAGGGTGGCGATCAGCAACAGAAAGTGGGCACACTTTCGGGCGGGCAGCGCAACCGCGTGCATCTGGCCACCATGTTGAAAGAGGGCTCCAACGTTCTGCTCCTCGACGAACCGACCAATGATCTCGATACGGAAACATTGGCGGCACTCGAAGAAGCGCTGGAAGATTTCGCTGGCTGCGCCGTAATCATCAGCCATGACCGCATGTTCCTCGACCGCTTGGCCACGCATATTTTAGCCTTTGAAGGCGACAGCCATGTGGAATGGTTTGAAGGTAACTTCCAAGATTATGAGGAAGACAAAAAGCGCCGTCTGGGCGCAGACAGCGTGATGCCGAGCCGGATCAAGTATAAGCAGTTTTCGCGGTAGTAACTAAGCTCGTGTAATGCTTGGGAGGAGGGGGCCGCAGCCCCCTTCTGTAGTTACTTTTTTTGACTAGGTTTGGTATCGCCGTATCCTGGTTTTGGTACGCGTTCGATGGTAGTTGTGCTTGGCCGCCTTTTGGCCACTTCGACTGGAATAAATTTTCCAGTGCCAGAGTCTCGTCCTGCTTTGAATGTCTTGGTTTCTGCCATTTTTATCATCTCCTTTCTGTTCACGTAACCTTTCGTGAACAATTGAGGCGAAATTGCGGCATTGATCAATATGTTGTGTTTTTGGAAGGTAAATATCTATATATAGATATCTTTATGCCGATTTCGGCTTTCAGCTTTTCCGCCATTTGATAATGAGAGCATCGGCCATTATTTCAACAACGTCATTTGCATTGACGTTAAAAATATGCAAATATTTGCACATGGAACGTGACAGTAAGAAGATTGTCCGGCGGCTTTTGGATGAAGGGTTCGAGCTGACTAGCATTGCAGGCTCGCATCATAAATTCCGTAGAGGTACAATCACCGTGATTGTTCCGCACCCAAAGAAAGATTTACCAACTGGAACTGCGCGGGCGATTGCCAAGCAGGCGGGTTGGATTAGAGGACATTGACATGACCCATTATATTGCGCTCGTACACAAAGACCCTGACTCGTCCTTCGGTGTTCAATTCCCTGATGTGCCCGGATGTTTTTCGGCTGCTGACAGTATGGATGATCTTGTAGGTGATGCTATGGAAGCGCTCAGCTTATGGGCTGAAGATGAGGCTATGCCGAAGCCTCGCGCCATTGAGCAGATTGTTGCTGATCCAGATATTGCCGCTGAACTTGCGGCTGGAGCGTTTCTCGTTTCGGTGCCATTTGCGGCGAATGACGCGCGGTTGGTTACGGCTAATATTTCGATGGAACGCGGCATGTTGAAGGCTATCGACATGGCCGCTAAGCGTCGCAAGCTCACGCGCTCAGCTTTTCTCGCGCAAGCGGCGCGCAATGAGATTGAGCGGTAGTAAATCGGGCAGTCATAAGGAATTAAACTCACCCAAATCGTCTTCCTGCCGAAGGCCGGGATTGGGCTTCGATCCGAATAGAAAGCCCAACCCCGTCCTTCGACGGGGTGACGGAGCGTGGTGTTCGGGGTGACCGAGCGCGGTGTTGAGTGATTTCAACAGGACTCTTCGAGGTTCAAATTTTCCAAATAAGACTTCCACGCAAAGTTTGCGTAAGCTTTATTATCGAACTTTCTCAGGCCTTCCATCATGTTGCCCCAACTCGCGTGGTGGAACATCTTTCCAATGGCGGTCAGCAATCTCAGCGTTGCGCTTGGGGTGCAAAGGATAGTGAATTCTTGCTTTGAAACGCGATGGTTCGCCGACGACCATTAGTCTCACGTCGCTATTGCTGTTGTTGATGATGGTGTGGGCGATGCCTGTGCCTGATGGAAAGCCAATGCCGTCGCCTGGTTTCAGGCGGTGGAGATGACCGTCGAGCCAGAGGTCGGGGTTGCCTTCGATCACGTAAACGAACTCTTCTTCGTCTGCCTCGGCGTGTGGCCATGACACGCGCCTGCCGGGCGGGAGTCTTTCATGATGGACGCCCAAGCGCGTGAGATTGAAGTGATGTGCAAATGAAGCACTGAGTGACATCAGTTCATCGTCGCCGGGATAATGATTTATGTCACCCGACTCAATGTCAGTTACATTCGCAACAATCGACTTAAACAATTCCTGATTGGAAGACATTGGCCTATCTACTTCCCCAAATAGCTGATCAATGCTTCGACATCGCCATTATTTTCTTTGATAATTCTGGTGAATTTATTACGCATGATTTGGGCGAGCCAGATGGCGGAAACGCTGACATCTTTAACGCGGTAGCTGCCGCCTGATTTTTGTAATCTGAATATGATTACTTGCCCCGTGGAAAGCTTGGTGCCGACTGTAAGGCCGCCTGCTGCTTCATTACAGCTGGTTATAGCGATGCTGTCTCCGGCAAATTTGCTGCCATATTCAGCCATAAAGTTTCCCATATAGGTGCGCGTTCGAGCCACATATTCAGTCTCGCGGGATTTAGGCAAAAACTTACGGAAATTGCCGAGCGCAAAGAGGGCAAGCCCGTGCAAGTCAGCAAAGCGCGATGCCGCCGTACTGAAGGCAGCACCCGTGCCACGGCGAGATGCGCTCATGAATGCTTGTCCCGCTGATTGGATATAACCATCAGCAGGGCACGTGCTGGCCGCAGCAAAATCGCATGATGATAAAAATATGAAAGCGCACAAAATAAATTTACGAGTTCGAATCATTTTTACACCGATTATTCAATTTGACCAGACTGGCAGAATGTTCAATTCCGACAAGTGGTTTTGCTAATCTTGATTGGCTTGTTTCCAGCCTTTAATACGACCTTGCCGCAAATGCAGATCTTTGCCGTCACCTTCGATATCGCTTGGATGCGCCAATGCATAAGTTCGCTTGCGCAGTTCGGCCACCAATTCATCGCGGTCTGTCAGATGTTCGATTTCGCTAAAGGGGATGGGCTTGCCAACGCGCACGGGTAAATCACTTCCAATGCGGCGGGCGGTTTCACGGAACACTAATGAGAGACGCAAAGTGAGGCTCATATGACTGGCGAGTTGAAACAGCCTGCTGTTTTGGCCTGTGAAAAAAACAGGCACGATTGTGGCTTTCGACATGCGGATCATTTTAGCGGTGAAGGGTGCCCATGCCAGATCGACAGCTTGGCCTTTATGAGGGCGTTCAGAGGTTGATACCCCGCCGCCTGGAAAAATGCCTACGGCGTGCCCGGCTTTCAGCCATTCCTGCGCTTGGCGTCTGGAGTTTACGTTGGTTTCGCGGGCTTCGCGCGTGGGTGCGAAAGACACTGGCAAAAGATTTGCTGCGGCTTCAGGCGCTTGGCACAGAACTTCACCTGCCAAAACTTTGGTATCTGGGCGAACTTGCAATGCGAGCCACGTTAAGGTGATGCCGTCTAATACGCCGTAAGGGTGATTGGAGATGAATACGATTGGGCCGGTTTTTGGAACTTCGGCCAAAGTATCGGCTTCGTATTTTACATTGATGCGCAACAGGCGCATGGCCGAGTCAAAAAAGCCCATGCCGCGATTAAGATTTTCTTGGTGGGTGATGTAGAGTTTCTTGAGTTTGCGCTGGCCACCGATTTTTTCAATCGCTTGGATGACGGCGCGCTGCAGCAAAGGCTGGTCAGCCGTTGAATAAGAAAAACGGACATTGCGTTTCGCGGGGGCCGGGGCCTGCACCATGGCAGAGGTTATCCTTGGTTCTAACGAGACTTGATGACTTGGCGTTAGTATAGGCTTAAATTTGGCCGACCCAAAGGAGAAGTTCATGTTTACCCTTTATATGCGTAGTGGTTCAGGATCAGCCGCTGTGGAAGCTGTTTTGGCTGAATGTGGGGCAGATGTGCAACTGGTCGATGTCCCTCGTGATGGCCAAGGTTTTGAACACTACTTGGCCATTAATCCGCGCGGCGAAGTGCCAAGTTTGCGACTGCTTGATAACAGTTTGATGACTGAGAGTGCAGCCATGGTGATCTATCTGGCTGACTTATATCCTTCGGCGCGATTGGCACCGGCGTTGGATTCTCCGTTGCGTGCGGTTTATTTGCGCTGGATGCTTTATTTTGCTTCTGCGGTTTATATGGCAGACTTGCGCTTTTTTTATCCGGCTCGTTATTTGGTTAATCCGACTGCGGGAGCAGGTATTAAGGCCAAGGCTGAGATTGATTTGAATAGAGATTTTGATATATTCGCCAATGCTTTAGGGCAGGGGCCTTATATTTTGGGCGAGATGTTCAGCGCGGTTGATCTTTATGCTACGATGCTGATTAGCTGGGCGCCTGATATAAATGCGCTATTTGCACGACAGCCAAATGTAGAGCGATATTATAATTTGATTGCTGCACGGCCCAAAACCAATCCGATCTGGAAAAGCAACAACATGCTGTTTTCATGACTGAAACAACGCGAGGTTATATTTGGGGATTTATTGGGGTCGCGATATTTTCTCTAACGCTGCCATTTTCACACCTCGCAGTCAGAGAATTTGATCCGCTTTTTATCAGTATCGGGCGGACGGTTTTGGCGGCTTGCGTTGCGGCACCAATCTTGTTGTTATCGCGCCAGCCTTGGCCCGACTGGGGTGATTTGAAACAATTGTTCTTTGTTGTGCTTGGTGTGATTTTCGGATTTCCAATTTTGTCGACCATTGCCATGAAAACAGCTCCTGCTTCACATGGCAGTGTGGTTCTGGCACTTCTCCCATTGGGTACTGCTCTCATGAGTACGATATTTGCCGGTGAGCGACCCTCACTGCCGTTTTGGGCGTGGAGTGTTTTAGGTTCGGCGGCGGTTGTTGTTTATGCTGTGTGGGATGGCGGCGTGGCATTGCAAGGTGCCGATAGTCTTTTGGTGCTTGCGGTAATTGCTGCATCTATGGGTTATGCAGCGGGTGGGAATTTGGCGCGTAAGCTTGGCGGCTGGCAGGTGATTTGTTGGGCGCTGGTTGTGGCGTTGCCATTGACATTGCCTTTGACGTTTTACTTTGCACAAGGTGTGACGGGGGCTGAGTCACTTCAAGGCTGGTTGTGTTTTGCCTACCTCTCGCTGATGAGCCAGCTGATTGGCTTTTTTGCGTGGAATAAGGGTCTGGCAATAGGCGGCGTTGCTCCTGTGGGCCAGGTGCAGTTGCTGCAAACATTCATGACTCAATTTGCAGCTTGGGGTTTGATGGGTGAGGCTTTAACTTTGCGGTCAATAGCTTTCGCTTGTGTTGTAGCTACATGTGTTTGGTTTGGCAGGCGCACACAGATTAAAAAGGCCTAGTGACAATACGGCCCGCCGCTTCGTTCTTTTTGCAAATCGAGATGGATATGATCTTTGTGTTCAGCGTCTGAGCCGGGCCCTAAAACTGTGTGGAAAGGCCCGCAAGCCTCGCTTCTGATTGCACGCAAAAATGCGCGATTTTCGCTAGGCCCCGAATACCAATCATCAAGAACATTGACTTCTCGTCCATCTTCCAATGTGAAAGCAGCGATGTCGATAGCATTGGCCATGCCATGCTCTGAAAGTTTTGCGCCACGCACATTATTGCGTGGGCGGCAGGAATATGATGCGGCGACTTTGAATGAAACCACATTTTGCGCGAATATGGCTTTAGCACGTGGTTGCACAGTATTGGCAATCCACTCTGCCAAGGTGTCTGCCACTTCGCAACGAACCAGTGCGGGTTGGCTGAATGTAATACCGCTTATGTCATAAACTCGGTAGAGGTTGCGACCACCGCAACCATTTGGGTCAGTGAAATCAGGCACGCTTTCGGCTTTTCCAAACGAGCGCGGGTCGATGGCGCAATTGCTGACAGGCGTAGCAACGCCTTCAGTTCGGAAATAGGGCTTGTCGACGCCCGTTGAGCAGGCGCCGAGCATTGCCGCGAAAGCAAGTGCTAATGCAAGTCCAAGATCGAGGCGCGCGTGCATCTTTGGCTGATTCCCTTTGAGTCAAAGAGTCTGAACCGTGGAGGTTAATTAATTCTGGCGATTAAGGGCGGCGATGAGGACATTTACATCACCATTATTTTTTTTGAGGAACTGATTAAAATCACTGCGTTCCCAATAGGTGAGGGAGAAACCCAAAACTTTAGCATCAATAACTTTGTATTTTCCGTCGATCCACGACAAATGCCAAGACACGTTGTAATTTTGACCTGACATCAGATAAACTTTTGATGCGACAAAAATTTCTTTGTTTTCACCAACAGTGGCTTCGCCCATTTCAAATTTTGCGATTGGATATTTGCGTGATTGCTCGGCAAAATACCTTGAAATAAAATTCGCAACGCCACGCTCGTAAGTTTGTTGTGACGACTTTGGCATTTCATACTCGCCCAACAAATAATTTGAGATGCCGGGCACGTCGGCATAGCGTTGGATAACGCGCATAAATGCGGATACTGTTCCTTGCCGGTGGGCGTGCAGCATGTCTCTGCCGACGATGTTCATAAACGACACAGAAGGGTGTTCCTCGGCCAATGCGGGAGTGGCCAAGCCCAGAGATAGACAAGCAATAAATGTGCGACGTGAAATCATGATTCGTGTTTACCAGAACCCATGTCAGTCGAACATGGTTAATGATGCGTGAATATCAAAAATTCAAACATTACCAAGTTTCAGCTTCGCGCAATTTTGAATAAAGGGCTTTGAAATCACCACCCGAAGATTTCAGCGTATCACCAAATAGTTTTTTCATAGCGATCGTCAGCCATACGCCTTTGATGTTTAGATCTGACACGCGGTAGCCATCACCCTGTTTTACAACGCGCCAGCGCAGTTTTTCATTGCCGATGCCGCCACCGACGATTCCGGTATCAACAGTAATAAACCTGCCTTGTTCATCGGAGTTGGTGACTTTTAGTTCTTGGCCCTTGAAATCATCAACATACCAAACAAAAAGCGCTGCCGCGTAATTTGCAACCAGATCATAAAACATAGCTTTATCGCCGGAAGGAAGATCACCCTTGTTCAACCCCAACGCGAAATTCGCGACGTTCGGTATATTGATGTAACGCCCTAAAAGCGAAGCAAAACGGTTTTGTAGGGCCTTATCGCCACGTCGACCGCCATTTGCCAATTTAATAACTTCAACACCCAACTTCTTGACATAGGCTTCAGCACCATCGTCGGCCAAAGCCACTGGTGAAAAGGCAATCGCGCTCGCCGATGCGAAAAGTCCAAAGGTGAAAACACGACGCGACATAGAGTAATTCATGGAAGCCTCTGATTTAAAATTAACGTTTGACATATCTACTTAATTTCATGTGCTAATTTGGGCAGAGTTGAGACAAAAATCAAGCGCCAGAAAAATATAGATCAATTGCGACTGTTTTAAGCAAAATTCGTATTGCGGTTGCTATCTATATAAAGATATGTTTATATAGATTGAAAGGTTGCGCGATGGAAGAATTATTGGCCGGATTGAAAGCTGTAGCGGAAACGACCCGTATCCGGATTCTGTTTGCGCTTTCGCATGGCGAACTGAATGTGACTGAACTCACTTTCATTTTAGAGCAAAGCCAGCCGCGGGTTAGCCGTCATTTGAAGCTGATGGCTGAGGCGGGGCTTATTTCAAGACATAAAGAGGGAAATTGGGTTTTGTTTCGTTTGCGCGAACAGGGGCGCAGTGGGGCACTGGCGCGGGCGCTAGTTGATATGTTGCCAGCGAGCGATGAACTGCTTGCGGCTGATCTGTTGCGGCTTGAAGATATTCGCCAACAGAGACAGGGGCGGGCAGATGAATATTTCAGAACCAATGCTGCCGATTGGGCCAAGCTGCGCTCGCTTCATGTGCGAGAGGCGGATGTTGAGCAGGCAATGCTTGGGCTGCTTGAAAAATTGAAGTTTGAGAACTGTGTTGATTTGGGAACGGGCACGGGACGGATTTTAGAACTGTTGAGTGATCGCGCCAAGAATTTGTTTGGACTTGATATGAGCCGCGAAATGTTGGCGATTGCGCGTTCGAATTTAGAAACGCATAAGCTGCGCAATGCGCAAGTGCGGCAGGCCGATATTTATGCGCTGCCATTTGCGGACGAATTTGCGGATTTGGTGACGATCCACCAGGTGTTGCATTTCTTGGATGATCCACAACGTGCACTTCTTGAGGCGGTTCGCATTTTAGCCCCGAACGGGAAGATGTTGATTGTCGATTTCGCTCCTCATGATTTTGAAGAATTGCGTGACCATCATGCACATCGCCGGCTTGGCATTTCGAGTGAGCATATGGCGGGTTGGATGGCGAGGGCGGGGCTAAGTTTGATCAAGCATGACGTGTTGCCTCCACCCTATGTGAATGCGCGCATGGGGCTGACGGTTTCAGTGTGGCTCGCCGAGAATGCCAACACTTCGCAGCATATTGGCGCTTCAAAAATGAATGCAGGGATGAATTGACCATGAGTAATAAACTTTCTGTTTCATTTGAGTTCTTTCCGCCCAAAGCGGGCGATGCTGAGGTGGCTTTTTGGCAGACGCTGCGCCGCCTTGAAATGATGAAGCCTGATTTTGTTTCGGTGACCTATGGGGCGGGGGGCACGACACGCGACCGCACGCTCAATACTGTGAGCCGAATTGTAAAGGAGACGGGCCTCTCACCTGCTGCGCATCTGACTTGCGTTGGCGCTTCAAAAGACGAAGTGAATGCTGTGGTGCGTGATTTTTGGAATGCCGGAGTGCGGCATATTTTGGCGCTCCGTGGTGATCCCCCGGCGGGTGTGGGGACGAGGTTTAGTCCGCATCCTGATGGTTATCGCAATGCCGCTGATTTGGTGCGCGGCATTCGGGAGATTGCAGATTTTCAAGTTTCGGTTTCGGCTTATCCGGAGAAGCATCCTGAGTCAGTTTCTATTGAAGAGGATCTCGCGTTCTTGGCGGATAAGGCTGATCATGGTGCAACGCATGCGATTACGCAGTTTTTCTTTCACAACTCGTTTTATTTGCGGCTGCGCGACCGGATCGCAGCGCGCGGCATTAACATAAAATTATTGCCGGGGATATTGCCGATTACAAATTTTGCTAAGGCGCAAGAATTTGCAGCAAAATGCGGCGCGCATATTCCACCTGCGATGACGGCGCGCTTTGCTGGATTAGATAAGGATCCTGAAACACGCAATTTGGTTGCGGCCATGGTGGCGGCAGAGCAAGTGCAGGCGCTTGAACGCGAGGGTGTTGACGCGTTTCACTTCTACACGCTGAACCGCGCTGATTTGGTTTATCCGATCTGTCGGATGATTGGATTAGGAGCGCCAGCCGAAGAACAGGCGGCTTGAAGCAAGACCATTGACGCACTAATTTCAAAGGCGTAATTTTTATTGCGGGGTTTTGTTTTCGGAAGGACGTTCTTATGAAAAAACTTTCAATAATCGGACTGGCCGCTGCGGCGGCAATTGCTTTGAGTTTAGGAACTGCTGCACCAGTGCAAGCAAAAGTGTTTATCACTTTTGGCGTAGGCCATGGTTATGGGTACGGATATGGTTTCCATCATCATTATGGGTATGGCTATCATCGGTGCGGATGGCGACCTGTAAAACTGCGCGTCCGTCGTCATAATCACTGGTCATGGGTTTGGACACAACGCCGCGTTTGTTGGTGATTTATTGACTTCTATCAAGTCGCTTTAGCCACACTTGCAAAAGCTGGGGCGGCAAGGCATATCTTGGTTCATGGAACAAGAAATCATGAGGCCAGAAGGCCAACCGAAAGTCAGCTCTCAGGCATTTAGCCCGTTTGGCTGTTTTTTGGCGGCATCGGGTGTCACTCTCCTGACATTCTGCTTGGTGGGGGCTGCGGCTGCTGCATCTGTTTGGGCTGTGGCGAAATTGATTGGGCTGCCAGATACGGCGCTTTTCGTTATGTTGGGATTGGTGGCTATTCCGGTTTTGGCTGCAACAATCTGGACCGCTGGGCGGGCTTGGCATGTGGAGCAACGTTTGGCGCAAGGGCTAGATGTTGATACACCGATTTTCAAAATTGGTTATTATTTTCGCAAGACGGCCTGACTGGCCTCTAAAAAACTCTTATAAGACTGGGGTGCTGGCATGACGGTTTGGGCCCGTATTTCTGAAACAGTTACTGGTATTGGTGATTCGATTTCAAGCTTGATCGGTCTGGGGCAGGGGCATGATCAGCCTCCCGAAAAATCTGTAGCCTTCACAATTGGTATGATTGCGCTGGGAGCCAAAATGGCCAAGGCTGACGGCGCGGTGACCGAAGATGAAGTGCAGGCCTTTTCACAGGTGTTTCATGTGCCGGAAAAAGATCGGCCTGCTGTTGAACGCGTCTTTAATTTGGCGAAGCAAGATGTTGCGGGTTTTGAATCTTACGCTTTGCAAGTCGCAAAACTTTTTGAATTGAAGTCGTCGGTTCTCGAAAGTGTTTTGGATGGGCTATTTCACATCGCGAAAGCAGATGGCGTGGTTCACGAAAATGAATTGCTCTATCTTGAAAGCGTTGCGGAAATATTTGGATTTTCCAAAGTTGATTTTGCTCGTATTCGCTCACGTCATGTTTCGCTGAAAGATAATCCTTATGATGTGCTGGGTTTAGAGCCTGGTGCTGGATTTGCAGAAATAAAATCAAAGTACAAATCATTGGTGAAAGAACTGCATCCTGACCGACAGATTGCGGCGGGCGTTCCGGCCGAAATGGTAAAGTTGGCGACGGATCGCCTCTCTCGGATTAATGATGCTTACGGCGTCTTGGAAAAGGAATTGGCTTAGTTGGTTGGTACCTTATTGCCGCACCGGTTTCAGCCATCACCAAATTTTGGCGAACGCGCTGCTGGCAGCGAAGTCAAAATTATTCTTCTGCATTATACTGGCATGAGCGAAGCGCAGAAGGCTTGTGATTGGTTGTGCAATGAGGAGTCAGAGGTTTCATCGCATTATTTGATCGATGACTCTGGCAGCATTGTGCAGATGGTAGACGAGGCTGCGCGCGCTTGGCATGCCGGGGTTTCAAGTTGGCATGATGACGAGGACATAAATTCGTCGTCGATTGGGATTGAGATTCAGAATGTTGGGCATTCGATGGGCTATCCTGATTTTCCGAAAGTCCAGATGCTTGCTGTTGCTGCATTGTGCAAGGATTTGGCAAAACGATATGAGATTGTTGGACGAAATTTTTTAGCGCATTCTGATGTTGCGCCGGGGCGGAAAGTTGATCCAGGTGAAAAGTTTGATTGGGCCTTTCTTCATGGTTTTGGGGTTGGCCATTGGATCGAGCCAGAGCCAATCAAAGGTGGAACATTTTTACAGGTCGGTGATGTCGGTGATGCGGTGATGGCGCTGCAGGCTATGTTGAAACTTTATGGCTATGGCATCGAAGTAAATGGCAGTTTTGATGCACGAACGAAAATTGTGGTTGAGGCGTTTCAGCGACATTTCAGGACTGCGCTAGTTGATGGCGTGGCCGATCAATCGACAGTGGCTACGCTGCATAAGCTTTTACGCGGTTAATTCACCACATCGCCTGCGCAGGTACGCAAAAGGCCCGTGAAGTCTGCATCTATTAGAGGGTAGGTGTTTGTGTGGCCTTGGATTGTGGTTTTTAGGATTGAGCCGGATTCGGCGGATTTTAGGATTGGGTCATTGCTGGGTATTTGGCCTTCGAGGCTTTTTGACCGGCCCGCTTTTTCGACTGCGGCTTTGGCTTTGACGGAGAATTTATGGTTATCAATCTCGATTGCCATTTCGGCCCTTTGACCATCTTTTAATTGGCCAGCAATGTTGTTGACAAAAATTGAAAATTTGTTGGTGCCAATTTCACACCAAAAACTCATCCCAACATCATCAGTATCAGGCACCCCAAAAACCAAGAATGCTTCTTTATCGGAGGCGTTGAGCGTCCATTCCCGTTCTTGTGCAAGGCTTGTTGAGGCTGTCGCGAACAGGGCTAAAAATACAAAAAGGAGGCGCAAGGGGTTATGGTTCCAACAGATTAATTCCAGTAAGCTTACACGAGCAAATTGTGACTCGTAACTTAAAACGATTAATGCTTCTATTCTTTATTTTTATGAATGAAATCATGGAGTAAATCAATGTTCTTTATATTTGACTTGAATAACACGTCAAATATGTCTCCAACAACGGGAATGGTTCCGAGACCTGTGTCGATGGCAACGTTTGCTAACATTTTCACGAGTAAGTGGTTAGGCGCGCCGAGTTTGCGGGCTTCCAAAACGATATAAAGTGAAACGAGCGCAGCCCCAGCGTCGCCAAAGCCGGGGATTAAGCCTGCGACGGCGTCTGCTCCAAAACGGACTTTGGTGAAGGGAATGCCCCAGCCGGAATCCATGAACTTTGCGATGACGCGTAAGCGATTCAATTTCTTTAATGTTTCAACGTGCACCATTTTACTGCCCCTTAAACCAGCGCAGTACGTGGTGCCTGATTTCACCAATACAAGTGGTTTTTATTGACCAATGCTGATTGCAAGCCTAAGCCCGCCATACCAGTCGGCTGGATGGCCGCTCTCGCTGGGCCCGCAAGGGTGCGAGGGAGGAAAGTCCGGGCTCCACGGAAATAGGGTGCCGGTTAACGACCGGCGAAGGTGACTTTAGGGAAAGTGCCACAGAAAACAAACCGCCACAGTTTACTGTGGTCAGGGTGAAAAGGTGGGGTAAGAGCCCACCGCAGGCTTGGCAACAAGGCTGGCATGGTAAACCCCACCCGGAGCAAGACCTAATAGGGGCAGCACGAAACGCAAGTTTCAAAGCTTTTCCGGCTCGCTGCCCGGGTTGGTTGCGCGAAGCATTTGGCAACAAATGCTCCAGATGAATGGCCATACACTGTGAGGGCAACTTCATGGGGACAAAACCCGGCTTATAGGCCGACTGGTGTTTTTTTTCGCTTTCGAGCGAAAGTGTTGAAATGAATCGCATTTGAAACGATTTGTTAGGAATTGCAGAGGCATTGTCGGACTTTATTAACCTCTTATTCACTGTGTTCGACCGCCCCATGATTTCAACCTCCAATACCGCCCAACGCCATTACCCTGTGATGTTGCCCGAAGTGCTTGCCGCTTTGGCGCCTCAGGCGGGCGGCGTTTATCTAGATGGCACGTTTGGGGCGGGCGGTTACACGCGCGGCATTTTGAGCTGTGCTGGTACCAAGGTTATTGCGATTGACCGTGATCCGAATGCGGTTGCGGATGGTGCATCTCTGGTGGCCCAGTCGGGTGGGAGATTGCAATTGGTTCAAGGTACTTTTGGCGAGATGCAGAATATTATTTCTGATCTGGGCCTCGGCAAAGTGCAAGGCGTGGTTTTGGATATTGGGGTTTCATCAATGCAGATTGATGAGGCGACGCGTGGCTTTTCGTTTATGCGCGAAGGGCCGCTGGATATGCGCATGGGGCAGGTGGGCAAATCTGCTGCTGATTATGTGAACAGTTTAGCTGCTGAAGAATTGGCGCAAATTATTTTTGTGTTTGGCGAAGAGCCGCGCTCACGTTCCATTGCCAAGGCGATTGTGACTGCGCGTGGTGAAGCACCACTGATGACGACGATGGATTTGGTGAAGGCTATTGAGCGAGCTACGGGGCCGCAACGCGCGAAGGACCGGACGCATCCAGCGACCCGCACGTTTCAGGCGTTGCGCATTCATGTGAATGCCGAGCTTGATGAATTGGCGATGGCGTTATGTGCGGCGGAAGAAATTTTAGAAGAGGGTGGGCGTTTGGCGGTGGTAACTTTTCATTCGCTCGAAGACCGAATTGTGAAGCGGTTTTTTGCGGCGCGGGCTGGAAAATTGCCAACGGGTTCGCGCTACATGCCGGAAGCGCATTCAGGGCCGGCGCCTAGTTTTGAATTGATTTACAAAGGTCATGTGGAAGCCAGTGAAGTGGAGAAGCTGGATAATCCGCGTTCGCGTTCTGCAAAATTACGCGCGGCGGTTCGCACATCGGCTGCGGCATTTCCATTTGATGTGGCAGGCATGGCGGTTCCACAACTGCGTGGGGGGAAACACTGATGATTAAAGTGATCAACGCATTTTTGGTTTTGACGGTCTTGGTGGCGGCGTTTTTTATGTATTCGCTGGAACATTCCACGCGCGGGCTTGAGCGGCAAATTGTGAAATTGAAGACAGGCATTAACGATGAGCGCGAGACGATTAAGTTGCTTGATGCCGAATGGGCGAGCTTGACGCGGCCTGACCGTTTGCAAAAAATGGCTGAAGAGCAACTGAAATTGCAACCTGTGAAAGCCACGCAAATTATTTCGGTGGCGGAAGTGGCAGCGAAAATTCCAGATACGCCAGTGATTAAACTGGACGATAAAACGGCTGACCCCATTGGGGCGATCCTAGAGAAGATGCAATGATGGTTGAAATGGGTTCGCAAAAATTAGCAGGGCAAAATCGTATTCGTTTAGTCAGTATGATTTTTTGCGCGTTCTTTTTGATGATCGCTCTGCAGCTGGGCAAATTGACTTTGATGCATAAAGCCGACACAGTTGGCGATGTCGTTCTGCGCGAAAAATCTATGCCACGGCCCGATATTGTTGACCGGAATGGGCAAGTTATGGCGACGGATATTGAAGTGTCTTCGTTGTTTGTCGATCCGCGCAAGATCACCGATGTGGATGAGGCTGTGGAATTGCTGACTGCCACGCTGCCTGAGCTCAATGCCAAAAGTTTGAAAGAGAAATTGCTAAAGCCTGGCAAAGCATTTGTGTGGCTCAAACGCCAGACCAATACTGAAGAACGCGATGCGGTTTATAATCTGGGTATTCCGGGTGTGGCTTATGTGAACGAACGCAAGCGGGTTTATCCGATGGGGCGGCTTGCCGCACATACTGTGGGCTATGTTGACGTTGATACCAAGGGTATTGCAGGCATTGAAAAATATCTGGATGATCAAGGCGCGCTTTATACTGCATCGCTGAGTGAGCCTGAAAGCCACACGACTTATCCGGCCCAGCTCTCGATGGATATGCGCGTGCAGCATGCTGTGACGGATGAGGTTTCCAAGGCGGTTATAAAGTTCAAAGCAAAGTCTGGCGGTGGGATTATTCTTGATACGCAGACTGGCGAAATTGTGGCGTTGGCGTCGCTGCCCGATTACAATCCAAATGCTGAAGATAAACGATTGACGTCGGATCAGCAGAATAAATTGACCAGTGGTGTTTATGAATTGGGTTCAGTGATCAAGGCCGTGACCTTTGCCATGGCGTTTGACTATGGTGTCATGAATATGAATTCGCGGTATGACGCGACACATCCGCTGGTGATCGGCAATGCGCGGATCAGCGATTTTCATGCGCAACGCAAAGTTTTGACTGTGCCTGAAGTGTTTACGAATTCTTCTAATATTGGTACTGCCAAAATGGCGCTGCAAGTGGGGCTTGAAGGCCATCATGAATTTTTGACGCGGGTTGGGTTTATGGACCGGCTGGTGACGGAAGTTCCTGAAAGTGCAAAGCCATTGTTACCTCGACATTGGAGTAAATTATCTTCTGCGACGGCCGCATTTGGCCATGGTTTTGCCGTACAACCTTTGCAAGGCTTGGCGGTGATTTCTGATTTGATCAATGGTGGCATGTCCATCCCGCCCACTTTTTTAAAGCGCACAAAGGAAGATGCGCAGGCTTTGGCGCACCGGATTGTGAAGCCCGAGACATCTGAGAAGATGCGTTACCTTTTCCGGTTGAATGTTACTGAAGGAACAGCTTCTAAGGCTGACGTTATTGGCTACCGTGTGGGTGGCAAGACCGGCACTGCTGAAAAAGTTATCGGTGGGCGTTATTCAAAAACAAAAGTGTTGGCCACGTTTATTGGCGCGTTTCCGATGGAAAAGCCGCGCTATGCAATCTTTGTGATGTTGGATGAGCCGCAAGCCATTCCTGGCACTTATGGTTTTCAGACTGCGGGTTGGAATGCTGTGCCAACGGCTGCTGCTATCATTGAACGCGTGGCGCCGATGCTTGGGGTGACTCCAGAATTTACACCAGAAGATCTGGTGAAGCTGGCAAAGCAGGCCAAAGGTGTTGCTTCTGCTGAAAAGAAACATTGATGACGATTTTATTGAGCCGCCTTTTGCAACAGGATGCGTCGCTGCCGAGCGGGGCAGATGTTGTCGTTTTAGGCGTTACGTCTGACAGTCGCGATGTGAAGCCGGGTTATGTGTTTGCGGCGCTGCCAGGAACCAAGGTTGATGGCAGTGCTTATATTGACAGGGCATTGGTCGGCGGTGCCGTGGCGGTGATTTGCCAACGGGGGAGTTATCAAGGTGCGGGGCTGATTATTGAGTCTGATAATCCGCGCAGACTTCTGGCATTGATGGCTGCGCGGTTTTATGACTGTCAACCGGATACGATTGTTGCTGTGACGGGAACCAATGGCAAAACTTCGGTTTCGGTTTTTGTGCGGCAGATATGGGCTGCGATGGGTTTTCGTGCGGCAAGTCTTGGCACGATTGGTGTTGTGGGGCCTGATGGTTCTGAATATCTGGCGCATACAACGCCCGACCCTGTGCAGCTTGCGGCACTTGCTGCAAAGCTCCGCGATGATCATGTTCAGCATTTGGCTATTGAAGCATCGAGCCATGGCTTGGCGCAATATCGTTTGGATGGTTTGCGGTTGACGGCGGGGGCTTTCACTAATCTTACCCAAGATCATTTGGACTATCACCATAGTTTCGAGGCTTATTTTGAAGCGAAGATGCGGTTGTTTGATGAACTGTTGCCACGCGGTGCGGCGGCTGTGATCAACATGGATTCGCCGCAAGGGGCTGATGTTTTGCGGCATGCTTTGAAGGCTGAGTTGGTGCCTTTTACAGTGGGCCGCAATGGCGATGATTTGAAATTGGTACAATCGACGGCAAATGGTTTGGGACAGGAGCTGGTGATTGAAAGTAAGTCTGGTCAGCACCGCGTGAGCTTGCCATTGGTGGGCGACTTTCAAGTTTCAAATGCGTTGGTTGCGGCAGGCTTGGTGATAGCGTCGGGTGGTGAAGTTAGTTTGGTTCTGCATGCGCTCGAATCTTTGAAGGGTGCGAGCGGGCGGTTGGAACTGGTCGGTTTGACCGGGGCAGGTGCGAGCGTGTTTGTGGATTATGCGCACACGCCCGATGCGCTGGAGAATGCAATTTCAGCTCTGCGCCCTTATACCACCGGAAAGCTTCATGTGGTATTTGGATGTGGTGGTGACCGCGATAAAGGCAAGCGGCCTTTGATGGCGGCGGCTGTGTCCAAATATGCTGATATTGCTTATTTGACAGATGATAATCCGCGTACTGAAGAGCCTGCGCAAATTCGGCGAGAAGCTCTGGTCGGTGCGCCACATGCCGTTGAAATTGGGGATCGTGCCAAGGCGATTGCAACCGCAGTGCAGGCTTTGGAGGCAGGCGATATTTTGCTTGTTGCGGGCAAGGGGCATGAAGAAGGGCAGACCGTGGGTACGACTGTTTTTCCATTTAAAGATCACGATGCTGTTGTGGCAGCTATAGCAGGGAAAATCTATCATGGTTGACCGACCACTTTGGACGACACGGGAATTATTGGCGGCGACGGGTGGTGCTTTGGATGGCAAACTGCGTGGGGCAATGAACGGCGTTTCAATTGACTCGCGCAGTGTTTCTGTCGGCGATATTTTTGTGGCGATCAAAGGCGATGTCATGGACGGACATGATTTTGTAGTGAAGGCTTTGCGGGCTGGTGCTGGCGTTGCGATGGTTTCGCGGGTGACCGATGAGATGCGAAATGCTGGTGCGGTTTTGCAGGTGGCGGAAGATCCATTGCGCGGCCTTGAAAACATGGGGCGCGCTGCACGTGAATGGAGTAATGGACAGATTATTGCTGTTACAGGCAGTGTTGGCAAAACCTCGACGAAGGAAATGTTGCATGTTGCACTTTCTGCTTCAGGATTGACGCATGCTTCGGCGGCGTCATTTAATAATCATTGGGGGGTTCCACTCACGCTTTCACGAATGCCGCGCAATGCGGCTTATGGTGTGTTTGAAATTGGCATGAACCATTGGGGCGAAATTACGCCGCTGGTTCAACTGGTGCGGCCACACATTGCTATTGTGACGATTGTTGCTGCTAGCCATTTGGGCAATTTCAATTCGCTTGATGAAATTGCTTTGGCCAAGGCTGAGATTTTCTCTGGTTTGGAAAAGGGCGGCACGGCGATCATCAACCGAGACTCTGAATATTTTGATTTGCTAAGTGCTGCAGCAATAGCTGGCGGTGCAAAAACAATTATTGGTTTTGGAAAGCACACAGAAGCAAGTGTTCGTTTAGAGCGCGTTGCTTTGCATCCAACCTGTTGCTGCATCACTGCTGATGTGATGGGTGAGCGGGTGACTTACAAATTGGGGATGCCGGGCGAGCACATGGCCATAAATAGTTTGGCGGTGTTGGCTGCGGTTAAAGCATCGGGTGCTGATTTAGCGCGAGCAATGCTGGCACTTGCTGATGCTGCGCCCGCCAAGGGGCGCGGGGTTCAAGAACAATTATCGGTACCCGGCGGTGAATTATTGTTGATCGACGAAAGTTACAATGCCAACCCGACTTCAATGGGTGCAGCACTTGCTCTGTTGGCGCAGGCGAAACTGGGCAAGAATGGCCGTCGCATTGCTGTGCTGGGCGATATGTTGGAGCTGGGGAAATTTGGTGAACAGCTTCATGCTGATTTGGCTAAACCAATAGACTTATATGGTGTCGATGTTTTATACGCCGCTGGGCCTTTGATGCGGAATCTTTGGAATGCTGTTCCGGCAGCAAAGCAGGGAGCTTATGCTGCGACTTCGGCGGAGTTGAATGCGCAATTGTTAACACGATTGCAAGCTGGCGACGCCGTAATGATCAAGGGTTCGCTTGGTAGCAAGATGGGGCTTGTTGTTGAAGCTTTGCGTAAACAATTCACAGCTGTGAAAAAGGATATTTGATCAATGCTGTATTATCTGTTGTTAAAACTCACCACTGAAGTTTCGGCTTTTAATGCTTTTCGTTATTTGACGACGCGCACGGGCATGGCGATTTTGACAGCACTGCTTTTCATTTTTGTGCTGGGGCCAAAAATAATTGCGTTACTCAAGATCAAACAAGGCAAGGGCCAACCGATCCGCAGCGATGGGCCGCAGCGCCACATTGTTGAAAAGCAAGGCACTCCAACCATGGGGGGGCTGATGATTTTATCGGGTGTTTTTGTATCCACACTTCTCTGGGCAGACCTCAGCAATTTTTATGTGTGGGCAGTTTTGTTTGTGACTTTGGGCTTTGGGGCGATTGGCTTTTATGATGACTATTTGAAAGTGACACGAGCAACAACGCGGGGGTTTTCTGGCAAGGCGCGGTTGCTTGCCGAGTTTATTATTGCGGGTTCCGCAGTGCTTGGCTTTATGTGGCTTGGAAAAGAGCCTCTTTCAAGTTCTTTGGCATTGCCGTTTGCTAAGGAATTTTTGATTTATTTTGGACCGTTCTTCTTGGCCGTCGGTGCATTGGTGATTGTGGGCGCGGGCAATGCTGTGAACATTACCGATGGTCTTGATGGTTTGGCGATTGTGCCTGTGATGATTGCGGCTGGTAGCTATGGCCTCATTGCTTACTTGGTGGGTAACTTTGTGTTTTCAGAATATCTGCAGCTTCATTTTGTGAAAGGCACGGGCGAGCTGGCGATTATCTGCGGCGCGTTAGTTGGGGCAGGGCTTGGATTTCTTTGGTTCAATGCACCACCCGCTATGATTTTTATGGGCGACACAGGTTCGCTTTCGCTTGGTGGTTGTCTCGGTGCCATTGCAGTTGCTACCAAACACGAAATTGTTTTGATGATCATTGGCGGTTTGTTTGTTCTTGAAACTGTTTCGGTGATTGTGCAGGTGGCTTCATTCAAAATGACCGGTAAACGCGTTTTTGCGATGGCGCCACTGCATCATCACTTTGAACAGAAAGGTTGGAAAGAGCCGACGATTGTTATTCGCTTTTGGATTATTTCATTTGTGCTTGCGTTGATTGGCCTTTCGACTTTGAAGCTGAGGTAGGTTTTTACAATGTTTCCCGCACTTCAATTCAAAGGCAAATCAGTGGGTGTATTTGGACTCGCCCGTTCTGGAATTTCTTGTGCAAAGGCTCTGAATGCTGGTGGGGCGCAAGTTTTTGCTTGGGACGATTCAGAACCTGCTGTTGAAAAAGCGCGGGCTGACGGTCTTTCAATTACGAATTTGCATAACATTGATTTTAAAAATTTGAGCGCTTTGGTGCTGAGCCCTGGTGTGCCTCTCACGCATCCCGAGCCGCATTGGACTGTGGTGAAGGCCAAACAAGCTGGCATTGAGATTATTGGAGACACTGAAGTTTTTGCGCGTGAAGTGCAGCGCAGTGGGGCCAAGCTGGTGGCAATTACTGGCACCAATGGCAAGTCGACCACAACGGCGCTGATTGGGCATGTGCTGAAATCAGCAGGGCTTGATGTTGATGTGGGCGGCAATATTGGCCTTGCAGTTTTTAATTTGCGCGAACCTTCCAAAGACCGGATTTATGTTTTGGAGCTTTCATCTTTTCAGATTGATTTGATGCCGAGTTTGCATCCTGATGTTGGGGTTCTGACAAATCTCACTGCCGATCACTTGGACAGGCATGGCGACATGCATCATTATTCTTTCGTGAAAAGCCGTATGTTTGCCAAGATGGGCGGGGGCGATACGGCACTCGTTGGCGTTGATGATCCGTGGTGCATGGCGATTGCTGATCAGGTTTCGTCAGGGGCCGATATTAGACGTGTTTCGGTTTTGCATCTGCTCGAAGATGGTGTGAGTGCGGCAAGTGGTATTTTGCATGATCGGCGTGGTGGCAAGATCGTGGGAGAGATTGATCTGCGAGCTATGCCAGCTCTCAAGGGCAAACATAATTGGCAGAATGCCTGCATCGCTTATGGTGCGGCGCGGGCACTTGGGGTTGCGATTGCTGATATTCAAACGGCGATGAAGAGCTTTGGTGGGTTGGCGCACCGGATGCAACAGGTGGGGACGGTTTCAGGCGTTCCGTTCATCAACGATTCGAAGGCCACCAATGCCGACGCTGCTGAAAAGGCGCTGGCTTCATTTGATAATATATATTGGATTGCCGGTGGCATTGCGAAATCTGGTGGAATTGAACCTTTGGCTGCTTATTTTCCAAAGATCAGCAAAGCGTATTTGATTGGTGCGGCCACGGAAGATTTTGCTAAAACGTTGCATGGCAAAGTGAATGTCGTGCGAGCTGAGACTTTAGATGGAGCAGTTGCTGCTGCGGCTGTTGATGCAGCGATGGATGGGCGCGGCAATGCGGTGGTTTTGCTTTCGCCGGCTTGTGCATCGTTTGATCAATATCGGAATTTTGAAATTCGTGGTGATGCTTTTGTTGACCTGGTTTCGAAATTGCCGGGCGCCATTATGGCTATTGGAGGGACGACCTAATGCTGATTTCACGCAGTGATCGTGGTTTGTTGGCGCGGTGGTGGTTTACGATAGACCGGGCTTTGCTTTCATCAATCTTGTTGTTGATGGCCATTGGGGTTTTGATCAGCATGGCGGCGAGCCCGCCGGTGGCTGAGCGTATCGGCCTTGATGCGTTTCACTTTTTTCGCAGCCAATTATTCTGGTTGTTCTTTGGTGTGATCGGCTTGGTGGCGGTTTCATTTTTTGATGCGGTGTGGGTGAGGCGATTGGCCTTTGCGACGTTTTTTGGCGCTTTGATTTTAATGGCGCTGGCTTTGAAAATCGGGCCGGAAATTAAAGGCGCGCATCGATGGATATTTGGGTTGCAGCCATCAGAATTCGCCAAGCCAGCCTTTGTAGTTTTTGCAGCGTGGTTTTTGGCTGACCACATTAAGCGGCCTGATATGCCAGGGCATTTGATTACGTTTGGTGCGGCAGCAGTATTTTTAGGACTGCTGGTCTTGCAGCCTGACTTTGGGCAAACTGTTTTGGTGGTCCTGACCTTTGGTTTTATGCTTTTGGTGTGGGGGATTTCCTGGCGCTATGTTTTTGGGTTGGCAGCACTCGGCGTTATGTCTGGCGGGCTGGCTTATAAATTTGCATCGCATGTGGCTTCACGCATCGACCGGTTTTTAAGCCCTGATAATGGCGACACGTTTCAGACGGATACAGCAACAGCCGCGTTTAACAACGGTGGCTTGATGGGCACGGGGCCTGGCGGTGGTGTGGCGAAACTGGTTTTGCCGGATGCGCACACGGATTTTTCGTTTTCGGTGGTGGGCGAAGAGTTTGGCTTTTTGGCTTGTATTGGATTGATGCTGTTGTTTTTCTTCATTGTGGTGCGGGTGTTAAAGCGCGCGAAGATGGAGGACGAGCCGTTTGCCGCTTTGTCTATGACCGGGCTTATCACCATGTTTGGTTTGCAGGCCTGCATTAATATGGGTGTGAATGTGGGGTTGCTGCCAGCCAAGGGCATGACACTGCCCTTTATTTCTTATGGTGGTTCATCATTGCTGGGAACGGCTTTGGCCATGGGATTCATTCTGGCTTTAGCGCGCGGTCGCACAGTTACAGAAGCACGGAATTATCATCCCGAAATGGCCGTTGTATGAGTGGCAAGCTTGTTGTCTTAGCGGCGGGTGGCACGGGCGGGCATTTGTTTCCGGCGCAGGCGCTTGCAGAGACATTGGTTGGCCGTGGTTACCGCGTTCACTTAATGACGGATGAGCGGGTGCGCGATTATGGCAGATCTTTTCCATCGGAAAAGACGCATGTGGTGCATTCCGCCAGCCCATCGCTCAAACGGCCCTTTGGGCTGTTGAAGCTGTTTCAAGGATATCGTGCGGCCAAGGCGATTTTGAAGGCTGAGAAGCCGGTGGCGGTGGTGGGGTTTGGGGGGTATCCATCTTTTCCGCCAATTTATGCGGCGGCGGCACTTGGCATTCCTTGCGCGGTGCATGAGCAGAATGCGGTTCTTGGCCGGGCCAATAAGATGCTTTCCAGTAAAGTGAATGTAGTGGCGGCTTCGTTTGCATCGATGATGGGATTGCCGGATGCGGCAAAATCGAAACTGGTGCTGACGGGTAATCCGGTTCGTGCGGTTGCGCTAATTGAGAAGGCGGCGACTTATCCCGCAGGCCCGATATTTAATCTGGTGGTTTTTGGTGGGAGCCAGGGGGCCAAGTTTTTTTCTGATTTCATGCCGCTGGTTTTTGCGGAGATGCCAGAGTCTTTGCGCAAAAAGATTGTGCTTACTCAGCAATGTCGTGATGAAGATTTGGCGCGGGTTAAGCAGGCTTATGCGGAGCTTGGTGTTGTGGCTGAATTGCAGGCGTTTTTTGGCGATATGCCAAAGCGGATTGCGCGGTCGCATTTGGTGATTTCGCGGTCAGGGGCTTCGACGATTGCGGAGCTTGGTGTGATCGGGCGGCCTGCCATTATGGTGCCTTTGCCGCATGCTATTGATAATGATCAGTTGCGCAATGCGCAAAGTTTTGCAGGCGTTGGAGCAGGTTGGGTTTGCCCGCAGAAAGAATTGGCACCGAAGGCTTTTGCAGAATTATTGGCGCGGTTGATTGGTGATGCCGCTGGCCTTAAGAAAGCTGCCGAATCGGCTTTGAGCCACGGAAAACCGGATGCAGCCGAGAGATTGGCTGATGTGGTTGAAAATATTATTGCGCATAACAGCGCTGCCTAGTTGGAGAAACTTAATCTATGAAATTACCCCGCGACGTTGGCCCCATTCACTTTATCGGCATTGGCGGCATTGGCATGAGCGGCATTGCAGAGGTGATGTCAACTCTGAACTATAAGGTTCAAGGTTCTGATATTGCTGATAATTATAATGTTGCGCGGTTGCGCAAACATGGCGTTGAAGTAGCTATCGGGCACAAGGCTGATAATATAGGTGTGGCGCAAGTTGTCGTCATTTCTTCGGCGGTCAAAGACGACAATCCAGAAATCATTGAAGCGCGCAGACGTTATTTGCCCGTGGTGCGCCGTGCAGAGATGTTGGCGGAGTTGATGCGTTTTAAATCTTGCATTGCAGTCGGCGGGACGCACGGCAAAACGACTACAACATCCATTGTTGCGGCTTTGTTGGATGCGGGAAATTTTGATCCGACGGTAATCAATGGCGGCATTATCAATGCCTATGGGACTAATGCGCGCCTCGGCAAGGGCGATTGGATGGTGGTGGAGTCTGACGAGTCCGATGGCACGTTTGTGAAGTTGCCTGCTGATGTGGTGATCGTCACCAACATTGATCCTGAGCATCTCGATCATTACGGCACGTTCGAGAAAGCCAAGGAAGCGTTCTTGTCATTCGTCGAGAATATTCCGTTTTATGGCTTTGCAGTGATGTGCATTGACCATCCTGTGGTTCAAGAGTTGATCGGTAAAATTCAAGATCGCCGCGTGATTACTTATGGTCGCAGCCCGCAGGCGGATTTTAGATTGCTGGATGTGACTTATAGCGATGGTGCGACGCGGTTTGGTGTGCGCGTGACCAATCGGTTGACGGGAGCCACGCATGATATTTTAGATTTGGCCTTGGCCATGCCTGGCGATCATAACGCGCTGAACTCAACTGCGGCCCTTGCGGTGTCGCGTGAATTGGGCATGAGCGATGACCAAATTCGTAAAGGCCTTGCCAGTTTTGAAGGTGTGAAGCGCCGCTTCACAAAGACTGGCGAGTTTAATGGCGTGACGGTGTTTGATGATTATGGGCATCACCCAGTTGAAATTGCTGCTGTGCTTTCAGCGGCACGGAAAGTGACAAAGCAGAAAGTTATCACTGTGATGCAGCCCCATCGTTATACCCGCTTGCAGAGTCTTTTCAATGACTTCTGCACGTGTTTTAATGATGCAGATACAGTGATATTAGCTCCGGTTTATTCGGCTGGTGAAACACCGATTGAGGGTATCTCACATAATAGTTTGGCGCAGGGGTTGCATGACCGTGGGCACCGCGCAGTTTTCAAAATTGATTCACCCGAACAATTGGCGCCGATGATCAAAGACATGATTTCACCGGGAGACATTGTTGTTTGTTTGGGTGCAGGCACGATCAGCCAGTGGGCTTATGCGCTTCCTGATCAATTGGCTGAACTTTCGAAAGCTTGATGATGAAAATTGACGGCGAAGCCCTGTTGAAAAAACTGCCTCGTGTGCGCGGGCGTTTGGAAGCGAATGCGCCATTGGCGGATTTGACGTGGTTTAGGGCAGGTGGTGCAGCTGAAGTATTATTCTCCCCTGCCGATGATGAAGACCTGAGTGCATTTTTAAAGGCCAAGCCTGCTGATGTCCCGGTTTATGTAATTGGCGTTGGTTCAAATTTACTGGTGCGCGATGGTGGTGTGCCAGGTGTGGTGATCCGCTTGGGGCGGCCGTTTATGGATGTGGTTTTAGAAGACGAGAACCTCATTCGGGCAGGCACTGCTGCGCTTGATGTTCGCGTGGCCCGATTTGCAGCGGAACATAGTATCGATTCATTAACCTTTCTGAGAGGTATTCCCGGCAGCATAGGGGGTGCTCTTCGCATGAATGGCGGGGCTTATGGTGGCGAGACCAAGGACGTGCTGGTGGAGGCGCGGGGTTTCGACGGACAAGGAAATTTACACGTGTTGAGCAATGCCGACATGAAATATACATATCGCCACTGCGGCGCTTCGGAAGATTTGATCTTCACCTCCGCGTTGCTTCAAGGCAAGCCGGGTGTGCAAGCTGACATCTTGGCGGCGATGGATAAGATTACTCAGAGCCGCGAGGCAACTCAGCCGATCAAGAGCCGCACGGGCGGGTCAACTTTCAAGAATCCACCGGGGCATAAATCTTGGGCTTTGATCGACGCTGCTGGCTTGCGCGGCTTTAATGTAGGGCCAGCGAAGGTTTCGGAACTGCATTGCAATTTCTTGATCAATGAGGGTGGTGCCACTGGATCGCAAATTGAAGAGTTGGGTGAAACGGTGCGGGCGCGGGTTAAGGCAAATTCAGGGGTTAATTTGGAATGGGAGATCAAGCGCATTGGTATTGCGCTTGATGAGATAGCATGAGCCTCAATAAATTAAGACCTGATCAAACGACCGTCGCTGTTTTGATGGGGGGGTGGTCGGCTGAGCGCAAGGTTTCGCTTTCGACCGGCGAAGGTTGTTTTGAAGCACTGCTTGCAGCAGGTTTCAACGCGATTTTGGTTGATGTGAAGCAAGATACGATTGCATCGGTTCTCATGGATATGAAGCCCGATGTGGCTTTCAATGCGTTGCATGGACATTGGGGCGAAGATGGATGTGCTTCGGCACTTATGGAAACACTGAAAATTCCATATACGCATTCGGGTGTGCTGGCTTCCGCATTGGCGATGCACAAGGAAAAATCGAAACTGATTTTCAAAGACGCAGGCATTCCTGTTGCTGAAAGCAAGTTAGTTGACCTTGAAGACGCAGCATCACGCCATCCAATGCCTGTGCCATATGTGATTAAGCCTGTGGCTGATGGATCAAGCGTTGGTGTGCATATTGTTGACCGCACGTCAAATGGCCCAGTGGTTGCTTTGTTGGATGAACGCCATATTTTTGGTGACCAAGTGATGGTCGAACGATTTATTCCGGGCAAGGAACTGACCTGTGCAGTGATGGGCGATGTGGCTTTGGGTGTGATAGATATTGTGCCAGCTGCTGGTTTTTATGATTATCAGGCCAAGTATGTGCCTGGTGGATCGCAGCATATTTTACCCGCTGAAATTCCGAATGAAGTTTACCGGAAGTGCCAGAAATATTCTCTGATGGCGCATAAGGCTTTGGGGTGTCGCGGCGTTACGCGGTGTGACTTTCGCTATGATGATACGCCGGGTGATAAGGGTGAGCTTATTTTGCTGGAGTTGAACACTCAGCCTGGCATGACGCCAACTTCGTTGGTTCCTGAAATGGCCAAACACGCAGGCCATTCTTTCCAAGACCTGGTGACTTGGATGGTCAATGACGCGTCGGTGAATAGATGAAAGCATTGATTGTCAAATTCTCGTCATCGCGCGTGCATTTGTTTGCGCGCATGTTTTCGATTTTGTTTTTGGCCGCAGCCATTGCGCACGGAACTTTGCGTGGTGGCATCCTTGATTATGAAGGTAGCCCGCTGCGTAATATGCCAGGCAAATTTGCCAGCATGGTGGGCATGGCGGCCGAAGATATTCGCGTAAGCGGTTTGACCCATCACGACCCTGAGTTGTTGTTTCATGCCTTGGGTGTGCGGCCTGGTGCCAGTCTTGTTGGCTTTGATGCAGCAGAAGCGCGGCGTAAGCTTGAAGCAATGGACTGGGTAGCGGCGGCAACAGTGCAGCGGCAATATCCAAACCGCCTCGATATTAATGTTGCCGAGCGCGTTCCGTTTGCAATTTGGCAACATGGCGGGGCTTATAGTCTAATTGACAAGGCTGGCGTTGCCATGGGCGGCTTGGAGCTTATGGGGCAATCACATTTGCCACTGGTGGCTGGCCTTGAAGCAAATTTGGGCGCGGCAGAAATTGTTAACCATCTGGAAGCCTATCCTCTGATATTCAGTAAAGTCAGTGCTGTGGCCATGGTGGGGAAGCGGCGCTGGACGCTTTATCTGAGCAATGGGGTGAAAGTCGCATTGCCAGCCGAAAACGTTGATGAAGCTTTAAGGCAGTTGAACAAGCTTGATGCTGAAGCTGGTCTTTTGTCAAAGGCGGTGAGTTTGATTGATATGCGAGCACCGGGGCAAATGACAGTTTCGGTGATTGAAATAACGAATACTAAAGTGGCTGGGCCGCTCACGGATAAATTGGCGCAGAAACAGTAAGTTTTTAGAGTGTGTGTGGGTAAAAGTAATGAATAACGTGCAGGGTCGGGGCGGTGTTCGCCATTTAAATAATTCGAGAACGATCGTTTTTGCCGCGCTCGATATTGGATCTACCAAGATCAGCTGTCTAATTGCGCGGGGGCCCGCTGCGGATCCAAAATCCACCAACGATCCTCGTCAAGGTTTGCGCGTTATTGGTTTTGGCCAAACTCTTTCGCGCGGTGTTAAAGCTGGGGCAATTATAAACATTGATGAAGCCGAGTGCGCTATTCGTTTGGCTGTAGATGCCGCGGAGCGCATGGCTGAAGTTGCTATTTCGGAAGTTTATGTGAGTGTTTCTGGCGGACGCATTCAATCTTCTTGTTTTTCAAATCGGACGCAGACGCAAACGGGTGTGGTCTCGCCACGTGATGTTGATCATGCTGTGACAGCAGCATTGACCCAGGTCAATGTTGGCAAAAGATCTATTCTGCATGTTCAACCTGTGAACTTCTTTTTGGACGGCACAAGCGAAGTGACCTCACCACTGGGAATGCATGGCAATGATCTGCAAGCTGATATTGCTATCACGAGTATTGAGCCCGCCTATCTGCGCAATGTAGCTCTGGCTGTTGAGCGCTCGCATTTGCGGGTGGCGGGTTATGTGATTGCGCCCTATGCCGCTGCGAAAGCTTGCTTGACGCCTGATGAATTGCAGTTGGGAACGACCGTTATTGAAATGGGTGGTTCGATCACTTCGATTGGGCATTTCAGGAATGGTCAATTGTTGGCGGCTGATACTTTGCAAGTGGGAGGCGGCCATGTGACCAATGACGTTGCGCAAGGCTTGTCGACCACAATTGCTCATGCCGAACGCATGAAAACAATGTGGGGCAATGTGTTGGCGGAGGGCCATGCGGAGCAGGAAATGTTGGCAGTTCCGCTGCTCGGCGAGCGCGGTGTTGATACTGTTCAAAAAGTTCCTAAATCATATCTTTCCAATATTTTAAGGCCACGTATTGAAGAAACGCTTGAACTGGTTCGTGACCGAATTCATGCTGTTCCAGGTGCTGTGCGTGCCACGACTTCACGGATTGTTTTGACGGGCGGTGCTAGCCAATTGACGGGGCTTCGTGAGCTTGCAACGGCAGTGTTTGGAGTTCCGGTGCGTCTTGGTCAACCCGTTGGGTTTTTAAACTTGCCAGACCGTGCCAGCAATGCGGGCTTTGCGGCTGCCGCAGGGACGCTGGCTTATGCGGCCCGCCCTGATCGGCATTTTGCGATTCCGCAAGAAGCGCTGGCGCATTTCGAACGCGCCCAGATGGGCTATGCGCGGCGCGTGGGGCAGTGGTTGGCGGATGCGTTTTAGGGTTTGAACTGTCTTTATAATTGAGTTTGGTTCTGAGCTGATTTGTTCACTTTTTGATCTGATATTTTTGACTGCTAAAGATCGAAGTTCGAACCCCTTAACAAAATTCCCCCGTTTGATTCAAAATGAATCACATTAATTCGAATCGAAATGGATTTGGTTAGCGGTTGTTAACCAATTCTTATCTTTTGAGTAAGATTGTGGGGTCTGGACAACGCGCATTTCGGAATGATCATGACAATCAAGCTTACAGTTCCCAATCTCTCAGAACTTAAACCCCGCATCACGGTTTTTGGCGTGGGTGGCGCTGGCGGAAACGCTGTTAACAACATGATCGAAAGCAGGCTCGATGGGGTCGAGTTTGTGGTCGCAAATACCGATGCGCAGGCGCTTTTGCAAAATGCAGCGCAACGCCGCATTCAAATGGGCACCGCTCTAACCATGGGTCTCGGTGCTGGCTCGCAACCGCAAATCGGTGCAGCAGCAGCTGAAGAAGCTCTGCAAGAAATTGTTGATCATCTTGCTGGCTCGCATATGGCATTTATTACTGCTGGTATGGGTGGTGGCACGGGTACGGGTGCTGCGCCAGTGATTGCACGCGCTGCAAAAGAGCAGGGCATTCTTACTGTAGGCGTTGTAACCAAGCCATTCCATTTTGAAGGTGCTCGCCGTCAAGCAACTGCTGAACGTGGCATTGAAGAATTGGCGCGCTATGTTGATACTTTGATTGTTATTCCAAACCAAAATCTGTTCCGTGTGGCCAATGAAAAAACCACTTTTGCTGCGGCTTTTGCTATGGCCGACCAAGTGCTTTATTCAGGTGTTGCATCGATTACTGAATTGATGACTAAGGAAGGTTTGATCAATCTCGACTTCGCCGACGTTCGCGCGATTATGAGTGAGATGGGCAAAGCCATGATGGGCACAGGTGAAGCTTCTGGCGAGAAGCGTGCTATTGAAGCCGCTGAAGCCGCGATTTCTAATCCATTGCTCGATGATGTTTCGATGCGCGGTGCGCGCGGACTTCTGATTTCAATTTGCGGTGGCCCAGATTTGACGCTTTATGAAGTCGATGAAGCCGCAACTCGTATCCGCGAAGAAGTTGATCCTGAAGCGAACATCATTCTCGGCGCTACTTTTGATGACGCTCTTGAAGGCACAATGCGGGTTTCAGTTGTGGCTACTGGTCTTTCCAAAGAAGCATTCTCTGGCGAAACGCAGGGCCACGAAGAAGTTGAGAGCCAAGTCGCTTCGGGCAATGTGCATGGTTACAAGCCAATTCCACAGCCAACAAAGATTGTGGTGAAGCCAGCGCCAATGGTGGCGCGTGCTCCAGTTGCTCCGGTCCAAGAATATGTTGAAGAGCTGGCTGAAGAACATTACGAGGAACCAGCTCAGGTTGAAATGCCAGCGCACCGCCCGGCTGTTCAACAACGCATCCCCGCAATTGAACAATTCCCGATGATTGCGCAAAAGCAAGTGGCTGCTCAACAAAACCGTATTGAAAATATCGCTGAGCACGCGCAACGCAAAAAGAAGGGTCTTTTTGAACGTCTGGCCGATGTTGGTCTGGGCCGCCGTGAAGAACCCGCTGCTGCTCGTGAACAAGCGCCAATGAGACGCGCAGAACCTAAAATGCAGCCGCGTGCGGCAGCGCCGGAACCACAACCTGTGGCCGAACAAACTTATGATGACGATCAATTGGCTATTCCGGCTTTCTTGCGCCGCCAAGCCAACTAACAATTTACCCGTGCAGAAAAAGCGAAACCCGGTGGACATATTTCCGCCGGGTTTCGTGCTTCTAAAGCCCACTTCCATCGTGGGTGGAGTGGCGCTAGAAGGGCCGCAGTTTTTTTGATTTGGAATCGTGATTTTGCCGAGCTGTATTTCTTTGATGTCGCATAAATTAAGGCCAGTGAGCCTTGGTGTGGTTTGTGTTGGCCTCGCCTTGAGTTTGGGTGGCTGCAGTGGCGGACTTGGAAATTTGCTTGGCGGTGATTCAAAACCTGCGGGTTCAGCGCTTTCGCCTGATCTTGGTAAGTCTGATGATCAAGCGGTGGCTGGTCTCTATAATGATGGCTTGTCGAATTTGAACAACGGACAATATAAGACGGCTGTCAAAAAGTTTGCCGAGCTTGAACGGCTTCACCCATATTCAAAATGGGCAACTAAAGCGCTGCTGATGCAAGGTTTTGCGCATTATCAGAACAATGAATATGCCGATGCGATTAATGCGTGCCAGCGCTTCATCAGCCTGCACCCGGGCCACCAAGATATTCCTTATGCTTATTATATTGTGGCGATTTCTCAGTATGAGCAGATCCAAGATATTACGCGGGATCAATCGCAAACCCAAATCGCTCTTGATTCACTTGACGAGGTTTCAAGGCGGTTTCCAGACTCTAAATATGCAGGCGACGCCAAGCAGAAGGCTTTGCTGGCGCGGGATCATTTGGCGGGCAAGGAAATGGAAGTTGGCCGTTATTACATGAACCGTAAATCTTATCTTGCTGGAATTAATCGCTTTAAGAAAGTAGTGACGGATTATCAAACCTCATCGCAAACGCCGGAAGCACTTTACCGTCTTGCTGAAGGCTATATGGCTTTGGGGATTGTTGCTGAGGCGCAGACGGCGGCAGCTGTTTTGGGCCATAATTTCCCGCGCAGCCAATGGTATAAAGACGCCTATACTTTAGTGTCTTCCGATGGGCGTGCACCAGTTGAAAATAAGACCAGCTGGATCAGCAGGGCGTTCAACTTTTTATAGTTGAACTGAGGTTTGCCCCTCGCATGTTGCTGCAATGTTCTGCTATAGAGTCTGCATGCTGACTGCTCTTTCTATTCGCGATATCGTTTTGATTGAAAAGCTTGATCTAGTTTTAGATCCGGGTTTAACAGTGCTGACTGGCGAAACGGGTGCTGGCAAATCGATCTTGCTTGATAGCTTGGGTTTGGCGCTTGGTGCGCGCGGTGATTCATCTTTGGTGCGGACGGGCCAATTCAAGGGCAGTGTTTCGGCTTCATTCAGTTTGCCTGATAGTCACGCAGCTTTTAAATTATTGGCAGAGCAGGGCGTGGATGCGGAAGGTGAGATTGTTATTCGCCGCATTCAGAATGCTGATGGACCGAGCCGAGCTACAATTAATGATCAGCCTGTGAGTTTAAATTTGTTGCGACAGGTGTCGGGCATGCTTGTAGAACTGCACGGCCAACATGCTGACCGGGCCTTGGTCGATGTGGCCGAGCATCGGCGGCTGCTTGATGCATTTGGTGGGCTTGAGCCACATGTTGTGAAGTTGAATATTTTATGGCTTGAGCTGACAGCGGCGCATGATGCGCTCATTGAACATAAAGCGTTGATGGCGCGGGCTGAGGCAGAGCGCGAATATTTGGAACACGCGGCGCAGGAACTGAGTGAATTGAACCCTGAGCCTGAAGAAGAAAAACATTTGGCGGATCGGCGTCAACTGATGATGCAGTCTGAGCAATATATTTCGGCTTTAGATGATGCGGAGAATGCGCTGGCGGGTGATAGCAATGGCGAGGCGAGGCTGCATGCAGCATTGCGTAAATTGGAACGGCGCAAAGAAGGGGCGGGCGGTCGGCTTGATGCAGTCACATCAGCACTTGACCGTGTGATCCTTGAATTTAACGAAGCACAGCGCGCCATGTTTGAAGCTCGCAAAACTTTTGCTTTTGATCCGCGTGATTTAGAAAAGTCAGAAGAACGATTATTTGCACTGCGGGCGGCGGCGCGGAAATTTAAATGTACTGTGGATCAATTGGCTGGTGTGCGCGAGAAATTTGAAAGTGATTTGCAGGCGCTGACTGATGGCGGCGCTAAATTGTCGGTGCTGGAAAAAAACCATGCTGAGGCGAAGGCTGCTTATGAAAAATCTGCGGATGCTTTGAGTGCGCTGCGCCGCAAGACTGCAAAGCAGTTGGACAAGGCTGTGGCTGCCGAGCTTCCGGCGTTGAAGCTTGAGAAAGCGCGATTTGAAACGGATGTGCAGGCTGATGCGGGAAAACCTTCTGCTACGGGCATTGACCGTGTTGAATTTGTGGTGGCGGCCAATCCTGGAACGCCTTTGCAGCCTTTGATGAAGGTTGCATCGGGTGGTGAATTGGCGCGGTTTATGTTGGCTTTGAAAGTTATTTTGGCGGCCAAGGGTTCTGCCCCTGTGTTGATCTTCGATGAAATCGATACGGGTGTTGGTGGGGCGGTGGCAGATGCCATTGGCAATCGTCTGCGGCGTTTGGCTTCAGGATTGCAAGTTCTGGCCGTTACGCACTCTCCCCAAGTAGCTGCGCGAGCTTCGCAGCACATGTTGATTTCAAAAGCGGAAGATAAGAAAGCTAAGCGCATGTTTACGCAAGTTGCGCCGCTCGCCGATCAAACCCGCCGCGAAGAATTGGCGCGGATGTTATCTGGAGCGACGGTCACGGATTCGGCGCGGGCGCAGGCGGATGAGTTATTGGCGGGCGCGCAGTGAATCGCAAACAGGCGTCAACTGAACACGCTGCGTTAGCTGCTGAAATTGCAGCGCATGATATTTCATATCATCAAGCCGATGCGCCGACGATCAGTGACGCCGATTATGATGGCTTGCGCAAACGTTTGCTGGCGTTGGAGACTGAGTTTCCGGATCTTGCGAAGGGTTCTGTTTCAAACAAAGTTGGCGCAGCGCCATCTTCGAAATTTACCAAGGTTCAGCATGTGGTTCCGATGCTGTCACTTTCAAACGCATTTGCCGATGAAGATGTGCATGAGTTTTTAGGGCGGGTGCGGCGGTTTCTCAATCTGAGTTCTGATGCTCCTATTGCTTTCACAGCTGAGCCCAAGATCGATGGGCTTTCGATGTCGCTGCGTTATGAAAATCGCAAGCTGGTGCAGGCTGCAACACGCGGAGATGGTGCAGAGGGGGAGAATGTTACGGCAAATGTTATGACCGTTAAAAACATTCCACAAATGCTGCCCAGCCAAGCGCCCGATGTGATCGAAGTGCGTGGCGAAATTTATATGTCAAACAATGACTTCGCCGCACTGAATGAGAAACAGATTCAAGATGGTGAAAAGGTTTTTGCTAATCCGCGCAATGCGGCGGCTGGTTCTTTGAGGCAGTTGGATTCAAGCATTACGGCTTCGCGGCCCTTAAAGTTTTTTGCTTATGCTTGGGGCGATGCGCCTGAACTTCCGGCAGATACGCAGTTTGGTGTTGTACAAGCTTTCAAGGCTTGGGGCCTGCCGGTTAATCCGCTGATGGTGCTGTGCAATTCGGCGGATGAATTGTTGGCGCATTACCGCATGATTGAGGCGCAGCGGGCCACGCTTGGCTATGATATTGATGGTGTGGTTTACAAGGTGAATGATCTGGCTTTGCAACAGCGCCTTGGCTTTGTGTCGCGCAGCCCGCGCTGGGCCATTGCTCATAAGTTTTCAGCGGAACAGGCGACGACTGTTCTTGAAGCCATCGACATTCAAGTGGGTCGTACGGGAGCGCTTACTCCCGTGGCGCGGTTAAAGCCCGTAACGGTCGGTGGTGTGGTTGTTTCAAATGCCACGCTGCACAATGAAGACGAAATTACCCGCAAAGATGTGCGCATCGGCGATACGGTGATTGTACAACGCGCTGGCGATGTTATCCCGCAGATTGTTGGTGTGGCCACGCGTGGGGCCAATACTGTACCTTATGAGTTCCCCAAGATATGTCCGTTCTGTGGAAGCCATGCGGAGCGCGAAGAAAAGGCTTCTGGAAAAGCCGATGCAATTCGACGCTGCACAGGTGGCCTCATATGCCCAGCGCAACGCGTGGAAAGGTTGAAACATTTTTCCTCGCGCAATGCGTTTGATATCGAGGGCTTGGGCGATAAGATTGTTGAAGAATTTTATGCCGATGGTTTAATTGCGGCGCCTCAGGATATTTTCACGTTGGAAAAACGTGATGCTCGTTCGCTTAAAAAACTCAAAGATCGCGAGGGCTGGGGCGAGTCTTCGGTTGCTAATCTTTTTAGCGCCATCGAAGCACGGCGGAAAATTTCGTTGGATCGTTTTATTTTTGCGCTGGGCATTCGCCACGTGGGCGAAACTACGGCGCGGGTGTTGGCGCGCATTTATGGATCAGCTGAACATTTGCGCGAGCAGATGAAGGTTGCAGCGGCCACGGAGATCAACGATGCCCGCGGTGAGTTGAACGCGATTGATGGCATTGGTGATGTGGTGGCTGAAGCCGTTATCCAGTTTTTCGATGAACCTCATAACGTGGATATTTTTGATGCGCTGCTGAAAGAAGTGCAGCCTCAAGCCTTGGCTGCTGTGGCTTCATCTTCGCCCGTTTCGGGAAAAACGGTTGTGTTCACGGGCGCTCTTGAACGCATGACCCGCGAAGAAGCAAAAGCCATGGCTGAGCGATTGGGGGCAAAGGTTGCAGGATCCGTTTCGAAGAAAACCAATCTGCTGGTGGCAGGGCCGGGGGCTGGATCGAAACTGAAGGATGCTGAGAAATATGGAGTTGAAGTGATTGACGAGAATGCCTGGTTTGTGTTGGTTGGGGCGTAATGAATTCATTCTCGAAAGAATTTAAATCTGGCATTGCCGATGCTTGGCCAATGTTTCTTGCTTATGCACCAATCGCCGCATTATGGGGAACTCTCGCGGCAGCCAAAGGTTTTTCACCACTCGAAGCCATGTTAATGAGTTTTTGCGTTTATGCGGGCGCATCGCAATTTGTGGCGATCGAGATGTGGGGTGCAGCCCAATCAATTCTGCTTCTTGTATTCACTATTTTCATAATCAATGTGCGCCATGTGCTTTATGCGGCTTCGATCTCGCGGCACATGGGCGGCATTGCCAAGCGCTGGCATGCGCCGCTCATGTATGTTTTGACCGATGAAGCGTGGGCGTTGCTTGAGCGTAAGGCGCTCACTCAGCCACTGACTTTGGGTTATTATGTGGGTGTGGCCGTTCCGCTCTGGCCCACATGGTTTTTGTCATCTGCCATTGGAGCATTCATCGGCAAGCAACTGCCAGACCCCGCATTGATCGGATTAGACTTCGCCTTTGCCGCCATGTTTATTGCTATTTTAGCAGGCTTCTGGAAAGGTCCGCGCACGGGAGCTGTGATAATCGCCAGTGCTGTTGTTGCGGTTCTGGCGAAAACATATTTGTCGGGCGCTTGGTATATTGTTTTGGGCGGACTGGCTGGCGTTTTCGTTGCGGCGCTACTTCATAGCGAAGAGGAAGCATGAGCGGCATTTTAACCATCCATTTCACAACCTTGCTGGCCATCATAGGCATGGGCCTTGCCACATATTCCACGCGCCTTTCTGGATTGTTGCTGATGCGCGGTGTGGTGGTGCAGGGCCGCCTGAAAGCCGCACTTGATGCTGTGCCACCAGCAGTGTTGATGGCGGTGATTACTCCAACAATATTTATGACGGGGCGTGCGGAGTTAATTGCGGGTGCAGTTACCGCTATTGCCGCCTATCTTCGCTTGCCGCTGCTCTTGGTCATTGCGATTGGAATGATGTGTGTGGTTGGGTTGCGCTGGTTGATACTTTGAAACTTTGCTCTGTTTTTCATTCGCCACTTTGCTAAATCGAAATCTCGGGCTAATCTCTCTCTAGCGGGGCAACGCTAATGAGTGATCAACATGAAGACTATCCCAACTTTGCTGAGCGCTTTTGCGCTGATTTTTTTAGCCATCAACTCTGTCCAGGCCGCTGAACGAACCATCATCGTTCTTGATGCTTCTGGTTCCATGTGGGCCAAGATTGACGGTAGGTCTCGTATTGAGATCGCCAAAGAGACCGTGAAAACAGTCATCGGCAATTTGCCAGCGGATATGGAACTTGGTCTGATGGCTTATGGCCACCGCGACAAGGGGTCTTGCACCGATATTGAATTGTTGGTGCCGCCCGCTGCTGGAACTGGGGCTGCGATTATCGCGGCCACAAATAAAATCAGCCCGAAGGGGAAAACACCGTTGACCGAAGCGGTGAAGCGCGCGGCAGAGGAACTTAAATATACTGAAGAAAAAGCGACCGTCATTTTAGTGACTGACGGTTTGGAGACCTGCGATGCCGATCCATGTGCTTTGGGGGCCGAGCTTGAAAAATCCGGCGTCGATTTTACAGCTCATGTGGTGGGATTTGGTTTGACGGAAGCGGAGGGGAAAAAGGTTGCTTGTTTGGCAACAAACACTGGCGGCAAATATATTCAAGCTTCTGATGCTAAATCTTTGACCAAGGCTTTGACTACTACTGTGCTCAAGGCAGAAGCACCGCCTGCGCCGCCACCTAAACCTGCGGCATTAGAATTTAACTTCATACCCAGCCTTGTAATGTCTGAAGGCGGAGAAGTGGTGAACGAAGATGCGGGCAATGCTTATGAAATTTATAAGGTGAAAGCAGATGGCACAGAGGGAGACCGTGTGACCACTGAATACAATCGCTATAAGGGACTGCTTGAGCCAGGCAACTATATTGTGAAAGCTACGTTAGGTGCTGCATCGACTGAACAAAAACTTACGATTGTCGCGGGTGAAGTTGCCAAACCAATATTTACTCTTAATGCGGGTACAACAATCATTCATCCGCGTGGCGCAGCAGGAGCGGACGTGGTCAGCGGAGCGGCCGTCTTCTCAAAATACCCAGGTGGCTCGTCTACAAATTATGGCGATGTAAAACTGGTTGTGCCAGCGGGCGAACAAACGGTGACGGTGACCATTGGCAATGGCTCAGCCAGTGAAACATTTAACGTTGCTGCAGGCGCCGTAGTCGAAAAAGACATCATTGCGGGCGTCGGCCATGTCGTCCTCAATGCGTTTTATGTCGATGGCATGCGCGTTGATGACACTGGAACGGCTTTTACCATTTTGAAGGCGGCAAAGAAAATTGATGGCTCACGTGAAGGCATGGGAACCAATTACGGGCCGGACACCAAGTTTGACCTTCCGGCGGGTGATTATGTGGCACTCATTGAAATAGGTGGCACAAAAATCGAAACGCCTTTCAATGTTAAAGTGGGCGAGGCCATTGCTGTGAATGCCAAGTTGAACGCTGGTATATTGGCTGTTAAAGCACCGGGTTATGATGGCTGGAAGGTACTGTCGGCCAAACCTAAGATCGACGGTAGCCGTGAACAATTCGCTTATAATTTCGGTGAGGAATGGCAGACCACTCTGGTGGCTGGCGACTACCTCATTGTGACCGATAAGAAGGATGGTTCAGGTTCAAAAGAAACGCCGGTGACAATTAAAGCTGGTGAGAGATTGGAAGTGACTGTTCAATAAATTTGCTGCGGGCTACTCGTTGAGTGGCCCGCATGCTATCTTCATCCATTCTGCTGCTGCACCTTCCATCTTGCTTCCGATGTCGGTCAAGACTTGGGCGTGATATGCATCGAGCCATTGCAATTCTTCGCGGGTAAGCAACTTTGTGTCGATCAGGTTGCGGTCAATCGGCGCAAAGGTTAAAGTTTCAAAACTCAGCATCGGCCTTTCTCCGCCTTTGATTTCCGCTGGTTCCTTCACGATGAGTAAGTTTTCAATCCTAATGCCGAAATGGCCCGCCTTATAATAACCCGGTTCATTTGATAAAATCATTCCGTGTTGCAAGGCTACGTTTCCAGCCTTGCTGATGCGGGCGGGGCCTTCGTGAACTGAGAGATAAGAACCCACGCCATGGCCAGTGCCATGATCAAAATCCAACCCAGCTTTCCATAGAGCCGCCCGCGCAAGCACATCAATATGGCCGCCTGTTGTGCCTTTGGGGAAGCAGATTGTAGAAATGGCGATCATGCCTTTGAGAACGCGGGTGAAACGATCTTTCATTTCGTCTGTGGGCTGACCAATAATCACCGTGCGCGTTACGTCGGTTGTTCCATCTTGATACTGGCCACCGGAATCGATGAGATAAATTTCGTTGTTGTTGATGGCGCGGCAGTTGTCGGGATCAACGTGATAATGCGGAATGGCCGCGTTGGGGCCCGAGGCTGAAATTGTGCTGAAGGAAAGATCGAGCAACACGCCAGTGTCTTTCCTGAATGCTGTAAGGCGCTCGGCGGCTGTGGCTTCAGTCAGGTTGCCTTTTGGCGCTTCAATTGAAAGCCAATGCAAATAACGCGAGAGTGCCACACCGTCGCGCAACTGAGCTGCGCGCGCGCCGTTGAGCTCGCTCGCGTTCTTGCAGGCCTTCGGCATGGTACAGGGATCCATTGCCTCTTTAATTTCAGCACCTTTTAATGCGGTGCGCACACGCTCTGGCGCTGAACCAGTATCGATCAAGACTTTGGATTTTTTTCGCGCTAAAGATTTTAAAGCGACGTCGAAGTCATTTGGCTTGCGGATTGTAGTGGTTGATTTTAAATGCTCTTGCACATCTTCGGGCAACTTATTCTTGTCGATGAAGAGTTCGGCTTTGCCTTTTTTATGGATGATCGCATAGGCCAGCACCACAGGTGTGAAAGGCACATCGCTTCCCCGAATGTTCAGAACCCAAGACACAGATGAAGGTTCGGCTAACACTGCGGCGTCTGCCCCGGCCTTGATCAAAGCCAATGACATATCCGCCAATTTGTCTTTCACGCTGCGGCCTGCAAATTGTAGCGGTTGAACTGAAAGTGCATTGGTGGGACGGGCAGGTTGGTCAGCCCAAATTTGGTCGATCAGATTTTTGGTAACGGCAACGAGCCTTGCGCCTACTTTCTCGCATGCTGCGGCAAATCGCTTGGCTTCAGCCGTTGTGATCAGCCATGGGTCGAAACCCAAACGATCACCTTTTTTCAGGTTCTCCGCGATCCAGTTGGTTGGCGGTTCATCGATAAGATGCTGCGGGGTAACGAGTTTGGTATCGACTTGTTCGCGGACTTGAACGGTGTAACGGCCATCGACAAAGATCGCCGCCTTTTTGAGGGTCACAATGGCCATCCCCCAAGAGCCGGCAAAACCTGTGAGCCAATTCAGGCGCTCGGCATAACTGGCCACATATTCACCCTGAAACTCGTCTTGGCGGGGCACGATGTATCCCGAGAACTTTTGTTTTTTCAGCATAGCCCTGAGAAGGGCGAGACGAGCTGCGGTTTCGTGGGTTTTGGTTTTCATTTTGCTGCGGGTTCCAAAAGTATGGGTTGGGTTTTGGATAGCAGCTGTATAGTTTTAAAACAAATAGGCCCGGAAAAAGTGTGCGATTTTGCGTTGCAATATAAAAGCTATTTGATTTTTGCATGACAAATCGCCCATTAACGAAGAATTTACACGTTTTTGCCAATGGATGGTCGGTAATAGACGTAACAATTTTTAACAAATTCAACTCGCTGTTAAAAATTTGACACAATTCATTGGCATTAATCGCATAACTGATTTTGACCAATGGTCTGAAAGTCAAAATGCGACGTATGTATAATATGCATGTCGAAAATTGATTTGCAGGCAATAGCAGGACGAAATCTAAGAAATTTGTGCGACGCACAAGAATTTAACCTCGGAAGCGAAGCTTTTGAGAAGGAGAATGGGAAATGACGATGATTTTGACAGACCGCGAAACAGCACATGTTTCAGGCACACATAATGGCCTTATGGGCAAGGTTAAGGGCTTCTTGTCGCGCAGCCGCGCTGAACGCCAGTTGCACCAGCTCGATGATCGGCTTTTGGCTGATATCGGCGTCACACGTGGTGATATCGCCGCCCGTGTTTGGGGCTAATAGACCTTAGTCTAGCTCCCAACCGGGGCCGAAGAGATTAGTGATATTGCGCTCTAAGTTGAAAAGCTTGGGGCGCTTTTTGTTTGGTTTAGTCATCACTATCGCTAACCAGTTTTCCTTGCGGATGATTTTAACTTGGACTAGTCCGCGATTTTTGTAGCAGGCGGTGATCCAGCGCTTTTGATCAATGGTAAGGCCTGATAAGATCAAACTACCGCCGGGGGCTAAGATTGAACAAAGGCCTAGTGCCAAACTGGCGAGGGGACGAGCTAGGATATTGGCGAAAATCAAATCATAGGGAGCTGATTGTTTGATGCTGGCGTGGTGCAAGCCCGGGGCGGTTTGGCCACGGAGTAAGGGCTTTACGCCATTGAGAGCTGCGTTGTTCATCGTTACACGCACGGCTTCAGGATCAATGTCTGTGGCCAAGGCTTTGGCTTTTAAGGCTTGTGCTGCTGCGATGGCTAGAACGCCGGTGCCGCAACCCAAATCTAAAATCCGGCTTGGTCGGCTGCGTTTTAGAATATCATCAAGCGCTTCGAGGCAACCCGCCGTGGTGCCGTGGTGGCCAGTGCCAAAAGCTGTACCTGCGTCGATTTCTAATGAAATGCCGCCCGCGCGGCGCACGTGGCGATCATGCGAACCGTGGAGAAAGAATCGCCCGGCGGCGACCGGAGCTAAACCTTCCAGTGAACGCTTCACCCAATCCAAATCCGGCACATCGGCTATGATGGCTTGTGGCTGTTGTAAATGCGCTCGGGCTTCGATGGCTAGTTCAGTGGATTCAAACCAAGCCACCGTTTCCCACAGTGCATTGGCCTCGTCGGTTTCGTTTATGGTGACGGCCAATGGATCAAGACGAAAATCATTTTCAATTTGCTCGGCCAAATCATGCGAAGCTTCGTGGCTTAGATTGCCGATGGTGAGGGTGACGCGCGCGGTGGACATTCGCCCCGTTTAGTCAGAGACTAAAGTGAAGTCCAGCGCATGAATTAGCCAGTGAAAATTGATTTCAATAACGCGCTTTCATCAACAACAAAATCAAATAAGGCTGCAACGCGTGGCGTGCGGCGGAGATCAGGATGGGTTAGTATACGCCAGTTGCGGGTCAATTCGGGAATTGGCCCGATCAGGCGCATGAGTTCGCTTTCGGCGTCACCGAGTGCTGTTGGTAGCGGACCAATTCCGATGCCGGATTTTATGGCTGAAACTAAGCCCAGCACGCTGTTGTGGCGCGATATGAAATTGGCTTGGGGGGCCACTTCTTTCAACCACGTTAGTGCGCGGTGGGAACTTAGTGTTTCGTCGAAGGCAACGATCGGGTGATTGGTCAACTCATCCATCTGGCTGGGCCTGCCTTTGCGTGAGATATAGTCTTTGCTTGCATAAACTGCCCAGAGCGATTCCGCGATCTTCCTGCCAATTAACTCATCGTCGGTATCACCTGACCGGAAGGCGACATCAGCTTCGCCTTTGGACAGGTCTAAGTAGCGGTCACTTGAAACAAATTCGATTTTTAGACTGGGGTGACGCGCGTTGAAGCGCTCTAACAAAGGCGATTTCATGATTCTTGCAACTAATGGCTCGGGGCAAGTGACACGGATGCTGCCGGTGAGATCGCGGGTTTTATCTTTAATGTGACGCTGCAATTCTAGAACAGCCTCTTCACAGCGCTTGGCGAAAGGCAAGAGCTCAATGCCGTATTCTGTTAACCGATAGCCGGTGGTTTCGCGATTTACCAATTTGCGCTGGATGCGTTTTTCCAATTCGTTGAGACGGCGGTGGACAGTGGATTGATTGACACCCAAAAATT
Source organism: uncultured Aestuariivirga sp. (assembly GCA_964247245.1). Lineage (GTDB taxonomy): Bacteria > Pseudomonadota > Alphaproteobacteria > Rhizobiales > Aestuariivirgaceae > Aestuariivirga. The sequence continues at coordinate 464,983 of CAXTTK010000002.1, forward strand.
TTCCAGCAGCAATCGTGCTACCACTCTGAGCCACGGCTAGAAAGTATTTCAGGTCATCCCAATCGAACATGTTTTGATTATGCATCAATGCGGCCCCTGTGTGCAACATTGCTGCTGCCGCTGCTCGTCTTCCTGAACTAGGTTTTGTTTAACTCAACAAGGAGAACAAGAGATGCGCAGTGTTTCAATGATATCCGCCACGATCCTGACGATGGCGATCAGTGGTTTTGCTTTGGCTGATGGCGTGCCGCCTGTTAAGCCAACACTCGTCTTGAAGGAAGAGGTTGCTGGATTGCCCCGCGATGAGAAAAACGAAGTGCGAGTGTTAACTGCGTCTTTCAAGCCGGGGGATCATACGCCTGCACACACGCATGATTTTCCAGTCACCGTCTATGTGCTTGAAGGAGTTTTCACACTGGAGTTGAAGGGTATGCCGCCGCGGGTGGTGAAGGCCGGTGAAGCGATGGTCGAGCCGCCCAACAGCGAGATGACAGGATATAATCGGAGTGCAACAGACATGACCAAAGTTGTTATTTTTTATGTCAGCAAAGCTGGCAGCCCATTTTTAAATCCGCTGCATTAATAAACTATGTCAGCGGCAAAATTGTAATCTCAACACGTCGGTTCTGCGCCTTACCGGATTTGGTGGCGTTGGAGGCTATCGGGTCTTTTTCGCCGTGGCCTTCGACAGAAAAGCGATTGGGATCGAGCTGTTGTGACGAGAGATATTGCGCTACGGCAGCGGCGCGGCGTCGGGAGAGGTCGTAGTTATAATCTGGCGTGCCCGAGGCATCGGTGTGGCCGACAACATCGATGATCGTTTGATTGTATTTTTTGAAAACGGCGGCAACTGAATTCAGCGTTGCGTAAAACTGGGGTTTCAATTCTGATCTATCAGAATCGAAGGTGATGTTTGACGGCATATTGAGCACGATACTATCACCTTCGCGACTAACTGAAACGCCAGTGCCTTCGAGATCATCGCGCAATTGGGATTCTTGATTGTCCATATAAGCGCCGATGCCGCCACCGGCGAGCGCGCCAATGCCTGCGCCAATCAAAGCTGCTTTACGATCACCCGCGGCCACAGCGCCAACAATGCCGCCCAAAATAGCGCCCGTGCCAGCGCCCAAAGCGGTTTTGGACGGTTGCAATTCGCCGGTGTATGGATTTGTGGTGCAAGCGGTAAGCAACAGCGCGAACACCGTGGTGATGATTAAGTCAGATTTCATTTGGAATCCCCTCGATAAGGGCCGTTTGATTGCAAGTTGTGGCGGAATTTTGATGGTGTTATTCCGCTGCTTCGACCGCATCTTCTTCCACCAAGAACCCGCCAGATTGACGCTTCCACAAGCTGGCATAAAGGCCATTCTTTTTCTTTAGTAAATCCTGGTGGCTGCCTTCTTCAACGATTTTGCCTTTATCCATAACCACAAGTCTGTCCATCGCCGCGATTGTAGAGAGGCGGTGGGCGACAGCGATGACGGTTTTCCCCTCCATCAGGGTGTAGAGATTTTCTTGGATGGCGGCTTCGACTTCTGAGTCCAGCGCTGATGTGGCTTCGTCTAAAATCAAGATTGGTGCATTTTTCAGAAGTACACGGGCAATGGCAATGCGTTGGCGTTGGCCGCCTGAAAGTTTCACGCCGCGCTCACCCACATGGGCTTCCAAGCCTTTGCGGCCATTGGGATCAACGAGGTTATCGATGAATTCATCAGCATGGGCTTTTTCGGCGGCAGCCATAACTTGCTCAATTGTTGCATCAGGTTTGCCGTAGGCGATGTTATCGCGCACCGAACGGTGGAGCAGGGAAGTATCTTGTGTGACCACGCCAATTGCAGCGCGCAAAGTTTCCTGCTGGACATCGGCAATGTTTTGGCCGTCGATGGTGATCGAGCCCGAGCCCACATCGTAAAAGCGCAGCAGCAGATTTGCGAGTGTGGATTTGCCCGCACCTGACCTGCCGACAAGACCCACTTTTTCTCCGCGCTTGATGGTGAGGTTGAAGTTGTCAATCACATCATGGCCGCGTTTGGAAATGGATTGACCATAGTTAAAGCGCAGGTGATCGAAGGTTACTTCGCCTTTGGTGACCTTCAGAGGCTTGGCGTTTGGCGCATCCTTTACAGCATGTTGGCGCGAGATAACTTCCACGCCATCTTTCACCACGCCGAAATCTTCAAACAGGCCAGCTGTTTCCCAGATCATCCAATGTGCCATGCCCAGCATGCGGTAGACAAGGCCGACTGAGAAGGCGATGGCGCCAACGGTTATTGCGTTCTGATACCACAACCATGTGGCCATGGCAGCGGTTGAGGTGAGCAGCAGCCCATTGATCGCGTTGAGCGATATGTTCATGCCTGTTGAGGTGCGCATGGAATTATGAACTGTCTGCAACATCCACTGCATACTTTGCTTGGCATAGCCATCTTCGCGCGAGGTGTGAGCGAATAGTTTTACTGTTTGCATGTTGGTGTAAGTATCAACAATGCGACCTGTCACGACTGAACGGGCATCTGCCTGCACTTCGGCCATTTTGCCGAGGCGGGGGACAAAATATGAAAGCGTGAGGAGATAAAGCACCAACCAAACAAGGAGGGGTATGGTCAGTCGCAAATCATTGCTTGCGAAGGAAGCAAGCGCTGTGAGGAAAAAGACTACGACCCAGGCGATTACTTGCGTGAGCTTCATCACAACATCGCGCACGCCCAACGCAGCTTGCATCACTTTTGTAGCGACGCGACCTGCAAACTCATTATGGAAGAATTCCATCGACTGGCGCAGCATATAACGATGCGCCATCCAGCGGATGCGCATGGCGTAATTTCCGCGCAGGCCTTGGTTTTCAATTGAGTCCGCCGTGAAAGTGAGGAACGGCATGACTAGCAACGCGATGCCGCCATAAATCAAAAGTTGCCATTTATTGTCCTGCCAAAATGTTTCGCGGTTGGCGGTTCCGAGTGTATCAACCAAAGTTCCCAGATAAGCAAACACGCGCACTTCCATTACTGCGATGATGACTGACAATAGGAAGCCCACAAAAAGCAGCGGTAAAAACGGTTTCGAATAATGGCGGATGAATCCCCAAGTTGAAGGCTCCGGCATTTGCGGATCGACCAAAGGAAAACTATCGACGCGGCGTTCGAGCCAGCTGAAAAACCAGTTTATCATCACAAAGACTTTTTTGAGTTGCGGGGACTGACATATTAGAGTCAGTACTGGGGCTAACCAACTAGCACAGCCCTCCCATATATTTGGATCTGGGTTGTGTGGGAAGCATAACATTTAGGAAAAATTGAGATGCGGCATTTCTGCCACATGCTAAGGGTGTGGCACAATGAACCCCAACCGTATTTTACCGCTCGTCTTTGCTTCTGCTTTATTCATGGAAAATATGGATTCGACGGTTATTGCTACATCACTTCCAGCCATTGCCGCTGATTTGGGAACGAATCCTGTAGCCCTGAAACTGGCTTTCACGACCTATCTTCTGAGTCTTACCGTTTTTCTGCCAATTTCATCTTGGCTTGCTGACAGGTTTGGGGCGCGAACCGTTTTCCGGTTTGCTGTATTGGTTTTTACATTGGCTTCGATTTCTTGCGGCTTTGCGGGTTCGCTGGAATATTTGGTGGTGGCGCGGGCCGTGCAGGGTTTTGGTGGTGATTTGATGGTGCCCGTGGGGCGCATTGTTATGCTGCGCACGGTTCCCAAATCTGAATACGTAAATGCCATGGCATGGCTGACTGTGCCAGCATTGATCGGGCCATTGCTGGGGCCGCCCATAGGTGGATTCATTACCACATATTTCCACTGGCGTTGGATATTCTGGATGAATTTGCCGTTCGGTATTTTGGGTCTGGTGCTGGCCACTTGGCTGATGCCGAATATGAAGGATGAGAGTGTTGCCCCATTAGACATCAAAGGCTTTGTGCTTTCTGGTTTGGGCCTGTCGCTCACCGTGTTTGGGATGACCGAACTAGGACAGGGGATTTTTCCGCCGCTGGTCATTTTTGGGATGATTGCGGCGGGGGCGATTTTGATATGGGTTTATGTCCGCCATGCGCAAAACACCGCAAATCCGATTCTTGATATTTCAATGCTCCGTGTGCAGACATTACGGGTGAGCATTATGGGTGGCATGTTCTACCGGGTGTCGGCTGGTGCTGTGCCATTTTTGTTGCCGCTGATGTTGCAACTGGGTTTTGGCTTCACGCCTTTTCAATCAGGCAGCATTACTTGCGCTTCGGCGTTGGGTGCGGTGATGATGAAGTTTTTGGCGGCGAAATCATTGAAGCGATGGGGGTATCGGCAATTGTTGGTGTTCAATGGTGTTGCCTCCAGCATCATGATGGCAATCAATGGATTGTTTATGCCTTCCACTCCATTCTTGGTGATGATGCTGGTTTTGTTGTTCGCAGGGCTATTGCGATCCTTGCAGTTCACCAGTTTGAATTCGATTGCTTATGCCGACGTAACATCTGAGGAAGTGGGCCGTGCCAATGGGCTTTATACTGTGGCCCAACAGTTATCTCTGGCGCTCGGAGTTGCCGTGGCGGCGCTGGTTTTAGAGGCTTCACAGTTCACGCGCGGCGTGGTGGTTTTGGGGCGGATAGATTTTGCTGTGGCGTTTATTGTGGTTGCGGCGGTGGGCTTGATCTCTACATTTTTCTTCGTAAGGTTGCCCGCCACTGCAGGGGAAAATCTTTCTGGTAACGCGGCGGCTTGATTTCCTCACATTTGTTTGATTGGTTGGGGCCGGCTTGTGAGTAGTCCAGAAATCCAAAAATGCGTATATAATGGGCAACAGAGGAGAATAAATATGAATCGTCGTTCATTAAGTTTTGCCGGAATTTCGCTTGCTGCATTGGGCTTTGGCGCCCGCATGGCTGAAGCCGATACTTTTGAAGTTACCAAATCAGAAGAAGAGTGGAAGAAGCTTTTGTCACCTGAGGCTTTTGCTGTTTTGCGCCAAGAGTCGACCGAGCGGCCATTTACATCCAAGTTGTTGGATGAGCACCGCAAGGGCATTTTTGCTTGTGCTGGTTGTGATTTGCCTGCTTTTGCGTCTGAAACGAAATTTGACAGCGGTACAGGCTGGCCGAGCTTCTTTGATGTGATGCCTAATGCAGTCAACAAGCAAGATGATAACACCTTGTTTGCAACGCGCACCGAAGTGCATTGCCGCCGCTGTGGCGGACATTTTGGACACGTGTTTGATGATGGGCCAAAGCCAACTGGACTTCGTTACTGCATGAATGGCGTGGCGTTGAAGTTTGTCTCAGCGACGGCTTGACGTTTAGCTGCATTCACAGCTTTCACTATTGTGCTATACAGGATCAATGACAAAACTTGATCCTGTTTCATTTTCAAACCTAACCCCACCCACCGATTTTTCCCCTCCGCTGCAAGCGCTGTGGTGGTTAAAGAAGGGTGGGTTGGTGCTGGGCCTCGAATGGGAAAAGGCCCATTCCCTTTGCCAGCAAGATGAAGGCAATCCTTCATATGATATTGTTCACGCGCTGGCCCATTGGATCGAGGGCGACGAGGCGAATGCACGGTATTGGTATCAACGTGTTGGCGGCACTCGCGCGGCAACAATCGCAGATGAGTGGCAGCGTATTGCGGACGAGTTGGGGTGAATAATCTTGCCGATATTTACCGAAACTACATTGCCTGCCTGAATGCGCAGGATTGGCCGCGGCTTGGCAATTATGTTCATGATAACGCGGAACATAATGGCAAGCGAATTGGACTTTCCGGCTATATTGCGATGCTGGAAAAAGATTTTGAAGACATTCCGAATCTTCATTTTAATGTGCAGTTGCTGATCTGTGACCCGCACTATATCGCGTCTCGCCTGCTGTTTGATTGCACGCCCAAAGGAATTTTTCTGGGACTGCCCGTCAACGGCAAACGCGTTTCTTTTACCGAGAATGTTTTCTATGAATTTAGAGAAGGGAAGATTTGGGCGGTGTGGTCGGTGATTGATAAGGTTGAGATTGAGCGTCAGATTTTGGGGGCTACTTGAGGGGTTTGCCCGTGGTTTTGTGAGTGGTCTCATTACCCCCGCTCTACAAAGCTATCAATCACCCGTTTCTCGCCAGCCTTTTCAAAATCCACTGTCAGCTTATTGCCCTCAACACTTGTGATCGCGCCATAGCCGAACTTCTGATGGAACACGCGGTCACCTTCCACGTAGTCTGAAGGTTTGGCGCTGCTGGCGGTGAGTTCGCCTTCTATGAAGCGGGTTGTATGGCGGGTGGCTTCGCCGGAATCTTTGCGGGCTGCAGCGCGTTTCCAGCCGGGGGTTGAATAGCTACCTTGGCCGAAGGTGGTCGCTTGATCAAAGCGGCTGGTGCCGAAAGTGCCCAAATCGTGCCCGCCGTAAGAGTTGCTCATGGCAGCGACCTCAACGTGTTTTTCAGGCAGTTCGTCGATAAAGCGCGAAGGTAATCCGGTTTGCCAGAGGCCGTGAGTTTGGCGGTTTTGGGCGAAGGTTATGGTGGCACGTTGCTTGGCGCGGGTTATACCCACATAAGCCAAGCGCCGCTCTTCCTCCAAGCCGCTGCGGCCTTTTTCGTCGAGCGAGCGTTTGGAAGGGAACAGGCCTTCCTCCCAGCCGGGGAGGAACACGGTTTGAAACTCCAGTCCCTTGGCGGAATGCAGCGTCATGATATTCACACGGTCTTCATCATTGCCTTGGTCACGGTCCATCACCAGCGCCACATGTTCCAAGAAGCCGTTCAGGTTTTCGAATTCGCTCATCGAGCGCACGAGTTCCTTCAAGTTATCGAGCCTGCCTTCAGCTTCGGGGCTTTTGTCGAGCTGCCACATTTCGGTGTAGCCGGATTCATCCAGCACGATTTCGGCCAGTTCATGATGCGGAATCACATCCACTTGTTTGCGCCAGCGGCTGAAATTTTCGATCAGCAGGCGAAGCGCGGTGCGGGCTTTGTTGGGCAGTTCGTCTGTCATCAACATATCATTGGCGGCGACGTAGAGTGACGACCGACGGGCTCTCGCCGTTTGATACATTTTCTTGACCGATGCATCACCTATGCCGCGCTTTGGTGTGTTGATGATGCGCTCTAAAGCCAAGTCATTATCGGGGGAGGCGACGATTTTGAGATAGGCCATGGCGTCGCGAATTTCGGCGCGTTCATAAAAGCGCGGGCCGCCGATGACGCGGTAGGGAATGCCTGCCATGATGAAGCGATCTTCAAAGCTGCGCATTTGTGCAGAGGTGCGCACAAGGATAGCTATTTCATTTAAGTGATGTTTTTGGCGGTGGTGAGCTTCAATGTCGTCGCCGATGGTGCGGGCTTCTTCCACGCTGTCCCAATGGCCGCGTACGGTGACGGGAGTTGATTCAGTTTTATCAGTGTGGAGCGTTTTGCCGAGACGTGATTCATTCTTGGCGATAAGACCCGATGCGGCACCCAGTATATCGGGCGTTGAGCGATAGTTGCGCTCCAACCTGATAACCCCTGCACCGGGGAAATCTTTTTCGAAGCGCAAAATGTTATCAACTTCAGCGCCACGCCAGCCATAGATCGATTGATCATCATCGCCCACGCAGCAGATGTTTTTGTGGCCTTGCGCGAGGAGACGTAGCCAGAGATATTGCGCCACATTGGTATCCTGATACTCATCGACCAGCATATATTTGAATTTGGTTTGGTAAGATTTCAAAACATCTGGATGGTTTTGGAAAATGCGTAGCACTTCGAGAAGCAGATCGCCAAAGTCGGCAGCGTTGACAGTTTTGAGGCGCGCTTGGTAATCCGCATAAAGTTTTCCGCCTAGACCATTCGCGAATGAATAGGCTTCGCCTTGCGGAACTTTATCAGGGGTGAGGCCGCGGTTTTTCCAACTGTCGATGGCATTCGCGAGGGCTCTTGCGGGCCAGCGCTTTTCATCAATACCTTCCGCTTGAATGAGTTGCTTGAGCAAGCGCACTTGATCATCATCATCGAGGATGGAAAAGCCTGACCTCAGGCCCGCAAGCTCGGCGTGATTGCGCAGGATTTTGACGCCGATCGCGTGGAAGGTTCCAAGCCACGTCATGCCTTCAACCATACCACCGATGAGGTGGCCGATGCGCTCTTTCATTTCGCGCGCGGCTTTGTTGGTGAAGGTGACGGCGAGGATTTGGTTGGGCCAGGCTTTTTGCGTGGTGAGAATGTGGGCAAGCCTGGTTGTGAGTACGCGGGTTTTGCCAGTGCCCGCACCTGCGAGAACCAGCAATGGCCCGTCAATGCGCAGCACGGCTTCGCGCTGTTCGGGGTTTAGACCTTTGAGATAAACAGGTTCGCCACCAGCGCCCATGGCTCGCGCAGAAATGCTGCCGGGCTTAGGGGCAGGCTCATCATCAAAGTCGCTTAGGTCGATTGGATTATTGGACATTAGGGATCACGATTCTCATGATCCCTATATAGAGGTTTACGAGGCAAATATCAGGCGCAATGACGCAATTGTTCGTAACTTGGGTTTGCGAATTGTTGTTTCACTTCGTTCTGAATTTTGCGCCATGTTTCGGCGGTTTCTGTGTCGCCGGAGCGTTCGCAGAGAAGCGCGTGGCGGGCAGCTTCACCGAGGGCTTGCTTGCCATGGGCAAAAACCAAGGCTTCGGCAAAATGCGCATAACCAGTATTGACCATTTTAGACCTCCCTTTGATTCCTTATTGGAACCATTGATGGCAGATAACTAAGCCGGAAATTTTACGGGAGTGTGACGGTTATGGGGCAGGGGAAATTTAGACGAGTTCAACCTTCGTGTGAGACTTGACTGCTGCGGAAAGTTTTTGATCGCGAGTGAGAAGTGGGATTGCCAAATCAGCTGCAAGTGCAACATATGCGGCATCATAGGGTGTAAAGTTGTGTCTGAGGTCCCAAATGATGTTGTTGAGCGGGTGTGTAAATTTACGTTCCAGCTCCAAGTCATTGAGATCAAACAAAGCTTGAGCCGCGCGTTTTTCAGTTATTAATTTCAAGCGCAATTGTTTGCGGATGGCATTTAGAAATTCCAAATCGATCAAGTGAGGTGCAACGAGATCCCCTCTGGTTTCCAAAATATCAAGATAAGTTGAATCAACAGCCGAATCCAGAAACACGTGAATCAAGAAAGAAGCGTCAACAACAATCATCCTTTTGAATCGCGATCTTCACGAACCATTTCCTCGGCGCTTGTTTTAAGATTCACAGGTTCCCTCGTCCTTAGTCGTGCAAAAAGTTTGGCATTGGACGGCGGTTTTGCCATTTCGGTGAGCTTGCCACGCAGAAATTCGGACAAAGATAAGCCCTCAGCATCAGCCATATCAACCAATCGGCTATGGGTTTGTTCTTCAATATCTCGCACGTGAATTTGCTTATTCATGCATGCATAGTGCATGCAAATAAAAGAAATGTCAAATTAGCCTTTTCTCGGAATTCCTATTCTGTGTCCGACTTGTGGGGGAAGGGTTAGTGCATTGTGGGCGTCCAACATTGCATTAATTTTTTTTTGAATTTCCGGCGGAAAGGCGGCGGTTTTTTTAAGGTTCAGATCGACATGGGCGATGATGACTTCCAGCACGCAAGAGAGAAAGTTTTTTTCGTTATGATACATTTGTTGAACATAGTGCACACGCTTATGGTCAGCATCGATCAGGTGATTTTCGATGCGCACTACATCGCCTGCATGGATTTCGTGGGCATAGGTGGTGTGGGTTTCGAGCGTGAAGAACGAACAGTTCGTTTGCTTCACGTAATCGGGGCCCAGGCCGAAGCCCCAAAATAAGTGTTCGGCGGCTTTATCAAACATCACTGCGTAATAGGCCATGTTGAGGTGACCGTTGTAATCAGTCCATTGGTTTTCGACTGTTTGAAGTTCGCCGATAAAGGGTTTGGGCATTTACGTTTCCTTGGCCTGTGTTAGTGTTTGGATCATGAATAACGTAAATCAAGTCATATTGGAAATTCGCCAGATTCTAGGGGAGCGTTTGTCCACTGCACAAATCGTTCGCGAACATCATGGCAAGGATCAAACTTGGAATCCGGGGCAACCGCCCGATGCGGTAGCGTATGTGCAAAGTACGGAGGAGGTTCAGACCATCGTGCAGATTTGTGCAAGGCATAAAGCGCCGATTATTCCGTTTGGAACCGGGACATCGTTGGAAGGGCATTTTACAGCGCCACATGGTGGAATATGTATAGATGTCAGTGGGATGAATCAGATTTTGGAAGTGAACTCTGAGGATTTGGATTGCCGTGTTCAGGCGGGCGTGACACGCAAGCAATTGAATACTTACTTGCGCGATAAGGGTCTATTCTTCCCAATTGACCCTGGAGCCGATGCCAGCCTTGGTGGCATGACGGCCACACGGGCTTCGGGCACTAATGCGGTGCGATATGGCACAATGCGCGAGAATGTAATGGGTGTGACTGCTGTGATGGCTAGTGGCGAAATTGTACGCATGGGCACACGGGCGCGCAAATCATCAGCGGGGTATGATCTGACACGGTTGATGGTGGGATCGGAAGGCACACTTGGGGTTATCACTGAAGTGGGACTCAAGCTTTATGGCATACCAGAATCGATTGCTTCTGGGGTTTGCGGATTTCCGAGTATTGAAGCTTGTTGCAGTACGGCCATTCAAGTCATTCAGATGGGCATTCCAATCGCGCGGATTGAGTTGGTGGATGCCGAACATATCAAAGCGATTAATGCATATTCAAAGTTAACGATGGCAGTGCAACCAACATTGTTTGTCGAGTTTCACGGAACTTCAGCCAGCACCCAAGAACAAGCGCATATGTTTGCGGAGATTGCAGGTGTCTTTGGCGCGGGGCCGATTGAATGGGCCACGCAAGAAGAAGACCGCGCCAGATTATGGCAAGCACGGCATGATGCATTCTGGGCTACCAAGGCGATCAAACCGGGTAAAGAAGAGTCGATTGCCACTGATGTTTGCGTGCCGATTTCGCGCTTGGCTGAATGCGTTGCTGAAACTCAGAAGGACTTGGAGGAAAACAATATCTATGGCCCAATTATTGGGCATGTGGGAGATGGCAATTTTCATGTGGTGCTATTTTGTGATCGGTCGGATGCTGCGGAAGTAAAACGCGTGAAGGCGGTCTATGAGCGGTTGATAAAGCGTGCCTTGGCAATGGGCGGGACATGCACAGGCGAGCATGGGATTGGCAGTGGCAAGCGCGATTATTTGGCTCTCGAACATGGCAACGGGTTAGAGGTGATGCGGGTTATAAAAGTAGCGCTTGATCCGTTTAATATCATGAATCCGGGGAAGAACGCTTCGCCTTAAAATCTCTGGCTTGCGACTCCCGATCTAACGTCTATTCTGCCGTTTATGAGTATTTGGAAGTCACCAATTTTCTATTTTGGTATTGTGCTTGTGCTGACCGTATTCGGCGCATTGCTAGCTCCGTTTGTTATTAATTGGAACAGTTACCGTGATAACCTCGAATCTTGGGGACATACGCTGACTGGGCGGCAGGTTGCGATTAATGGTCCGATTTCTGTAAGACTTTTTCCGTGGCCACGCCTTGTCGCCGAAGATGTGAGCATTGCAAACCCGAAGGAATTTTCTGAACAGGCTTTATTGAATGCAAAGCGTATTGATGTTCAGTTGGCTTTGGCTGGTTTGTTTAGTGGTGAAATTCAGGTTGAAGCTATTGATTTGGAACGGCCCACGCTTTTTATAACCCGCAATGCAGATGGCAATGGTAATTGGATTTTTCAACTTGGCAAGTCGCGGTTACTTGAAAAAGTTAAGCTGGAACAGATCAAAGTGAATGACGGTTCGGTTACTGTTAGAGACCGAGCCCGAGGATTTGAGACGACAGTTCAACACGTGAATGCAGTTCTTTCAGCTACTGCTTTTGAGGGGCCATGGCGAGTACGTGGTACGGCGATCAACAACAACGTTCCGCTTGATGTCACTTTCGCCAGCTCGGCCTGGAAAAAAGATGAGCCATTTAAGTTTAGCTTCAAATTAGCTCCTCTCGATGGTGCGCTTCCTGCGTTTGTATTTGATGGGATGCAAAGTGCTGATCAAGTTCAGGGAAAAGTTAGCCTTGATCCAGTTGTTACCGCCGATGGCCGTCAGAGCCTTGATGCAAGCTTTAAGCCGTTGCAGATGCAGGCGAATATCACAGCGAATTTCAATGATGTGAAACTCGACAAGATTCACATTGTGCCTGCAGATAGCAAGGATAATGGAACGCTGATTGAAGGTCATGCCGATGTTCAATTGGACAAAGGGATTAAGGTGGACGTCAGTCTTTCGTCACCACGCATTGATCTTGATAGTTTGGCCGGGGGGCAATCATTGAGGGTGTGGCGCGCGGGCGGGGTTATGGCTCTGATTAATCGTGTCATCGCCGAATTTCCAGAAAAGTTAGATTTAACTGCTGCAGTTGATGTTGCGTCGCTTTCTGCTGCGGGAGAGACTTTAGAGAATGTGAAGCTCAAAACTTCAGCTCAGCAAGGTGCGGTGCGTGTTCAAAATTTTACGGCGAATCTTCCAGGTCGTTCAGCAATGAAATTTGATGGGATTGCATTTCCTGGTGTGGACGCTGCAGAACTGGGTGGCAGTTTGGCCATGGAAAGCAATGATTTGCGTGCCTTTACTTCTTGGTTGTGGCCTGAAGGGAAATCGACCTTGGCACAATACTGGACTGGCGCACGAGGCCGACTGAAAGCGCAATCTGATGTGACATGGTCTGGCAAACGGTTTGGATTTCAAAATTTGAAATATGAATTGGATGGCGAGGCTGGCACAGCTGAACTTGCTGTGTCGCTTGGAAAATTGCCTTCGGTTGACTTGCGATTGAATTCTAAGCTTTTGGATCTGGATAATTATCTCTCACTTAAGGGCGCTCATTTCTTGAGTGGTGCCTTTGCTGGGCCTTTGGCCCAATCTGAAAGTGGGTTTGATAAAAGGTTCAGTTTGCAAGCAGATAAGCTGCGCTTGAACGGCGTTGAGGCGCAAGATGTGGCCTTGGATTTTTCATCGAGCTTCAGTGGCTTTGAAATTAAAGCACTTAATATCGGCTCAGTTGAGGGCGCTCGCGTCAAAGGCACCGGTCTGGTGTTACAGGGGCCGGATGGTCCTTCGGGCGATGTAAAACTTTTGGTGCAAGCTGAGAACCCGAGGGGTCTGTTGCGCTTGGTTGGCGCGTTTCCGAAGGGAACTGACCCTGCTTGGTCAAATGTGTTGGGCCGAACGGACTTGCAGGCAGATATCACAGTGCGACCGGGTAAGGATGAACCGACGGTGACATTTGGCGCCACCGGAAGCAGTGGGCCAATTCAAATATCAGCTAGCGGCGATGTTAAGAATTCAAGTAAGGGGCGCGATGCGACAATCGGGTTATCAGCGGAGCTGAATGCCGTTGAAGGCGGAGATCTCAGTCGCATGATTGGTTTTGCGCCGCCAATAGCTAGTACAGGACCCGGCAAAATTTCAGTGGTTGCAACGGGGGTAAATGCTGCGGGGTATCAGACGGCGATCAGAGGGTCATTTTTTGGCACGGAAATTAGTTTTGATGGCAAATACAAACCAGCTGAGAATATTCCAAATTTGGATGGCGTTGCAAGCCTCACTGCAAAAGATGGAACGGTGTTTGGTCGGGCGCTGGGACTGGAACACACGTCACTTTTCGGTGGCGCCATAGATGCTAAAGCAAATTTTTCAACCCTAGATCAAAAACTGGAAATGAAAGGTTTTGTTGGTCGGATGGGTGGACAGGCGGTGACGGGCGAGGGGAGCTTGGGAGCCGATGGTGCGGTCAATGCGAATTTTGCTTTTGAGCGTCTGGATCTACCGACTGTTTTAGCAAGCGTCTTCATGCCGTGGCGAAATGCACTGCCTGCGCTCGACGAGGGCTTTGCGGCTGCGGCGCCAGAAGGATGGCACGGTGAAGTTTGGTTGCGACCTGCTGTTCTGGCGAATTTGGGAATATCACTGAAAGAATCTGTTGTGGGGATAATTTTTGAGCAGCGCAGCCGCAGCATATCTGTTGCATCTCAGGAAGGTGATCATGAGCCTTTCATGCTGGATTTGACGGTGCGTCAAGGTGACAATAGTTTTGTACTCAATGGTGCTGCTCATGGAGCTATTTCGATCGCGCCGTTTTTGAAGGCACAGGATGCGAGTGGTATTGCTCAAGGCCGAGTGGTTTTGGATGGGCAATTTCAAGGAGCGGGACGCAGCCCACAGGCGATACTTTCTGGTTTGACGGGCAAGGGGTCATATCAACTGGAAGACGCGTCACTGGTTTCGCTTTCGCCTGATCCCTTTTACAAAAAACTTGATGTGGTGAAAGATGCTGATGGATTGCAGCAGGCTTTTGACGGATTGTTGAAGGGTCCTGGTTTTGCACTCAGTTCGGAAAAGCAAAACATTGTTATTGATAAGGGCAATATGCTTGCTGATCCGTTGAATGCTTCGCTTGAATCTGCTGATGTTAAAATGACCCAGAGTTTTGATTTATCTAATCATGAGCTGAAAACTTTAGTTCAACTCTCAGGTAGAACGCGCAGTGATTTGCCCGAAATCAAAGTGAGTTATGAGGGGCCGCCAGGTGAGCTTGTGCGGCGGAGTGATACTGCGGCCATTTCCGCCAAACTTGGTTATGCGTTTATCGCAAGGGATATGGCAGAACTTGACCGCGTCAAGCAAGAACAGGAAAAGCTCGCTGTTGAAGAGGCTGCGCAGACGCAAGCCGATGAGGCGAAATTTGCGGCCTATCAGGCCCAACGGTTAGAGCTGCGCTTGCGCTTGCGCGAAATGAAGGTGCATGCTGCAGAGCGCGTAATTGAGGCTGATCGTAAGAAAGCTGAGATGGATAAAATTATATCAGACTCGATTGCCTTGAAGAAACTCGAATATCCACGCTTGCTGCGCATGTTGCGCGGGCGTTAAGATTGCTGTTGTTTCAATATCCAGACGCGAATGGCGCTGGATAGGTTTCGAGCACCTCGGCTTTCGTCTATTTCACCAACCAGTGTGGCGATGCTTTTATTGTCTCGTTCTGCATATTGTTTGAGGGCTGCCCAGAATTCAGGTTCGAGCGAGAGAGAGGTTTGATGTCCGGCGATGGTCAGCGAGCGTTTTAGGTCTTTGACCACTAAAGCACTCCTTCTGAATCTAAGTTCGAACACCCTAACGCCGTCATGCCAGCGAAGGCTGGCATCCCGCTTTGATTTGTAGTGCTATTCGAAAGTAAGCTGGATCCCAGCCTTCGCCGGGATGACGGATTATGGGGGCAGTACTTCACCCAACTAATCACTTCAGTTGTCTCGCTTCTTGCCATCTAATTCATTCTTCAATTTGGTAGTTTCAGACGTGCTGATAGTTTTCTCACTCTTGCTGCGCCCAAACTTCGCGCGATTTCGTTCGGCTTGTTTTTCAGCTTCGTCGCGGGTCTTCTTCTTGCGTGCGCGGCGGAGATTTATGAGGTCTGCACTCACGATGGGCCAAGCATGTTTTCGGGGCGCACGATAAGGTCGAAATCGGTTTCGCTGATGCCATCTTTTAAAGCTTCTTGGCGCAGGGTTGTCCCATTCTTATGGGCTGTCTTGGCGATTTTGGCAGCACGGTCATAGCCGTATTTGGGGGCCAACGCGGTCACCAACATCAGCGAGCGATCAAGCGCTGCTTTGATGTTGTCTTCTCGCGCTTCGATGCCGACTACGCAATTTTCAGTGAAGCTGGTTGCGGCGTCGGCCATTAACTGAACGGATTGCAAGAAGTTATAGGCCATGACGGGGTTGAAGACGTTAAGCTCGAAATGACCTTGGCTGCCTGCAAACGTAATCGCCGCGTTGTTACCAAAAATCTGCACGCAGACTTGGGTGAGGGCTTCGCATTGTGTTGGGTTCACTTTGCCGGGCATAATGGAAGAGCCTGGCTCATTTTCAGGCAACTGCAATTCGCCAAGTCCTGAGCGCGGGCCAGAGCCCAAAAAGCGAATGTCATTGGCGATTTTGAAGAGTGCTGCTGCAACAGTATTGATCGCACCATGGGTCATCACCATCGCATCGTGGGCTGCCAAGGCCTCGAATTTATTGGGCGCAGTGGTGAAGGGCAGGCGGGTGATATTGGCGATATGCTCTGCCACTTTTTCGGCAAAGCCAATTGGAGCATTAAGACCCGTGCCAACCGCCGTGCCGCCTTGGGCGAGTTGCATCAGCATGGGCAGAGTTTGTTCAATGCGGGCGATGCCATTTTGCACTTGCTGGCAATAGCCGGAGAATTCCTGGCCTAATGTTACAGGTGTTGCATCTTGCGTGTGGGTGCGGCCGATCTTGATAATTTTCGCCCATTGCATGGCTTTGTCGTTCAATGCATTGCGCAAGTGTTGCAGCGCTGGCAGCAGTCGGTGATGAATTTCTTCGACACATGCAATATGCATGGCCGTGGGGTAAGTGTCGTTAGAGCTTTGGCTCATATTCACATGGTCATTGGGGTGAACAGGTTTCTTCGAACCCATAACGCAACCGAGCATTTCGATAGCGCGGTTTGAAATCACCTCATTGGCATTCATGTTGGATTGCGTGCCAGAACCTGTTTGCCACACAGCCAAGGGAAAGTGATCATTCAGCTTACCCTCGATCACTTCTTGCGCGGCATTGATAACCGCAGCACCAATGGCTTTGTCGAGATGCCCCAAGTCCATATTGGTTTCGGCCGCAGCCCGCTTGATAATGCCCAAAGCGCGAACCACTGAGGCTGGCTGTTTCTCCCAACCGATTTTAAAGTTTTGCAAAGAACGCTGTGCTTGCGCCCCCCAATATTTGGAGGCATCAACTTCAATGGGGCCAAAGGTGTCGGTTTCGGTGCGGGTGGTTTTGGACATGGGGCGGGGTTCCTAGAATGCTGCGGGGGAATAGCATGGAATGGTAGAGGGAGGCTATTATATGTGTTTTGGATATTCGGAGTGTTTTGTAAAAGCGCTTAAAAATCCAATTCAACTTGTTTCGACTCATCTAGCCGAATTACTCCGAGTAATTGCCAAGTTTGCGGCCGCTTTGCCATATTACCGATAGCAAATACCATCCCACGTTTTGGATAGTCTTCGTTAAAGGTCTGCTCCATCCATCGAAGCGCTTCTTGTTCATTCGAGCGTCTCCGTTGGTTATAGAACATTGCATGGGTTTCCCAATCACCGTCTTGGTAGGTATGTGGCCCAGAATCATCTTCGAATGAAAAACGAAATTCATACGGGCTAGGTTCAAGGTCTGTTTGTTTCTCGTCGAAAAAAGAGTCCTGTTGGGCTGCTAGCTTATATCCCTGTTTTTCTTCTTCAATATCGGCCAAAGACTTCTTTTTGTATGAAAAGCGCGTTTTGCGAGGTCGAATAAGTGCCAGAGATTTGCCGTTCTCGAATGCGTGTTTTGCAGACTTTTCTATCAATCGACTAAAGAATGCGGCTCTGCCACCCTTTGCGAATTCACCGTCAATTTGAATGGAATCTTCATACACATGGCAACTTTCTTTGCGCAAATCCTTTGTAGGAGGGCGGTAATTAAAGTTGACCCAATCCCAGCGCTTGAAGCTTTGCTCACCCTGTAAATGACGATATCGAACAGGAAAAAGTCTTTTCCAGTTACCTTCTGCGGTCATTCCGGCACAACAAACTGTCTCGCCATAAGTCTTACTAGGCTGCGGCAGCGCTTTGACGAGAATTATAACGCGAGAGCTGATCGGGGAAATTGACATAGCGAGCCGGGCTATCACCATAGAGGTCAAAAATTTCATTGCCGCTCATTCGCAGTTCCTGTGTCACAATTGAACGGTGACACACGATAGGATCGCGCTCGAAACAAAGCAAGCATGTTGCGTTCCGACGCACTAAGCTTTTCAATTCAGTTAGAGCAGTTTGAGCGTCTTCAGTCGCAAGATGCTTGCGATAGATCTTTCGAAATTCGTCATACTTTCCAGCACGAGCTGCTTCCCTTCCAGGCTTTGGGTCGCCAAGCGCATTAAAGTGCAAATATTCAATGCCTGCTCCAGCGAGTCTGTTCCGAAGTGCGGTCTTGGAAAAACCTTTCTTGCGAGAAATGGCGACAGCTCTAACATCTGCTAAGACATTTACGCCAACAGCAACGAGGGTCTCTACGAACCGCTCTATGTCAGTTCCTTCGTAGCCGATTGTGTAGACTGTGCTCATCGCGTTAGATTCCTGTCAAATCAGTTAATACTCGATTAATGAGGTCGCAATGCGACAATTCGGCCTCAAAATTTCTCACTTTTTGAAAAGCCGGGACGCAGAGCAGTATCTTAGCACAGCACTAATAATGATACCGACAAGCCAACACAATCAACTCACCCTTCTCCACCTTAGAAACCAACCGATGCTCCTGATCTATCCGCCTTGACCAGCAGCTTGCTAATTCGAACTTTAGAGGTTCTGGTTTGCCGATGCCTTCGAAGGGGGATTTTAGGGTGGCTTCGATGACACCTACGATTTTTGTTGCTTTGCGGCGATCAGTTTCGGTCCAATACCGTAACTGCTCTAACGCCTTGGGGTCAAAGACCAAGCGCATGTTTTAAGGCCGCAACGGATTTGAAAGATTTGCGGGCTTTCTTGGGCCGCTTGATTGCGTCCAGCAAATGCTTAGCATTGGCGGGCGAGCGTAATAGATAGGCGGTCTCGGCCATCGAGTCATAGTCTTCGCGCGAAATCAAAACAGCGTCGCCACCCTTGGCACGTTCGACCACGATAACCTCATGATCATCCACAGCGCGATCAAGTGCTGATTTGAGATTGGCGCGGAGTTTTGAATAGGTGATCGTATCCATCGCTCTATTGTACAATATTATTGTACGTGTGGCAATAAATTATGCCAAGCTCGCTTGTTTTCAATTGTTTAACTTGCGTGTGGTGGCTTTTGCGCTGATTATCACGGCTTGGTGGCATTCGCCAGTGGATCAAGGATGGGGCATGTTTAAGAATATTCCGCGTGGCGTTTGGATGCTGGGCTTTGTTTCGATGTTTATGGATATTTCATCTGAGATGATCCATGGCGTTTTGCCACTTTTTGTGGTGGGGACGCTTGGCGCATCGGCCACTTTGCTGGGGTTGATTGAGGGCATTGCCGAGGCGACTGCGCAAATTTCAAAACTGTTTTCGGGCGTGCTCAGTGATAAGTGGAAAAGCCGAAAGGGTTTGGCGCTTTTGGGTTATGGCATGGCGACGATTGTAAAGCCGCTGTTTCCTTTGGCCACATCGGTGACTGGCGTATTTGTTGCGCGGTTTGCGGACCGTATTGGCAAGGGCATTCGCGGTGCGCCGCGCGATGCTATGGTGGCAGATATGACAGCACCTGCACTGCGAGGGGCTGCTTTTGGTTTGCGGCAATCGTTGGATACAGTCGGTGCTTTTGTAGGGCCATTGATCGCGGTGATTTTGATTGGCCTGTGGGCGATGGATTTGCGCAGTGTGTTGTGGGTTGCATGTTTGCCCGCCTTGATTGCGGTTTTGGTTTTGGCCTTTGGCGTTGAAGAGCCAGCACCGGTGATCAACGATAACAAGCGCAAGGCCGGATTTAATTTAGCCACGGCCAAGAATTTGGGGCGGCCGTTTTGGATCGTGGCGGCCCTTGGTGCTGCTGTCATGTTAGCGCGGTTCTCGGAAGCGTTTCTGGTTTTGCGCGCCTCCAATTCAGGAATGACGCTGGCTTTTGTGCCCTTGGTGATGGTGGTGATGAGTGTTGTTTATTCGCTGTCTTCATATCCTGCTGGTGTGCTTTCAGACCGATTGGGGCGAAACGGACTATTGGCTGCGGGCTTGATCAGTTTAATCGTGGCCGATGTGGTTTTGGCTTATGCACCGGGGCCATTAATGGTGATGGTGGGCGTGGCGATTTGGGGGCTGCATATGGGATTGACGCAAGGCATCCTGTCGACGCTGGTTGCTGATTCAGCGCCCGTCGATTTGCGCGGCACGGCTTACGGCGTATTTGCTTTGGTGAGCGGCGTTGCGACCTTAGTGGCCAGTGTTGTGGCTGGCGTGGTTTGGGACAGGGTAGGTGAGGCACCTGTGTTTCTGATTGGCGCTGGCTTTAGCGTTCTTGCGCTGATGTTGATGGCGCTTCAGCGCAACTCATCCCACCAATAAGGATTGCTCCACGCTCTCTTTCCTGCATGATCAATGACCGTGACGCGAAACCAAGGGCTGGGTTTTTTAAGCAACCAGCCTTTTTCTAATTTTGCAAGATCGAAACTGGCGGAGGTGATTGCCTTTCCGGTTTTGACACAGGTGCGAGAATGGCCGCAGACGACTGTGATGGTGTCGACGGGAGAACAAGTAATGTTCAACTCTTTTCCATCTAAAGTGATGTTGTTTAACTCGGGACCTTGGCTGGAGTAATAATGGCCGTCTTTGAGGGCTTGTAGCAAAATTTCCGGATCAAGGCTTTCGGCTTTCACATTCACCCAACCGCCAAAATGATCTGGCGTTTTGAAATGTGCATCATCAGTGGCATAGGCCGAAAGGCGCTTGCCTTCATTCATCAACTGATCATGCAGATACCAACCGTCGCCGCGATCATTTTCTATGGCGCAGCCATGATTGTAAATTTCGACGGCATGAGCGGAATCGATTGCGAGGCCATCCTCAATGGTGAGCTGTGACCATGCTGGATGGGCAATGCCGATGAAAGCGCCAGCATCGCGCGCACGGCGGGCGAGTTGCGCTCCCGTCTCGTTTGGGGCGCACGGGGGGAAGTCGAGGGGAAGGCCTGCGGCAACAATGTGCCATAATTCGCCAGCGCTGGTTTCAGGCGCGTGGAGCTCAACGCCAATCAGCGTTGTAAAATTGTTGGAGCGGAATGAGCGTGTATCGGCGATGGGCCAATTAAAATGCTCGATAAAATGCTCAGAAAGCTGCAGAAAATCATAACCCGCATTTTTGTAGGCTTCGATCACGGCCTGTGGCGGCAAAGCACCGTCAGACAGGTTTGAATGGGTGTGGATATTTCCGCGCCAAAAACGACCAGGGAGAGAAAAGGGGAGAAGTGATTTCATCAGACACTCATTTGCATGCCAAGTTCGACCACTCTATCTGGTGGAATGCGGAAAAATTCAATAGCGCGCGATGCTTGATTGGCCAACATAATAAATACGCGCTGTTGCCAAAAAGGCATGGCGGACTTGGGCGAAGATTTGATGACACGTCGGCCCAGAAAATATGAGGCTTGAATTGGATCAACTTCCAACCCAAAAGGTGCGCAGGCGCGTAGTATCGCGGGTACGTCCGGTTGTTCCATATAGCCAAATTTTGCATGTACCATCCACGCGCCTAATGGCCCTTCAGTTACCCTAACGCGATCTTCTTCAACACGCGGCTGGTTGGTGGTTTCGATTGATATGAAAACCAATCTATCGTGCAGAACGCGGTTGTGCTTTAGATTGTGCATCAATGCGCTGGGGGCAAATTTTCGGTCTGTCTGCATGAAAACAGCGGCACCCGCAACACGTGATGGCGGATGACGCTCAAGACTTTGCAACACATCATTCAGCTCAACTGATTCACGGTTATATTTGGCAATCAACAGGTTTCGTCCGCGCATCCACGTCAACATCAAGATCATTATCAAAGTGCCAATGATAAGTGGAAGATAACCACCCGATGCAAGTTTCAATCCATTAGCGGCGAGGAAAACGCTTTCAATCAAGAAGATGAAGCCCAATGCTGGTAAAACCAAGTAACGTGGAAGAGTTTTTGAGTAGTAGAAATAAATAATGGCCAAAGCGTTGTTCACCAACATCGCCACATTCACTGCAATGCCATAGGCTGAGGCGAGCGCGTCGGAAGATTTGAATACTAAGACCAACATTAGTACGCCAGCTAAAAGCAACCAGTTTATTTGCGCAATATAGATTTGGCCTTGTTCAGACTCTGACGTGTGGGTTATTTCCATGCGTGGTATGAGATTAAGTGACATTGCTTGTTGCGCTATTGAGTAAGCACCTGTGATGACCGCTTGGCTGGCGATTATTGTGACGAGCGTGGCGAGGATGACCAGCGGTATTAAAGCCCAACTGGGCACCATGAGAAAAAACGGATTTTCCATTGCCGCTGGCGTCATTAGAACAAATGCGCCTTGGCCCAAATAATTCAGCAACAAGCCAGGAAGAGCAACGCAGAGCCAGGCCAAGCGTATTGGTTTTTTGCCGAAATGCCCCATATCTGCATAAAGCGCTTCGCCGCCAGTGACAGCTAAGAACACGCCTCCGAATACTAAGAGAGCAAGACCCGGACGTTGAAGAAGCATTGCAATGCCGTAGTAGGGATTGACGGCTTGAAAAATTGCAGGATCTTTTATGATTTGGACGAGGCCCATAATGCCGATAACGAAAAACCACAATGCAGTGGCGGGCGCAAAAATTTTTGCGACGTCAGATGTTCCACGATATTGATAGAAGAATAAAGCCATGAGAACAGCCAACGTGATTGGCAATACAAAACTTTCAAAGCCGGGATTGATAATCTTCAAGCCTTCGACTGCTGATAAAACTGATATTGCGGGTGTGATCATGGCATCGCCGAAAAAGAAAGCGGCGCCGACAATGCCCAGCAACAATACAAAATTGGCTCTATTTTTTAAGAGGCCTTGAACCAAAGCGACCTGACTGAGAATGCCACCTTCGCCGTGATTGTCCGCGCGCATGATGATGAACACATATTTGAGTGTAACGATCAACAGCAGCCCCCAGATCAATAGTGAAACCACTCCGAGCACTGCTAAGCGTGTATCGCCCCCCGCGGATATGACAGGGCGCAAAGCTTCGCGCATGGTGTAAAGCGGACTGGTGCCAATATCGCCAAAAACAACGCCAATCGAGGCAAACGCCATTTTTGCTGTGGCGCTGCCTGAAAGTTTTCCAGTTTGAGATGACATTGTGACGGCCTTTTAATGAGACTAATATCAAATGCTCATTTGCATGCCAAGTTCTACCACGCGATCTGGTGGAATTCTGAAGAACTCCACGGCTTTGGCAGCTTGGTTTGCTAACATAATAAAGATGCGCTGCTGCCAAAACGGCATCGACGATCTTGCTGACATTTTGATGACGCGACGACCTAAGAAATAAGATGCTTGGCGCGGATCAATCTCAAGGCCTTTGTCTGCACAAGCGCGAAGTGCGGCTGGAACATCGGGCTGTTCCATATAGCCAAATTTTGCTTCCACCATCCACGCACCGAGCGGGCCTTGGGTGACGGTAACACGGTCGCCTTCCCATCTTGGCTGTTTGACTGTTTCTACGCTGATAAATACCAGTTTATCATGCAATACGCGGTTGTGTTTCAGATTATGCATAAGCGCGCTTGGTGCAAATTTAATGTCAGTCTGCATAAACACGGCTGCACCCGCTACACGAGCAGGGGGGCGACGCTCGAGGCTTTCCAGAAGTCCCACCAACTCCAGCGATTCTTTATTGATCTTGTTGGCCAAGGCGCGTCTGCCACGCATCCAGGTGACCATAAGAAGTATTATCGTTGCACCGATGAGCACGGGCATATAGCCGCCATGCAGCAGCTTCAACATATTGGCAGCATAGAGCATGGCTTCGACAAAGAAGACAAAAACCAAAGCCGGAATAGCGATCACGCGAGGAAGATTTCTTGATTGCCAGAAGAAAACAATACCGAGAATTGTATCCACCAACATCGAAGTATTAACTGCGATACCATAGGCGGATGCGAGGTTGGAAGACGTTTGGAATACGAGCACCAAAATCAACACGCCTAACATCACAATCCAATTGATTTGGCCAACATATATCTGGCCTTCTTCTGTTTCGCTGGTGTGGACAATATTCATGCGTGGGAAAAGTCCTAAAGCCATAGCCTGTTGTGCGATCGAAAATGCGCCGGTGATTACCGCTTGACTTGCGATGATGGCAACCAGTGTTGCCAAAATAACCAAGGGCAAGAGAGCCCAAGTGGGCACCATCAAGAAAAACGGATTATCGATTGCATCAGGATGCGCAATGATAAACGCACCTTGGCCCAGATAATTGAGTACGAGGCCTGGTAACACGACACCAAGCCATGCCATGCGGATCGGGTTTTTGCCAAAATGGCCCATGTCTGCATAGAGGGCTTCACCGCCTGTCACTGCGAGGAAAACGCCGCCAAATACGAGCAAAGCGAGGCCAGGTTGGCGCACCAGCATCATGATGCCATGGATTGGATTTAATGCTTGGAAAATTTCCAAATCGTCGCTGATGTGAACAATGCCCATAATAGCGAGCGTGACAAACCAAACCATGGTCACTGGTGCGAAGACCGAGGCTACACCAGCTGTTCCTTTATACTGTATTATGAACAGCGTTAGAATAACCGCTACGGTCATTGGCACAACGAAAGGCTGGAACCCAGAATTGATTATCGTCAAGCCTTCAATGGCTGATAAAATTGTCATCGCTGGAGTGATCATCGCGTCGCCAAAGAAGAAAGCAGCGCCAACAATACCAAGGCCGAGGATGATGCCGCCTTTTTTCTTGAGCAAGGTTTCAACTAAAACAACCAATGAAAGAATTCCACCTTCTCCACGGTTGTCAGCGCGCATCAGCAGGATGACATATTTGAGCGTGACGATAATGAAAATGGCCCAGAGAAGAAGTGACACCACACCCAACACCGCCAAACGTAAATCTCCGCCTGCTGCAACAACGGGGTGTAAAGCTTCGCGCATTGTATAAATGGGGCTCGTTCCGACATCGCCGAACACGACGCCGATTGAGGCGAAGGCGAGCTTTAATTTTGCACGATCAAATGTGCCTGACGATTCAGCATGTGCAGACATAAATAGTCCCCCGTTTGGGCGCTAAAGCCCGATGCACGGCACAGAATTTAAGGCGCTGTTGCAACGGCGCGGCATTCAGCAGGAAGGCCAGCGAGAGTCAAGGGGGGCGGCGGAATGTAGGGTGGTGCATTGGGATTGGGTTTTGGTTTTTGCCAAGCCTTTCCGCTCATCCAATAGGCCAGTTCTTTGCCGCAACCTGTTCCATCCGCTGGGTTTGGCTTCCATTGGTTTTTACAATTTTTCATTCCTGCTGGGCAGTTCAGTCGCATGTGAAAATGAAAAGTATGGTTCGGCATCGGACGAATTTTAGCAAGCCAAGACTTATCGGCGTCATTTGCCGCCCAACTGCACAAAGCTGCTTTGATTGGCGGATGTACAAATATGCGCGCGACCTCTGGGTATGATGCAGCTGTCTTGAGCAATTTTGCGCGCTCTAACGACCAGTTGTCACGATTGATCGCATAGTGACTTTTCACCATCTCGAGCGGAACGTAAGTCTCACGTTCGGCTGCGGTCAAAACGCGGTCCGGCATTGGCGTAAACCAGATGTCGGCATCCAAACCAATTTGATGGCTGGCATGACCCGTGAGCATTGGGCCGCCACGGGGTTGCTGCATATCGCCAACGAGCAGCCCATTCCAACCAAAATTGTTTTTAGCATCGGTTGCCAGCCTTTCCACCATAGAAATGGTTTGGGGCAGGGCCCAATTGCGATGGCGCTTAAGCCTCATCACTTGCCAGCTCGGGCCTGTTATTGGCAAAGATTGCGCGCCTGCCATGCATCCTAAGGCATAGGTGCCAATGGCTTGGGGCGATACTTTACTAGGTGTGGTCTGAGCGCCAAAAACTTTCTTGGCTGGAAGTTTGTTAATGTTTTGTGGGGTGATCACAGGCAGTGTGGAGCTCGTTGTCAGACTAGCAAGATCAGCTTGTTCAGTTGCAGTTTGGCTGAACGCTGCAGATACAGCAATTGCTGAGAGCAGCAAAGCACCTACTGCAATGATTTTATTTTTTGCGGAAAGCATCGAGTGATACAACCTTTGGCGCCTCTTCTGATTTTTCTTCTGACGTGCCTTCATCAGATTTTTCAGCCGTCTTTGTGGCGGATGTTGGTTCGGTCGATTTTTTGAGTTTTGGTTCTGCTGACGCAGTTGCAGGATCTTCGTGAATAACTTCAAACTGAAGACCAAACTGGACAGCGGGATCGAGAAACCCTTTTACCGAGGCAAATGGAACGATCAACCGCTCTGGAATATTGTCGAACGAGAGTTCCACCTGAAAACGTTCTTCGGTCACTTGCAGATTGAAAAACTGATGTTGCAGCACAACTGTCATCTCGCGCGGATAACGCTCAGCAAGCCGCGCGCCAATGTTCACGCCCGGATATTTTGTATTGAACTGGATATAGAAGTGATGTTCGCCTGGAAGACCTGATTTTTCAACGCGGCGCAAAGCTTCGCGCACCACGCCTTTTAGGGCATTTTGGGCAAGCTGGTCATAACGCATCAGGTCTTCAGGCATCAAGGTCTCACAAAAAGTAAATCACGATTCGATAGACATACTACAGACGCCTTCGTTATGCAGCTATAAACCATTTGATGAAAAGAGAAGTGCCGGTTTCTGTTGCCAGGTACCGGCGAACCCCGCCTTAGGTCGCTAAACCCAAGGGCTTCAAGTTTTGGTTTTTCGCGCTACATTAAGCAGCGAGAGCAACCGGAGCAAAGTTATCGTTTGCAACTAGAAAATAGCCCGATAACGTCGGTACAATCACGAGCAAAAAACCAACCTTTACACCCTTGTCGATCCTGTTTCGCCCCCCTTAAAGCCGATTGTCTTCAATCGGCGATCCAGTTTCCGTCGCTGGATTGGCCCTTACGCGGATTTAAGGAAATCCGCTTTCGGGCCTGACGCCGATTGCTCCGCAATCGTCTTTGGTGGAGGCGCCGGGTACTGCCCCCGGGTCCAATAGGTTTATTACGTTAGCCGTTTATCACCATAGTCAAACCGCCTTGCGACGCCTGACAGTGCTTATATAGGCATATCCCATGGTGAAATAAAGGCATTCTCAGTCTGCACTTTAAAGTTGTTGACGATATGGTTTTTATCTTGCGAATTTGCATTCTCGTGCTAGTCTTCTGACGCAGCCGGGGAGGTTGCATTTAACCCAACATGGGGGGACTACTTTGGATTACGCTGAGGATATCAAGAAATATACTGCTAAGGTCAATCAAGCTGCTGTTGACGCAATCGTTAAATATTGTGGCATTGCTTTGAAGGGCAAAGATTCACAATTTGTAGCTATGACAGACCCCGCTGAAGTGAAGCGTGTTGTCGATGGCTTTTGTGCAAAAAAGCTCGGCTTGGATGCTGCGGCAGCGGATAAGGCTGTTCGTGCTGCAGGCGAAAAGATGAAGGCAGACAAAACCAAGCACCGCGTTACAGTCTATTATCTGGTTGCAGAAGCAACTGGCACGATGGGCAAACTCGCTTAATTTATCCACATAAGTTTTAGGGAGCGGCAAAATTCGGATAGGGTTTTGCCGCTTTTGTTTTGCGGAATCGGCTTGTCCGTCTAAGATTGCATTATGAAGCAATATCTTGATCTCATGCGCCATGTGCGCGACAAAGGCGTGCGCAAGACGGACCGCACGGGTACGGGCACGATCTCTGTTTTCGGACATCAAATGCGGTTTGATCTCGCCGATGGTTTTCCATTGGTGACCACGAAAAAACTGCATCTGCGCTCGATCATTTATGAGTTGCTTTGGTTTATTCGTGGCGAGACAAATATCAAATATCTCAAAGACAATAAGGTTTCGATTTGGGACGAATGGGCCGATGCCAATGGCGATCTGGGCCCTGTTTATGGCGCGCAGTGGCGCTCGTGGCCCGCGCGTGATGGTGGCGTGATTGATCAACTGGCTGATGTTGTCGCACGGATTAAAAAGACCCCCGACTCACGTCGTTTATTAGTTACGGCTTGGAATCCGTCCGATGTCGATAAAATGGCTTTGCCGCCGTGCCATTGTTTGTTTCAGTTTTATGTCGCGGATGGAAAATTGTCATGTCAGCTCTATCAACGCTCAGCTGACATATTTCTGGGTGTGCCATTTAATATCGCTTCCTATGCATTGTTGACCCACATGGTGGCACAAGTGACGGGTCTTAAAGTCGGCGAGTTTGTGCATACATTGGGCGATGCGCATCTCTATCTTAATCATATGGAGCAGGCGGAGTTGCAGCTTTCACGCACGCCGCATACGCTTCCGCAATTGGTCACCAAGCGTGACGTAAAATCGCTGGATGATTTTAGGTATGAGGATTTTGAGATTTTGAATTACACTCCAGATGCGGCGATCTCTGCGCCTGTGGCAGTTTAAGCATGGCGGTTTTTGGAACGGATTTCAAACGTGCGCGGCGGGAATGGCTTTATCCCACTGAAGTTATGCAAAGTCCTTGGCGGGCGAGTCTGTTTTTCATTCTCCTATTTGTCGTCAGCGCGATTTTGCAAACTGTTGCGGGCTTTATGATATATTATGCTTGGCATGGTGCGTTTGCTGCAAACGTGTTGGGCAATGCAAATTCGGGTTCTTCACTTTGGCTGCCGAGTGATCAAGGCTTGTTTGTGAAGGCAAGTGTAGTTGGGCTTTTTCCTTCTGCGATATTGATTCTTCTTGTTGCGCTATTTTTTGCGCGATTTGGTTTGCCGAAAGGGATGGGTAAGCTGCCATTGCGAATGCCGCATTTGGGTTGGTTGGGTTGGATTGTTGTCGTATTGGGCTTTGGCGCGTTGATGCTGGGCATTTTTAGCGGCACGTTTGCAGCACTGGGTATTGATCCAGAAACTTATACGCCAAGTGGTGGTGGTTTAGGCAGTGACAAAAGCTCTGCTGGAATTGTCGAAAAGACCATGGCCGCGCTTGCCAAGGATCCAATCTTATTTGCTTTGGCTTTGCCGAGTGTTGTCTTAGCGGCCCCCTTAACTGAAGAGTTCATGTTTCGTGGGGCCTTGTTTTCTGGAATTGCCAGTTCACGTTTAGGCCGCACGGGAGCAGTTTTAATCACGGCGGCACTTTGGGCCTTGGCGCATGCCTCCGGCGCGCCTTGGTTGTTTGTGGGTTTGTTGTTTATGATGGGCATAGCACTGGGTCTGTTGTTACTTCGCTTCGGCAGCTTATGGGTGACGATTGCTTGCCATGCCAGTTGGAATGCAATGAGTTCTTTAGGTTTGTTTGGCGCTGGTACGCATTGATGATTGAAGTGCGCGCGATCAGGCCGGGCGAGGGGCATTTAATTATTGGGCCCACCCAAGAAATTGCTAAGACCCATTGGGGCGGAGCAGACGCCGTTAAAGCAACTGGCGCTGATTTTGAGGCAGCATTGTTTTGCGGTGTGCCGATTGTGGGCGCTCAAGTGGCATTTGTTGATGGGACTTTTGCAGGCTCTGCTTTTTGGCACCGTAGTTTTTCAACGAACTATGGCTGTGAAATTATGTATCTCGAAGACATAGCTGTTTTGCCTGGTTTTAGGCGTATGGGGGTTGGTGAAGCTCTTATGAAAGCAGTTGCAAAAGTGGCTGTAGAGCGCGGATATCCAAAGGTTTTCTGGTTGATGATGCATTGGAATGACGGGGCTCGGAAGCTCTATGAAGGGGTTGGAGCTGAGATTGAAGGCGACAATTGCTATTGTATGCTTGAGGGCAAAGCACTGGCGGATTTGGCGGCATGATGATTATCTCGCTGGTGGTGGCAGCTTCGCGCAACGGCGTAATTGGGAAAGATGGCGGATTGCCTTGGCATATTTCGTCCGATCTCAAATTGTTTAAGCAGATTACTTTGGGTAAGCCGGTTATCATGGGCCGCAAGACATGGGACAGCTTGCCGCGCAAGCCTTTGCCGGGCAGACGTAACATTGTGATCAGCCGCAAAACTGATTATCCAGTGCAAGGTGCTGAAACGGCTCGAAATGTTGATGAAGCGCTGGCCCTTGCGAAGATCGACCACCCCGCTGAAATTGCTGTGATTGGTGGTGGCGAAATTTACCGCTTGTTTTGGCTGGTGGCAGATCAGATCTATTTGACCGAAGTTGACCTTGAAGTTGAAGGCGACACGGTTTTTCCGAGTATCAATCCTGCAGAATGGGAATTGCTGAGTTCGGAAGCGCATGAGCGTGGGCCGAATGATAGTGCAAGTTTCGTTTTGAAACGGTTTAAACGTGTCAAATAGTGAAAGTGGACAATCAACTGGGCCATACCTATATGCGCATCGTAAGTATTATTTGATTTGTTAAGCTCCAAAAGGGACAAACCATGCCTTGGAATAAAGACGATGACGGGAAGAGCCAGCCACCGGGTGATAAGCCGCCGACAGATCGCGGACCATGGGGCAAGCCACCCGGCAATGACAAGCCCGGTAATAAGGGCGGCCCGAATTGGGGTGGGGGCAATCGCGGTGGTGGCTCTGGCATTCCACCTGACTTGGATGATCTGTTCAAGAAAGGCAAAGATAGCCTTAATCAGATTTTGCCGCGAGGTGGCGGGCGTGGAACGTGGTTGTTGCCGATTGCGGCAGTAGCGGCATTTTTTGTCTATAACTCGGTTTATCAAGTACAGCCTGATCAACGCGGTATTGTTTTGAGACTGGGAGCATACCAGCGAACGGCGTTGCCTGGCTTACAGTTTGCCCCGTGGCCTATCGAGAGGATGGAAGTTCTTCCGGTGGCTGCCGAACAAAAAACTGTAATCGGCGATGCAGGTGATGAAGGGCTTATGTTGACCGGCGACGAAAATGTGGTTGACGTTAAGTACAAAGTCTTGTGGAATATTTCGGATCCACAAAAATATCTATTCAACATAGAAGATCAAGAAGGTTTGGTTCGCGCAGTTGCCGAAAGTGCGATGCGAGAAATCGTTGGTCGAAGTCAAGCGACACAAGCGCAGACCAGCGGTAAAGCTGAGATTCGTGACCAAGTAATTAAGGTGGTTCAGAATACTTTGAATTCCTACAATTCTGGCATCACCGTAACTGGATTGACGATCGAGAGTGTTAGGCCACCTTCTCAAGTGAGTGATGCATACGGCGCACTTCAGAGCTCCGAGCAAAAACAGAAAAATTTGGTGAATGATGCCAAATTATATTCCAACCAAAAGCTGCGAAATGCTGAAGGTGACGCAGCAAAATTAATTGAAGACGCAAAGGGTTACAAGGCGCGCATTGTTCTGGAAGCAAAGGGCGAGGCGCAGCGTTTTGATTCTGTTTATGAGCAGTATGCGAAGGCTAAAGATGTGACGCGGGAGCGCTTGTATCTTGAAACGATGGAAAAGGTGTTGGCGGGATCAAACAAGGTAATCTTGGAACAAGGTAAAGGCGGTCAAGGCGTTGTGCCGTATTTGCCGCTGCCTGCTATTCAAAATCCGGCTTCGAATACGAATATAAATGGGAGTGCTCAACAATGAGTGCGCTGCGTATTATTCCGCTTGTAATTCTAGTTGCTGTTGTGTGGCTCATATCGCAAGCTTTTTTTGTCGTAAATCAAAAACAGACCGCGTTGGTTTTGCGATTTGGTGAAGTGAGCCGTGTTGTCAAAGATGCTGGTTTGCATTTCAAATTGCCGATTGCCGATGAAGTGGTAGATATCGAAAATCGAATTTTCATGTGGAAATCTGACAACATGGAAGTTCAAGCTTCGGGGTCACAACTTTTTCTGGTTGATACTATTACTTTAGCTCGGGTCAACGACCCCAAGAAATTCAGAGAAACAGTTGGTGCTGATCTTGACTTGGCTAAACAGCGCATTGAAACTCGTGTTGATGCTGCTCTTCGTCAAACCTACGGCACGCGGTCATTCGAAGCAGCATTATCAAAAGATCGAAATGACATGATGCGCGAAATCCGCGACACTGTTAGAAGCGAAGTTCTGGCGTTGGGGATCGAGATTGTGGATGTACGCATTCGCAGGACGGATCTCTTGCCCGGTGTAATGGACTCTACTTACGAGAGGATGAAATCCGAAAAGCTGGCCCAAGCTCAGAATACGATCAGTACTGGTGAAGCTTTGAACACCAGCATGAAAGCCGAAGCCGACCGTAAAGTTGTCGAAATCGTCTCCGAAGGCAAGCGTCAATCAGAAGTGATCCGCGGTGAAGGCGAAGCTGAACGGGCCAGTACATTTGCCGCCGCATTCACCAAAGACCCTGAGTTCTACGCCTTCTATCGCTCCATGCAGGCTTATGACAAAAGTTTGAGTTCTGGTGGAACGAACTTGGTGCTAAGCCCGAATTCAGAGTTCTTCCGCTATTTTGGTGGGCAGAAAGATATGTCTCAGGTGCCTGCTGCGAAACCATGAATGGATCAATTGTAACGGCCATTGGATTGGTGCTGGCAATAGAAGGCCTAACTTATGCCTTGGTTCCAGCACAGATGAAAAACATGATGGCGCAATTGCAAAATCTTTCAGTTGAGCAATTGCGTATCACGGGAACAACAATATTGGCGCTGGGCGTTGGCGTGGTCTGGATTGCGCATCTGTTAGTCGGCGGTTGAAAAAGTTTTAAGAGGATATGGTAAGATGAAATTTGGTTTGAACGTGAAAAGTCTTTTAGGTGCTGTTGCCGTTTCGGCATTGATGCTTGGTGCGCCACTGGCCACAAACCCATTCACGATACAAGCCAATGCAGAAGTGCCGCTTCAAGGCCTGCCCAATGTTGCCGATCTGGCCGAAAAACTTCTTCCTGCCGTAGTTGAGATTTCAGTTGAGTCTAAAGTGAATGATGGTGCCTCGGCTGATGCACCGAAGATTCCAGATGATTCACCGTTTAAAGATTTCTTCGACCAATTCCTAAAGAAAAAACAACAAGAAGGGCAGGGCGGCGATAACAAGCCGCAAGATAATAAGCCAAATGATCAAGGCGGTGGTGATAACGGAACACCAGCACCTGATGATCGCGTTGTGAACTCGATGGGTTCTGGGTTCATTGTTGATGCCACAGGCTTGATCGTCACCAACAATCATGTTGTCGAAGGGGCCAGTTCGATTTCGGTGCATATGCAAGACGGCACCATTATGAAGGCTGAGCTGGTTGGGCGTGATCCGAAAACTGATCTTGCGGTCATTCGCGTGAAGCCCGAAAAAACTTTACCAACAGTCAGCTTTGGTGACAGTGACAAAACGCGCATCGGCGAATGGGCTTTGGCTATCGGCAATCCGTTCGGCTTAGGTGGATCAGTTTCGCTTGGCATTATTTCCGCGCGTAACCGCGACATCAACTCCGGCCCTTATGATGATTACTTCCAGACGGATGCTGCGATCAACAAGGGTAACTCCGGCGGCCCACTTTTCAATATGAGCGGCGAAGTTGTTGGTATTAACTCTGCCATTTTCTCGCCTTCGGGTGGCTCAGTTGGTATTGGATTTTCGATTCCGTCCAACACGGCCAAGAATGTGGTCAATCAACTCGTGAAATTCGGTGAAACGCGGCGCGGTTGGCTCGGTGTTAAAATTCAAACAGTAACGCCTGATATTGCCGAGAGCATGGGGCTCACCAAGCCACATGGTGCATTGGTGGCTGATGTGACCAAGGGCAGCCCGAGCGAGAAGGCCGGTTTGCTGGCAGGTGATGTGATTATTCAATTCGGTGGTCGCTCGATCGTTGATTCGAAAGAGTTGCCGCGCGTTGTGGCTGAAACGGAAGTTGGCAAAGAAGTTGATGTTAAAATCGTACGTGCCTCCAAAGAGATGGATGTGAAAGTTACGCTTGGTCGTCTGGAGGATGGTGAGAAGCTGGTTGCGCAAGTCGAAGCCAAGCCTGCGCCAACCGTTGCACCAACCACCGTCACTGTTTTGGGCATGACGGTCAGCAGCATCAACGATGAATTGCGGGCAAAGTTCAAGATTGATGAAAAGGTCAATGGCGCGCTGGTCACCGAAACAGCAAGTTCTGGCGCGGCGGTTGATAAGGGTGTTGCGGCAGGGGATGTTATTCTAGAAGCTGGTGGCAAGCCCGTCACATCATCAGCCGATGTCTCGGCGGCAATCGATGCAGCCACCAAAGACGGCAAAGCCTCGGTGTTGTTGCTGATGGCCAAAGGCGGCAAATCAAGCGAAACGCGCTT
Organism: uncultured Aestuariivirga sp.; assembly: GCA_964247245.1. Classification (GTDB taxonomy): domain Bacteria; phylum Pseudomonadota; class Alphaproteobacteria; order Rhizobiales; family Aestuariivirgaceae; genus Aestuariivirga. Next base: position 498,916 of record CAXTTK010000002.1, read on the forward strand.
TATTGCTTTGAAGTTGAATAAGTAGAATTAGAGCTTGGTTTGGTCAAATGAGATCACTCAACACAACAAACCGTCACCCCGTCGAAGGACGGGGTTGGGCTTTACTACACCAAATCAAGCCCAATCCCGGCCTTCGCCGGGATGACGTTTAAGGGTGAGATTGGTTTTATTCAAAATCACGCTGCAATTACCCTGCGTCGTCTTCGCCTCTGCCGTCATTGGTCATAGAAGGTTCGACTGACCTGAGGATCGGTCGGCGGCTTCCAAATACGGCGGGCTTGGGCGGTCGCATGGCCACTATTTCTTCCACAGGCGCACGCGTGGCAAACGAGCTGTTGCCCGCAAGCCCACTCTCAATATTGCTTTCAATCACCAAGTCCTGATTGCCGCCGATCATCACCAGATGTTCAACATCGTCCCGGCGCACCAAAACAATGCGGCGGGTTTTATCAATCTCATGAAATTCAGTGATGCCCAGCCGTTGGCCTTTGCGGCCCCGCACCCGCTGGTTGAACAATTTATAGACCAAGATCATGATGATGACCGCGATTAAAACAATCAACGCTACGATGAGCGTTTGAAGCGTTGGAAGATAGGGTTGTAAGTCGTTCGGCATTAAAGTTCTCCCACTAAATTTGGACTCAGTCTAACTTAAAAAGGCGGCTGCTGCATAGTGTGGTTTTGAGAGTTGGCTCTGGGCGAGCGGGGCGGCCTAAATTAGTGATTTTGAAGGTTAGCCAAGCATTCAAAAATTGCTTCCCTTAGTTCCCTCGCCCCGCAGGGGAGAGGGTTGGGGCCCGTCCGTCGTAGCGCAGCGAAGACGGATGGGAGGGTGAGGGGCCTTAACGCAAGTTCAGTCGTTTATAATTAAGTGGGGTGTCTCCGTAATTTTTTTATATTTAAGTGGGGTGTCACCGTAATCCCGATAATTAAATGCACTGTCACCGTAAGTCTAAATGCACTGTCACCGTAAGTTGATAATTAAATGCACTGTCACCGTAAGTCTAATTAAATGCACTGTCACCGTAAGTCCGTAAGTCCACAGTAAGTCGTCACCGTAAGTCTGTGTCCACTTGTTCGACATTTGCCTCGTATTGCAGTATTACTATAAAAATGAACGCCTTCTCCAAACCAACTGTCTTCTACTGCATTACATTTTGCCAAGCTTTGGCGATAGCAATGAGCGCCAAATGGTTGGGCGAGTCTGTCTTGCTTTTGACTATGCTGACTCCGCTCACGAGCAGTCTATTAATGTTGATGTGGATTTCGCCGGAGAGTGATATGAAACGCATACCATCACTGCTTGGGCTTACCACTGCAGGACTGAAGGGATGGCCGCTGGCAATTTGCGCACCATATGGAATTCATATTTTGGGAATTGCTGCATTATCTTTGTTCGGCTTGGCGGTTTTTGTAGTTCCTGACGGAGGCTTTAGCGTCGATTTCGCAATTAACTCAGTGGCGGAATTAGTCATTGGGAGCCTTTTTGCGCTGTGTGAGGAAGTCGGTTGGAGGGGCTATTTGTTGCCACGCCTGTCCAACGGGCGGGGTGCGTTGGAGGCCATGCTCTTGGTTGGTTTTCTACACGGCGTGTGGCATTTACCACTTATTCTCGGCACGCCGTTCTATCATCCAGATGCAAACCCATCCGTCATCGTACCTCTTTTCATGATTACCTTGACGTTGGCCGGCATTTTTTACGGTTATTTGCGCGTATGGACAGGCTCAATCTGGCCAGTGGCAATAGCTCATGGTGCTGCCAATGGGGCTTGGAACCTCTTTGAACAAACGAATACAACCAAGACGCCGCTGATTTTGGAGTTTTTGGGAGGCGAAAGTGGTGTAATAGTTATCCTGGGATTGGGATTAATTTCTTTGTGTCTGGCAACCGCAATGCGACGCCCGAGCTTTGTCTCTAGGATGGTGAATGTCGCAACGGCTGCCGCAAAAGTCTCATAAAAACCAATTAATATCAATGATATAACCAAAAATACCAAAATCGATCTCCTTTCATGTCCTGTATATAGGCCTATTTACAAGGTTTGTCAATCTTTAAATCCTATTTGTCTGAAATAAATCATATTATCTATTTCTCGCAGCTCCTTGCCCCTCATATGTTTTGCCCTTTTACAAAATATTTCCGCAATGTTTTGCTGACTGCAAACCTGACTTGAATTCAAACTAAGTCACTGCTGATTCCGTCATTTTGGTGAGCGCCGAAGCTGAGTTCGCCTATAATCATCGTGATTCGGGGTGGTTATGGCGGAACAAGAAAAAGAAAATCGGCTGGATTTAGCCCAAGAGGCGCGGTCTGGTTCGGGTCTATTGGCAGTCGTGTTGGCGCTCGTTTTGGCAGTGGCCACTGGCTTTACCGCCTTCAGATTTCAAAATTTGAATTTGCCTTGGATGCAACCTGGCATGTTGGGTGCTGGGGCGATTTTTATCTTTGTTGGATTGATGGCGGTTTTTGGCTGGTTGGCAGGGTTGCTGCGTTTGGCGGGCCGCGATCCCGACCGGCTGTTTTTTGACTCGGTCACCGATGCAATGGTCGACCCCATTGTGGTGACCGATGATAAGGGCAGGGCGATTTATGCTAATGCGCCTTATCTCAAGCTGGCTTCGCGTGCTGGTGTTTCGCGGCTTGTTGGATATGATGTGCTGTATGCGGGCTACAGAGAGTTCGCCGAACCGATTTATCAATTGGCGCAATTGCTCAATGACGGCAAATCTGGCTCGCGCGATGTGCGGGTTGCTGCGGGCTCCTCGGTTCCCGGTGCGATGGCCGATAAGGCGCGTTGGCTGCGCGTTGCTGTGGCACCGCTTTCGGGCAATTTACGCCGTGCGCGCGGGCTTTGGCGGCTCATCGATATTACCGATGACCGTGTGCACCAAGAGCAAGCGTTTTCACGGTTGCAGTTTATTATCACGTATCTCGATAATGCGCCCGTTGGATTTTTCTCGACATTACCTAATGGCAACGTTGATTATGTGAATGCAACCTTGGCCGAATGGCTGGGACTCGATTTGGTGCAGGCGCAAGGTGGTAAGCTTTCGCAACAGAAATTGATTGGTGAAGATGGCGCTCGGATTTTGAGTTCGGTCGAGGCCGTGCAAAGTGGTCACCGGATTGACCGTGTGCAGTTTCCGATTAAGGACGCGCAAGGCGTTGCCCAAATGTATGATGTGATCAATCGTTCGGACTTTGACGCTGACGGCAAACCCTTACCGGCGCGCGCCATGGTGATGAAGCCATCTGCGTCGCAAAGTTCATCGGCGTCGGGCTCGCTGGAGGTGGCGCAGTTTATGTCGGCAGTGCCCATTGGTATCGCTGAGCTTGATCAAAAGGGTGCATTGGTTGGTGCTAATGCAGAGTTTTTAAGTCTTTCTCCAAAAATAAAGCTGGGCAGCCCTCTGCGTGGAGCTTTGCAGGAAGGGGCTGATCTGGTTGCTGCAGCGTTACTTCAAAGTGGGGCAGGCGCTATTTTAGTGAACTGCATGTTTGATGGCGATCCAGCGCGCGCAGCTCAACTTACTTTTACACAATTTGCAGGCATGAATGGTCACGTTTCAGTTTTTGCCGTTGATAAAACCGAGAGTAAATCGCTTGAAACGCAGCTTGCGCAAAGTCAAAAGATGCAGGCTGTAGGAGAGCTTGCTTCGGGCATAGCGCATGACTTCAACAATGTTCTAACGCCGATAATTGGTTTTGCAGACTTACTACTCACCAAGATGCGTCCCACAGATGCGGCATTTGCCGATGTTATGAATATCAAGCAAAATGCCAATCGTGCTGCAAATTTGGTGCGGCAGCTCTTGGCGTTTTCACGCAAGCAGACACTACAGCCCAAAGTTCATGATCTTTCCGAAGCAATGTCAGATCTTGGTAATCTTCTCAGCCGTGTGCTTGGTGAGAAGACGGAGTTAAGCATTACGCATGGTCGCGACCTTGGATTGGTGCTCGTGGATATTCATCAGTTTGAGCAGGTGATTATCAATTTGGCAGTGAATGCGCGTGATGCCATGCCCAAAGGTGGCAAGCTTTCGGTTCGAACTTACAATTTGCCAAAAGAGCAATCGCAAACCACTGGTCAGGTTTTACCTAATATCGATCACGTGGTGTGCGAAGTTGAGGATAATGGCACGGGCATTTCCAAAGACATTCTTGATAAGATTTGGGCGCCGTTTTTTACGACTAAAGAAGTTGGCAAGGGCACAGGACTCGGCCTGTCGATGGTCTACGGCATTATAAAACAGACTGGCGGTTATATTTATTGCGATAGCGAAGTGGGCAAGGGTACCACATTTAAGATTTACCTACCGCGTTATGTTCCCGATGCCTCAGCACCAGTCATTGCGGTTGAAGCGCAAGTTGTTGAGGCCAAGCGCGAGGATTTCTCAGGGCGTGGACGCATTCTGGTTGTTGAAGACGAGGATTCGGTTCGGGCCTTTGCTGTGCGTGCGCTGACATCGCGTGGCTATACCGTTTTGGAAGCCGACAGCGGTGAAGCTGGGCTTGAAGTTCTGGAAGATGACAAGGACGGTTTTGAGCTGATCCTTTCAGACGTTGTTATGCCTGAAATGGATGGGCCGACGATGCTGAAGGAGCTTCGCAAGCGCGGCATAAAAACCAAGATCATCTTTATGTCAGGCTATGCTGAAGATGCGTTTGAGAAAAATCTTGAGGGTGCATCTGACTTTGCCTTCTTGCAGAAGCCATTCTCGCTCAAGCAATTGGTTGAGAAGGTGAAAGACGTAATGGCTTAATCGCCCGCTCGTTTTTATTTTTTCCGCTCTTGATATATTTCACTAGCCATCGGAAGAATTGTTTCGAAATTTGCTTTTGCGATTTTGGTAGCGCCATACCTATGAATCACATATAAGTTGCATTGTTGAGTATGTACAATTTTAAGTTTTAGATGATTCCTGATACGAACTGGTCAGCGATCTTCAGTTCGATCGGAAGTTAAGGTTCGGGTGTGTGCACTCTCTCCCCGGAAAAGGCGGCTCTTTATACCGTGAACAGCCCCCACAGCGCACACCCGGCCTTAACAGTTCAAGTGTGAACAAAACTATTTTTCACAACTCACGAATCCCTCTTGCAATCGGAACTAAAATAGAACATACAAGAAACATGGATGGAACATTCGGTTGATGTTTGCATCTGGGCAAAGCAAATGAGATAGAAGGAGTTACTGCAATGGGGCAAGCCGCACTTAAGGTTGTTGATTCTTCGATGGATAAAACTAAAGCACTGGAAGCCGCTTTAAGCCAGATTGAGCGGGCTTTTGGCAAAGGCTCAATTATGAAATTGGGCGCCAACCAAGTGGTAGAGGTTGAATCGATTTCAACGGGCTCTTTGGGTTTGGATATTGCTTTGGGTATTGGCGGCCTTCCGAAAGGCCGCGTGATTGAAATTTATGGGCCTGAATCATCTGGCAAAACCACGCTTGCCCTGCAGACTATTGCTGAGTGCCAAAAGCTGGGTGGTATTTGTGCCTTTGTGGATGCTGAGCATGCTTTAGATCCTACTTATGCGCGCAAATTGGGTGTGCAGGTGAGTGATCTTCTTATTTCTCAACCTGATACTGGCGAGCAGGCTTTGGAAATCGCAGACACGTTGGTTCGTTCTGGCGCAGTTGGCATCTTGGTCATTGACTCGGTTGCCGCTTTGACTCCGAAGGCCGAACTTGAAGGTGAAATGGGGGATAGTTTGCCTGGTCTGCAAGCGCGTTTGATGAGCCAGGCTTTGCGTAAGCTGACGGCTTCGATTTCAAAATCGAACACCATGGTGATTTTTATCAACCAAATCCGCATGAAAATTGGTGTGATGTTTGGTAGTCCTGAAACCACAACGGGTGGTAATGCTTTGAAGTTCTATGCTTCGGTTCGTCTGGATATCCGCCGCATAGGTGCGATCAAGGACCGCGAAGAAGTGGTGGGCAATCAAACCCGGGTTAAGGTTGTTAAAAACAAAGTGGCGGCACCGTTCAAGATGGTCGAATTTGACATCATGTATGGCGAGGGCATATCCAAAGTTGGTGAATTGGTGGACCTGGGTGTGACTGCCGGCGTGGTTGAAAAATCAGGCTCCTGGTATTCTTATAGTGGTGAGCGCATTGGCCAGGGCCGCGATAATGCCAAGGTTTTCCTCAAAAATAACCCCGAAATGGCCAATAAGATCGAAGCGCAGATCAGGGCTAATTCTGGTCTAATTGCTGCGAAGATTACCGATGGTTCTGCCAAGGACGATGATGACGAGTGATCCTCTTTGATACTGTTCTCGTAATGTAGTTAGTATGTTTGTATCCCAAGTTTCGACCCCAGTTGGGTTGAACTATTGCGAGGTTTGCCCCACAGCTTAAGGCCTCGCAACGCAGGTCCCCGGTTCGCCCCCGGGGACTTTTTTTTGGGTATGCTCTGGTCTTCATACGAGAGAAATTGTGGACAGCTGACGTGCAACACCTTAAACAGCGGCGCAATCATTCACGGGATTTTCCCATATTTATTGGATAAAGACATGACGGGCCTTGCGCAAATTCGTTCGACTTTTTTGGATTATTTCAAGAAGCAAGGGCATGAAATCGTCGCCTCGTCGTCGCTCGTGCCGCGCAATGATCCGACATTGATGTTCGCCAATTCTGGCATGGTGCAGTTCAAGAATGTTTTTACAGGAACAGAGAAACGCCCCTATACCCGCGCCACAACAGCTCAGAAATGTGTGCGTGCTGGTGGCAAGCACAATGACTTGGACAATGTTGGATATACTGCCCGTCACCACACATTCTTTGAAATGCTCGGTAATTTTTCGTTTGGCGATTATTTCAAGCCTGATGCGATCGAATGGGCTTGGAATTTGATCACCAAGGAATATGGACTTCCCAAAGATAAGCTGACGGTTACAGTCTTTCATGAAGATGACGAAGCGCACGCATTATGGAAAAAAATTGCGGGTTTGCCAGATAGCCGGATCATCCGCATTCCAACTGCTGATAATTTCTGGTCAATGGGCGATACCGGGCCTTGCGGGCCATGTTCGGAAATTTTCTATGATCATGGCGATAAGATTGAAGGTGGCCCTCCAGGGGCAGCCAACCAAGATGGCGATCGGTTTATCGAGATCTGGAATTTGGTTTTCATGCAGTTCGAACAGCAGAGTAAAGACGTGCGCACTACCTTGCCTAAGCCCTCGATTGATACAGGCATGGGATTGGAGCGCATTTCTGCCGTGCTTCAGGGCACCCATGACAATTATGAAACTGATTTATTTCGTGCTCTGATCAGCAACATTATTGAAAATACTGGAGTTGCACCTACGCCAAAAAATAAGGCTTCCAACCGTGTGATCGCTGACCATCTGCGCGCTTCCTCTTTCCTCATCGCCGACGGTGTTTTGCCGTCAAATGAAGGCCGTGGTTATGTGTTACGCCGCATTATGCGCCGCGCCATGCGTCATGCGGAATTGCTGGGATGTCGCGAGCCATTGATGTTTAAACTCGTACCGACTTTGGTTCGCGAGATGGGAGGTGCTTATCCTGAGTTGGTGCGTGCGCAGCCGATGATCCAAGAAACTTTGAAACTGGAAGAATCCAGATTCCGCAATACGTTACAGCGTGGTCTTAAGCTGCTAGATGAGGAATCCGCAAGTTTGGGCAAAGGGGCCACATTCTCGGGCGACACTGCTTTCAAACTCTATGACACTTTTGGATTTCCTCTCGATCTCACGCAAGACGCTTTGCGTTCCCGTGATATTAGCGTCGACACAGACGCGTTTGGTGTGGCAATGGCTAAACAGAAAGCTGATGCACGCGCAGCTTGGAAAGGTTCAGGCGAGGCCAAGACCGAAACAGTATGGTTTGAAATCCGCGAGCGGGTCGGGGCCACAGAGTTTTTGGGCTATGAAACCGAAACCGCCGAGGGCGAGGTGTTGGCCTTGACCTCTGAAAGTAAGGATGTTTCAGAGCTCAAAGCGGGCATGAACGGTACAATCATCGTAAACCAAACTCCGTTTTATGCCGAATCTGGTGGGCAGACGGGCGACCACGGTCTTATCCGCACAGCCCAGGGCGATGTGTTCAAGGTTACTGAAACGCAAAAACGATTGGGCGATTTGTTTGTTCATGTAGGTCTGGTGGAGAAAGGCAGCTTTAAAATTGGCGATGCTGTTGAACTTCGTGTTGATCATCAACGCCGTAGCGGCAACCGTATGCATCACTCGGCAACACATTTGCTGCATGAAGCTTTGCGCAGAGTTTTGGGTTCACATGTGGCGCAAAAAGGTTCGTTGGTCGAGCCTGGTCGGCTGCGCTTTGACTTTTCGCACACTAAGGGCATGTCGGCAGAAGAGCTTTCACAAACAGAGACCATTGCCAACGAAATCATCCTTCAGAATGATGCCGTAAGCACTCGTCTGATGTCGGTCGATGCTGCGATTGCTGAAGGGGCCATGGCGCTGTTTGGCGAGAAATATGGTGATGAAGTGCGCGTGGTTTCAATGGGGCGCAACAGTGCTGATCACGCACGTCCAATCTATTCGCTCGAGCTTTGTGGCGGCACGCATGTGGCGCGCACCGGTGATATTGGGTTGGTGAAGATTGTAGCTGAGAGCGGATCATCGGCCGGTGTTCGCCGCATGGAAGCGCTGGCTGGAGACGCCGCCCGCAATTATTTGGTGCAACAAGATCACCGCGTGCAAGCTGCTGCAAATGTGTTGAAAGTGGCGCCTCATGAGTTGGTGGCCCGCGTCGAAACACTTGTTGAAGAGCGCCGCAAGATGGAACGAGAGCTCACCGAAGCGCGAAAAGCCTTGGCGATGGGCGGTGGTGCCACTTCGGGCGGCAGCGATGTTTCGGAAGTGAATGGTATCAAATTCATCGGGCGAGTGCTGAAGGGAGTAGCCCCTCAGGATTTGAAAGCTCTGGCTGATGATGGCAAAAAGACCCTCGGCTCAGGCATTGTCGCACTTGTAGCCGTTTCAGATGACGGCAAAGGTGCTGTTGTTGTGGCCGTCACTGACGATTTGACCAAGCGCTTCAACGCTGTCGACTTAGTCAAAGTTGGTTCGATCGCTATGGGTGGCAAGGGCGGCGGCGGAAGAGCAGATATGGCGCAAGCCGGCGGGCCAGATGGCGCCAAAGCTGATGAGGCGCTAGCTGCGGTGAAGGCTGCTATTTCTTAAAGGGCAGAGGCGGCCAAACCTCTGTGTCGTGATCGGGGTGTTGCCAAGTTTCGAGCTTGGCAAGCTCACTTGGTTCGCGCGTTTGACCAGTCGTTGCTTCCGGCAGATCATGCAATGTTGAAAACCATTGTACCTGGCTTTCAATGCCAATCTGGCTTTGTAGCGCTTTGATTGCGTTCGGGTTATCCAATGTTCCGACAGCCAGGTCGATAAACGCGTCGCCTGTTTCAAACATGAACATTGGCGTTCCGCAGTTGTTGCAAAAGCCGCGCTCCACAATTGACGACGATTTGAATGTGCAGGGCTCGCCTCTTGACCATGAAAAATTGTTTAAATTCACCCTTAACAACACAGCACCAAATGATCCGAAAGCTTTTTGGCACATGCGGCAATGGCATAGATCGGTTGTACCCAGTGGGCCGTTGAACCCGTAACGCAGTGCGCCGCACTGACATCCTCCAGAAAACTGGAGATCGTTCAGTTCTTTTGATTTGAAAGGCATGCTCATTAGCGACTTCTTTACCATATCTTTGCAATAAATGCACTTTGAGGGCCAGTGAACTCTCTGGAGAGAGAGCTTAAGGGGACGGAAAGCCCGCGTGGTTGTCCGATTACTCTGAATATTGGACAGGCAACAGCGATCAATACGGATTTTACTAGCATGGTGAAAATTATAAATGCGCGCGCGGCCGGTTACCGACTGGCTTGGATCGTGGTCGTTCTACTTATTCCAATAGTCTATTTGGGAATCACTGTTGGTATTAATTTAAAGCGTGATTTAAATGATATCTTGCAAGAAAATATTGGGGCTGACTATTTGAATTTAATTGGCCCGATTATGGTTGATGCGGCTGCCCATGACATGTCCATAACCCCCAAAACTTCGCTTATCAAATTTAGCCCCGCAATCTCCCAGCAAATCGGGCTTTCTGCACTTAACAATAACCTATTATTGTCACTTGCTTTTAAAGAACCAGACCATGATGCGGTGCTGACTCAGGCTGTGGATTTAGCGCGAGAGACAGGCAAAAGTTCTGGAATATCCTACGATGCCGATCCAGAAAGCTATCATGTTGGAATTATAAGCACCGAGGATTTACCCCGTGTTATAGCTGATTTTGATCACCTGAAAGATGTCGTACTTAAAGCTGTTTCGAATTCCGCCGATCAAAATTCCAATCTGATAACACTCGCGATTGGCAATCTTTCCTCTTCGCTGTGGCGATTGGAAACATCTATCAACTCTGCAAAGCAAAAGAGTTCGAGTCCAGAATTTTATATCGATATCCTAAAGCGCACCGAGCTGATCCAGAAAGATATGAACCACCTGAGTGAAATTGGTATGGGCATGAGCATGGCCGGACAGCAGCAAATCAAAGCGGAGCTGATCGGTAAAATCAATTTGGTGGATTCACGATGGATGACTGATTTCAGATTTGAGTCAGAAAAATTTAGACAAAGATTTGGCTACTTGTTGCAAGAACGCAATTCCGGAATTCATAATCGCATTCTAAGGATTCTCTTAACATCATTTGCGACGGTTTTGTTGGGCCTTGGTTCAGCTTTTGGAATGTATCGATCAACGTTAAAACAGCTTGACGAGGTTGAATTGGCAAAATCCACAGCATTAAGATCGCAGTCTTACGCTGAAAAAATGTCGACAGAGCTCCACAATATAAACGACGACATGGTGCGGGTGAATAAAGAGTTGGCCAGCAACATGCAAATGCTTAAAGATGCTCAAGATGCCCTCGTGAAGAAAGGGCGCATGGAACAGATGGGGCAACTCACGGCCACTATCGCACATGAGTTGCGCAATCCACTAGGTGCTGTGCGAACGTCAGCGTTTTTGATTGAGCGCAAGATTAAGGGCAAGGAACTTGGCATAGAGCCGCAGATTGCCCGCATCAACAATGGTGTTACGCGCTGCGATGATATTATAACTCAGCTCTTGGATTTCTCGCGATCGAAAAAGCTTTCTTGTCGTTCGGAAAATTTGGACAAGTGGTTAGAAAAAATTGTTTCTGAAGAAGCCAGTCAACTGCCTTCAGTTGTAGCCATTGATTGCCTGTTGGGCATGAAAGATGTTGAAGTGCCATTTGATCCGTCAAGGCTGCAACGGGCGATCATCAACTTGGTCTCAAACGCGTCCGAAGCTATGGTTGGCAACGGTGATGACCCCAGTCGATATACTGTGAATACTCCTCGCATTACGATAACGACAAAAATTGTAGACCAATTTGCGTTGATTTCGGTGAAAGACAATGGGCCAGGTATCGCGCCTGAGAATCTCGAAAAAATTAGAGAACCACTCTTTACAACTAAGAGTTTTGGAACCGGTTTGGGCCTGCCTGCTGTTGATCAAATTGTGATTCAACATGGTGGCGTTTTGGATATTTTTTCTGAAGCCGGCCAAGGGGCCATTTTTACGATTAAACTTCCGCTCCACAGCAACATTGAACAGGCTGCCTGATTTTAATTTAGCTACGCAATTCCGGGGAAATGAAATGCAATCCGAACCCAACCTCAATACTCATCTTTCGGCTGAAACACTTTATCAAATACTCGATCAGCTTCCCACGCCCGTTTATGTCAAAGATGATCAGTTAAGGTTCATATTTTCGAACAAAAAGCATTGTGAGCTGGTAGGGCGGAGTTCTGAGGAATTACTTGGCCTTTCTGATCGCGAGATTTTTCCACCAGAATTGTCGAACGCCTTTGTGCAAGATGATATGGACGTTATGAATGGTGTAATTGCGCTGATTAAAGAAGAGCGCGTTCGACATGCTGATGGCGTTGTTCGTCAGGTTCTTTCGCGCAAAGCAAAACTTTTAGCTGACGGTAATCGGGCATTGTTGATTGGAACCAATAGCGATTTGACTGCTATCAAGAAACGTGAGGAACAGTATTTTGCATTGGCCCAGACAGTTCCTGTTGGTGTGATGCAGATTGAAGAGTCTGGCCAAATTACATATTTCAATCCTTTGATGCAGAGCTATTTGGCTGTTGACGTGCATGCCATGAGTTCCGATGACATGTGCGCAATCGTCGGCAAGCCAATTGCGGAATTTCCTGGAATCAGTAGCCGCTTTGAGTGTTCGTTTAAATCATATGATGGAAATGTTCGGCGTTTTTTGGTCATAAGCTCTGGCTGGTCGATTGTTGGAACAGGAACGAATCGTGCGGCGATCGTGAGCATGGTTGATGTGTCTGAAAATGTTGAGTTGAAGCGGATCAACGAAGAAATTTTATCTTTAAACATAAAGCTCGCTGACAACATGAAATTGCTCAGCGAAGCACAAGACGCACTCGTTAAAAAGGGTAGGCTTGAGCAGATGGGGCAGCTTACAGCTACGATTGCTCATGAACTTCGAAATCCATTGGGTGCGGTTCGTACCTCTGCATTTGTGATGGAAAAGCGATTGAAGAATTCAGGGCTCGATCTTGATGCGCAATTCAGCCGCATCAAAAATGGTGTGACGCGCTGTGATAATATTATCGCTCAGCTACTCGATTTTTCGCGTGGCAAGCAGCTCGATTGCAAAATGTTGAATCTTGACGAGTGGTTGGCAAAAATTGTTGAGGAAGAAGCTGCCCGCTTGCCAGCAAATATCAATATCAAATGTATGCTTGGACTTGGCGGGATGCATGTTTCATTCGACCCCAGTCGATTGCAACGCGCGATATTAAATCTAATTTCCAATGCTTCGGAAGCCTTGGTTGGGATTGATGGCTCGGCCGCAAAGCCTGATGCGCCAGAAGCCTTGATCACCTTGTTAACAGGCATAGATGGCCCTTTCGTCACCGTGCGCGTTACTGACAATGGGCCCGGCATGACGCCTGAAATTATTAATCGCATTCGCGAACCTTTGTTCACGACGAAGAGTTTTGGAACGGGTCTTGGTGTGCCAGTTATTGAACAGGTTGTGGCACAACATGGCGGATCACTTTCAATTGAATCTGAACTAAACCAAGGCAGCAGCTTTACATTGCGCTTGCCAGTTTATGAAACCGCTTCACTACAAATTTCAGCCTAAAGAAACCTTTTGGTAACTTTAGTCCTTAAGTTTGTATTAGTGATGGCTGAATAAGGTCTAAAACGGGAAGAGAGTTGTATCAGGTTTTATTTTCAGCTTTACAGGTTCACTTGCTCAGCTGACTTAAACCTTACGCAGGATGTGAGTTCATGGTTCGTGCATTGAAGATTTTGATTGCCGACGACGATGTCGATAATGCGGCTTCTCTCGGGGAATTGTTCGAAATGGAAGGGCATAATACTGTTGTCGTCCATTCTGGCGATGCCGCAATCGCAGCATATAAAGTTAATGAATTCGATTTGGCTTTTATGGATGTTATGATGCCGGGTAAGAATGGCGTCGAAAGCTTTTTGGAGATCAGAAAGCTTTGTCCAAATGCGAAGGTATATATGATGACTGGCTACAGCGTTGAGCAATTGCTTCGCCAGGCCACCGACAATGGTGCAATGGGTGTTTTGAATAAACCTATCGATGTTGAGAAAGTTTCCGCAGCACTGCGTGATGCCGGAGCAAATGGTATCGTCGTGGTTGCTGAGGATGATCCTGATTTTGGCAATCATCTAATGCGCATCGTCAATGAAGGTGGACATGTTTGCGAACTTGTCAAAACCAGTAAGTATTTAGCTTCCAGTTCCAGCGCACTCACGCCCAGCATTATGATATTCGACCTTAAACGACCGCTTATTGATGGTTTTGAGGTTTTAAATGATTTGAAGCGGGCAGGCCGAAGTGTGCCGGCGATTATAATTACCGCAACTGGTTCGCAATATCATGACACGATTGAAGCCATGCAGGATATTCGTGTGACTGGCATTTTGAATAAACCTTTTGATCCGATGCTTTTGTTGGATCAACTTGAAAATCTTGCAGCTTAGTATCGGAGAATAACAATGAGGCGGGCTCTTAACATATTAGTTCTTGATGATGACGTTGAGAATGCAGATTCGATTGCGGAATTATTTGAAACTGACGATCACAAAGTGATTGTTGCATATAATGGCCAAGAGGCAATTGAAGCCTTTTCACTCAACAAAGTTGATGTGGGCTTTTTTGACGTGATGATGCCGGGTAAAAATGGCGTTGAAAGTTTCATGGAAATTAAAGCCTCGCACCCAGAGGCGCGGATCTATTTCATGACGGGTTACGCTGCCAATGATTTGCTCGATAAGGCCCGTGAGAACGGCGCGCTTGGTGTCTTCAGCAAGCCGACTGACCCAGCAAATTTGCTTGATGTCTTAGATAGCGAAGCGGCTTGAGTTTTTAGATTTGAGATTGGGCCGATCACGCGATACTTTCGGGTGACCGGCTTAATTATTTTTTAAGCCATCGCCTTCTTCAAATTTGCATCAACAGCATCAATAAAGCCTTCGGTGGTCAACCATTGTTGATCTGGCCCGACGAGTACAGCCAAATCTTTTGTCATCTTGCCTTGTTCGATTGTATCAACAGTTACGCGCTCTAACGTTTCTGCGAATTTTAAGAGCGCCGCATTATCATCTAATTTTGCGCGGTGTTTTATGCCGCCGGTCCAGGCATAGATCGACGCCGTGGAGTTGGTGGATGTCGCTTTGCCTTGTTGGTGCAAGCGGTAATGGCGCGTCACCGTGCCGTGGGCGGCTTCGGCTTCCACGGTCTTGCCATCTGGAGTGAGCAATACCGATGTCATCAAACCCAATGAGCCATAGCCTTGGGCCACAAGATCAGACTGCACATCGCCATCGTAGTTCTTGCAAGCCCAGATGTAGCCGCCGGTCCACTTCATCGCTGATGCCACCATGTCATCGATCAAGCGATGTTCATAGGTAATGCCCGCCTTTTCAAAATCAGCTTTGAATTCGGCATCGTAAATTTCTTGAAAAATATCTTTGAAGCGGCCGTCATAGACTTTCAAAATTGTATTCTTTGAAGAGAAATAAACCGGCAATTTGCGTTGTAGACCATAGGTCAACGAAGCGCGCGCAAATTCTATAATTGAATCTTCGAGGTTATACATGGCCAGTGCAATGCCCGCACTTGGAGCTTTGAACACTTCCTTTTCAATCACTGCACCATCATCGCCCACAAATTTCATGGTCAGCGTGCCCTTGCCCGGGAAGGTGAAATCAGTGGAGCGGTATTGATCACCATAGGCATGGCGGCCGATGATGATTGGCTTAGTCCAGCCGGGCACCAAGCGTGGCACGTTTTGGCAGATG
The DNA here is from genome assembly GCA_964247245.1 of uncultured Aestuariivirga sp. GTDB lineage: Bacteria > Pseudomonadota > Alphaproteobacteria > Rhizobiales > Aestuariivirgaceae > Aestuariivirga. The sequence goes on from CAXTTK010000002.1 coordinate 514,323, forward strand.
ATGGGTTCGCGGAAAATCACGCCGCCCAAAATATTGCGGATCGTGCCATTGGGCGATTTCCACATTTGCTTGAGGCCAAATTCTTTAACACGGGCAGCATCTGGGGTGATGGTGGCGCATTTGACGCCCACACCATATTGCTTGATCGCATTGGCCGCATCGACTGTAACCTTATCATCAGTGGCATCGCGGTGTTCCATGCCCAAATCATAATATTTCAAATCAATATCGAGATAAGGCAGGATCAGCTTTTTCTTGATCAAATCCCAGATGATGCGCGTCATCTCATCGCCATCGAGTTCAACAACGGGATTTGCAACTTTGATCTTGTTCATGGGATTTGCCTCTGCTTGATTTGTTTTGTGGCGCTATAGCAGGGGAAACTTGCATGGGGAAGCAACTTTGACAGGAAGTTTGTGGCGTGGCAGGGAAGGGAGATGGTGACAGAATCCCCTTCAAGCAACGCCTTTCATTATCCGGCTTATGTCTATTATTTTATCAGTCGCGTGGGGCACAGTTTCGCATTGCAAATTGTTTCAACCGCAATCGGCTGGCAGGTTTATGCGATCACGCATCAGGCGATTTATTTGGCCTATGTCGGCTTAGCGGTTTTTCTTCCGGTTCTGCTTTTGGTGCTGCCTTCTGGCTATGTTGCGGATCATTATGATCGACGCATGGTGTCGGCTTGTTGTTTTATTTTGGAAGCACTTGCCGCCCTGGGTTTGGTTATTTTCTCATTGGGTAGCCAGACCAATGTTTGGCCTGTGTTTGCCTATCTTTCGCTTCTAGGTGTGGCATCCGCATTTGGCAATCCAGCGGCTTCGGCGATTGTTCCCAATCTCTTATCGAAAGAGGCCTTGCCACATGGCGTGTCGCTTAACTCCATTACGTGGCAGACGTCGTCGATTACAGGGCCTGTCATTGGCGGGCTGCTCTATGGCTTCGGTTCAGTTGTTCCTTACGCGGTTTCAGTATTGTTTTTGGGCGTTGGCGCTATTGCCCTGTTTTTAATGGGTAAGGTTGACCAGCATAAAAATGAACAGAGCGAAGGCGGGCTTGCCACGATGCTTGCAGGCTTCTCCTTTATCCTAAGCGAACCCATTGTGCTGGGTGCAATCTCGCTTGATCTTTTTGCGGTTCTGTTGGGCGGCGCTGTGGCCATGATGCCAATTTATGCTGCTGATATTTTGCATTTGGATCCAACAGGCCTTGGCCTGTTACGCTCGGCACCGGGGATTGGGGCGATTGCAGTGAGCCTTTGGTTGTCCAAATTTGGTATCAAGGATCATGCTGGCAAAATTTTGTTCGCGTCGGTCGGTCTTTCGGGCTTGGTGGTTGTCGTTTTTGGTTTTTCAGTTTTGCCTTGGCTGTCGATCATTGCATTGATGTTGTATGGAGCTTTTGACATGATTAGCGTTTATGTGCGCGAAGTCTTGATGCAGCTCTGGATTCCAGATGCCGTGCGCGGCCGAGTGAATGCTGTGAACAATGTGTTCATTGGTGCCTCAAACCAATTGGGCGAAGCCCGGGCCGGATTTGTAGCGGCGTTTCTTGGTGCTGTTCCCGCTGTCGTGATTGGTGGTTTTGGCACGATTATTGTGGCCGGTGCGTGGAGTTACATGTTCCCAAAGCTGCGAGATGCACGAAAGCTAGTTGGAAAAGACTAAGACTTGCTGTTTTATACAGTGCTTAAGCGTGGGCGGCTGATCCAATTTGTGAGGCCAAAGCCTATGACTAGGGTTGCAAAATAGACGAGGAGTTGGAGCAAAGTCGGCTGATCGCTATAGCCGATCAGCGTATGCAAAATGCGGCCAGGAATGCCCGATTCCGAGAGGTATTTTGAACTATCCCAAACAGTGTTTTGCAAAACTTCAACAAGGCCCGCTTTTTCAAGGAATGACACAGATTGTGCCGCCATGCCTGCAGCCAGAAATGTGATGAGCCAACTGGTGACACGAAAGAAATAACGATTTGGAATTTTCAGTAATCCACGGAAAGTGAAATATGAAACAGCTCCACCGATTGCTAATCCAAGCGCACCGCCCAGCGCCATGCCGCCTGCCGTTTCACGCCCGCCGATTGCCACACCATAGAGAAACAAAACAACTTCTGAGCCTTCGCGCAGAACCGCTGTGCCCACGATAATAGCAAGTGCCATCAATGATTTTTCACCTTCGCGCACGGCGATGCCAGCTTGTTTTAATTCACCTGCCATGGCACGGCCATTGAGGGCCATCCAGATGTTGTGCCACGTTAACATACAAACAGCGACGGCAAGGATGGATGCGTTAAAAATTTCTTGGCCAAAGCCGTTAAACAGTGAGGCTATGCTGCCTGTGAAGGCCGCCAAAATGCAGCTGCCAATTATTCCGGCAAGAACACCACCGATGATCCACATGCGGCTGCCTGTTACAGTCTGAGTTGCCGCCATGACGATACCGATGATGAGGCCAGCCTCAATCACTTCACGAAATACAATAATCAACGCACCAATCATGAGAAATACTTATTCCACGATTATGTAGCCTTTGGCCACATCTTCTTGATATTCATCCACGAACAAATATTTGCCGGGTTCCATGGCTTTAACGCGCACAACGATAGAAGAATTTCCGGCGACCGCCTTTTCAATTTTCATGTCTTTGGCTTCCAGTTCCGCAGCCGCAGCATTGGCGTTGTTCAACTTGATGATGAACGGCTTACCAGCAGGCACCTTGATTTCAGCGACTGTGAAGGCTTTGTCCTTCAATGTGGTTTCATAAGTCACAATATCTTCGGCATGTGCGGTGGTGTTCATAACAAGTAAACAAGCAATAAAAAGACTACGCATCGAGACTCTCCATTTAACCGACTAGAACACTCGGATACAAATCCTGAGTTTTTTTGTCAACTATTATTCGCGCTTTGGAATCTGCCACGTTGTCGCTATTTGATTCCTCATGGCTGGCATAGATAAAACGCGCATGATGAAGTTTGGACCATCACCCTCGGTGGTATTGGTGAACCCACAATTGGGCGAAAATATTGGTATGGCGGCGCGGGCGATGGCAAATTTTTCGCTTTCGGATTTGCGGCTGGTTTCACCACGTGACGGAATCGATATGGAGCGAGCGGTGACGGCTTCTGCCGGAGCGGTTGAAACTGTTGAAGCGGCGACGGTTTATGACACTTTGGAAAATGCGTTGGCTGAATTCAACTATGTTTATGCCACCACGGCCAGGCCCCGCGACATGACCAAGGAAGTAATGACGCCAGAACAGGCGGCGGCTGATATGCACACACGTATTGAGCGGGGTGAAAAGGTTGCCATTCTGTTTGGGCGCGAGCGTTGGGGGCTTTCGAATGATGAAGTTTCCAAAGCTGATATGATTATCTCTGCACCTGTGAACCCGGATTATGCGTCTTTGAACATCGCGCAGGCGGTTTTGCTGGTGGGTTACGAGTGGTATAAATCAACAGCTACTTCGTTGGGTATGGCGACGCAGGAATTGGAAGCTCATACTGGCCCGGGTCTTAAAATGACAGGAACGCAGCCCGCCACCAAAGATCAGCTTTACGGATTTTATGATCATATCGAAACTGAGCTTAGCGATGCTGGATTTTTTAAAACCGAAGAAAAGCGCCCACTGGTGATGCGCAGTTTTCGCAATATGTTTGCGCGCGCACTATTAACAGAACAGGAAGTTAAGACATTGCGCGGCATGATCTCATCTCTCACGCGCAAGCATTTAAGGGGCCGCAAAACTGATGAGTGAACCACGCATTCTGTTGTTTGATTCTGGTATGGGCGGGCTAACGGTGGCCAGTGCTGTGGCCAAGCAATTGCCGAATGCGCATTTGGTTTATTCAGCGGATAATGCGGGCTTTCCTTACGGGGCGTGGAAAGAGCAAGATTTATCCAAGCGTATTGTAAAAGTGTTGGGTGCATTGATTGCACGGGTGAAACCCGATGTGGTGGTGATTGCTTGCAACACGGCATCGACCATCGCCATGAAGGAACTGCGCGAAACTTATCCGGTGCCGTTTGTTGGCACGGTGCCTGCGATTAAGCCAGCAGCAGCGATGACGAAATCGGGGATCATTGGTGTGCTCGCAACGCCTGGAACCGTGAACCGCGAATATACACACTCGCTGATCCATACCTATGCATTTCACTGCAAAGTCTTCCTGCATGGTGCTCCGCGCTTGGCTGAAATCGCTGAGCAGAAATTGCGCGGCCATAAGGTTGATATGGACGAGCTGCGTAACGAGATTATGCCAGTCTACCGCAAACGTGACGGCGGGCGCACGGATGTGGTGGTGCTGGGCTGCACACATTATCCGCTGCTGGTGGATGAGATCAACGAGGTGGCACCATGGGCCGTCACGTTTATTGATCCTGCTCCAGCAATTGCAAGGCGTGTGGCGGATGTTGCTGAGGAGACGAAGTTACAGCCACCTATGGATGATGTTCCTGCACATGGGACGGTGATTTTAACATCAGCGCGGGGCGAGGCTTCGGAAACGCTGACGGCTTATGGCGCAATGGGGTTTTCAAGGCATGAGGTTTTGGACTTGCCAGTTTAGTTGCGGGTTCACGCCATTTGTGTTAACCTGTGTTGAAACTGGTTCAGGATCAACTCATATGACCGACGTTACATTCTCTGTCCGCATTCCTGAAGAAACCAAAACTCTTCTCGAAGCCCTCAGCAAATCTACTAACCGTTCCAAGAATTACCTTGCGCGGGAAGCCATCACGGCTTTTGTGCAGAGTGAGTCTGAAATTATAGAAGGCATTCAACAGGGGATTGCCGACGTGCGAGCAGGGCGTACGGTGGCACATGAGGATGTTGTGAAGAAATCGCGAGCGATTGTTGCTGCGGCGAAAAAGCGAAAACTAAAATTAGCATGACACGGCGCATCCGTTGGGGTGAGAAGGCGGCGCTGGATTATCATAAGCAATTGGAGTTTATCGCTAATGATAGTCCGACTAATGCGGAGCTTGTCAATAATAGGATTATCGCGGCGGTGGAGTTATTAGCCAAGCGGCCCATTGGTCGAGCAGGGCGCGTAGCTGGAACTTATGAGAAGTCCGTTGCGGGCACATCTCTGATTGTTGCATACATGTTGGAGGATGAGACACTCCATATCGTTCGGATTATCCATATGAAACGGCAGTGGCCGAAGGGTGAATGGCCGGAAGAGTAACGTGGTGTAGCGCGGCTTCTGGCAGGGAGCTTGAACTCCCTCATCTATCCCATCTCACTTAGTTCGATGGGTCCCTTTCTTCTCCGGCGCGCGGGCGAAGACGTAGGGTTTGACATCCTTCTCCACTTCCCCTATCACGCCCAAATCAACAGGGCACTCGCCCTGTTTTTGCTTACCTGTGATCACTTTTGTGGTCTGTCGGCCGGGAAACTGGAAGAGGAGGGTGGGTTTCCATTAATCTTATCGGAGAACCGTAAATGACAAAGCGTTTAAGCGCCAAGTATAAAATTGATCGTCGTCTGGGTGAAAATATTTGGGGTCGTCCCAAGAGCCCAGTGAACAAGCGTGAATATGGCCCCGGCCAACACGGTCAACGCCGCAAGGGCAAAGTTTCAGATTTCGGCACGCAGCTGCGCGCCAAGCAAAAGCTCAAGGGCTATTACGGCAATATCAGCGAAAAGCAGTTCCGCGCCGGTTATGCCGAAGCTTTACGTATGAAGGGCGATAGCTCTGAAAACCTGATTGGTTTGCTCGAGCGCCGTGTTGACGCGCTGGTTTATCGCGCCAAGTGGGTTTCCACCGTGTTTGCTGCTCGCCAGCTGGTGAGCCATGGCCACGTGAAGCTTAACGGCAAGCGTATTACGATTGCTTCCATTCGTTTGAAGGTTGGCGATGTGGTTGAACTCACCGCGAAAGCCAAGGAAATGGCCTCGGTTCTGGAAGCGCAAGCTTCAGCTGAACGCGATGTTCCTGATTACGTTGAATTGGACGGCAAGGGCACAGCCAAGCTGACCCGCATTCCGACATTGACAGACGTTCCATACCCAGTGCAAATGCAACCAGCCCTTGTGGTGGAATTCTATTCACGTTAATTCGTGAATTCAGGTATTTTGAAAGGGCTCGCAGAAATGCGGGCCCTTTTGTTTTGGAGATTGGGATGAGTGAAAATTCGCGCTTGGATGCTTTGGAAATCCGCTTTGCTCATCAAGAGCAGACGATCATTGACCTTAATGAAGTGATCACTTCGCAGTGGAAGCGTATTGAGAATTTAGAGATTCAAATCAGACGTTTGGGTGAGGAATTTCAGAACATAGATCAGGGCCGAAACGCGCCCGAGCCTCCGCCGCCGCATTATTAAATCAACTTCAATTTCGATCCCAAATCAACGCCCGGGAAAATCTTTGAGCTCAAATCACCCGGTGAAATCCCATATAAATCGGCTAAAGCCCAACCCATGAAGTGTCGCACATCATCGGTTGGCATCAAGTCGCGCGCGTCAAGCAATTTATCATCGCTGAGGCCCGGCCATTTCTTGTTGATCACTTTACCGCCTAGGCCACTCGCCAGCAATCCGCCCGCCAGAAACGCAGCACCGCCCGTACCGTGATCGGTTCCGCCAGTGCCATTGAAATGCGCAGTACGGCCGAATTCGCTGGCGACGATTACGAGAGTATTGGCCCAGACTGGCCCCAGCTCCTGTTTCAACTGGGTGATGGCCGTGCTGAGGGCTTCCAAGCTTTTACCCAAGCGATTCTGTTGGTTGTCATGTGTGTCCCAGCCATAGATTGAGAAAGAAGCGATGCGGCATTCTTCTTTCATCATGCGTGCGGTTAGACTGCAGGTGGCTTCAATGCCTTTGCCAGGGTGCTGGTCATCCTCGACCATCATACTCTGCTGCAAATTGGCCTGCACGCCTGCCATGACGGGAGCAAAGTCTTTTTCGCCTTTGTAGAGCATCTCTAAGAACTGTGTGGAGTCAGACCAGAAACCCAAATCATTATTGGTGCCGATGTTGAGATAGGGTGCTGGCCCGCGCATCACCAATTGCGAGCCGGAGCCCACATCAGCGGCGAAGTTTATTTTCGTACCGCCCATCAACGTGATCAAGCGGTTCACCCAACCTGTGTCTGATGTATCATGTGCATCGGCCCCGCGCTCTAAATAGTCTTGCGCTTCGAAGTGGCTTCGATTGCGATAAGGCGTGGACACGCTATGGATGACGCTGAGTTCTTTTGCTTCAAACAGCGGCTTCAATGGCGTGAGTGCTTCATGGAAGGCGAAATAATTGTCGACAGCGAAACTCTTGGCGCTGCCCGTTGGCCGTAGTGTGGCAAAATTTGGATCACCAATGGGTTGCACGGCATCAAGTGAATCCATGCCACCGCGCTGGATGATTACAATCAAACGCTTGTCAGAATTAGCAGCCGCAAAAGTTATACCGCCCATTGAGGAATAAGCACCCGCAGCGGCGATGGTGTGGAGGAAATTACGGCGATTCATCATGATGATTAGCTCCGGTTAAATTCTGGGCTGGCCAGAACAAGGCCTAGTGCGAGTTGGCGGCTGCTGGCCAGCTTGATTGTCGACAATGTTTGCGGGCGAAGATTTGGGCCCAATACACGCGCGGCAAATATTGCTGGTTCTTCATCCTGATAGTGCTTCACAATCTTTGGAATGCGGATCAATCTGGCACCGATGACTGACGGTGAGAGCCAGAAGCTTGGGTCATCAGGCCACCCCTTAGGACTTGGGGCTGCCCAGAGCTTTTGCGTCAGGTTTTCCATCGAGCCAATAGTTAAGGGATTGTTCGGTGGTTTGCCTTCTTCTCTTGATCTGAGTTCAAAGGCTTTCGGCATAATGTTACTGGCACGAAGGGCACTGACAAGAAACACAAAATCATTGCGCATGTTATGACCCAAAGGTGCTGCAGAGGCGGGGTGTGTGAGGAGAATTTTATAGACCGCGGTCAGATTGCCTTTGCTCGATTTGAATTCGGCTTCCAGCGCCTTCTCCAATTCAGCATTATTCGGCCCAACAAAATGTGCAGCCAATTTATGGGCGATAAAGCGAGCCGTGGATGGGTGATCCGCAAGAAAGTGGAACGCGTCTTTTGCATCTCGCTCTTGCGGCTTTGTTCCTCCGAAAGATTTGCCCAACATCGTTTTCGTGCCGGGTTCGGCGCGGCTTGCGGTGAATACCACTTGGCCTGAATCTTTTTCCACATGCCAGCCCGTCAGAATTTTGCTGAAGGCTACAATGTCAGCTTGGTTGTATCCACCATCAATGCCAACAGTGTGGAGCTCTAAAATTTCGCGACCCAAATTTTCGTTGAAGCCTTTTTTCTTGCGGTTTCCGGCTTTCGAATTTGGACCGATCGAGTTTTGCAAATTCAAATAATATACCATGGCGGAGTTGAGTTCAGTGGCGACTAACAAATCATAAAATGAACCAAACATGTTGGGGCGGATCGCCGTTACTTCATAAAGCCCAGCGGTGGCTTTGAGAAAGCGACTGGTTGCACCTAAAGCAAAATGATTTGCCCAGAAGGCAGAGAGGCGGTTGGTGAACATTGAATCGCTGGTCACAGCGCCAAACACTGCATTATGTATGTCTTGCGCGTGATAGGTTTGAACCTGATGGTTCAATGCCTTGTTCTTGGTTTTCGGGGCATCAGGATTGTCGGCATTTGCCATCTTGGCTTCCTTGGCCAAGGCATTTTGCTCACCAAGATAAGTGATGCGCTCGACCAATTCCTTTTCGGCAGCCGCGTCTGCTGGGGGCGGACCGGATAACTCCGTCATTGGATCAAATTTTCCATCTAATGGAATGCCAAAGCCGAAGCGAAAGGCTTTGATATACTCAGCGTCCGTCATTGCGCGTTCTCCATGAGGTCCGAGAATCGGGTATAGCTTTCAGACGATAGAGTTATGCGAATCCGTCGTTAGTTCAGCGCTTCCGCAATCTTCGCATCAGCCAAAGCAAAGCAGCCCGCAATTGTGGGGCTGAGCGGCAAGTTGCGATAAGAGCCAATTGCGCCGTTTTCTTTCAAGCGACCGGCAAGGCCTATTTCGTCGGAACTCACCACCCAAATAAAGCCAAAGCTGGTCTGGCGGATTGGTTTGCCACCGGCGTTCACAATGCTTGCGAATACCTTTTCGGAAGGCGTGTTCGGTTCGAATACGGCCAACATTGTTCCGCTGGCATCTGGTGTTAACGCGCCAGCCCGCATGATAATTGCCATTGCGAGAAGCCAGAGTAAAATGACGGCAGTGAAAAACATCAATGCAAATTTGTGTGAAGGATAGTTATTCATAACTGTTTTATTCCAGAACCGTCACCCCGGCGAAGGCCGGGGCCGGGATGACGACCGTATTGATTATCAAGCCGCTGCACTTGCAAATTTGGCGGCCTTCACTTCCTTAATCGGCAAATGCACCAAGAATGCAAACACACCAAGGCCCACACTCATCCACCACACCGGATTATAAGATCCAAACACATCATAAAGTTTGCCGCCTAACCACACGCCAAGGAATGAGCCGATCTGGTGGCTTAGAAACACGAACCCATAAAGTGTTGCCATATAGCGCGTGCCGAACATGACGATGACGAGTTGCATGGTGAAAGGCACGGTGGACAGCCAAAGGAAGCCCAAAACAGCGGTGAACATCAAAGTGCTCAACTGGGTAATGGGGAAGCTAATGAAGAGCACCGTCGCGATTGCGCGCAGTAGATAGATGGCACTCAGCGGAAAGCGCTTGTCGTTGCGGCCACCCAAGATGCCAGCGGTGTATGAACCTACCACATTGAATAGGCCGATGAGGCCCATAGCCAATCCAGCGAACTCCTTGGTGATTCCGTGCTCAGCTAAATATGGTGGCAGATGCACGGTGACAAAAGCGAGTTGGAAACCGCAGACAAAAAAGCCGGCGACCAATAACAAATATGAATTATGCCCAAATGCGAGCTTGATAGCTTGCGTCATGGTCAAATCGGTTTCGCCCGCATTGGCTTTGCTGCCTGTGGAGTTTTGCACCAATAATGGCATGGCAAAAGGAATGATCAGTAATGATGATGCAGCGAGGATCAAGAGAACTGTTTGCCAGCTATAGACGGACAGCATTGCGCCAGTGAGTGGTGAGAAAATGAATTGTCCGAGCGAACCCGAAGCCGTGGCCAAACCAAAAGCCCATGATCTTTTTTCTGGCGGCACGATGCGGCCTAAAGCGGCCATCACGATGCCGAATGATGAAAGTGCAATGCCAACACCCACAAACAGGCCAGCGGTAAGATTAAACAACATTGGTGTGCCCGCATAAGCCATGCCCACAACACCGATGGCGTAAATTACGGCGCCAATCATCAGCACACGCGCCGAACCATAACGATCTGCCATTGCACCCGCAAAAGGTGTTGCAATGCCCCACATCAGGTTTTGAACGGCCAGAGCAAATGAGAATGTCTCGCGCGGCCAGCTATAAGCTTGCGAAATCGGCAAAGTGAATTGGCCAAAGGTTGAGCGTACACCGAAATTAACAATGGCCACGCAGCAGCCGCAAATCAGAACTGTGATTGCGAGAAAGTACCAAGGCGTTGGTTTGGCAACTGTATTCATGAAGGAAACCTAGACCTTTTCAACGCGCGTGAGAAATGATTTTCCAAACTCTGCAATGGCCACACCCGCCAATATCAAAAAGCCAGCAATCAATGTGGTAAACGTAACTTTCTCGCCCAACACCAGCCAACCCGCCGCTACGGCGAGAACTGGCACGAGATAAAGCGATGCGCCCATGGTGGTTGAACGTAAATGGCCAGATGCAAAATTCCAAGCGACGAGAGCAATAAATGTGGCAATGACCGATAAGAAGAAGAGGGCCTGCCAATCCGCGGGCCGCATATTGACGACAGCGCTCCACGTTGAAGCTGATGCGAATACCAGAGCAGGCGGGGCACACAGGATGAGTGACCAAGCGGTAATTTTAAGCGCGCCGTATTTTTCAACAAGTGGTCTGCTGAAAATCACATAAATGGCCCACGCAATGCCACAGATGAAAATCATCAATCCGCCGATGATTAAATCTGACGTGCTTTGCGCAGCGCCCGCGTCGCCACTGAATAAGAACAGCGATCCGGCAAATGAAATGACCATACCCAGCAAAACCGATGCCGAAAGTTTTTCGGTGCCGAGTGCCGCTGCCATTAACGCGATCACCATGGGCTGTGTTGAAATGATGATGCCGCCAATGCCGGCACTCACACGGGCAAAGCCAAATATGGTTCCCAGAAAATAGCCGAACATGCCCACCGATCCTGTGAGGATCAGTTTTGGAATATCGGATCGGTCAATGCGCCAACCTGCAAATGCCAATAGCGGCAAGCAGATGATCGCCACACTGCACATGCGGATAACGATAGAATCTGAGGGGCCAGAAGCAAGTGCCAGTGAGCGAACAAACACAGGCGATAATCCCCATGTCAGAATGGCGAATGCGAGGGCGAGGAGGGCGGTTGTTTTGGAGGTCATCGTGCCAATAAAGGCGATGGCTCTGATTTGGTCAATGGTGCCAGAAGCAGGGGAGATATGATTTATCCCCCGTGCTTCTCCATCGCCGCTTGTACAGCAGGGCGCTCTAACATCGCCGCACGGTGCGCCAGAATTTTGGGGAATTTTGATGTGTCTACCCCGTCGCCTTCAAGCCAGTTGGCAATGGTAAACAGATAAGCATCAGCCACGGTATATTGCTCGCCCATCACCCAAGGGCCTTTGAGATATTCCCTCTCAATCATCACGCAGCAATCGGTCATATTCTGCGGCACTTTAATTTTCATCGCTTCAACCACAGCCGCATCATCCGACCACCGAGCCCCTCGGCGTTTATGCGCGTGGTGCGGATGCACGGTAGATGCAAGATAGGCATTGAAAGCCTGCATCTGCGCGAACGCAAACGGATCAGAACGCGAGAGACGCATCTTCGGATAAACATCAGCAATGAATGATAGGATCGCCACGTTCTCGGTGATAACGCCCTTATCTGTGGCCAGCGCAGGCACGCGACCTTTCGGGTTCACATATTTGAAAGGCGGAGTGTTCTGCTCATTTTTGGCAAAGTCCACTTTGTGGGCGGTGTATTCTGCACCCGCTTCTTCAAGGGCAATCATCGGCGCCAGCGAACAGGTTTTAGGCGCGTAATAAAGCGTGAGCATTAAACGCCAACACCCTTATCAGCCATTAATTGCTTCAACTCACCCGACTGATACATTTCCATCATGATATCAGCGCCGCCGACAAATTCGCCTTTCACATAAAGCTGAGGCACAGTTGGCCAATTTGTGTAATCCTTGATGCCCTGGCGAATTTCATCATTGGCCAAAACGTTCACATCTTTAAACGGCACGCCAAGCTGGGTAAGGATCTGCACCGAGCGCCCCGAAAAGCCACATTGCGGCATATCGGCATTGCCCTTCATGAAGAGCACAACGTCATTGGTTTTTACGGTGGTGTCGATTTGAGTTTTAATGTCGGTCATTTGCGTCTCTCTTTTAAATATTAGTGATGGTCGATGTGCGGAGGGTCAGGTGGAATGATATACGGATTAGGTTGAGAGGGATTTTCATTATCGTGTCTGTTTTTCACTTTCCCACGGGCTGAACGCCAAAATGGATACATGACGAGAAGTGCTAACACTGCCAGTATCGTTAGCCTGAACCAGATATCCAAGTACTATACCTCCATCACCGCATCGATTACGGTAACACTCATAAACTTCAAAATCTCAAATGCTATCATGGCCATTAGACGGGATTTCCTTTGAGCCATAACATAATGTGATTATCTTGAGATTTCTAGGGTAATAAATTCAACCGCCGCGCGGATTGTTTTGGGCCGCGTGGAATACCGCTATGATTTCGACAGCGTCGTCGTTCACTCGGTAAACTGCTATATAAGGCAGTCTTGGCACAACCAGTTCACGCGTTGTCGGAACTGCACCCGAACGGCCCGAGAGCGGAAACAAAGCTAGTCGCCGTGTTGAAATTTCGATATCGCTTACAACCCGCGCTGCGATTTTTGGATTATCTCGCGCTATGTAATCAAAGATTAATTGAATGTCAGCTTTGGCATCACTCGAAAACCGAACAATCATCCAACAAGCTTGCGGAAGAACGCGTTCATTTCTGCATCGGGCACCAAATCAATGGGCCTTTCCAAGCGGCGACGAACTTCGTTTTGCTGTTCTGCTGAAAGTTTCAACTGCGAACTATCTTGTTCTATCATCGCAAGCACCATCTTTCCGACATCGTCTTGACGACCGCTGGATAGAACCTTGGCTTTCTCAATCGCAATTTCAAGAATTTCGGTCATATGCATGTCCTACTTAATTTCAAATTTTGTAACACATTCTTGCTGGACTAGTTGTTCTTCGCTTGCCCTTCAGATTCAATTTGTTTTTTCGCTTTTGCCACAATACGCCGAGAAACAAGAAATGGCAAAATGATCAAAGCGAGTGCGCCAAGGATGAGGAGGGTGGGGATTATCACTTTTCCGAACTCTTTAGATAAGCAAGAGCTGTGGTTATTTCAGGTGAAGAAGTTGTTAAATTCAGTTCAGAAGTGTTGTTCTTGGTACTCTCTAGCGAGTTTTGCCTCGTGATACTGAAAATGCCAAAGGTTTCAGAATAACAGTAAAGCACCACAAATAAGATAAGCAGTATTCCGGCGACGTTAACACCCCAATGATCAATAATCCAACCGTAGAGCCAAATACCCATCACTCCTCCGGCACACTTGTCTGCAATGCCAAGGCATGAAGCTCGCCGCCCATGCGGCCTTGCAAGGCGGCATAGACCATTTGATGTTGCTGCACACGGTTTTTGCCTTTGAAGGCTGCGGCCACCACATTGGCCGAATAATGATTACCATCGCCTGCCAAATCTTGGATTTGCACGACAGCACCGGGGATGCCTTCGCGGATGAAGCGTTCAATATCTGGAGCAGTCATGGCCATGGTTTAGGATTCCTTTGTGTGCAAGATAATGCCGCGAATATGAAAATACTAGCGCTTTCCCTCTCGCCCAACGCAGTTGGGGAGAGGGTTGGGGCCCATTGCTCTTGCAATGGGAGGGTGAGGGGTGGTTGACACGAATTCGGGCGTTTGAGATTTGAGTGTTTTGCCAAGGCCCCTCACCCTCCCACTCGCTGCGCTCGCGGGCCCCAACCCTCTCCCCGCCTCGCGGGGCGAGGGAGTAGTTGGAATGGACATAAAAAAACCCACGCAGATTGCTACGTGGGTTCAATTCCGACAGGAAGCGGAAATTAGCCAGCGCGCAAATTCAAGCTTGCTACGCCTACTGCGATATTAAGCCCTGTCTGGCCTTGCACACTGATCGGTTGAAGATTGATGTTGTTCTTAAACCCACCAACCAAAACATTGGCACCAAGGCCCACGATGACAGATGCTGAAGCCTGTCCGCCAACATATGTGCCCGAAAGCGAGCTTCGACCAATATTGCCTGGTGCAAATACGATCCAAGCCGCGCGGCCCCGGCCCGTTACGCCGAGATCCAAACCAATTTTGCCAATGCTACCATGGTAGCGCTCGATGCGGCCACTCTGATTTCTGAATGTGCAGCTCACGTTTTTGGATGAACCGATAATCAAGCCCACACCAGGTGCAATATCGCAATTCAAAACGCCAAGCTTAACACCACCGGTTCTTGCATCGGCGCTTCCAGCAGCCAATACCAATGACAAACCCAATAAGCCTACGGCAACTAATTTCTTGTTCATGTTAATTCCTTTATGAAAATGTCACCACGATCAAATCAATGGCGAAGTTGGGAGATCCAACGTCTCATAGCCAATAAACGCAGCTGGAACGGTTTTGTTCCCTCTGCCGGTGCGCGGGGCGAGGGAGAAGAAAATTTTTCAATTTCCGGAACCAGCTTTGCTAAGCGCTCGCTCTGTTAAACGATGCCCTTCACAGCATTGGCGAAAGCTTCAAATTCAATTCGCGCATCGGGTGCGATCGGCAGGCTTTTTTGCAGCTGTGCTCGCAGTTTATCCTTGGTTTCAGCCGACATATCTTGGATTATTTTTGCTTGAGGGCCAAGGGGCAGGGTGTTCGTCTGCCAAAAGTCTTCAAAATCCTTGTACGAAACGGTGATACGAATAACTGTGCTTTCAACTGATTTTAAACCCGCATCAATCCATAATTTGCGCTTTGTGTCCATGCTTGAGAATGCAGCATTGGGCGGCTGCAAAGTTTGGCAGCCTATCTCTTTCATTGCGCGCATCATCTGGCTGAGTGGCACGCCACCGCCCGGCAAATCCCACATATAGGAGGCAACGATACCGCCGGGTTTCGTTACACGTGCCATTTCTGCAACGGCCAAGGCTGGATCAGGCACAAAGGCAATCACCAGCGCCATATCAGTCACATCGAAACTTGCATCGTCAAAAGGCAAAGGGGTTGCATAACTGAGCTGATATTTTGCGCCGGGGGTTCCGGGTCTTGTTCTGGCGAAGGCCAGTTGCCCTTCGGAAGGGTCAATACCAATCACCGCAGATGGTGCCGCGTGGTTATATATTTCTTCAGTGAAAGCCCCATTGCCACAACCCACATCAAGCCACGATTTGCCTTTTGGAGCATCCACCCAAGCCAGAAACTGCTTGCCTGCCAATCTGCTCCAACGGCCCATAAACCGTTCATAACCTTCGCCATCACTAAAGTTGCTTTGAGACTCGGCCATGGTTTTTCAACCTTTCATGTAATGGGGGAACCAGCCTTCATGTGCATCCTTCAACTCTGCCATAGAAATTGAAAATCCGCCATCAATTGATAGTTGCGCTTCTGGTGAGACAAGGCCGATTTGTATCGCGTTTCCAGTTGCAATAATCTTGGCTGCGCTGGCGGGCGAACTTGTTACCACATAACGCGATTGGTCTTCGGCGAACATTTGGATGTGATCGAGTTTATTTAAACTTGCGCCAAATCCGGTTGGCAATGCCATTTCAATTACGGCCATGAGTAGACCACCGTCTGAAATATCATGCACAGCGGTGAACTGCGACGCGTTGATCAACCCGCGAACAAAGTCACCATTCCCCCGCTCCTTCACCAAATCCACAGGCGGGGGAGCGCCTTCTTCGCGGCTTTCAATTTCGCGTAGATAAATCGATTGCCCCATGTGATGCCCATGGCCGCCGACCAGCAAGATCACATCGCCTGCGTTTTTGAATTTGATTGTGGTCATCTTCGACAAGTCGCGCAGAAGTCCAACGCCACCAATCGTCGGGGTTGGCAAAATGCCGGTGCCCATAGTTTCATTGTAGAGCGACACGTTGCCCGATACGACTGGGAAATTGAGTGCGCGGGCGGCCTCGCCAATGCCTTTAATGGCAAACACCAGTTGGCCCATAATCTCAGGCCGTTCGGGGTTACCGAAGTTGAGGTTATCGGTAAAGGCAATGGGCTCAGCGCCCACACAGGTCAGATTGCGCCAGCTTTCGGCCACGGCTTGTTTGCCACCTTCAAACGGATCGGCATAAACATAACGAGGTGTGACGTCTGACGAAACAGCGATGGCCTTTTGGCCTTGAATGCGCACCACGCCAGCGTCTCCACCGGGTAATTGCGCGGAGTTTGAGCCAATCAGCGTATCATATTGTTCCCACACCCAGCGCCTTGAACACATATCAGGCGAGCCAATGATTTTGAGGATGGCAGATTTTAAATCCTGCGGGGCAGGGATCATCGAGGCATTGATCACGGGCAGCTTTTTCGGCTCGATCCAAGGTCTGTCATATTCAGGCGCATTATCGCCCATTTCCTTGATTGGCAGATCAGCTTTCACTTCACCTTGATGTTTAATGATGAAGCGTAAGGTATTGGTTGTCTTGCCGATAATGGCAAAGTCTAAACCCCATTTTAAGAATATGGCCTCAGCCTGTTTTTCCATCTCTGGGCGCAGCACCATCAGCATGCGCTCTTGAGACTCAGACAACATCATTTCATAGGCGCTCATGCCGGTTTCGCGGCAGGGCACTTTATCGAGATCAAGCTCAATACCCAGATTGCCCTTGGCCCCCATTTCAACCGCCGATGATGTGAGGCCAGCCGCTCCCATATCCTGAATGGCGATTACTGCACCCGAAGCCATCAATTCGAGGCAAGCTTCAAGCAGGCATTTCTCAGTGAATGGATCACCCACCTGCACAGTTGGGCGCTTTTCCTCGGCATTGGCCTCGAATGAAGCTGAAGCCATGGTTGCGCCATGTATGCCATCGCGGCCTGTTTTGGCCCCCAGATAAACCACGGGAAGCCCAACACCTTCAGCCTTAGACAGAAATATCTTGTCAGCATCAGCCAAACCAACCGCCATGGCATTGACCAGAATATTGCCGTTATAGGATTTGTGGAAATTCACTTCGCCGCCAAGCGTGGGCACGCCGAATGAATTGCCATAACCGCCAACACCGGCCACCACGCCCGAAACCAAATGCCGTGTTTTTGGGTGCGACGGTTCACCAAATCGCAATGCGTTCAAAGCCGCAATGGGCCTTGCCCCCATCGTAAACACATCGCGCAAAATACCGCCCACACCCGTGGCCGAGCCTTGATAGGGTTCAATGAAAGAGGGGTGGTTGTGGCTTTCCATTTTGAATACAATGGCCTGGCCATCATCAATATCAATTACCCCAGCATTTTCACCAGGTCCCTGCAACACGCGCGGGCCTGTAGTGGGCAAAGTCTTTAGCCATTTTTTTGAAGATTTATAAGAACAATGCTCGTTCCACATGGCCGAGCAAATGCCAAGTTCGGTCATGGTCGGCACGCGGCCTAGGAGCTTCAAAAACCGATCATATTCATCTGGTTTTAGGCCATGGCTGGCTACAATTTCAGGAGTAATGGCGGGTTCATTGGCGGCATGTTTCATCATGCCTGCCGTTTAACGAAACCGCAAAAGATTCACAAATCCTATTCTTGGAGTGTGGATTTGGGGGCTTCGGGCTTTTCCGCGCAAACGAAATTATGTGGTATTGGTTTGGTTGTCAAAGCGATGGCTAATTTGCGTAGCAGTTCGCTCCGCTCGTCGCCCTTTGCCTCTTGAAGAAATGGTTTTCCTCGCATCATACCTATCCTATCGCTACTGCCCCCCGGCATAGAAGCGAATGTAGGGAACACAACTTGCCCAGTTGTTAACACGGGCAAGTTGTTTTTAGATTTGGTGCATATGGTTTTTGCTGACTTAAACTAAGCTGCAAATCTTTTGCGCAGCGAATATGATTTCTTAAGCAGAATTGCATTGGGATTTTTAACCAGTTCAGGACTTCTGACTTCCAATTTTATGATACGTGCGGATAAGCTCTGCACTCGCATCATATGATCCATGCGTTCGGCTAAAGCTTCTTGTGCTTTGTTGATTTCGTAGTGGTCGTCCGATGTTGCTTTGAATGCGTTGATGATGCTGTTGAACATTTTTAACTCTCTCAAGGTTTTTACCGTTGCAGTCGCTCACACCTGATCCGTGTGAGTGACTGTATTCAGCCAAAAAAACGACGTTAATCTAGTGTTAACAGATACGAGAGTGAACGAAAGACTAACCAACAACCCGCAATTTTTGCAAAACTTAGTTCAAGATTAGCGCCACTTCGATATAAGACTTATGCAATGAAGATTTTAATCCTCGGAGGATACGGCACATTTGGTGGCCGTTTGGTTGATTTGCTGTTGGATGAGCAGCGCCTCACGATTTATGTAGCAGGTCGGAGTTTGAAAAAGGCTCAAGAATTTTGCGCGTCCAAAGAAGGTATCGCTAAACTTGTTCCGCTGATGCTGGATCGTTTGCAAGCCGAGGGCGTTTTGCAAAATATAAAACCAGATTTAGTAGTCGACGCCTCGGGCCCCTTCCAAATCTATGGCGCGCGCCCCTATATTTTGGTCGAAGCCTGTTTGGCAGTAGGTGTGAATTACATTGACCTCGCAGACGGCGTCGATTTTGTGGAGGGGATAGCAGCGCTCGATCACCGCGCCAAACACTCTAATTGTTTCGCGCTTTCTGGCATGAGCAGTTTTCCGGTTCTTACTGCAGCTGTGGTGCGCAAGTTGGCAATTGGCCTCAAATCGGTCGATGAGATTCAAGCTGGCATTGCGCCATCGCCGTTCGCAGGCGTTGGGCTGAATGTAATTAAGGCCATTGCCAGCTATTCAGGAAAGCCGGTTCCGATATTGAAAAATGGAACATGGCAAACGGGCTTTGGCTTTATTGAAAGCAAACGCATGGTGGTTAGTGTTCCAGGCCAGGTCCCTCTATACCCAATCCGTTTTGCTCTTACTGATGTCCCAGATAACAGGGTCCTCTCTTGGGACTGGCCTGAAGCGAAGTCGATCTGGATGGGCGCTGGGCCAACGCCAGCAATGCTCCACTGTATATTATGGTGTGCTTCAGGCTTGGTTAAGTTTGGGGTGCTCCAATCATTGCTGCCCTTGGCACCGCTAATGAATTGGGTAATTAATACCGTGCGTTGGGGTGAACATCGCGGCGGAATGATTGTTCAGGTTAAGGGGCAGGGCGCAACGCGGAGTTGGCATTTGCTGGCGGAAGGCGATGGCGGGCCGCTTATTCCTTCAATGGCAGCTGAGGCTATTATCCGAAACTGTTTGGCGGGCAAACCTCCAGCCATTGGTGCGCGCTCAGGCCACCGCGATTTGGAATTGGAAGACTATGCCCCGTTGCTTGCCAAGTACCAAATCGTTCATGGCTTTCGCAATGATTCCGTTGGCACGCTATATCAAACCGTAATGGGCGAAGCGCTGGAAAGATTGGATGCACCTATCAGAGATTTTCATCGTCAGATCCAAAGTTTCAAAATGTCAGGCGAGGCTGATGTTATGCCTGCCGCAAATTTCGTCGGCCGCATTGTGGCTTTGATCATGCGCTTTCCTGCGGCGGGCAAGAACGTGCCGCTAAATGTGAACATCGCAATTGATCCAAATGGTGAAACATGGACACGCAGCTTTGCGGGCCGCGAATTTTCATCCCGCCAAAGTTTGGGCAAGGGGCGCTATGAAGGTCTGCTGGTGGAAAGTTTCGGCACGCTCAATTTCAGCATGGCAGTGACAGAAACTCATGGAAAGCTGGCGTTGTTACTGCGTGGCTGGGATATTCTGGGTTTGCCTCTGCCAAAATTTTTGATGCCGCAGGGCATCGCGAGCGAAGATGGCGCTGGTCACAGATTCAATTTTGATGTTGAAGTTCGCGCGCTGATCATCGGGCGTATTGTACGATACCGGGGGTGGCTTGCTTAAACCATCCCTTGCGACCAACATTGCGTTCACTTCGTAATGTAGGAGTTTGGGGAGGAGTAATTATGGTAACTAATTTCGCTTCAACGGCGTTACACGCTAGACCCGCACCGATCGAAATTGACCCTTCACGGTGCGCCATAATCGTTGTTGATATGCAAAATGATTTTGGTTCCAATGGCGGAATGTTTGAGCGAGCTGGAATCGACATCAGCCCTATCGTCGGTGCGGTTCAACCGACGGCAAATGTTCTTACGGCTGCGCGCAAAGCTGGTATTCCCATCATCTATCTGCAAATGCAGCATCGCCCTGATCTTGCGGATATGGGGGCAGCCGATTCTCCTCACCGGCAACGCCATGCGAGACTTTCGGTTGGCGAGAAGATGATTGCGCCAAATGGCAAAGACAGTCGTATTTTAGTGGCAGGCGAATGGGGTACGCAGATCATCGATGCGCTAACCCCGCAGAAAGGTGACTTGGTTGTTCCCAAGCATCGCTTCAGTGGATTTTACGAAACTGCCCTGGATACAATCCTGAAAGGATTGAACGCCAAGTATTTGGTTTTCACCGGGTGCACGACCAGCATCTGCGTTGAGTCCACCATCCGCGACGCGATGTTTCGTGATTATCATTGCGTGCTTTTGGAAGACTGCACTGCAGAGCCAATCGGCTTTGCTAATTCGCGCAGCAACTATGAGGCTTCATTGCTCACGATTGAGGTCTTGTTTGGCTGGGTGTCGGATTCGAGAACCTTTGTGAAAGCAATGGGCTCTTAAGCCGCCAGCAAGCCTTCAAACAGCGGCCTGCAATCTATATTGCCATGCAGCGGCTCGATCATATTCTCAGGATGCGGCATCATGCCGATGACGTTGCCAGCCTCGTTGATGATTCCAGCTATGTCATTGGTGGCACCGTTAGGGTTGGAACCTTCAGCATAGCGGAACACCACACGGCCTTCGCCTTCTAAGCGTTTCAAAGTCTCGACATCGCAAGCGTAATTGCCTTCGCCATGCGCAACCGGGCAGTAGACGATTTGACCCTTGGCCATTCTATTGGTGAAGAAGGTCTGATTATTTTCAATTCTCAATTTCACTTCGCGGCAGACAAAATGCAAGTTGGCATTGCGCATCAAAACGCCGGGCAATAATCCAGCTTCAGTGATGATCTGAAAGCCATTGCAGACGCCAATAACTTTTAGTCCTTTCAAGGCCTTGGCCTTGATATCTGTCATAATAGGTGAGCGCGCTGCAATCGCACCGCACCGCAAATAATCGCCATAGGAAAAGCCACCGGGCACGACAACAAGATCAACATCCGGCAGCGTGGCTTCAGTATGCCAGACGGAGATTGGCTTAATTCCCGTGGTGGATTCCAAAGCGAGCAACATGTCGCGCTCGCGGTTAATGCCGGGGAAGGTGATGACTGCTGATTTCATTATCTTTTTGCGACCTAAAGCTGTTCCAAAATTTGTATCAGTGCTTTTTACGACGATAAATCCAAACCTGAGCTGGTGGGATATTTCGCAAAAAAACATCGTAACGTTCTACAGTAAATTGGCCCGTCTTTTCGGCAATCGGCGCAAACGGCCCGTATGAAAACTGTACAAGTGGCCGACCCACAGGAATGCGGCTCAGCACATCCTCGACAAATGCGGTACGTCTCGCGGGTGGGAAGTTTAAAAGAGGTAAGCTCGAGATTGCGCAATCAAAAACCGTCTTATTTTTGCGCCCTAAAGACTTGTCGAGATCAAAAGCATCTCCGTTAATCAAATTTATGCCTGGAAATTTGGTCTGAAGTAGGTCAACGAAATCTTGCGTATATTCCACTGCAAATAGTTTTTCTGGCTTCAATCCTGTGGCCAAAATGGCTTGAGTTATTGCCCCGGTGCCTGGTCCCAATTCAAGAATAGGCAAGCCAGATTGAACATCAATGACGCTTGCCATCCGCTTTGCCATGCGAGAGCTGGTCGGCCAAATCGATCCGACCGTTTTAGATTTTTCCATCCAAGCTTGAACAAACATCAGGCTCATTAGGCTTAGACCAACTCGATCTCGTAATTTTCAATCACTGTATTGGCGATCAGTTTTTCGCACATGGATTTGAGTCCAGCCTCTGCCTTGGCCTTATCGGTTTCGGCCAATTCGATCTCAAAATATTTACCTTGGCGCACACCATTGACACCTGCGAATCCGAGGGAACTCAACGCGCCTTCAATGGCTTTGCCTTGGGGGTCGAGGACGCCGTTTTTAAGGGTGACTTTTATTTTGGCTTTCATACGGTCGTATCCGTCTTCACCAGCTTCGGCCTCGAACGTTCTGGCGTTTCATTCACCTGAATAATCCCCAGTCGCCGCGCCACTTCTTGATACGCATCAACCAGATTGCCGAGATCGCGGCGGAACACGTCTTTATCAAGCTTTTGATTGGTTTTCATATCCCAAAGTCGGCACGAGTCAGGGCTGATTTCGTCGGCCAGAACAATGCGCATCATGTCGTTCTCAAACAGTCTGCCAAACTCGATTTTAAAGTCGACCAGCTTAATGCCAATGCCCAAAAACAATCCGGTCAAAAAGTCGTTGATGCGGATCGACATGTGCATAATGTCGTCGAGTTCCATCGGTGTCGCCCAGCCAAATGCTGTGATGTGTTCTTCACTCACCATAGGGTCGCCCAGCGCGTCGTTCTTGTAACAAAACTCAATGATCGAGCGCGGCAACACGGTGCCTTCGTCCAAACCGAGACGCTTGGCCAATGAACCCGCAGCCACATTACGCACAATCACTTCCAACGGAATAATTTCAACTTCGCGCACCAATTGCTCGCGCATGTTGAGCGAGCGGATGAAATGGGTGGGTAAGCCCAGTTCGTTCAGCTTGGTGAAAAGATATTCCGAAATGCGTTGATTCAGAACGCCTTTGCCTTCAATCACGGCCTTCTTTTCAGCATTAAAGGCTGTGGCATCATCCTTAAAATGGACAATAACCGTTCCAGGCTCAGGCCCCTCATAGAGGGTCTTGGCCTTGCCTTCATAAATCTTGGTGCGTCTTCCGTTCATGGAGAGAATCCTTGATGACACTTCGCTACTCACTTCTGCTTACACGCCATGACATTGCGAATACAGGGCAATCGAACGGCGGTGGATAATTGGGCATGGTTCTAGACGTTTATGCTGCGGCGCACAATAAAATATATATGGGGGCTCAACAGTTGATTTGCGAGAGCCGCATAGCTAATTGATTTGGCAGAGATTCAAGCATTGGAGAACGCATATGTCGACATTTGATAGCCGCGAAAAAGGTTTTGAGAACAAATTTGCCCATGATGAAGAATTGCGCTTCAAAGCCACGGCACGTCGTAACAAGCTTTTGGGTGCTTGGGCTGCAGAAAAGATGGGTATCACGGGAGCCGCAGCGGATGCCTATGCCAAGGATGTTGTGGCCGCAGACTTTGAAGAAGCCGGGGATGATGATGTGGTGCGCAAATTAGTTGCCGATTTTAAAGCCAAGAATGTTGAGCAAACCGAGCAAACCATTCGTCGTTACATGGATGAATTGATGGCAACCGCTATTGCTCAGATAGAGGCACAGTAAACATGTCATCAAATCTGCGCGAGGTGCTTTCGACAGGTAAACCATTTTTGTTTTCGTGGATGTCGATGGCTGGCGCGCAGTTGGCGGGGCAGATTGCGCGTTTGCCTTTCGATGGTGTGACGTTGGATATGCAGCATGGCATGATGGATTTTGGCGATGCTGCGGCGATGATTGGTGCTATTTCAGCCGCTGGCAAACCCGCAATTGTGCGTGTGTTATGGAATGACCCGGGCCTTGTTGGCCAAGCGCTTGATGCAGGTGCCGCAGCCGTCATTGCGCCGATGGTCAATAACCGCTCACAAGCTGAAGCCTTGGTAAAATCCGCCAAATATCCGCCTATGGGCCAGCGCAGCTGGGGTGGTTATACTATGGTTCAAACTGCCAAAATGACGCCCGGAGAATATCTGGCGCAAGCCAACAAATTGACCTTAGTGTTTGCCATGATCGAAACGCGTGAAGCACTTGAAGCGGTGGACGAAATTGCATCGGTGCCAGGCCTTGACGGTTTGTTCGTCGGCCCGTCAGATTTATCGATCGCGCTATCAAATGGTGCAGGGATCAATAAGACAGCCGATTACACTTTGGCCGCAATGGATAAGGTTGCTTCGGCTTGCAAGCGCAATAATCTGTTTGCTGGCGCATTTGCAGGCGATGCCGCGATTATGAATGAATATATCTCACGTGGCTTTACCTTCTTGGCAGCCGCCGTGGATGTGGATTTGATGCGCATTGGTGCGGCAGCAATTTTGAAAGATGTTAAGTTATGAATTTAAAGTCGCCGCAGCTTGATCCTTCGCATGCGGCCATCCTCGACCGTTTGATTGATCTCATTCATGCGGCGGGGCCAATCTCAGGCCAGACCGATAAATATTTCACCAACACCTCGCGCATTGTTGCTGCACATGGTGATGAACAAGTGACTTTCGCCGTGTTCATGCGCCGCCGTGTTGTGGCCGCGTTGGAGCCTGCCATTCGCTTGGTCAATCACTTCGTGCCCGATGCGAAGGTCAAACGCTTTGTGGCTGAGGGTGAAGTTGTTCCATCCGAACACAAGTTGATGGAAATTACGGGATCGATGAAAGCGCTTTCAGAAATTGAAACGCTGCTCTTGCAGAAAACCGGGTTTCCTTGTGTGAGCGCAAACAACGCCTATGAAATGTGCCGCGCCATTCCTTCTGCTGGTTTTATGGATATGCATGCCCGCCATGGCTCGGGTGCTGAGATGAATATTCTGGCCGCTTATGGTGCAATGGTCGGCACGCATACGGCGCGCAAAGCTGATCCTAAAGTTAAAGGCTTCATCGGTTCATCGCAAGATTTAACCGCGCCATTTTTTGGGGCAGGGGCTGGCATGGGAACCATGCCTCACGCACTAGTCGGTTATGCGAAGGGCGATGTTCTGGCCGCCATGAAGCTGTTTCATGAAACTTTGCCAGACGCAAAAGCGCTGGTCGCATTGGTTGATTACAATGGTGAAGAAGTCACCGATGCGCTGCGCTGTGCAGGCTGGTTCTACGAAGACGCAAAGCTCGACAAAACGGGCAAGACATTTGGCATCCGCCTCGATACCCATGGCGGGCGATTTGCCCAAGGCCTCGATTACGAAAAGTCTGTCGAAATTGTCGGCCAATGGCTCAATGTGATGGGCGAATATTCCATCGTTGAACAAGTGTTAGGTGGTCGCGCATTCCAGATGGATCCGAATAACATTTTGGTCGATAAAGTTCGGCGTATTTTGTTTGGTAAGGGCGTTTCAGTTGCTAACATCATCCATGCCCGTCAGTCGCTGGACAAAGCGGGTTATGAGGCCGCAACCATCGTCGGATCATCAGGTTTTGACCCTCAGAAATGTCAAATCATGGGGGCAGCCAAAGCGCCGATTGATATGGTGGGGACTGGCAGCTTCCTTCCCGCCACATTAACTGAAACTTATGCCACCGCAGACATCATTGCTTATGGCGATACTAAGCGCGTTAAGGTTGGTCGCGAATTTTTGTTGGATTAATACGCAGATTTTGCAATGCTTAAAAGCTATTGTAATTTTTATCGATAGGTTGAGGGGGCAACGCTCGATCTGGAGGTTCATTTGAAAAAGATCATCATTGCACTTTTTAGTGTTATCGCTGTGCTGACCATGTTGGCTGCACCAGTAGAGGCGCGTGGAAAGCTTCATCGCCACCGTGCACCACCCTTGCCGCCCATTGTTGTGGTTAATGTCAACATCGCCTCGCAAACTATGTCTGTTTCAGTCAATGGTTGGCCCGAAGGCTATTGGCGCATTTCTTCGGCGCGCGAAGGTTATCATACACCTCGCGGATCATACCGGGTCACGCGTATGGCCCGTGTTTATTTTTCAAAGAAGTATGATGACGCGCCAATGCCAAACTCAGTGTTTTTCTATGGCGGCTATGCAATCCACGCCACAAACCATATCTCGCAATTGGGCAGGCCTGCCTCGCATGGCTGCATCAGGCTGCATCCGAGTGACTCCGCTGAATTTTTTGAACTTGTAGAACAATACGGAATGTCGCGCACGCGCATTAACATCATTTAGAAATGGCGCGCGTTGCACTCATAACGGGCGGTGCCCAAGGCTTGGGGGCCGCCATCGCTGCACAATTTCTGCGTGATGGTTTTGCAGGTGTGGTTTTGGTGGATCGCAATGTCAAAAAACTTGGCGATCAAGCAAAGGTGCTTTCTGAACTGGGTGCGGTTCAAATGTTTGCGGGAGATTTGGCTGATGACGAAACCGCCGCCAAAGCTGTTGCGCTGTGCATCAATAAATTTGGCCGTATTGATGTATTGGTCAACGCCGCAGGAAATACCGAGCGCGGCGGAATTACCGACACAACGCCGGAAGCCTTTCACCGCCTTTTTAACGTGAACGTAAAAGCACCATTGCAAATGATGCAGGAGGCTACAAAGCATATGGTCGCCGCCAAATCAGGCGTGATCATAAATGTAACCAGCATGTTGGCCCATGGCGGCCCACCAAGCATCGGCACTTATGCAGCATCAAAGGCCGCTTTAGTGGCACTCTCCAAAAACGCGGCTAACGCTTTCAAGCGCGAAGGCGTGCGGGTGTTTGCAATCAATCTTGGCTGGGCTTTAACCGAGGGCGAGCACGCTTTACAAACCGGCTTTCATGGCCTTCCTGAAAACTGGCACGAAGACATCGCCGCCCGCATGCCCTCAGGCCGCTTAATTTCACCCGAAGATGTGGCTGGCCTTTGCGCGTTTCTGGTTTCACCACCAGCGCAGATGATGAATGGCGTGGTGATTGATTACGAGCAAATGCCAATAGGTGTTTATGATGTGCATCCGGCATTGAAGGTGGACTGAGAAGCCAAGTTGCGTTGGAAAAATTTTTCATGCATGCTAGCCGATGTTAGATTAAACATCGACTATGTCGGAGTCCGAATAAATGGGTCAATTCATAACGGGCGCTGCATGTTTGGCCACGATTATATTGCTATCCGGCTGCGCTGATATTCCCTTAGGCGACTTAGACTCGGTCAAGAACTATCAAACCCCCGACGCCCCACCGCAGCAAAGTACATATGAAGGCGTTAAGCCCACCCGAAATGTCGATAGCAACGGAAACTGCAACACCCAGACGTGTTGATTTAAAGTTGGCATTTTCGGCATAGCTGTTCAAACCGGATCAAACCCGCAACATCAAAATCATTGGGTCAAGTGTTGACGGTGAAAATTTGAAATGGTGATAGAAGTCAGCGCTGGATTTATCTTTGGCGTGAACCAGCAAAGCACGAATACCAGCAATTTTTGCAGCTTGTTGGGTTTGTTCTATAGCATGCAACAACAATCCCGCCCCGAGCCCTCGGCCTCTCGCGGTTAAATCAATAGCGAGCCTACCCAAGATGATTGCCGGTATGGGATCGGGCATATTGCGGCGGATGGAACCTGTGGCTGCGGAAACAGCTATCGCACCCGCAGATAGACAATAATAGCCGACGACCCTGCCACCCCCGCAAACGACGTAACTTCGAGATGCGCCGCTCACATGATTTGCAATTGCGCGCCGCTTTAGCCAATCGTTTAAAACAGACACCCCGCAATCGAAATCCTCAAGCTCATCATCAGCCGCTATAAGTCGTGGAGCCGTTATCATTTCCACGGTGGCGGTCGTTTTTGCATGCTCTTGGCCACATCGTTGAGTGATGGTGCATTCTTCAAAGCTTTTTCAAAAGTTTTTAATTCCGAAGGCGTCAACATAAATAAACGCTGATCGAGCAATGCATCAGTCGCGGCGGCTCTTGCGCTTTCCAGCAAAAATTCCGAGCGTGATTTATTTGCAGCACTCGCCGCCCGGTCAATAAGATTGCGATCGGTTGGGCTGATGCGAAGGCTGAGCGAAACGGAGGCTGTCATGAGGAATTCCTTGTATATGTATTGTATATACGCAAAATAAAAGCCAATTGCAAGGTTTGCAGAAGCTCACCCCAGCTCCAACACAACAATCTCTGGCGGCATGCCGAGGCGTACGGGGATGATGCTGCATCCCAAACCGCCCGACACCACAAGATGTTTCCCATCTTCCACCACATGACCATAAGCATAGCGGTTGCCATAGCCTGAAGGGGTCACGAAGGATTTTCCGAAGAGGCGAATTTGGCCGCCATGGGTGTGGCCGCTGACGGTGAATGAAACGCGCTCGGGAATTTCGGGAAAGAGATCAGGTTCGTGTGCCATATGAATGATGGGTGCGTCGTCGGTGATCATTGCCATGGCGGCTGGAATATCAGCCATGCTGTCAAAATCCCAGTTACGAGATTTCTTGATTGCCACCATTGATCCAGTGCCCGAAAGCCAGAAGGGCAGACCATCTTTTTTGAGCTGCACAGCGCGGTTTTCCATCACTGGAATGCCAGCATCTTCAAAGGCTTTTTGCGCCACAGTTGGGCCATGCTTGTTTTTCTGCGCTGTCTTGTCGTCCCACCAATCATGATTGCCGCAAATCGCAAATGTACCGAGCGGTGATTTTAAAGCTTTTGCCGCTTCTGCTGCGAGGTGCACAGGAACTGTACCGGTGCGGAAAAAATGGCCAGCTACATAATCGCCGAGCAGCAGATGTATATCCGGCTCTAAAGCATTTGCAGTTTCGATGATGCGCTGCCAGCGCGAGAGCGGCATATGCGGTACAACCAAATGCGGATCGGCCAATAATACCGCGCGCAGTTTCAAACCCGGTGTCCAGCGTGGCGGTGTGAACTTGTATGTGGTGGTGTTGAGCCGAAAACCCGGTTCAATCACAGCTGCATAGGTGGCAGAGGCTAAACCCGTTAGAGCGCTATACCCAATCAAACTCAAAAATGTGCGGCGGCTGATCATGATTTGCTGGTTGTTTCCTTTGCCTCGCTCAACGCCCATTGGCGAAAAGCTTCCACCAGCGGGTTGTGCGTTGTGTCCAAAGGTGAAACAACATGATAGGCAAATTGCGATGGCGCGCGCAGTGAAAGCTCAAAAGGCTTTACGAGCCGCCCCGACGCCAAATCATCCGTCACCAAATTCGAATCGCCTAAAGCCACGCCGTGCCCGTCGATTGCCGCCTGCACAGTTAGTGAGGTTTGGCCAAAATGCAGCCCGCGTTTGTCATCAAAATCGTTGATGCCTGCCGCCATCATCCACATTTTCCAATTGGGCCACACAATGCCTTGCGCCTCATAGTCCAGATGGATCAGTGTGTGGCGCAGCAAGTCCTTAGGTTGGGCGAGGGGCTTTTCCTTGGTAATAATGCGCGGACTGCATACGGGGAAAATCTTGTCTGTAAACAGCAGATCAGATTTCAAACCCGGATAACGCCCTTGGCCAAAGCGAATGGCAATATCCACATCGTCACGCTCAAAGTCCAGCGCCGTCGTTGAGACATCTACCCGCACTTCCGCACCCGGGGCTTGGTCCAAAAAGCGGTCAAGCCTCGGAACCAACCATTTTGCAGCGATGGAAGGAGACGCCGATACTTTCAGCACTTTGCGGTTTTCTAACCGTTTGATGCGCTTGACGGCGCGAGCTAGCGTTTCGAGGCTTTCGATTGCTGCTGCCGAAAGAATATCACCTTCGCGTGTCAGCGCCATTGAACGGCTGGTGCGGGTGAATAGCGCCACGCCAATCTGATCTTCTAACTCTTTGATTTGGTGGCTAATTGCTGCAGGTGTCACACCCATTTCGTCAGCCGCCTTTGTAAAGCTTAAATGCCGCGCTGCAGCATTAAAGGCGCGAAGAGAGCGAAGGCCGGGGAATTGTTCAAGCATAATCTTCAAACATTATTTGATGATGTGGATAGAATTAGTCGTTTGCATTGGGGATTACAAGCAACTATCTTAGGATCATCAACAAAGTTTAATGAAAGATTAAGAAAATGACCAAGTTCTTCAGCCAAATCCGCGCCGCTTATGTAAGCGCCACAACTGTTAACCCACTCGCTGCCAGCCTGATTGAAGACAACAAAGCCTTTATGGCATCTTCGCGTGGCTGGAAAAAGGCCAACGTATTGTAATTTCTGTCTCCTCGGCAGGATACCCGCAACTGGCCGCCTGCAAGGGCGGCTTTTTTGCGACGGCAGAAACTTACTGGCCCATCCTAATTTTTTGTCACCAATTCGAATGTGCAAACCAGCCCTTCAGCTTTCCAATCAAACTTGATCACGCCGCCTCCGGCCAATACTGAACTGGTCAACAACTTATGGCCAAAACCACGTTCTATCGTTACCGCAGGGGGAAAACCGCCAACCTCACGCCAAACGAAGATATCGCGGTGGCCATCCAGTTCCAATTTGCGATTTCCACTGACGAAAACTTGGCCTTTGGAGGATTTAAGCGCTCCATGTTTAATTGAGTTGGTCAAAAGCTCATGGATGCAAAGCGCCAAAGTTTGACTCGATTCAGGCGAAACTTGAAAATCAGGAATGTCGATTACAAAACGGTGCTCGTCATAGTCCTGATGCGCGCTTAGCACTATTTGCACTATTTCGCCGCAGTTGGCGCCCTGCCAGGCATTTTCAACTAATTTTTCATGTGCCACCGCCATGGCAGCAAGTCTATCGGTCAACGCTTCAACATATTCGACTGCTGACTGATCTTTTTTAACACTGGTTCGCGCCAAACTACCAATCGTCGCATATAGATTTTTTACGCGGTGGGAAAGTTCATTGACCAACAGTTTTCGGTCCATCTCAGCACGATGAAAGTTGATTTCATCCATAATGATTTGCGCAAATTGTTTAAGTCTCTGCTTGTGGCTATCATCAAAATCAGGTCTCGGCCTAAAGTCATGGACGCACAACATTCCAATTTTATGGCCGCTTGTCGTGATGAGAGGAGCGCCGCAATAGAACCTCAATTTAGGCCCGCCTACAACAAAAGGATGCGTTGCAAACCGAAGATCAGCCAGAGCGTCAACAACCAAGACTGGCCCGTCGTCTTTTTCCAAAATTGCGTGAGCACAAAATCCGTGCTCACGATCAATTTCAACAATATCTGTTCCAACTGCTGATTTAAACCATTCACGCGACTGATCCACCAATGATACCAGCACAATTGGAACACCAAGGACTTCCGAAGCGAGCTTGGTAATCCTCTCGAAGCGATCATCTTTGCCCGTATCAAGCACACACAATTGCCTCAATTGTGCAACGCGTTCCAGATCATTTTCAGGTATTGCAGCTGGCAGAGCCCCGTCAGCGCGTTTATTTTTTGCAATATCCATTATTCTTCCAAAAGACCCAGTACAGATGAAGGGTATCGACTTATGCACTTAGCTTTAAAGTTGCATACTGCCCAAGGTTAAAAATACAGCATTGTTTAAGGTGCATGTCGATGGCTATTTACTGCGTGTCGCTCGGCTGCATGCTATTGGAATGAAGTGGAAGTTGTTGTAATCGTTCAACACTGACCCAACGTCGTTTTCGTGATGGACTCAAAACTATTGTTGGGACAGGGCCTCACAAAAGTGGTGGCCCAATTGTGGAGTATGACCATGGATAGCAGGTCCACCGTACGCTGTCAAGAAATATTTCCAGTGTAGGAATTATTATTTTTGGATTCATTTTGTAATCACAACCGAGATCAAGATTGCTATGCGCAACTGTAATGAGTCGGTGTTATTCCGATCATCTTGCGTCTCTGATTGTAACGCCAATGTGTTCCTGGGCGCGTTCAATTTACTGGAAACTTCCGGCAATCGCGGATTAGACAGATCAGCAAGGCACAAAGCCTTGAAGAAAACATTAGTCGGGGAACAACCATGAAATTGGGAACATACATTAAATTTAAAAATACTGTTGCGGCATGTGTTGCATTGGGTGCCGCGGCGTTTTGCACCATTTCCGCATATGCCAGCGAAACAACTTTCACATCGGTCGAATGCGATAAAATTGTTGCGATGTTTACGGATGAAATAGTGCCACGGTCTAAAACGGGAGTCGGGCCATATCGCGATTTTACCGAAAGTGTTTTGTATTATGGAAATTTGGATTGCCCAACGTCCTTTGAGTTTTATGCCCACACACCAGAATCGATAGAAGTATTTACGAAAGTAAAAACGCAAATTTGGGCAGCCAATCTGAATGCCAGCGATCTCCTCGCGACGGATAAGCCGCCGAAATAGGGGAACCTAGATTTAGCGTCCCTTCCACACCGGCTTTCGCTTTTCAGCAAAAGCCTTGGCCCCTTCGAGCTGATCTTCGCTTGAATAAAGCACATCCACCGTTTTCAATTTCCGTTTCGTCACCATCTCAAACGCTTCAGCCACAGTCAGATGCGCTGTTTCGCGGTCAATTTCTTTGATCGCCGCAAAAACCAGTGGCGGGCCATCTGCCAACTGCTGGGCCAAAGCGCGGGCGCGGGGCATCAGCTGGTCGGCTGTGACCACTTCGTTGATCAGTCCCCAATGCTTGGCTTCTGTCGTGTCAACCACCCGGCCCGTAAACAACATCTCCATCGCCACGTGATAAGGAATGCGGCGCGGCAGTTTAATGGTTGCAGCATCGGCCACTGTGCCAGAGCGAATTTCAGGCAGCGAAAACGTGGCGTGTTCAGCAGCGATTATGATGTCGCAAGAAATCATGATCTCAAATCCACCCCCAAAAGCCAAACCATTGACCGCGCAGATCACCGGCTTGTTCAATCCCTTCAACTGCTGAAGCCCACCAAAGCCGCCCACGCCATAATCAGAATCTGGCGCTTCCCCCGCCGCCGCCGCCTTCAAATCCCAGCCCGGGCAGAAAAATTTCTCGCCTGTTGACGTGAGGATCGCCACGCGCGATTCGGGATCATCACGGAAGCTTTCGAATATGTCTCCCATGATCCGCGATGTCGCCGCATCAATAGCATTGGCTTTTGGGCGGTCGATGGTGACTTCGAGGACGGCACCGTTGCGAGTGGTGTGGATGGGGGTGGTCATTTTTGTTTCCTCATTTGAATAAGTGCATCCGCAGCAACCGCGCCATTCTGCAAGACGAATAATGGATTAATATCGAGTTCTTCGACTTCATCTTTATAGGCGGCAGCAAATGCGGAGATGGATTTGATGGCGGCGATGGTGGCTTCTTGATCTCCGGATTTGCCGCGAAAGCCTTCAACGAGTTTCCAAACCTTAAGTTTCTTCAGTGCACGGAGGATTTCATAGTGCGAGCACGGGAGGAGGAGTGTGATCGAGTCTTTCAACAGTTCGGTGAAGATGCCGCCCGCACCGATAACGAGCGCCAAGCCAAATTGTGGATCGCGGGTAATGCCAACAATCAATTCTGCCACAGCGCCTTGAACCATCCTTTCGATGAGAAGTTCATCGCCGAGTTTCGACATAAGGATTGCGGCTGCTTCGACTTCGGCTCCGGTTTTGAGATTGAGGGCCACACCGCCGACTTCGGTTTTGTGAAGAATCGTGGTGGAGGAGATTTTTACAGCCACAGGGTAGCCTAGAGAGTTTGCTGTGGCGACGGCTTCGGCGGGGGTGCAGACGCGACCTTCTGGAATATTGAGGCCAAAGGCCTCCAGAAGCTGTTTGCCCTCATGCTCTGTCATCACCCCCGATTCCGTCACCCCAGCGAAGGCTGGAGTCCCGCTTACTTTCGAAATTGGAACTGGTTGCAAAGCGGGATCCCAGCCTTCGCTGGGATGACGGTCTAGGAAGTGATGATTGTCTAAATTGGAATTGCGTTCCCAATTTTCGCCAATAAACGCCGCCGCTTCAAACGCCGTCAAACAATCATCAAGCCCCATCATCGGGGCCATGTTGCTGTTGGCCAAGTCACTTGCCAAATCAAGTGGCATCGATTCATGCAAGCTCGAAACGATCACTGCGCGGGCCGATTGAAGTTCGCTGGCGCGGCGGAAAGCGCGTGCCGTTTTCCACCATGCGGCGGGGTTCATATGTGGGTGGGTGGGCAGGTCAAGGATCAACATGCCCACATCAAAACCGCCGCCGAGAACTGCGGCGAAGGTGGCTTGCAACTTATCTTCATCGCCCCAGATGAAGGTGTGATAATCGAGCGGATTATCAATGGTGACAAATTCATTGAGTGTCGCGGCCACCAACGACTTGGTGGATTCATAGAAAGGCGGGAATGATACATTCTTGGTCAACGCCCTATCGGCAACTAAAGCTGCTTCGCCGCCAGAACAACTCAGCGAAACAAGCCGCGCTGATTTCAATGGGCCACCATGATGCAGAAATTTTAACGTTTCGGCGAAAGCTGTGACTGACGTCATGCGGGCGATGCCATAACGTTCGAAAAGCGCATCGTACAGCGTATCGGCACCTGCAAGAGAAGATGTGTGGCTCATCGTAACTTTTGCCCCTTGTTCGGAGCGGCCGGTTTTGAGGGCAATTATAGGTTTCTTATGTTTGCGTGCCAGAGCAGCTGCGTTCGCAAAGGCCTCGATATCCTTCAAACCTTCAATGTGGAGGCCGATGGCCGTGATCCGATCATCCGTACACAGAGCTTCCAACATGCGAGCAATATCAACATCGGCTTGATTGCCGATGGCGAACACACAAGCGAGAGGAAGTGCGCGGTTGCTCATGGCAAAGTTGCAGGCGATGTTACCGGATTGGGTGATGATGGCAACGCCTGACTCGCGTATTTGAATCCCGTGCTCATCGGGCCATAGTGCTGCGCGTGAGAGTCCGTTGACGAAGCCATAACAATTTGGGCCGAGCAGGGGCATGCCGTTTGCGGCTTTCGACAGCTCATCCTGCAATTCAGTAGCACCAGCTTCAGCAAAACCCGCCGCATAGATCACTGCGCCACCGCAGGATTTTTTGCTCAGTGCGCGGACGATTTCAACCGTTGGTTCCCGCTTCACGGCGATGAAGGCCGCATCTATGTCACCATAAATATCATCTACGGATTTTACAGTCGCGATACCACCCAGCTCCTCGCGCTTGGGATGCACCGCCCAGATCTTTCCGGTGAAGCCAAGTTCAAGCGTGCGTTTAATTGCAATGGCACATTCATTGCCACCGATGAAAGCGATAGATTTGGGATTAAGGAGGCGGGAAAGTGTCATCACCCACCCAGCGGCCTGAGAAGTCCGCGCGAGATGATGTGCCTCTGAATTTCTGACGTCCCTTCCCAAATCCGTTCCACACGGGCATCGCGCCAAATGCGTTCCAGTGGCAGGTCGCTCATCAATCCCATGCCGC
This sequence comes from uncultured Aestuariivirga sp., assembly GCA_964247245.1. Lineage (GTDB taxonomy): Bacteria > Pseudomonadota > Alphaproteobacteria > Rhizobiales > Aestuariivirgaceae > Aestuariivirga. Next base: position 549,845 of record CAXTTK010000002.1, read on the forward strand.
CGTGAATTTGGATAGCTTCATCAGCGATGTAGGCCAGAACTTCGGTGGATTTTAATTTGGCCATGGACATATCCATTTCCGTGACCGTGCCTTGATCGAACTTCCATGCGGCTTCACGCGTTAATAATTCTGCGGCCTTCAATTCCATTGCCATGTCAGCAAGCTTGAAAGAGATGCCTTGAAACTTGCCAATTTGTTGGCCGAATTGTTCGCGGTCCACGGCATATTGTAAGGCCAGTTCCAATGCGCGTTCTGATCGACCGAGACAGGTGGAGGCCACCTGCAGGCGGGTGGCGCCCAGCCAAGCGTTAGCCACTTCAAAGCCCTTGTGCACCTCACCAAGGATTTGCGATTTGTGAATGCGGCATTCATTGAATTCAAGGATTGAATTTGGATAGCCCCGATGCGACACGTTTTTATAACCGGGGCGCACGGTGAAACCGGGCGTGCCCTTATCGACCAGAAAAGCCGTGATCAGCTTTTTTTTGCCGCGTGAGGTTTCTTCTTCGCCCGTTGCCGCGAACAGCACCGTGAAATGCGCTTCTTCGCCATGGCTGATGAAATGCTTCACTCCATTGATTACAAAATCATCGCCATCTGCCCGCGCAAAAGTTTTCATGCCGCGCAAGTCTGAGCCCACGCCTGGCTCAGTCATGGCCAAGCAATCGGCTTTTTCACCGCGCACCGCGGGCAGGGTGTAGCGCTCACGTTGCTCGGTGTTGCAAGCCATCAAAATGTTTGAGGGTCTTCCCACGCACGTCCAGTGCAGAGCATAATTGGCGCGGCCCAGTTCTTTTTCATAAAGACACCAAGTCAAAGTATCGAGGCCAGCACCGCCCACTTCTTCTGGCATGTTGGCGGCGAATAATCCGGCAGCGATTGCTTTGCCTTTCAGTTCGTCGCGCAGCTCAGGGCGAAGTATGCCCGTTTCCTCAACTTCCTTTTCGTGCGGATAGAGTTCATTCGCGACGAAATCTTTCGTCGTCTTGATGATCATCTGCTGTTCGTCGGAGAGGGAAAAATCCATGGGTTACTCTTTAATTAATCTTGAGGCTTTTTGTAAAATTACTAGCAACATTTATTTTCTTTACATCTATTCTTGCAAAGTTGGCGGTCAAATCAATGATCTCTTTTAAAATCAAATCTGGGTTTGCACGGTAGTCTTTTGCTATTAGCTTCTTGCAAACGAGGTCTCTCATCTCCCCAACAGTGTAGATAGATGTTGCCTCTTGATCTGTTATCTCGACCTCGAAATGCTCTTCGAACATCATCACAATTTCGACTGAGTCTAATCCCATCGTTTTACTTTATGTGAAATGTTTCAGTGTGACCATCCACGCCGATGGCTTGGCCGGAAATCATGCGGGCGGCGGGGGAGGCGAGGAATATGGCCATGGCAGCGATTTCTTCTGGCTCAACAAAGCGGGCGATTGATGAGCCCTCAATTGCTTCTTTTTCAACCACGGCAAATGGAACACCGCGCAAATCAGCTTCACCTTGAATGACGCGGTTGATACGGTCACCGCGCACCGTGCCGGGGCAAATAGCGTTTGCTGTTACGTTGAAGGGGCCAAGTTCAATGGCCAAAGATTTGGTAAGGCCGATCACCGCCCATTTGGACGCAGCATAGGGGGTGCGATTGCCAAAACCGAACAGCCCCGCGGTTGATGACAGGTTTATAATGGTGCCGGATTTCTGCGCTTTAAAAATGGGTGCTGTTCGCCTAGCGCAGAGAAAATATGAATCGATGCCGACCGCCAAGCACTCGCGCCAATCGGCAAAGTCAATATCGTCAATAGGGGCAGTTGGGCCTTTGATGCCAGCGTTGTTGACCATCACATCAAGCCCACCTAAATCTTCGAGGGCTTCATCAAACCATTCTTCGACTTGCGCCTCAGAAGTGACATCAACATGGGTTGCGCCGATTTCGGGATATTCTTCGCGGAAAGTTTCGAGCGCTGCCTCATTGACATCGCAGATATGCACATGTGCACCTTCATCGTAGAAGGCTTTGGCGATGCAGCGGCCAATGCCAGTGGCGGCGGCGGTGATCATGACGCGTTGTTGCATTTTGGTCTCCCTTTCTTACTTTCCTTCTCCCCTTGAGGGAGAAGGTGGCGTGAAACGCCGGATGAGGGGTCGGTGGCGGTTGGACTCGTTGAACCAACCCCTCATCCGTCTTGCGCGAAGACGCGCAATCCACCTTCTCCCTCAAGGGGAGAAGGGGAGTTATTTCTTTTTCTTATTTTTTGACTCCCGCGCAAGAACCAACCCCGCCCCAATCTTGTGCTTCTTGAACAGCTTCATCATATCCACCAAGATCGCATTGCGTTTAGCTTCAATCTGCGCAACCGAGCGGCCAGCTGCTTGGGCGTCGGTGCCTTCGATCAGACGGGTTTCCAAAGCGTCGTTCCATTTTGGAAAGCCGAGATCAGTCCAAGGCAGTGCTAGCGTTGGATCAAACTGTTTCATGAAGTCGCGCATGCCGCCGGGGCCGCCGCCCACATGATAGGTGAGGAATGAACCCATAAAGGCCCATCGCATGCCGGCGGAATAAACAATCGAGTCATCGATATCGCCTGTGGTGCCGATGTCTTTGTCCAAGATGTGTAAGGCCTCGCGCCAAAGCGCCTCTTGTAAGCGGTCGCAGATATAGCCGTCGATTTCCTTTTTTAGACGCAGCACCTGCATGCCGATTGATTCAAAATAAACGCCAGCGCGATCCATGGTGTCTTTGGAGGTCTGCTTGCCGGGAACAGTTTCGACCAGAGGCAGCAAGTAGACCGGATTGAACGGATGGCCAATGATGACCCGTTCGGGGTGTTTGCACTCGGATTGCAAATCGGTGGGCAGGAAACCTGAGGATGATGATGAGATGATCACATCGGGCTTTGCAATCGCATCAATATCTTTGAACAGTTTGATTTTGAGGTCTTTGCGTTCAGGTGCTGCTTCATGGATGAAATGCGACTTAGCAGCCATCACAGCGAGGTCAGTCGTGAAGGCGAGCTTGCCCTTCTTTTTCGGCTTGCCCAAAAGCTTTTCCATCGAAGGCCAAGCCACTTTTATCGCGGCTTTGAGTTTTGCTTCGGCGGTGGGCGATACGTCATAGGCGATAACATCAAAGCCACGAATGAGTAGTCGCGCCGCCCAGCCTGCGCCGATGAGGCCTGTGCCAGCGATGCCGACGGTTTTGATTTTCATTTCTTCAATCCCAAAATCGCGCGGCCTTCATCAGGTGTTGCAACCCTCGTTCCCAAAATCTCTATGATCTTCACCGCGCGTTCTACCAGCGTGCCGTTAGATGCAAAAACACCTTTATCGAGATAAAGATTATCTTCTAGCCCCACGCGCACATGGCCGCCCAGCAACACGGCTTGCGCTACTGCTGGAAATTCATTGCGACCGATACCGAAGGCAGCCCAGACGGCATCTTCTGGCATTTGTGATTTTTGGTAAGCCATGGTTTCAGTGTTGAAGGGCGCACCCCATGGGATTCCGAGGCAGAGTTGATAAAGTGGCGGGCCATCAATCAGGCCTTCCTTCACCATCTGATTGGCAAACCAGAGATTGCCTGAATCAAATATCTCCATCTCAGGCTTCACGCCGTAAGACTTGATCAGTTTGGCTTGCTCGCGCAGTTGCGTTGGAGTTTGGATCATGATGGATTGGCCATCGCCAAAATTCAGCGTACCGCAATCCAGCGTGCAGATTTCAGGGCGGAGTTCTTTGATGTGGAGCAACCTCGTGGCTGGGCCAACCAAATCTGTGCCTTCGCCCCATTTCATCGGCTCTTCGCCGTCACCCACCATCAAGTCGCCGCCCATGCCCGCGGTCAAGTTGATGATCACATAGGTGTTCTTGGCGCGGATTCGTTCCATCACTTCAGCATAGAGGTTCACATCGCGTGTGCCTTTACCGGTTTTTAAATTGCGCACATGGCAATGAACCACGGTTGCGCCGGCGCTCGCGGCTTCCAACGCTGAATTGGCGATTTGCTCAGGTGATACAGGAATGGCGGGGTGCTTGCCCACGGTGTCGCCTGATCCGGTGACGGCGCAGGTGAGGATGACTTTTGATTGCATGGCGTTTTCTCCTATTGCTGAGGATAGGTCAGGGGAAGGGATTTGCGCCAGTGAAAACCGCCTCTGGTTCACAGAATTCCGACATTGGCCCTAGTGCTAAAACTCCGCTATAAAAGAGCTGCGGCGGATAACATGGAAGGATTCGAAATGGTAAGACTTTTGTTCATATCCTTTGCGGTGGTATTTGCGGTGTTCCCAACACCATCATTTGCCGCGAGCAAAACCTTTGTTTGGGACCCCTCATCCAGCGTTGCTTTTCCGCGTGTGCGCTGGTGTGCGGATCGTAACAGCCTTTGCGGAAAAGTTGCGGCAGATTATTATTGCCAGCGCGAAGGCTTTGATCACGCGAGTGACTTTGCCAAAGATATCAGCCCTGAATCCTTGGATGGTGACCCGCATTTGGTAGCCATCCCTGGCACGCATAGCGCGAGGTTGGTGCGCCGTGCTTGCAACGCCGATTACTGCAAGACGTTTGCTTCTATAACGTGTGTTGGGGGAGCGCAATCGATCAAGAGCCACGGCAAACTTACTGTGAAAAAGCATCGACCTAAGAAATAGAGCAATTTTGTTAGCTTCCTTTTTGCGCTCGAATAAACTTCGCTTTCCCGCTCACCATGGTGAAGTGTTTTGAATTCTGTTAAATGATAGTGAGGGGCTGTCGTAATGGAGTGGAACATGAGGATAACGCAACTTTTAACTTTGCCTTTATTGGCACTGGCTTTGACTTTTGGTGCAGCCCAAGCTGCTGAGCAAGATTTTGTAAAACCAAAAATTGGAATATTCAGGCTGGATTTCTGTCGCGTGTGGGCCGGCGAATGTGGCAAGCCTGCTGCCGATAAATTCTGCCAAACCAAGGGTTTTACACAATCCAATAATTTTGAAGAGGCTATTGATATCGGTGCTGCAACGCCGACTGTGGTGATCGGTACTGGCCAACAATGTGCGGCCCCGACCTGTGATGGCTTTACTTTTGTGACATGTGAAAAGCCGGATGCGCCTCCTCCTGGCCCACCACCAGCTCCGCCTCCAGGTGGCGGCGGTTCCGGTGGAATTGAAAAGACTTATAACAAGCCAAAACTCGGTGGCTACCGTGTTAACTATTGTGAAACCAAAGGCATTGGCTGCGGTCAAGATGCGGCTGACGCGTTTTGCGATGCCAAGGGGTATGATGACGCTTCAGACTTCGAGCAATCATCGCCTGTGCCACCCGGTGTGAAGCCATCACGCTTCATCGGCAATGGCAAGATTTGCAAAGGATCAGGTTGTTACGCGTTTAATTCAATCACCTGTGAGAACCAACCTTAATTGAATATTGGGCGGGTGCTTTAAGCGCCCGCCTGCCAGTTCTTTATCGCCTCGAGCGGATGAAGCAGCATGATGATGTTGAGCGTGAGATTGTCTCTGATCACATAGAGCGCCAGTAACTCCATTGAGATGGCGGCGGCAACAGTGATTTTCCATGGCAGTTTTGATGCGATGAAAAAGCCAAAGATCATAAAGCCGATGTCGCTGGTTGAATTGATGATGCTATCGCCAAAATAATCTAATGAGATTGTGCCCTCACGGTAGCGATTGATGATGAAAGACGAGTTTTCGAGAAGCTCCCAACCACCTTCTATTAATGTGGCCAACCCAAGCCGCCACGCCATCGATGCGCGACGCATGATGAGATGGGTGAGTCCATAAAACAGGAAGCCGTGGATGATGTGTGAGAGCGAATACCAATCAGCAATATGCTGGGAGTTATCGGCGCTGTTGACCACGCCTTCCCAGAGTTTGACGTAACCGCATTTGCAAATGAGCAATCGGCCTTGGGCGTATTCGAGGGCAGCTACAAAGGCGATGACGGCGACTGTGGGAAGATAGGGAATAAGTTTTTTCATCCCGCATTTTTAAATGTTGATCGTTAATTTTTTAGGCATCAGACAAATATCTGGAAACAACACGTACTCGACCCGTCATCCCGGCGAAGGCCGGGATTGGGCTCCATTTCAGGAATTAAGCCCGGCCCCGGCCTTCGCCGGGGTGACGGATATTGGTGTTAAATGATCGCCATTCGCATCAAGCATCAACGCTTGGAATCTCGACCATTTGCACTCCGGCGATTTTCCAGCTGCCGTCTGGCTGTTGTTGCATCGCATATACCGCCTCATAGCGTTTGCCGTTGGTGGCGGTAATAATCACGTGTTGAGCTGGTCGTCCCAGGCTATCTGTTGCGAGATCGCCGAATACATATTTGGTATTTTTGTAAATTGGCTCATAGCCGCGCTTGACCATCCCCATGAATATTTCGGCACTGGGGAAGATGCCTTTGACGATGGGGGCGGCAAAGGAATAAGCGGCTTGGCCGTCGTCTTTTTTGAATGCTTCAAGTTGGCCGGAAATCACGGCTTGGAAGGCGGATTGATCGGCGTTTTCTGCTTGGGCAGGCGCCAGCAGGAAAACCAACAACAGGGCGGAAACAAGAAATCTAATCATGATTGACCTCGCTTAGGTATATGATGTCTTGCTTTTATTACGCTGGCAAATCACAATTGGTTTAGGAGCAAAAAATGGATCATTCGGTTTTAGAAACGGCAGCGGATTGGCTGGGGCAAAAGCGGCAGGTGGTATTGGCGACCGTGATTGAGACTTGGGGGTCAGCGCCGCAGCCTGTGGGCAGCCAGTTGGTGATTGACGGGGATGGCAACTTCATGGGCTCGGTTTCGGGTGGCTGTGTTGAAGGGGCGGTGATCACCGATGCTTTGGATGTGATGAAAACCGGCGAGCCTCGGATTTTGGATTTTGGTGTGGCGGACGAGACGGCTTGGAAAGTGGGGCTGGCTTGCGGTGGTAAAATTCGGGTCTATGTGGAGCCGCTCTTGTGAAGGCCGAAATACTTGAGGCGATCCTGGATGCGCGGCGAAATCGCCGATCCGTTGCTGTTGTGACTGATTTAGGATCGAATGCGCAACGCGTTGTTTTTCGTGCAGATGCGGATGAAGCTTTGGACAAGCGGTTTCGGTTTGACCAATCGGGCATTGAAAAATCGGACACTGGTGAAAGCTTTGTGGCCATTCACAATCCGCCATTGCGGCTGGTGATTATCGGCGCAGTTCATATTGCACAAAGCATTATCCCTATGGCTCAGGCTGCCAATTATGATGTGACAGTAATTGACCCGCGTGGGGCATTTGCCACGGGTGCGCGGTTTCCGGGCGTAACGTTGATTGAGGATTGGCCGCAAGATGTTTTGCCGAAGCTTGGGCTTGATGCGCGAACGGGTTTTGTGGCGCTGACCCATGATCCGAAGATTGATGACCCCGCGCTTGATTTGGCTTTACGCTCAGAGGTGTTTTACATTGGCGCTTTGGGTTCGAAAAAAACGCAAAGTTCGCGCATGGAGCGACTGAAAGCTGCAGGATTTGATGAAGCGGCCTTAGCCAAAATTCACGGACCCATCGGTTTGAAGCTTGGTGCCCAAGGTGCGCCCGAAATTGCGATTTCGATCATGGCTGAGATAACGCAGTCTCTGCGGCTGGGCGGATAATGAAGTTCGGTTCAGTCGCGGTTATCGATGCTTTAGGCTGCGTGCTGGCACACGCAGTTAAGCTGGATGCTTTGATACTGAAGAAGGGTAAAACCTTATCGCAAGCAGATATCGATTCACTCGTCGCTGAAAGGGTGAAGACCGTGATTGTGGCACGGCTCGATGTTTCTGATGTTGCAGAGGATGAGGCAGCGCGGCGATTGTCGATAGCAATCAGCGGAGAAAATGCCACAACGCAAGAAGCATTCACGGGCCGCGCAAATTTGTATTCTGATCAAGCTGGTGTGTTGTTGATTGATGAAGTGCGTCTGCGCATGATCAATCATCTGCACGAGAGTTTGACGATTGCGACGTTGCCGGCTTTTGCGCGAGTGGGACGGCGCGATATGGTGGCTACTGTGAAAATCATTCCGTTTTCAATTCCGCAGGATATTTTGGAAAAGGCTTTGGCAATTGTTGGCAATATGCCTTTGGTTTCAGTTGCTGCGTTCAAACCTTTGCGGGTTGGATTGTTCATCACGCGGTTGCCACATACGAAAGATTCAATTGTTGGCAAATCTGAAACCGCCATTCGTGACCGTGTTTCTTCATTGGGTGGCACGCTAAAGCAGGTCGTTGTTTGCAATCATGCGGAAGAGGTTTTGGCGTATGAAATTCGAAAGCTGAAAGATGTTGATCTGATTTTGTTGTTCGGTGCTTCGGCTATTGTTGATCGAGCCGATGTCATTCCTGCCGCGCTTGTTGATGCTGGCGGTGTGGTCAAGCATGTGGGCATGCCGGTTGATCCTGGCAATTTGTTGATGTTGGGTTCATTGAATGAAATCCCCGTGATTGGTGTTCCATCCTGTGCCCGATCACCAAAGACCAATGGCTTTGACTGGGTGCTGGAGCGTTTGATGGCAGGCATTAATGTTTCGTCGTCCAACATGATGGATATGGGGGCAGGTGGGTTGTTGGCGGAAATTAAATCTCGCCCTCAGCCACGCGAAGGCCAAACGTCTTCTATGTCTGCCCCTCGTATTGCAGCTGTGGTTTTGGCGGCAGGGCTTTCGAGCCGTATGGGTTCGAACAAATTGCTCACTGATCTGAATGGTCAAGCTTTGATCCAACGCACGATTGAGCGTCTTAGCAAAGCCGCGATTGATGAAATTATTATTGTGACAGGGCATCAAGCTGAAGACATTCAGGCGGTTTTAAAAAATCACAAACTTCGCTTTGTCCACAATGCGGATTATGCAAAGGGGCTTTCAACTTCGGTTCGTGTCGGCATTGCCGCGGCGCAGGAATTTGATGCAGCCTTTGTGTGTTTGGGCGATATGCCTTTGATCGAAGCGGAAGATTTGAACCGCATGATCGCGGCATTTAATGTGGCAGAGGGTCGGTCATTGGTAGCGCCAGTATTTGGCCGCAAACTGGGGAACCCAGTTTTGTGGGGGCAAGAGTATTTTTCTGATTTGAAGGCATTAACAGGTGACCGGGGTGCGCGCAGTTTGATTGAATCACGGCGTGATCAAATTGTTGAAATCGCCGTGACGCATGATGGTATCTTATTAGACGCCGATACGCCTGAGGCTTTGGAGGAAATCAAAGCGAAATTAAAGTAAGTGGCGATATTGTATGAAGCCTGAGCGTGAGGCGATCTTGTTGTAGAGTTCCATCGCGTCAGTATTGCTTTCATGGGTCAACCAATGCACGCGTGAGCAACCCCGGGATTTTGCGTAGCCATAAACATATTCAATCAACTTTCTGCCCACGCCGTGTCCTCTTGCTTCTTCGGACACAAACAAATCCTGCAAATAGCAATAATCACCCGTCGTCCAGCAAGAGCGATGTTGAATGTGATGAACCAAGCCAACAGCTTCATCACCATTCCACGCCATGGCAGCGCCCATGGGCTCTTCCGGATCAAGCAGGCGGTTCCACGTTACATCGCTCACTGCTTCGGCGATGTCGGTTTTGTAAAACGCTTGATAGCCACGCCAGAGCGGATACCAGAGTGCTTTGTTTTCTGCGCTGATGGGACGAATTTCGATTGTCATATTAATTGCAAATTCCTGAAGCTCACATGGCCTTTACGGCCAATTATGATGTGGTCGTGAATTAAGATTCCAAGGGGATGTCCAGCGGCTACAATCTTTTTAGTCATTTCAATATCGGGCATCGACGGCGTTGGATCGCCTGATGGGTGATTGTGAACCATGATGATTGCAGACGCCGAAAGCTCAAGCGCGCGTTTGATCACCTCGCGCGCATAGACGGGGGTATGATCGACACTGCCGGTTTGTTGCACTTCGTCAGCGATCAATTGATTTTTCTTATCAACGAACAAAAGACGGAAGCTCTCTGTTTCGGCAAAGGCCATGGCCGCGTGGCAATAATCTATTATGGCTTTCCAACTGCTGAGCAGAGGGCGATTGATCACTTTGCCACGAGAGAGGCGAAGAGCTGCTGCTTGAATTAATTTGATCTCAGTTGCCACAGCTGGGCCAACACCTTTGACTTCCATTAAGCGCTCAGGCTCGGCACTGACCACTTCAGCAAACGAACCGAACCTGGCGATTAATGCTTTAGCGATTGGCTTTGTATCGCCGCGTCTGATGGCACGGAATAAAACCATTTCGAGCAATTCATAGTCGGGCAGGGCATCTGTGCCACCAAATTCGAAGCGTTCGCGCAAACGCTCGCGGTGGCCCAAGAAAGTGGCCTGATTGGTGGCATCTTCAAGGCCTTTGGCCATATCAGATTTTTGCTGTTGGGCGATCAAGCCCCTTCGGTGACAGCGTGAATATTTCGCAGCCCGTTTCAGTCACACCAATGCTGTGTTCGAATTGAGCGGAAAGAGAACGATCCCGCGTGACCGCCGTCCAGCCATCGCTCAAGATTTTCACATGGGGTTTACCGAGATTGATCATTGGCTCAATGGTGAAGAACATGCCGGGCTTGAGTTCAACACCTTCGCCGCGCTTACCGTAATGCAACACGTTGGGATGATCATGAAATACTTGGCCCAAGCCATGACCACAAAAATCACGCACCACAGAGCAGCGCTCGGCTTCAGCATATACTTGAATGGCGTGGCCGATATCGCCAAGATGCGCGCCAGGTTTCACTCCCGCAATACCCAGCCTCAGGCATTCATAAGTCACGTCGATTAAACGCTCTGCCGCACGGCTGATCTCGCCCACCGCATACATGCGGCTGGCATCGCCGTGCCAGCCATCGACGATGAAAGTGACATCAATGTTGACAATATCGCCTTCGCGCATTGGCTTATCGTTGGGGATACCGTGGCAGACGACATGATTGAGCGACGTGCAACAAGCTTTGCGGTAGCCGCGATAGTTCAAGGTGGCGGGCAGAATTTTGTGGGTTGATGCAAAATCCATAAAAAATTCGTCGATCACTTCGGTGGCCACACCGGTTTTGACGAGTGGCGTAACTTCATCCAAAGCTACTGCCGTCAGATGGCCAGCCTTGCGCATGGCTTCGAAATCTTCTGGTTTGTGCAGTTTGATACGTGCTGAAGTTTGGGTCTTGGTCATTGTGTCATTTTGTCAGGGGTTTGCGTTTTGGTCAATCTATGGCAGAGCGTGCTGAAAAGCGAGATTTGAAATGACACAAAGTCCAACCGCAGCCGTTCTTTTGATTGGTAATGAAGTTTTATCTGGGCGCACCAAAGACAAAAATCTAGGCTTTATTGCAGACTATCTTTCTGCGCTCGGCATAGATTTGATGGAAGCGCGGCTCGTTGCCGATGATGAGGGCGACATTATAGTCGCAGTGAACGCTTTGCGGGCAAGGTATACTTATGTTTTCAGCACTGGCGGCATTGGGCCGACCCATGATGATATTACAGCTGATTGCATGGCCAAGGCTTTTGACGTTGGCATTTCGCACCACCCAGAGGCTGTGAAGATTTTGACGGACTATTTTAAAGAAATGGGACGCGAGGCCAATGAGGCGCGGATGCGCATGGCCCGGGTTCCTGAAGGGGCGACATTGATCAATAATCCGGTTTCAAAGGCACCAGGGTTTCGCATCGGCAACGTGTTTGTGATGGCAGGTGTTCCCAAAATTATGCAAGCGATGATGGATGCGTTGGCACCTCAGCTTGCTACAGGCGTTGTGGCCAAGTCAGTCACAATTGAGTTTCAAGGCGGGGAGGGCGATGTGGCAAAGCCGCTGAGTGCTATTCAAGATCTTTTTCCCGCCGTGACGATTGGTTCATATCCATTTGAGTCACCCCAAGGCTTTGCGACAAATTTGGTGTTACGTTCGCGCGATGACGAGGCATTAGAAAATGCTGCGCAAGCGGTCGTGACCATGGCCGAAGGCTTGCGCTTGGACGGCAAGGCCCGCGGATGGAAAAGAGTTTAAGCCGCCAAGGCCTTTTTCACTTTTTCCGTCAGGTCATTGCGGGTGAATGGTTTGTTCACCAATTCAATTGTGTCGGGCAGATCATTCATCTGACGCACCGAACCTGGCGCATAGCCTGACATGAATAGAATTTTGAGTTCAGGTCTCAGTTTTATCGCTTTGGCTGCTAGCTCTGGGCCGTTCATGCCACCAGCCATAATCACATCGGAAAGCACCAGATCAATATCGCGTTGATCATCGATCATCTGCAAGCCTTCATGGCCGTTTGTGGCGGTGATTGTTTCAAAGCCCATTTCTTCGATCATGGCGGCTGCAACTTCGCGCACTGAACTATTATCTTCCACCACAAGAATTTTCATTTTGCGTGAAGGAAGTGTTGGCAGGGCTTCAACAGTCGTGGCACCCAATTCACGCATCAAATGTTCTTGAAGTTCCGCAGGGCGCTTAATCACATCAATTTTTGTCGAGGCTGTGAGTCTCGGCAAATAGAGCTTGACCGAAGTGCCGTGGCCAACTTCAGAATATATTTTAACATGGCCGCCTGATTGCTTCACGAAACCATAAATCATTGAAAGGCCTAAGCCTGAACCAGCTTCAGGACCTTTTGTTGTAAAGAAAGGCTGGAACACTTTTTCGATGTTTTCGGGTGCTATGCCTGATCCCGTGTCAGTGACGGAAATTTCCACATAATCACCGGGTGTCACTTCTTCATGAGACTGCGCAAAGGTGCTGTCTAAGCTACGATTTGCGCTTTCAATGATGAGGCTGCCGCCATTTGGCGCCATTGCATCACGTGCATTGATTGTGAGATTGAGAATAGCAGTTTCGAGCATTGTTTGGTCAACTTTAACCGGCCACAAACCCTCTGTTGGAATGAACTTTATATCGACGGTTGCGCTCACTGCTTGCTTCAACATATCTTGCATATTGAAGAGCAGATCATTGACTGCGAGTTCTTTGTTTTGCAACGTTTGTTGACGTGAGAAAGCCAACATGCGGCGTGTGAGATCAGAACCTTTTTCGGATGCGTCGATGGCTGCGCGGATACGTTTGAGCGCGCGCTCGTCGCCCTTCACCAGCTGTTCGACCAATTGCAGATTGCCCATAACAACCATCAGCAGATTGTTAAAATCATGCGCGATGCCGCCCGTGAGCTGGCCCACCGCTTCCATTTTTTGGGCTTGCTGGAATTTGTTCTCCAACGCTTTGCGTTCAGTTACGCATTGGCAGGCACCAAAAACAGATTCGATTTCGCCATTCGTGCCGCGTTCTGGATCCATTGTGACTTGGAAGTATTCGAGTTCACCAGATTTCTTTTTAACCGAGATTTCGAGATTTTTTATCTGATTGCCGATTTTAGCAAGCTCAATGCCTTCGACGAATTTTTCGCGGTCGCCCGGTTCGATCATTTTAATGAAAGTATCGAGGTTGGGGTGTACCATCGCATTGGCAAGACCAAGAAGGGCTGCCATTTCAGCTGTCAGTCTTGATACGCCGCTTTCAACGCGCAGTTTAAAACTGCCGAGGTGCGAAACTGCTTGGGTGCGTTTCAACATCAATTCTGAGTTTTTGAGGCGTTCGAGTGTGATCATTTGATCATCAACGTTGCGGCAGAGCCCCACAACTTTGGTTGGTTTTCCAGTGGCCGGATCGCGAATTAAACCCGCGGCGGTTTCGATCCATGCATAATTTCCAGCGGTCGTCCGCACACGGTAGCGCGTCTGAAAAATGTCATTTCCAAAGGTCGCATTTTTAATTTTCAGATCGAGGGCTTTGTCAGCATCTTCAGGGTGGATGCGCGCATTGAATCTCATGAAATTCAGATCGCCGTCTTGCTCGCCGAATATTTCCAACATTTCAGGCGAGTTATAAGTCTCACCTGTTTCGAAATTATGGTCCCAGAGAGCATAGCCTCCCGAACGCAAAGCCAATTGCAAACGGGTTTCATTGTTCATAGCGCTCATGGCCTGTTCAAGGCTGGCGTTTTGACCAATCAACAGAATAGAAGTTGTCGACGCATCTTCCCAAGTTTGGCTGCGGAATATTGATTTCACATGGCTACCCAGTGGTGGCGTGTAGCTGATTTCAATTTCTGGAGCGGCGTTTGAATCAGCAGCTGGTGGCATATGGCGAGCGGAAACTAGCCCGGTTCCAAATTTCATGAGCGATTTGCCGACAATGTCCGATTTTTGACAATTCCAGCGGCGCAAAAGGGCTGTTGAAACATCTTTGATAACGGCTTCTGGCATTGCGATGTGCAAAATTTCGGTATTTGCTATTTCGAAAGCGTTAATAAGCGCGTCAATCATATGGTTCAGCCTGTTTCAGATCGATTATTTGCGCATCATCGCTAGAAAGTATGAAACAAGTGTTGATCAAATGGTTGCCATTGCAATGAATAGTGCAAATTGCCATAGAACGTTAAGCGAAGTTGAGGTTTAGCGATGGACGAAAAGTGGCAAAAGAGTTTCCCTGTTTCTTGGGATCAGTTTCACCGGGATGCACGGGCATTGGCTTGGCGGCTTTCGGCAGCAGGCCCATTCAGAGCGGTTGTCGCAATTACACGTGGAGGATTGGTTCCCGCTGCAATTGTGGCGCGTGAGCTTGGCATTCGGGTTATTGAAAGCGTGTGCGTTGCTTCTTATGAATATGATAAACAAGGTGAAATTTCAGTTTTGAAGCCTGTCTCGCCGGATATTATAGGCGTTGATAATGGGGCTGGCGTTCTGATCGTCGATGATTTGGTAGATACCGGGGCCACGGCAAAGTTGGTGCGCGAGATGATGCCAAAAGCCCATTTTGCCACGGTCTATGCCAAACCTCAGGGTCGGCCTCTGGTTGATACATTTGTGACTGAGGTTAGCCAAGACACGTGGATTTATTTGCCATGGGATATGGGGTTGCAGTTCAGTCCGCCAATCGGTGACCGCGCTACCGCCTGAACTAGTCAGTTTGATAATTCGCCACCCGGCTTTCTAGTTTCTCTAGAAAATGACTTTGCATGGGATGGTCGGATTTGGCTTGTTTGACAAGATTTGGTTGAATTCGACCGTTTTTAGAATTGCGTAATTCGTTGGTGATGAGTTTATAGCTTTCCAAAAATGACTGATATTCGGGGGTGGCGGCCGTAACTTCGTCGCCCATGACGAGATGTATGGGCGTTTTTGTCTTTTTGCCACGTACCACAACTGCGCCTGCATCGAGGATCGCGAGTGATTTGATCTTGGGTTGAATTTGCCCAGCGATAACAATGTTATGGCCTACTTCTTTACACAAGCCTTCAGCGCGTGAGGCGAGGTTTACGGTTTCGCCCAATACAGAATAATCAAAGCGTTCCAACGAACCCATATTTCCTACAATCGCACTTCCCGTGGCTAAACCTATTCTGACGGATACTGGCCAAAGGTTGTGAGGCATGAGACGCTCTTTATTGATTTCGTCCGCATTGAACTCAAAAATTTTATTCTGAATTTCGAGGGCTGCAAGACTTGCGAGATATTGGTGATCATTTTGAGCAATAGGCGCGTTCCAAAATGCCATCACGGCATCCCCAATGAACTTATCAATCGTGCCGCCGTTCGCGAGTATTCCGGCACTGCAAGTGCTCAATAGAGAGTTAACTGTTGCAACGAGCTCTTCCGGTCTCAAGCTCTCGCCCATTGGCGTGAAGTTTTGAATGTCGACGAACATCACAGTGACTTCACGCGTTTCACCACCAAGATTCAAAGCTTTTGGGTTGTTTTCAATTTCGGTCAATATTGAAGGAGCAACATAGTGGCTAAAAACATTCCGTAGCATTCGGCCTTCGCGGTCGGTTACGAGGAGCTTGAAAGCAATTGTTGCGAGATAAATTGTAGCTACGCTGAGGATCGGGAATGTCAAATCTATCAGCACGCCGAAATGTCGAAATGCATATGCCGCCGTTATGAGCAAGCTCGAAACAATTATAAAAAGTCCAACAATCATCGGCATGGGGCGGAGGAGTGCAGTGACTACAGAAATTAGAAGACCAATCAACCCCACAAACAGCAACTCGAAATAATAATTAAGGTCTGATCTCTTTAGAAAGGAGCCGGTCAAGATTTGTGCAATGGCTTGCGCGTGAACCGAAACACCCGGAATAGCTTCACCAAGACTTGACGTTTTGGTATCTTGCAAACTGGTTGCTGACGTTCCCACCAAAACGATATTGTTTGCGATGAGGGCGCGCAAAGCGGCTCGGTCGGTTCCGCTGATAACACGTTCAGCCGACACATACGTCTCAGGGACGTTATGGGAATAATAGATTCCGAGTTGGCCATCGTCGCTGACCGGAATTTCAAGTTCGCCAACGCGTATCGAGTTTATAACGTTTTCACTATTTGGCGCGCCGTTTACAACATAAGTATCAACGCCTTGAGCAACTCGCAAAGTTTCGAGTACGAGACTTGGGTAGTAAGATTTACCATCCGACATCAGAAGCGGGATTTGTCTGGCCGTTCCTTGCTCGCGCCTAAAATCAATATTGATGAGACCAAGCCCATCGGCGGCTTTTTCCAGAATATCGATATTTGGGTGAACTAAAAAAATGGAGGGTACAGCATTTAGCGCTGGCAACCCGGTTTGGGCAAAACCAGCTTTTGCGGTTGCAGGTTTTGCTGTGGCACCCAAACCACCCGCATAAGCCAAAACGACCCGCCGACCGGAAATGGCTTTTGCAAAGATTTGATCGTTGTTAGGGAGAATTGTTGAAGGGCTTATTGCAGTGGGGCCAAGCAACTGGATGATTGTTGGATCACTTAAAATGCGGTCTGGTGATAGCCGGTCTGGTTCGGGGAAAATTATATCGAAGGCTATTGCAGATGCGCCAAGCTCGTTCAACTCGTTTACAAGTTTGGCGAGCTCCGTGCGCGGCCACGGCCATTGTCCTAGTTTTTTGAGTGAGGCTTCGTCGATGTCGACAATGCGCACGGGTAGTGTTTTGTCGCTCTGCCTTGGCCACAGGCGTTGCATCGTATCAAAACCAGCGCCGCGCACTGTTGCAATCGTTATCGGATCGGCGATGCGTACAGCGAGCAAAGCTGCTGTCATCAACATTCCAATAAGTAAGCCAGGTAAAATACGACGCAGCCTCATTTGGCTGTCGTGTTAAATCGGCGGATAATGATAATAGCCTTTTGAATTAGAGCCAAATTCCTGCTGTCATGCTTTAACAACCTTTTCCCCCCGCAACATTTCCACCTGAACACGGAGGAGGCTCATTACGCTTTTGGTTCGTGTCCAATCGGTCGCCCTGCTGTGTGAGAGGTTGATTGCATAGACTGACGTTGAGCCTGAAGGCGGCTCGCAATTGCGCTTGATTAAAAATATAGGGGAGGTTTGCTCTTAATCTTTGAATTTGAGTTTGGCCCGTTAGTTTTTTTGCTGTTCCATTCTCAGTTGTTCCCACTTCGCAAGTAGGGTTCAGATCGACGCAAGATTTACTACCTGTTTTGCTGCAAAGTCTAACTTTGCCTTTCAGCAGCGCAACACCCGTTGCTTTCTGGACCCAAAAATCAAACCCAGTGCCGCGGATACCAATGGTGGCATTTGCAGTTTGAATATCATAGGCGTTTTTTGGGCTTTTGCCGGTGATGAAGCGGAACGTG
Source organism: uncultured Aestuariivirga sp. (assembly GCA_964247245.1). Lineage (GTDB taxonomy): Bacteria > Pseudomonadota > Alphaproteobacteria > Rhizobiales > Aestuariivirgaceae > Aestuariivirga. The sequence goes on from CAXTTK010000002.1 coordinate 567,463, forward strand.
CCGCGCAATGCATTGATCGAGAAATCCTGCGCGGAGCTGCCGTCGCCTTGCATCAAGTATTTGCTGATCACGAGTGATGAGCCGGGGCCGACCACGAGCTTGGTGCCATCATTGAAAAGAATCTGCGCATTTCCTGATGCAACAGTAATCTTGTCTTTCTCGAATATGTCTGCGCCTGCAATTAGTGTTCGGTCACCGCCGGGGCCAGAAGATGTTGGGCTGCCTACAACCGCCACTATTTTCGCAATGGGATCGGCCAATGCCGATAGCGTCATTCCAACAAGTGCAACCAAAAGTACCAATAGAAAACGACGAACCATCATATAACTCCAGCTCTTTCGAGCCCCCTGAAGTTATTTCTAATCTTCTCTTTGTTGCTTGGCAAGCGCCGTTGCTATGTTTAAAATTCCCTAAATGATGGATAACGCTCCGGTCACTTATGCACTTATTGTGGTTGCTTTTTTGCAATTCAAACATTTCATTTGTGATGGCCCATTACAGACTTTGGCCATGGTGAAAAGTAAATCGATATACGGCGCTCCACTTGGCATTTTGCATTCGGCTTTGCACGGGCTTGGCACAGGCTTAGTGTTTCTCATCGCGGCTTTTTCGCCCACTCTCGCGATCGTGCTAGCTGTTCTCGATTTTGCAATTCATTACCATGTGGATTTCACCAAGGAAAATATCATTAAATATTTCGGGTGGAATACCGATAGTGCACCATTTTGGTGGGCCCTGAGTGCAGACCAAACTCTTCATCAATTCACATATCTTGCGCTTTATATTTTGGCGCTCAAGGTCTGACGGGTTGATCAGCGAGAACCTTGCGCGAATTTGAACGGCGCATTTTTTGGGCTAAATCTCGGCCCAGAACTTGGTACAAAATACCATTCAATTGACGGTCACGAGCCACAACTTTGGCGAGGCGCATTTTTGAAAAGACGATCACCCGTGATGGTTCATCGACGGTTACACGCGCGTTTGCGGGATTTCCAGTGAGGTAGGCAATTTCGCCGACAAATGATCCGCTTTCGAGATAGGTGATAAAGGAACCGTCAACCTCAACATTAGCGCGGCCTTTAAAGAGAAAATAGAGCGCATCGACGGGAGCGTCCTGTCTTGTCAAAGTTTCGCCTGGCTCGTAATTTTTCCATTCTGCAGCGCGCAGAAGTTTCGCGATCTGCGAATCATCCAGTCCCTCAAAGGCGTGGCGCAATGCTGGGGCTTCGTCTGTCGGAAGCGACGATCTTATACGGTCGCGCACGAGCCAGATCAGTTCATATAAATTTATGATGATAAAGACCGTGTCCCAGGCGAGGCCCGGATAACCCGTGCCGGAAAGCCGGAAATAAAGGATTTCGAGAAAAAGCCCAACAATTGCGCAAACCCGCAACCAAAATATATTGGTGAGAAAATACGAGATTGCCAGCACGACATAGGCCATGTGGGCGGTCAGGAAGGCAGGGTCGAGGAATTGTTCCATTTCTCACTCAAAGTTGGTGATGCCAAGATCACGCGACGAACAGTGCTTGTCAAGCACATGTGCCTCGCCTATCAGGGCATCGCTGAATGTGCGGGCGTGGCGTAATGGTAGCCGCAACGGACTTAAAATCCGTTGGGAGTAATCCCGTGCCGGTTCGAGTCCGGCCGCCCGCACCAGTCTTCGCTTAAGATGTCCATGGGTGGTACATCTAGTGTTAGTGCTACCTTCGGCGCATGTATAACGCATTTACAATGCGCCATCCCTCGGGTGTTTTCATCAGCTGCAGATACTCGATGTACACTGCGCTGTGCACCGTTACTGTCGCGATGTGCTCATAAACATCATCTACCTTGACCTTGATCGCATGGTCGGTCGGTCTTTCAGCCTTGCCCTCACCTTCGCCAGTCCAACCGATCATTTGCGGAGCAGTCGAAGGGTTCGAAAGTTTTACTCCAGCGACCTCAACGCGCACGCTGCGCTTATTCAGGTCGGGATGCAACGCACGCTTCATGCGTTCGATGTCGCCTTCGAACCACCCTTCGAAGTAGTCCATTACGATTGCGATGACCGCATCTTTTTCCATTGCTATCCCAACCTTTCGTCTGTTCGACGCGAGTAATTCTAGAACGGCATCCTAATATGAAAAGACACTATGCAAAATTTATTCACAAGTTCTCAAATTGTCCAAATTCGGAAGTTCTGGTGAAGGCGGATTGAGTTATGGCAATGCGTACAAGACAAACTGCTGAGCGATTTTGATTTGTGACACGCGATACAAAGAATGTTCGATGCCGAGATCGGCCATTGGCAAACAATAGATAGCTCTTGTTAAGTCAGCAACTATAGCGGGCTTTTCTGCAGCAAGCTAGTCAGCAGAACAGTGTCGAACCTTCTCGATAGCCTTGGCGCTACCTTCAAGGTCATACTTTACATTGAAACCGTCGGATGTGAGATCGATCGAGTGCCCATTCTCGATGAGTCCTAAAAGAGATATCTGGTCAAGGTTTGCAATCTCTATGCTTGTCGGGCTCTTGGCTTCGGCGGCGATATGAAGTTGGGGATAGAAATCGACCAGCGCGACCATATCGTACAAGTGGGAAAGTGGCAGCTGCCAGTCGGGATTTGACAATCTCAGGTGCCAGATGCCGTCGCTTCGTTTTGCCAACGTAAACGCGGTTCTATCGCTAAAAATCGTGCGGACCCAACACTCTTCAAGCCTTCTGCTGTTTGGATCGATCTCGCTGCCCCCAGTCCAGCGACCATCCACAAACAGGATCGTAGACTCTCCACTTGCGTTGGCCAAGGTGTGAAGTATGCCGATGAACAGTACCGCTGCGAACAATCGTTGGTACATTGCCGAAGTTCTCCGGGAATGAGGTTCGATTGAAGATCTGCAAAACCCTAGGCCATGAAACCGTAGTATTGCAAGAGTAGCGCCCCGATTATCTTCTTCTTTGGATTAAAGTTACGCGCTCCACTCGTGATAGGTCATCGTATCTCAGATATGGTAGGTCGAAGGTTTTGACTACGCTTTGAACTTGACTAATGATCTGCCACCTCAAAGATTTGTGATTGGGTTGCCTTTAGGGGCACTCAACAGATTTACCCATGAGGGCCGCGAAGCTATCCGGATTTCAGGCAAATTTCAGGGGATTTTCAACCTACTGTCAGGACATAGGGACTGTTCTGATCGATGATACAGGCACTGGTGCCAATTGGTGTCAGGCTTCCGAGGGAGCCGCGAATGCGAATTCCAACTGTGTCGATGCTTTTCATCTTCGGTCTATTCGGCGCAAGTGCAGCCGAGCCACTCCAACAATCGCTCGACGATCCGATGTTCAGGCGCTGTTTGACATGGATGCTAGACGGTCAAAGGGGCGCTAGGCTCGACAGTATTTGCCTCGACGAATATGAACTTCCAGCGCCATCAGTCTTTCTTTGCGCCCGAAAGGTCCAAACAGGATTTTTGTCGATCACAGATCGCGAAGTCTGCGCCATTGTTTTTGAGGAGCAAGTAAAAAAGGTGAGGGCTGGCTTTCTCAGATGAATGGTTTCTCGCCGTTTTTCTAAAGGGACTTAAATCTCTAGGACGCCCGCCGCGCGGAGCGAGGCGATATCCTTCGCCAATTGTTCGCTATCGCTGCGGAACTGCGTTCTCGTAAACGAGGCGACTGTAAACGATGGTCGAAGAATCGCGAGTTGCCGTGCGGTCGCGCGAGCTTCTTCCATGAGACCCGTCTGCTCCTGTATCATGACAATGTCGGCCAAGCCGTAACCTGGCTCACGCGCATGGTGGCCTCTAAATGCCTCAAGGGCTGCGTCTCGGCGACCAGCAAGCCGATAGGCGTTGCCCAGAACGCCAAAATACCATCCAGGATGTTTGGGGCTCAGCGCAATGGCTCTTTCAGCGTGGCGAATGGCTTCGGTCGCCCGCCCGCAAGATGTCAGGACGAAAGCTGAAAATCCCAGCACATCCGCCATGCTTGGTCCAAACTTGATGGCTCTGCGAGCGGCCATAGCGGCGTCTTCGAATTCCATTTTCAAAAGTAATATGCCAGCTGAGGCGCGGTGTGCATCAGGATTTTCGGGGTCGATAGCGAGCGCCTTTTTGACATAAGTTTCCGCCTTGCTCAACGATACCTCCCGTGTTGCCTCAGTATAGCCGTGCCGGGCGTCAGAGAAGTATCTAAACGCCAGCATGCCCATCAAGGGTGCAGAGTTCGGATCGAGCGTCAGCGCTTTCTCCCAACTGCGGCAGGCCTGAACATGGAAATCCGTGCCGTGTGAACTACGAGAATGGTTGAGCCCCTGAATCCAAAGATTCCACGCTTCAACATTGGTGGTCGTCGTGTAGCGCAGGCGTGCTTGTTCCCCCTCGGTCAATCGCACCTGCATCTCTGTCGCAAGTGTCAGGGTGATCTCATCCTGGATTGCAAATAGGTCCTTGATACTTCGGTCGAAGCGCTCAGCCCAAACTTGAGTCCCTGAGGTGGCATCGTTCAGTTGAACTGTGATGCGAAGTCGATCTCCTGATTTCTGCACACCGCCCTCAAGCACGAAGCGCACGTTAAGCTCTTGAGCGACTTGGCGAATGTCTGCCGTGCCCGGTTTGTAGGCAAAGCTCGAATGGTGGGCGATGACAGACAGGCCCGACAGCTTCGAAAGCGTCGCGAGGATATCTTCAACAAGGCCGTGTGCAAAAAACTCCTGCTCAGGTTCGCTGCTCATGACAGCAAAGGGAAGAACCGCCACCGACGGATTGGGGACAACCAGATCGTCGCGGAGTGGATGAACTTCGGAATCATCCACAATATAGCCACGCCTCGGAACCGTTCGGATGAAGTCGGCTCCCTCAGCGCCCAACACCCTGCGAATGTCTTTCATACATTGAGCAAGCGAGTCGTCGGATACTTCGACGTCGGGCCAGATGGCGGTGATGAGTTCTTCTTTTCCGAGGACGCGACCGGAATTCTGAACGAGATAGGTGAGGAGCGAGAGTGATTTGCGGCGAAGGGCAACATCAACACCACCCTTCCTCAACCTCCCTTGCCGCAGGTCAAGAATGTGGCCAGCAAATTCAAATGAAATGGCGTGTTGCATCGGGAAGACCGGGTCACATTTCCAAGACCAACGAGCAAACTTTATATCATTCTAATCCAAGCCGCCGGCATCCACAAGGAGCAGTTGCGAAGGCCCTCGTCAAACCTATCTGAATGTTCGTTCAACTCACCTTTGCCACAACAAGAGCAGATTGACGAGCACAAGCAAGCTAACTTACCCAAGCTTTATAACTTGCCCGCTTGTTGGATTTCAATTGGCTCACTTCACTGTTTCGCCGCATGGGGTCAAACCGAAAAAATCCCCAAGTATCGGGCCACTTCTGCCTTGTCATAAAAACCGGGTAATGAGGCCAAAAGACTTACACATAAACTTACACATTTTTACCGTAAATGATAAAATATTAACATAGATCAAATATTTATAACTATTCACAACGGACTTAAAATCCGTTGGGAGTAATCCCGTGCCGGTTCAAGTCCGGCCGATCGCACCAGGTTTCGCTCGTTGGGCTACGCTTGGCGCAGTCAGGGGGAGATAGCCAGACTGCAAGCGATTATGGATGTTCTGCTTGAACTCCTGGGCGCGGTCCATTGCTTATGGTTGAGCAAAGTGCAAATCTGGTGATCGCCGGGGGCCAAAGGAGAGACATCATGACTTTGAAAGTTATTGGTGCGGGGCTCGGACGCACGGGAACAAATTCACTTAGGCTTGCGCTGAATATATTAGACATCGGGCCATGCCACCACATGGAAGAAGTGATTATGAACATGCCGGTGCAGGTGCCCTTGTGGCAGGCAGCGGTTGATGGGCATGCTGATTGGGCCGCGATTTTCAAGGGCTATGCCAGCGCGGTTGATTGGCCAACGGCGGCTTTTTACAACGAGTTGAGCAAGGTTTATCCAGACGCAAAATTCATCCTCACTGTGCGCAGCCCGGAAAGTTGGGTGGCCAGTTTTGCAGGAACGATTTACAAGTTGGTTGAAGACAGCGCCGAAACGCCCCCGCATATGCAAGCGTGGCTGAAAATGGGAAAAGCTGTGCTCAATAAATCGGGCATTGCTTCAGGGCTTGATGAGACTCGTTTAACCAAAGTTTTTATGGCGCATAATGATGCGGTGAAAGCCAGCATTCCGGCCAGCCGCTTGTTGGTTTATGAAGTGAAGGATGGCTGGGAGCCGTTGTGCAAGTTTGTTGGCTTGCCCGTTCCGGCTGATGCCTATCCGAAAACTAACGGTCGTGACGAATTTTGGGAAACGATAAAAAAAGGTGCTGGACATTAGTTGGAAATTAATGGCCTGCTGACAATTATCAAATGACCCAAACCTTAGAAATTGATGCTGCGCTGAATAGTGCGATTGAATATTTTCGCGTTCGCCGTCCCATAACCGAAGCGTTGCATAGCCGCGCCAAAGCCGTAATGCCCGGCGGTAATACGCGGACGGTTTTGTATTCGGCACCATTTCCAGTGCGCATTGAGCGGGCGGAGGGTTCCACGCTTTATGATGTCGATGGTCATGATTATACGGATTATCTGGGCGAATATTCGGCGGGGATTTATGGGCATTCTAATCCGCGCATTCAAAAAGCTGTGGCTGAAGCCGTTGCAAGCGGATTAAATTTCGGCGCGCATCATGTGCGCGAAATTGAATTTGCCGAAGCCGTGACCAAACGCTTTGCGCTTGAACGCGTGCGCTTCACCAACTCTGGCACTGAAGCCAATATGATGGCGATTGCGGCGGCTCGCGTGTTCACTAAACGAGCCAAGATCATGGTGATGCAAGGCGGTTATCACGGCGGTACACTGTATTTCGCCAAAGGTGCTTCGCCGGTGAATGCGCCATTTGATGTCGTTTTGGCTCCATACAATAATCTGGCTGGAACGCGCGCATTAATGAGCAATGAGCTTGCAGCGATTGTGGTCGAACCGATGCAAGGGTCAGCGGGTTGCATTCCTGCATCCACCCAATATCTGCAAATGTTGCGCGAAGAGGCCACACGTCACGGCATTGTTTTGATTTTCGACGAGGTGATGACATCACGCTTTGGTGCAGGCGGTTTGGCGCAGGTTTATAATATTCAGCCTGACCTCAAAACGCTGGGTAAATATATAGGCGGCGGTATGAGTTCTGGGGCTTTTGGGGGCACTACGGAGATTATGGATCAGTTTGATCCCAGCAAACCGGGTGCGCTGCCCCATGCCGGCACTTTCAACAACAACACTCTGACCATGGCGGCGGGCCTGGTTGGCATTCGCGATATTTATACATCTAAAGCGGCTGCGGAATTGAACGCGCGCGGTGAGGCTTTGAAGACGGAACTCAACGCTTTGTTCATGCGCTATCAAGCGGCATGGCAAGTGACGGGGATTGGGTCGCTGTTGAATTTCCATCCGGTGGCAGGCCATGTTTCTCGCACCGCAGATTTAGAAAAAGCTGATCAACGCTTGCGGCGGCTTTTATATTTTCATTTGTTAGGGCAGGGTATTTATATTGCCGAGCGCGGTTTCATGGCACTGTCTCTGGTGGTGACGGATGCTGATTGTGCAAGGTTGGTGGCAGCAGTGGATGGATTTGTCTTGAAGTATAGGGGTCTGCTTAACGCTTAAAAATGCTTGCATAATGCAGACGAAAGATTGCCAGTTTTCTTGACTTCCACATTCGGCAGCTCCAACCATTCCGCCATCTTCACCAATTCACCCGCCATAGCTCTGGCGGTTTCTTCGGGATCAACCATTTCCTCGTGATGGATGGCGTTGGCGCGCAGGGTTCCGGTTTCGCGGTCGGCTTTGAGGCAGACGCGGCCACTGATGTCTTCGCCGTTGAGAAATGGCAAAACATAATAGCCAAATTTCCGTTTCGGTTGAGGGGTATATATCTCGATCCTATAGTGGAAGTTGAAGAGACGTTCAGTGCGGTCGCGCTCCCAGCAGAGCGGATCGAAAGGCGAGAGCAAGGCGGTGCCGCCAGCTTTGCGGGGCAGTTTGGTGGATTTGTGAATGAATGTGGGCTTTGTCCAGCCGTCCACTTTGACCGGAATCAAATCGCCATTTTCCACGCATTCTGCAATGGCTGTTTTGGTTTCAGCGATGGGCAGGCGGAAATAATCGCGCAGGTCGAACTCGGTGGCGATGCCGAGTGCTTGTGCTGACAGGCTGATCAGCGTGCGGAAGGTTTCTGCCTCTGAAGGCGTTGCTACATTCAAAACCTCCGATGGAATTACGCGTTCTGGCACATCGTAAATACGTTCGAATTTATCACGCCTATGGGTGGTGACGAGGCCCTGATCGAACAGGGTTTCCATTGTCATCTTGCCTTTGCTCCAGCCCCACCATCCGCCTTCACCCTTGCCGGAACCGGGAATGCTGCTGGCCCCCATCGGCCCGTTTTTGCGAATATGCTCAACGGTCTTTTTCAGGAAGGCTTTTTCGTCTTTGGCAAATTGATTCATGGAGCGATAGGTGCCGTTGCCAGCGCGGGCTCGGTCCATGCGCCAGCGCATGAGGTGGTGTAAATCCATGGGAACCAAACTGGCCTCATGCGACCAGCACTCAAATACGTGACGATTGGTTGCTTCAAGCGTGCGCTTGTCGAGGACGCCGCGATCATAATTACCGAGGCGTGAAAACAGCGGCAGATAATGCGAACGCACCAACACATTCACGCTGTCGATTTGCAGCAGGTGCAAATCTTTGAGTGTAGACGCGATGGCCGACCAATTCTTTTTACTGTCGCGGTTTTGATTGCGAAAGCCTTGCGCGTGCAGGGCAATGCGCCGCGCTTCAGTCTTTGTAAGTTCAGATTTCAAGCCGCAGCATCGCCGGCCCAAGCGGCTTCGGCGGGTTTGGCGGCGTGGCCCGCCAGCATTTTGTTATGCACATAAAGTGTTGAACAATAAGGGCAGATGATTTCAGTTTCGCGGCCCATATCCAAAAACACATGCGGATGGTCATAGGGCGGGGCGGCCCCAATGCACATGAATTCATGCGCACCGATTTCGATTTTGGGCAGGCCCATGCTGTTTTGGAAATGTGGTGTTGCTGAACTTTGCGCCATGACTGATCCTTAGACTTGTAATGAAACAGCCAAATAGCATAAAAGTGCTCCCATGCAAAAATTCAATTCTGACGGTGTGGAAATAGCCTTTGACGTGTGGGGCGAGGGGCCGCCGATTTTATTAATCCATGGCTTTGCTTCCAATATGGAAGTGAACTGGGTTGGCACAGGCTGGGTGAAAACTTTGGTGGCTGCAGGGCGACAAGTGATCGCCATTGATAATCGCGGCCATGGGCAAAGCGCCAAGCTCTATGATTCGGCGATGTATTCAGCACCGATCATGGCCGACGATGCTGCGCGCTTGCTGCGCCATCTCAAAATCGAAAAAGCTGATTTGATGGGCTATTCGATGGGTGCGCGGATTTCCGCTTTCCTCACCATGCAATATCCCGAAATGGTACGCCGCGCCGTGTTTGCCGGGCTGGCCTCGCGGATGATCACTGGGGTGGGCGGTTCGGACGCCATTGCGGAGGCGCTGGAAGCCGAAGATCGCCCCGCAAAAATTGACCCCGCCGCCATGGCATTCCGCATTTTTGCCGAGCAAACAAAAAGCGATCTGAAAGCTTTGGCCGCCTGCATCCGCTCAAGCCGCGTTAAGATCAAAGAAGAAGCACTGGCCGCCATCCGGGTTCCGGTTTTGGTCGTTGCGGGCGAGCTTGATGATATTGCCGGAAATGTGGAGGGGCTGACGTCGATCATTCCAGGATCAAAAGGTGTGGTGTTGCCAAAGCGCAATCATATGAATGCGGTGGGGGATTCGGGGTATAAGGCGGCGGTGGTTGAATTTTTGGGCGCACCTTAAATCACAAGTTGGTGCAAAGACAGGAGAATGCCAAGTGCCTTATGTAAAAGTTGAGATCGCCAAGGGAATAGCATCAGTTGAGCAGAAAAAAGCTGTCATCAAGGGGATGACAGATGTGCTTGTTAAAGAGCTTGGGCGAAATCCAGAATATATCTTCGTGGTGATCGACGAAATCGACACCGATAATTGGGGCCGGAAGGGACAGTCGTTGACTGAGCTCTGGCAACAAAATTCAACACCGAAGGATTCTGCGTAAGGATTTTCAGGGGATAGCGCGGTGGTGTCGGCGTATTATATTTAGCGTGTCGACCATCTCCTTCGAGAAGAGCCGCATTTGAAAAATTGCTTTTCCTTAAAATCCGGAGTATCCTGAATTTCCAGAAACTCAGGAATTTAATATGGACAGCTTTACAGTTACCAAACTGAACAAGACGCCTAGTGAAGTGTTGGATGCCGCCTACCGCAGGCCGGTTGAGTTGACGGAACATGGCAGACGCAAATATGTGGTGATGGCCGCGGACCACTATGACCGTATCGTACGCACCGATCCGCGCAAAGCCTATTACCTTCCAGATGCCCCGGGTGATGTGAAGGCCGAAATTTTGGCCGCCCTTGATGCTGATGGTGAGCCGCAATCGTGACACGTCCGGCTGATCTCAAAACCGGAACAGTTTTGCTTTATCCGTTTCTCTGGTCACGTGAGTATGGCCAAGATGCGATCACTGAACTCTCTACATAGTCCACACCTTCGCTTCGCGCAGATAATCAGGAACTTCATGATCGCGTGCCGCCGGATGATTCTCGAGCACCATTCGTAGTGTACGCACCGCATCGAAGGCTTGGCTGATCAGCTGGCGCTGTTCGACCACATACTTCTGGTCGAACTCATTGTCTTCTACTTTATGCGCTGGCTTCTGACGTGCTTGGCGTACCTTTCGGAACTTTCGAAACATTTCCAACATATCTGCTGGTTCGCTCGGCTTGAACTTTGTGTTAATCCATTCCTCGAGAAGTTGGATTGTGCCTTTCGGTTGCTTGACCTGCTTTCCATCTTCGTCGGTCAGGATGCGATCAAGTTCCAAATCCCCCTTGAAAAAATCGCGGTTTAGATTGTCACTCAGCAGTTGATCAAGTAACAAGGCGAAGTCCCGAAATTCTTTCTTAGTTGGTCTGATCAATATCCCAAACCCGCTTGGCCGTGTTGAGCTGCCATTTTCGGAAAGGAAAAGCTTAGGCTTGCCCATAAGCTCACAAATCTGATTTATTTCGATCTTCTCATGAAGGAAGGCATCATAAATCGATATCCGTTCAGGGAATTCTCCCATAATCTGAGTTCGGAAGAAGTCCGGATGTAATTTGTACGAACCCGCTAACTCATGCTTTTGCATCTCGATTTGCTGAACTTCTGGCAGGTCGTGCAGATATCGGATAAAGGCTGCCACTGCCCGATGCATTTCATCATCATAGGCAAAACCGAATTCAAAGAACTCCAAGCCATCTAGAACTACTGCTCGACCTGCTACTTGTGTGCCCTCTTTCTGCATTATACGCCCATGAATATCGTCGACGTCAAAGTCAAAACGAGGGTCGTTGCGATACCACTCGAGTGCACGTAGATCGAACGCTCTAAAACTTAGCTGAGGCGCACCTTCCTTGAGAGCACGGGTATAGGGTGCGTTCTCGCTGGCGCCCGCATTTCGCTCTTTGAGCAGCTCACGGGTTGGGTAGAGGCACCCAGCCAAGCCATCGGCCACAATCTTTTCGATTTGAACGTCGGTCGAATCTGTCGGTAAAGCCTTTATGTGAGGGTTGGGGTGACCATCTCCGCGCACCAAATCTAACCGGCCCTCGCAAATTAGTTCTCTAACTGCTGCAATATCGTCATCGCTCAACAACTGAGCGACCCCGAGGCCATTAAAATCACCGGACTCCAAATAATGCTTTACTACCTGCTCTAGAATAGCGAGCTTGCGATTTTTAATCATGGCTCTTTTCTTCGTTTTCTCGGCGATTAGCCGAGGCATCTAGGTTAGACTGCCAGCAATTAGTAGAGCCTAAACGACACTCCGCGCAATGGCCTTTAACATGGCCCTAGCAACGTTTTTAGTTAGGGTTTCGAGTTATCAATTGAGCACAATACATATTCAGCAAAGCTGCTAGCAATAATCTGTCCCACATTCAAACCCACCCCACTACCCAAAAATCTCCCCACTCCCCATATCCTCCAACATCGGCTATAATGCCCACCAATGGAGATGCTCATGGCACGTGATCAGGTTAAAGTTGTTGAGCGGATTGATCCGGTTTGGGATCGGCTTCGGCATGAAGCTGAAGAAATAGCAAGACAAGAGCCAGGCCTTGGCGGGTTTATTTATTCGGCGGTGCTGGAACATGACACGTTTGAAGACGCGCTGGCGCACAGGCTAGCGCAGCGTTTGGGCAATGCGGATTTGGGGGCGGATTCCGTAATCAAGGCGTTTCAAGATGCGTTGCAGGCCGAGCCTGAAATTGGCTTTGCCGCGCGTGCCGATATGATCGCCACGTTTGACCGTGACCCAGCTTGCCATCGCTATATTGATCCACTGCTGTATTTCAAAGGCTATCAAGCTTTGCAGGCGCACCGCATGGCGCACCGTCTTTGGGAGTTGGGACGCAAGGATTTTGCCTATTATATCCAAAGCCGGGTATCGATGGTTTCCTCAATGGATATTCATCCTGCTGCCAAAATCGGCAAGGGCATTATGATTGATCACGGCCATGATATTGTGATTGGTGAAACTTGTGTGATTGAAGACAACGTTTCAATTATGCAGGGCGTCACCCTTGGCGGTACGGGCAAGGAGGCGGGGGATCGTCATCCTAAAATTCGCTATGGCGTGCTCATTGGGGCAGGGGCCAAAGTGCTGGGCAATATTGAGATTGGCCATTGCTCGCGTGTGGCTGCTTGCTCGGTCGTTTTGCATGACGTGCCGCCAAACCGCACAGTGGCTGGTGTGCCAGCTAAAATTGTTGGAACAGCGGGTTGCGCCGAACCTGCGCGCGCCATGGATCATCAAGTGGAACCTGTTGCGGACGAGACGGTTTGACGTTAGACCGAAACGAAATCCATTGACGGAGTGCAGGAATTGAAGCCAGAAGAATTAGCCAAGCTCACCAAATTTTTTCGTGAGAAGTTCAATAACCCCGCCATCATTGCGAAAGCTCGTCCGCAGAAAAAAGATTCGGGCGAGGTTTATTTGGGCGATGAGTTTCTTGGCGTCATCTACCGCGACGAGGAAGACGGCGAGCTTTCTTATAATTTCTCGATGGCCATTCTCGAAATGGATCTCGAGTAATTAACGCTGATCTGGGGCCAGCATAAGTTTGGCCCCCGCGTTGCAAGCCTTGACCAATAGTAAACTGCTTGTGCCGAAATGGCACAGGCTTGCTATTGGGGAATCGTCTTGGCTGCTCAACATATCGCTTATCTGTTTGCCATTGCCACAGGCATTGTTTCGTCTGGGGCGATTGGCAGTTTGTGGGCCATGGCATCGGGGGAAGCGCCGAGCTTTAAATTGCTGGCCGATGATGATTTTTTGATCCCGATCAAAGTGCCCGTGGTCATCTTCAGCGCTCCGACCACGTTGATGATCGACGCATGTTGGTGGTTGATTGAGCGGCCTTTGGTTGGGCTATTGATGTTGCTCGCTGGATTGGGCTGGAGCTTTGTTCAGGGTGTGTTTATCCTGACGCATGTGTTTGGCGTCACCTGAGGCAGCAAAATGACAATCTATAGTTTGGACGGCATTCACCCTGAACTGGCGAATGAAAGCTGGGTTGCGCCATCGGCTGATGTGATGGGACAGGTTCGTTTGAAGCATTTGGCAAGTGTTTGGTTTGGTGCCGTGTTGCGCGGCGATAATGAATGGATCGAAGTGGGCGAGGGCAGCAATGTTCAAGACGGGTGTGTGCTGCATTCCGATATGGGCGCACCACTAACCATTGGCAAAAATTGCACGATTGGCCACAAGGCAATTTTGCATGGATGTGTGATCGGTGATAATTCGCTGGTGGGCATGGGCGCTTGCGTGATGAACCACGCGGTGATCGGCAAGAATTGTTTGATTGGGGCTTACGCCTTGGTGCCGGAGCGCAAAATCATTCCCGACAACTCCCTCGTCCTAGGTGCGCCCGGTAAAATTGCGCGGGTGCTGTCTGCTGACGAAGCTGAAGGTCTAGCCAAATCTGCACAAGGCTATGTGCGCAATTGGCAGCGCTTCAAGGCTGGCCTCACACCCATTTAAAAAAAGAAGCCGACACAGGGTGGGATCTGTGTCGGCTCCAGGAAGTCCGGCAGCTTGGGGGATGGGGACGCCGGCCGGACCTAACTTTTAGACAAACTCAATCACTTGCTTTGGCTTGAGACCAAAACCTGCGGTGTATTGTGTTGCAGGCTGACCCATTTTTTTGGATCAAGCTGTGATTGGCGTTTGAGAAATTTGTAACCTGTTTCATTCCAGCTCAGAATTTCATTGCGACGATTGTCCAGAATGAAATCAGCCTTGTCAGTCATCACGGTGAGAATTGCGTGGCCTTCGCCGTTTTCATCAAAAACGACGGTGATCAAAAGTTCATCTGCTGAAAAGCCCAAGCCTTGCAGATAACGCTTCTTCAGCAACACATAATCTTCACAATCACCAGCAGATACGGGATAAGTCCAGAAATCGGGAACGCCGTAAAGCTCCTGATCGCCAACCGGCTTGATCTTGGTGTTCACGTAAGTATTGACTTGATTGAGCTGGTTGAAGCGATCTGCATCCATCGCGATGCGCTCAACTTTGCCGCCTTTGAACTGGCATTCCAGTTCGCCGCGGGCACAGAAATTGACGTAGCCAATTGGCGCTGGCGTGCCATCATATTCTTTGGCGAAATTTGACAAAGTGAGTTCGCCCTTAGCGCTGGGAGGCGTTATAGATTGTATCTTCGCGCTATAGGCAGGACCGCTTAGAAGCGTTGCTCCTAAAAGCGCAGTCCCCACTGCTTTGTTAAATTTCATTTTGACGACCCACTTCTTTTTTTATTGTGCAGTCATCATAACAAAGCCACATTTAGGCCGGGTTGGTTTTAGTGATACAAGTCTATGTAAATGCTTGGTAATTTGTTTTAATGTTGTTAACCATGTGGGATTTTCGGGGGAGGGCTTGCACTTGGCTGAAACGCCTGTTAATCAGCGCAAACTTGCGCAATTTGGCATGCGGTCATGGCGGAATTGGTAGACGCACTACCTTGAGGTGGTAACGGGGAAACTCGTGGAGGTTCGAGTCCTCTTGGCCGCACCAATCTTTTGTTTACGCAAAAGCGTTTACACAGAAGATTGGCAAATTGTTAAGCATGGTTTCGGATGGGAAGGGGCGTGGATTGAGTGAGATTGATCACATTGCCCAGATCCGAGACGAGTGGGGCGCTTTAAAGCCTGCCTTTCTTGTTGATCTGTTAACCGCACTTGATGCTGACGATGTAAAATCAGTTCGTGCTCTAACGCGCGAACTTCACGCTGCTGATATGGCAGACGTGTTGCAGGCCATCGAGCAACCGCGCCGTGTTCAACTGATCGCAGTGCTTGGCAAGAATTTTGACGTTGAAGCTCTGGCCGAATTGGACGAGGGCACACGCGATGCCATTCTCGAAGATCTTCCCAATGACGTGATCGCCTCGGCGATCAAGAAACTCGACACTGATGATGCGCTTTATCTGATCGAAGATATGGAGCGAAGTGAGCAGGTTGAGATTCTTTCAAAAGTTTCGAAAGAAGACCGTGTTACTCTCAGCCGTGGTTTGGATTATGCCGAAAATACCGCTGGCCGTCTGATGCAGACCGAGTTTTTCGCGGTGCCTGATAGTTGGAGCGTAGGCAAAGTTATTGATCATGCACGCTCGTCCAAAGACATTCCGGATGCATTTGTAGAAATTTACGTGACCGATGAAAACGAACGCTTGGAAGGCGCTGTGCCGCTCAGCCGATTGCTGCGCTCTAACCGCGAGAAGCGCATCTCCGATATCATGGACCGCGAGCAGACGGTTTTTTCTGTCACTGACGATCAGGAAGATGTGGCTTATAAGTTTGAGCAATACAATCTCGTTTCAGCGGCTGTGACCGATAGCACTGGGCGGCTGGTCGGTATGGTAATGGTCGATGATATTCTCGACGTGATCCGCGAAGAGTCTGATGATACCATCTTGCATTTGGGCGGCGTTGGCGCGGACGAAGAAATTGGCGGCAGTGTGGTAGAAACTACACGGCTGCGGTTTTCTTGGCTATTTGTGAATTTGCTGACGGCCATTTTGGCGTCATGGGTTATCTCGTTGTTCGATGCTACGATCCAACAAATGGTGGCCATTGCCGTATTGATGCCAATTGTCGCTTCAATGGGTGGCAATGCTGGCACGCAAACCATGACAGTTGCTGTGCGCGCCCTAGCAACGAGAGAGCTTGGCCCGGTCAACGCGGTGCGCGTGGTATTTCGTGAATGTGCCGTAGGTTTGATCAACGGGTTTCTATTCGCCATTATCATCGGGCTGTTCGTGTGGTGGTGGTTTGGCTTTGGCGGGTTGGGGTTAGTCATCGCCATTGCCATGGTCATCAATCTTTTAGCCGCGGCACTGGCTGGCATATTATTGCCCTTGGTGCTCGATCACTTTGAAAGTGACCCCGCCATTTCCGCTGCCGTATTTTTGACAACGGTGACTGATGTCGTTGGGTTCTTTTCTTTCTTGGGGCTAGCAACGCTGTTTCTTAAAATGGGATTTCTTAAAGCATGATACGCAAGCTAATTTTGTTGCTGATACTCATTCCAACAATTGCATTTGCCCGCGACGCAAACTGGGCAAAGCCAATGACGCTCGCAGGTGTGCCCAATCTCAATCAAGTGACCCCCATTCTGTTTCGTTCAGCACAGCCCGATGCTGCTGGCTTTGCCAACTTAGCAAAATCTTTGAAAGTCAAAACTGTCATCGATCTCCGCGAAAGCCAAACCGATGCCGCTTATCTCGGCGCATCCAAGATCAATGCCTATTATGTGCCGATGAATGCGCTGCATATCACCAATGAAGAAATCATCGCAGCGCTCACCTTGATCAAAGCCCATCAAGGCGAGGGGCCAATTTTGGTGCATTGCCAACATGGCGCAGACCGGACGGGCGTGGTGATCGCCATGTACCGCATCATTTACCAAGGCTGGAGCAAAGCTCAGGCCATCGATGAAATGAAAAACGGCGGCTATAACTTTCATTCGATCTTTTTCAACATTCCGGCGTTCATCAATAATGCCGATATTCCAGCATTAAAGGCCGCTATTGCACTTGACTGATGAAGCCGCTAGAACCCGCCCAAATTCACACTCATTTTAAGGAGTTTCGCTTCCATGGCACGCGTTACCATCGAAGACTGCATTGATAAATTGCCTAACCGTTTTGAATTGGTTCTCTTGGCCTCGCACCGCGCGCGCGCCATCGGGCAGGGCACACCACTGACGGTTGACCGCGATAATGACAAGGATCCCGTGGTTTCCTTGCGCGAAATCGCATCAACCAACATCAACACCGATGATCTTCGCGAAGAATTCATCCACGCCATGCAAAAGCAGGTTGAGGTTGATGAGCCAGAAGCCACCGAAATGCCATTGATCGGCCATTCGAGCTCCATGTCCCATGATTCGGCTGAAGCGCCTGAGGAAATGGAACAAATGACCGAAGAAGAACTCCTGCGCGGCCTCGAAGGCATGCCACCCGCTGAGAGCCCCGGCAGCCAACGCAACGGATATTGATCCGTCAGTTACGTCATCAAAAAATCAAGGCCGGATCAAACATCCGGCCTTTTTTGTTGCTCTTAAAATTTCAAAGTTCAGTGCTTTGTCAACTGCACGCTATGAGTGATTTCGCCCAAAGTTTTGCCGTTGGCCTTCAAGGCTTCATCGGAGCCCCAAAAGGTCAACATCAAATAGGCGCTTGGGTCAGACGTCTCAACAAGGGTGATTGCGAAATTGGTCGGGCCGTCTTTGTCTTTGCCGCTATAGAGAAAATCATGCATCTTGAGACCGTCTTTTTCTGAGTCCGAGGTTTTCTGGCTGCTCTGATCGAGAACCAAACCTTGGCTTGCCAATAGCTTTACTGTTTCAGCAACGGCGCTGGTTATGTCATCGCCTTTCACGGCTTCAACATCAATATAAATGCCACGGTCAGGCGAGTTCATTTCAACGCCTTTGTCAGTTTCGCTGGGCTCCCAATCATCTGGTGCGTTGATGGTGGCAATAGCGTCTTCGGCTGGAATGGAAAAAACTTTGGCCTGTGCTGCAGGCGCAAACGCCATGAGAGCCACCACCGCGACAACGCCATAAATCGTCTTTAATTTGAACATTATTTTTCTCGTGTTGAACGTCAGCCGGATTGGCCAACTCAGTTATAGAAGCTTTAGAACTGTGCCACCAGTTAATTGCATCATGTCTTCTCCCGTTTCTTTAACGGGATAGATGAGGAACCGAGAGCGAGTGGAAACTAAGCTGCCCTTAATTCCCTCTCCTCGTTGAGGAGAGGGTTGGGGCCCGCGTAGCGCAGCGAAGTGGGAGGGTGAGGGTGAGGGTGAGGGGCCTTAATGCAAGTTCAGTGGTTCAGTAGTTAAGTGGGGTGTCACCGTAATTCAAGTGGGGTGTCACCGTAATTCCTAATTCCCTCTCCTCGTTGAGGAGAGGGTTGGGGCCCGCGTAGCGCAGCGAAGTGGGAGGGTGAGGGGCCTTAACTCGAGTTTATTGGATTGCAATTAAGTAAGGCGTCACTTTCCCCGCAATCCCGCCATCACATCAATAGTTTTTGCGCGTTCCACTTTCGTCGTATGTGAAGTCCACACACAGCTGCGGGGTGAGGGATTCAAATTTTTTCACCTCAGCCGGACTTATGCCGCCGATTTGGTTTGTCGCCGTTCCATCACCGGATGCCTTCGTCAATTCCCTGCTGCGAACGAAAAATTTCCCCTCACCATCCACGAATATCGTTATGTTGGCTTTTGAAAATGCCTGATCGGTATTATTGTGAAAGGTCAAGTTGACATCGACCCAGTGGTCGTCAACTTTCTTAAACTCCCACTTCACAAACGTGAATAGATCGGGCGAACCCTGCTTACATCGGCTATCAGCCAGAGCGGGCGCACTCGCTAAACATACCAGAAGTATTGCCACTAAATATTTCATGTCAACTTCTCCCCGATTAAGGTTCCAGCGCCGTTGCAGTGGATTGTACCCATTGGGTGATCCAAATCCAATGCTATTAGATGATTGCTAGGTGGTCAACTGGGATTGGCTGAGTTCCGCTGTTTGCAATTAAGTGGGTTCGCACTTTAATCAATCGTAATCACGGCAATCGCCAAACAATTATAATCTAATTCCCTCTCCTCGTTGAGGAGAGGGGCGAACTCTTGCGAGCGCTGCGCAGCAGCAGGAAAGGCCCTGTCAGGCTTAGCGCAACGAAGACGGATGGGAGGGTGAGGGGCCTTAATGCGAGTTCAGTAGTTTTGTAATTAAGTGGGGTGTCACCGTAATTCACCGTAATTCCGTAATGATCGTAATTTTGAACAGATCGTGTGGTGACACTATATCAGTCAGCCTCGTCAAATGTCGTTCCTTTTCCAGACTGCATTTGGGGATGACTTCCGTAAAAGCCTCGTTTTTCTGTGCAAACCAAAAACAAATCGTGCCGTTTGGAGTAGAAAATCGCCAGTACTTTACTATTCTCACGAGCGTCTGGTTTTCCAACTTCGTCCATTGTAGCTTTACCGTTATGTTGTCCAAATACAGAATAATATCTTTTTGGACTAAGCTCTCCGTATGAATTATGTAGTCTTTGGGAAACAACTCCGTACGCACGCTCCGCCTCGTCTCCATCAATGTCTGGTATATAGAATTTCATAGTTTGTTGTCTTTCCTCAACCTCATCACGTCGGTTGGCTTAAAGGGCGGCACACAATTAGAAGATTAGTCTTTCTTGGTCGCCATTTATCGAGAGCATGGATAGGCTTCCTGAAGCGCCCGCAGCAAGCCGAGGCCGACTGGCTGAGAGGCCAATGAAGGATACTTAACAATTATGAAGTTGCCCAAAATATCCATTATCTGTTCGTAACCAATTGAATTTGTTGGCGGCTCGCAAAACAGTAATTCACGTTTTTTCGAGCCTAGTTCACCATTAGCAAACCGTAAACCACTAAAAACTCCCATAACATAACTCTTCATTTGAACAGAGTTTCTACTATTTAATACGTATTGTGAAGTTGGATCCGCAAACGCGATTTCGGTATTCGCGAAAAGGCATAGTAAAGTAAAGCATCTGATCCAGAATTTCACTTGAGAAGTCCTATGTGTGGGGTAATCCACCCAAAAATGAATACGGGATTACGGTTGCAATGCATTTTATTTTTTCACTAAAGTTTCTCAAAGTGCTATTCGTACCTCGGCAGAGATCTGGGTTTCTAACATATCGACTTCGTGATGTCTGGGTTACCGCTTTCTTACTGCCAAAATTGTAAAAAATTGGTCTTGCTATAGCTGCTAAACAAACAGACCCATTGGTCATAGTTTGGTATGCATTGGCAATCACGCTTACGGTCTTAGCAAATCTGAGTGAGGCAAATGCAACACTGCGCAGATCAACCTGCAAAATTCCTGCGTTCTTGCTGAATGATTTTACAGGCTGTGCTGCTTCGCCTCTGAGCAAACTGGTGCCCTTACGCGACGACATTCCCAAAAGTCCAAAAAACCCAATAAATATCAATAATATAGCCAAAAACACCAAAATCCATCTCCTTCTATAACCTGTATATAGGCCTAGTAAAAGCATTTATCAATCTTTAAATCCTATAATTTAGAAATAAATCATATTTCATACTCCGCCCGCCCCCAACTGCGTCATCCCGCGCAAGCCCCTAGCATCCGGCCTTTTTTCTTATATGGTAGCCATATGATGCGCCAATATGAGTTGGTTGAGCGGGTGACGAATTATGACCCGGACGCGGATGAGGATTTGCTCAACCGCGCCTATATCTATGCCATGAAGGCGCATGGCACACAGACGCGCGCTTCGGGCGAGGCTTATTTCAACCATCCTTTGGAGGTGGCCGCGATTCTGGCCGATATGAAGCTGGATACGGCAACGATTGTGGCGGCTTTGCTGCATGACACGGTGGAAGACACTGAGGCCACACATCAGGAGATTGTTGAGAAGTTCGGAGAGGAGATCGCTTCGCTGGTTGATGGGCTGACCAAGATTGCCAAGCTTGACATGGTGACCAAGGAAGCAACCCAGGCTGAGAATTTGCGCAAGTTGCTGCTTGCGATGTCGAAGGATGTGCGCGTGTTGTTGGTGAAGCTGGCTGATCGTTTGCACAATATGCGCACGCTCAATCATGTGAAGCCCGAAAAGCGCGCGCGTGTGGCCCAAGAGACGATGGATATTTATGCGCCGCTGGCAGGCCGCATGGGCATGCAGCTGATCCGCGATGAGATGGAAGATATTGCTTTCAAGATTCTCAATCCTGACGCGAATAAAGTAATTGCAGATCGTCTCATGCGTTTGCATGAAGAGAGCGGCGACATGTTGCGCGAGATTGAAGTGGCGCTGACCAAAGAGTTGGCGAGCCATGGAATCAATGCGTCAGTCAAAGGCCGTGAAAAGCGCGCCTATTCGATTTGGCGCAAGATGGAGCGCAAGCATTTAGCACTTGATCAACTTTCAGATATTTTCGCGTTTCGGGTTTTGGTTGAAAGTGTGGATGATTGTTATTTGGCTTTAGGCATGGTGCATCAAACTTGGCGCGCGGTGCCTGAAAAATTTAAAGACTATATCAGCAACCCCAAACAAAATGATTATCGCTCGCTGCACACGATTGTGATTGGCCCGCATTCGATGCGCGTTGAAATGCAGATCCGCACCAAGCTGATGCATGAGATTGCCGAGCGCGGTGTTGCGGCGCATGCGCTTTACAAAGATGTAGGTGAGGCGAAGATGGCGCAGTTGGGGGTTCGTGTGCCTGCAGCTGAATCAAACGCCTATCGGTGGCTCAGGCATTTGATGGAAGTTTTGCAGGAGGGTGATAGCCCCAAAGAATTTTTAGAGCATACGCGGCTTGAGCTTTTCCATGATCAGGTTTTTTGTTTCACGCCAAAGGGGCAATTGATCGCTTTGCCGCGCGGGGCCACGCCGATTGATTTTGCTTATGCCTTGCACACTTCGATTGGTGATAGCTGCGTGGGCTGCAAGGTGAATGGCAGGCACGCGCCATTGGTCACCCAACTTAAAAATGGTGATGAAGTGGTGATTGTGCGTTCTGATGCGCAGGTGCCACCGCCAGCTTGGGAAGCGATTGCAATTACGGGCAAGGCCAAAGCTGCCATAAGGCGTGCAACACGTGCGGCTATTCGCAAGCAGTTTGCTGGATTAGGCCGAGAAATTATTGAATCACTTTTAAAGAAGCAAAAACACGAGTTGGTGGATAAAGAACTCACCGCTGCTGTTCCGCGCCTTGGTCATAAAAATGTTGATGATGCTTTGGCAGCTGTGGGTCGCGGCGAGCTTTCGGGTCTCGATTTTCTGAAAGCCATGGGCCTTGCCGTCGACGAAAAAGAAATCAGAGCATCGCGGCGCAAGCTGACTACGAAAAAAGGCTCTACCGAAGGGCGTTTGTCGCTTCCCGTCCGCGGTGCCGGAGCCAATGTTGCATTGAAGATTCATGCTGCCACAGGCGCTGTTCCAGGTGAACGCATTGTTGGCATTTCAACGCCGGGCGAGGGCATTACGATTTATCCGATCTTCGCACAGGCCTTGGAACAGTTTGATCAGCAGCCCGAACGCTGGGTGGATTTGGCTTGGGGAGTGGCGGAAGAGGGCATGCGCTTTCCCGCGCGGATCAAAGTTATTTTGATTAATGAGGTTGGCGCTTTGGCGCAGGTCACGCAACTGATCGGCGAACATGGCGGCAATATTGATGAGTTGCAAATGCAGGCGCGTCACGGCGTGCGGGATTTCTTTGAGCTTACTATATTGCTCGAAGTTTTCGACAACCGGCACTTGAATGACATTATGAACGGTTTAAAGAGCAGGCCATTGGTTTCGGAAGTAGATAGGGTGGCTGGATAATGCTCTCACATGAACAAGTTTTGGATGAATTTCGCGCGGCGGGTGCGCTGCTTGAAGGGCATTTTGTATTGTCATCGGGTTTGCATTCTGCACGTTATCTGCAATGCGCACGGGTTTTGATGGATGCAAAACGGGCTGAGCGCTTATGTTCGAGTTTGGCGACAACGGTTAAAGCTGGGGGACATACTATTGATCTTGTTGCCTCACCCGCCATGGGGGGCGTGGTGGTTGGTTATGAAATGGGACGGCAACTCAATGTGCCCGCAATTTTCTTCGAACGTGTCGATGGCAAGTTTGCTTTGCGCCGTGGCTTTAACAACGAAAAAGGTGCCAAGGTTTTGATGGTCGAAGACATTGTGACTACAGGTCTTTCATCGCGTGAGTGTATTTCAGCAATCGAAGAGGCGGGTGGTGTTTGTGTTGCTGCGGCGTGTTTGATTAATCGTTCCGGCGGCAAGGCAGATGTGGGTGTGCCGCTTTATGCTTTGACGGCTTTGGAAATACCAGCTTATCCCGCAGATGCACTGCCGCCTGAGCTTGCAGCCATTCCGGCTATCAAGCCTGGAAGCCGGAATATCAAAACATGATCATCGGCATCGGCAATGACATGGTTGATATTAGGCGCGTGGAGCAGACGCTTGAAAAATTTGGTGATCGGTTTCGCGACCGGATTTTTACAGAAATTGAAAAGAAGAAGTCAGACAATCGTGCACAGCGCGCTGCGTCCTATGCCAAACGATTTGCTGCCAAGGAAGCCTGTTCCAAGGCACTCGGCACAGGTTTTAACCGAGGCGTATTTTGGAAAGATATGGGCGTTGTAAACGAACCATCTGGTCGGCCAACTATGGTTCTTACGGGCGGTGCTCTCGAGCAGTTGCAGCGCTTGGTTCCTGCGGGAATGTCTCCAAAAGTTCATTTGACGATCACCGATGATTTTCCTTATGCGCAAGCCATGGTTATCATCGAGGCCAACTGACTGTGATATGTGTGCAACAGTTGTCAGCCTTGAACTAGCCAAGATTGCATCACACATCATGAAAATTGTATATAGCGACAATTGAAAAGGGGGCACGCGTCAGGCGGCCTTTGGGAATAATGAATAAAAACGATCAAAGCCTTGCCGCAGCGCGTGCTTCCGGCAAGAAGCAAGAAGAAGGTGTTTGGGAGACTTTTAAGGTCATCATCCAAGCCTTGTTGATTGCATTTTTTGTACGCACATTCTTTTTTCAACCTTTCAATATTCCGTCCGCATCGATGTATCCGACATTGAAGATTGGTGATTACCTATTTGTTTCAAAACTTTCCTATGGATATGGAAAGTATTCGTTTAACTTTTCCTTCCCACCTTTTGTTGCTAACCCTTGGAATTGCTGCCCCGTTGATTTCCCCGGCCGCATGGTTCTGGCGGATACGCCAAAGCGCGGTGATGTAGCTGTGTTTAAATACCCCCAAGATTTGACAGTTGATTACATCAAGCGCGTCATTGGTTTGCCCGGTGATGTGATCCAGATGAAGCAAGGCGTTTTGTTCATCAATGGGCAAGAAGTGAAGAAAGAACGCGTTGAGGACTATGTCGATCCAAATGGTGAGACAGGTGGTGGTGCTTCGGTTGCGCAGTTCCGCGAAACTTTGCCCAATGGTGTGACCTACAATGTGCTTGATTTCGGAACGAGCGAAGGCGCACCTGACAATACAGAAGAATATATTGTTCCAGCAAACCATTATTTTATGATGGGTGATAACCGCGATAACAGCCAAGACTCGCGCTATCTCGATAAGGTCGGTTACGTGCCAATCGAAAATTTTGTTGGTAAAGCCGACATCGTGTTCTTCTCTTTCCAGCCCGGTGCCAGCCTTGCTCGCATTTGGGAATGGCCAATGCAAATTCGCTGGTCGCGTTTCTTCCATTGGATTTGAGGGATCTTGCCACGCGAACATCAAGACGCAATTGACCAACTGGAAAAGTTGATTGGCTATGAATTTCGCGCCCGGGAACTTTGCAGAAACGCGCTAACCCATGGCAGCCGCAACGCCAAGAAACCTGATTACCAACGCCTGGAATTTTTGGGTGATCGCGTTCTGAGTTTGATTATCGCAGAGGAATTGTTCAAACGTTACAGCCACGAGCAAGAAGGCCAGATGGCTGCTCGCCTCAGTTTACTAGTTCGTGGCGAAACTTGTGCGGCTGTTGGTATCGCAATGGGGTTAGATCAATTTATTCTGTTAGGGCCTTTTGAAAAGAAGAAGGGTGTTCAGCGCAGCGGGTCGGTACTCGGTGATGTCGTTGAATCACTCATCGGCGCACTTTATCTCGATGGCGGTTTGGATGTGGCACGCAGATTTATTTTGAAACAATGGGAAGAGCGGATTAGCGCTCACTCAGTAAGTTTGAAAGACGCTAAAACCATCGTGCAGGAATGGGCTCTGGGCCGCGCTTTGCCCTTGCCGCATTATGAGGTGGTCTCGCGCGAGGGATTGGAGCATTCTCCAACCTTCACGGTTGAACTGCGGGTTGGGCCTTTTGAAGTGACAAAAGGTGTGGGGGCTTCTAAGCGGGCCTCTGAAATGGCTGCGGCGAATGAGTTTATCGCGCGCGAAGGAATTAGATAGATGAATGATATGACGACCCATTGCGGATTTGCTGCCATTATCGGTGCACCGAATGCTGGCAAATCCACGCTGGTCAACAAACTCGTGGGTTCAAAAGTTTCGATTGTCAGCCACAAGGTGCAAACCACTCGTGCGCGCATTCGTGCGATCTATATGCATGAGCAATCTCAAGTGGTGTTGGTAGACACGCCGGGCATTTTCAAACCACGCCGCAAACTTGATGAAGCAATGGTGGAAAGCGCTTGGGCGGGGGCTGGGGAAGCCGATGCAGTTGTGCTGATTGTGGATGCAAGGCGCGGGCTGGAGGACGAGGTTCTCAAAATTATTGAAGGCTTCAAGGCGAGCAACACCAAAGCAATGTTGGTGCTCAATAAGATTGATTTGATTGATATTGAGAAACTGATGCCGCTGGCTGAGCAATGTTCTGCAGCGTTTCCTTTTACAGATACATTTATGGTTTCGGCGATCAGTGGTTCGGGCGTGGCCAAGCTGGGTGCGAAGCTTGCTGAAATGATGCCAATCGGGCCTTGGCTTTATCCTGAAGATCAAACCGCTGATGTGCATTTGCGCTTTATCGCTTCTGAAATTACCCGCGAGAAAATCTATGAACGCTTGCATGATGAACTGCCTTATTCGTCCACTGTTGAAACCGAAGCGTGGGAAGAGAAGAAAGACGGTTCTGTAAAAATTACCCAAGCCATATTTGTCGAGCGCGATAGCCAGAAGGCGATTGTTCTTGGCAAGGGTGGTGCGCAGATAAAAGTGTTGGGGCAATTGGCACGCAAAGAAATGGAAGAATCATTTGAACGGCGTGTACATTTGTTTTTATTCGTGAAAGTGCGTGAGAACTGGGCCGTTGACCCTGAACGATTGAGGATGATGGGATTACGCTGAAATGGAATGGCGCGATGAGGGCGTTATCATTGGGGTTCGCAGCCACGGCGAAACATCGGCTATTGTTGAAATGCTCACGGCAGAGCATGGGCGCTGCTTGGGCATGGTGCGCGGCGGGCGCGGGCGGCAGATGCGGCCGATATTGCAGCCCGGCAATTTGGTGATGGCGACGTGGCGCGCAAGGCTCGAAGATCATCTGGGCACCTATCAAGTTGAACCTTTGAGTCTAAAAGCTGGATTTATTCTGGCGCATCCGCTCCGGCTTGCAGGGTTATCAACATTGATGGCGCTTGCACAATTATTGCCAGAGCGCGAGCCACATCCGAAGCTTTATCATGCAGCCCATATTGTGATGGCATCGTTTGAAGACGATGCCGTGTGGCCGGCTTTGCTGGTGCGCTGGGAAATGGGCCTGCTTGATGAGTTGGGCTTCGGGATGGATTTATCGAAATGTGCTTCCACAGGTTCGGTTGAAGAGTTGCATTATGTTTCGCCGCGCACCGGCCGCGCTGTGAGCCGCGAGGCGGGACTGCCTTATCAAGACAAGTTGTTTTCTCTGCCAGCATTTTTGCGCGGCGAAACCGATGTTTTGGCGGGCGATGTTTTGGCAGGCCTGAAACTCACTGGATATTTTTTAGAGCGCCATGTGTTAGGCCCTCGTGCAATT
Source organism: uncultured Aestuariivirga sp. (assembly GCA_964247245.1). GTDB lineage: Bacteria > Pseudomonadota > Alphaproteobacteria > Rhizobiales > Aestuariivirgaceae > Aestuariivirga. The sequence goes on from CAXTTK010000002.1 coordinate 594,684, forward strand.
GAAATGCCACGCGCGCGACAATGGCTGGCAGAGGGTTTAATCAGCAGGGCAGCCGCAGCGTGATTGGGCGGCTTAACCATGTGGCTATTGCTGTGCCGGATTTGGCTGCGGCATCGGCGCTCTATAGAGGCGCGTTGGGCGCAGAAGTTTCTAAGCCGCAAGCCTTGCCAGAACATGGTGTGACAGTTGTCTTCATCACTTTGCCAAATACCAAAATCGAATTACTCGAACCTTTGGGTGATGCATCGCCGATTGCAGCGTTCTTGGCGAAAAATCTTTCCGGCGGTATGCATCATATCTGCTACGAAGTGGATGATATTATCGCCGCACGCGATCATCTGTTGGCAACGGGTTCTCGTATCTTAGGTGATGGTGCTCCAAAAATTGGTGCGCACGGAAAGCCCGTTTTATTCTTGCACCCGAAGGATTTCAATGGCGTGCTGGTGGAGTTAGAGCAGAAATGAAAATCGGCAGCATGATTGCGATTTATTTTGTGATTTGGTGGACGGTTCTGTTTGCAGTGTTACCTTTTGGGGTTCGCAATGCCTCTGAAGCGGGCGAAAATGTGGAGGCCGGAAATGACGCTGGTGCTCCGATGGCGCTGCATTGGGGCAAGAAGATTTTGGCGACCAGTGTGATTGCACTAGTTTTGTTTGGCTTGGTTTATGCGCAGGTTGTGTACCGTGTGTTTGGGTAGCGTCTGATTTTTTTACTTATCACCTAACCCCATAACTCGTCATCCCCGCGGAGGCGGGGAACCAACTTCCAACGGATTGAAACGCTGCCAAGTTGGTTTCCCGCCTTCGCGGGAATGACGTTGGGAGGGTGGGCAACTAACTTGTGTGGTTGAAACGCTACCTTCTCTTACCTTCTATATCCGGCGCTTGCGGGAATCTTGATTTCAAATCGCGTTCCGTTACACTCATATGATTGCGGGTATATTGTTCGGATGCATCACGCAGAGGTTGGAAATCCCACGGGAAATGGTGGCCTTGTTTCATGGCTTCGAACATCATTAGGCGGGATTGTTGGCTTTCTAAAACTTGAGCGTGAATTTTTGGGATGTCGAATTTTGTTTCCACTTCACTGCGGAACTTTTTAGCCAGAGGATGTGTTGATGCGAGATTATTGAGTTCATTCGGATCATCAACCAAGTTGAACATCTGATCAGGATCAACTGGCGAATGGATAAATTTCCATGGGCCGCGGCGCAACATATAAAGGGGAGCGATTGCTCCCTCTGCTAGATATTCGCCCCATGCAGTCGTATTCGGATCTTCGGCGGCGCCTTGCAATAACGGAAGCAATGATCGGCCATCGACTTTGCGCGCGAGGTCGGTGGCTCCGGCAATTGCAGAAATCGTCGGCATGATATCTGCCAGCGAAACAGGTTCTTTAACGCGGCGCGGCTTGATTGATTTTGGATTCCAAATGATCAGCGGAATATGGGCTGCTGGTTCAAGGTAGGACATTTTATACCAGAGGCCGCGCTCGCCTAAAAAATCACCATGGTCGGATGTAAAAATGATCGTCGTGTTTTCGAGTTGGCCAGTCACTTCCAGCGTGTTGATCAACTGGCCGAACAAATCGTCGACATAAGAAATATTCGCAAAATAGCCATGACGTGCGGCGCGAATGTCGGCTTCCGTCACCGTGTAATCGCTCATGGCTGAAACATCGTAAAGCCGCTGGCTGTGGGCATCGAGTTGATCGCGCGGCATATGAGGCACGGCGGGTAGGGGGATGTCCTCGTCCTTATACAAATCCCAAAACTTTTTACGAGCTGCATAGGGGTCATGCGGATGGGTGAAGCTGGCCAACAAGGCGAAAGGTTTTTCGGATGAGAAACGCGCGTAGTCATAAAGCTTGCGCGTGGCTTGAAAGGCCACATCATCATCAAATTCAAGCTGGTTTGAGATTTCGGCGATGCCAGGTTGCAGCACCGATGTCATGTTGTGATACCACCAATCGATGCGCTCTTGCTTCAGGCCCCAATCGGGAGTCCAGCCGAAATCGGCAGGGTAAATATCAGTGGTCAGGCGCTCTTCTAGGCCATGAAGCTGGTCGGGACCCACAAAATGCATTTTACCGGAAAGGCAAGTTTGATAGCCATTCAAGCGCAGATAATGTGCCCAAGTGGGAATAGCCGATGGGAATTCGGCCGCGTTGTCATACACTCCCGTACGCGAGGGTAGCAGGCCATTCATCACAGTGGCGCGGGCAGGAGCACATAAAGGACTGGTGGAATAGCAGTTTTCAAAAACCACGCCTTCGCGCGCCAGGCGGCTGAGGTTTGGCGTTTGCACCAGTTTGTGGCCGTAAGGTTCCAGAAACTGTGCGGCAAGCTGGTCAGCCATCACAAACAGGATGTTGGGTTTTTTCGTCGTCGCCACTATATTCGTTCCCATGAAAACTTTGCTGCTCGGATTGATCCGCATTTATCAGCTTACACTATCATCCTTCATGGGGCGAGGCTGCCGCTTTTTGCCGACATGTTCAGACTATGCGCGACAGGCCATTGAACAACATGGTGCGATTTGTGGATCGGCGTTGGCGGTAAGGCGCATTGCGCGTTGCAACCCTTGGGGTGGGGATGGGTTTGATCCGGTTCCAGCCACTTGCCAATGTGGCTGGCCCAAACAAAAAGAGCCGAAGTAAAACTCCGGCCCCTTGGTGTTGTGATTCAAATAAACTTAGAAAGCCCAGATCAGAGCGGCTTTGGTTTCCCATTCATCGCCCCAATGGTTGGTGATGTTACAGCAACCTGATGAGTAAGTGGCATCACCAAGTTTGGTGTAAACGCTTTCCAGACGGAAGCGGATGCTGTCAGTAAATGCGTGTTCCACGCCGAGACCCGCAACCCAACCAAATTGATCTTGCTGCAGGTTGTTCGGAGTACCTGAAATGATTCCGTTATATTCGCCGCGCGCATAAGCGCCACCGGCTGTGAGATAGAGTAATGTGTCGTCGAAGGCATAGCCCATGCGACCGCGAATGGTGGCAATACTATCGAGTTTAAAGCGGAAATCGGCAGTCGGATCGGGGTTTTGAACAATGTCATTGCTCATGCCCCAATCGGCTTCGATACCGAACACGATGTCGTCGATCTGATGGTTGTAACCCGCTAGAACACCGCCTTTGTAGCCGCAGCCTGCGTTGAGATAGGTTGTTGCACTTCCATTGTCTGTTACGGTGCCGTTAATGCAAGCTGTGCCAACCCAACCACCTGCATAAAAGCCAGACCAGTCATAAGTGGCTGGGCGCAGGTGCTCAACAGGCGGTGGAGGTGGATCCAAATCGGCGGCAAGAGCTGCTGCACCGGGGATGATCGCCGAAAGGGCGAGGGAGGCGAGGAGAAGATACTTTTTCATAATTTTACCCACTAACTGTTGACCTGCAATGGAGCAGAACATGAACTGTTAAGGTTAATGGCGGGTTATTAAAAAGTTACGCAAATCTTAATGATTTTCGTGAGGGCTTGACCGCCTCGCCACGACGCGGCAATTGTGGATTTCAATCAATGATTTGGCTTACCCGCGAATGGTTTGTGGGAGTGAGCAACAGGAGCAAAAAAAATGATTACACTCACATTCCCTGATGGCGCAAAACGCGACGTTGAGCAGGGTTCGACAGCGGCCCAAGTGGCAGCATCCATCTCTAAGTCATTGGAAAAAAAGGCTGTTGCTGCCGTTGTGAATGGACAACTGGTTGATTTGGCGGATCCCATTAATACCGACGCCACTTTGCAGATTTTAACACGCGATGATGACCGCGCGCTGGAACTGATCCGCCATGACGCCGCTCATGTGCTTGCTGAGGCTGTGCAGGAATTGCACCCGGGCACGCAAGTGACGATCGGGCCGGTGATTGAGAATGGTTTCTATTACGACTTTTTTCGAAATGAGCCTTTCTCACAGGCTGACTTTGCGCCAATTGAAAAAAAGATGCGCGAGATTATTCAGCGCGACAGGCCATTCACGAAATCAGTGAAAAGCCGCGAAGAAGCGAAAGCTTTCTTTGAGAAAAAAGGCGAGGCTTTTAAAGTTGAGCTGGTGGATTCTATTCCCGGCAACGAGGACATCAAATTTTACGATCAAGGCGGCTGGGTGGATATGTGCCGAGGGCCGCATATGACGAGCACGGGCAAAATTGGAACGGCATTTAAGTTGATGAAAGTGGCTGGCGCTTATTGGCGCGGCGATTCCACCAAGCCCATGCTCACACGCATTTACGGCACGGCTTGGGCGAACGATAAAGACTTGGCCAATTATGTAATGGCGCTTGAGGAAGCTGAAAAGCGCGATCACCGCAAGCTGGGCCGCGAGATGGATTTGTTTCACTTCCAAGACGAGGGCCCCGGCGTGGTGTTCTGGCACGCCAAGGGCTGGACAATGTTCCAGCTGTTGATTTCCTATATGCGCCGCCGTTTGAACAAGCTGGACTATCAAGAGGTGAACGCGCCACAGGTTCTCGATAAGTCATTGTGGGAAACATCAGGCCATTGGGGCTGGTACCGCGAAGGCATGTTCCAAGTGACTTCGGCTGGCGAAGCGACGGATGATCCGCAAGTGTTCGCGTTAAAGCCAATGAATTGCCCTGGCCATGTGCAGCTGTTTAAACATGGTTTGCGGTCGTACCGCGAATTGCCGATGCGCCTTGCTGAATTTGGTTTGGTGCATCGCTATGAACCATCAGGCGCCTTGCATGGTCTCATGCGTGTGCGCGGCTTCACGCAGGATGACGCGCATATTTTCTGCACGCCAGAGCAAATGGCCGATGAGTGTTTGAAGATCAATGATCTGATCTTGTCCACTTACAAGGATTTTGGCTTCGAGCAAATTGTGGTGAAACTTTCCACACGGCCTGAAAAGCGCGTGGGCACGGATGCGGATTGGGACCGCGCTGAAGACATCATGCAGAAGGTTTTGGTGCAAATCTCCGAGGCTTCTGGCGGCAAAATTAAAACTGCAATCAATCCGGGCGAGGGCGCATTCTATGGCCCCAAATTTGAATATGTGCTGCGCGATGCCATCGGCCGCGATTGGCAATGCGGCACAACGCAAGTGGATTTCAATCTGCCAGAACGCTTTGGTGCATTCTATATCGGTGCCGATGGCGAGAAGCATGTGCCCGTGATGATCCACCGCGCCATTTGCGGATCGATGGAGCGGTTCCTTGGGATTTTGATCGAGAACTTCGCAGGCCATTTCCCACTGTGGTTAGCACCGCTGCAAGTGATGGTGGCACCGATTACTTCGGAGGCGGATGACTATGCCGTCGAAGTGCGCACCCAACTCCGCGCGCTTGGCCTTCGCGCTGATGCTGATCTGCGCAACGAGAAGATCAACTACAAAGTGCGTGAGCATTCACTAGCCAAAGTGCCAGTGATCTTGGCCGTCGGCAAACGCGAAATGGAAGAGAAGACGGTTTCTGTGCGGAGACTGGGTTCGCAAGATCAGAAGGTTGCGAGCTTGGCCGATACGCTGGTGGCACTGGTGAAGGAAGCGATGCCGCCGGATTTGAGGTGAGGGGTGTCAACTAAAGGTAATAAGAAAGCTGAAAGTGAAAGAAAAGTGTTTTCACTTTTCGCTCAAGCCTTGAAATGGCCAGCAGACCAAGAATTGATTGAAAGCAGACCCGTACCGGAACCAGATATCCTTTACAGCGGGCTTAAAGACAAAATTGCGTTTGAGTTGGTTGAAATTTGTGATCCTGCCATTGCTCATCAAATCGGCAAGTTGAAAAAACTTGCGAAGAGCAGTGATGGTGTAGCTGTGAGCAATCTTTGGACAGAGGACCCTACCGAGAGCACATTAATCAATAAGTTGCAAAAGACTTACAAAACTACATTTCCAATTGAACTGCTATGCTTTTGGGATGCAAATGTGATTAGCGCTGAATCTCAGATTATCTCTGAAATCCAACATCAAACACAACAATTTGGATCAAATCAATTTCGTTGCATTTGGTACTTTGGCGAGAAGAAAGTCGTTAGGTTTTCATTCGATGGAGAATTGCTTAACATCACTCCGTTTTAACAATCACCCCTGCGAAGGCAGGGGGCCAGCTTTGGTGATTGAATGTGTGGCTAGGAAGCTAGATTCCGTGTCGCGCCTACGCTGCGCTCCGGCTTGCACGGAATGACGGGTGTGGGGTTTGAGCTTGTGGCTAGGGACCTCATCCGCCCCTTCGGGGCACCTTCCCCAGAAGGGAAGGGTGAAATGATAGAGGGTGGTGCAGGACTTCACGCTTCTCCTTTGGAGAAGCTGTCGCGACGCGACTGATGAGGTCCCTTTGCCGCAAGACGAACGGTTTGCATTGTAAATCCGTCAATTCATTTTTCACGTATCAACGGCCATGACAAAACACATTATCATCGGTGGAACAGGTGGCATAGGCGCGGCGGTAGCACGGTTGCTTCGGGCTACTGGTCATGACATTCATTTGATTGCGCGGGATGAGGCGAAGCTTGCAGCACTTGCTTCGGAACTGGGTGCCACTTTTGCGGTGGCGGATGTTCAGGATCGAGCCGCGCTTGAGGCGGCTATACTCGCGGCGGGGCCCGCCATTGATGGGCTTTGCTATGCGGCGGGGACGATTAATTTGAAGCCTTTGCACCGCCTCACTGATGCCGATGCGTTGCGAGATTTTGAGATTAATGCTTTAGGCGCGTTTCGTGCTGCGCAGATTGCTTTGCCTTTGCTCAAGGCCTCGACGCATGCAACGGCTTCGATATTGCTATTCTCGACCGTTGCTGTGGCCCAAGGTTTTACGGCACATGCTTCGATCTCGATGGCCAAGGGGGCCATTGAAGGCCTCACCCGAGCACTTGCCGCCGAGCTTGCTCCGAAAATTCGCGTGAATGCGATTGCGCCATCGCTCACACGCACCACTATGGCCAAGGCGCTGACGTCCAACGAAGCTATGGCTACGGCCATTGCGGCCCTGCATCCTGCGCAAAGATTAGGCGAGGCCGATGATATTGCTGAGATGGCAACTTTGTTGCTTTCGCCTAAATCTTCTTGGATTACAGGCCAGATTATCGGTGTGGATGGCGGAAGGTCAACGCTGCGTACCAAGGGCTGAGCCATGGCGAAGATGCGCAAAAAATCGGATTTGCCGGAGAAAATTTGCGCCGCTTGTGGGCGGCCTTTCACGTGGCGTAAGAAATGGGCGAAAGTCTGGGATGAGGTGAAAACCTGTTCGGATGCCTGCAAAAACCATAATCGAAAAGCCAATCATTGAAATGTAATCATCAAAAGTACATATAGGCGCCCAAGAGGATGTTGAATATGGAAATTGGGGTTTATACTTTTGCGGATGTGGCTGCAGGCCACCCCGAACAGGCTGGGCAGCGCTTGCGCAATTTGGTTGAGGAAATGAAGCTCGCTGACGAAGTTGGCCTTGATGTGTTTGCGGTGGGCGAACATCACCGCGCGGATTACGCCGTGTCATCGCCTGCTGTGGCGCTGGCAGCGGGTGCTGCGGTAACCAAGCGGATCAAGCTTTCAAGTGCGGTTTCAGTTTTGAGTTCGGATGACCCGGTGCGCCTGTTTCAACAGTTTGCAACGGTAGACGGCATCTCCAATGGCCGTGCGGAAATCATGGCGGGGCGGGGGAGTTTTATCGAGTCTTATCCGTTGTTTGGATATGATTTAGAAGATTATGATTCACTTTTCGCCGAGAAGCTTGATCTTTTGATGAAGCTGCGTGATGGCAACAACATCACGTGGAATGGCAAATTGCGACCTTCCCTTGTGAATGCCGGAATTTATCCGCGCCCTGAGCAGAAGAAGATGCCAATTTGGATTGCTGTTGGCGGAACACCGGAATCTGTTGTGCGGGCAGCAAATCTCGATCTGCCCATGGCACTGGCGATTATTGGCGGTGATCCGCGCCGCTTTGCGCCATTCTTTCAGCTCTACCGTGAGACATATCAAAAGCTTGGGCGTGATCCTTCAAAGGCGACATTAAGTTTGAATATGCACGGCTTTGTGTCCACGACCACCGCCCATGCCAAAGATGTTTACTATGCTGCCCACACCGAAGTGATGAACCGCATTGGCCGCGAGCGTGGTTGGCCCGCGCAGGGGCGTTCCCATTTTGAGGCTGCGACGGGGCCAACTGGCAATCTGATTGTGGGTGACCCAGAACATGTTGCGGCACGCATTATTGAGCTGCACAAGATTTTTGGTAATCAGCGCATTCTCATTCAAATGGCCATTGGCACTGTGCCACATGATGAACAATTAAAGGCGATAGAACTTCTTGGCAGAAAGGTTGTGCCAATCGTGAAAGAGGCTTTGAAATGACACTGTTCCATATTCCAGACCCTATGCCCGGCGATATTGCTGCCGCAGATGCAATCGAAACGGTCATCGTGCCGCGGGCGCGCGACCTTGGTGATTTTGAAGTGCGCCGCGCCTTGCCTTCAGCGCAGCGGCAAATGGTGGGGCCGTTCATTTTCTTTGATCAGTTCGGGCCAGTGCTGATGAAAGCCGGGCAGGGCATGGATGTGCGTCCGCATCCACATATCGGGCTTTCCACAGTCTCGTGGCTGTTTGACGGGACTATTCAACACAAGGATAGTTTGGGGTTTGATCAATCGATTAAGCCAGGCGAGTTAAACTGGATGACGGCTGGCAAAGGCATTGTGCATTCCGAACGCTCGCTTCCGGAGGATCGTCTGATCGAGCGTAAAGTTTACGGCACGCAAAGTTGGGTTGCTTTGCCCAAGCACCATGAAGAAACGGCACCCGGTTTCGAACATATTGATCAAGCTGCATTGCCTCTGCTTGAAGATAAAAACCGCAGCGTGCGGGTGATTGCAGGTTCGATTTTTGGCGCAAAGTCTCCGGTTAAAACCCATTCTGATTTATTCTATGCTGAGGTGATTTTGCAAGCTGGTGGAAAACTACCGCTGCCCACAGAACATGTCGAGCGCGGCATTTATGTTGTTGAAGGTGAGATTGAAGTTGCTGGCGACAGTTTCGCTGCGGGTCGTCTCTTGGTGTTCCACCCGCGTGATCCGATTGTTATCACTTCGACAAAAGGTGCGCGCTTTATGATGCTGGGCGGGGAGCCGATGGATGGGCCACGTTATATTTGGTGGAACTTTGTGTCATCATCCAAAGAGAAGATCGAAGCGGCAAAAGACGATTGGAAAAATGCGCGCTTTGCCATTGTGCCCGGCGATGACAAAGAATTTATCCCGCTGCCAGCAGTCTAATAACTGTAGGGCATGGTTTCTTTCAAAAAAGTGATTGGAGTTGATTTGAGTTTGTCGTCTATCTAGCCGAAGTTTGATGGATTGGAGGACTCACCTATGGAACAGGCTGACTCAAAGCAGCGTACTACAATACATCGTTTAAGCGTGCGGATTTTTCATTGGTTGAATGCTTTGGCCATGTTGATCATGATCCCCAGCGGATGGCAGATCTATAACGCCACATCGTTCTGGAATGAAGATTATCAGTTTCCTGACGCAATCACTTTGGGTGGTTGGCTCGGTGGCGGCATCAGATGGCATCTGGCCGGTATGTGGTTGCTGGTCATCAATCTGTTGGTTTATTTGATCATCGGAATCATAAATGGCCATTTTAAGCGGCGTTTTTTCCCTTGGTCGCCAAGCGGTGTTATTGGGGACATAACCAAAGCCGTTCAATTCAAACTGCCACACAATCATACGAAATATAACTATGTGCAGAAGACCACATATATCGGGATCATGGCTGTTATCATCGTGACCATATTGTCTGGTTTTGAACTTTGGAAGCCGGTGCAATTTCAGGCGATTGGCTATTTCATGGGTGGGTTTGAAGGTGCGCGGCGTGTTCACTTCATCGGAATGTCTTTGATCTGTGCGTTTCTTGTTCTGCATCTTGCACTGGTCTTGATCGTCCCTTCAACTTTCTTGCCGATGATCACTGGAACTTTCCGTAGAAAGAACTCTCATGAGAAGGATGTTCAACATGCTGGTTGACCCAAAAACACTTATCGTTGAAAATAAACAGCTGCTCATTGATGTTCAGCGCCGTTCATTCATGAAGCAAACGCTGTCGCTCGGTGCGTTGATGATGCTCACGGGATGTGCCGATGGTTACGAGCCGGAATTTGCTGATGACGTTCTCGATAAAATGTCGAGCTGGAATGATCGTGCTCAAGCATGGCTGTTCAGCAGCAACAGATTGGCACCAACCTATACTCAAGCCGATGTTGTCGATCCATTTCGCTTTAACGCCTATTATGGTGTTGATGAAGTGCGGACTGTCGATGAGGCCACTTACAAACTTGAACTCAGCGGTATGATTGCAAAGAAAGATAATTGGACGCTTGATAAGCTTCGTGCGCTGCCGCAAGAGTCAGCCATCACCCGCCATATTTGCGTTGAGGGCTGGAGCATGATTGGTAAATGGGGCGGGGTTCCGCTCAAGGCATTCTTGGAAATGGTTGGCGCTGATGTGACCGCCAAATATGTGGGCTTTAAATGTGCTGATGATTATTGGACGAGTTTGGATATGCCGACAGCTCTGCATCCACAAACCATCATGGCGCTCACCTTCAATGATAAAGTATTGCCAAAGGAAAATGGTTTTCCATTCAAGGTTCGCGTGCCGACAAAGCTTGGTTTTAAGAATCCAAAACACGTCATGGAGATTTTTGTAACCAATGATTATCCCGGCGGATATTGGGAAGACAAAGGTTATAATTGGTTCAGTGGTTCGTGATCAAAATTGCGTGAATGACGTCCAGTTGATTTGAAAATGACATCTTTGAGGATTAGGTTTTTCGAAGGACAATACCGTCCGTTATCCTAGGAGAATCAATATGTTAAAGTCAATTGCAGCCGTTGCTTTGTTGGGCCTTGCTTTGGCCGCCCCAGCCCGCGCCGATGATATGATGGCCATGTGCGATGATGCCACCATGAAGATGATGACAGACGCTATGGCAAAAGACACTGATCCTAAAATGAAGGACGGTGTGATGAAGGCTGGCGAAGAAATGAAGATGGCTATGGATTCAATGAAAGCCAACAAAATGGATGATTGCAAAATGCATGTTGGCATGGCGATGGATCACATGATGATGAAGCATAAGTAAGCTTCATTTTTTGTATTGAGAGGGCGGAGTGATCCGCCCTTTTTTATGGTTTGAGATTGATCTCGGATGTCTGGCCCGCGCCGATCTGAAAATCGGTTTTGAGATTATGTTCGCCGATTTTTGCTTCAGCAAAATAATGACCGGGCTTTAGAATCATTTCCGCGCTGACGCCGGTCTGGGAGGGCAGGGTAGAACCTTGATCATCGATGATCTGCCATTGTACTTCGCGTACCTCATTGCCTGCCACATTGAGTTTTGCCAGCCCCGCGATGTGGTCGATGTTGACAGCACTTGTGTAACCGGCTCTTACATCGACGTCGGTTACGGCAACGGCGTTGCCGGAAGAGAATTTACTTTCGATACGGTAAGTTCCTGCGGCGACGTTTAATACTTCGCCTGGTACATGGCTCGTGGCAACCAATTTGCCTTTTTCGATACCCGACAATGCAAAAATTTTGCTGCTGCTTGCGAGGCCAAATTGATCAATGCCTTTCACGCGCGGCAATACGCGAAGCACGCCAGCGTTCATCACGAATGTCATGCCAATCTTGGTGCCAAGTTGCACGGTGATCACTTCTTCAAGATGAGCAGAACCAAATGAGGCCTCAACATGATACTCGCCCGGTTTCAATGGAACAGTCACGACTGATGCTGTTTTATCGTAGATCAAGGCTTGATCTTGATCGTTGATTTTCCAATTAATGTTATCAACCAAAACGCTGCCATTTGGCGCGTAGAGTGCAGAAAGCTCAAGGCCCTCTTGACCGACGGGCACTGTTGACATGGCCATTTCGCCACTGGCAGGTAAAATAATTTCGCGTGGAGCAGGGCTAGCGCTGATCGGTTTTTCGGTTGCGGCTTGTGGGGTCGCAGTAGTCAAAAATAGAGCCGCCACCAAAGCTGGCGCGAAGCGCTCTAATCTTTGGTGGCGGATATGCGCTGGACGGGTGCTGAGATCGCCCATTCGCTGTGTCCCTGTTTAACTCTCCCCCAGCTCTTTGGCCGGTCAATGTGTTGAAGCATGCTGAGTCTGAGGCGGCAAGAAAATGCTTAATGAATGGTTAATATGAGTGTTGCAATTGAAAGCATTGCTTCTGATCGGGCCATTTGCCAAATAGACAATATCATGAAATTGAACGACACCTCTTCCGTTTTGGCTTTTCTCAAAAGCCGCAAATCTGCGTCTGCGAAAGCCATGACAGGACTTGGGCCTTCAAAAGCACAGATGGATGAAATTTTTGAAATCGCGGTGCGTGTGCCTGATCATGGCAAACTTGCACCATGGCGCTTCATTTTGATCGAAGGCGAGGGCCGCGCGCGTATGGGGCAGGGCTTTGCTGATGTATGGGCCAAGAACAACCCATCACATGGCGCGGAGAGTTTGGATTTCCAGCGTGGTTTGTTTATGCGCGCGCCCGTCATTTTCATTGTTATTTCAACAGCAGCAGTCCACGGTAAAATTCCGATGTGGGAGCAGCAGCTATCGTCGGCGGCTGTCTGTTATAATGCGGTTCTGGCAGCAACTGCGCTAGGTTTTGACGCACAATGGCAATCTGATTGGGTGGCATATGACGATGGTGCAAAAGCTGTAATGGGCGTTCATGCGCATGAGAAAGTTTCCGGTATCATCTATATTGGAACATCGAGAGTTCCGCTGGAAGATCGACCACGGCCCGATGTTTCGACTTTGCTCACAAGGATCAATTGATAATGGCCATTCGCGGTGTTTTGTTTGACAAGGATGGAACGCTGATTGAATCAGACGGGACATGGATTGCCGTGTTCAAAGCCTTCTTGTCAGAAGTGAAAAAAGTGGGGCCAGATGAAGTTGATGCTCTCATGGCCAAAGCTGGATATGACATTGCAAATAACAAACTCATTCCCGGCAGTGTTCTGGCTGCGGGCACATCTCAGGAATCAATAGCGCTGTGGTGGCCGGAACTTGATGCCGACGGGGTTGCTGAAAAATACCGTCTCTTAAACCACGACTTTGCCCATCTGGCGCAAGATCATATGAAGCCGTTGATGGATCTGGTTCCGGTTTTGGACGAGCTCCATGCGATGGATTTGAAGTTGGGTGTTGGAACAAACGACACGCATCGTTCAGCCACAGGTCATATGCATCAACTTGGTGTGCATGGCTATTTTGTTGAAATTATTGGCGCTGATAGTGTTGCCATCGCAAAGCCCTCCGGCCAGATGATCAAACGCTTTGCTGATATTACAAACCTTCAACCCCATGAGATTGCGATGGTCGGAGACAACACGCATGACATGGAAGAAGCGCGGGCTGGTGGGGCAGGGCTAGCTATCGGTGTTCTCACTGGCAATGCAGCACGCGAAGATATTGCGCATTTGGCAGATCATATTTTGAACTCGATCGCTGATATTCCTGCACTTCTTAGAAAGCTGACGTAATGTTTTATGAAGTGGCAAAGAACAATCACGGCCTGCCGCTGGATCCGTTTTATGCATTAGTTGGCCCACGTCCGATTGGTTGGATTTCTACATTATCCAAAGGCGGGATTGCAAACCTTGCGCCATATAGCTTCTACAACGCCTTCGCCCATAACCCGCATTATGTAGCGTTTGGTTCGGGCGGGTTCAAGAATACAATTCAGAACATTGCGGACACTGGCGAGTTTGCAGTCAACCTTGCAACATTCGAGCTTCGTGAGGCGATGAATGTCACCTCGTTAAACGTGGAAGGCGACGAATTTGTTTTGGCAGGTTTGGAAAAAGCGGCATGCAATCTGATCGCAACGCATCGCGTCGCCGCTAGCCCAGTTTGCTTGGAATGTCGCCATTTTCAGACTATTGATCTGCCTAACGATGAAGGCGTTGTGGCGGATTGGCTGGTTATAGGCAAAGTCATCGGCATCCATATTGATGAGCGTTTTATTGTGGATGGCCGCGTGAACACCTCTGCGATGAAGCCCATCGCGCGCCTCGGCTATGCCGAATATACCACTCTTGAAACCGCTTGGCGGATGCGCAGACCCGGTTAAGCTTTGCGTCACATTCGACGTATGATCGTCATAATTACAACCTTAGGATTAGTTGTTTTGTTAAGTGAGTCGCTCTGCGAGTCGTGAACATTGCTCGAACGCCACAATTTCGCCATGTTGATAACTCTGTGGATAACTTAATATTAGCACTTTAGAACAATAGCTTATACTCGATTCAAGTCTGTGGATAATGTGTTTAATGATCTGTTAACCATGGCGGAGTCAGGACTCGCATTACGTGCGGAAGAGAAGCGTTGTGAGCAAGAGAGTGAAGTAAATGGTAAATTGTCTGCTGATTGATAAAAACCCCGTGGAGCGGCAAAGACTGCAGCAAATTTTAGGAGCTGCTGGCTTTCATTGTGACGAGCGGTCAGGTGCCGAGGAGGGCATTCGTTTCTGCCAAGAAAGCAGCCCGGATGTGGTAGTCATGGAAGCGTCGGGAGTTACAGCCACAAAAGAATTCTTGCGCCTGGTGCGCTATCAAGGCCGCGCAAGCCGCAAGCCAGTTGTAATACTCTATGCTGACAAGCCGAATATGGCAGCAGTGGGCGAGAATATTATCGACGGTGCAGCCGATTTTCTGGTGAAACCTTTTGATCGCGATTTACTTTTGTTCAAGCTCGAACAAGCGGGTGTTTTGGCAAACTAAGCCAAATGCTTACTAAAACCTTAATCTTTATAATGAACTGATTGTTAAACCTTACCTCTTAGCTTTGCCAATAGTGAATAGTCGAGTTGGTGTTGGTGATGAGTGAAGACGAAAATCTGGGACTGGATATTTCGGTTCTCAATCAAGTTTTAGATGAAGGTGACGATGCAGCGCGCATGACGCTGGCGTTGCAGCTTGCATCTTTGATAACAGATCCTACGTCGTCTGAACTTGAGCGCAATCAGGTTACACCGATCCTTCTTAAATTGACTGTTGATGATTGCGCAGATGTGCGCGGCGCGCTGGTGTTGGCACTGACCCATGAAGCCACGCTCCATTCCGATATTGTTTTTTCCATCATCGCCGATGAAGACTCAATTGCTTTGCCTTTCCTCACGCAAACACCGGCTCTAAATTCTTGGCATATGATGGCAATCTTGCGCGTTGGTGATGAAGCGCGGCAAAGGGCTGTTGCTGGGCGCGATGATCTTCCGGCTGAAGCTGCAAACTATGTTATCAAATCTTCGCCAATGACAACGGTTCGAGCTTTAATGAACAATCCGATTGTGATCTTGGAAACGCAAGACTGTCACACGCTTTATCAGCGCTTTGGCAATGCGCCAGAAATTGTTGAAAATCTTTTGGCTCGGCCTGATTTGCCGCTTGATATTCGCATTACCCAAGCCAAACGCGCCGCCAGCCGCATGCGCCAGTTGATGGCTGAGCGTGGTTGGGTCGCGGCCAATGACGCGAGTGAACTAGTTTCAGATGCAGAGGACAATGCCGTTTTGCGAGTGCTGTCCGAAGCAGACTTGGTCGAGCGTGCCCAAGCTACCCAATATTTGGCGCAGCAAAATATGTTGACCCCTGCATTGGTGGTTCGTGCTGCAGCCACAGGGCAAATGCGCGTCGTTGAAGCAGCGCTCGCGCATCTTTCAGGGCTATCGCAAACCCGCGCCGCAGAGCAGATGTATGCACGTTCAAATCTTGGCTTTAAATCGATTTTCAAAAGATCTGGTCTACCAGCTACTTGCTTTGGTGTTTTGAAGGCCGCTTGTGATGTGGTGACTGACGCCAGGGATGAAGGCCTGCCGCTCGAAACAGAGGAATTTGGTCGACGGATCTTGGAAGCTTTGATGACGCGTTATGAACAGATGAACCCTGCGGATCGTGCCAAGCAGATTGAATATTTAGGACGTTATGGTTCTGAGCGGGTTCGCAAGATTGCCAAACGCTTGAAGGCCGACATGGTTAGGGCCGCCTAAAACTTAAACTGTTCGTTGAGCACACGCTCGGCCAAGCTGTGGCCGGGGTCGAAGAGCATTTTCACGCTGCGCTTTCTATCTTCAGCTATTTCCACGGTTGCGACATTTCGGACTTCAATGTGATCTGCCACAGCGGCAACAGGTCGTTTTTCGGGTTCGAGCACGGTAATTTTGACTTTGGCATTATGTGGCAGAATTGCTCCACGCCACCGCCTTGGCCTAAATGCGCTGATGGGCGTTAGGGTAAGCAATGATGACCCTATCGGCAAAATGGGGCCATGGGCCGACAGATTATAAGCCGTGCTGCCCACCGGGGTTGCCACCAACAGCCCATCACAAATCAATTCATCAAGTCTCGTCTGACCGTCAATCGTAATGTGAAGTTTTGCTGCTTGGCTGCGCTGGCGCAGGAATGAAACTTCGTTGAAGGCCAATCCCTGATGCGGTTTTCCATCATGCGTCGTGGCCACCATTTTGAGCGGGCGGATGCTGGTGAGTTCAGCATCGTGCAATCGTTCGAGCAATTTCTTGTCAGAGTAATCATTCATCAGAAAACCCACCGAACCACGGTTCATGCCATAAATGGGCAGACCCGACGACATGAACTTGTGGAGCGCTTGTAACATCAAGCCATCGCCACCTAACGCTACGACAACATCGGCCGAAGCGGGTTCGGCTTTTCCATAGAGTTTTGTTAGCCGTGCTAATGCTTTGCGGGCTTCGGGGGCTTCTGAGGCTAAAAAGGCGATGCGGTTGTATTTCATGCCGTTATTTGGTCGTTGACAGTCTGGGGTTGCCGTTACATTGATTCAAATACGTTACCATTGCTTGAAGGCTTGTCCACCAAAGATGCGAAGTCTGGTTATTTGTTCCACCTGTAAATTTTCAACTGAATCCAAACATGCGCCTGATGGACGTACGGGTGGTGAGATTTTGATTGCTCATATGCATGAGGTTTTGAGGGAGCAGGGGCGTGATGATGTCTCAGTCCAAACACAAATATGTTTGTGGAATTGCTCCAGGCCCTGCAGCGTGGTGATGCGTGATGATGAGCGCTTTTCCTATGTGACAGGTGGCAATGAACCAACCAAGGCGCAGGCCGAAGCGATCCTCGAATGGTTTGACGCGCATGGTAAAACGGAGACAGGCGAAGTTCCATTCAAGCTTTGGCCACAAGCGATGCGAGGTCATTTCATCGCCCGCATGCCACCGGTAAAGTTATGAGCGTTTCGCTCATATTAGGTGGTGCACGAAGCGGCAAAAGTCGCTTTGCTGAAAAGTTGGCGCATGGCACAAAACATTATATTGCGACAGCCCAAGCCTTCGATGATGAAATGAAGGAACGCATCGCCGCTCATAAAAAACAACGCGGTGGAGGATGGGTAACCCATGAAGTGCCGTTTGATTTGGTCAATCAACTGCGCAAACTGGATGATCCGAAACATTTTATTTTAGTGGATTGCCTCACACTATGGCTTTCCAATCTGTTGTTGAACGATGCTGATTGCGCTGAGATGATTTATGATCTTGCTGCGCATTTAAAAGAAACCAAAGCGCATGTGGTTCTTGTTTCGAATGAAGTTGGTCTTGGCATTGTGCCGGATAATAAACTCGGTCGAGCTTTCAGGGATATTCAAGGTATCGCCAATCAGGGCGTGGCGGCGATTGCCGATCATGTGGTGTTTATGGCGGCAGGCTTGCCAATGGTACTCAAAGGGCCAAAGCCAGCAGAGCCATCGCCGCCATTAGAATAAACAAAGCGCGATCATAAAGTTCAAGACCTTTATCAATATCGCTCGCATTCATTTGGGCACGGCCATCGCCCATATAGGGCAGTTGAACCATATCGCCATCATATTGGCGCGGGCCACCGAATTTCAAATCAAGCGCGCCAGCCATAGCGGCCTCAGGCCAACCTGCATTTGGCGATTGATGTTTGCCAGCGTCGCGCCACATCGTGTTTAACGCCGACTGGGCTCGCATTTTTGATTTGAACAATGCGGCGGCAGCAAACATTAATCCGGTCAAGCGTGATGCAGGCAGGTTGACTAAATCATCAAGCTTGGCGGCAGCCCATCCGAAGTGCAGATATTTTTCAGATTTGTGACCGATCATTGAATCAGCCGTGTTGATTGCTTTATAGATAACGATGCCGGGAAGGCCCGCAATCGCGAACCAGAATATTGGCGCTGTAATGCCGTCAGCCGTATTCTCCGCCAAGCTTTCGAGTGCGGCTTTGGCAATGCCGCTTTCGTCCAATGTGCTTGGATCACGCCCAACAATTTTTGCCACTTCCTTGCGTGCTGATAAAATGGATTGGGGCAGGGTGCGGGCCACGGCGGTCACATGATCACGTAATGATTTTTGGGCGATGAAAGCTGTTGCAAGTAGAATGTTGACGATCCAACCATAGTGGAATGACAGCAAAAGTTTTTCGATCAGAAATGCCGGAACACCAACTGCGATACAAAGTGCAACCACCGCGAAGATACCCTGATTGCGTTGGTCACCTGCTTCCGAGTCAGGGTCGTTGAGGCCTTCATCGAGATATGCGATCAGCTTGCCAATCCACTCAACGGGATGTCCGATGGCGCGTTGCAGGCTTTGTGGATAGCCCACAAAATATTCGATCACCAAAGCGAATGCCGCCATCACAAAATGGTTCATGAAACAGCTCCGGTAAGGTCGAGAATTTTATCGAGATCAAGATGGGTTTCGAGATGGGCTGCAAGCTCGTCCAAAGTCTGTTCAATGGTTTGGTCAAACGCGAAGTTTGAAGCATTCACGCCAAGGGATTTGAGGAAGGCATGACGGAAACCATCGGCGGCAAAGCAGCCGTGGAGATAAGTGCCCGTGATCAACATGTCAGGGCTCGAAGCGCCGTCGGGGCCATTGGCGGTTTGCGCAAACAGCCTGGCACAATCTGGCCCAGTCGTCTCGCCCAAGTGGATTTCATAGGCGTTGATCAGTTGGCCGCTGAGCGCGTGGATAGCTTGAGTTTCGGTTGTAGTTTTATCAGCGAGCAGGGTGGTTTCAACATTGAGAAGTCCAAGCCCTCCAACACTTGCTGGCTGGCCTTCCAGCCCTTGCGGATCATGGATCATGCGGCCTAGCATTTGATAGCCACCACACAGTCCCAGAACCCGCCCGCCGCGGCGGATATGGGCTTTCAAATCAATATCCCAACCCGCAGCCCGCAGTGCTGCGAGATCCGCAATCGTCGATTTGCTGCCGGGAATGATGACTAAAGATGCATCGCCCGGAATAGGCTCACCCGCCGAAATGAACTGCACAATCACTTCTAGTTCTAACCGCAATGGATCAATATCATCGAAATTGGCAATGCGGGGTAGGCGGAGAACGCAGATTTTTAAACCTTTTGAATCAGTTGCGACCATATGCTCTAAAGTCACTGCATCTTCAGCAGGCAGTTTATCCGCGCTGCCAAAATGCGGAACCACACCTAGGCAAGGTGTTTTGGTCTCACGCTCTAGAAAGAGCTTTCCCTCAGAAAATAATTCCGGATCGCCATGGAACTTATTGATTATGAATCCTTTTATGTGTGTACGGTCGGCTGCGCTCAACACGGCGAAAGTGCCAATAATGGAAGCGATTACACCGCCACGATGAATATCACCGACCAAGAGGGTAGGAACATTGGCAGCGCTGGCAAAACCCAGATTGGCCAAGTCACCATCACGCAAATTCACTTCGGCGGGGCTGCCAGCGCCTTCAACCAAGATCAAATCATGGTTTTCGGCTAGTTTGTGGAAGCTCTCGAGGATTGCGGGCATGTAGCTGGCGCGCTCGCGGAAGAAATCACGCGCTTTGAGCGTGGCTTTACGCTTGCCCTGCACAATGACCTGTGCGCCAGTCTCGCTTTCCGGCTTGAGCAATACAGGGTTCATATGAACCGTAGCCGGAATTCGCGCCGCGCGGGCCTGCAAAGCCTGTGCGCGGCCAATCTCGCCGCCGTCCGAGGTCACCGCAGCATTATTCGACATGTTCTGCGGCTTAAATGGTGCGACCCGAAGCCCGCGATTGGCGTAAGCCCGCGCCAAACCTGCCACGATCAAGGATTTGCCGACATCGGAACCTGTGCCGAGGAACATGATAGCTTTGGCTGTCATTGTGGGGCCTGCGAGATAATATGGGCATAAGACCCCATCACTTTGCCCACGCGTTGGCCAATCGGGCCGAGGTCATTGCCAGCCGCATCCGAGGCGTGAAACAGGGGATCAGCTGCGCCTTGCTTGGCAACGGTGGAATAATGAAATTCATGCCCCCGCAAATTTGACGTCCACGGGCCGTTTAAAGAATTCAGTTGGCGATAGCCGAGTTGCAGTTTGCGTTTGGCAAAACTGGTGGTCACAGGCAGCAAGCCTGCCATGGCGTGCGATTTACCATCCGCATCAACAATCGCATCCCCCAGAACCATATAGCCACCGCATTCGCCATAGATCAGGCCCTTATGGCTGCGTAAAGCGTTTAAAAATCCCATATTGGAAGCCAATTTCCCCGCATGGAGTTCGGGATAGCCCCCCGGCAAGAACACGGCATCGCCCATCGGCGTTTCATTTTTCAAAGGCGAAAAAAATGAAAGTTCAGCGCCCCGTTTGCGCCAATCATTCAGCAAATGAGGATAGGCGAATGCAAAGCCTAAATCGCTCGCAATGGCAATGTTTTGAGCAATTGGGGGTATCGGTTTTGCTGATTCGAAATCGTGACGGTCAAAAATAGTTGCCGATTCGTTAATTTTGTCAAGAAATGTTTCACGGGAAACTCCTGCGGCAGCTGATTCGATAAAGCTTTCAAGTTGTTGATTCTCTTGAGCTTGAATCAATCCAAGGTGCCGCGACGGCCAAACAGCCGAGTCATTCTGACGCATTATCCCCAGGATTCTTGAGTCCAATGAGTCACTTAGCATCTTGGCATGGCGATCACTGGCCACGCGGTTTAGAATGACACCTGCGATATTCAAGCTCGGCCAGAACGTTGAAAACCCGTGCACTACTGCGGCCACAGATTGCGCCTGCTTGGCTGCATCAATGACGAGAACAATCGGCAAGCCCAAAGCTTCAGCCAAATCCGCCGTTGAACCCTTTGCGCCATCGGGCCCATCAAAAAGCCCCATGACACCTTCAACAATGATGATGTCTGCGTCGATTTCTGCAAGCCGCGCCCTACAGGCGTCAGCCCCCATCGCCCAATAATCAAGATTGATACAAGGCGAACCACTCGCCGCCTCATGAAAGCGCCCATCAATATAATCTGGCCCGGCTTTGGCCGAGGCCACCTTCAGTCCGCGATTGCGAAATGCGCGGATCAGCCCAAGGGTGATGAGGGTTTTGCCGCTGCCGGAATGTGGGGCCGCAATCAGCAAACCTTTAGAGGATCGGGCCGTCATCGTTAAGCACCAACCAACTAAATCGTCATCCCGGCGAAGGCCGGGATTGGGCTTTGATTCAGTCGATAAGCCCAGCCCCGGCCTTCGCCGGGGTGACGGGTATCTAATAATTTCAATTGACCAATTGCTGCTTTAGCCAATGGGATTGTCCTTGAGGGCAGGCGAATACCAATCCAGCAATTCGCGCCAATCAGACGCATGGCCAATCACCACGATGGCGGGTGTTGGCGGCTTATGGTTTTTCACATATTCGCCAGCCTCACTCAAAATCGTAGAGGCTACAGTTTGGTTCGGCATGGAAGCATTGGAGACCATCGTCACCGGATGATCGGCAGGGCGGCCTGCTTTTATCAAAGTCTCAGCAATCTCACCTAAGTTCTTGACGCCCATATACATTACGATAACGGGTGCAGCTGTGGCGATTGCTGTCCAGTTTACATTAGCAGGCATTTTGCCCGTAGCGTCATGGCCGGTGAGAAAGATCACAGCGTGGTTGGTATCGCGGTGAGTTACTGGAATTCCCGCATAGGCCAATCCGCCAATGCCAGCGCTAATCCCCGGCACAATGCGAAACGGAATGCCGGCCTTGGCCAAACTCTGGCTTTCCTCCCCACCGCGCCCAAACATAAACGGGTCGCCGCCTTTCAGACGCAGCACCCGCTTTCCGGCATGGGCCAATTCAATAAGGCGCACTGAAATGTCTTTCTGGATTGGTGACGGTTTACCGCCGCGCTTGCCCGCATATTCCAGTTCAGCACCGGGCCTAACCCAGCGCAACATGTCGGGGTTCACTAAAGCATCATAAACCACAATGTCGCAGTTTTGCATGGCGTGATAACAGAGCAGGGACATGAGACCGGGCGCACCCGGCCCAGCGCCTACCAACCAAACCCAGCCCTCAGCAAAATGCGGAAATGGTTCTTCATCCAATTTGGCAAAGCCCGTGGACTTGCCGGAATGGGCTTCCCAGCTTGCGACAGTTTTGGTGGTTTTATTGATCATGGCCCCTTATAGATAGGCTCATGCGTTTGGAAAAGCCTCAATCACCATTAAGACGCGGCTGGACCACTGGCGCATGTGCCACAGCGGCGGTTAAGGCTGCATACACGGCATTGCTGACAGGCCAATTTCCCGATCCGGTTTCCATCATTTTGCCAAAGGGCCAGGCACCAGCGTTCCCTTTGGCGCTTGAGGAAAAAGGCGAGGGCTGGGCGCGTGTTGGCATTATAAAAGACGCGGGCGATGACCCTGATGTCACCCACGGTGCAATGGTGATCGCCACAGTGCGACTTTCCGGCAAAGGAGTTACGTTTAAAGCAGGCGAGGGCGTTGGCACGGTCACCAAGCCTGGTCTGCCGATAGCTGTTGGTGAACCCGCAATTAATCCGATCCCTCGCCAAATGATGATAGCCGAAATTGTAACGCTTGGCGGTGGCGATGTCGAAATCGAAATCTCAATTCCCGACGGCGCTAACATCGCGATCAAAACCTGGAACCCACGCTTGGGTATTATCGGCGGCCTTTCAATTTTGGGCACCACCGGAATCGTCAATCCATTTTCTTGCGCTGCATGGATTGCCTCAATTCACCGAGGCATTGATGTGGCCTGCGCCATGAAGTTGGATCATGTTGCAGGCTGCACGGGTTCCACTTCTGAAGATGCCGTCCGCGCACATTTTGATCTGCCGCTTGAAGCAATGTTGGACATGGGCGATTTTGCGGGCGGGCTTCTCAAATATATCCGGGCCAATCCCGTCCCGCGCGTCACCATCGGCGGTGGCTTTGGCAAGATGGTGAAGCTGGCGCAAGGTGCCATGGATTTGCATTCGGGCAGAAGCCAAGTTGATTTTGCCTGGCTGGCGGAACGTGCACCCGAAGCAATGAGCGCCGATGTGCTCAGCGCAAACACGGCCCAGCAGGTTTTAGAAATGGTAGGCCCATCGCTCGCAGAAAAAATTGCGCATGAGGCACTGGTCCATGTAAAGCGCGTGCTGGAATCAAGTGCGGTTGCAGACGTTATCGTTGTCGACCGCGCAGGAAAAATTATTGCTCATGCAAAGTAAAAAAGTTCTCATCTTGGGTGGCACACGCGATGCGCGGCAACTCGCTTTCCGCCTCATTCACGCAGGCCATGATGTGACCACATCTTTTGCCGGAGTGACAGAACATCCAGTTCAACCGGAAGGCAAAGTGCGTGTTGGTGGCTTTGGCGGTGTTGATGGTTTGCGCCAATATCTCCGCGCTGAAAAATATGATGTGTTGGTCGATGCCACACATCCCTTTGCCGCGATCATATCTGCCAATGCGGCGGAAGCAGCAGGAGATATTTTGCTGCTACGGTTGGAGCGCCCAGCTTGGACTGCACGGCCGGATGATAATTGGATTAATGCTGTCGATATTCAAAGCGCTGTTAATGCTCTTCCGTTGAATGCGTCCGTGATGCTCACCATTGGCCGAAAAGAAGTCGCACCCTTTCTTGCCCGCGCAGATTTATCTGGCGTCGCCCGCATGATCGAACCAACGCCGCTTCCATTGCCAGTCAATTGGAGCTTAATGCTCGAACGCCCACCCTTCAGTTTGGAAAGCGAAACGACTTTACTACGCGAGCATAACATCACGCATCTTGTTTCAAAAAATGCAGGCAGCAGCGATACAGAAACAAAACTCATAGCTGCGCGAAACTTGCAAATTCCCGTCATCATGATTGCCCGCCCGTTTAAGCCTCCCGTCACAACTTATTCCTCTGTCGAGGCCATTAACACCCACATCTCAAAGCTTGGCAGCAAGACTTGTTAAAGCTAGAGTTGCATCTCAACCCTGAATCGGATTCGTCTCAATGCGCAAAATCCTCTCCTTCGTTTTCTTGTTCGCAGCTATGTTCAGCTTCGCCTCGGCTTCTACGCTCGATGACGTTAAAAAACATGGCAAGCTTTTGTGCGGCGTGAATTCTGGGTTGCTGGGTTTTGCGCTGAAGGGCGATGACGGCAAATGGGCGGGGTTTGATGTTGATTATTGCCGCGCTGTGGCCGCCGCTGTTTTGGGCGATGCGGAGAAAGTGGATTATGTGCCGCTCACAACCAAAGACCGGTTTGACAGTTTGAAATCCGGCGCTGTGGATATTCTGGCGCGCAACACCACATGGACGATGGAACGCGAAACCAAAATGCCGTTTCGCTTTGTTGGCATCAGCTATCATGATGGGCAAAGTTTTCTGGTGCCAAAATCAATTG